>JBFXFJ010000001.1:0-302500 GCA_050179155.1 Steroidobacteraceae bacterium
CGAGCTGCGCGTGCAGCTGCGAGCGCAGCAGGTTGAGGTTGACGCCGGACTTGTCGAGCAGCGGGCGCACCGTGCCGCCGTCCTGGTCCAGCATCGCCAGCATCAGGTGCGTGGGCTCGATGAACTGGTGGTCGCGGCCGACGGCGAGCGACTGGGCATCGGCCAGCGCCTGCTGGAACTTGGTGGTCAGTCGGTCGCTGCGCACGGATGGGCTCCGGATCCGGGGTTCAGCCCCGTCCATGAGGCCGGAAACGGCTCATTTCAATGGGCAAACTCGTGCGAAAGGGCGATCACCAGCACGCCGAGCGCGATCAGCGCGACCTGGCCGACCGAGGTGCGCGCATCGACGCGCCGGTGCAGGCCCGGGATCAGGTCGGCAACCGCCACGTACAGGAAACTGGCCGCCGCCACGGCGAGCGCATAGGGCAGCCACTCGAGCGCCTCCGCCAGCAGGAACCAGGCGATCACGGCGCCGGCGACCGAGGTGAGGCTGACCGCGACATTGAGCGCGAGCGCGCGCCGGCGCGACATGCCGCCGTGCAGCAGCACCGCGAGGTCGCCGACTTCCTGCGGGATCTCGTGCGCGAACACGGCGATGGTCGTGACCACGCCCAGGTGCGGGTCGGTCATGAAGGCGGCCGCGATCAGCACGCCGTCCAGGATGTTGTGGAACGCGTCGCCCCAGAGTATCAGCGTGGCCGAGGCACGCGCTCGATGGTGCTCGCTCGGCCCGTGCGCCTCACAGGCGTCCACATGACAGTGCCGCCACAGCACCAGCTTTTCCAGCACGAAGAAAGCGATGATGCCGCCGACCAGTGCGATGCCGATGCCATGCGCGCCGCCGCCCGCCTCCAGCGCGTGCGGCAGCAGCGCGAGCAGGGCCGCGCCGAGCAATGCGCCGGTGGCAAAGCTGACGAGGTGCGGCAGCAGCGCATTGCGCCGCTCGCCGGGCATCAGCATGAAGCCGGCGGCGACTACCGCGGACAATGCGCCGCAGCCACCCGTGTAGAGCAGGATCAGCGTCAGCGTGGACATGAACGGGAGCCTAGCATCAGGCGAGCCAGGCGAGCGCGGCCATGCGGCCGGTGACGCCGTCGCGCCGATAGGAGTAGAAGCGTGCCGGGTCGGAGACGGTGCAGGTGCCGCCGCCATGCACCGAGGCGACGCCGCATTTCATCAGGTGCCGGCGAGCGAGCGCCGGCAGGTCCGCGAGCCAGCGGCCGGCGCGGCCTGGGTGGAAATGGGACGCGGCGACCGGATCTCCCTCCATGAACGCCGAGCGCACATCCTCGCCGACCTCGAAGGCCCGCGGCCCGATCCCGGGCCCGAGCCAGGCGACCAGCCGCGCGGGGTCACAGCCGAGCGCGACCACCGTCGCCTCGATGACGCCGGCGGCGAGGCCGCGCCAGCCCGCGTGCGCGACGCCGACGCGATCGCCGTCGCGGCTGGCCAGGAACACGGGCAGGCAGTCCGCGACCAGCACCGCGCAGACCGGACCGCGCCCGAACACGACGGCGGCATCCGCGGCCTCCGGCAGCGGCCCGGGCAGGCGCGCGACCGCATGCCCGTGCACCTGCTGCAACCACGACGGTTCAGCCGGGAGGTCGAGCGCCGCGCGCAGGCGGCGGCGATTCTCCGCGACCGCGGCCGGATCGTCGCCGACGTGCGAGGCGAGGTTGAACGAGGCCCACGGACCGGAACTGACGCCGCCGGCGCGCGTCGTCACGGTCGCGCGCACGCCGGGGGGCGCCGGCCAGTCCGGAACGAGAAACCCGGCGCCGGTCATTTCTTTTTTGCCGCCGCCGCGTCGCGGCGCAAGGCGTCGACGAGCGCCGTGAAATCGGGCGGCAGCGGCGCCTTGACCTCGATCATCCGGCCGTCCCTTGGATGGGGAAACGCGAGCTTCGCCGCGTGCAGCGCCTGGCGGCGGAATGCGCGCAGCGTGTCCTCGAGCTTCGGCGTCGCGCCCTTCGGCATCACCAGGCGGCCGCCATAGACCGGATCGCCGACCAGCGGGAAGCCGGCGTGCGCCAGGTGCAGGCGGATCTGGTGGGTGCGGCCGGTCTCCAGCATCACGCGCACCCAGGTGTGGCGGCGGAAGCGCTCGATCACGCGGTAATGCGTCACGGCGTCGCGGCCGCTCGAGCGCACCGACATGCGCAGGCGATCGACCGGGTGGCGGTCGATCGGCGCATCGACCGTGCCGCCCGAGGTCATCACGCCGACGCAGACCGCCTGGTACTCGCGATGGATCTCGCGCGCGGTCAGCGCGGTGGTCAGCAGGTCGCGCGCGGCATCGTTGCGCGCGATGATCAGCAGGCCGGTCGTGTCCTTGTCGAGCCGGTGCACGATGCCGGCGCGCGGCAGCTTCGACAGCTTCGGGTCGTAGGCCAGGAGCGCGTTCTGCAGCGTCTGGTCGGGATTGCCGGCGCCCGGGTGCACGACCAGCCCCGCGGGCTTGTTCACGACGATGACGTCCGCGTCCTCCCAGGCGATGTCGAGCGGGATCGCCTGCGCCGCCGATGTCACCGCGTCCTCGGCGGGCGCGTCGAGCACGATGCGCTCGCCGCCGGCGACGATGTCGCGCGGGCGTGGCACGCGCCCGTCCACTTTCAGCTGCCCGGCGTCGATCCAGCGCTTCAGGCGCGAACGGGAGTACGCCGGCATGGCGTCGGCCAGCGCCTGGTCCAGGCGCCGGCCGGCAGCCTGCGGCGGCAACCGCAAATCGCATTGGTGTCGGGGGGAACTCATGGGGCTCGCAAGGGGTCTTTGTCGCTTATACTGCGTCGGTTCAACAGTCGGGGTCCAGTCCTTTGCAGCCAGTAAATACGACGGCGCGCGTCCTGCTGATCGCGTGCCTGGCGGTGATCGTCGCCGCATGCAGCAGCCAGGCGAAACAGGCCGAGCAGTTGCAGCCGGACAAGCTCTATGCGAAGGCCCAGAAGCTGATGCTGGGCGGGGACTACCGCGGCGCCGTGCGTTATTACGAGGCGCTCGAGGCGCGCTACCCGTTCGCCGAGCAGTCGCGGCAGGGACGGCTCGACATCATCTACGCCTATTACAAGGCGCGCGAGTCCGAATCAGCCGTGGACGCGGCGGACCAGTTCATCCGCGAGAACCCGACGCACCCGCGGGTGGACTATGCGATGTACGTCAAGGGCCTCACGTATTTCGAGCGCTCGCCGAATTTCCTCGAGCGCTGGTTCCGGACCGACCTGACCGAGCGCCCGCCGCAGGACGTGCGGCGCTCGTTCCAGGAATTCCAGACGCTGATCGAGCGGTTCCCCAACAGCGAGTACGCGCACGATTCGCGCCAGCGCATGATCTTCCTGCGCAACCGGCTGGCCGAATACGAAGTGCACATCGCGGACTACTACCTGCGCCGCCAGGCCAACGTCGCCGCGATCGCGCGCGCCCGCTTCTGCATCGAGAACTACGACGGCGCGCCGTCGGTGCAGGACGCGCTCGACATCATGATTTCCGCGTACCAGGGGCTCGGCATGGAAGACCTCGCCGAGCGCTCGCGCGAGGTCTACGCGGCGAACTACCCGGGATCGACGCCGGAGCGCCGCGCGGCCGAGCGCTCCTGGTGGAAACTGTGGTGAAAAAAAGGGGACGCAAGAGGGGACGCACCCCTCTTGCGTCCCCTTTTATGATTCGCCGGGCCGGTAGCCGGAAGTGATCGGGTAGCGCCAGTCGCGGCCGAAGGCGCGGGGGCTGACGCGCACGCCGGGCGGCGCCTGCCGCCGCTTGTATTCGTTGCGCTTCACCATCTCGAGCACCCGCGTGACCGTTGCGCGCTCGAACCCGAGGGCGACGATCTCGTCCACCGAGCGGTCGTCCTCGATGAACGCCTCCAGTATCGGATCGAGCACTTCGTAGGGCGGCAGGCTGTCGGAGTCGAGCTGGTTCGCGCGCAGCTCCGCGGTCGGCGGGCGCTCGATGGTGCGCAGCGGGATCACAGGCTTTGGCGCCTGCGCGTTGCGCCAGCGCGCGAGCCGCCAGACCAGCGTCTTGCTGCAGTCCTTGATCGGCGCATAACCGCCGGCCATGTCGCCGTACAGCGTCGCGTAACCGACCGACATCTCGCTCTTGTTGCCGGTGGTCAGCACCATGCGCCCGGTCTTGTTCGAGATCGCCATCAGCAGCATGCCGCGGCAGCGCGCCTGGATGTTCTCCTCGGTCGTGTCGGGTGCGCGGCCCGCGAACTCGTCCTTGAGCGCGGCAAGGGTCGCCTCGTACATGCCCTCGATCGAGATCACCGAGTAGCGCACGCCGAGCCCGCGGGCCATCGCGGTCGCGTCCTTTTCCGAAATCGACGAGGTGAAGCGCGACGGCATCATCACGGCGTGCACGCGGTCGCTGCCGAGCGCATCGCAGGCGATCGCGAGTACCAGCGCCGAGTCCACGCCGCCCGAGAGCCCGAGCACGATGCCCGGGAACTGGTGCTTGTCCACGTAATCGCGCACGCCCAGGACGATCGCCTGGTACACGCTGGCCTCGCCCGCCGGCAGCGGCGCGATGCTTTCCGGCTCGATCCAGCCATTGCCCTGCTGCGCGCCGGCCTCGACGAAGGTGAGCGATTCCGCGAACGCGGGCGCGCGGTGCACCAGCCGGCCGGTCTCATCGACCGCAAACGAGCTGCCGTCGAACACGAGCTCATCCTGGCCGCCGGTGAGGTTGACGTAGATGAACGGCATGCCGGTCGCGCGCGCGCGCAGGCAAAGGTTGCCCTCGCGTTCCGGCTGCTTGCCCTGCTGGAAGGGCGACGCATTGAGGGCGATGCAGAGTTCCGCGCCGGCGGCGCGGGCGGAGGCGGCCGGCTCGACGTGCCAGACATCCTCGCAGATGAGCGGCGCGACCCGCACGCCGCCGATCTCCACGACGACCGCTTGCTTACCCGCGGTGAAGTAACGCTCCTCGTCGAACACCTGATAATTAGGCAATTGCTGCTTGCGGTAGCGCGCGATGCAGGCGCCATCGCGCAGCCACGCCGCGCTGTTGTAGATCGTGTCGGCGGTGTATTCCGGGTAGCCGACCAGGAGATCGATGCCGCGCGCCGCGTCCGCAAGGTGCGCAAGCCCCTCCTCGATGCGGCGGCGGAACCCGCGGTGGAACAGCAGGTCCTCGGGCGGATAGCCCGACAGCGCGAGCTCGGGCGTGACCAGCAGCGCCGCGCGCTGCTGCTTCGCCTCGGCGATCCTCGCGATGATGCGATCCGCGTTGCCGGGCGCGTCGCCGACCGTGGCGTTGATCTGGGCGAGCGCTATCCGCAACACGGTCAGCGCTTCTTCTTGCGACGCCGCCCCGAAGCGAGTGCCGACTTCATCCCGCTGCCCAGTTCCGCGGGCGAGCGCACCGTGCGCACGCCGGCTTCCTCGAGCGCGGCGAACTTGTCGGCGGCCGTGCCCTTGCCGCCCGCGATCACCGCGCCGGCATGGCCCATGCGCTTGCCGGCGGGCGCGGTGACGCCCGCGATGTAGGCGACGACCGGCTTCTTCACGTACCGGCGGATGTAATCCGCCGCCGCCTCCTCGTCGCTGCCGCCGATCTCGCCGACCATGATCATGCCGGCGGTGTCGGCATCGCGTTCGAAGAGCGCGAGCACGTCGATGAAGTTCATGCCGCGCACGGGATCGCCGCCGATGCCGACGCAAGTCGATTGCCCGAGGCCCAGGTTGGTCGTCTGGAACACGGCCTCGTAGGTCAGCGTGCCGGAGCGCGAGATGATGCCGACGTGGCCGCGCTTGTGGATGAAGCCCGGCATGATGCCGACCTTGCATTCGCCGGGCGTGATGACGCCGGGGCAGTTCGGCCCGACGAGGCGCGACTTGCTGCCCGCAAGCGCGGCCTTGACCCGCACCATGTCGCTGACCGGGATGCCTTCCGTGATGCAGACGATCAGCCGGATGCCGGCGTCCGCAGCCTCCAGGATCGCGTCCGCCGCGAACGGCGCCGGCACGTAGATCACGCTGACGTCGGCCTTGGTCTTCGCCACCGCATCGTGCACGGTGTCGAACACCGGCCGGTCGAGGTGGCGGCTGCCGCCGCGTCCCGGCGTCACGCCGCCGACCAGGTTGGTGCCGTAGGTGATCGCCTGCTCGGAATGGAAGGTGCCCTGCTTGCCGGTGAAGCCCTGGCAGATCACGCGGCTCTTGCGGCTGACGAGGATGCTCATCGGCGCGCTCCGCGCTTTGCCAGGCGCACGGCCTTGGTCGCCGCATCCGACAGGTCTTTCGCGGCGGTGATCGCAAGCCTGCTGCCCGCGAGCACCTTGCGCGCCTTGTCCGCGTTGGTGCCTTCGAGCCGCACGATCACCGGCACCGAGTCGCCGACCTGGCGCACGGCCTGCACGATGCCCTCGGCGATCACGTCGCAGCGCACGATGCCGCCGAAGATGTTGACCAGCACCGCGCGCGCGCGGTCGTTCGACAGGATCAGCTGGAAGGCCGCCGTCACGCGCTCGGCCGTGGCCGTGCCGCCGACGTCGAGGAAGTTCGCGGGCTCGCCGCCGTGCAGCTTGATCAGGTCCATGGTCGCCATCGCCAGCCCGGCGCCATTGACCATGCAGGCGATGTTGCCGTCGAGCGAAACATAGCTGAGCTCATGCTCGGAGGCCGCGCGTTCCATCGCGTCCTCCTGAGAGGGATCGCGCAGCTCCACCAGCGCGGGCTGGCGGTACAGCGCATTCGCCTCGGCATTGATCTTGGCGTCGAGCGCGATCAGCGAGCCGTTCTTCGTCACGATCAGCGGGTTGACCTCGATCAGGCTGAGGTCGCGATCGAGATAGAGCCGGCACAGCGCGCGCGCGATGCGTTCGAACTCCGCGACCTGCGCGCCCTTGAGGCCGAGGCCGAAGGCCAGGCGGCGGCACTGGTAACTCTGCAGGCCCGCCGCAGGGTGAATGTCGGCGCGCAGGATGCGATACGGCTCCTTTGCCGCCACCTGCTCGATGTCCATGCCGCCCGCGGCCGAGGCGACGAATGCCACGCGGCTGGTCTCGCGGTTCAGCAGCAGCGAGAGATAGAGTTCCCGCTCGATCGCGCTGCCGGACTCGACGTACACGAGGTTGATCGGCAGGCCCTCGCTGCCAGTCTGTTTCGTGACCAGGCGCCGGCCGAGCATCGCCGCGGCGGCCCGGCCGACCTCGGTGACGGAACGGCACAGCTCGACGCCACCGGCCTTGCCGCGGCCGCCCGCGTGCACCTGCGCCTTGACCACCCACAGGGGTCCCGCGAGTTCGCGCGCGGCCGCGACCGCCTCGGATTCGCTCGCGGCCACCCGGCCGGCCGGGACCGGAACGCCGTAGTCCGCGAACACCCGCTTCGACTGGTATTCATGAAGATTCATCACAGCATTGTAACGGCTGGCATGAACCGCGTCGCAATCGCGCGCCGGGCTGCGGGCCGCTGCCGTCCTGCATGATAAAGTGCCGCCGTGAAAGACCCGGTGGAACCCGAGAAAACGGGCGGCGACCCCGAGCTTGCCTGGCGCGTGCTGGGGCTGCTCAATCTCTACCGGCTCGGCGTTCCCACGGTACTGGTCGTGCTGTCACTGCTCGCCGCGCGCCCGCAGTCGCTCGGCGCGGCGCTGCCGACCCAGTACTACATCACGCTCGCTGCCTGGTTTGCGACCGGCGTGATCTGCATCGGGATGCTGAAAACCCGCTTGCCGACGTTGCAGGCGCAGGCATACATTCATGTCGCCTTTGACGTCGTCGCAGTCACGGCACTGTTGCTGACCAGCGCCGGCGCGGCGAGTGGCGCCGGCCTGCTCCTGATCATGCCGATCGCCGCCGTCAGCCTGCTGCTGCCCTCGCGCACCGCGACGACCATTGCCGCAATCGCCGCGCTGTTCGTCCTGTTCCAGCAGATCGCGCTGTGGTGGTCCGGCCTCGCCGATGAATCCGACCTGACCCAGGCCGGCTTGCTGGGCGGCGTGATCTTCTTCGCCGCACTCGCGGTCGCGCCACTGGCGCGGCGGCTGCGCGAGAGCGAAGCGCTGGTTCGCCAGCGCGACCTCGACCTCGCCAACCTCGCGGAACTGTCGCAATACATCGTCGAGCGCCTGCGCGAAAGCCTGGTGGTCGTCGACGAGCAGGACCGCATCCGCCTGATCAACGAATCGGCGCGCCAGATCCTCGGCACGGAGGCTGCGGCGAATGCGTTGCTCGGCGAGGTGTCACCGCGGCTCCTGTACCTGCTGACCATGTGGCGACAGAGCGAACCGGTGACCGACACGGCGGGCGGCAACCTGCTCGCCGCCGACGGACTGCGCGAGGTGCGCCCGCATTTCGCACCGCTTGGCCAGGGCAAGCCGCCTCCGGTGCTGGTGTTCCTCGAGGACCTGAGCGCGCTCGACGACCGCATCCAGCAGAGCCGGCTCGCGGCGCTCGGCCGCCTGTCGGCCTCCATCGCGCACGAGATCCGCAATCCCGTCGGCGCGATCAGCCACGCGGCCCAGCTCCTGCAGGAGGACCCGAAGCTGTCGGATGCGAACCGGCGCCTGGGCGAGATCGTCAAGGCCAATGCGGAGCGCGTCAGCACGATCATCGGCAACGTGCAGCAACTCGCGCGGCGCGAGACCACGCGCCCGGAGCGCATGCCGCTCGGCGAATGGCTGTCGGACTTCATGGACGAGTTCGTCGGCAGCGGCGGCCACGCGAAGGGCCAGCTGGTCGCGGAGCTGCCGGAACCGGACCTCGAGGTGCGCGTCGACCCCTCGCACCTGCACCAGATCCTGTGGAATCTCTGCGAGAACGCTTTCCGCTACGCGGTGCAGACGCCCACGGACAAGGTCGAGGTGCGGATCGGCCGCCTCGCCGGCAGCAACCGGCCGTTCCTCGAGGTGCTCGACCGCGGCCCCGGAATCGAACCGGCCATCGTCGACCGTATTTTCGAGCCGTTCTTCACCTCGCGCACCAGCGGCACCGGCCTCGGCCTGTTCATCGCCCGCGAGCTCGCGCAGTGCAACCGGGCGCTGCTGGTTTTCGAGCCGCGCACCGGCGGCGGCAGCGTGTTCCGCGTCGTGTTCGCGGACCCGCAGCGCTGGCAACAGTCCTGAGCACGCCGCGATGACCAATCCCCGCGCCCTGATCGTCGACGACGAACCGGACCTGTGCGAGCTCCTGTCGCTGACACTCGCGCGCATGGGCGTGGACTCGAGCTCGGTGCACGACGTGGCCTCCGCGCGCCGCGAACTGGGGGGCAAGCAGCAGTACGCCCTGTGCCTCACCGACCTTCGCCTGCCGGACGGCGACGGCATCGAGCTGCTGGAATGGATCCAGGCGCAGAAGCCGGAACTGCCGGTCGCGATCATCACGGCCCATGGCCACGTCGAGGCCGCGGTGCGCGCGCTCAAGCTCGGCGCCTTCGATTTCGTCCGCAAGCCGCTCGACATCTCCGACCTGCGCAAGCTGGTCAACCAGGCGCTCAAACTGTCGGACGACCGGCGTGGCGCCGAGGACGGCCGCCGCCTGCTCGGCGATTCGGAACCGATGCAGCGGCTGCGGCAGATGATCAGCCGCGTCGCCCGCAGCCAGGCGCCGGTGCACATCACCGGCGAGTCCGGCACCGGCAAGGAACTGGTCGCGCGGCTGATCCACGAGAGCGGGCCGCGCAAGGACGCGCCGTTCGTGCCGGTGAGCTGCGGCGCGATACCGTCCGAGCTGATGGAAAGCGAGCTCTTCGGCCACCGCCGCGGCAGCTTCACCGGCGCGGTCGCCGACAAGCTGGGCCTGGTGCAGGCTGCCGAGGGCGGCACGCTGTTCCTGGACGAAGTCGCGGACCTGCCGTTCGTGATGCAGGTGAAGCTGCTACGCCTGATCCAGGAAAAGACCGCGCGCCCGGTCGGCGACCAGCGCGAGCAGCCGGTGGACGTGCGCATCCTCTCGGCCACGCACAAGGACCTCGGCGAGCTGGTCGCGGCAGGCCGGTTCCGCGAGGACCTCTATTACCGCATCGACGTGATCGATCTGCGCGTGCCGTCCCTGCGCGAACGGCTCACGGACATCCCGGAACTGGCGGCGGCAGTCACCGCACGCTTTGCCTCGCGCATGGGCATGGCGACACCCGCGATCTCGGACCAGGCGATGACGCTGCTCGCGACTCACGATTACCCTGGCAACGTGCGCGAGCTCGAGAACGTCATTGAGCGGGCGCTGACCCTGTGCGACGGCGGCACGATCCGGCCCGAGGACATCGAGCTGCGAGGCTCGCCCTCTCAGTTCGAGGAAACCGTGCCGCCGCACCGGCCGGGCACCCTGCCGGAGGCGCTCGACGACATCGAGCGCGCCTCGATCCGCCGGGCGCTCGAGGAGGCGCGCTACAACAAGACCGCGGCCGCCCGCGCGCTCGGCATCAGCTTCCGGGCGCTGCGCTATCGCATCAAGAAACTGGGCATCGAGTAGCCCCGCCTGACGCAGCGCGTCAGGATGTGACGCGCCGCGTCACCACCCCCGTCGGCAAACCCCGACAGCCAAACCCCGGGGCCTTAAAAAATACTGATAAGTCCGTCACTTACGGCGCTCCGGTCGATTGGCATGATCCTTGCTGTAAGTACCGTGCATCGGCGCATGAGCGCCGCCCTTAGTTGTCAAAGGAGTTACTGGAATGAAGACGCTTCAGAAGGGCTTCACGCTCATCGAATTGATGATCGTGGTGGCCATTATCGGCATCCTGGCCGCGATCGCGATCCCGGCGTATCAGGACTACACGATCCGTGCGCAGGTTTCGGAAGGCCTGACCCTGGCGTCCGACGTCAAGGCTGGCGTTGCCGAATATACGGCGCAGACCGGCGACTGGCCGGTGAACCTGATCGAGGCCGGCCTCGGCTCGGCGGCAGCGTTGACCGACAAGGCTGGCCGTTACGTCGAATCGATCAACGTTTCGAACGGCACGATCGACATCACCTACGGCAAAGATGCCAACTCGAAAATTGATGGCCTGCATCTGGCCATTCGACCCTACACCAATGAGAACGGCGACGTTGTGTGGCAGTGCGGTAATTCCAATCCGCCTGCAGGCGCGTCCATCAACTCAGGTGGCCCGACGCTGGGCGGTGGTACCAATTCCACTGCCACAGCGACCAACCTGAGCGACAAGCATATGCCGGCCTCCTGCCGCACTGGCTTCGGCGGCTCGTCATAAGTTGCGACTGAATGGACCGGCAATCCGGCCGGACCGGCAAGGCCCCTGTTCGCAGGGGCCTTGCTTTTTCAGTTGCAGAAGCGGTTGAACCGCAATCCATGAATATCCGGGCGCATCGCCAGCCCAGTCCCTGGTCGGGGCTGGTCCTCAGCCAGCTCCTGGGCTTCGCCTTCCTCGTGTTCTGTATCTGGTGGGTCTGGCGCGAAGTTGCGCTCATCCTGCCGAATGATCGCATCACGGCGTCATTGAGCGTCCAGAAGACGCTCGGGCCGGTGTTGCAACAGCAACTGCTCGAATTCGGCGGCGCCCTGCTTCTCTCGCATGCCCTGTTCGGCTTTGCCGCCTTCGCGCTTGCGCGGCTGACCGAAGCGGCTTTCGAAGGTTCGGCGCCAGCCCGGCGCGGCTGGCTGGTGAGCGGCTGGTTTGTGCTCCTCGTTGGCCTCGTCATGGCCGCCAATGTCCTCTGGCATCCCAGCTCGCGCTTCGTCCTTGCGGAATCCTGGTTCCTGTCCGAAGTCATGGGGCTGCGCATCGCGGTTCTCCTCATGGCCGGCAGCGCTGCGCTGCTGCTGTTTCTGCTGGTGCGCGCCGCGCGCCGGCTGCGGGTCGTCGCGCCTGCCCCCGCCTTCGGCATTGCGGGCGGCATCGCGGCCGCCCTGCTTGCGGGCATCACGCTCCCGTTCGCGACCGCTGGGATGACGAAGAACGGACTGGTCGCGACTTCGCCTCACGTCGTGATCATCGGCATCGACTCGCTGCGCGCCGACGTCACCGGTGTTGGCGCCGCGTCGCTGACACCGAACATCGATGACTACCTGGCCGGGGCGCACCGCTTCACAGATACCACGACCCCGCTCGCGCGCACCTATGGGTCCTGGGTGTCGATCCTGACGGGACGGCATCCGGTCGCGACCCATGCGCGCTACAACCTGATGCCGCGCGCGCTGGTCGATGACCGCGTCACGCTGCCCGACGCGCTCAAGGGCCGCGGCTACCGGACGATCTACGCTACCGACGAAGTGCGGTTCGCGAACATCGACCAGTCCTTCGGTTTCGACCAGCTCGTCACGCCGCCGATCGGCGCCGCGGATTTCCTGCTCGGCTACGCGGGCGACATGCCGCTGGTCAACCTGCTGGCCACGACCGGGATCGGCGGCTGGCTGTTCCCGGCGAACCACGCCAACCGCGCGGCGCATGCGACTTACGAACCGGGTGATTTCGTCGACCGGCTGGATGACGAGATCGCGATCGAGCGGCCGACTTTCCTCACCATGCACCTGACGCTATCGCACTGGCCCTACAACTGGGCGGGACTCGCGCGGCCGACCACGCCGCAGCAGTTCCGGCCAGCCTATCGCCGCGCCGTCCTGGAAGTCGACCGCCAGTTCCGGCAGGTGATGGACCTGCTCGCGGACAAGGGCGTGCTGGAAAACGCCATCGTCGTGGTGCTGTCGGATCACGGTGAAGCGCTCGGAAACGAATCGGACTCGATGCTGCGCAAGACCGGCACCAGTCGTGAGGTCTGGGACTCGCTCTGGGGCCACGGCACGAGCGTCATGAGCCCGCACCAGTACAGCGTGCTGCTGGCGATGCGGGCCTACGGCCGCGCCGCGTTGCCGGGTGCGCCTGGTACCCACGACTGGCCGGTGTCGCTCGAGGACGTGCGGCCGACGCTCGAGGAATTCGCGACCGGCCAGGCGCCAGCGGGCGTGGACGGCATCTCGCTCCTGCCCTACCTGGCGGAACCCGCGCAGGCGTCGCGGTTCGCGACCCGGGTGCGCTTTACCGAGACCGACTTCAACACGTCCTCGACGCTCGCCGGCCGCTACGAGGCCTCCGGCATCATCGACGAGGCCGCCGTCTTCTACGAGCTGGACTCGGATACCGGCTGGATGCAGCTGCGCCAGGACAAGCTGCCGATCCTGCTGGCCCGCAAGCAGCGCGCGGCCCTGTCGTCGCAGTCGTTGCTGGCCGCCATTCCGGACCCTGACGGCCGCTACCTCCGGTTCCTGTATACGGATCGCCACGACCCGGCACCCAGGCTCCTGGAGGCCCGGCCGGACCCTGGCCGCGACCCCGACGCAGCGCGCCTCTGGGATGCCCTGCAGGCCCGTTTCCCGGGCGAACTCCCGACTCATTCCAACCTGCCCCGAATGTGACCGGCATCACCGGCACCATAGCCGCGCTATGGGAGCATTCCGGCGGATTTAACAATTGCTGGCACGGTGGGTTACCCTTGAGAATCCGGTCAGCCGGATCGTCGTCAGGCAGGGAGCAGCCGTGCGTGGAGCGGGTGTTTGAACGATAACGCAGTCGCCGCGGGGTCGGTGCGGGCCGTGCTTTCCGGCCTGCCGCAACGGCTCGTCCAGGACGGCCTGGTGGACGAGACCGCGATGCTCGACGCGATCGCGGGCGCGCGCGAGCGCAAGACCCACCTGGTGAGCTGGCTGGTTTCCCACGAGATGGCCGCCGCGCGCGACATCGCCATTGCCGCCGCGCAGGAATTCGGCATGCCGTTGCTCGACCTCGACGCGGTCGGCCTCGACCTCGACGTCGTGCGCCTGGTCAGCGACAAGCTGCTGGCGAAGCACCGCATATTGCCGCTGGTCAAGCGCGGCAAGCGGCTGCACGTCGCGGTCTCCGACCCGACCATCCTGCATGCGGTCGACGAGATCAAGTTCCAGACCGGCCTCTCGATCGAGGCCGTGGTGGTCGAGGACGACAAGCTGCAGCGCGCGGTGCAGAAGGCGATCGAGCAGGTCGACACCTCGATGCCGACGCTCGGCGGCGAGGAGGACTTCGACCTCGAGAATCTCGACGTCTCGTCCGCCGAGGAGGCGATTGACGCCGACACTGGCCGTGACGATATCGAGGACGCGCCGATCGTCCGCTTCGTCAACAAGATCATGCTGGATGCGATCCGCAAGAGCGCGTCCGACATCCATTTCGAGCCCTACGAGAAGTACTACCGCATCCGGCTGCGCATCGACGGCGTGCTGCGCGAGATCGCCCAGCCCCCGGTGCAGCTCGCGACCAAGCTCGCCGCGCGCCTGAAAGTAATGTCGCGGCTCGACATCGCCGAGCGGCGCGTGCCGCAGGACGGCCGCATCAAGATGCGGCTTTCCAAGAACCGCTCGATCGATTTCCGCGTCAGCAGCTGCCCCACGCTGTTCGGCGAGAAGATCGTGCTGCGTATCCTCGATGCCAGCACCGCGATGATGGGCATCGACGCGCTGGGCTACGAGCCGTTCCAGAAAGAGCTGTACATGAAGACCCTGGCGCGGCCACAGGGCATGATCCTGGTGACCGGCCCGACCGGCAGCGGCAAGACCGTGTCGCTGTACACGGGCCTCTCGATCCTGAACGTCGAGGACACCAACATCTCGACCGCGGAGGATCCCGCTGAAATCGTATTGCCCGGGGTGAACCAGGTGAACGTCAATCCGAAGGTGGGGCTGACCTTCGCCTCGGCGCTGCGCGCCTTCCTGCGCCAGGACCCGGACGTCATCATGGTCGGCGAGGTGCGCGACCTCGAGACCGCCGAGATCGCGATCAAGGCGGCGCAGACGGGCCACCTGGTACTCTCCACGCTGCACACGAATGACGCACCGCAGACGCTGACCCGCATGGTGGACATGGGCGTCAAGCCGTACGCGATCGCCACCTCCGTGAGCCTGATCATCGCCCAGCGCCTGGCCCGGCGCCTGTGCCCGAACTGCAAGGCGCCGCTCGACCTGCCGCACGATGCGCTGCTCAAGGAAGGGTTCACCGAGGAGCAGATCGCAATGTCCGAATTCAAGGTCTACAAGGCGGTCGGCTGCAGCCAGTGCACCGACGGCTACAAGGGCCGGGTCGGCATCTACGAGGTGCTGCCGGTCACGGAAGCCATCGGCCGGATCATCCTGGAGGGCGGCAGCGCCCCCCATATCCGTGACCAGGCACGCAAGGACGGCGTCTGGGACCTGCGTACCGCCGGCCTCAAAAAGTGCCGGGACGGGCTGACCAGCCTCGAAGAAGTCAACCGCGTCACAGTTGAGTGATCCCGGCACCCGTTAACATCCAAGGCTCAGGGTAGAGGACGACCGACACCATGGCGACCGCTGTCGTAGCCAAAGACACCCCCTACAGCTGGGAAGGCAAGGACCGCAAGGGCAACAAGGTCCGCGGCCGCATCCTCGCGGTCAGCGAGAACGAGGTGCGCGCGGACCTGCGCCGCCAGAACATCGTCCCGACGAAGATCCGCAAGCAGACCAGCCTGTTCCGCTCGGGCGGCAAGATCCAGCCGATGGACATCGCGATCTTCAGCCGCCAGCTCGCGACCATGCTGGCGGCCGGTATCCCGCTGGTGCAGGCCTTCGAAATCGTCGGCGTCGGCCACGAAAAGCCGGCGATGCAGAAGCTGATCCTCGACATCAAGCTGAACATCGAGGGCGGCAGTTCGCTGCACGAATCCCTCAAGAAGCATCCGCTCTATTTCGACGACCTGTTCGTGAACCTGGTCGAGGCCGGCGAGCAGGCGGGCGCGCTCGAATCGCTGCTCGACAAGGTCGCGACCTACAAGGAAAAGACCGAGGCGCTCAAGAAGAAGATCAAGAAGGCGCTGTTCTACCCGGCCGCGGTGCTGGCGGTGGCGGTGGTGGTCACGCTGATCCTGCTGCTGTTCGTGATCCCGCAGTTCGAGGCGCTGTTCAAGGGCTTCGGCGCGGACCTGCCGGCATTCACGCGCATGGTCATCGACCTGTCGAAGTTCGTGCAGGAGCAGGGCTGGTGGATGGGCGCCCTCGTTGTCGGCAGCTTCTTCGCTTTCGCTTACTTCCACAAGCGCTCGCGGGCGATGCGTCAGTTCATCGACCGCATGATGCTCAAGATCCCGATCATCGGCCCGATCCTGACCAAGGCGGCGATCGCGCGCTATGCGCGCACGCTGTCCACGATGTTCTCGGCCGGCGTGCCGCTGGTCGAGGCGATGGATTCCGTCGCCGGCGCGACCGGCAACATCGTCTATGAGCAGGCCGTGCTGCGCATGCGCGACGAGGTCGCGACTGGCCAGCGCCTGCAGCGGGCGATGGAAAACACCGGCCTGTTCCCGAACATGGTCGTGCAGATGATCGCGGTCGGCGAGGAATCCGGCTCGCTCGACGCGATGGCCGCGAAGGTCGCCGACTTCTACGAGCTCGAGGTCGATACGGCGGTCGACGGCCTGTCCTCGCTGCTCGAGCCACTCATCATGGCGATCCTCGGCGTGCTGGTCGGCGGCCTGGTCATCGCCATGTACCTGCCGATCTTCAAGCTGGGCGCCGTGATCTGATCGAGCCCTCGCCCGTGTCGCTGCTGGCGGCGAGTCCCGCGCTGTTCGCGGTGGTCGCGGCCCTGTTCGGCCTGCTGATCGGCAGCTTCCTGAATGTCGTGATCCACCGCCTGCCGCTGGTGCTCGAGCGGCAATGGCGGGTCCAGTGCGCGGAACTCGCCGGCCAGGCGCCGGAAGCGGCGCCGGAGCCATTCGGCCTGGTGCAGCCGCGCTCGCGCTGCCCGGCCTGCCAGGCGCCGATCCGCGCGATCCACAACATCCCGGTGCTCAGCTACCTGGCGCTCGGCGGCCGCTGCGCAGCGTGCCGGGCGCCGATTTCGCCCCGTTATCCGGTGGTCGAACTCGCAACTGCCGCCGCCTTCGCCGCCGTCGCCTGGCACTTCGGCTTCGGGCTGCAGGCGGCGCTCGCCATCGTCTTCACCGCTTACCTCATCGCGCTGACCGGCATCGACGTGGACCGCCAGCTGCTGCCCGACGTGCTGACGCTGCCGCTCCTGTGGATCGGCCTGCTCGCGAGCCTGTGGCATGCCGCCACTTTCGAGGCCGCGCCGCCGGTCGCCATGCGCGATGCGCTGATTGGCGCCGCCGCCGGCTACCTGTCGCTGTGGGCCGTGTTCCAGCTGTTCCGGCTGGTCACCGGCAAGGAAGGCATGGGTTACGGGGATTTCAAACTGTTCGCCGCGATCGGCGCCTGGCTCGGCTGGCAGATGCTGCCGCTGGTGCTGATCCTCGCGGCGGTCGTCGGGGCGGCGGTCGGCATCGCGTTGATCGCGCTGCGACGCCACGGGCGCGGCGTGCCGATTCCCTTCGGGCCGTACCTCGCGGGCGCTGCGTGGATCGCGATGCTGTGGGGCCCGCAGATCGTCGAGCGTTACCTCGGCCTCGCCGGACTGCGCTAGCGCACGATGCTGCGCATCGGCCTCACCGGCGGCATCGCCAGCGGCAAGAGCACGGTCGCGGAGCTGTTTGCGGCGCGCGGCGTCACGGTGCTAGACACCGACCGCATCGCGCGCGAGGTCGTCGAGCCGGGGCGGCCGGCGCTCGCCGCGCTGGTCCAGGCGCTCGGCAGCGACATCCTCTCCGGCGACGGCCGGCTCGACCGCGCGCTGCTGCGGCGCCGGATCTTTGCCGATGCCGCGGCGCGCCGCACGGTCGAGGACATCCTGCATCCTGCGATCCTGGAAGAGCTCGGCCGGCAGTCCTTGGCGGCGCCGGGTCCCTACCAGGTCCTCGTCATCCCGCTGCTCGTCGAGGGCGACCGCGCGGGCCTCTTCGATCGCGTGCTGGTCGTGGATTGCCCCGAGGAACTGCAGGTCGAGCGGCTGATGAGCCGCGACGGCGAGACCCGCGAAGGGGCGCTCGGCATGCTCGCGGCCCAGGCCTCGCGCCAGGAGCGCCTCAGGGCCGCCGACGACGTGATCGTCAATGACGGCCCCGCCGGGGACCTGGAGCGCCAGGTCGCCGGGCTCGACCGCAAATACCGCGAATTGGCCGCGAAAAACTGAGGTTTTGTCGCGACACCGTGCCGGTCGTCACAACCGGGCCGGTTTACGCCACCGGAAGCCGTGACGCAGAATAGGCCCATGTTCGAGCCCGCCCCCGAGCCCCGCGTCGAGTCGGAGCCCATCGTCTACGAGCAGCCGCTCAATGAGCGCATGCGCGGGTTCATGCGGCTCGAGTTCCTGTGGCAGCAGCTCTCGTTCCATGCCGGGCAGCCCAACGCCTGGTCGAGCCGCTCGGCGGTCGCCTGCCTGCTCGAGATCCTGGCCATCACCTCGCGCGGCGACGCGCGCGGCGACGTACTGAAGGAGCTCGAGCGGCAGATGACCCAGCTGCGCGACTACCAGAACCGCCCGGGCGTGGACAGCGCGCGGCTGCGCGCCGTGCTGTCGGCGCTGATGCGCCGCCGCGAGGAGCTGAATGCCGCCGGCGCGAACTTCCTGCAGCGCCTGCGCGAGTCGGAGTTCCTGAATGCGATCAAGCACCGCAGCGCGATTCCTGGCGGCACCTGCGAGTTCGACCTGCCGGATTTCTATCACTGGCTCAACCTCGACGCCGACACGCGTGAGAGCGACCTCGCCTCGTGGCTTGCGACGATCCGCCCGCTGTGCGAGTCGGTGTCGGAACTCCTGTGGATCACGCGCGAGAACGCGCGGCCCCACGAGGAGACCGCGACCGGCGGCGTCTACCAGATCGCCTTCGAGCGCGATCGCCCGGTGCAGCTGCTGCGCATCTCGATCGCCGGCGCGTCGAAGCTCTATCCGGAAGTGAGCGGCAGCCATCATCGCTGCAGCCTGCGCTTCCTGCGCTGGAACAGCGTCCACAGCCGCCCGGTGCAGGCGACCGAAGACGTGACGTTCGTGCTCGCGACCTGCTACTGAAGCCGATGGCGCTCGAAGTCAGCTGCCCGCGTTGCGGAAAGCTCCATCCGTGGCAGGGCAACCAGTTCCGGCCATTCTGCAGCGAGCGTTGCAAGCTGATCGACCTCGGCGCGTGGCTCGAGGAAAAGCACGCAATCCCCGGCGAGGAAGTCGAGATCCCGGACGACGAAAGCCCGACACACTAAGAGGGGTCGCATCCCTTTGAAAAGGGGTCGCATCCCTTTTTCGAAAGAGTGCGTACCTGCCTGATGTCTCATGAAAGAGATGCGACCCCTTTTCAAAGGGATGCGACCCCTTTTAGTCGTCCAGTGTGTCGGCCTATCGGCCTCCCGGCATGTCGAGGTGGCGCGCCAGGAAGGCCCACTGGTTGGCGTAGTTCTCCACCAGCATCCAGGTGGGCTTGCCGGCGCCATGGCCCGCGCGTGTCTCGATGCGGATGAGCGCCGGATTAGCGCAGTTCTGGGCGTGCTGCAGCGCCGCCGCAAACTTGAAGCTGTGCCAGGGCACGACGCGGTCGTCGTGATCGGCGGTCGTCACCAGGGTCGGCGGATAGCAGCGGCCGGGCTTCAGGTTATGGACCGGCGAATACGCGAGCAGCGCGCGGAACTGGTCCGCATCCTCCACCGTCCCGAAGTCGCTCGACCAGGCATAGGCGTTGGCGCTTGCCGTGTGATAACGCAGCATGTCCATCACGCCGACCGCCGGCAGCGCCGCGCCGAAGAGTTCCGGGCGTTGCGCCATCACCGCGCCCACCAGCAGCCCGCCATTGCTTCCCCCATGGATCGCGAGCTTCGCGGGCGAGGTATAGCGCTTCGAGATCAGCCATTCGGCGGCCGCGATGAAATCGTCGAACACGTTCTGCTTCTTCGTTTTGGTGCCGGCGTCGTGCCAGTCGGCGCCGTACTCGCCGCCGCCGCGCAGGTTCGCGACCGCGTAGATGCCGCCCTGCTCCAGCCAGGCCGCGACCGCGGCGCTGTAGGCCGGCGTCAGCGACACGTCGAAGCCGCCATAGCCGTAGAGCAGCGTCGGATTCGTGCCGTCCAGCTTCGCATCCTTGCGGCGCGTGACGAACATCGGCACGCGCGTGCCATCGCGGCTGGTGTAGAAGACCTGTTCGGTCACGTAGGGAGCGGCGTCAAACGACACGGTCGGCTTGCGGAAAGGCTGCACTTCGTCCTTCACGACGTCATAGCGATAGAGCGCGAGCGGCGTCAGGTAGTCGGTGTAGGCAAAGAATGTCCCGGATTCCGTCGCCGCATCCGGGAAGCCGATCACCGTGCCGTGGCCGGGCAGGCGGATGTCGCCGCGCTGGCTGCCATCCTTGCGATGCACGACGATGCGCGAGCGCGCGTCCTCGAGATAACTCGCGATCACGTGGCCGCCGACGATGCTGGCCTGGTAGAGCGTCGCTTTGGCCTCGGGAACCACTTCCGCCGGCGCGGGATTCGCGGGATCGATTGCGATCACGCGCCCGAGCGCAGCGCCCTGCGTGGTCTTGAAGTAGAGCCGGCCGTCCATGGCGCCGAGGAAATCGTACAGTCCGTCCCACTGATCGAGCAGGCGCACGATGGGCGCGTCAGCCTTCGACAGGTCGCGCAGGTGAATCGCGTTCTTGTCGAAGCCATAGGAAATGACGAACACCAGCCAGCGCCCGTCGGTGGTCACGTAGGCGTACGGGTTGTGTCGATCATTGTCGGTAATTGAATAGACGTGCTCGTCGTCGGCCTGCGCCGTGCCGAGCCGGTGGCGATAGACGCTGACCTGCTTCTGGTCGTCCCCCTTGCCGTCCGCGCCCTTCGGGTAGCGCGAGTAGTAGAAGGCGCTCGCATCCGGCAGCCAGGAGACGTCGGTGAACTTGGTGTCGCCGATCAGGTCCGGCAGGTCGCGTCCGCTCTCGACTTCGCGCACATGCCAGGTATCCCAGTCCGTGCCGCCGTCGGAAACCGCGTAGGCGACAAATCGCCCGTCCGGGCTGATCGAGTAATTCGCAAGCGAAGCCGTCGCATCCGCCGACAACGCGTTCGCATCCACCAGGACGCGCGGCTCGGAGTCGAGCGAGGCCGCCCAGTACAGCACGCCCTGGTTCTGCTTTCCGCTCTTCTCGACGAAGAAATAGCGCCCGCCCTTCTTCACCGGCATGCGCGACTTGTCGTCGAGCCAGGCGTAGCCGTACTGCTCGTAGTCCCAGAGCTCGGTGAGCCGCTTGCTGAAGGTCTCGCGGGCGGGGATCGAATCCAGGTAAGGCTGCGACAGCTCGTTCTGCGCCGCGACCCAGGCGCCGAGATCCGCGGACGGGGTTTCCATCCAGCGGTACGGGTCGGGAACCCCGGTGCCGTGATACGTGTCCACGGTCGAACCGCGCGCCGCCGCCGGGTAATGCATCACCGAGGGGGCGCCGGACGGATGGTCCGCGACGCTCATGGAAGGGAACGCCGCGAGCGCGGCCAGCACAAAGCCGCATGTGACATGGCGAGACACCGTACGGATACTCCGGATAGGATGAGGCGCGAATTCTAGCAAACCGCGTTGCGGGGTCCCCGCAACACTGCGACAGGACGAACCGACGATGCGTTCATTCGTGACGGGAATCACCGCCTGCCTGATCCTCGGCCCGGCCGTCGCCGGAGACCTGACGGTCGAACGGCTGTTCGACGCGCCGGACCTGCAGGGGCCCTCCCTGCGCCAGACCCGGTTCTCGCCGGACGGCAAGCTCGTGACCTACCTGCGCGGCCGCGACGACCAGCCCGCCGTGTTCGACCTCTGGGCCTACGACATCGCGGCCGGCAGCCACCGGCTGCTGGTGGATTCACGCGCACTGTCGCCGGCCGAGGAGACGCTATCGGCCGAGGAGGAAGCGCGGCGCGAGCGCCAGCGGATCGCGGCGCTCCGGGGCATCGTCGAATACCAGTGGGCACCGGACTCGCGCGCGCTGCTGTTCCCGCTCGGCGGCGACCTCTATCACTACGACCTGACCCAGCCC
The DNA here is from genome assembly GCA_050179155.1 of Steroidobacteraceae bacterium. Classification (GTDB taxonomy): domain Bacteria; phylum Pseudomonadota; class Gammaproteobacteria; order Steroidobacterales; family Steroidobacteraceae; genus SCUD01. Next base: position 21,817 of record JBFXFJ010000001.1, read on the forward strand.
GACGCCAGCGCCGTGCGCCGGCTGACGGCGACCGAAGCCTATGAAACGGACCCGCAGTATTCACCGCGCGGCCGCTATGTCAGCTTCATCCGCGACCAGGACCTGTATGCGGTCGAGGTCGCCACCGGCGCCGAGCGGCGCCTGACGACCGGCGGCGGCGGGTTGATCAGCCACGGCGTCGCCGAGTTCATCGCCCAGGAGGAAATGGGCCGCAATACCGGCTACTGGTGGTCGCCGGACGAAAGACACATCGCCTACACGCGGGTGGACGAATCGCCGGTCGCCGAGCTCGAGCGCTTCGAGATCGGCGCCGAGGGCGTGCGCGTATTCCGGCAGCGCTACCCGGTCACTGGGGCGGCAAACGCCGGGGTGCGGCTTGCCATCCTCGCGCTCGGGACCGGCGAGGTGGCCTGGGCCGACCTCGGCCAGAAGGACTTCTACCTCGCGCGCGTCGCCTGGTTCCCGGAGAGCACGCGCCTGCTGGTGCAGCGCCAGTCGCGCGACCAGAAGCGGCTCGACGTGCTGTCGTACGCGGTGACCGGCGGCGAACCGCGCGAACTGTTCTCGGAACGCAGCGACACCTGGGTCGAACTGCACGACGACCTGTATTTCCTGCCGGAGCGGCGCGAGATCCTCTGGGCCTCGCAGCGCAGCGGCCACAACCATCTCTATCTCTACGACTACGGCGGCATGCTGAAGGGCGCAGTCACCGCGGGCGACTGGGACGTGATCGGCGAATGGAATGCGCCGGCGGTGCGCGGCATCGACGAGCGGCGCGGCCGCGTCTATTTCATGTCGACGCTGAAGACGCCGCTGGAACGGCAGCTCCACGTCACCGACCTCGACGTCGCGAGCGAGCGGGCGCCGGTCGCGCTGACCTCGCAGGACGGCTGGCACAACGTCACGATGTCGCGCGACGCGCGGCGTTTCCTGATGGGCTACAGCGATCCGGCCACGCCGCCGCGGGTCTCGCTGCACGATGCGACCGGCAGGCGGCTCGCGTGGCTGGTCGAGAATCCGCTCGATGCCGATCATCCCTATGCGCCGTACCGGGATCGGCACGTGCTGCCGGAGTTCGGCACGCTGCCGGCGGTGGACGGCACGCCGCTCTACTGGCAGATGTACAAGCCCGCCGGCTACGAGCCCGGCAAGCGCTATCCGGCGGTGCTCCTGGTTTACGGCGGTCCGACGGTGCAGACGGTCGCGCGCCGCTGGGGCGAGCGGCGCGGCAGCCAGACGGCGCAGCTATTGACGCAGCGCGGCTATGTCGTCTTCGCGATCGACAACCGCGGCTCCGGCGGGCGCGGCCAGAAATTCACCGAGGCGCTCTATCGCCGGCTCGGCGGCGTCGAGGTCACGGACCAGCTCGCGGGCGTCGCCTGGCTCAAGCAGCAGCCATTCGTGGATCCCGCGCGCATCGGCGTCTTCGGCTGGAGCTACGGCGGCTACATGACGCTGATGCTGATGTCGCAGTCGCCCGGCACCTTTGCCGCGGGCGTCGCCGGCGCGCCGGTGACCGACTACCGCCTGTACGACACCCATTACACCGAGCGATACCTCGGCACGCCGCAGGAGAATCCCGAAGGCTACCGCCTGTCGAACGTGCTGACCTACGCCGGCGCGCTGCGCGACCGGCTGCTCCTGATGCACGGCATGGCGGACGACAACGTGCTGTTCACCAATACGACGCTCCTGATCCCGGCGCTGGTCGCGAGCGGCCAGCCTTTCGAGGTCGTGCCGTATCCCGGCAGCCGGCACGCCGCGCTCTCATTCCGCGAAACCGGCATCCACGGCTGGAAGACCATCCTGGATTTCTTCGACCGCTACCTGCAATAAAGAGGGGTCGCATCCCCTTCAAGCGGGGTCGGATCCCTTTGCGCGACGGTTATTGAAAGGGATGCGACCCCTCTAGGAGCGGCGGATGGCGCAGCCGTGCGCGCCCACGACCTGCAATTGCTCGAGGCGCCGCGCGTCGGGGTACCAGCCGGCAAACACCGGCACGCCGGTCTTCTCGCACAGCGGCTCGAGGTAACGCTGCGGCATCGGCCCGTCGTCCGGCGCCATCACCAGGAAATGCGCGCCCTCGGCGACCGCCTGCAGCGCGCCGCTCGCATCCTCGCAGTGGACGCCGATCAGGAAGGAACCGCCGCGGTCCACGTGCAGGTTCTGCCCGTCCCAGTGCAGCACCACGCCGTCGCAGCCCGCGATCGCGCCCGCGCGCACCGCCTCGATGCCGGTGCCCATCGCGAAGACGCGATGCCCGGCGGCGCGCGCAGCGTGCACGATGTCGGCGTCGATGGTCTCCTCGTGCTCCTCCGGCAGCTGCCAGAAGATGGTCTGCGCGGCGGCCTCCTTGAGCGCGGCGAGTTCCGCGCCGTCGCCGATCACGCGCGCGAGCCGCGGGAGCCGGAGCGCCGTGACGATGGCGCGGTCGGCCTCGAGCAGGTCGTGCGAGGGCAGCTCGTCCGGGCGCGCCCAGGCGAGTGCCTGGGATTCGAGTGATTTCGGCTCGCCCTCATAGGCCGTCACCTGCCAGACGTCGAGCAGCACGCGCCGGTCCGGGTAGTCGTGCCGCAGGCGGATCAATGGCCGGGCCTCGCGCACGACCACGCCGAGTTCCTCGGCGAGTTCGCGCTTGAGTCCGTCGTAGGAGTCCTCGCCGAAGGCGAGCTTGCCGCCCGGGAATTCCCAGCGCCCGGCCATGTGGCGGCCGCGCGGGCGCTGTGCGATCAGGACGCGCCCGTTCGCGTCGGAGAGCGCTCCGGCGATGACGTGAATTTCCGGTGGACTTGCCATCCCTGGTCCGCCCGCTCCTGGTCAGGTTTCGTTCAGCCTCCGGCCCGCTGCAAGGCTCCGTGGCAGTGCTTGAACTTGCGTCCCGATCCGCAGGGACAGGGCTCGTTGCGCCCGATCTTACGCTCGCCGCGCACGAATGGCAGGGCGGCCGGGGCGTCCGGCGCCGGCAGGCCGGGCCCGGCCTCCTCACCCTGCGGCTGTGCCGCCCGGGCGGCAAGATCCGGCGGCGGCGCGTGCTGCAGCTGCATCCGGGCCTGCAACCGGCGCTGGCGCTCCGCTTCCTCGCGCTCGATCTCCGCCTCGCTGCGCACCTGGAGCCGCTGCAGCAGCATGACAGTGTCGCTGCGGATGCGGTCGAGCATCGCCGTGAACAGCGCAAAGGCCTCGCGCTTGTATTCCTGCTTCGGGTTCTTCTGTGCGTAGGCGCGGAGATAAATGCCCTGGCGCAGGTAATCCATTCCGGCCAGGTGCTCGCGCCAGTGCATGTCGAGCTGCTGCAGCATCACCGCGCGCTCGAGGTGCCGCATGACCGGCTCGCCGACCTGCTTCACCTTCTCATCGTAGACGCCCTCGATCGCCGCCAGCAGGCGCTCGACCGCCTCCGTCGCATGGCGCGCCGGGTCCTCGGCAAGCCAGGCCGCGAGGCCCGTCTGCACGCCGAAATCGCGCTGCATCGCCTCCTCGAGGCCGGCGACGTCCCACTGCTCCTCGACGCTGTCCGGCGGCATGTACTGGGCGACGATGCCGTGCACCACCTCGGCGCGCACGTCATGGATCACGCCGCCGATGTCCTCGGTGGACATGATCTCGGTGCGCTGGCGGTAAATCACCTTGCGCTGGTCATTGGCGACGTCGTCGTACTCGAGCAGGTTCTTGCGGGCGTCGAAGTTGTGCGACTCGACCTTGCGCTGCGCGCGCTCGATCTGTCGCGTCAGCATGCCGCTCTCGATTGCCTCGCCCTCGCGCATGCCGACGGTCCGCAGCAGCGACTTGGTGCGCTCCGGGTCGCCGAAGATGCGCATCAGGTTGTCCTCGAGCGACAGGTAGAACCTGCTGGACCCGGGATCGCCCTGGCGGCCGGAGCGGCCGCGCAGCTGGTTGTCGATGCGCCGCGACTCGTGGCGCTCGGTGCCGATGATGTGCAGGCCGCCGGCGGCGATCACCTGCTCGTGCAGCCTCTGCCACTCGTTCTCGAGTTCGCGCGCGCGGCCGAGGAGCTGCTCCTCGCTCATCACGCCGTCCTTGCGCAGCTGGTCGACCTGCCGCGCCACGTTGCCGCCGAGCACGATGTCCGTGCCGCGGCCGGCCATGTTGGTCGCGATGGTCACGGAGCCCGGCCGGCCGGCCTGGGCGATGATCATCGCCTCGCGCTCGTGCTGCTTGGCGTTCAGCACCGCGTGCGCGATGCCGCCATCCTTCAGCAGGCCCGAAAGATTCTCGGAGGTCTCGATCGAGGTGGTGCCGACCAGCACCGGCTGGCCGCGCTTCACGCACTCGCGGATGTCCTCGATGATCGCCTCGAACTTGTCCTTCTGGTTCAGGTAGACCAGGTCCGACATGTCCTTGCGGATCATCGGCTTGTGGGTCGGCACCACGACCACCTCGAGCCCGTAGATCTGCTGGAACTCGAAGGCCTCGGTGTCGGCCGTGCCGGTCATGCCGGCGAGCTTCTGGTAGAGGCGGAAGTAGTTCTGGAAGGTGATCGACGCGATCGTCTGGTTTTCCTCGCGGATGCGCACGCCTTCCTTGGCCTCGACCGCCTGGTGCAGGCCGTCGGACCAGCGCCGCCCCGGCATGGTGCGGCCGGTGAACTCGTCGACGATGATCACCTCGCCGTTCCTGACGATGTACTCGACGTCCTTGTGGTACATCGCGTGCGCGCGCAGCGCCGCGTTCAGGTGGTGCATCAGGCGGATGCTGGCGGGATCGTAGAGGCTGTCGCCCGCGCGCAGCAGCCCCGATTCCTGCATCAGCTCCTCGGCCTTCTCGAAGCCGGTCTCGGACAGGTGGACCTGGCGGGATTTCTCGTCGGCGAAGTAGTCGCCCTCGCCTTCCTCGGCGGCCTGGGGCCGGAACTGCGGCACCAGCGCGTTGATCTTCGCGTACAGCTCGGTGCTTTCCTCGGCCGGGCCGGAGATGATCAGCGGCGTGCGCGCTTCGTCGATCAGGATCGAGTCCACCTCGTCCACGATCGCATAGTGCTGGCCGCGCTGGACGCGGTCCTCGAGGCGGGCCGCGAGGTTGTCGCGCAGGTAATCGAAGCCGAACTCGTTGTTGGTGCCGTAGGTCACGTCGCAGGCGTAGGCCGCGCGCTTTTCCGCGGGCGCCTGGCCGCTGGTGATGACGCCGACCGTGAGGCCGAGCGCGCGGTAGATCGGGCCCATCCATTCGGCGTCGCGCTGCGCCAGGTACTCGTTGACGGTGACCACGTGCACGCCCTGGCCTGCGAGCGCGTTCAGGTACACCGGCAACGTCGCGACCAGGGTCTTGCCCTCGCCGGTGCGCATCTCGGAAATCTTGCCTTCGTGCAGCACCATGCCGCCGACCAGCTGTACGTCGAACGGCCGCATGCCGACCGCGCGTGACGCGGCCTCGCGCGCTGTCGCAAACGCCTCGGGCAGGATGTCGTCGAGTTTCTCGCCCGCCGCGAGCCGCGCGCGCAGCTTCGGGGTCTGGTCGCGCAGTTCATCGTCGCGCATCGCCTTGAGCGCGTCGGCGAAGCCGTTCGCGCGCTTCACGCGCTCGGCGTACTGGCGCAGCAGCCGCTGGTTACGGCTGCCGAATAGTTTCGTGAAGATGTTCAACACTCGGCTGGGACCTCGGAGCGGCGGGAACTGCCGGGGCGGGTTCCCCACGGCAAAAGCCGGTCAAAGACCGGTAGTTTACGACACAGTGGGGCCGAATTCGTTCGGGTCAAGAACCGCCGGTCAGCGGCGCACGAACGACAGCGGATTGACCCGCTGGCCGTCGCGCATCACCTCGAAGTGCAGGTGCGTGCCGGTGGAACGGCCGGTGGATCCCATCAGCGCGATCGGATCGCCGCGCTTCACCGTCTGGCCGGGTTCGACCAGCAGCTTGGCGTTGTGCGCATAACGCGTCACGTAACCGTTGCCATGCGTGATCTCGATCGAGCGCCCGTAGCCGCCGTCGGTTCCCGCGTGGCTCACGATGCCGTCGGCGACCGCGAGCACCTGGGTGCCCGCCGCGCCCGCGAAATCGATGCCGGGGTGGTTCGATTCCTTGCCGTGGAACGGGTCGGTGCGCTGGCCGTAAAGCGACGAGATGTAGCCGGACTCGACCGGGCGGCCGCCCGGCACGATCTGGCGCGCCAGTTCGCGCGTCAGGATCAGGCTCTGCAATGCGGTGAGCTGGCGGCGGCGATCGTCGATCTGCGCGTCGAGCGAATCGATCATCGCGTCGAGCGCCGGCACCACCGGCCCCTCGCCCGCGCCGGTCTCGGGACCGCCCAGCGCCGGCGGCTGGTCGAAATCGAACTCGCCGCGCTTGAGCTTGCCGACTTCCGTCAGGTGCTTGCCGAGCGCGTCGAGCCGGAGCAGCTGCGCCTGCATCTGGCCGACGCGGGTCGCGAGCGTCGCCACCTGGTCGTCGACCTGCTGGCGGATGGTCGCGAGCTGTTCGCCCTGGGAGGACAGGTCGTCGTTCCAGCGCGCAAGCGTGTGCTCGCTGATCGGGCCGGCCGCGCCCCAGTGGCTGCCCGCGAAATAGGCGCCCGCCATCAGGCTTACGACGGCGAGGCCCGCAGCAGAGTACGCGAGCAGGCGTTTCAGGATCATAATGATCGGCGCTTACCGGCCCTGTGCGGGCATCCCCTAACCGCGGCACGGTGCCAAAAAAAGCCTTGAAACTCAAGTACTTTCATAATACCTGACCACCCCGATTGCCTGGCAAAACGAAAAAACCGACTTCCGTCAGTGACTTGCTGGAACGGGGCCAGGGCCTGCTCGGGCGCTTGCGGGAAGGCACGGCGGAAGCGGACCGCACACTACAGGCGCTGCGGCGGGTCTTGCCGCCGGAACTGGCGGACAAAGTCTGGGCCGCAGCCGCGCGCGACGGCACGCTCACCGTTTTCGTGCGCTCCGCCGCCTGGGGCACGCGCATCCGCTACCTCGCGCCGCGCTTCATGACGGCGCTCGCCGCGGATCTCGGCATCGAGATCGCGGGAATCAAGGTGAAGGTGCGCGCCGGGCGCACCTGATCAGGCGCTCACGCCGGCGGCGGCAGTGTAGGAAATCGGCGCCGCGGCTTCGTCCTTGAAAGTCACCTCTTCCCAGGCCGTGGAGTCGGCCAGCAGGGTCCGCAGCAGGCGGTTGTTCAGCCCGTGACCAGACTTGTAGCCGGTGAACTCGCCGATCAGCGAATGGCCGAGCAGGTACAGGTCGCCGATCGCATCGAGGATCTTGTGGCGCACGAATTCGTCCTCGTAGCGCAGGCCGTCCTCGTTCAGGATCCGGTAGTCGTCCAGCACGATCGCGTTGTCGAGCGTGCCGCCGAGCGCAAGGTTGCGCCCGCGCAGCGCCTCCATGTCGCGCATGAAGCCGAAGGTGCGCGCGCGGCTGACTTCGCGCAGGAACGTGGTGGTCGAGAAGTCCATCGTGGCGCGTTGCGCATGGCGCCGGAATACCGGGTGGTCGAACTCGATCTCGAAATTGACGCGGAACCCCTCGTGCGGCTCGAAGCGCGCCCACTTGTCGCCGTCCTCGACCTCGACGCGGCGGCGCACGCGCACGAAGCGCTTGGCGCTCGACTGCAGCTCGATCCCGGCCGACTGGATCAGGAACACGAACGGTCCGGCGCTGCCGTCCATGATCGGCACCTCGTCCGCCGTCAGTTCGACGAAGGCGTTGTCGACGCCGAGTCCGGCCATCGCCGACAGCAGGTGCTCGACGGTCGAGACCCCGGCGTCGCCCACGGCCAGCGTCGTGCCGAGGGTGGTCTCGGTGACGTTGGTCGCGCGCGCCGGGATGTCGATGGGGGGCTCGAGGTCCACGCGGCGGAACACGATCCCGGTGTTCGGCGGCGCCGGACGCAGCACCATCAGCACCTTGCGGCCCGTGTGCAACCCGATGCCGGTGGCGCGGATCGAGTTCTTGAGGGTCCGTTGCTGGGCCATGGATAACCCGTTGAAAAATAATTCAATAAGTTAGCACATGACACGGCTGGACGGCCGCTGGCCAGCGGAGGGGGGCCAGCGATCGCCCTGCCGTGCTCATGGCGGCCCCGCGGGCGGTTCGCGCTCGCGCTGACGGTCCGCCCGGCGGCCCTGGCCGCGGCGGCGGGCGCGCAGGCGCAGTCGCGCAATCCGCAGACCGTCACGGTCCGCACCGGTTCGCAGCATCGTCCGACTCCTCAGTCGGCCTGGCGCCGCAGGAAGGCCGGGATGTCGAGCACGTCTTCCGAGCCGTAATCGGCGCGGAGCCCGTCACCGACGGCGCGCTGCGCATTGCGCTGGACCGCGGGCCGGTCGAGGTGGCTGTAGTCCGGCGGCGACGCGCGATTGCGCGCAGCGACCAGCTTGACGTCCGTGCCCCGGCGCGCCGCGGCATTCGCCGGCGTCGCGACCACGGGTGCAGCGGCCTTCACCTGGCCACGGCCGAGGCCGGTCGCAACCACGGTGACGCGCAGCTCGCCCTGCATTTCCGGTTCGATGACGGTGCCGACCACGACGGTCGCGTCCTCGGCCGCAAACTGCTTGACGGTGTTGCCCACTTCCTCGAACTCGCCGATCGACAGGTCGAGGCCCGCCGTGACGTTGACCAGGATGCCGTGCGCGCCCGCCAGGTTGATGTCCTCGAGCAGCGGTGAGGACACCGCCATTTCGGCAGCAACGCGCGCGCGGTGCTCGCCGGTGCCGACACCGGAACCCATCATCGCCAGTCCGGTCTCCGACATCACGGTGCGCACGTCGGCAAAGTCGACGTTGATCAGGCCGGGCCGCGTGATCAGCTCGGCAATGCCCTGCACCGCGCCCTGCAGCACTTCGTTGGCGCGCTTGAACGCATCGAGCAGCGTGGTCTGGCCGCCCAGCACCGCCAGCAGCTTCTGGTTCGGGATCGTGATCAGCGAATCCACATGGCGCGAGAGCTCCGTGATGCCGATGTCGGCGATCGCGTGGCGCTTGCTGCCCTCCATCGTGAACGGCTTGGTCACGACCGCGACCGTCAGGATGCCGAGCTCGCGCGCGACCTGCGCGACCACCGGCGCCGCGCCGGTGCCCGTCCCGCCGCCCATGCCGGCGGTGATGAACAGCATGTCGCAGCCCTCGATCAGCTCGATGACGCGGTCACGGTCCTCCATTGCCGCCTGCCGGCCGATCTCCGGGTTGGCGCCGGCGCCGAGGCCCTTCGTGATGTTGCAGCCGATCTGCAGCGAAGCCTTCACCTGCGAATGCTTCAGCGCCTGCGCATCGGTGTTCACGCAGATGAACTCGACGCCCTCGATGCCGCACTTGGCCATGTGGGACACGGCATTGCCACCGCCGCCGCCCACGCCGATCACCTTGATCACAGCCGTCTGGCTGTATGAATCCATCAGTTCGAACATGTCCGCTCCTCCGCTAGAAATATCCCTGGAACCACGACTTCATCCTTTCCACCACCGTCTTCACGCCGTCGCCGACCAACTTCGGCGCCGGCAGGCCGGCATTCACCCGGCCGTAAAGCAGCAGACCCACGCCGGTCGCATGGATCGGGTTGCGCACCACGTCGCCGAGGCCGGTCACGCCCGCGGGGCTGCCGAGCCGCACCGGCATGTGGAAGATCTCCTCGGCGAGCTCGACCGCGCCTTCCATCTTCGAGCTGCCGCCGGTCAGCACGATGCCGGCCGCGATCGCCTCCTCGAAGCCGGAGCGGCGCAGCTCGTCGCGGATCAGCGTGAACAGCTCCTCGTAGCGCGGCTCGACGATCTCGGCCAGCGTCTGGCGCGCAAGCCGGCGCGGCGGCCGGTCGCCGACCGAGGGCACCTCGATGGTCTCGTCCGGGTTCGCGAGCTGCGACAGCGCGCAGGCGTAGCGGATCTTGATCTCCTCCGCGTACGGCGTCGGCGTGCGCATCGACACGGCGATGTCGTTGGTGACCTGGTCGCCGGCGACCGGTATCACCGCCGTGTGGCGGATCGCGCCGTGCGAGAACACCGCGATGTCGGTGGTGCCGCCGCCGATGTCCACCAGGCAGACGCCGAGGTCCTTCTCGTCGTCGGTCAGCACCGCAAACGACGAGGCGAGCTGCTCGAGCACGATGTCCTCGACCTCGAGGCCGCAGCGCTGCACGCACTTGACGATGTTCTGCGCCGCACTCTCGGCACCGGTGACGATGTGCACGCGCGCCTCGAGGCGCACGCCGGACATGCCGATCGGCTCGCGGATGCCCTCCTGGCCGTCGATGATGAATTCCTGCGGCAGCACGTGCAGGATCTTCTGGTCGGCCGGGATCGGCACGGCCTGCGCCGCGTCCATCACGCGCGAGACGTCGCCGCTGACGACCTCCTTGTCCTTGATCGCGACGATGCCGTGCGAATTGAGGCTGCGCACGTGGCTGCCGGCGATGCCGGTGAACACCGAGCGGATCTCGACGCCGGCCATCAGCTCGGCCTCCTCGACCGCGCGCTGGATCGACTGCACGGTCGAATCGATGTTGACCACCACGCCTTTCTTCAGGCCGCGCGACGGGTGCGAGCCGAGGCCGATGACCTCGAGGCTGCCGTCGGCGTGCATCTCGCCCACGAGCGCCACGACTTTCGACGTGCCGATGTCGAGTCCCACGATCAGGTTGCGGTCGGAACGCTTAGCCATCGAGTCTTGAATCTCCACTGATGCGGCCGGCCATGGCGGCGGGCGCCGTGCGCGCCGGCTTGCGGTCGCGCCGCCAGCCGATCGAGAAGCCATTCGAATAGCGCATGTCGATGTACTGGATCTTCGCGGCCTGGCCGGCGATGACCGCTGCCCCGACCTGCACGAAGCGCTCCATGCGCTCGTCCACCTGGCGGCGCCCGAGCCGCACGGTGACGCCGTTGGAGAGGTCGAGCTCCCACGCGCCGCGCGCGTCGAGTCGCAGCGCCGCGACCCGCAGCCCCTGCTCGACCAGCCGGCCCTGGATCGCGAGGTAGCGCTGCGCGACCTGCGACTCGCTGCCCTCCGGGCCGTCGAGCCGCGGCAGTTCCGGCGGCACGTGGCGCACGCCAGTCGCGAACAGCTCGCCGCGCGTGTTCAGCAGCCCGTCCTCGCCCCAGCGCGCCGCCGCCTGCTGCTCGACCACCTCGACGCGCACGCGGTCGGGCCACAGGCGCTGCACGCGCGCGCGGTCCACCCAGGCGAGCGCCTCGACCGCCTCGCGCAGCTTCTCGAGGTCGGCGCTGACGAAGCCGCCGGTCAGCGTACTGCGCGCCGCCTGCTCGACCTCGACCGCGGCGACCCGCTGGAACGGTCCGTCGATCACGATGCTGCGCACCGGCTGGTCGAGGCCAAGCGCCAGCAGCAGCCCGAGCGCCGCGAGCGCGAGCAGGGCGCCGGCGATGCGCCCGGCGCGGGTCCACTCCAGTTCCGGCAGCTCGATGCGCCGGCCGGTGGACTTGCGCCTGTTGCGCTTGCGAAGCCATCCCATCGTTCAGGTCCTCTCGCGTGCGAAGCTGGTTTCGAGGATCCGCCAGACCAGCTCCTCGAAATCGATTCCTGCGGCGGCCGCCGCCATCGGGACCAGCGAGTGGCTCGTCATGCCCGGCACTGTGTTGATCTCGAGCAGGAGCGGCACGCCGTCGTCGCCCATGACGAAGTCGACGCGGCCCCAGCCGGAGGCGCCGGTCGCAGCAAACGTCATGAGCGCGGCCTGCTGCATTGCGGCTTCCGCCGGCGCGGCGAGCCCGCAGGGGATCAGGTAGCGGGTGTCGTCCGCGAAATACTTCGCCTGGTAGTCGTAGAAGCTGCGCGGCGTCTCGATCGCGATCGCCGGCAGCGCCGCGCCCTGCAGGATCGCGACCGTGAATTCGCGCCCGGTGATCCAGCGCTCGGCGATCACCACCGGATCGAGCGCCGACGCGGCGCGCCAGGCTGCGGCGAGATCCGCCGCCGCCTCGACCCGGCTCATGCCGACGCTCGAGCCCTGGCTCGCCGGCTTCACCGCCATCGGCAGGCCGAGTTCCTGCACGGCGCGCTCGAAGTCCGGGGCGCCCCGCAGCAGCAGCCAGGGCGGGGTCGCGACGCCCGCGGCCTGCGCGAGCTGCTTGGTGCGCATCTTGTCCATGCCGAGCGCCGAGCCCAGCACGCCGCTGCCGGTGTAGGGCGTGCCCATCCATTCGAGCGCGCCCTGCACGGCGCCGTCCTCGCCGCCGGGACCGTGCAGCGCGATCCACACGCGGTCGCAGCCTTGTGCGACGAGATCGGTCAGCCGGCGCTCGGCGGGATCGAAGGATTCGGCCTTGACGCCGCGCTCCTGCAGCGCCTTGAGCACCGCGGCGCCGGTCATCAGCGAGACTTCGCGCTCGGCGGAACGGCCGCCCATCAGCACCGCCACCTGGCCGAACTCGGCGGCGTCGGTGACGCGCTTGAACTCGTTGCCGGTCGCTTTCAGGCGGCTCATGTCGTGGCCCCTATTGCGAACGGCGGTCGGCGCACGCGGGATCCGGCTGGAAGTTCGCGCGCGTGCAGGGCGCCCGGCAGTCCTGCTCGCTCGCGCCGCCGGAACTTACGCGCTCGCTCGCAGGCCGCCGTGCGCCGCGCCGCGCGCGATGCGTCGACGGCCAGCGCATGCGGGATGGCGGCGTGCTCGCGAATGGGCGGCCGTGCATGGCAAGCGGCCGGGATCCGGCGAGCGAGCGCGTAAGTTCCGGCGGCGCGAGCGAGTCGCAATCCCGGCCGCGAAGCAAATGCGCGGTCGCCGATGCACTGGCTCATGCTGCCTCCCCGACGACGCGGACTTCGGGAACCAGCCGGACGCCGTGCACGCGCTCGACCGTCGCCCGCACGTGGGCGATGAGCGCTTCGATGTCGGTGGCGCGCGCGGCGCCGGTATTGAGGATGAAGTTCGCGTGCTTCACCGAGACCTGCGCGCCGCCGATGCGATGGCCCTTGAGTCCCGCGCGCTCGATCAGGTCCGCGGCGTGGCCGCCCGGCGGGTTGGTGAACACGGAACCGCAACTCGGCTCGCCGATCGGCTGCTTGGCGTGACGCTCCTCGAGCAGGCGCTTGATCGAATCGGTGCCCGCGTCCGGGCGCTGCTCGAAACGGAAAGTCGCGGCCAGGAACCACTCGCCCGGCACCGGCGGCGTCACGCTGCGGTAGCCGTAGCGGTACTCCGAGGCGGGTCGGCGGTGGCGCGCGCCCGCGCGGTCGATGGTCTCGACTTCCACGACGACTGGCCACGTTTCGCCACCCCAGGCGCCGGCATTCATGGCGAGCGCGCCGCCGACCGTGCCCGGGATGCCCGCGAAGAAGTCCGCGGGGCCGAGCTGCCACTTCGCGCACTGGCGGCCGAGGCGCGCGCAGGCGACGCCGGCCTCGGCGCGCACCTGATCGTCGCCGACGCGGTCGAGCGCGTTCAGGATGCCGTGCACCGAGATCACCACGCCGCGGATGCCACCGTCGCGCACCAGCAGGTTGCTGCCGAGGCCGACCCAGGTGACGGGTACCGCGGCCGGCAGCGAACGCAGGAACGCGGACAGGTCTTCGACGTCGCGCGGCGAGAACCAGGCGTCGGCGGGTCCGCCGACGCGCCAGGTGGTGTGCCGCGACATCGGCTCGTCGCGAAGCACACGGCCCTCGAACTCGCTGCCGATCGCGACCGCGCTCATCGTCCCGCCCCTGCGGCCAGCGCCACCGGCAGTTCGTGCGCGACCGCGCCGATGCTGCCCGCGCCCATCGTCAGCACGACGTCGTGGTCCTCGATCACGCCGGCGAGCGCCGCCGGCAGCTCGTGCACGTCCTCGACGAACACGGGCTCGATGCGTCCGCGCCCGCGCACCGCGCGGCAGATCGCGCGCCCGTCCGCGTTCGCGATCGGCTCCTCGCCCGCGGCGTAGACCTCGGTCACGAGCAGCGCATCGGCCTGCGACAGCACGCGGCCGAAGTCGTCGATCAGGTCGCGCGTGCGCGTGTAGCGGTGCGGCTGGAAGGCGAGCACCAGGCGCCGGCCGGGCCAGGCCTGCCGCGCGGCCTCGAGCGTCGCCTCGATCTCGGTCGGGTGATGGCCGTAATCGTCGACGATGGTCACGCGTCCGGCCGAGGTCGCCACCTCGCCGACCGTCTCGAGCCGCCGGCCGATGCCCTCGAAAGCGGCCAGTGCGCGCTGGATCGCTGCATCATCGACTTCGAGTTCGGTCGCGACCGCGATCGCGGCCAGCGCATTGCACACGTTGTGCCGGCCCGGGAGGTTGAGCATCACGGGCAACGGCTTGCGGCCCGCGCGCTCGACCTGGAACCGCGTCTGCGCGCCGTGCTGCTCGAGGGCGGTCGCGCGCAGGTCGGCATCCTCGCCGAGCCCGTAGCGGATCATCGGCCGGCCGACCTGCGGCAGGAGCTCGCGCACCACCGGGTCATCGCTGCACAGCACGGCGAGCCCGTAGAACGGCAAGTTGTGCAGGAACTCGACGAAGCTCTGCTTCAGCTTCTCGAAGTCGCCGCCATGCGTGGCCAGGTGGTCGTTGTCGACGTTGGTGACGATCGCGATGACCGGCTGCAGGTGCAGGAACGACGCGTCGCTCTCGTCCGCCTCGGCGACCAGGTAGCGCCCGGTGCCGAGCTTGGCGTTCGCGCCCGCGCTCTTGAGCTGCCCGCCGATCACGAAGGTCGGGTCGAGGCCGCCCTCCGCGAGCACGGAGGCGACCAGGCTCGTGGTCGTGGTCTTGCCGTGCGTGCCCGCGACGGCGATGCCCTGCCGGAAGCGCATCAGCTCGGCCAGCATCTCGGCGCGGCGCACGACCGGGATGCGCGCGTCCTGCGCGGCGACGAGTTCCGGATTGCCGGCGGCGACCGCGGTCGAGACCACGACGACGTCGGCGCCCGCGACCTGGCCCGCCGCATGGCCGATGAAGATCTTCACGCCCATCTTCGCCAGCCGCGCGGTGACGGCATTCGCGCGCAGGTCCGAGCCCTGCACCTTGTAGCCGAGGTTCACGAGCACCTCGGCGATGCCGCCCATGCCGGCGCCGCCGATACCGACCAGGTGGATCACGCCGACGCGACGCATGCGGTCCGTCATCGCGATGTCTCCGGCGCAGTCCGCAGCCAGCGTGCGCAGTTGGCGGCGGGGTCGCTCGCTCGCAAACGCCGCCGGAACTTACGAGTTTGCTCGCGAGCACCCCGCCACCTCGCGCACGCCGGCGGCACCGGCGTCAGCGTCAGCGCTCGCTCGCAGGCTGCCGGGCGCCCCGTCGCGCGCGATGCATCGACGGGCGGCGTGCGCGAGGCGGCGCGGTGCCGGCGCGTGAGCGATCGCGCATCGCAAGCGGCCGGGATCCGGCGAGCGAGCGCGTAAGTTCCGGCGGCGCGAGCGAGCCGTGATCCCGGCCGCGAAGCAGGCGCGCGATCATTGACGCGAATGCTCATGTGCGCGCTCCCTCGGCCTCGAGGCACAGCGCCGCGACCCGCGCGGCCGCATCGGTCACGGCGAGCGTGCGCGCCGCCTCGGCCATCGCCAGCAGCTTCGCGCGGCCGTTCGACAGGAGCGTCGCCAGCCGGTTGGCGAGTTCCGGCGCAGTCAGGCCGATCTCGGAGACCACCTGCGCCGCGCTCACCTTGCCGAGCCAGGCGGCGTTCCGGGTCTGGTGGTCGTCGACCGCTGCCGGGAACGGCACCAGGATCGCGGCACAGCCCGCGGCTGCGAGTTCCGCAACCGTGGAGGCGCCTGCGCGCGACACCACCAGGTCGGCGTCCGCATAGGCGGCGGCCATGTCATCGATGAACGGGCGCACGTCGGCATCGATGCCGGCGGCGCGATACGCCGCCTCGGTGGCATCGCGCTCGCGCGTGCCGGTCTGGTGCAGCACGACGGGGCGGCGCGCGGCTGGCAGGAGCCCGATCGCCTCCGGCAGCAGCCGGTTGAGGGCCGAGGCGCCCTGGCTGCCGCCGAACACGAACAGGCGGATCGGCCCTTCGCGGCCGGCGAAGCGCTCGCGCGGCGGCGGCAGCGCCGCGATTGCGGGCCGCACCGGGTTGCCCACGTACACCGCGCCGCGGCGCCGCGGGAAGCTGCCGGGGAATCCTTCCGCGATCCGCGACGCGAAGCGCGCGAGCCAGCGGTTGGTGAGCCCGGCGACGGCGTTCTGCTCGTGGATCACGAGCGGCGCGCCCGCGAGCCAGGCGGCGATGCCGCCGGGACCGGAGGCGAAGCCGCCGCAGCCGAGCACGACGCCGGGACGGCGGCGGCGCAGCGCCTTGCGCGCCTGGCCGACGGCGCGCGCGAGAGTGAACGGCGCGGCGAGCCAGCCCGCCGCGCCCTTGCCGCGCAGCCCCTCGACCTCGATCCATTCGACCGGATAGCCGGCCGCGGGCACCAGGCGCGCCTCGATGCCGCGCGCCGTGCCGAGCCAGACGATCTCGCGCTGGTCGCGCAGCAGCCCCGCGACCGCGAGCGCGGGAAACACGTGCCCGCCGGTGCCGCCCGCCATGATCATGACCGGTTGCGTCATGACATCCGCGCCTCCGGCGGGATGGCGCTCTTGCCGCTGGCGGCGACCTCGTGATGCACGCGCAGCAGCACGCCGACCCAGGCGAGCGTCACCAGCATGCTCGAGCGCCCGTAGGACAGGAGCGGCAGGGTCAGGCCCTTGGTGGGCAGCAGACCCATGTTGACGCCGATGTTGATGAACGCCTGCAGGCCCAGCCACACGCCGAAACCCGCGGCGATGCAGGCATGCAGCGGCATGCCGGCGTCGGCGGCGATGCGCGAGAGCCGGAGGCTCCTCAACACCAGCGCAAGGAAGGCGAAGATGACGATCGCGACGCCGAACAGGCCGAATTCCTCGGCCATCACCGCGAACACGAAGTCGGTGTGCGCCTCCGGCAGGTAGAACAGCTTCTGGATGCTCGATCCGAGCCCGACGCCGAACCATTCGCCGCGGCCGATCGCAATCAGCGACTGGGTCAGCTGGAAGCCGCTGTTGAACGGGTCGGACCATGGATCCAGAAACGCGATCAGGCGCTTCAGGCGGTAGCCGCTCGACATCGCGATGAAAGCGATGCCCGCGCAACCGATGCCACAGACCAGCAGGAAATCGCGCAGCCGCGCGCCCGCGACAAACAGCACCGCGGTGCCGGTCACGCACAGCACGACCGCGGCGCCGAAGTCCGGTTCGAGCAGCAGCAGCCCGGCCGCCGCCACCAGCACCGCTAGCGGCTTGAAGAACCCCTGCGCGGAACTGCGCAGTTCCGTCTGGTGGCGCACGGCGAAGACCGCGATGTAGGTCAACAGCAGCCAGCGCGCGACCTCGGACGGCTGGAAGTTGAGCAGCCCGATGCGGATCCAGCGGCGGCTGCCGTTGACCTCGTGACCGAGGCCCGGAATCAGCACCAGCACCAGCAGCGCGAAGCTCGCGATCAGGAGCACCGGCGCCAGGCGCTGCCACATCGAGATCGGCATGAACAGCATCGCGCCCGCGAAGGTGCAGCCGAGCAGCACCGAGAGCAGCTGCCGCTCGAAGTGGAAGAACGGGTCGCCGGTCAGGCGCTCGGCGACGTTCAGCGAGGCCGAGGTCACCATCACCAGGCCGATCAGCAGCAGGCAGAAGACCGCGGTGACGATCACCGGATCGATGATCAGGCGCGGCTGCCGGCCGGCCGAACGCGAGTACTGCAGGGCGACGCCGGTGCTCATTGCGGCAGCCCCCGCACCGCGGCGGCGAACACTTCGCCGCGATGCGCGTAATCGCGGAACATGTCGAAGCTCGCGCAGGCCGGCGACAACAGCACGGTGTCGCCGCGCGCGGCGATCCGCGCCGCGGTCGCGACCGCGTCATCGAGCGTGCCCGCGAGCGAGACCTCGCAGCTTTCCGCCAGCGCCGCCTCGATCAGCCCGGCGTCGCGCCCGATCAGCACGGCATGGCGGACCTTGCCGCGGCAGGCCGCCGCGAGCGGCGTGAAATCCTGGCCCTTGCCGTCGCCGCCCGCGATCAGCACCAGCGGACCGTCGAGGCCGGCAATCGCCGCCTCGGTCGCGCCGACGTTCGTGCCTTTCGAGTCGTCGATCCAGCGGACGCCCCGGCGCTCGGCCACCAGCTGCGAGCGGTGCGGCAAGCCCTCGAAGCGGCGCAGCACGCCGGTCATCGCCGCCGCGGGAATGCCGGCGACGCTGCCGATCGCGAGCGCCGCGAGCGCATTGGCGGCATTGTGACGTCCGGGCAGGCGCAGCGCCCCGAGCGGCAGCAGCGGCACTTCCCCCGCCACAAGCCAGTCCTCGCCGTCCTTCGCCAGCAGGCGGAAATCCGCATCATGGCGGCGCAGGCTGAATCCGACCCGGCGCTGGCCGGGCCGCGGCATGCGGACCACGACCTCGTCGTCGAGGTTGACGACCGCGGTCGCGCAGCGCTCGAAGATCCGCGCCTTGGCGGCGGCGTACTCGGCGAAGCCGTGGTAGCGGTCGAGGTGGTCCGGCGTCACGTTCAGCACGGCGCCGGCCTCGAGCTGCAGCGAATGCGTGGTCTCGAGCTGGTAGGACGAGAGCTCGAGCACGTACATGGCGGCGGGCGGGCCTTCCAGCAGGTCGAGTGCCGGCACGCCGAGATTGCCGCCGACCCGCACTTCGATGCCCGCGGCTTTTGCGAACTCGCCGACCAGCGTCGTCACCGTGCTCTTGCCATTGGTACCGGTGATGCCGACGACGCGGCCGCCCGCCTCGCGCGCGAACAGCTCGATGTCGCCGACCAGGTCGAGGCCTCGCGCCGCGGCCAGGCGCAGGAACGGCTCCGCCAGCGACACGCCCGGCGAGACCACGACCTGGTCGGCGCCGTCGAGGACCGCGGGATCGAAGCCGCCGAGCGCGGTCGCGGCCGCCGGCACCAGGCGGCGCAGTTCGGCGAGCCCGGGCGGCGACGCCCGCGTGTCGGTGACCACCAGGCGGTGGCCGCGCGCCGCAAGGTGCCGAGCGGCGGACACTCCGGTGCGCCCCAGGCCGACGATGACGCTTTGCGGATGTGCGGCGGCGGCCTGCATCAGCGCAGCTTCAGCGTCGCCAGCCCGATCAGGACCAGCATGAAAGAGATGATCCAGAAGCGGACGATGACCTTCGGTTCGGCCCAGCCCTTCAGTTCGTAGTGGTGGTGGATCGGCGCCATCCGGAAGATGCGCTTGCCGCGCAGGCGGAACGACGCGACCTGCAGGATCACCGAGACGGTCTCGAGCACGAAGATCCCGCCCATGATCGCGAGCACGATTTCCTGGCGCACGATCACGGCGACCACGCCGAGCGCGGCGCCGAGCGCGAGCGCGCCGATGTCGCCCATGAAGACCTGCGCCGGGTAGGTGTTGAACCACAGGAAACCGAGGCCGGCGCCGACGATCGTGGCGACGAAGATCATCACTTCGCCCGCGCCCGGCACGTAGGGGATCTGCAGGTAGGCCGCGAAATTGACGTGGCCGGTCGCATACGCGAAGACGCCGAGCGCGCCCGCGACCATCACGCAGGGCATGATCGCGAGCCCGTCGAGCCCATCGGTCAGGTTGACCGCGTTACTCGAGCCGACGATCACGAAATAGGTGAAGACGATGAACGCCACGGCGCCCATCGGGATCGCGACGTTCTTGAAGAACGGCACGTACAGCGCCGTCTCCGCCGGCCCCTGCGCGGTCTGCCACAGCGCCACGGCCGCCGCGAGGCCGGCCAGCGACTGCCACAGGTACTTCCAGCGCGCGGCAAGCCCGCGCGGATTCTTGATCACCAGCTTCAGGTAGTCGTCGTAGAAGCCGATCAGGCCGAAAGCCAGCGTGACCGCGAGCACGATCCAGATGAAGCGGTTCGACAGGTTCGCCCACAGCAGCGTGCCGGCGGCGACCGCGACCAGGATCAGCGCGCCGCCCATGGTCGGCGTGCCCATCTTGCCGAGGTGCGTGTCGGGGCCGTGGTCGCGCACGACCTGGCCGATCTGCCGCGCCGCCAGCGTCCGGATCATCCACGGCCCGACCATCAGCGCGATCGTGAGCGCGGTGAGGGCCGCGAAGATCGCGCGCAACGTCAGGTAGCCGAACACGCGGAAACCGCCGTAATACCCCGCGAGCCAGTCAAACAGGTCGAGCAGCATGCCGGTTCCTCAGTTTCCGTTGCCGGCCGCCTGCGGCGGCGCCAGCAGGCGGTCAACGACTCGTTCGAGGCGATTGACCCGCGAACCCTTGATCAGCACGGTGACGCCCGAGTCGATATCGGCCGCGACCGCCTGCGCGAGGCTCGCGGCGTCCGCGTACCAGTTCGCGCGCGTGCCGTAGGCAGCGACCGCGTGGCGCGCCGAGTCGCCCATGGCGAACACGCGGGTGATGCCGGCGCGGCGCGCGTAGTCGCCGACGCCGATGTGGCTCGACTCGGTCTGGTTGCCGAGCTCCGCCATCTCGCCGAGCACCAGCCAGTGCTCGCCGGGCAGGCTGCACAGCACGTCAATGCCCGCGCGCACCGAACTCGGGTTCGCGTTGTACGAGTCGTCGATCAGCCAGG
The DNA here is from genome assembly GCA_050179155.1 of Steroidobacteraceae bacterium. Classification (GTDB taxonomy): domain Bacteria; phylum Pseudomonadota; class Gammaproteobacteria; order Steroidobacterales; family Steroidobacteraceae; genus SCUD01. The sequence continues at coordinate 42,252 of JBFXFJ010000001.1, forward strand.
AGCCGCGCGGCCCCGCCTTGAGCTGCAGCCGGCCGCCGACCGGATGCATGCGCTCGAGGCCCGCGACGATCGCCGCGAGCCCGACGCCCGCCGCGTGCGCCGCCGCCGCGGCGCCGAGCGCATTCAGCACGTTGTGGCGGCCGGCAAGCGCGAGCCGCACGCGCGCCTGCTCGCCCGCGAGTGTCAGCGTGAAGGCGGTGGCGAAGGCGCCTGCCTCGATGCGGCCCTGGATCGCGGTCGCGCGCGCCTCGGCCGGCGACTCGATGCCGAAGTGCAGCACGCGCGCGGTGCGCGCCATCGTGCGCCAGAGCCCGTGGAACGGGTCGTCCGCGTTGATCACGGCCGTGCCATCGGGCGGCAACGCGGCATACATCTCGCCTTCGGCGCGCGCGACGCCGGAGAGGTCGCCGAATCCCTCGAGGTGTTCGTCGCCGGCATTGGTCACGAGCGCGATCGACGGCGCGGCGAGGGCCGCGAGCGCGGCGATCTCGCCCGGATGATTGGCGCCCATCTCGATCACGGCGTAGCGATGCGAGGGCTCGAGCGAAAGCAGCGTCAGCGGTACGCCGATGTGGTTGTTCAGGTTGCCGCGGGTCGCGAGCGTCGGACCTGCCTGCGCAAGGATCGAGGCCAGCAGTTCCTTGGTCGTGGTCTTGCCGTTGCTGCCGCCGACCCCGAGCACCAGCGCCTTGCACTGGCGGCGCCAGGCGCCCGCAAGGGCGGTGAGCGCCGCCTGCACGTCCTGCACCACGACCTGCGGCAGGCCATGCTCGCTCGCCCGCTCCACGACCGCCGCGGCCGCGCCTTTCTCCGCCGCGGCCTGCAGGAAAGCGTGGCCGTCGAAGCGCGGGCCGCTGAGCGCAAAGAAGAGCTGCCCGCGCTCCAGCGTGCGCGTATCGATCGATACGCCGGAAAACCCGGCATCGGCGCCTGCCAGGCGCCCGCCGGCCGCAGCCACGACTTCCGACAGGCGCGCCTTCACTGCGCTACCCCGGCGTGGCGCAGCACGCAGGCGCGGTCGCTGAACGAGCGCCGCTCATTGCCGACGATCTGGTAGTCCTCGTGGCCCTTGCCGGCGACCAGCACGACGTCGCCGGGCCGCGCCTCGTCGAGCGCGGCGTCGATTGCGAGCGCGCGGTCGCGCACGACCCGCGCGCGCGCGGGCTCGCGCAGGCCCGCGAGGATCATCGCGACGATGCGCTCGGCATCCTCGCCGCGCGGGTTGTCGTCGGTGACGATGACGCGGTCGGCGAGGCGCTCGGCGGCCTCCCCCATCAGCGCCCGCTTGCCGGGATCGCGGTCGCCGCCGCAGCCGAACACCACCAGGATGCGGCCACGCGCATGCGCGCGAAGCGCCGTGAGCGCCTGGGTCAGCGCATCGGGCGTGTGCGCGTAGTCCACGACCGCGAGCGCGCCGTTCGCAAGCCGGTAGCTCTCCATGCGCCCGGGAGGCGCCGTGCAGTTGCCGAGCGCCGCGATCGCCTCGTCCACGTCGAAGCCCCAGCCCAGCAGCATGCCAAGCGTGACCGCCAGGTTCTCGGCGTTGAAGCCGCCGACCAGGCGCGAGCGCAGCCGGCGCTGGCCGAAGTGCCCGTCGATCTCGAGCTCGAGGCCGCCCTGCGCCAGGTGCGTGCGCGCCACGTGGATGAAGCGGGAAGCCGCGGGCGCGCGGCCGCCGACCGCGACCGAGGTCAGTGCGACGCCGGTCGCGAGCGAAGCGGCGAACCGGGCGCCGACGGGGTCGCCGACGTTGATGACGGCATGCTCGAGGCCCGGCAGCCGGAACAGCCGTTCCTTGGCCTGTGCGTAGCGCTCCATCGTGCCGTGGTAATCGAGGTGGTCGCGGCTCAGGTTGCAGAACGCCGCGACCCGCATGCGCACGCCGTCCACGCGGCCCTGGTCGAGCGCGTGCGAGGAGACCTCCATCGCGACGTGGCTGGCCTGCGCGTCGGCCAGCGCCCGCAGCTGCCGGTGCAGCGTGATCACGTCGGGCGTCGTCAGGGCCGCGCCCGCGACCTCCGGCGGAAATCCCGCGCCGAGCGTGCCGAGGTAGGCGCCGCGGCGGCCGAGGTTCTGCACCGCGCTCGCCAGCAGCCAGGCGCAGGTGGTCTTGCCATTGGTGCCGGTGACGCCAGCGACCGCGAGCCGCGACGAGGGCGATCCGTAGTAGCGATCGGCGATGCCGCCCAGGCGGTCGCGCAGGTTGCGCACGGCGACATACGCGACGTTGCGGGCCGTTACTGCGGGCGTCGTGCCCTCCGCAGGATCCCACAGCACGGCGCGCGCGCCCTGCGCGATCGCCTGCGGCGCATGGTCGAGCCCGTGGCGGCTGCCGCCCTTCAGCGCGACGAAGGCATCGCCCGGGCCGGCGGCGCGCGAATCGAGCGTGAGGCCCGCGACCGGCAGCGGCGGCGCCGCCGCGATGCCCTCGAGCAGCGTGTCGAGCCGCATCGGCGCGTTCACGGCCCGGCCTCCGCCAGCGTCACCGGCGCGACGTGCTCGAGATCGTCCGGCGCGACCGACATGAGGCGCAGCGCGCCCGAGGTGACCGCCGAGAACACGGGCGCCGCCACGTCGCCGCCGTAGTACAGCAGGCCGGACGGCTCGTCGAGCATCACGACGACCGCGAGGCGCGGCCGCGATGCCGGCACGACGCCCGCGAACACCGACAGGTAGCGGTCCGTCGAATAGCCGCCGGCGGATGCCTTCCAGGCGGTGCCGGTCTTGCCCGCGACGCGATAGCCGGGAACCGCCGCTTTCAGGCCGGTGCCGGTGGGCGTCACCGCTTCCTCGAGCAGGCCGATCAAATCGCGCGCGACCCTCTGCGACAGCACGCGCTCGCCCGGCACCGGATCCTGCACGCGACGGAAAGTGATCGGCCGGTGCATGCCCTCGGCGCCGAGGATCGCGTAGCCCTGGGCGAGCTGCAGCGGCGTCACCGACAGTCCGTAGCCATAGGCCATGGTCGCGATGCCGATCGGCCGCCAGTGATCGGCGCTCGACAACAGGCCCGCGGACTCGCCCGGGAACCCGCTCGCCGTCACCTCGCCGAAACCGAGCGCGCGCAGCGTGTCGTGCATCTGCACCGGCTCGAGCGACAGCGCGATCTTCGCCATCGCGACGTTGCTCGAGCGCGCGAGCGCGTCCGACAGGTCGATGGTGCCGAGGTCATGCTTGTCCCGGATGGTCTTGTTGGCGACGCGGAATGGCGTCGCGTCGATCAGCGAGTCGGTCCGGTAGCGGCCCGAGGCCAGCGCCGCCGCCATCACGAACGGCTTGATGCTCGAGCCCGGCTCGAAGATGTCGGTGGCCGCGCGGTTGCGGTAGCGCGCGACCTCGTACTGCGCGCGGTCGTTCGGGTTGAACGACGGCTGGTTGACCATCGCCAGCACTTCGCCGGTCGTGACGTCGATGACGATCACCGAGCCCGCTTTCGCGCTGTGCTTGCGGATCGCAGCCTTCAGCTCGCGATAGGCCAGGTACTGGATGCGCAGGTCGAGGCTGGTATGGAGGTCTTCGCCCGGACGCGGCGCCAGGATGCTTTCGACGTTTTGCACGATGCGGCCACGGCCGTCCTGGATCACCCGTTTCTGGCCGTCCTGGCCGGCGAGCGACGGGTCATACGCCAGCTCGAGCCCTTCCTGGCCGGCCTCGTCGAGGTTGGTGAAGCCGAGCAGGTGCCCGGTCACCTCGCTGTTCGGGTAATAGCGGCGGTACTCGCGCAGCAGGTAGACGCCGGGGATGCCGAGCGCCTTGATCTTCGCCGCCTCGGCCGGGTCCATGTGGCGCGCGACGTAGAGGAACTGGCGGTCGAGGTTGCTGGTGACGCGTTGCGCAAGCCACTGCTTGTTGCGCTTCAGCGCGCGCGCGAGCCTGGCGATGCCGTCGCCCGCCTCGGCGAACTCGGGCGGGTTGACCCACACGGTGTCCACCGGCGAACTGACGGCGAGCGGCTCGTCGAAGCGGTCGAGGATCGCGCCGCGGTGCGCCGGCATCTGCGCAACGCGCGCATGGCGCATGTCGCCCTGCTCCGCGAGGAACTGCTGGTCCAGCACCTGCAGCTGGACCGAGCGCGAGAACAGCCCCACCGCCGCGAGCGCCAGCAGGCCGGTCACCAGGCGGGCGCGCAGGCGGAACTGCCCGGCATCGAATTCGACCTCGCCGTCACGGCGCCTCATGGCGCCACGATCCGCACTTCGTCCGGGCGCGGCAGCGTCATGCGCAGCCGGTCGCTGGCGACGCGCTCGACGAACCCGTGGTTGGACCAGGCGCTCTGCTCGAGCTGCAGCTGGCCCCACTCGATGTTGAGGCGGTCGCGCTCGGCTGACAGCTGCTCGAGCTGCACGAACAGCGTGCGCGCCTCGTGCCGCGCGCGCACCACCGCGATCGCGGATGCGAGCACCGCGAGCCACAGGACCGGCAGGCCCACCATCATCCAGCGCCGGCTCACGCGGCGAGCCTCTCGGCCGCGCGCAGCACGGCACTGCGCGCGCGCGGGTTGCGCGCAACTTCCGCCTCGTCCGCGAATACCGCGCGGCCCACGAGCTTCAGGCGCGGCCGGGCGGTCGCCGGCAGTTCCGGCATGCCGGCCCAAGCCGGGTCCTCGCGACTGGCTGCGCGCATGAAGCGCTTGACGATGCGATCCTCGAGCGAATGGAAGCTGATCACCACGAGGCGGCCGCCGGGCGCCAGTGCGGAGACCGCCTGCGGCAGCGCGCGCTCGATCTCGCCGAGCTCGTCGTTGACGTGGATGCGAAGCGCCTGGAACGCACGGGTCGCGGGATGACGGCTTGGCTCGCGCCCGGGCACCGCTGCGGCAATGATGCCCGCGAGCCGGCCGGTGGTCGCGATCGGCGCGGTCTCGCGTGCCGCAACGATCGCGCGCGCGATCCGCCTGGCATGACGCTCCTCGCCGAGGCGCGCGATCACCATGCCGATCTCCCGCTCGCTGGCGCGCGCGAGGAATGACGCGGCGGATTCGCCCGACTGCGGATCCATGCGCATGTCGAGGGGCCCGTCGCGCAGGAAACTGAAGCCGCGCCGCGCCTCATCGAGCTGCGGCGAAGAAACACCGAGGTCGAACAGGATGCCGTCGGCGCTGCCGGCAGCGACGTGCTGCCCAAGTTCCGAGAACCGGGCGTGGATGAAGGTCGCGCGTGGATCGTCGGCAAACAGCCTGGCCGCGGCCGCTCTGGCATCCGGATCGCGATCGATTGCAAGCAGCCTCCCCTCTTCCCCGAGCCGGCCGAGGATCGCCCCGGCATGGCCACCACGACCGAACGTCGCGTCCACGTAGCAGCCGTCGGCGCGGACTGCGAGTGCGCGGAGGGCTTCATCCACCAGTACAGGTGCGTGTTCCCCGCCGCCCGGCTCCATTCCCGGCGCGCCGCTCACGGCGCGCACATCACAACGACAGCGAACTCAGTTCCGCCGGCAACGAGACCGACGACTCTTCGCCGTTCAGCCACTGGTCGCGTCGCTCGTCCCAGCGCAGTTCGTCCCACAGTTCGAAGCGGTTGCCCTGGCCGATCAGCATCGCGTTGCGGTCGAGGTGCGCGAACTCGCGCAGCTTCGGCGGCAGCAACAACCGGCCGTGTCCGTCGAGTTCCACATCGGTCGCGTGGCCGACCATCAGCCGCTGCAGCCGCCGCGCGTGCTCGTTGAGCGTCGGCAGGCGCATCAGCTTGCGTTCGATTTCTTCCCAGTCGGGCAGCGGATAAATCAGGAGGCACTGGTCGCGGTCGATCGTGACGACGAGCTGCGCCTCGCCGCGCTCGGCCAGGCGCTCGCGATACCGGGTCGGCATGACCATCCGGCCCTTGGCATCGAGCGTCACTTTGGTTGCACCGCGGAACATCAGCTAAAACGGGACCTTGTCCCATTTCCTCCCACTTTTCCCCACTCGCCGCCACTATAGGCAAGCAATGGGCGGCGGGTCAACGGTCCGCACGAAAAAAAATGTGACGCGTCAAACACTTAGCGCCGATGCCGCCGGCCCATTCTGGAAACGGCGGACGACACGGAAATCAGCGACTTACGGGTCGCTTCTACAGCGACTTATGAAGAGGGGTCCGTTCTGGTTCTTTTTGAGACGGAAAAAAGGGAGTCGGCCGATAAGCCGGGTTCTGTCGTGGGCAACCATTCCTCTGGGATGCACGTCGCCGTGCACCTCAAGCAGCCTACCCGGAAGCACGCGCTGGCCGCGCGCTGCGGCTTGCGCCGCTTGCTTCCCTATTTGGCCTTGCTCCAGGCGGGGTTTGCAGTGCCGTCGCCGTTACCGTCGACGCGGTGCGCTCTTACCGCACCATTTCAACCTTGCCGTCGTGCTTGCGCACGCTTGGGCGGTGTATTTTCTGTTGCACTTTCCGTGGGCTCGCGCCCCCCAGGCGTTACCTGGCGCCGTGCCATGTGGAGCCCGGACTTTCCTCCGCTTTCTTGCGAAAACGGCGATTGCCTGGCCGACTCCCGCCACCAACATAGTGGGTCCGGGGGCGGGTCTCAAGCGGGATCGTCGGGCGCCTTTTGGGCGAGCTGCAACGCGCGTTCATAAGCGTCGTTGCGGCGCGTACCGGTGAGTTTCGCCGCCGCCGCCGCGGCGGCCGAGGGCGGCAGGAAACCCAGCAGGATCTGCAGCGTCTCATCGAGGCGCGCGCTGTCCCCGGCCTGCTCCGCGGCGCCCTCGACCAGGACCACGGACTCGCCGCGCGCCATGTTTTCGTCGGTTTTCGCGCGCTCGGCCAGCCCGCCAAGACTGCCGCGGTAGAACGTCTCGAAGTGCTTGGTCAGCTCGCGCGCGACGCAGGCGCGCCGCGCCCCGCCGCAGGCCGCGGCCAGGTCCGCGAGGCAGGCGGCAATGCGATGCGGCGCCTCGTAGATCACGAGGGTGTGCGGATCGACGGCCAGTTCGGCCAGGCGGCGCCGGCGCGCGATCGCGCGCGCGGGCAGGAATCCCTCGAAGCAGAAGCGGTCGCTCGCCAGTCCGGATGCCGACAGCGCCGCGACCGCGGCCGAGGGCCCGGGCACCGGCGATACGGCGATTCCCGCCGCGAGCGCCGCCTGGAGCAACTGGTAGCCCGGATCGCTGATCAGCGGCGTGCCGGCGTCGCTGACGAGCGCGATGCTCTCGCCGGCCCGCAGGCGGCCGACCAGCTCCACCGCGCGCGCGCGTTCGTTGTGCTCGTGCAGGGAAACCAGCGGTCGCTCGAGGCCCAGTTCGCGCAACAGCAGGGCGCTGTGGCGCGTGTCCTCGGCGGCGACCGCACTGACGCTTGCGAGAATCTCGCGCGCACGGGCAGAAATGTCGCCCATGTTGCCGATCGGCGTCGCGACGACGTAAAGCACGCCCGCCTTCATCACTATAATGTCCCTTCCCGACCGCAGCTGCGACTACTGCTATGGTGCGGCGGGTCGATCGTCGCCAAGGGCCGCTGCCGATGCAAGCGAAAGTCCGACTCGCCAGGAATCTCCTCGCCGCCTGCCTGCTCGCGGCGCTCACCGCCGCCTGCCAGATCCCCGGGCTGCAGGCCGAGAGCGGCCCGGTGGCCGCCGCCGAACGCGCGCAGCGCCAGTCGCGCCAGGGCGACCACACGGCGGCCGCGCGCAGCTACGAGTCGGCGGCGCGGCAGGCGCTCGAGGCCGACCGCAATGCGTACTGGCTCGCCGCCGCCGGCGAATGGGTCCGCGGTGGCGATCTCGGCGCGGCCGAGGCCGCGCTCGCGCTCCTGACGCCGCCGATCTCTGCCGCCGACACGCGCGAGCACATGCGCATCGACACCGAGATCGCGCTCGCGCGCGGCGACACGAAGCGCGCCGCGGCACTCTTGCGCGACATCCCCGGCGGCGAAGACGCCGCGGTGCTCGTGACCCGCGCGCGCGTGCAGTTCGGCAGCCTGCAGGTGCCGGCGGCCGTGACCACCCTGATGTCGCGCGACCGGCTGCTGAACAACGCGGCGGATCGGCAGGAGAACCAGCGGTTCATCATCGACGGCATCGGCACGGCGCTCGCGCGCGGCGCCGATGGCCGCGCTCCCGCCGGCGCCGACGCCGAACTCGCCGGCTGGCTCGAACTCGGGCGGATACTGTCCGACGCGCAGGCGGGCGCCCTCGGTGCGCCGCGGCGGCTGCAGGGCTGGCGCGAACGCTATCCCGCGCATCCCGCGAGCCCGTCGCTCTGGCAGGGCCTGGTCGAGCGGCCCGCCGCGGCCGGCGACCTGCCGCGGCAGATCGCGCTGCTGCTGCCGCTGTCGGGCCGCGCCGAATCGGCCGGGGCCGCGGTGCGGGACGGCTTCCTCGCCGCTTATTACGACGACGGCAGCGCGACGCGGCCGCGGCTTCGCATCTACGACGTCGCCGCGCGCGATGCGCCATCCAGCTACCTCCAGGCGCTGGCGGACGGCAGCGATTTCGTGGTCGGGCCGCTGACGCGCGAGGAAGTGGCCTCGCTCGCGACGCTCGCCGACGGCCGGGCGACGACACTCGCGCTCAACTTCCTGCCCGATGGCGTCACCGTGCCGGACCGCTTCTACCAGTACGCGCTATCGCCCGAGGACGAGGCGCGCCTCGCGGCGCGCCGCATCCTCGCCGAGGGCCGCACCAGCGGCGTGTCGCTGGCGCCGCAGTCGGACTGGGGACGGCGCGTGCAGGCGGCGTTTGCCGATGAATTTGCCGCGGGCGGCGGACAGCTGGTGGATCGCGCCGACTACCTGCCGGCGACCGCCGACTTCAACGACCTGCTGCGCCGCCTGCTGCAGACGACCGGCCAGAAGGGCAGCACACCGCGGGTGGACGCGCAGTTCATCTTCGTCGCGGCGCAACCGGTGCACGGCCGCCTGATCCGCACGCAGTTGCGGTTCAACTACGCGAGCGCGCTGCCGGTGTACGCGACCTCGGATATCTTCGATGTCGCCGGCCAGGGCAACGTCGACCTCGACGGCGTGATGTTCCCGGACATGCCGTGGGTGCTGGAACCCTTCGGTCCGCCCGCGATGGCACGCGAGACCGCGGAGCGCACCTGGCCCGCCCGCAGCGGCCAGCTCGGGCGCCTGCACGCCTTCGGCTACGACGCGTTCCGGATGATCGGCGAGCTGCGGCGCCTGCGTGGCGGAAGCTCGACGCCACTGCCCGGCCTGACCGGGCGGCTTGCCGTCGACGGCCAGGGCCGCGTGCGGCGCGAACTCGACTGGGCACAGGTCGTGAACGGCCGGCCGAACCTGCTGCCGCCGCCGATGAGCGCCGTCCCGCCGTCGTGAGCGGCGCGCCGCACCTCGAGATCGGCCGCGCGGCCGAGGCCGCTGCGGCACGCCACCTGGAGCGCGCGGGCTACCGGATACTCCAGAACAATTTCCGCGCGAAAGGCGGCGAGCTCGACGTGATCGCGCTCGATGGTCGCGCGCTCGCGATCGTCGAAGTCCGCTATCGCGCCGATGACCGCTACGGCGGCGGAGCCGCGAGCATTACGCCCGCCAAGCGCCGCCGCATCGTCAACGCCTCGCGCGCGCTGCTCGCGACCCAGCCCGTGCTCGCCAAACTGCCAGCGCGCTTCGACGTCGTCGAAGTCACCGGCCCCGCCGACGCCCTCGCCTGCCACCTGATCCGCGGCGCCTTCAGCCTGTAGCAGCGCGACCCCGTTTCCAAATCGTTATATCCCTGCGCCACGCGCAAGGTGGCTTCGGCATGCCAGCGTCACGAGCGAGGTGGCGGGGTTCCCGAGGAAAAGGGGTCGCATCCCTTTTCTGTGCAGGGCGACCGGACTCGATTCGCCAACGAGAAAAGGGATGCGACCCCTTTTTCCCGAGCGGGAAACCCCGCGGGATCCCGCTCGCGACGCTGGCCGGCAGCAGCAGCCAGACTCGCGTATGGCGCGGTGGATTACTTGACGACGCGAAGCTTGGGACGCGAGCCGGTGTCGTCGGGACTGGGCACGGGCGGCGGCGAGTCGCCCTCGTCCTGGAACAGCATGCCCTGCCCGGTCTCGCGCGCGTAGATGCCGAGGACCGCGGCAACCGGAACCCGGACCTGCTGCGGCACGCCGCCGAAGCGCGCTGCGAATTCGATGAAGTCGTTGCCGAGCTTGAGGCCCTGGGTCGCCTGCCAGCTGACGTTGAGCGTGATGCGCCCGTCGCGCACGTAGGCTTTCGGCACTTCCGCGCCGGTGATGCCGGCATCGACGACCAGGTGGGGCGTCTGGTTGTTCGCGGTCATCCACTCGTGCATGGCGCGGACCAGGTAGGGCCGTCGCGAGGTCTGCGGTGCGGCCATGGCGTCAGTTCCTCATCGCCCGGGCCGCCAGCTCACTTCACGTCCTTCCAGTATTCCTTGTAGAGGAGCCAGGCAAAGGCGGTGAACATCAGCAGGAACAGGATCACCCACACGCCGAGTGCCTTGCGCTTGGCCTTCGCGGGTTCCGCCACGTACTCGAGGAAGGCGACGGTATCGCGCACGAAGCCGTCGAACTCCTTCGCGCTCAGCTCGCCCGGCTTCGCCAGGTCCAGGCCCACCAGGTGCTGCACCGGCTTGCCGTCCGCGCCCGGCGCCGACTCGTAGCGCGGGACCTGCGTGCCCTGCAGGCCCGCGAGCACGTCCGGCATCGCCGACTGCGGCAGCACGGCGTTGTTGGCGCCGGTCGGCCGCGACGGGTCTTCGTAGAACGACTTCAGGAAGGTGTAGACGTAATCCCTGCCCCGGCTGCGCACGATCAGCGACAGGTCCGGCGGCGCATTGCCGAACCACAGGCGCGCCTGCTCGCCGGGCATCGACGACAGCATCGGGTCGTAGACCCGCGTGCCGGTGAACATCAGGCTCTCGCGCAGCTCGTCCTCGGTCAGTGCCAGGTCGTCCGCCAGCTGGCTGTAGCGCATGTACTGCGCGGAATGGCAGCCGAGGCAGTAGTTGACGAAGTTGCGCGCGCCGCGCTGCAGCGACTCGAGGCTGCTGACATCCGTATTGGCCTCCTGCAGCGGATAGCCCGCGCCGGCGGCGGAAGCCGCGCCCGCCGCACCGAGCGCCAGCAATGCGAACAGCAGCCGCGCGGGACTCACCACGTCACCCGCGCCGGTTCCGGCTTGTGGCTGTCGATGCGCGAATACCACGGCATCAGCAGGAAGAAAGCGAAGTAAATCACCGTGCCGACCACGGACATCGCCTGGAACGGCTGCACCGCGGGTTGCAGGCCGCAATAGCCCAGCATCAGGAAGGCCGCCGCGAACAGCATCAGCGCGAGCCGGTAGATCGGCCCGCGGTAGCGGATCGACCTGACCGGACTGCGGTCGAGCCACGGCACGAAGAACAGCAGCAGGATCGCCGCGAACATCACGAGCACGCCCCACACCTGGGTGCCGGCGAAGGCCGGGACGGCGCGGAGCATCGCGTAATAAGGTGTGAAGTACCACACCGGCGCGATGTGCGGAGGCGTCAGCAGCGGGTTGGCCGGCTCGAAATTCGCCGCTTCCAGGAACAGGCCGCCCATCTCCGGCGCGAAGAACACGACCGCGGCGAACAGCACCAGGAACACGCCGACGCCAAACAGGTCCTTGACGGTGTAGTACGGGTGGAACGGGATGCCGTCGGCCGGGTGCCCGTCCGGCCCCTTGACCTTCTTGATCTCGATGCCGTCCGGGTTGTTCGATCCGACCTCGTGCAGCGCGAGCAGGTGCACGACGACCAGGAAGATCAGCACCAGCGGCAGCGCGACGACGTGCAACGCGAAGAAGCGGTTCAGCGTGATGTCGGAGATGAAGTAGTCGCCACGGATCCACTCGACCAGTCCCTCGCCGATCACCGGGAACGAGCCGAACAGCGAGACGATCACCTGCGCGCCCCAGTAGGACATGTTGCCCCAGGGCAGCAGGTAGCCCATGAACGCCTCGGCCATCAGCGCCAGGTAGATCAGCACGCCGAAGATCCAGAGCAGCTCGCGCGGCTTGCGGTGCGAGCCGTACAGCAAGGCCCGGAACATGTGCAGGTAGACGAGGATGAAAAACGCCGAGGCGCCGGTCGAATGCAGGTAGCGGATCAGCCAGCCCCACTCGACGTCGCGCATGATGTACTCGACCGAGCCGAAGGCGTCGGCCGCGGACGGCTTGTAGCTCATCGTCAGGTAGATGCCGGTGACGATCTGCAGCACCAGCACCAGCAGCGCGAGCGAACCGAAGTAGTACCAGATGTTGAAGTTCTTCGGCGCGTAGTACTGCGCCGCCTGCTCGTTCCACATCCGGGTCATCGGAAAGCGCTCGTCGATCCACGCGCCGAGCGCCGCCAGGCGGCCGGGGGCCGCGGCTTCCTGCTTTCCGCCGGCCATCAGGCGACCCTCGACTGGTCGAGCCCGATCACGATGTGGCCGCTGTCGGCGAACGTGTACGGCGGGATCTCGAGGTTGGTCGGCGCCGGCACGCCCCGGTAGACGCGGCCGGACAGGTCGAACTTGGAGCCGTGGCAGGGGCAGAAGAAGCCGCCGGGCCAGTCGGCGCCGAGCAACCCGTCGGCCGTATCCTGCGCCTCGAAGTAGCTCGCCGGCAGGCAGCCGAGATGGGTGCAGATGCCAAGCACGACGAAGAATTCCGGGTTGACCGCGCGCGTGGCATTCTTTGCATAGTCGGGCTGCTTCGACCGCTCGGAACCGGGGTCTGCCAGCCGGTCGTCGTGGCCGCCGAGCTTGTCGATCATCGCCGGCGTGCGCCGCACGACCAGCACCGGCTTGCCGCGCCATTCGATCTTGAGCATCGAGCCCGGCTCGAGCTTGCTGATGTCGATCTCCACCGGTGCGCCGAGCGCCTTGGCGCGCGCGCTGGGCTTCCAGGACGAGAGGAATGGCACGGCGGCGAAGGCCACGCCGACCACGCCGGTCAGGGTCGTGGCCGCGGTCAATAACTGGCGCCGGCCGCGGTCGATTGGTTCGCCCATTGCTTCAGTTTTCGTTCGTTGCAGGGATTGACGCATTATACACGCCGATACATCGGCGAAATGGAGACCGGCGCGCGCATGTCCTGGATGCCAGGTTGGCTGCGGTGGATTTCACCCTGGGTTGCGCTCGGCCTCGCGCTGGCGCTGGTCGTCGTGCTGATGCGACCCGCCGCCGAGGTGAGCGCGCCGCCCGCCGAGGCTCCCCCGCCGGCCGCCGTGGCAACCGAAGCGCCGCCGCCCGCCGACCAGCCGGAGCCCGAGCCGGCCGCCGTGCCGATGATGAACTTTGCGGACGCGGTGGACGTCGCCGCGCCCGCGGTCGTCAACATCTATACGGAACGGCGCGTGGTCGTGCCGAATGTCGCTGCCGTGCCGCCGCAGTTCGGCCAGCTGTTCGGCGAGGTCTGGCCGGATTACCGGGAGCGCGTCGAGCGCAGCCTCGGCTCCGGCATCATTTACGACGTGCGCGGCCACGTGGTCACCAACTTCCACGTGATCGAGCGGGCGTCGCAGATCAAGGTGCAGCTGAAGGACGGCCGCGAGGCCCCAGCCACGCTGGTCGGCGTGGACCGCGACACCGACCTCGCGGTGCTCAAGATCGGCCTCGGCACGTTGCCGATCATGCCGCTCGGCCGCTCGGACCGCCTGCGGGTCGGCGAGCCGGTGCTGGCGATCGGCAACCCGCTCGGCCTCGGCCATACCGTCACCCAGGGCATCGTCAGCGCGACCGGGCGCGGGCGTCTCGGCGTCACGACCTTCGAGAACTTCATCCAGACCGATGCCGCAATCAACTTCGGCAATTCCGGCGGCGCGCTGGTGGACGGCACCGGCAAGCTGGTCGGCCTCAACAGCGCCATCTACGGGCGCCAGGCGGGCATCGAGGGCATCGGATTTGCGATACCGGTGGACCTGGTGCGCGGCGTGGTGGACGCCATCCTGAAGGACGGCCGGGTCGTGCGCGGCTGGATCGGCGTCGTGCCGCGCGACCTGACCGCGGCCGAGATCGGGCAGTACGGGATCCCGGAGGGTTCGGTGCTGGTGCGCAACGTCTACCAGCAAAGCCCGGCCAACACCCAGGGCATCACGCCCGGCGACGTCATCACGCAGGTGAACGGCACGCCGTTGCGCGGCGCGCAGGACCTGCTGGCGCGGGTCGCCATGCTGAAGCCCGGCCAGGGCGTGCGGCTGCGGCTTTGGCGCCGCCAGCCGCAGGAAGGCGACATCCGCGAGCACAATGTCCGGCTCGAGGTGGTCGAACGGCCGCAGGGGGCGGCGGCGTCGCGCTCGTCGTAGAGGGGTCGCATCCCTTTCAAGAGGGGTCGCATCCCATTCGAGTAGCGCCGATGAAAGGGATGCGACCCCTTCACGTCCGGGCGCCGGGAACCCGCCGGATGTCGGCGCCGAGCTGCCGCAGCTTCTCCTCGATGCACTCGTAACCGCGATCGATGTGGTAGATGCGCTGCACGTCGGTCGTGCCCTCGGCCACCAGCCCGGCCAGCACCAGGCTGGCAGACGCGCGCAGGTCGGTCGCCATGACCGGCGCGCCCGAGAGCCGCGGCACGCCGTGGATCACGGCCGTGTGGCCCTCGATGCGGATGTCGGCGCCGAGCCGGCGCAGTTCCAGCATGTGCATGTAGCGATTCTCGAAGATCGTCTCGACGATCGTGCCGACGCCGTCGGCCACCGTGTCGAGCGCGGCGAACTGCGCCTGCATGTCGGTCGGGAAGCCCGGGTACGGCGCGGTGCGGATGTCGACCGAGGCCGGCCGCCGGCCGCGCATGTTCACCTCGATCCATCCTGCGCCGGTCGCGACTTCCGCGCCCGCCTCGCGCAGTTTCGCCAGCACCGCATCGAGATGATCGGGGCGCGCATCGCGCACGCGCACGCGGCCACCGGTGATTGCCCCCGCCACCAGGAAGGTGCCGGTCTCGATGCGGTCCGGCAGCACCTGGTATTCGCAGTCGCCGAGCCGCTCGCAACCCTCGATCTCGATCGTGTCGGTGCCAGCGCCAGTGATGCGGGCGCCCATCGCCGTCAGGAAACCCGCGAGGTCCACGACTTCCGGCTCGCGCGCCGCGTTCTCGATCACGGTCTTTCCGCGCGCGAGCGTCGCCGCCATCATCAGGTTCTCGGTGCCGGTCACGGTGACGGTGTCGAGCACGATGCGCGCGCCGTTGAGCCGCCCGGCCTGCGCGTGGATGTAGCCGCCCTCCATCGAAATCTCGGCGCCCATCGCCTCGAGGCCCGCGACGTGCAGGTTGACCGGGCGCGCGCCGATGGCGCAGCCGCCGGGCAGCGAGACGCGCGCCTCGCCGTGGCGCGCGAGGAGCGGGCCGAGCACCAGGATCGAGGCGCGCATGGTCTTGACCAGCTCATAGGGCGCGACCGGCGACGTGAGCCTGCGCGCGTCGACCTCGACGCGCATGCGCTCGCCGACCGTGACGCCGACACCCATGCCCCCGAGCAGCGCGATCATCGTCGTCACGTCGTGCAGGTGCGGCACGTTGCCGATGGTCACCGGCGCGTCGGCGAGCAGGCCCGCGGCCAGGATCGGCAGCGCCGCGTTCTTGGCGCCGGATGCGCGCACCTCGCCGTCGAGCCGCGCGCCACCGGTGATCTGCAGCTTGTCCAGGACGGTCCTCCTTCAGCCCGGCGCGCGCGCCGCCCACTCGTCCGGCGTCGGCGTGTCGAGCGACAGCGCGTGGATCTCGCCGCCGACCGCGGCGCCGAGCGCCCGGTACACCATCTGGTGGCGCTGCAGCGTGCGCTTGCCGGCGAACTGCGCGGCGATCACGCGCGCCGCGAAATGCACGTTGTCGTCCGACTGCACGATGACCGCGGCACCCGGCAATGCGGCCTCGATCTGCTGTCGGATCTGTTCCGGTGTCATCCGCATATTCTAGTGCCATCCGGACGCCGGTGTATGATGCCGGACTGCAGCGAAAGCCCGTGCGAAACCGATGAACGACGCCGCCGACAACCAGCAACTGATCGAGATGGGGCGCGACGCGCTCCGGATCGAGGCCAGGGCCGTTGCCGCGCTGGTGGACCGCCTCGGCGCGGACTTCGAGTCGGCCTGCCGGATGCTGCTCGCCTGCACCGGCCGCGTGGTGGTCTCCGGCGTCGGCAAGTCCGGCCACGTCGGCGGCAAGATCGCAGCGACCCTCGCCAGTACCGGCACGCCCGCGTTCTTCCTGCACGCGGCCGAGGCCAGCCACGGCGACCTCGGCATGGTGGCCAAGGGCGACGTGGTGCTCGCGATCTCCTATTCCGGAGAAACCGCTGAACTCCTGACGATCCTGCCACTCTTCAAGCGCATGGGCGCTCCATTGATCGCGATGACCGGCAATCCGCAATCGACGCTCGCGCGCGAGGCGGACGCGCACCTCGACATCAGCGTGCCGGCCGAGGCCTGCCCGCTCAACCTCGCGCCGACCGCGAGCACGACCGCGACGCTCGCGATGGGCGATGCGCTCGCCGTTGCGCTCCTCCGGCACCGCGGTTTCACCGAAGTGGATTTCGCCCGCTCGCATCCCGGCGGCGCGCTCGGCCGCCGTCTGCTGCTGCGCGTCGCCGACGTCATGCGCACGGGCAACGACCTGCCGATGGTCGGTCCCGACACGCCGCTGCCCGAGGGCCTGCTCGAGATGTCGCGCAAGCGCCTCGGCATGACCGCGGTCGTGGACGGCGACCGCCGCGTCGTCGGCATCTTCACCGACGGCGACCTGCGCCGCGCGCTCGACCGGCGCATCGACGTGCAGAAGGCCCGCATGGCCGACGTGATGACCAAGGGCTCGCGCTCGATCGGCCCGCAGGAACTCGCGGCCGAGGCGGTGCTGATGATGGAGAAGCACGCGGTCAACGGCCTGCTGGTGCGGGACCCCAGCGGCGTGCTGGTCGGCGCGCTCAATGTCCACGACCTGCTGCGCGCGGGGGTCATGTGACGCGCCCGTCGGAGGTCACGCTGGTGGTGCTCGACGTCGACGGCGTGCTGACCGACGGCCGGCTCTGGTATGGCCCCGACGGCGAGACGCAGAAAGCCTTCGACGTGCGCGACGGCCACGGCATCAAGATGCTGATCGCGGCCGGCATCGGCGTCGCGGTGATCTCCGGGCGGCGCTCCGCCGCGGTCACTGCGCGCATGCGCGAGCTCGGCGTCAGCGACGTCGCGCAGGGCGTCAGCGACAAGGCGCGCGCGCTCGCCGAACTGCTGAAGCGCAATGCGATCGAGGCGAAGCGGGTCGCCTGCCTGGTGGACGACACGCCCGATCTCGGGCTGATGCAGGCCGTCGGGCTGCCGGCTGCGGTGGCCGACGCCCACCCGGAGGTCCTCGCTGCCGCCAGCCACGTGACCCGAGCCCCGGGCGGTCGCGGCGCCGTGCGCGAATTCTGCGATTTCCTGCTGGCCTCGCGCGGGGGCATCCGGTGAGCGGCCGGCTGCTGCTGCTGGCGGCGTTCTTCGCGCTGTTCGGCGTGCTGGTGCAGTGGCGGCTGCTGGATCACGAGCCCGAGGCGCCGCCGCCGGAAACCGCGCGGCCCGGCTATTACCTGTCGGGCGTGAACCTCGAGGAGTACGGCACCGACGGCCAGCTGCGGTTCGGGTTGCAGGCCGTCACGGCCCGGGAAAATCCCGCGAGCGGCATCGTCGACCTGGCCGTCGTCACGCTCGATTATCATGCGCCCACCGGCCGTACCTGGCACCTGACGTCGACGGAAGCGCGGTTGCCGCGGAGCGCCGCGACCGTCGAGTTCGAAGGTGACGTGCGCCTGTCGGGCATGCCGGAGGGCCAGTTCGAAAAGGCGGAACTGCACACGCAGGTCATGGCGTTCGATACCGAGGCCGAACGCGCGCAGACCGACAGCCCGGTGGAACTGTCCTTCGGCCGCCACGTGGTGCAGGCGCGCGGCATGCGCGTGGACCTGAAGGCCGGCAACCTGAGCCTGGAGGCGGACGTCAGTGGCGTTTTCACTCCCTGAGGCGGCCATCGCCGCGGCATTGTCGGTCGCGCTCGCGCTGCCGGCGCTGGCCCAGGATCGCGAACAGCTGCCGATCAAGGTCGAGGCGCGCTCGTCGGATTTCGATTACCAGAACAACGTGCTGGTGTTCAACGAGATCACGATCGCGCAGGGCGACATCCGGATCACCGCGCAGCGCGCGGTCGCGACCGGCCTCGATTTCGAGGACAGCAGCTGGGAATTCAGCGGCGGCGTTTCGATCACGGATGCCGACGCCGGCCTCGCGAGCGACGTGGCGCGCGTGCGCTTCGCCGGCGGCGAGGTGCAGAGCGCCACGGTGACCGGCACGCCCGCGACCTTCCAGCAGCGCCGCAAGGAGCAGCTGACGCAGGGCCGCGCGAACCGCATCGATTACGACCTGGGACGCGGCACGGTGGAACTCGCCGGCGACGCCTGGCTCACCGACGGGCGCAACGAGGTGGCCGGCGCAACGCTCGTCTACAGCACCGAAACGGAGCGCATCATCTCGGACAAGCCGGTCGTCTTCACGATCAACCCGAGCGACAAGGCGAAGGAAACTCCGGCGGAGAAGGCGCCGGAACCGGCTCCCGTAACGCCGCCAGTGTCGCCACCGGAAGCTGCGAGGCCGCCCGGATGAGCGTGCTCGCGGCCACCAACCTCGAAAAGAGCTACCGCAAGCGCAAGGTCGTCAATTCGCTGTCGGTGTCAATCGAGAGCGGCGAAGTGGTCGGGCTGCTCGGGCCGAACGGCGCCGGCAAGACCACGGCCTTCTACATGATCGTCGGGCTCGTGCCCTGCGACGGTGGGAAGATCGAGCTCAACGGCGAGGACATCACACGCTTGCCGATGCACGCGCGCGCGCGCCTCGGCGTCGGCTACCTGCCGCAGGAGGCGTCGATCTTCCGGCGCATGTCGGTCGCCGACAACGTGATGTCGATACTCGAGACACGGCCCGGGCTCGACGACACCGAACGCGAGGAAGCGCTCGAACGCCTGCTCGAGGAACTGCACGTCGCGCACCTGCGTGACAATCTCGGCATGAGCCTGTCGGGCGGCGAGCGGCGGCGCGTCGAGATCGCCCGGGCGCTGGCTGCGGATCCCGGTTTCATCCTGCTGGACGAGCCGTTTGCGGGCGTCGACCCGCTGTCGGTGCACGACATCCAGCGCATCGTGCGCCACCTGGCGGAACGCGGCATCGGGATCCTGATCACCGATCATAACGTCCGGGAAACATTGGGAATTTGCGGCCGGGCCTATATCGTCAACCAGGGCTCCGTGCTGGCGTCGGGATCTGCCGAGGAGATCCTTGCCAATGCCGAGGTCCGCAAGGTCTACTTGGGACACGATTTCCGGCTCTGACCGCGCGGCTGCCGCCGCCCGCGGGGCCGGCCGAGGCCATCACCACCGCATGATGAAACCGAGCCTGCAGCTTAGGATCGGCCAGCAGCTGACGATGACGCCGCAGCTGCAGCAGGCCATCCGGCTGCTGCAACTGCCGACACTCGAGCTGCAGGCGCAGGTGCAGCAGGCGCTCGAGAGCAACGTGCTGCTCGAGGCCGACGACGACATCGAGGCGACCGCGTCGTTCGAAGAGCTGGTCGAGGCCGAACAGAACAACGCGCCGGACGAGGACACGCCCGGCGAACCCGAGGCGGTGGTCGAGATCGGCGACGAGTGGACCGAGCCGACCGCCGCCGAGTCGGAAGCCCCCTGGTCCGGCTCCGGCGACGGCGAGCTCGAAGTCGAGGACGAAAGCGGCCGCACGCTGCAGGATCACCTGGTCTGGCAGCTCGAGATGGCGCACCTGCCGGCGGACTCGATCACGATCGGCCGCGCGTTGATCGACGCGATCAACGACGACGGCTACCTGACGGAGACCACCGAGGCGATCGCCGAGACGGTCGCCCGCGAAATGCCCGCGGATGCCGCCGCCGTCGAGGCCGTGCTCGCGATCATCCAGCAGTTCGACCCGGCTGGCGTCGGCGCGCGCTCGGTCGGCGAATGCATCCAGCTCCAGCTCGCGCAGCTCGACCCGGCAACGCCCGGCCTCGAGGCCGCGCGCACGCTGGTGCAGAGGCACCTCGACCTGGTCGCGGACCACCAGTTCTCGCTGCTGCAGCGCCAGATGCACTGCAGCGGCGAGGAGCTCGACCAGGCGCTCGCGCTGGTCCGCAGCTGCCACCCGCGGCCGGGCGCGGCGTTCCAGCCGGTGCGCACCGAGTACGTGGTGCCGGACGTCTATGCGCGCCGCACGCCCCAGGGCTGGGTGGTCGAACTGAACCCGGCGGCGCTGCCGCGGGTGCGCGTGAACGAGTCCTACGCCAGCATGATCACGCGCGCATCGGATCACGCCGTGCTGCGCACCCAGCTGCAGGAGGCGCGCTGGCTGATGCGCAGCCTCGAGATCCGCAATGACACGATGCTGCGCGTCGCGCGCTCGATCGTCGAGCGGCAGCTCGCGTTCCTGGAGAGCGGCGAGGAGTCGATGCAGCCGATGATCCTGCGCGACGTGGCCGAGGCGGTGCAGATGCACGAATCGACCATCTCCCGGGTCACGACCGGCAAGTACCTGCACACGCCGCGCGGCGTCTTCGAGTTCCGCTACTTTTTTTCGAGCAACGTGCCCGCCGAGGACGGCTCGGGCGTGTCGTCCACCGCGATCCGTGCGAAAATCCGCAAGCTGATCGCGCAGGAGTCCCCGGAGCGGCCGCTCTCCGATCATCAGATCGCGGACATGCTCTCCGCGGGCGGCGTTGCGGTGGCAAGGCGCACCGTTGCGAAGTACCGCGAAGCGCTCGGAATCCCGCCTTCCAGCGAAAGGCGAATGAACAGGAGATAGACACCATGCAGTTGACGCTGACCGGCCACCACATCGACGTCACCCCTGCGCTTCGCGGCTATGTCGAGAAGAAGCTCGACCGCGTGTTGCGGCACTTCGACCAGGTCATCGACGTGCATTGCGTGCTGACGGTCGAGAAGCTCGAACACAAGGCGGAAGCCACGCTCGGCGTCAGCGGAGCGGTGATCCACGCGGATGCCATCGACGGCGACATGTATGCCGCGATCGACGCGCTGGCGGACAAGCTCGACCGGCGCGTGCGCAAGCACAAGGAAAAGCAGGGCGACCATCGCGCGGCCGAGGTCGCGCGCGGCCGCCCGACCTGATCCCGGCGCGGGGGCCGCTGCCATGCAGATGAACCGCCTCGTCGTCGTCAGCGGCCTTTCCGGCTCCGGCAAGAGCGTCGCGCTCAACATGCTCGAGGACCTCGGCTGGTACTGCATCGACAACATCCCGGCCGGGCTGGTGCAGTCGCTGGTCTCGCATTCGGTGCGCACCGAGGAACCCGTCTACCGGCGGCTCGCCGTCGGCCTCGACGCGCGCAACCGGCCGGCCGATCTCGCCTCGATCCCGGCGCTGGTGACGGATCTCTCGAGCGCCGGGCTGCGTTGCGAGGTGGTCTACCTGCACGCCGAGGACGACGTGCTGCTGCGCCGCTACGCCGACACGCGCCGGCGCCATCCGCTCTCGGCCGCCGGGCTGAGCCTCGCGGATGCGATCGCCGAGGAGCGGCGCCTGCTGCATCCGCTGATCGACGGCGCCGACCTCGTGATCGACACTTCGCGCATGAGCGTGCATGAGCTGCGCGACCTGGTCGGACAGCGCATCGAGCCGCAGGCGCCGGGCCGCCTGTCGATCATGTTCGAGTCCTTCGGTTTCAAGCACGGCACGCCCGGCGACGCCGATTTCGTCTTCGACGCCCGCACCCTCCCGAATCCGTATTGGGAACCCGCGCTGCAGGCCCTGACCGGGCGCGACAGCCGCGTGATCGAGTTCCTCGAGGCGAGCCCGCGCGTCACGCGCATGACCGAGGACCTGATCCACTTCCTCGAGAACCGGCTGCCAGAGTACGAGTCCGTGAACCGCGGGTACCTCACGATCGCGATCGGCTGCACCGGCGGCCAGCACCGCTCGGTGTATCTGGTCGAGCGGCTCGCGGCGCATTTCCGCGCCCGCTATCCGCAGCTGCTCGTGCGCCACAACGCGCTGCCCCGGTGAGCGAAGCCGCCCCGGCGCGCGGCGACCGAGGCTCGAGGCTCGCTGCCATCCAGGCCGCGCTCGCCGCCGGGCGCCTGCGCGGCGCCGACCGCATGGTGGACGCCATGCATCCCGCGGAAACCGCGTTGCTGCTCGAATCCCTGCCGCCGGCGCAGCGCGCGCTGGTCTGGGAACTGGTCGGCGCCGGCATCCAGGGCGACGTGCTGGTCGAGCTGTCGGAAGAAGTCCGCAGCGAATTGCTGGCCGGGATGCAGCCGGACGAGCTGGTCGCCGCGGCCGAGGGCCTGGCGGTGGACGACCTCGCCGACCTGCTGGCGGAACTGCCGGAAGCAGTCACGCGGCAGGTGCTGAAATCCATGGACCAGCAGGACCGCGACCGGCTCTCCACCGTGCTCGCCTTCCCGGAGGATTCGGCCGGCGGCCTGATGAACACGGACACGGTGACCGTGCGCCCGGACGTGCCGATCGAGGTCGTGCTGCGCTACCTGCGCATGCGCGGCGAGCTGCCGGAGCGCACGGACTGCCTGTTCGTCGTGGACCGCAACGACCGTTACCTCGGCGCGCTGCCGGTCGCGCGGCTGCTCACCGTCGACCCGGAACGCATCGTCAGTTCCGAAATGGACCCGGAGGTCGCGCCGATCCTGCCGGCGGCGCCCGCCAGCGAAGTCGCCCGCCTGTTCGAGACGCGCGACCTGCTGTCGGCCGCGGTCGTGGCGGAGGACGGCAGGCTGCTCGGGCGCATCACGGTCGACGACGTGGTGGACGTCGTGCGCGAACAGGCGGAGCACCCGGCTCTCGCCGCCGCGGGCCTCGAGGACGAGGACGACGTCTTTGCCGGCGTGCGCAAGAGCGCGCGGCGGCGCGCGCTGTGGCTCGGCATCAACCTGCTGACGGCCCTGCTCGCCTCCTGGGTCGTCGGCCTGTTCGAGGCCACGATCGAGAAAGTCGTCGCGCTCGCGGTGCTGATGCCGGTGGTCGCGAGCATGGGCGGCATCGCCGGCACGCAGACCGTGACATTGATCATCCGCGGCATCGCGCTCGGCCAGGTGCAGCCATCCAATGCGCGCTGGCTGTTCTTCAAGGAACTCGCCGTCGGCGCGCTGAACGGACTGGTCTGGGCCGCCGCGGTCGCGATCGCGACCTGGCTGTGGTTCGGCACCTGGGACGTCGCCGCCGTCATCTTCGTGGCGATCGTCATCAACCTGGTGGCCGCGTCGATGGCGGGCGTGCTGATCCCGCTGACGCTCAAGCGCATGCGCATCGATCCGGCGCTCGCCGGCGGCGTGATCCTGACGACCGTGACCGATGTCGTCGGCTTCGCGGCCCTGCTCGGCCTCGGCGCGCTGTTCCTGACCTAGCCGGTTGCGGCGCCCGCTTCGCATTCGAGCCCGAGGAATGCGCTGATCTCGGCCCGGCGTGCAGCGGCATCGCGCTCGCCCAGGCGGATCATCTCCTGCGTGTAGGCCGATTCGAACATCAGGTAGGACAGCAGCCGGCCGCCGCGCACGCCGGTCGCGCCGAGGATGCGCAACAACGCGCGCAGCGTGCCCGGCATCGCCATGCGATGCGCGAGCGCAATCCCGCCCGGGTCGCGCTGCGGCAGCACCAGCATTGTCTCGACGTGGCGCAGGCCGAGCGGGTCCGTCCCCGGCGGCAGGCGGCCGAGCAGCGTGTTGATGCGTGCGAGGCGCTCGAGATCCGCCTGCAGGCTCTCCATGAACAGCGAGTCGAGCATGAAACCGAACTGCTCCGCCATGTTCGGCGCGGGCCCGGCGACGGCTGGCGCGCGCGCCAGCTGCCGCACGCCGATCACGAGGATGCGGTCGGCGCCGAGGTGGATGGCCGGCGCGAGCGGCGTGGACTGGCGCATCGCGCCGTCGCCGTAGTGGCCTTCACCCATCGCCACGGCCGGGAACAGCAGCGGGATCGCCGAGCTCGCCATCAGGTGGTCCACGCCGAGCTCAGCCGCGACACCGCGGCGCCCGGCACGGCTCCAGGGCGCGAACGGCTGCGAAGTCCCGACGAAAGTGACCGAATCGCCGCTCGTGACGGACGTCGCCGTGATCGCGATCGAGTCCGGGTTGCCGGCCTCGAGCGCGCGGCGGAGCGCATCGAAATCGACGTTGGCCGCCAGCAGGCCGGAGAGCGGCGTGTTGTCGAACAGCGCGCGCGGCATCGGCAGCAGCCAGCCGCCCGACACCAGCGCGAGCAGCAGGTGCAGTCCCGAACGCAGCATGTCGATGGCGCCGGCGCGGAATACCTGTTCGATGTGAAATCCGCCCCACACGCGCGCGAGATCGGTGGCCGCGCCCTGCACGTTGCCGCCGTGCGCCGCGAGTACCGCCGCATTGATCGCGCCGGCCGAGGTTCCGCAGAGGATCGAGAACGGCAGCGGCCGGCCCGGCGGGCACCAGCCGGCGATGGCCTGCAGCACGCCCACCTGGTAGGCGGACCGGGCGCCGCCGCCCGGCAGGACCAGCGCGACGCGCGGGCGGACCCCGTAGCGCGGTGCATCCTCACTCATGCCGGGAACCCTTCTGTCACATCGTGGTCATCTGACGGCAGGCCGCGATACTATGCCATCTGCAGTTCTACCGATGCGGCCCTGCCCCATCTCCCACCCGGAGGATCCGACATGACCCGTTTCCTGCATGGCGCCGCCGCCGCCTGTGCCACGCTGCTCGTGGCCACGGGCGCATTCGCCGATGAGCCGCCGGCCGTCGGCGCCGCGGCACCCGAATTCAAGCTCCAGGACCAGACCGGCAAGTGGCATTCCCTCAAGGACTACCGCGGCAAGTGGGTCGTCATGTATTTCTACCCGAAGGACAACACGCCGGGCTGCACCACGCAGGCCTGCGAGTTCCGCGACAACATCTTCGCGTACCGCGAGATCGGTGCCGTGATCCTCGGGGTCAGCGTCGACGACGTGGCCTCGCACAAGAAGTTCTCCGACGACCACAGCCTGCCGTTCCCGATCCTCGCGGATTCCGAAAAGAAGACCGCGACCGCCTACGGCACGCTGACCAAGTACCTCGGCATCACCGAGCTCGCGCGGCGCGACACTTTCATCATCGACCCGCAGGGCCGCGTGGCAAAGCACTACGTCAAGGTCGACCCGAAAGGCCATTCCGAGCTGGTGCTGACCGACCTGAAGCAGCTCGCAGCCAAGACCGCGCCGGCGAAGGCCACGTGAGGAGTGACAAGGGGACTGACGCTTTTTCCGCTCCTGCGGAAAAAGGGTCTGTCCCCTCTGCACGCTTTTCAGGGTCTGCCAGCTATGTCGCGACCGGCGAGCTGACGCTCGCGGTCAACGCGGCCGTCACGCTCGGCCGGCCGCTGCTCATCAAGGGCGAGCCCGGCACCGGCAAGACGCAGCTCGCGCAGGAAGTCGCGGGCGCGCTCGACCGGCCGCTCTTCGAGTGGCACATCAAGTCCACCAGCAAGGCCCAGCAGGGCCTCTACGAATACGATGCCGTCTCGCGCCTGCGCGATTCGCAACTCGGCGATGAGCGCGTCGCGGACATCGCCAACTACATCGTGCCAGGCATGCTGTGGCGCGCGTTCGAGAGCGAGCGGCAGGCGGTGCTGCTGATCGACGAGATCGACAAGGCCGACATCGAGTTCCCCAACGACCTGCTGCGCGAGCTCGACCGCATGGAGTTCTATGTCTACGAGACGCGGCAGCTGGTGAAAGCGCGGCAGCGGCCGATCGTGTTCATCACCAGCAACAACGAGAAGGAGCTGCCGGACGCGTTCCTGCGCCGCTGCTTCTTCCACTACATCCGCTTCCCGGACACCGCGACCATGGAGCGGATCGTCGAGGTGCACTTCCCCGGGCTCAAGAAGTCGCTGCTCGCCGAGGCGCTGTCCGCGTTCTACCGGATCCGCGACGTGCCGGGCCTCAAGAAGAAGCCCTCGACCTCCGAGCTGCTCGACTGGATCAAGCTGCTGCTGGCCGAGGACATCCCGCCGGAGGCGCTGCGCTCGGACGACCAGAAAGCCTCGATACCGCCGCTCTACGGGGCGCTCTTGAAGAACGAGCAGGACGTGCACCTGTTCGAGCAGCTGGTGTTCCTGAACCGCCGCGCTGGAAGGCCCGGCTGAACGGGGCCGCAGGCCCATGCTGATCCGCTTCTTCCTGATGCTCCGCGCCGCCGGCGTGCCGGTGTCCATCACCGAGTTCCTGGCGCTGCTCGAGGCGCTGTCCCTGGGGACTGTCACCTTCGCGGGTCTTGCCGCGAAGGGGACTGTCCCCTCTGGCGACGCGATCGATCAGTTCTACTTCCTCGCGCGCACCGTGCTGGTCAAGGACGAAAGCCACTACGACCGCTTCGACCGCGTTTTTGCCGCGCACTTCAAGGGCGCCGAACAGGCCATCGAGGCGCTGCTCGCCGCCGAAATCCCCGCCGACTGGCTGCGCAGGAGCCTGGAACTGCAGCTTTCCGACGAAGAGAAAGCGAAGATCCAGGCGCAGGGCGGCTGGGACGCGCTGATGGAGACGCTGCGCAAGCGACTGGAGGAGCAGAGAGCGCGCCACCAGGGCGGCAGCAAGTGGATCGGCACCGGCGGCACCTCGCCGTTCGGCGCCGACGGCTACAACCCGGAGGGCGTGCGCATCGGCCAGGAAGGTTCGCGCAACCGCCGCGCCGTCAAGATCTGGGACCGGCGCGAGTTCGCGAACCTCGACGACGCGGTCGAGCTCGGCACGCGCAACGTCAAGCTGGCGCTGCGGCGCCTGCGGCGCTTCGCGCGCCAGGGCGCGGCCGAGCAGTTCGACCTCGACGCAACGATCGATTCGACCGCGCGGCGCGCGGGGCTGCTCGACATCCGCATGGTCCCGGAGCGGCACAACGCGGTGAAGGTGCTGCTGTTCCTCGACATCGGCGGCTCGATGGACGACCACGTGCGCATCTGCGAGGAGCTCTTCTCCGCCGCGCGCGGCGAGTTCAAGCACCTCGAGTACTTCTACTTCCACAATTTCGTCTATGAGTCCGTGTGGAAGGACAACCGGCGCCGGCATACGGAGCGCACGCCGCTGCCGGAAGTCATGCGCACCTACGGCCACGACTACAAGCTGGTCGTGGTCGGCGACGCCACCATGAGCCCTTACGAGATCGTCCAGCCCGGCGGCAGCATCGAGCACTGGAACGAGGAAGCGGGCGCGGTGTGGATGAAGCGCCTGCTGGCGAATTACCCGCACCACGTCTGGCTGAATCCCGAGCCGCGCGAGCGCTGGCAGTACACGCCCTCGGTGCAGATCACCCGCGAGCTGTTCGAGGAGCGGATGTTCCCACTGACGCTCGAAGGGCTGGACCGCGCCATGCGGGATCTGCAGTAATCATTCGGCTCAGCTTCTGGTGCGGAATGCCCACACGCAGAGGCTTCCGGCGATCGCCGCTGCAACCCAGGACAACCACACCGGAATCTCGAAGTCGCCGGCCTGTACCGGCAGCTGACGCAGCGCGCGCACCGCCTGCGCGGCGGCTATGAAGCCAAAGACCGTGCCGGAAACGACCGTATACCTGATCGACATGTTCACCTCCAGTTGCTTCACGCCGTCCTGGCCAGTTGCAGCAATTCGACGAGTTCACCGGCGTTGCCGACCGTCATTGGATAGCCATGCAGCGTCGCGGCCATGGTCGCGCGGGACGACACTTCCAGGATGATGCGCCGGTCCTCGAGCACGTGCACGCGCAGCGTAGTGGTGGCCGAGGACGACCCCTGAAGTTCCACCTCCCCGAAGGTGCGGGCGATGGCCGAGCCGTAGAGAGCGCCGCGGAATCCGCCGTACTTGACGTACCGGTAGACGAAATAACCGACAAATCCCGCGAACACGACGAAGAAGAGTGACTCAGGTATCGGCATGGGCGCTCCTCCGTTTCCTGCAGCCCGCGCCGGGCGGGCCATGAATCATTGCTGGGACAGTGCCAGAACCATCGCATAGACCAGGGCGTTCCAGATGAGGATCGAAAGGCCGGCGACCAGCGCCAGCTGGCGCGGCATGCCGCGCGGGTACACCGCCCGCCCGATGTAGTGCTGGATGAAGCCGCCCGAGTAGCCGGTCTGGCCGGCGCGGATGCGCAGCACCTTCTCCATGGGGGTCAGCGGGCAGGTCCAGCCCATCAGGTTGACGATCGCGGACCACAGCACGATGGGGACGTGCACGCAGGCCCAGGCGGGGTCACGGAAGCACAGAAAGCCCCCGAATACCGCGAACGCCGCGAACAGGAAGTGCGCAAACAGCACGAGGTCGGCGCCAAGGCGGTAGCGCATGCCGGGAACTTACCCCTCTTGCGTGAGGATCCTGCGCAGGTCATCGGGGATGGGCATCGGCTTCATTGGCCGGACTGCAGCATCGCCGCCATGTGCTGATGCACCAGGTTGATCGCCTTCAGCGGCCTGAGCATCACCTTGAAGTCGACGATCCGGCCGGACTCGTTCCACCGGATGATGTCCACGCCGTTGACGAACACGCCGTCGATCTCCGTCTCGAACTCAAGCATCGCATCCGACGGGCCGGCGATCTCCCGCACATAGCGAAAGGCCGGGCCGCCAAGAGCGTGCAGTGCCGCGGTCAGGTACCAGGCCGTGAGCTTCCTGCCGCGTTGCGGCGAGTGCACCACCGGCGAGTGGAAGACCACGTCCTCGGCGAGCAGCGCATCGAGGCCCGACGGATCGCGGTTGCGAACCATGCGATGCCAGGCCTCGAGTGGATGTTCAGGCATCGGATGGAGGCCGTGGCTAGCTGCCCGCCGGCAGCAGCCTCAACGTGTACTTCGCGGTCCCCGGCAGGAACGCAGTCGCCTCCCCGCGCGCCCAGGCCTCGTGACCGGCGCGGTAGAAAGGCGACAGCGGATGGCCGCTCTGCCCGCCCGGCATGTGCAGGTAGCCCTCGCTCTCGCGGCCCGGCGACACGGCGAAGCGCTCGGAGGCGCCAAAGCTCGGTGACTGCACGCGCGGCGTGGACCAGTCCCCGGGCAGCGATTCGACCGGCATGTCCAGCCAGCGGGCGAGGAGCGGAACCGCCTCGCTGATCGGATGCTGGATGCGCGCCCGGTTGACCTGGCCCCAGCTGCAGCCTCCGAGATCGGCGCATCCCTCGGGCAGGTCGCCGGCCGTTTCCCTCGCGACGTCGGCAAGCCACGCGTCCCAGTCCGCGAATCGCGGGTCGAGCAAGTGCGGGGGGCGCTCGCGCAGCAACCGCCAGGCGACTTCCGTGAACCGGTTGGGCGTGCGCCAGCGGAAGTCCGGCCAGCGCGCGCGGGCCTCCGCCGCCAGCATCTGGAAAGCGCGATCCGCAGCGCGGTCCTCGAACTCGCGCAGCAGCCGGTAACCGGCATCGTCGATCGCCGCGCGGCCGCTCCAGCCGGCGACCAGTTTCGCCGCCTCCATCTCGCCCGCGCGCTCGAACGCCGCGAGCGCGAGCGGCTGCCAGTTCGCGAGATAGTCGGCGCGGTCGTCGAGCTGGATGGCGAGCAGGTCGGCGGGCGTCGCCTGCGGCAGCGCGGCGAGCCGGTCGCGGATCTGCCGGGCGCGCGCGGCCGCGGCGTATTCGCCGTCGCCGATCAGGGCGAACAGGTCGCCGCCGGCGACGCGCGCGTTCGCGCTCCACGCGTAACCCTGCGGCGGATCCAGCACACGCGGCGAGTCGGCCTGCGGCACCCAGCCGTCCCAGCCGGCGCCGGCGACGTGCCAGGGCGACGGCCGCAGCGGGTCGATGCCATGCCGGCGCGGCAGTTTCCCCGACAGCACCCAACCGATGCGGCCGGCGCGATCGGCGATCATCACGTTCTGCGCCGGCATGCCGGCGCCGCCCATGATCGATGCGGCCTGGTCGAGGTCGCGCGCGGACTCGAGCGCGATGAGATTCAGGTCGTTCGAGCCTTCGCGATGCGCGGTCCAGGCGAGCGCGAGTTCGTGGCCCTGTCCGTCGTCGCCGACGACCGGACCCCAGATCGTCCGGCGGATGGGGAGCTCCTCGGATTTCCCGCCCGCCACACGCAGCACTTCGACTGCCGTGTCGAAGGCGCGCGGCCCGTCCGCCGTCAGGTAGGTGTCTTTCCCCGCGGGGCCCGGCGCGAGTTCGACGAGGTCCTGGAAATCGCCATAGCTGTTGGTGAATCCCCAGGCCACGTGGCCATTGCTGCCGGCCACGATCGCCGGCCCGCCGGGCAGGCTCACGCCGGTCACGTCGATGCCCTTGGGCTCGACGACGAAACGGATGCGGTACCAGATGTTCGGGACGTTGAGCCCGAGATGCATGTCGTTCGCGAGCAGCGCGCCGCCGCCGGCGGTGCGCGCGCCGGCCACGGCCCAGTTGTTGCTGCCGACCATCGCGCCACGATCGTCGTCCTGCGCGGACCCTGGCAATGCGCGGGCCGTCTGCTCAGGCTTTGGCTCGAACAGGGAGCGATCGAGCTTGCGCAGGTCGTATTCCTCCGCCGTCGGCAGCGGTGGCTCCGGCAGGCGGCTGCCGTCGAGTGGTGCCTCCCACTCGGGATCGGGCTCCGTCAGGAACCGGTACAGCGACGGCGGCAGCACGGCGGCGAGGCGGCCGCGCCGCTGCTCGGTGCGCGCCTCGAGGCCCTGCAGGTCGATCCACATCGCGTAGACGACGAGCAGCGAGTCCTCCACCTGCCAGGGCTCCGGCCGGCTCATCAGCAGCAGGTACTCGAACGGCCGCATTCCCGCGTCGGCCATCGCCGCATTCACGCCGGCGCTGTAGGCCTCGAGCAGCGTGCGGCTGTGCGGGTCGAGCGTGGTGATCGCCTCGCGCGCGCGCTCCCGGAACTGGTGCACGCGGATGCGCCGGTCGGTTTCGAGCAGCGCAGGCCCAAGCAGCGCCGCGAGCTCGCCCGCGCCCGTGCGCCGCAGCAGGTCCATCTGGAACAGGCGGTCCTGGGCGTGCACGTAGCCGGTCGCGCGGGCGAGGTCCGCGCGCGTGGCGGCGCGCAGCACCGGCACGCCCGCTGCATCGCGCTCGATCGAGACCGGCGCCGCGAGCCCGGCGAGTGTCGCCTCGCCCTCGAGCCGGGGCAGGCTCGCGCGGAGCACCAGCCAGCCGGCGACGACGGCCACGAGCAGCAGGAGGGCGAGGACGCCGAAACCCCAGCCGAGGATGCGGACCAGCAGCGGGCGCTTGCGCTTGCCGCGGAAGGAAAAGGGAATCGCCCCCTCGCTGTTCCCGATCGGCTTCATGCCGGGCGTCGCTGCACCTGGATGATCTTCATGGTGTTGGTGCCGCCGGAGACGCCGGAGAACTCGCCCTTGGTGACGATGATCAGGTCGCCTTCCGCGGCCAGCCCGTCCCTGAGCATGCGGTCGAAGATCGCGGGGTACATCTCCTCCGCGCGGGCCTGGGTGACGTCGATATCCACCGGGTACACGCCGCGGTAGAGCGTCACGCGCCGCTGGGTCGCCGCATGCCGTGTGAACGCGTAGATCGGGATGTCCGAACGCAAGCGCGACATCCAGAGCGCGGTCGAGCCGGACTCGGTCAATGCGACGATCGCGCGCACGTCCAGGTGATTGGCGGTGTGCATGACCGCCGCGGCGATCGCCTCGTCGGTCCGGTTGTAGTGCCCGTCAGGGCGGATTTCCGGCCGGTTCGTGGTCTGCCACTTCTCGGCGCCCTCGATCACCTGCGCCATCGCCCGCACCACGCGCCCGGGGTGCTTGCCGACCGCGGTCTCGGCCGAGAGCATCACGGCATCGGTGTCGTCCATCACGGCGTTCGCGACGTCCGAGACCTCCGCGCGGGTCGGCACCGGCGCGTGGATCATGGACTCCATCATCTGGGTCGCCGTGATCACGAGGCGGTTCCGGGCACGCGAGCGCGCGATGATGTGCTTCTGCAGCCCGGTCAGTTCCGCGTAGCCGACCTCGACGCCGAGGTCGCCGCGCGCGACCATCACGGCGGCGGTCGTCTCGATGATCGATTCGAGGTTGTCGATGGCCTCGCGCCGCTCGATCTTGGCGACGATGCGTCCCTCGCCGCCGGCGTCGCGCATCAGGTCCCAGGCCTCGACGATGTCGTTGCGGTCGCGCACGAACGACACGGCGAGGTAATCCACGCCGAGCTTCGCCGCCATCGCGATGTCCTCGCGGTCCTTGTCGGTGAGCGCGCCCGCGGAGAGCCCGCCGCCCAGCTTGTTGAGCCCCTTCATGTCCGACAGCTCGCCGCCGGTCAGCACGCGGGTGTGCACGCGCGTGCCCTCGACCTTCTCGACCTCGAGCGAGATCAGGCCGTCGTTCAGCAGCAGGATGTCGCCCTTGCGCACGTCTTTCGGCAGCCGCTCGTAGGCGACGCCGACGACGCGCACCGTGCCGGAGAGCGCATCGGTTTTCGGGTCGAGCGCGAAGGGCTCGCCCTCGACCAGCGTGACGCTGCCGGTCGCGAAGCGCTCGATGCGCACCTTCGGGCCGCGCAGGTCGCCCAGGATGCCGACCACGCGGCCGGCTTTCGCGGCCGCCTTGCGCACCTCGTCGATGCGCCGCGAGTGGTCCTGGTAATTGCCGTGCGAGAAATTGACCCGCACGAGGTCCACGCCCGCGGCGATCAGGTCGGCGAGCGCGCGTGCGTTGTCGGTCGCCGGTCCCAGCGTCGCAACGATCTTGGTCCGTCTGGTCATGTCCGCTCCCGTCGCCGCGCCGCTCAGGCCGCCGCGCGCCGTTCGAGCGCCGCGACCGCCGGCAGCGCCTTGCCCTCGACGAACTCGAGGAAGGCGCCACCCCCGGTCGAAATATATGAGATATCGGACTCGACGCCGTACTTTTCGATCGCGGCCAGGGTATCGCCGCCGCCGGCGATGGAAAAAGCCGGGCTGTTCGCGATCGCGAGGGCCAGCACCCGCGTGCCCTCGCCGAACTGGTCGAATTCGAACACGCCGAGGGGGCCGTTCCAGATGACGGTGCCGGCCCCCTGCACGATCGCGGCGACGGCGGCGGCCGACCGGGGCCCGATGTCGAGGATCATCTCGTCGGCGGCGACGGCCGATGCCTCGCGGATCGTCGCGGCGGCGTTTGCTGCGAACTCGCGCGCGACCACGACGTCGGTCGGCAGCGGCAGCCCGACGCCGCGCGCCCCGGCGCGCGCAAGCAACCCGCGCGCCACGTCCAGCATGTCCGGCTCGTGCAGCGACTTGCCGACCGGCAGGCCGTTCGCCGCCAGGAAGGTGTTGGCGATGCCGCCGCCGACCACCAGGTGATCCACCTGGTCGATCAGGCTCTCCAGTACGGCGAGCTTGGTGGAGACCTTGGAGCCGCCGACCACCGCGACCAGCGGCCGCGCGGGCCTCTGCAGCGCCTTGCCGAGCGCGTCGAGTTCCGCGGCCAGCAGCGGCCCGGCGCAGGCGACGGGCGCGAACAGCGCGACGCCGTGGGTGCTCGCCTCGGCCCGGTGCGCCGTGCCGAAGGCATCCATGACGAACACGTCGCAGAGCGCGGCCATCTTGCGCGCGAGCGCCTCGTCGTCCTTTTTCTCGCCCTCGTTGAAGCGCACGTTTTCGAGCAGCACGATCTCACCGGGCGCGGCGGTCACGCCATCCAGCCAGTGCTCGACGAAGCGCACGGGCCGGTCGAGCAGCGCGGAGAGCGCCTTCGCGACGGGCGCCAGCGACAGCGATGGATCGGCCACGCCTTCCTTCGGCCGGCCGAGGTGCGACATGACCAGCACGCGCGCGCCGCGCTCGAGCGCGAGGCGCAGCGTCGGCAGCGCGGCGCGGATGCGCGCGTCGCTCGAGACCTTGCCCTCCGCCACCGGCACGTTCAGGTCCTCGCGGATCAGCACGCGCTTGCCCGCGAGGTCGAGATCGGCCATCCGCTTCACGCGCGCGCCCAGGCCAGCGTCGTGTCGAGCATGCGGTTCGAGAAGCCCCACTCGTTGTCGTACCAGGCGCAGACCTTCACCAGCGTGCCTTCCAGCACCTTGGTGAGCTGGGCATCCACCGTGCCCGAGGCCGGATTGTGGTTGAAGTCCACGGACACCAGCGGCTCCTCGGTGTAATCGAGGATGCCCTTCAGCGCGCCATTCGAGGCGGCGCGCAGGATGTCGTTGACCTCCTTCGCCGTGGTCGCGCGCTTCGCGGTGAATGTCAGGTCCACGAACGACACGTTGATGGTCGGCACCCGCACCGAGAAACCGTCGAGCTTGCCCTTCAGCTCGGGCAACACGAGACCGACCGACGCCGCCGCACCGGTTTTCGTGGGGATCATGGACATGGTGGCGGAGCGCGCGCGGCGCAGGTCCGAGTGATAAACGTCGGTCAGCACCTGGTCGTTGGTGTAGGCGTGAATCGTCGTCATGATGCCGGCGACGACGCCGAGCGAATCATGCAGCGGCTTGACCAGTGGCGCGAGGCAGTTCGTCGTGCAGGAGGCGTTCGAAATCACGGTCATGTCGCGGCGCAAGGTCTGGTGGTTCACGCCGTAGACGATGGTCGCATCCACGCCCTCGCCCGGCGCCGAGATCACGACCTTCTTCGCGCCGCCGGCCAGGTGCCTCGCGGCCTTGTCCTTGCTGGCGAAGAGCCCGGTGCATTCGAGCACCACCTCGGCGCCCAGTTCGCCCCAGGGCAGCTTCGACGGGTCGCGTTCCGCCAGCACGCGAACGCGGTCGCCGTTGACGACTATGTGATTGCCGTCCACCGAGATCTGGCCGGGGAACGGGCCGTGGGCCGTATCGCGGCGCGTCAGGTGCGCGTTGGTGTTCGCGTCGCCGAGGTCATTGATGGCGACGATGCACAGCTCGTCGTTGCGCTTCGACTCGTACAGGGCGCGCAGCACGTTGCGTCCGATGCGGCCGTACCCGTTGATCCCTACCTTGATCGCCATGGTCAATTGTCTCCCTTGTTGAGCAGCGACTGCGCCGCCTCGATGACGGCAGCAGCCGTGAATCCGAAATGCCTGAACAGGTCCTTGCCCGTGCCCGAGGCGCCGAAGGTCTTCATGCCGATGACCTGGCCGCGCGCGCCAACGTAGCGCCACCAGCCGTCCGCAACGCCCGCCTCGATCGCGATGCGGCGCGTGACGTCCGGCGGCAGCACCGACAAACGCCAGGACTCGTCCTGCGCGTCGAATACGCTGGTCGCCGGCATCGAGACGACGCGCACGCGCCGGCCGCGGCCGGCCAGTTCGCGCGCCGCATCCACCGCGATGCCGACCTCGGAGCCGGTCGCGATCAGGATGCACTCGGGCTTGCCCGCGCAGTCGACCAGCACATAGCCGCCGCGGCGGATCGAGTCGAGCTGCGCCGCATCGCGCGCCTGCTGCGGCAGGGCCTGGCGCGTGAGCGCGAGCACGGTGGGCGCGTGGCGGCGCGCGATCGCCGCGCCCCAGGCGACCCAGGTCTCGGCCGTGTCGCAGGGCCGCCAGACTTCCATCCGCGGGATCATGCGCAGCGACGCGAGGTGCTCGACCGGCTGGTGCGTCGGCCCGTCTTCGCCGAGGCCGATCGAGTCGTGGGTCAGCACGAAGATGCTGCCGGCCTCGACGATCGACGCCATCCTGAGCGAACTGCGCGCGTAGTCCGCGAATACCAGGAAGGTGCCGCCGAAGGGAATGAAGCCGCCGTGCAGCGCGATGCCGTTCATGATCGCGCCCATGCCGAATTCTCGCACGCCGTAGTGCAGGTAGCGGCCGTCGGGCTTCGCCGCGGAAAAGGGATGCGTCCCTTTTATCTTCGTGTTGTTGGAGCCGGTCAGGTCGGCGGAGCCGCCGAGCAGTTCCGGCACCTGGCCGGCCAGGCCGTTCAGCACCGCCTGCGAACTCTGGCGGGTCGCGACGGACTGCGCCGCCGCCTGCGCGGCGGCCGCCCCCGCCGCAATCGCCGCGTCGAGGCCCACCGGCAGCGTCGCTTCCGCGCGGCGCAGGAATTCCGACGCGAGTTCCGGATGCGCCTGCTGGTAGCCCTTGAAGCGGCGGCGCCAGCGACCCTCGGCGCGCTTGCCCGCGGCGCGCGCGTCCCACTCCGAACGGATCTCGTCCGGCACCACGAAGGGCTCGTGCGCCCAGCCCAGCGCCTGGCGCGCGAGCGCGACTTCCTCGCTGCCCAGCGCCGCGCCGTGGCACTCTTCCTTGCCCTGCTTGTTCGGCGAGCCGTAGCCGATGATGGTCTTGCAGCAGATCAGCGTGGGCTTCGACTGCTCGCGCCGGGCCTTGCGGATCGCGCGCGTCACGGCCTCCGGGTCATGGCCGTCGACGCCGCGGATCACCTGCCAGCCATAGGCCTCGAAGCGCCTGGGGGTATCGTCGGTGAACCAGCCCGCCACCTCGCCGTCGATCGAGATGCCATTGTCGTCGTAAAAGGCGATCAGCTTGCCGAGCCCCCAGGTGCCGGCGAGCGAACAGGCCTCGTGCGAGATGCCCTCCATCAGGCAGCCGTCGCCCAGGAACACCCAGGTGTGGTGATCGACGATCTCGTGCCCGGGCCGGTTGAACTCCGCGGCCAGTATCTTTTCCGCGAGCGCCATGCCGACCGCGTTGGCGAGCCCCTGCCCCAGCGGGCCGGTGGTCGTCTCGATGCCGATGTCAATCTCGTGCTCGGGATGCCCCGCCGTGCGGGCGCCGAGCTGGCGGAAA
The DNA here is from genome assembly GCA_050179155.1 of Steroidobacteraceae bacterium. GTDB lineage: Bacteria > Pseudomonadota > Gammaproteobacteria > Steroidobacterales > Steroidobacteraceae > SCUD01. The sequence goes on from JBFXFJ010000001.1 coordinate 78,760, forward strand.
TTGCGCAATTCGTCGAGCGACAGCGGATAGCCCGTCAGGTGCAGCACCGAATACAGCAGCATCGAGCCGTGGCCGTTCGACAGCACGAAGCGGTCGCGATCGGCCCAGCGCGGATTGCCCGGGTTGTGCTTCAGGAAGCCGCGCCACAGGACTTCGGCGATGTCCGCCATGCCCATCGGCATGCCCGGGTGCCCCGAATTGGCGCGTTGCACGGCGTCCATGCTGAGCGCCCGGATGGCATTGGCACGGTCTCGATGACTTGGCATCTCGGCCCCTCGGCGGGAAACCGCCATTGTCTCCGATGGCGGCCAACCCGGGCAATCGCGCCGCGATGCTTGCGCCCGCGATTCCGCTATAATTTCTGGATGTCAGGAAACTACCTGTTCACCTCGGAATCGGTTTCCGAAGGCCATCCGGACAAGGTCGCGGACCAGATTTCGGACGCCGTGCTGGACGCTCTGCTGGCGCGCGACGCCCGCGCCCGCGTGGCCTGCGAAACCCTGGTCAAGACCGGCGTCGCGGTGGTCGCGGGCGAGATCACGACCCGGGCCTGGATCGACCTCGAGGCGCTGGTGCGCAAGGTCATCTGCGACATCGGCTACACCTCGTCCACCGTCGGCTTCGACGGCAGCACCTGCGGCGTCGTCAATGTCATCGGCAAGCAATCCTCGGACATCGCCCAGGGCGTGGACCGCGGCAACCCGGAGGACCAGGGCGCGGGCGACCAGGGCCTGATGTTCGGCTACGCGTCCAACGAGACGCCGGTACTGATGCCTGCGCCGATCCACTATGCGCACAAGCTGGTCGAGCGCCAGGCGAAGGTGCGCAAGGGCCGCAACCCGAAACTCCCGTGGCTGCGCCCGGATGCAAAAAGCCAGCTGACCTTCGCCTACGAGAACGACCGGCCGGTCGGCATCGAGGCGGTCGTGCTCTCGACCCAGCACGCGCCGGAAATCAGCCAGAAGAACCTGCGCGAAGCCGTGATGGAGGAAATCATCAAGCCGGTGCTGCCGGCGCGCTGGCTTGGCAAGCGCACCAAGTTCCACATCAACCCGACCGGGCGCTTCGTGATCGGCGGTCCGGTCGGCGACTGCGGCCTGACCGGCCGCAAGATCATCGTCGACACCTACGGCGGCATGGCCCGTCACGGCGGCGGCGCCTTCTCCGGCAAGGACCCGTCCAAGGTGGACCGCTCGGCCGCCTATGCGGCGCGCTACGTCGCCAAGAACCTGGTGGCGGCGGGCCTGGCGAGCCGCTGCGAGATCCAGGTTTCCTACGCGATCGGCGTCGCCCGTCCGACCTCCATCTCGGTGCAGACCTTCGGGACCGGCAAGATCAGCGACGAGCGTCTCGAAAAGCTGGTCCGGGCGCACTTCGACCTGCGCCCCTGGGGCATCATGAAGATGCTCGACCTGATCCACCCGATGTACCAGGCCACGGCGGCTTATGGTCACTTCGGGCGGGAGCCGGTCGAGATGAACTACGACTGGATGGAAGAATCGAATGGCGCGAGAGTCCGGCGCCAGCAGACGTTCACGGCCTTCAGCTGGGAACGCACCGACCGCGCGGAGGCGCTGAGGAAGGCCGCGGGGCTTTAAGGTTTCAAGAGGGGACAGTCCGCCATTTTCGCTGGGCGAAAATGGGGACAGTCCCCCCGGTCTTCGAGGAGCGTTGCAACAGGCACTGGCCTGCCAGGCTCGAAGACGGCGACAGTCAACGGCGCTCTCGCTCGCAAAGGAGAGGTTTGACCATGAATGCCGTGATCAATACGAAGTTCAAGGACTTTCACGTCGCCGACCTCACGCAGGCCGACTGGGGCCGGCGCGAGATCGCGATCGCCGAGACCGAGATGCCCGGCCTGATGTCGGTGCGCGCCGAGTTCGGCAAGAGCCGCCCGCTCGCAGGCGCGCGCATTGCCGGCTCCCTGCACATGACGATCCAGACCGCGGTGCTGATCGAATCGCTCGCGGCGCTCGGCGCGGAAGTCCGCTGGGCCTCGTGCAACATCTTCTCGACCCAGGACCACGCGGCGGCCGCCATCGCGGCGGCCGGCATCCCGGTGTTCGCGACCAAGGGCGAGACGCTCGACGAGTACTGGGAGTACGCGCACCGGATCTTCGAATGGCCCGCCGGACGGCACGCCAACATGATCCTGGACGACGGCGGCGACGCGACGCTGCTGCTGATACTCGGCGCGCAGGCCGAGCGCGACGCTTCCGTGATTGCGAAGCCAGCGAACGAGGAAGAGACTGCGCTGTACGCCTCGATCCGCCGGCGCCTCGAGACCCAGCCGGGCTGGTACTCGTCGCGGCTCGCCGAGATCAGGGGCGTAACCGAGGAGACGACCACCGGCGTCAAGCGCCTGTACCGCATGGCTGCGGAGGGCAACCTGCCGTTTCCCGCCATCAACGTCAACGACTCGGTGACGAAATCGAAGTTCGACAACCTCTATGGCTGCCGCGAATCGCTGGTGGACGGCATCAAGCGCGCGACCGACGTGATGATCGCGGGCAAGATCGCCCTGGTCGCCGGCTATGGCGACGTCGGCAAGGGCTGCGCGCAGTCGCTGCGCGGACTCGGCGCGACCGTGTGGATCACCGAGATCGACCCGATCTGCGCGCTGCAGGCGGCGATGGAAGGCTACCGCGTCGTGACGATGGACGACGCCTGCGCGATGGCCGACATCTTCGTCACCGCGACCGGCAACGTGAACGTGATCACCCACGAGCACATGCGGCGGATGAAGCACCAGGCAATCGTCTGCAACATCGGCCACTTCGACAGCGAGATCGACATCGCCTCGTTGAAGCAACACCGCTGGGAGAACATCAAGCCGCAGGTGGACCACGTGATCTTCCCGGACGGCAAGCGCATCATCGTGCTGGCCGAGGGCCGGCTCGTGAACCTCGGCTGCGGCACGGGCCATCCGTCGTTCGTGATGTCGAACTCGTTCACCAACCAGGTGCTGGCGCAGATCGAGCTGTTCGCGCACGGCGAGCGCTACGAGAACAGGGTCTACGTGCTGCCGAAGGCGCTCGACGAGAAGGTCGCGCGGCTGCACCTGGAGCGCATCGGGGCGAAGCTCACGGTGATGACGCCGGAGCAGGAGCGCTACCTCAGCACGCCTGCGGCCGGGCCGTTCAAGCCCGATCACTACCGCTACTGAACCGCGCGGGTGCTGCTTCTCCAGTTCACGGATACGCATCTGCCGGGCTCGCCCGGGATACGTATCCGTGACGTCGCGACCGCAGAAACGCTCGCGCGCTGCGTGGCGCACGCCAGGCGGCACCACCCGGGCCCGCACGCGATCCTGCTGACCGGCGACCTGGTGCACGACGATGCCGCCGGCTACGCCGCGGTGCGGGCGCACTTCGGCCAGGCCGGCGCGCCCGTGCACTGCCTGCCCGGCAACCACGACACGGCGGAACAGCTCAAGGCCGGGCTGGCGGGGCCGCCCTTCGTGCACGAATTCGCGCACCGCCATGACGGCTGGCTGATCGTCATGCTCGACAGCACGGTCGCCGGGTTCAACCACGGCCACCTCGACGCGGCCGTGCTCGCGCGCCTCGACGAGGCCCTGGGCCGGGCGGCCGATGCGCATGCAATCGTCTGCCTGCACCACCAGCCGGTGCCGCACGGCAGCCGCTGGCTCGACGAGCTGATGCTCGACAATGCCGCCGGGCTTTTCGACGTGCTCGCACGGCATCCGCGGGTGCGCGGACTCCTGTGGGGCCATACGCACCAGCCATTCGAGGGCATGCACGGACGGGTGCGGCTGATGGGCACGCCTTCGACCTGCATGCAGTTCACGCAGAACTCGGACGAATTTGCCGTGGACACGCGCCCGCCCGCGTACCGCTGGCTCGAGCTCGACCCCGATGGCGGCCTGGAAACCGGCATTGAATGGGTGCACCCCGATGGCTAGACGATTCATTGCGCTGCTCGCCTTGCTGGTGCTCGGCAACGCCCATGCCGACCCGGCGATGTGGTCGGTCGCGGGCGCGAAGAACACGGTCTACCTGTTCGGCTCCGTGCACCTGCTGCCCGAGGGCGGCTTCACGATCGATGGCGAACTCGCCGCGGCCTACCGCGACGCGGAGCAGGTCTGCTTCGAAGTGGACACCAGCCGGCTCGACGAGGCGACCACCACCTCGATCACGCTCGGGCGCGCGATCGACCCGGAGGGCCGCGGCCTGTTCGAACTGCTGGGATCCGCCGCCGACCGCGCGCGCACCGCCGCCGCCGCCGCAGGTATCGACATCGCGCCGTTCGCGCCGTTCGAACCATGGTTCGCGGGCCTGACGATCTCGGTGATGGCGCTGCAGCAGCACGGCTACGACGTCGAGCACGGCGTCGAGCAGATCATCGAGGCCTCCGCGGGGCGGGACGGCAAGGCCCGCTGCGGGCTGGAGACGCTCGATTTCCAGCTCGGCATGCTGGACGGCATGCCGGCGGGCCTGCAGGAGAAGCTCCTGATGCAGTCGCTCGAGGAAGCAGGCTCGATCGACGAGGTGATCCGGCCGCTGCTTGCAGCCTGGCGCGCCGGCGACGAGCGCGCGCTGTTGCAGAGCCTCGAGGATGATTTCGAGGGTTATCCGGAGCTCGCCGAGCAGCTGATCTTCGCGCGCAACGAGCGCTGGGCCGGGCTGGTCAGCGACATGCTCGGGGAATCCGACGACATACTGCTCGTAGTCGGCGCGCTGCACCTGGTCGGCGACCGCGGCCTGCCTGCGCTGCTGCAGGAGCGCGGCTTTGAAGTCCGGCGCCACTGACCCGGGGAAGAACGCATGTCGCTGTTCGAGGAAGCATCCAGGGTCATCGCCGGCGGCGTCAATTCGCCGGTGCGCGCGTTTCGCGGCGTCGGCGGCGAGCCCGCCTTCATCCGCCGCGCGCAGGGCGCCTGGGTCGAGACCGAGGACGGCCGCAGGCTGATCGACTATGTCGGTTCCTGGGGTCCGATGGTGCTCGGCCACGCTCACCCGGACGTCATCGCAGCGGTCACGCGCCGCGCCGCCGACGGCCTGTCGTTCGGCGCACCGACCGTCATCGAGACTGAGCTCGCGCGCAAGGTCGTGGAGCTGATGCCGTCCATCGAGCTGCTGCGGATGGTGAGTTCCGGCACCGAGGCGACGATGAGCGCCATCCGGCTCGCGCGCGGCTTCACCGGCCGCGACCGCATCGTCAAGTTCGAGGGCTGCTACCACGGCCATTCCGACGCGCTGCTGGTCAAGGCCGGATCCGGCGCGCTGACGCTCGGCGTCCCGACCTCCGCGGGCGTGCCCGCCGCGGTCGCGGCGCACACCACGACGCTCGGGTACAACGACATCCGCGGGCTCGAGGACTGCTTCGCCGCCATCGGCGACCAGGTCGCCTGCGTCATCGTCGAGCCGGTGGCGGGCAACATGAATTGCGTGCCGCCGGTGCCGGGATTCCTGCAACGCCTGCGCGAACTGTGCACACGCCATGGGGCCGTGCTGATCTTCGACGAGGTGATGACCGGCTTTCGCGTGGCGCGCGGCGGCGCGCAGGAACTCTACGGCGTCAGGCCGGACCTGACGACGCTCGGCAAGATCGTCGGCGGGGGCATGCCGGTCGGCGCCTTCGGCGGGCGCCGGGACATCATGGAGCGCCTCGCGCCGCTCGGCCCCGTCTACCAGGCGGGCACCCTGTCCGGCAACCCGGTCGCGATGGCGGCGGGTCTCGCGACGCTCGAGGCGGTCGCGCGTCCCGGTTTCCACGCGACGCTCGCCGCCGCGACCGGCCGGCTGATCGACGGCCTCGCAAAAGCGGCGCTGAAATCAGGCATCCACCTCGCGACCAACCACGTCTGCGGCATGTTCGGGCTCTTCTTCACGAGCGATGCGCCGGTGCGACGCTATGAACAGGTGATGGCCTGCGACGTCGCCCGGTTCCGCCGCTTCTTCCACCTGATGCTGGACGCCGGCGTCTACCTGGCGCCGTCCGCCTTCGAGGCGGGGTTCATCTCCGCCGCGCACGGCGACGCCGAGATCGAGGCCACCGTCCAGGCCGCCGCACGCGCCTTCGAGTCGATCGCCAAAGACGCCTGATGCGCGCCGCACTCTGGTTCCTGGCGGCAATTCTCGGGACCCTGCTGCTGGCGGCGCTGCTCGCCTGGCCCGTCTGGCAGGCCGCGCACGCGCTGCAGCCGGAATGGCCGTTTCACAAGGTCGTCAGCCGCTTCTGGCAGTTGTTGCTGCTCGCCGGACTGGTGCTCGCGGTGCGCAGGCAGGGACTGCAGGGCCGTGAGGACTGGGGCTATGGCCTCGCGCGTCGTCACTTCATGCGCCACCTGTGCGCAGGCCTCGCGATCGGGCTCGCAACGATGCTGCCGATGACGCTCGCGATGCAGGCCCTCGGCCTGCTGGCACTGCGGCCCGATTTCAGCGCGACCCTGCTGCTGAATGGCATCGCGGCCGGCGCCCTGACCGGGCTCGCGGTCGCGATCGTCGAGGAAACGTTCTTCCGCGGCCTGATGTTTCGCGCCGTCTTTCGCGAATCCGGGCTTGCCGCTGCGCTCTGGAGCACCGCACTCCTCTACTCGGCGATCCATTTCCTGGCGCGCGCGCGAATACCACAGGCCGAGATCGGCTGGGACAGCGGCATTGCGCTGCTCGGCTCGGCGTTTTCGCGCTTTGCCACACCCGCGGCATTCGTGGATTCGTTCGTCACGCTGCTGCTGGTCGGCCTGATGCTCGGGCTCGTGCGCCATCGCACCGGCAGCATCGCTGCCGGCATCGGCCTGCACATGGGCTGGGTCTGCGTGATCAAGTCGACGACGGCCGTCACCGACCTCGACGCGGGCGCGCGCTGGTCGTCGCTCATCGGCCCCTTCGACGGCTACACGGGATGGCTGGTCGCCGGCTGGGCCGCGCTGATGCTGGCCGTCGCCTGGGGCCGCGGCTGGCTGCGGCCACCGGCCTCGGCGGCGCGCTAAGGACGGTCGCGGCTGACGGCGGGTTCGAGCGCGGCAAGGCGCTCGAGCGGATCGGTCAGCTCGAGCAGCGTCTGCTTGTCGGCCAGCGAGAGCGGCAGCATCTCGGCGAGCCGGTTACCGATCCAGGCCGCGTCCTCGCGCCGCTCGACATGGCGGTAAGTGTCTCCTGCCTCCGGCAGCACCTGCATCACCACTTCGCTGAGCCAGGCCTGTTCCGGCGGCACCGGCACGACCGGATCCGCGCCGATGTCCAGCACGCGGCCGCGGTTCAGTCCGTCCGCCTCGCGCCAGGCCTCGACGATGCGCACGCGCTCGCGGCCGATGCAGCTGATGCCGAGCAGGCCGCCCTCGAGCCGGTCGAAATCAACGATCCGCGCCTCGGTGCCGGTTGCCGCGAAGCTGGTCGCGCCGGTCGCTTCCTCGCCCTCCCCGATCAGCACCACCGCGAACCCGGTCTGTTCGCGCAGGCAGCGGCTCACCATGTCGAGGTAGCGCGGCTCGAAGATCCGAAGCGGCAGCGGCCCGCCGGGAAACAGCACGGCATTGAGCGGAAACAGCGGCAGCTCGCGGACTTCCGCGTTCACGGGGACCCTGCCCGCAGCGCCTGCAACAGGCGCTCATGCAGCCCGCCGAAGCCGCCGTTGCTCATGATCAGCACGCGGTCGCCGGTTTTCAGCTCGGAGACCAGCGCATCCACCAGCCCCGGCAGTTCGCGCGCGACCGCGGCCTTCGGGCCGAGGCTCGCGGCAACGTCGTCGAGGTTCCAGTCGAGTCCCGCGGGCTGGTACAGCCAGACGCGGTCGGCGCCGGCGAGCGAGGCCGCAAGCTCGGCGCGATGCACACCGAGACGCATCGTGTTCGAGCGCGGCTCGAGCACGGCAACGATGCGGCTGGGATCCTGCCGGCGCACGCCGTCGATCGTCAGCCTGACCGCTGTCGGATGGTGCGCAAAGTCGTCATAGACGCGGATGCCGCGCACTTCGCCGCGCAGTTCCAGCCGGCGGCGCACGCCGCAGAACCCGCCGAGCGCTGCCGCGGCGACCGCGGGTTCGATGCCCATGCCGGCGGCGCAGGCGGCCGCGGCCAGGCCGTTCTCGACGTTGTGCATGCCGATCAGCCCCCAGCGCACGGTGCCGGCGGGCTCGCCGCGTTGCAGCAGTTCGAATGCGGAGCCGTCTGCCGCGAGCAGGCGCACGCGCCATTCCGCTGCCGCGGCATCGCGCGCGAAACCGGTGAGTGGCGTCCAGCAACCCATCGCCAGCACGGCCGCGAGCGCGCCGTCCGCGGCGTTCCAGGTGATGCGCCCCGAGGCCGGGACGGTGCGGACCAGGTGGTGGAACTGGCGCTGGATTGATGCGAGGTCCGGGTAGATGTCGGCGTGGTCGAATTCCAGGTTCGTCATCAGCAGGTGCCGCGGACGGTAATGCACGAACTTCGCGCGCTTGTCGAAGAAGGCCGTGTCGTACTCGTCGGCCTCGATCACGAAGGCCTTGCCCGTGCCCGCGCGCGCCGAAGCGCCGAAGTTCGCGGGAATGCCGCCGATCAGGAAGCCGGGATCGAGTCCGGCCTGGTCCAGGATCCAGGCCAGCATGCTCGCGGTCGTGGTCTTGCCGTGGGTGCCGGCGACTGCGGCGACTTCGCGCCCGCGCAGCACGTTGTCGGCGAGCCATTGCGGGCCCGACGTGAACGGCAGGTCGCTGTCGAGCAGCCGCTCGATCAGCGGGTTGCCGCGGCTCATCACGTTGCCGACCACCACGACGTCCGGCCGCAGGTCGAGCTGGCCGGGGTCATGGCCTTCGATCAGCGCGATGCCCAGCGCCTCGAGCTGGGTGCTCATCGGCGGATAGACATTGGCGTCACAGCCCGTGACGCGATGGCCGGCGGCGCGGGCAAGCGCCGCAATGCCGCCCATGAAGGTGCCGCAGATGCCGATGATGTGGAGATGCATCAGGCCACCAGGGGAAAAAGTTTTTCCGCCAGCACCCGGCTGGCAATCAGCCAGGTCATGGCGATTGCCACGCCGGTCACGAGTCCCGTTTCGAGCGCGCCCCGGAGAATGTGGCCAATGACCACGATGAACCAGATGGTCACGACCACCGCGCCGGCCCGCGCCACCAGCCAGGCCGGGTAGTAGGTCGTCGCCGGGCCCTGCATCAGCAGCAGCAGCACGACGACGATTGGCGCGACCAGCACCGAGGTCCCGAGCACGGCGCTGATAGTCTGCGGGTAGCGATGCCCGCGTCGCGTCACTGCGAGCACGACCCAGACCAGCGCGAGCGACAGGCCGAGGTCAACCGCGGTGCGCAAGACGATCCGGTCGCTGCCATAAAGCATCCAGGACTGCAGCGCGCTCATGACCGCGTAGGCGATGCCCAGCAGCACCGCCAGGACGACGGACGCCGGCAATACGCTTGGGTCCTTGCGCAGCAGGGCGATCTGGAACAGCGAACGGAGCAATTGCGTCATGCAGCCTTGGGCCGCGGCGGCGGCATCCGCATAATAAGGTGGCAATGACGTTTCTATCCACACAGGCTGCGATCAGCGCCCTGGTCGACTCCTGGCCGGCCGGGTCAGCGGTCGCGCTCGACACGGAGTTCGTGCGCGAACGCACCTACTATCCGAGGCTATGCCTGGTCCAGGTCGCCGTGCCGGGAACGCTCGCGCTGGTCGACGTCCTCGCGATCGAGGATGGCGGCGCGCTCGTCGCGCCCCTGGTCGACGAGCGGCGCGTGAAGCTGCTGCATGCGGCGCGGCAGGACATCGAGGCGCTGCTGCCGCTGACCGGCAGCCCGCTCGCGCCGGTGTTCGACACCCAGCAGGCCGCTGCGCTCCTCGGCTTTCCGGCACAGATCGGCTACGCGGAACTGGTGCGCCAGCTGCTCGGCATCGAACTGGCCAAGGGACACGCACGCACGGACTGGGCGCGCCGCCCGCTGTCGCCGGAACAGCTCGCCTATGCCGCCGACGATGTGCGCTACCTGCCCGCGCTCGCGGCTGCGCTCGAGGAGCGGCTCGCGGCCGCCGGCCGTCGCGGCTGGATGGAAGAAGAGTCCGCGCAACTGCGCGACCTGGCGCTGTACCGCGTCGAACCGGCGGAAGCCTGGCGGCGCCTCAAGGGCCTGGAGCGCCTCGACCCCGAAGCCTTCGCCGCGGCTCGCGCCCTCGCCCGCTGGCGCGAGCAGCGCGCGATGGACCGCGACCTGCCGCGCGGCTGGGTACTGCCGGACGCTGCCATACACGAACTGGCCGAAGTCAGGCCGCGCACGCAGGAAGCGCTCGCCGCGATCGCAAGCGTCCCGCGCGGCACGGCCGCGCGCGCCGGCGACGCGATCCTGGCGGCGATCCGCGGATCGCGCGACGAAGAGCCGGTTGCAGCACTCGAGGAGCTGTCGCGGCCGGGACCGGCCCAGGTGCGGCAGATGAAATCGCTGCAGCAGCGCCTGCTCGCGATCGCGGGTGAACTCGGTGTCCAGCCGGAAATCCTGGCGACCCGGCGCGAACTTGCGGCATTGATCCGCGGGGCGCGGGAATTGCCGGTGCTGACCGGCTGGCGGCGCGAAGTGATCGGCGAGCCGCTGCTGGCAACGCTTTAGCGCAGCACCGCCTCCAGCCGCCCATTCACCTCGTCGAGCGTGCCATTGGCGTCGATGCGCCGGAGCATGCCTTTCTTTGCGTAGTACTCGATCAGCGGCTGGGTGCGCTCGGCGTAGACCGCGAGCCGCTGGCGCACGGTTTCCTCGTTGTCGTCGGGACGCTGGAACAGGTCGTGCGGCCCGCCATCCGTGCAGCGCTCGCCAGCGCGCGGCGGATTCGTCTCGACGTGGAACACGCGGCCGCAGCGGCGGCAGCTGCGCCGGCCCGCCATGCGCCGCAGCAGGATCTCGGGGTCGACGTCCAGCAGCACGACGGCATCGAGCGACACGCCAAGGTCCGCGAGCTGGCCGGCAAGGCCATCCGCCTGGGCGATAGTACGCGGGAAGCCGTCGAGGATGAAACCGCGCGCGGCGTCCGGCTTCGCCAGGCGTTCGCGGATGATGCCGAGCATGATGCCGTCGGCCACCAGCTGGCCGGCGTCCATCACGACCTTGGCGGCGCGGCCGAGCGGCGTGTCCGCGGCCACGGCCTCGCGCAACAAGTCACCGGTCGACACCTGCGGCACGCCATGACGCGCCTGCATGCGTTGCGCCTGCGTGCCCTTGCCCGATCCGGGCGCGCCAAGCAGAACCAGCCTCATTACGTCAATCTCCGCGGGCCGGTGCCCGTCGAGGGGCGTCCATCCTGCCCGCGGCCCAAGGTCGCGTCAAACCGGGGCGAATCGGCTATGCTTCGCCCCCCACGGGGCGGTGTCGCCGCCCGGAATACGGATCGGGATGATGGCCAGGACCAGGAAAAAAGGGCCCGGGCGGCGCAATGCGCTGTATGCGCAATCCGGCGGCGTGACCGCCGTGATCAACGCGAGCGCACTGGGCGTCATCGAGGCCAGCCGGCGGCACCGCGACCGGATCGGCCATCTCTACGCCGGCCGCGACGGCATCGTCGGCGCGCTGACCGAGGACCTGATCGACATCGGCCGCGAGGACGCGGCGACGATCAAGGCGCTGCGTCACACGCCATCGGGTGCGTTCGGATCCGCCCGCTACAAGCTCAAGGACCTCGAGCGCGATCGCGCGAAATACGAGCGCCTGATCGAGGTATTTCGCGCGCACGACATCGGTTACTTCTTCTACAACGGCGGCAACGACTCGATGGACACGGCGCTGAAGCTCAGCCAACTTGGCGAACAGCTCGGCTATCACGTCGCCTGCATCGGCATTCCGAAGACCGTGGACAACGACCTGCCCGTCACCGACTGCTGCCCCGGCTTCGGCTCGGTCGCGAAATACGTCGCGGTCTCGACCCTCGAGGCCTCGCTCGACGTCGCGTCCATGGCGCGCACCTCGACGCGCGTGTTCATACTCGAGGTAATGGGTCGCCACGCCGGCTGGATCGCGGCCGCGGGCGGCCTCGCCGCACGCAAGGCCGGCGACCCGCCGCACATCATCCTGTTCCCGGAAATCGCCTTCGACCGCGAGCGCTTCCTCGCGCGCGTAAAGGAGACGGTCGAGCAGAAGGGCTACTGCGTCATCGTCGCCTCGGAGGGCACGCGCGACGCACAAGGCCAGTTCCTGTCCGACATGGGCACGCGCGATGCCTTCGGCCACGTGCAGCTCGGCGGCGTCGCGCCGACGCTCGCGTCGATGATCAAGCAGGCGCACGGCTACAAGTACCACTGGGCACTCGCCGATTACCTGCAGCGCTCGGCACGCCACATCGCTTCCCGCGTGGACCTCGAGCAGGCCTACGCGGTGGGGCGCGCCGCGGTCGAGCTCGCCGTCGCGGGAAAAAATGCGGTCATGCCGGTGATCCGCCGCAAGTCGTCGAAGCCGTACCGCTGGGACATCGGCTCGGTCGCGATCGAGCAGGTCGCGAACCGCGAGAAGATGGTGCCGCGCAACTTCATCACCGCCGACGGCTTCGGCATCACCGCCGCGGGCCGCCGCTACCTCGAGCCGCTGATTGGCGGCGAGGCCTATCCGCCTTACAGGAACGGCATTCCCGCGTATGCGACGCTGAAAGGCGCGCGCGTGCGACGGCGGCTGACGACCACCTTCGTGATATGATTTTCGTTTCCAGGGAGTAGTTCATGTCCATGCAAAATGCACTCTGGCTTGCAGTGCTGGCCGGCGTGATCGCCATCGTCTACGGGATCTTCATGACGCGCTGGATCCTCGCGCCGCCCGCGGGCAACGCGCGGATGCAGGAGATCGCGGCCGCGATCCAGGCTGGCGCCAAGGCCTACCTGAACCGCCAGTACTCGACGATCGCGATCGTCGGCGTCGTGCTGTTCGTCGTGCTCGGCTTCGCGCTCGACTGGTACACGGCGATCGGCTTCGCGCTCGGCGCGCTGCTCTCGGGGCTCGCCGGTTATATCGGCATGAACGTCTCGGTGCGCGCCAACGTGCGCACGGCCCATGCGGCGAGCATCGGACTCAATCCGGCGCTGCAGGTCGCGTTCCGCGGCGGCGCGATCACCGGCATGCTGGTGGTCGGGCTCGGCCTGCTGGGTGTCGCGGCCTATTACGGAATCATGATGCGCCTGACCGGCGACAGCGACCACGCGCTGCACGCGCTCGTGGGCCTCGCCTTCGGCGGCTCGCTGATCTCGATCTTCGCGCGACTCGGCGGCGGCATCTTCACGAAAGGCGCCGACGTCGGCGCGGACCTCGTGGGCAAGGTCGAAGCCGGCATCCCCGAGGACGACCCTCGCAATCCGGCCGTGATCGCCGACAACGTCGGCGACAACGTCGGCGACTGCGCCGGCATGGCGGCCGACCTGTTCGAGACCTACGCGGTCACCGTGGTCGCGACCATGCTGCTCGCGGGCCTGATGATGAAGGACCTCGGCGAAGCGGCGGTGCTGTACCCGCTGGTGCTCGGCGCGGTGTCCATCGTCGCCTCGATCGTCGGCACGTTCTTCGTCAAGACCTCCGAAGGCGGCAAGATCATGGGCGCGCTCTATCGCGGCGTGATCGTCTCGGGCGTCATCGCAGCCATCGCGTTCTACCCGATCACGAAGTACATGCTGGGCGATGCCGCCATGCCGCTCTACTTCTGCGCGCTGATCGGGCTCGCGCTGACTGCGGCGATGATCGTCATCACCGAGTACTACACGGCCACCGAATACAAGCCGGTGCGCTATGTGGCCGAAGCCTCGCGCACGGGCCACGGCACCAACGTGATCGCAGGCCTCGCCATTTCGATGAAGTCCACTGCCCTGCCGGTGCTCGCGATCTGCGCCGCGATCTGGGGCGCCTACTCGCTCGCCGGCCTGTACGGCATCGCGATCGCCGCAACGGCGATGCTGTCGATGACCGGCCTGATCGTGGCGCTCGACGCCTATGGCCCGATCACCGACAACGGCGGCGGCATTGCCGAGATGAGCGGTCTGCCGAAGGACGTGCGCAAGATCACCGACGCGCTCGACGCGGTCGGCAACACGACCAAGGCGGTGACCAAGGGCTACGCAATCGGCTCGGCCGGCCTCGCCGCGCTCGTGCTGTTTGCCGACTACACGCACAACCTCGAGATCGCGGGCAAGCTGGAACTCTTCAGCCTGTCCGATCCTGCGGTGATCATCGGCCTGTTCATCGGCGGACTCGTGCCTTTCCTCTTCGGCGCGATGGCGATGGAAGCCGTCGGCCGCGCGGCCTCCTCGGTCGTGATCGAGGTGCGGCGGCAGTTTGCGGAGATCAAGGGCATCATGGAAGGCACCGCGAAGCCCGATTATTCGCGCGCCGTGGACATGCTGACCCGCGCGGCGATCCGCGAGATGATCGTGCCGTCGCTGCTGCCGATCCTGATCCCGGTGGTCGTTGGCTTCGGCATGAACTACCTGCTCGGCCCCGGCGCCGGCATCCGCGCGCTCGGCGGCGTGCTGATCGGCACGATCGTCACCGGCCTGTTCGTCGCAATCTCGATGTGCACGGGCGGTGGCGCCTGGGACAACGCGAAGAAATACATCGAGGAAGGCAACTTCGGCGGCAAGGGCTCGGACGCGCACAAGGCGGCCGTGACCGGCGACACCGTCGGCGATCCCTACAAGGACACGGCGGGACCTGCGATCAACCCGCTGATCAAGATCATCAACATCGTGGCGCTGCTGCTGGTGCCGCTGCTCTAGGGACTGTCCCTTCTTGCATCGACTGGCTGACAGGGACGTCAGCCAGCGCCCATCGTCGTGAACACGAATCCGGCCAGGATCGCAGCGATCCCGGCCCATTGCAGCGCGGTCGGGCGTTCCTTCAGGACCGCCCATGCAAAGCCGAGCGTGACCACGGGATAGGCCCCCGAGAGCGGCGAGACGATCGATGCCGGCCCGGTCTTGTAGGCGATCGCGGCCAGCAGGCCGCCGAGCGCCATGGTTGCCATCGGCAGGAACGATCGCGACCATTCGCGTCCCGAGGTCGCGCCCTTGCGACCGAAAATGAAGCCGTAGACCCCGAGCGTCAGCAGGCCGCCGGCGGCGATCAGCAGCGCCATGTTCGCTTCGCTCGCGATGTTGGCCTGGTTGTCGCCGTAATAGGCGTATGCGTACTTGACGAGCACGCCGGTCACGCCCCAGAGCAGGAGCGCCGCGCCGGCAAGCGGCATCCAGCGCTTCGAAGTCTTCTTCCCGTTCGGATCGGGCGGCGAATACGCGAGGCTCAGGCAACCGGCGATCACGCCGACGACACCCACGATCTGGAACGGCGACAGCGTCTCGCCCAGGAAACGGTTGGCGAAGATCACCGTCAACGCGGGATAGGCGGCAGACAGCGTACCGACGATCGAGATCGGCCCGTACACGATCGATTGGTAGTAGAAGATCCACGCAATGCCTTCCAGCACGTAGGCGGTGAGGCCCACGACCAGGAACACCCGGCCTTCGGGCGCAAGGATCGGCGGTGCGTCCTGGCTCGCCCAGAACAGGATGTTCACCGCGGCGCTCGCCACGGCGTAGTACAGGCAAAAGCGCGCCGGCGGCACCTCGCCGATGTATTTCTTGACGAGCCCCTGCGCGATGCCCCAGGCGAACATCGCGGCGAGCGTCGGCGTGAGCCAAACGAGCAAGCTGGAATTCAACGCAGTCCTCCTACCGGTAGCCCTTCGCCTGCAACGAGAATAGTTGCGCGTAGTGCCCGTTTAGCCGCATGAGCTCGTCATGGCTGCCGCGCTCGATGATGCCGCCGCCCTGCAGCACCACGATCTGGTCCGCCATCCGCACCGTGGAGAACCGGTGCGAGATCAGGATGGCGATCCGGCCCTCGGTCAAGGCGCGGAAGTGTTCGTACACGGTCGACTCCGCGGCCGCATCCAGTGCAGCGGTCGGCTCATCCAGCACCAGGATATCCGCGTCCGAGCGCATGAATGCGCGCGACAACGCGATCTTCTGCCACTGGCCGCCGGACAGCTCGCGGCCGTCGTTGAACCACTTGCCGAGCGGCGTCCGATAGCCGAGCGGAAAGCCGTCGATCATCGGTGCAGCCATGCCTTTTTCGGCGGCCACGCGCCAGCGCGCCTCGTCCTCGAAGTAGCGCACGTCCCCGGCGCCAATGTTCTCCCCGACGATCAACTGATAGCGGCTGAAGTCCTGGAAGATGACGCCGATTCGTTGCCGCAGCGCAGCCTCGTCCCAGTCGCGCAGGTCCAGTCCGTCGAGCGTGATGCGCCCGGCGTTCGGCAGGTACAGCCGTGTCAGCAGCTTGATCAGCGTGGTCTTGCCGGAGCCATTCTCGCCGACGAGCGCCAGCGACTCGCCCGGCCGTATGTGCAGATCAACGTCGACGAGCGCTGGCTGGTCCGCGCCGGGGTAGGTGAAGCCGACGTGCTCGAAGCGAATGCCGTCCTGCGGCCTCGGGCCGCGGACCAGCGTGCCCCTCGATCCTTCGACCGGGGTTTCCAGGTATTCGTACAAGGTCGCGAGATAAAGGTTGTCCTCGTACATGCCGCCGATGGCGGCCAGGCTCGCGGAAACCGCCGCCTGCCCCTGGCGAAACAGCATCACGTACATCGTCATCTGGCCGAGCGTGATGCGCGCCGCAATGGCCGCCACCGCCACCCAGGCATAGGCGCCGTACAGGTTGGCGGTCGCAATCAGGCCGAGCAGGAATCCCCAGGTGTCGCGGCGGATCGCGAGGTCGCGATCCTCCGCGTAGAGCTTGCGGAATATGCCGCGGTACCGGTCCAGCAACAGCGGACCCAGGCCGAACAGCTTCACCTCCTTGGCATGGTCTTCCCGCGCGAGCACCGTCTCCAGGTACATCTGCATGCGCGTTTCCGGCGAGCGCCACAGGAACAGCCGGAATGCGGCGCCGGAGAACTTCGCCTCCGCCAGGAACGCGGGCAGGCCCGCTGCGACCAGAATGGCGACGGCCCAGGGCGAGAACTGCGCAAGCAGCGTGCCGTAGCTCACCAGCGAGACGCCGTTCTGCACCAGCCCGAACGTGCGCATCACGAGCGACAGCGGCCGGCTCGAGGCCTCCCGCCGCGCGCGCGTGAGCTTGTCGTAGAACTCGGAGTCCTCGAAATGGGCGAGCTCGAGCGTCAGCGCCTTTTCCAGGATCATCGAGTTCACCCGCTGGCCGAGTTGCGCGCGCAGCAGCGACTGGCACAGCGAAATGCCGCGCTGGATGCCCGCGATCGCGGCGACCAGCGCGCCCTCGACGCCGACCAGCAACAGCGCGTGCGCGGTCAGGCCGGAGCGATCGGCCCCGCCCGCCTGGATCGCCGCAACCACCGCGTCGATGATCAGCGCGCCAACGTAGGCGACGGCTGCGGGCAGTGCCCCGGCGAGCAGCGTCAGCAGGCCGAGCGAGACCGAGAGCCGCCGGCTGGTGGTCCAGACGAGCTGCAGCGCGCGGCGGCTGAAGCCGAAGACGCCGAAGAATCCGCGCGCGAGTTCGGGTGCGGCGGGTGGCAACGCATGTCGTCGCGCCTTCGGCCGGTTGGTTCCCATCGCATCACCCACGCCGCAACTATCCCCGCGCCATGATTCGCCTCGCGCACCAGTGCGAACATGACTCGCTCTGACATGTATTACGCGAAGTCACACAGCGGATCCAGCTCGCATCCGGTTTGTTCGGTGCCAGCGTCCGCGCAGCTGCCACGCTCGCTTACAGTGCTTCAACGCGTCAGGCGATAGATCAGGATCGCCGCACGCTGCGCCATCGGCGTCAGCGTATCGAGGCCCGTGTACTCCCCCGGCGCGTGCGAGTGGCCACCGCCGCCGCTGCCGAGTCCGTCGAGACCCGGCAGCAGGTGCGAGATGAAGCCGATGTCGCCGGCGCCGCGGCCGGCGGGATCGAAGGCCTCGACCGCGCCAAGTCCCAGGTCGCGGCTCGCGCGGTCGAGTTCGCCGAGCAATGTCTTGTTGCCCGGCGTCGGCGTCATGGGCGGGTACGAGGCCTGGTCGAAGCGCAGCGTCGCACGCGTGCGCGGCAGGTGCCGCGCCACGATCGCCTGCATGCGCTCCATCGCGGAACGTTCCTGCTCGAGGCTGATGAAACGCAGGTCGCCGCGCGCAAAGGCCAGCGGTGAAACCACATTGGTCTTGCCCTCGGCGCTGCCACGATAGTCGGCGAGCTGCGCCGTCGTGCCACCGACGACCACGCCGGGATTGAGCGTCAGGTACGGCTCGTGGCCAAGCTCCTCGTGAAACGCCGCAAGGATGCGCGCCAGCTCGTAGACCGCGCCGCTGCCAAGTTCCTCACCGAAGACCTGGCTCGAATGCCCGGTCTCTCCATTCACTTCCAGGGTCCAGCCATTGACGCCGCGCCGGCCGATGGTCGCGGTCCCGTCGATCGCGGCCTCGAAGCTCAGCACCATGTCGCTGCGTCCGGCCAGCTCGACCATCGGCGCGCGCGCCGCGGCGAGCGGCATGCCCGCGTCTTCCTCGTCGCCGGTCAGCAGCACCGTGACCTGCCTTCCCTTCAGCGCGCCGGCGGCATGCAGCGCACGCAGTGCCTGCAGCATCACGACGATGCCGCCCTTCATGTCCGTCGTGCCGGTGCCGTAGGCGCGCTGGCCCTCGCGGCGGAAGCGCTCACCGGCAAGCACCGTGTCGAGGTGCCCGAGCAGCAGCAACCGGTTGCCGCGCGTGCCTTTGGTCTCCGCCACCAGGTGCCCGGCGCGCTGCATGTCGCCCGGCATCTCGACCCAGCGGGTCCGGAAGCCGATCTCCCGCAACTCCGCGGCAAAGGCATCGCCCACGGCCCGCACGCCCGGCAGGTTCTCGGTCGGACTTTCGATGTCCACGACCTGCTGCAGCAGCGCCTCGGCGGCGGCCTGCCCCTGCGTCACCCGCTCCGCGATCGCGCGCTCGGTCCGGTCGAGCGCGGCCTGCGCGGGGGCGCCGCCGCAGCATGCGACGACGATGAGCGCGCGTGCGATCCGATCAATGGTCCTGGTCATGGAAGGTCCTCGTGATTGAGCAGCAATTCCCGGAATTCGCCGCGCATGCAATGGTTAGACGCAGCCGACGAACCGTAGCCGCCGGCGTTCAGCAGCGCAAGCAGGTCGCCTTCCGCGACCGCCGGGAGTTCGATGTCCTCGGCGAGCAGGTCGATGGCCTCGTTGATGTTGCCGGCGATCGTCACGCGCTCGAGCGGCTGGCCGGCGATGCGCTGCAGCGGCGCGACGATGAACGGCGTCTGGTAGTACGCCGGGAGATTCTGGATGCCGAGGCCGGCGTCGACACCGACGAACCGCACGCCGGCCTTGTCCTCGACCGTGTTGATGCGCACCAGCAGGGCGCCGGCGTCCTTCACGAGGTAGTCGCCCGGTTCGACCTGCACTCTCAGGCCGCGGCGGACCGTGTGGCGTGCAACGATCTCCGCCCAGCGCCCGAGGTCGATCGCCGCATCCGATTCGGTGAGCCGCAGGCCGAGTCCGCCACCCACGTTCAGCGTGCGGATTTCCGGATGCGCATCCAGCATCGGGCCGACCCGCTCGAGCACCTGGTCGAGCACTTCGAGCGCATCACCGAGATAACCGCTGCCGACGTGAAAATGCAGCGTGTCGACTCTCATCCCTGCGTCGCCCGCCGTCCTGATCGCCTCTTCGAAGCGATCCGGGTAGATGCCGAACTTGGTCGGCTTCGCTCCGGCGTAGCGCAGGCGCTCGTTATAGCCGGCACCCAGCCCGGGATTGACGCGCAGCCCGATGCGCCTGCCGGGGCAGCACCGGCCGAGGCGCCGGATCGTGCTCAACGCATCGCAATTGACATGCACACCGGGGTGATCACGCAGGCAGTCGAGGTCGCTCTCCGATACCGAAGTGCCGGTATAGGAGATCTCGTGCTCCTGAAAGCCGTGTTGCAGTGCATA
Source organism: Steroidobacteraceae bacterium (assembly GCA_050179155.1). Lineage (GTDB taxonomy): Bacteria > Pseudomonadota > Gammaproteobacteria > Steroidobacterales > Steroidobacteraceae > SCUD01. The sequence goes on from JBFXFJ010000001.1 coordinate 98,617, forward strand.
CCGCATCTCCGCCGGCGAGCAGGCGTCGATGCCGCAGCGACCGAGCTGCTTCAGGTAGCGGATGAGCGCCGGGAAGCGATTCGCCTTGACCGCGTAGAAGGCATCGTGCGCGACCCCGGCCTCATCGAGCGCGGCGCGCAGGCGCAGCAGGTTGTCGCGCACGCGCGCCGCGTTGTAGACGAAGGCCGGCGTCCCCGCCTGCGCAATTGGCGCGAGATCGGCCCCGCCGAACTGCAACCTCCCGTCGCGGTAACACAGGTCGTCGCGCTCCCACCACAGCCGGTCGATTCGCATGCTCGCTTTTCCGCCGTTGCTGGCAAAGTCGGGCCACTTCCGGATGCTAGGGACGTCGGTCAGGACCCGCAACAGTGATATTCTTCGATGGCCCAATCCACAACAACGGGGAACGATCAATGAAGAGAATCCTGGGAATCACCGCTGCCATCGGCCTCGCGGCGGCTGCAATGCCCGCGGCCGCTATCACCTGGGGCGCGCCCGATGGCGAAGACCATCCGAATGTCGTCGCGCTGCTGTTCGTCCAGAACGGCATTGGTTTCTTCAGCTGCACCGGCACGCTGCTGACGCCTTATGTCGTGCTGACGGCGGGCCACTGCACCGAAGGTGCTGGTGAAGTGAACAACGTTACCTATGTCCGCAATGCCCCGGACATCGATGCGGCCTTCGCCCTCGAACGGCCGGGATATGGGTCGACGACCGCCTGGCTCAACGCGACCTGGGTCCGCGGCCAGGCCGTGCCGCACCCGCAGTACAACGACTATGCCGAATTCCCGAACACATTTGATATCGGCGTGATCCTGCTGGAGCAGCCGATCTACGTGGCGGAATACGGCACGCTGCCGGCAGCCCACCAGTTCGACTATCTGCGCAAGGCACGTGGCAGCATCCAGTCGCGCCAGGCACGCGTCGTCGGCTACGGCTTGCAGGGCCGCATCCCGGCATTCGCAGGAGACGATTTCGTGCGCTATGCCGCGACCTCGAGCATCACGGGCCTCGCGGTCAGCGACACGATCGGCGAGCAGAACTTCAAGTTCACCAACAATCCCGGCAATGGCGGCGGCCCCGGCGGCACCTGCTCGGGCGACTCCGGCGGACCGGCGTTCTTCATCGACCCGCTGACCGGCGCCGAGACCAGCATCGTCATGGCCGTGAATTCCTATGGCATTGCACCGCAGTGCAACGGCAACGACTACCAGTTCCGCACCGACATCGATGCGGCCCAGGAATTCGTCGTGCCGCTGCTCAATTACGAACCGGACTGAGCTTCAGGTTTCCGCCTGATCACGATCGAAAAGCCCCCGCAAGGGGGCTTTTCATTTTCCGGGCGCGGACCGCGTGCGCCGTGCTACCAGGCATCGTCCTTCGCATAGCCGAGCTCGATCAGGAGCGGGCCTGCGATGCGCTTGAAGATGCGCCGGTCTTTCGCATCGAGGTCGCGCTGCCAGCGGCCGACCGAGGAGGCATTGATGGCCGCGATCGCCTCCGGGTTCTGCGCGAATCGCGTGACGTCGCGGGACGGGTTGCCGCTGTCCGCGTGCGCGAGCATGGCGTCATCCCATGGCTCGCGGAGAAAATCCATCAGCCGGCGCAGCACCGCCTCCGGATCCCGCACCAGTTCCTCGTAGCGCACGGTGTGGAACCGCGGATCGTTCCACCAGGGCCGCGAACACTGGATATCGTCGCGCCAGCGGCGCGCGCAGCCCGCGATCGGCTTCCAGGTATTGAGCGGCACCAGCTTGCCGTCCACCACCTCGTGGCGCGGATGCGTGCGCAGCGAGCAGGCGACGTCGCGCCCGTCGCGCAGCACGTGCACGAATCGCGCCTCCGGAAAGAACCGGAAGATCGTGCCAATGCGGCTGATGTTGCGCGGCGTCTTCTCGGCCCAGCGCGCCTTCCCGGCGTCCTGCAGGCAGAGTGCGGCGAACGCCTCGATGAACGCCAGCCGCGACACCGCGGCAGCGTCGATTGCGCGGACCGCGCCGCGGTCGAGGCCGAACCGGTCGGCCAGCGCGTCGGGATCGAGGGCGCGCCGGCGGAAAACGCTCGACTCCGGGCCGCAACTGATGCGCGGGTGCGAGTCGAGCATCATCCTGAGCAGCGTCGTGCCGGATCGGCCGCAACCGCCGAGGACGATCGGCGCGAAACCGGGACGGGGGCTACCGGTGAAGCGGTCGGCGCCCGGGCCGATGCCGAGCGCTGCGGTGATCGACCTGCAGAGTCGCGTCCCTTGCATGCCCGCCGTCCAGTCAAAGGTGTAGCGGACTGTAGATCAACTACAATGAGGCTGCACTCGCATGCCGGAACATCGAGGTCGCGCATTCATGAAGGCCGCCGTGACGCTGGCGCTGGCCATGCTGCTGAACGGCAGTCCCGCCGCCGCGGACTCCGCCGAAGTGCGGCTGTCGCCCTATGTCGCGGACTACAAGGTCAAGTACGGCAACCTGAGCGTCGGCACGAGCCGCACCGAGCTCCGCCGCTCGCAGGTCCCGGAGCTGTGGAACCTGGAGACGGAGCTGCGCGCAAGCGGACTCGGCAAGCTGGTCGCCGACGGCGACCTGCTGCAACATTCCTCGTTCCAGTTCGACGCCACCGGCCCGCGCCCGCTGCGCTATCGCTTCGACGACGGGACCAAGGGCGTGGAGCGCGACGTGACGCTTCAGTTCGACTGGCGGGCGGGCCGGGTGACCGGCATCTCCGAAAAGGAGCCCGTGGACGTCGCCATCGAATCCGGCCTGCAGGACGCCGCGTCGAGCCAGGCGTTCGTGCAATGGCGGCTGCAGGCCGGCGCCGAGCCCGGCGTCGTGGCCATGATCGAGAAGGACAAGGTCAAGTACTACCGGTACACGCTGCTGCGGCGCGAGCGGCTCAAGACCAACATCGGCGTGCTGGATACCATCGTTTACCGGAGTGCGCGCGATGGCTCCTCACGCGAGAACCTGTTCTGGTATGCGCCGGATCTCGGTTACGTCATCGTCCAGGCGGAACAGCGGCGCGACGGCAAGCGGCAGTTCCAGACCTATATCAGCGCCTATCGCCCCGGCTCATGAACCGGTCGACGCGACCGCCGCCGCCGGCCGGCGGCGGCTGGCGAGCGCCTCGAGCGCATTGATGATGTAGTCGATGTCCTGGTCGCTGTGCGCGGCGCTCAGGCTGATGCGCACGATGAACTTGCCGCTCGGGGCCGCCGGCGGAATCATCAGGTTGGTATAGATCCCGGCATCGAGCAAACCCTGCCAGTGCCCGATCGCCGTTTCGCGCTCGCCGAATATCAGCGCGGCGACCGGCCCCGGTGCATCGGACCCGACCTGGTAGCCGAGCCGCAGCAACGCGGCATGGAAGCGGTTGGCATGGTGCCAGAGCCGCTCGCGCAGGTCCTTGCCCTCGAGCACGCGCTCGAGTGCCGCGTGGACCGCCGCGATGACGGCGGGCGCCGGGGCCGCGGTGAAGATGTACGGACGGCTGGCCATGCGCAGCAGGTCGAGTTCCGGGTGGCGGCTCACGCAGAAACCGCCGACGCCGCCCAGGCTCTTGGAAAACGTGCCGACGATGAAATCCACGTCCGCGAGGATCCCGAGTTCCTCGCACAGGCCGAGCCCGTGTTCGCCGAACACGCCGAAGGAATGCGCCTCGTCCACCAGCAGCCAGGCGCCGTGCCGGCGCTTGACGGCGGCGATCTGCGCCAGCGGTGCGCGGTCGCCGAGCGTGCTGTAGAGGCCTTCCACGACCACCAGCGCCTGCCTCGCGCCGTCGCCGAGCCGCTCCAGCCGCCGGTCGAGGTCTTCGGGATCGTTGTGGCGGAAGCGGATCGTCGTCGCCGCGCTCAGGCGGCAGCCGTCGTAGATGCTGGCATGGCTGTCCGCGTCCACCAGCAGGTATTCGCCCGCGCCGGCCAGCGCCGACAGCGTGCCGAGATTCGCCTGGTAGCCGGTCGAGAACACGATCGCCGCCGGCCAGCCGTAGGCGCGCGCGATCGCCTCCTCCAGTTCGCGATGGCCGCGGTAGTTACCGCTGGCCATGCGCGAGCCGGTGGTGCCGGTGCCCAGCGTCTCGATTGCATGGATCGCTGCCGCGCGGCAGCGCTCGTCGAAGGTCAGGCCGAGATAATTATTGGTGCCCGCGAGGACGACGCGACGGCCCTGGATGGTCGCGGAAGTCGCCGAATGCACCTCGTCCATCGGCGTCGCGACCGAGGGCACCTTGCCAACGCTGCGCAGGGCGGCCTGCAGCGCGCGCAACGGCTCGAACTTGTCAAACAGGCTCACGATTTATTTCCGCCGGAAAGCTGGACGATGCCAGCGCAGAGCTGATCGATCGTGCGGGCGTCCGCGAGCAGTTCCACCGGGACGGAGATGTCGAGGCGGTCCTCGATCTCCATCATGAGGTCCATCACCCGCACGGAATCGAGTCCGACCTCGCGCACCAGGTCGGCGCCGCCATCGACCGGTCCGCCTGCGGGCCGAACGACTTTCAGGGCGTCGCGAACCGCTTTCTCGACCGTTGCGGCCTGGAGCGTCATCGATGCGAAATTGTAACCGAAACGCCGGGAACCGGCGTCAAGCGCGCCGGGACGTCAGCCGGCGGCCAGCGCCGCCCGCGCCTGCCGGGCCGGCACTTCGCCCGCCGGGGGGCCGGCGGGCGCCCGCAGGGCCTCAGCGCCATGCCGTTCGAGGAATTCCTTGCGCGCGGTGCTCCGGGACAGCTTGCCGGACGACGTGTGCGGAAGCGTGTGCGGCGGCACCAGCTCGATCAGGCAGTGGATGCCGAATTCCGCGTAGATCGCCTGCAGCAGGCGGTCCGACAGCGAAGCGAGCTTCGCCGGATCGATTTCGCGGCACTGGACCACCAGCACCGCGATCTCGCTGCCGTCGTCGCCCGTGACCGAGAACGCGGAGGCGTCGGTCGGGCGGACTTCAGGCTGCTGCTCGGCAAGGTGCTCGATGTCCTGCGGCCAGATGTTGCGGCCGTTGATGATCAGCAGGTCCTTGGCGCGGCCCGTGAGGTGAAGCGCGCCATTCACGCTGTATCCCAGGTCGCCCGTGTTCAGCCAGCCATCCGCCGACAGGACCTCGCGGGTCGCCTCCGGGTTGCCGAAATAGCCGCTCATGACGCTGGGGCCGCGCAGGTGGATGCGGCCGCAGCGGCGGTCCGGCAGCCGCCGGCCCTCTGGATCGCGGATCTCGACCTCGTACCCGGGCAGCGGCACGCCGCAGTTCATGAAATTGTTGACCTTGACCGACGGGTCGGTCGACGTCGCGGGCTCCGCCCGGCCATGCAGCGCGAGGGTTTCGGCGTCCACGCGGTCGACGACGGCCCCGCCGCCGACCGTCGAGAAGCTCACGGCCAGGCTGCACTCGGCCATGCCGTAGCACGGCAGGAACGCGCGCGCATCGAACCCCGCCGGCGCAAGCGCATCGGCGAACTGCTGCAGCCACGCGGGATGGATCATCTCGGCACCGACGCCGGCCACGCGCCAGGCCGACAGGTCCAGGCCGTCCGTATCCGACGGCCGCAGGCGCCGGGCGCACAACGCATAGCCGAACGGCGGGCTGAAGGAGATGGTGCCGCGGTTGCGCGACATCAGCTTGAGCCAGAGACGCGGGCGCATGGCGAAATCGCGGCTCGCGAGGTAGTCCACCGAACGCTGCAGCGCGACGCAGCCGAGCACGATCCCGACCAGGCCCATGTCGTGGTAATACGGCAGCCAGGAACAGAAGCGGTCGTCCGGCGTGAGCGGGAAACCGAAGTTGAATATCGCCTTCAGGTTGCTGAGCGCCGCGGCCTGCGTGATCATCGTTCCGCGCGGGAAACGCGTGCTGCCGGACGTGTACTGCAGGTAGGCGAGTTCGTGCGGCGCGGGCGGCGCCGGAAGGCGGGCGGCGGGCTCGAGCGCCATGAAATCGTCCATCGTCCCGGCCGTCTCCAGCGCAAGGTCCTTCGCCGCTTCGCGCAGGAATTCGATGAACTCCGCCGGCGCAAACGCCGCGACCGCTCCGCAGTCGCCCAGCATCTGGCGCAGGTGACGGATGAAGGCATCGCGCCCGCCGAGATGCATCGCGGCCGGCAGCGGCACCGGCACCAGGGCCGCGTACTGGCAGGCGTAGAACATCACGTGGAAATCGACGTGCGTGTGGGCGACCAGGGCGACCCGGCTGCCCCGCGGGAAACGCGCGAGCCGGCGCGCCAGGTCCTGGGCCCGGGTGCGCATCTCCGAATACGGGAGGGTGGTCGTCAGCTCGCCGCGACCGTTGTAGAAGTTGGCGCCCGTCCGGCCGGACGCTGCGTAATCGAGCGCTTCGGTCAGGGTCGCGAAGTCGGCGCTTCGCAGCGGGATCCCGCTGGCGGTCGGAGTCGGCCCCACATCAGGGCAGGTCGGCTCGCATCGCGCTAGGCTGCCATCCACTCAGTTGCACTCCCGGAAAACACGCAAAAGTGTGACGCACGGCCACAAATGCCGAGCGCCCACCCGAAAAGTGGCCCAAATGTAATCGCTTCGTAACAACAAAGCAATCTTCCGGTAACCCGACTGTGCGGTACGGCACATCAACGGGTGCCTCAGTCAAACCGCCCCGCCGCATGGGTCATGGGACGCATCAGGCGCCGGAATCCATCGCAGAATCCGGCGGAAATAGACCCGCAGCGCCCGCGTCCGGGGCCGGTGCGCGCTCGTGTAGAATGCGCGCGCCTCAATGCCGGGGCATCGCTGGACTGCAACTTGAACATCGACGCCAGCCCCTACCGGGCCATCATCCTCAGCGCCGGCCGCGGTGGCCGCCTGCTGCCGCTCACTGAACGCCTGCCGAAGTGCCTGCTGGACGTCGGTGGCCGCAGCCTGCTCGCCTGGCAATTGCGCGCGCTCGCCGGGGCCGGCGTGCGCGAGGCCGTGGTCGTCACGGGCTATGGTGCGGAGTTCGTGGATCTCGAGATCGAGCGTCACTCCCCGCCCGGCATGCGGGTGCGGGCGCTGTACAACCCTTTCTTCCAGGTCGCGGACAACCTCGGGAGTTGCTGGATCGCGCGGGCGGAATTGAACGGACCCTGCCTGATCCTCAACGGTGACACGTTGATCCAGACCGAGATCGCGCGGCGTCTGCTGGCGGCGCCGCCCGCCCCGATCACCGTGACGATCGACCGCAAGGCGGCCTATGACGAAGACGACATGAAGGTGGTCGCGACCGGTGACCGCCTGAACGCGATCGGCAAGAAGCTCACCAGCGGCGACGTGAATGGCGAGTCGATCGGCTTCCTGCGTTTCGACGCTGGCGGCAGCGCGCAGTTCGTGGCCGAGGTCGAGCGCTCGATGCGCGTTCCCGCCGGATTGCGCCGCTGGTACCTGTCCGCGATCAACGATCTCGCCGGCGCGGGCGTGGACGTGCGCGTCGTATCGATCGAGGGCCTCGAGTGGGGCGAGATCGATTACCCGGCCGACCTGGCCCGTTGCCGGACGATCGCATCCGGCTGGAGTGCCCGGGAACCGGCGGACGCCGCGGCGCCGGTGGCGAACACCGCCGTCTGATTCAGCCCTGCGTCGTGCCGCCCATCAGGCGGCGCACCAGTTCCAGGTCATCCGGCTTGTCGACGTCAATGGCGGCATGGCCGTCCGCCAATTCGACCACCGCGACGCGCGCGCCGCTGGCGCGTCCGAGTTTCGCCAGCGCCTGGTCGAGGCGCAACCACCCGAGCCCGTAGCGCAGCGCGAAGCCGATGCCGAGTCGCAACATCAGGCGCAGCGGCCGCTTGCGATCCATCTCGAGTTGCCGCCAGAGCTCGACGATGCCGGTCGCGGCCGGCCGCCGCAGCAGGAACAGGTTGCAGCCCGAATATTCGCCCTCGACGAACCGCAACCAGGTGCGCCGCGTGTCCGGGACCGCCGCCATGACGCTGCCGCGACTCGCCAGCGCGAGCGTGGCATCGGCATCGGCCGGCGTCGCGTCCAGGAAACTCCGGATCCATTCGGGGCGCAGCAGCGGGTGGTCCGCGGTGGTCACCAGGAGCGGCACGCCCTCGCGCGCGAGCACAGACGCAACGCTGGCGCTCGGTCCCTCGGCTGCGGCGACGACCGAGACGGGGCGGTGGCAGGCTGGCTCGCGCAGGCCCGGCAGGGCGTCGAGCACTTCGGGCCGCTCGATCGCGATCACGATGCGCCCGATCTCCGGCACGGCGTCGAGCGCCTGCACGACATGCTCGATCATCGCCCGCCCGGCGATCGCGATCAGCGCCTTGTGGCTGACGCCTGCTCCGGACGCGAGCGGATCGCCGCCGGCGCGTGTTCCGGCCAGCACCAGTGCGGTCAGCGTCTTCACGCGCCGGTCTTTTCGCCGGTGCGATGCGAGTGATACGCAGTGCGCAGGGTTTCGAGCAGCGCGTCGCGGGCGCCGTCGCCCGGCGTCACCACGGCCTGCAGGTCCGGCGGCCCCGGCCAGCCGGCATCGCGGTAATCGGCACCCATGAAGCTGCGGATGCCCGCATAACGCGGGATCACGTGGAAATGCACGTCCGGGTCCACCATCATCAACATCAGGTAGTTGATGCGCTCGTAATCGGTCACGTCGCGAAGCATGGGCTCGATCGCGCGAATGACGGCGCGCAGGTCCGCGTAGGCCCCGGCGCTCAGTTGCGAAAACGCGTGCACCGGCTCCCGGCACACGAGCACCAGCGAACCGAGCGTCGGCTGCTTCGGCCGCAGCAGCACGGTCCAGTGAGCCGTCTGCGCGATCCGCGTCCCGGGATCCCCGAACTTGATCTCAGTGGGATTTGGCATGACGGCATTCTATCCGTGCGGGGCGCGCGGCGATGCTGGCGCCGAGGCCTGCCGTCGCGGCAGGCGCAGGCGGTAGCCGCCGCCCGGCACGAACGCCTGCGCCGCCACCGACCAGAGGCGCACTTCGACGTCCGCCCGGCAGGAATCGCCGGAACACGACAGCGCCAGCCGGTGCCAGCGGGCGCCCTCGTCCCGCGGGTTCGGCACCGCCGACGACGACGGCACGCAAAGGCAGGGAATCGGTCCCTGCGGGCCTGCGATCGCATCGAAGCGCGCGTCGCGCGCGTGGCCGTGGAGCAGGAGCTCGGCGCCCGCCCGCCGCAGCACGTCACGCAGCGCCGCGCGGTCAGCCAGCGCCTTGCGCCAGCGCACCGAGCCGTCCGCGACCGGGTGATGCAGCAGCACGATGCGGATGCGTCCCGCTTCGCGCTCGGCGGCGAGGATGGTCGCGAGCCGCGACAACTGTGCGGCGCCGATCCGGCCGCGCGCCAGCAGCGGCGCCGTCGGCCGCGCCGAATTCACGCCGATCAGCGACAGCGGGCCGACGCGATGGACAAACGGCCAGCCGTCCGCTGCGCGCGTGAATGCCGCAAGCCGCCCGAGGCCCTGCTCCGCCGGGACCCGGACGAGCGCATCGTGATTGCCCGGCACCAGGCTGATCTGCGCGGCCGGCGCAAGCGCAGCGAGCCAGATCGCCGCGCGGCGGAATTCCTCCGGCAACGAAAAATTGGCGGTATCGCCGGTGACGACGATATGATCGGCGCCCTGAACCCGCAGGTCCGCCTTCAGCGCTTCGAGGATTTCGGTCCGGTGCAGCGCACCCCGGCGACGCCAGGCCCAGCTGCTGAGTTGACGCTTCGAGAGTCTCTGCAATGGCGACAGCACGGGTTCGAACGGCAGATGAAGGTCAGAGACGTGCGCCAACGTGATCGTACTCATCGCTAATCCGATCATGCCACAACCCTCCCCGCCGTCGCCCCGCGGGCGGGGCACATGAGCGCGCCCTCCGGTTCCGCGGTCGCCGGCCGCGTGGTCGGCAGCTCGCCGCTGCGCATCTTCGGCCTGCCATCCGAGGAGCGCCTGCGCCGGCAACTCACGCGCGCCGGCGCAGTCGCGGCGGCCGGGGCCGCGACGCGCATCGTGCTGCTGCGTGCCGACTGGGTCTTCGACGACGCACTGGTGCGCGGCCTCGCGAAGTCCACCGACGATGTCGCGCTTGCCGCGGACAACGGCGAGTGCGTTGCGCAGGTCGTGCCCGCCGCGCGCGCCGAGGAAGCCGCCCGGGCGCTGCTCGAGCGGCGCGCGACACCCGGGCTCGGCGTCGTGAGTTCCGCGGACATCGCCGACGGCTACAACAAGTCGCTGCGCAAGCGCGAAGCGCCCTACCTGATGCGATTGGACGCAGCCCTGCTGCCGGCGATCGAGCGGCGCGTCTTCGGCTCGGTCTACAAGGGCGTGACCGACCTGGTGACGCTCTACTTCTGGCCAAAGCCGGCGCTCATCGTCACGCGTTTCTGCGCGCGCACCGGCATCACGCCGAACCAGGTCACGAGCGCGAGCCTGGTGCTGGTGCTGGCCGCAATGTACTTGTTCTGGCACGGCCACTACCTGTCCGGCCTCGCGGCCGCCTGGGTGATGACGTTCCTGGACACCGTCGACGGCAAGCTGGCGCGCGTGACGCTGCTCTCGACGAAGTTCGGCAACTTCTTCGACCATTCGATCGACCTGGTGCATCCGCCATTCTGGTGGTGGGCATGGATCGTCGGCCTGCCGGCGTTCGGCCTGCCGCTCGCGGATGCGAACCTGGTGCTGACCGTGATCATCGCGGGCTACGTCGTCCAGCGCCTCGAGGAAGGCCTGTTCGGCGTGGTGTTCGGCGTCGGCATGCATGTCTGGCGCCCTTTCGACAGCCGCTTCCGGCTGATCACTGCGCGCCGCAATCCGAACCTGCTGCTGTTGACCGCCTCGATGCTGTTCGGGCGGCCCGACCTCGGCATCATTGCCGTTGCCGCCTGGACCGCCCTGTCGCTGCTGGTCCACACGGTGCAGATGATCCACGCGTCGATCCTGCGCACCCGGGGCCCGCTGCGTTCCTGGCTCGCGCCCTGAGCCGGATGATGCCGCTGCCGGCTGACGGCGCGTGAACGAAGACCTCATCCAGAGCGTGATCGGCAGCGAACTGCGGCGGCAGCCGTCGCCGGCCGTCACTGAATTCGCGGCGCGGCTCGCCGCGCGCGCACCGGGCAGGGTCGTTGCGGTGCTGTTCTACGGCTCGGCGCTGCGGACCGGCGCATTGGACGGCGTGCTCGATTACTACGTGCTGCTCGACGACCTCCGCGCGTGGCCCGCGCCATTGCTCGCGAGGCTCGCCAATCGCCTGCTGCCACCCAACGTCAGTTACGTCGAGGACCGCATCGGCGATTCGACGCTGCGCGCCAAAATCGCCGTCATGAGCCTCGCGCAGTTCGAGCGGGGCATGCTGGCCGACTCCATCGACACGACCCTGTGGGCGCGCTTCTCGCAGCCTTGCGCCTGCGTTTTCGCGCGCCCGCGCGACGGCGAGGCCGCCGTCGCCCGCGCACTGCGCCAGGCGACGGTGACGGCGGCGCAATGGGCGGCATGGCTCGGGCCCGCGCGCGGCCACGCGCTCGACTACTGGCGCGCCCTTTACGCACAGACCTATGGCGCCGAATTGCGCGTCGAATCGGCGTTGCGCGGCCCGGAACTGATCGACGGCGAGTCGGCGCGCTACGCGCAGCTGCTACCGGCGGCGTGGCAGTCACTCGGCATCGCATTCGACGCGGGCGCGGATGGCCTGCTGCAGCCGCGTCTGGACGAACGCGTTCGCCGGCGGGCGACGCGGCGCTGGTCGCGGCGCCGGCGGCTCGGCAAGTTCCTGAACCTGCTGCGCCTGGTCAAGGCCGCATTCACCTTTGAGGGCGCGATGGACTACGTGGTCTGGAAGGTGGAACGGCATTCCGGCGTGCGGATCGAACCGGGTCCCTGGCAACGGCGTCATCCGCTGCTCGCAGCGCCGTGGCTCTACTGGCGGATGCGCCGGCAGCAGCTGCTGCGCTGACCGGGCATCCGCCTCAGGCGGGGAGCCAGCCGGCGCGACGGTACCAGGCGACGGCGTCCGCAAACCCGTCCTGCAGTCCGAACGCGGGCGCCCAGCCGGGAGCGCGCGCGACTTCCGCCGCCGGAACTGACCAGTCGGGATGCCTGATCTCGCGCAGTTTCTGCGAACTCAGCATCGCGGGCCTGCCGAACAGCCGGGCGACGTCGCCCGCGAACGCGACGGCGCGCAGCAGCGGGCCGGGAGCCCGCACCAGCCTTGGTGCGCCGTTACCCACGGCATGCGCTGCGGCGCGGAAAATCTCGTCCCGGCGATAGCCCTGCGGGCGCGCGTCCGCGGCGGTGAAGGTCGCGCCCGCGGGCGCCGATGCCGCCAGCGCCGCGACCAGGCGCGCGAGGTCCTGCACGTGGATCATCGCGGTGCGCGCATCCGCTGGCCCGGGCACCGGCACGTAACGGTGCCGCGCCACCTGGAAGAACCGCAGCGATTCGCGATCGCCGGGGCCATAGACGGCGGGCGGACGCAGGATGGTCGCGCGCGGACCGAAAGTATCGCGCACGACCGACTCGCCGGCGCTCTTGCTGGCGGCATAGTCGGAGATGCCCGGCTCGCGCGCGGCAATGCTGGAGACCAGCATGAAATGCGCATCGGGCACGGCCGCGCGCGCCGCCTTCGCGATCGCGGCCGTGCCGTCGCGATTGACCTCGAAGAATTGCCGGCGGGTCGCGGCCTTGATGAGCCCGCCCGCGTGGACGACCAGGGCCGCGCCTTCGACCAGGTCTTCGAGTGCCGCCGGATCCGCGAGCGTGCCCGCTACGATTTCCGGCCGCAGGTGCTGCCATTCGGGCGCAACCGGATCGCGGCGCAGCAGCAGGCGCAGGCGCCAGCCGCAGCGGGCGAGTTCGGGCACCAGCCATCGCCCGATGAATCCGCTTGCGCCGGTGATCACGGCCAGCCTGCCATGGCCTGCAGCTGCGTTCACGACGACACCGCGGCCATCGGGAACTTGCGCCAGCGCCGGTGGTGCCAGCTCCAGAGCTGCGGGTATCGCAGGATGTTCTCTTCCGTCACGCGCGCGAGCTGGCCGACTTCCGACTCGAGCGACGCCCCGGGGACGCGCGCCACCGGCGTGCCGATCGTGAATTTCCAGACCGGTTCCGCCGCGGTCGTCGCGAGCGGCAGCACGGGCGCACCCGACTGCCGCGCCAGTTGCGCGGGTCCGGCGGACATCGGCATCTCCTTGCCGAGGAACCGCAGCACGATCCCGTCCTGCGCGGCTTTCGTTCCCTGGTCCATGATCACGAACAGAATGCGCCCGCGCTTGAGCGCGTCCAGCATCTGGACATAGGCGCGAAGTCCAGCGTTGGCCGATATGCCCTCGATGCCGTACAGCGACAGGCCATGCTCGAAGAAGCCCGCCGACATCATACGGGCCTGGCGATAGACGACGCTGACCGGCCATCCGGCGCGCGCCAGGCGCGCCGTCAGCACCGCGCCATTGCCCATGTGCGCGCCGAGCAGGATCGCGCCGCGCCCGGCATCGAGCGCCACGCGCAGGTGCTCGAGGCCCTCGATCTCGCTCTGCGCGTTGAGCACGTCGTCGTCGAGCCGGCGGTCGAACATCGCGAGCACTTCGAGCATGGCGATGGTGTTCACGCGATAGGCCTGGCGCAGCAGTTCGCGCGGCGCCGGGTCGCCTGCCGGGCGTCCGAGCAGCTGCGCCAGGTCGCGCGCGCAGCGCCGGCGCACCCGCCAGGAGCACAGGAACTGGATGTCCGCCAGCAGCTTTCCGGTCCGGCGAGCGCCCGCGAAGCCGGCGATGCGCATGAGTTGCCGCATCGCCAGGAACGTCGCGCGCCGTCGCAGGCGGCGCAACCAGCGGCGGAATTCACGCATGCGCGGGAGCGGCGCCCGACGCCGCCGGCACCGGCTGGATCTTCCCGTCCGCCATCCGGTAGACATTGTCCGCTGCCTGGATCAGGAGGTCCTGGTGCGCGACGGCGATGATCGTCAGCTGGCCTTTCAGGTGGCTCACGGTCTCGACCACCGCGGCCTGTCCTTCGGGATCGAGGTTGCTGGTGGCCTCGTCGAGGATCAGGAGACGCGGCTTGTGGATCAGCGCGCGCGCAATCGCGAGGCGCTGGCGCTGTCCGCCGGAGAGCCGCGACCCGCCCTCGCCGACCCGCGATGCCAGCCCGTCCGGCATGGCTTCGACGAAGTCGAGCGCATCGGCCGCTTTCAGCGCGCGGCGGATCTCGTCGTCCGGGATCGGCTCGCCGAGCGTCAGGTTGTGCGCGACCGACTCGTCCACCATCACGGAATCCTGCGGCACGTAACCGATCTGGCGGCGCCAGTGGCGCAGGTTGATCGTGTTGAGCGGCACGCCGTCGACGAGGATGCGCCCGGCATCCGGTTCCAGCAGGCCGACCAGCAGGTCGAGCAGCGTGGTCTTGCCGGTGCCGGAAGGACCGATGACGACCGTCAGCTGGTTCACCGGCACGGTGAAGGACTGGCGATCGATGACGACGCGTCCGCCTTCGTGGCTGAAACTGACGTCCTCGAAGCGGATTTCCTGCCCGAGCACCACGGTCGTGTCGCCGCCGCTGCGCTCGCTCTGCGTGCGCGCCGCCTCGATGGCGTGGTAAATCGACCAGTAGGCGCTCTCGCGCACGGCGACCTGCTGGAACGCGCGCTGGGCCTTCGACAGGTAGCTGACGACGCGGGCCTGCATGAACAGCATCACCAGCACCGCGCCGAGCGGCATCTTCAGGTAGACGAGGCTCAGGAAGAAGCCGATGCCGACGAAGATGGCGAGCAGCGGTTCCTGTAGCGCCGTCAACGCCTCCTTGCTGACGACCTGGCGGCGCAGGGCGCGCTTGAGCTGCCGCGTCTGGTCGGACAGCAGCGCATCGACGTGGTCCTCGCGCGCCATCGCCTTCAACGGCTTCGCCGCCGAGAGCTGCCCGCTCATCACCGCCAGCAGTGACTTGAGCAGGTCGGTCTGGTGCTGGCCCGCGTGGCGCGAAATCCGGATCAGCACGTGCAGCAGCGCCAGCAGCAGGCCGCCCGCGACCGCCGCGGCAATGCCGGCCTGCGGCGCAATCGAGAGCGCGATACCCATGTAGATGATCGAGTTCAGCACCATCACCGACATCTCGGCGCCGAACTGGAAGATTTCGGACGCGCGCTGCGCCTCGGTCGCGACCGCATTCGACAGCCGCCCCACCGATTGCTGCAGGTAATGCAGCCAGCGCGCGCTCATGACCGCACGGATCAGCGCGAGCCGCAGGTCGGTCGCGATGTGCGCGACCGTATAACCCACCTGCCGGTTGGCCAGCAGGGACAGCACGGCCTTCAGCGAGATGAGGGCGATGGCCAGCAGCAGGAGGTTCACCGCCGTGGGCTGCAGCCCCAGCCTCTCCACCACCTGCAGCGCGACCCGCTCCGGCAGGGAGGGGTCGCCTTTCAGGCCGCCGCCCGCAAGGGTCAGCATCGACAGCAGCATGGACAGGCCGAGGCCGTCGAGCAGGCCCGCCAGGAACACGGCGAAGAGCGCCAGCGAACTGCGCGCCGGGTAGGCGCGGATGAAGGCTGCCAGAATCCGCATCGAGCCTCGGCCCGGCGTCACCGTGAGGGATCGTGCAGACGCCGCGGTCATGGGACCAGGAAATCGAAGCGCGGGCCGGTGCGGACCGTCACCGGGCGCGCGGGATCCGCGCGGAAGCTCTGTCCGTCGAGCGTGTAGGCGTCGAGGCCTTGCACCACGAACCCGTCGCAACGTCCGCTGAGGTATCCGTGGTCGATGTTCATCGCCTCCGTGTAGCGGCCGGTGACCAGCCGCGGCAGCGACCGCCAGAAGCCGCGGGCACCCGCCGTCACCGCGGTGACTCGCAGTATGCCCTCGCCGCGATCCGCATATGGATCCAGCATCCGGTTACCGTGCGCGAGCGTCGACGCGAGCAGCAGCCGCATCGGCTCGCGCAAGCGCCCGAGGCCGGGCACTTCGAGATCCAGCTCGGGAAACGCATAGGGCACCCGGCCCCGCAGTGCCGGAACTGCTTCCTTCATCAGGATCCAGGCGGTGCTGTGAGTCCCGGTGCGCAGGCTCCCGCCGCCGGTCGCGCGTTCGTGATGGCAGCGCCGGATCAGGCTGTCCACGATCGCGCCGGCGACGAAGAAGCCGTGCCGCGGCGGTGCCGGCGCCTGCTCCATCACGAGCGTGTGGCGATGGTGCAGCTCGAAGCCGGCGGCGGGGTCGCGGGCCGAGCGGATCAGCGCGGACTCCAGTTTCTTCAGCGCCGAACCGCTGCCGTGCAGGTCAGCGGCCGTCAGGTTGGTCCGGCCTCCGCCGAGGACCAGGAGCTGCGGCATCGCCAACCCGGGCGAGCGCCGGGCCAGGTGGTCGACGATGGCCTGGACCGTGCCGTCGCCGCCCAGCACGAAGACGCGCCGTGCACCGCGCGCCAGTGCCGCGTCGAGCCCGGCCTCGAAATGCGGGGGCTGGTCTGCTTCGATGACTTCGGCGCCATGCGCCTTCGCGAGCGCGATCGCGCGCGCGGCGAGCCGGCTGCTCGCGACCGTGAAACTTCGCGGATTGATGACCAGGCACGACACCGGCCCCGTCCCCGCGGTCGTCGCCTTCGCCGGTGATGCCGCCCGTTCGATTGCGTTCAAGTGCGGCGGGGTTCCGGATGCCAGCGCGGCATGGCGGAGTCCTCGCGCGCGGTCCGTCTCGCGGCACGCAAGAGTTCGGCGATGACCGCGAAGTAACTCGCCCGCGCGGTCGCATGGTACGGCGCATCCGGCGGCAGTTGCCCGGAGAGGCGCCGATGCGCCTCCCCGAGGTTGTGGTAAGGCAGCGCCGGGAACAGGTGATGCAGCGCGTGATAGCGCAGTCCCACCGGGAACAGGAAGCTCGTCAGCCAGGTCTGGCCGGTGATGTTGATGGAATCGCTCATCTGTTCGACATACGTCATCCGGTCGCCGCGATTACCGAAGCCGTGCGCTGCCAGGGTGCGGACCCAGTTGAGGGCCATCGCGAACATCAGCAGCAGGTAGGCCTTGAGCAGGTGCATGCCCGTGATCGTACCCGCAACCACGAGCGCAGCGATGATACACAGGTAGGCGAAGCAGAGCGCCTCGACGATCATCAGGTGATTCTCGTCCTGCCGCGGGAAGCGCTTGCGATAATACGGATTCACGACCGCCGCGGAGGCGACGGTCAGCACCCACTCGCGCAGGCCAAGGTGAAAGACGGACAGCGGCCCGAGAATGCCGAACCGTACCACCATGAAGAGCGGCATTACGGGTATCTGCGCCAGGTACTTGAGGGTCTCGCGGGCCGGCGACGACGCCAGTGGCAGGTACTCCGCGTCGGCCGGCGTGCCGAAGTTCCGCGTGCTGTGATGATCCGCATGGTTGCGGTACATGATCCAGGGCATCAGCAGCGGGATGCCCTGCAGCAGGTTCCATGCGCGGCCGAACCCGGGCATCTGCCCGCGCCGCAAGTGCACCAGCTCGTGCATGAAAGTCCCGGCGCGCAGGAACAGCACGGCTGACAGCGCAAAAGCCGCGACCTGGACGATGCTCCAGTCCGGCGCGAGGAAATAGACGGCCGCCAGGCCCCAGGCGCCGGCGATGCTCAGCAGGAAGTCGGTCCAGTAGATGGCCGGCGAACGATCGTAAAGGTCACTGACGAGTTCGCGGGCAAGCGGCAGCCAATCCGCTTCGCCGGTGCGCGCGACGGCGACCTCGGGCTCGAAACTTTCAAACGCTGTCGACCTGGCGCTCACGGGAATGAAATTCGGGCAGAAATTCAGGAATCTGCCGATGAAGCATACCGCCCGCCGCCGCGAATCGACAAGGCGAGCCGACGGTGAAGTGCTCGTAAGGTAATGATTTTACGGTCATTTCGGCTTCGCGTGGCAGCTCACGCCGCGCCGTCGCTGGCCGTGCTATACGAAAATGATGAAACATCGCCCTGAACCGACCGTCATCGAGCGGTGGCTGGCGCGCACGCTCGGCGACGACCTGCCGCGGCACCCGGGCTCCGGCTGGATCAGCGGCATCGTCGGCGTGTTCCTGGGCGCCATCGTGCTCGGCGCGGTCGTCGTGCTGCACTTCCCGGATCTCCTGACCGCGGCGGACCTGCGCGCGCGCTACCCGTTGCCGGTGATGCGCGCGCTGATCCAGTTGACGATCGGCGTCGCCTTCCTGTCGTCGTGCCTGAACCTGCTGCTGCGACCGCGCAAGGCGCTCGGAATCACCGGCCTGGCGCTGACCTTGGCGGCCGTGGTGCTGGGCGGCGCAGACGTCGAGATCCGCGGCGACTTCGACCGGCCGGTCCACTTCGGTCTCGACTGGTTCCTGCTGAACCTGCTGGTGTTCGCCCTCGTGTTCGTGCCGCTCGAGCGGGCGTTTCCGCTGAAGCCCGGTCAACGCGCGCTGCGCGCCGGCTGGACCACCGACGTCGCGTACTTCTTCGTGAATCACGTCGGCATCCAGCTGCTGACGTTCCTGTCGCTGTGGCCGGCGATGGCGCTCGCGCAGGCGCTTGGCATGAAAGAGGTGTCGCGGCTGGTGGCCTCGCAGCCGGTGTGGCTGCAGGTGCTGGAGCTCATGCTGCTTGCCGACCTGGTGCAGTACTGGGTGCACCGCGCGTTTCACCGGCTGCCGTGGCTTTGGCGCTTCCACGCGATCCACCACTCGATCCGCGAAATGGACTGGCTCGCGGGATCGCGGCTGCACCTCGTGGACGTCGTCGTCACGCGAGCGCTGGTGGTGGTGCCGGCGTTCGTGCTCGGCTTCGCGGAGCCGGCGCTCTATGCCTGGCTCGTGATCATCGCCCTGCACGGCGTGCTGAACCACGTGAACCTGCGCTTCCGTCTCGGCTGGCTCGAGCGCCTGCTGGTGACGCCGAGGTTCCACCACTGGCACCACGCGGTGTCGCCGCCAGACCGCAACTTCGCCGTGCATTTTCCGTGGCTCGACCGGTTGTTCGGCACGCACCACCTGCCCGATGCGCGCTGGCCGGACGAACTCGGTATCCAGGGCCACCCGGTGCCGTCAGGCTTTGCCGGACAGTTCGCCTATCCGCTGCGTCGCGGCTGAATCGCCTAACGCTGCCTGCGCTTGAACCGGCGCCTGAGCCGACGGGTCATCCGCTCGAGCGCATCCTCGCCGAGCGGCGCCTTGTGCTTCACGCGGAAGCTGTCGGCCCACTCCCGGTTGAAATCGCGCTGGAATCGCCAGTTCAGGGCGACCGTCACCAGCATGGCGATCAGCGCGCCGAGGCTCGCGAGCGCCATGTCGCGGTGTGCGTCCCAAACGTCGCCCTGCGTGCCGAGGTAGGCCTGGCCGAGGCCGCCACCGAACACTTCCGCCACCAGCCATTCGAGCAGCTCGAACAGCATCGAGCTCGACATCGTCAGGTCGAGCGGCAGGAAATAACCCCAGAAACCACGCACGTCGGCCACCCGCAGGAAGATCTCGCGCACGGGATACGCCAGCAGCAATCCATAGGAGAAGTGGACCACGCGGTCGAAGTGATTTCGTTCCCAACCCATGTAGTCGCTGAAGGTCTCGCCAGTCTTGTTGTGGAACCAGGCGTCGTAGGGGACTTCCGCGTAGCTGAAGTGCGCGCCCACCTGGTGCAGGCACATGAATATGAAGATCAGCGAATAGGAAACACGCGAGAACAGCAGCTTGCGGTGGAAGCCGGCCAGGAAGGCCACGGCCAGGAACACCAGCACATTCTCGGTCAGCCAGACGTCGCGGTGCCAGGGCGCGATCGCGAGAAACGTCCACCAGGCCGCGAAGGCCACGCCCAGAATCAGCAGGTATCTGCGGTGCGGAATCGGCACATGACAACTCTAGCGGACTGAGAGGCGGATCACATTTGTCGCAGCGCAGTACCGGTTGCCTGCGCCCCGGCGCCCGAACTGACCAGCCCCGCACACCCCGGGGAACCGACACAACCCATCATCCGGACATATTTGGCCGTGGAATTCGCGCGCCGATGGACAGTCCGCGCCCGCAGGAGACGCCCGCCGTTGCGGCATCCGTGCCGTCGTGGCATCGGCTTGCGCGCGTGCTCACGTTCGGCGCGCGCTTCGGGATCGCCACGCGCCTCTCGATCGCCTTCTGCGCGGTCGCAGTCCTCGCCGTTGCGGCCAACGCGATCATCGAGCACGGCACCTCGATGCTGCGGGCGATCGAGACGGCGCCAGTCGCCGCACCCGTCGCCGACGCACAGTCAGCGCCTGACCTCCTGCCGGCGGCGCTCGACCGTTTCCACCTCGCCGCGCTCGCTCGCGTGGAATCCGAGCAGGACCAGCGCGAGAAAACGTTTCGTGAAGCAACAGCTGCCCTGATGGCCGCGCACGCGGAGTACTCGGCCGCCATCGGCCCCACGCTCGACGACGAGTCCTCGATCCGCGGGCTCGCCGAGGCCATTGCGTCGCACCAGCGTCTCGCCGACGAACTGGTCGGCACTGCGGATGCGCGGCGCCTCCTGCCGCGCAAGCTGAATGCGGAAATCGGGTTCCTGGATGCGCGGCTGAAGGAGGCGCTCGACCAGGCCGTCAAGCTGCTCGGCAGGCTCATGACCCGCCAGTACCTGGTGGACGCCAACCAGGTGCTCGACGAGATGCGGGCGCAGGCGGCCGGCCTGGCCGCGCCCGCCGGCTACAACCCGCGCGGCCTGCATGCCATCGCCGACGGCGAGCGCGCGCTCGCCGCGATCCTGCGCGACAACGAACAGAAGTTCATCCGCACGCTCGGCGACGAGTGGCTGGCGACGACACAGCGGAGCCTGAAGCGCGTGACGGCATTCCGGAATTCGCTGATCCAGACCGACCGGGAACGCGAGGCCGGGATCGAGGCGTTCTCGCAGAGCCATGCGGCGCTCTCGTCGCAGGTCCGCGCGATCGCCCAGCAGTTCGAGACGGCGCGGGCATATGCCACGGCACAGCGCCAGTCGAGCGAGGCGCTCTCTGCCATCTCGAAGCAGAGCCGGCGGCAGCGCACGCTGCTCGCCTGGCTGACCGGCACCGTGTTGCTGCTGCTGCTCGCAATTTCCGTCAGCACCGTGCTCAGCATCGGCGCGCCAGTGCGCCAGCTGCTGCAGGCGACGCGGCGACTGGCCAAGGGAGAGACGGGCGTCAAGGTGCCGCGCGGCGGGATCAAGGAGCTCGACCAGCTCGCGGTCTCTTTCAACCACATGGCGGAGCAGCTCGCGTCGGCGCAGGCGCTCGCGCGCCAGTACCACGGGCAGCTCGAAGCCAAGGTGGAGGAACGCACGCGCCAGCTGCAGCACCTCGCCGAGCACGATCCGCTGACGCGGCTGCCGAACCGGCGCCAGCTGCTTGCACAGCTCAACAATGCCCTCGCGCGGGCAGCCGCCAGCGGCGGCCTGGTCGGCGTCTACTTCCTCGACCTCGATCATTTCAAGAACATCAACGACAGCATGGGGCACGTGTTCGGCGACCGCGTGTTGCAGACCATCGGCGACCGGCTGCGCGGGATCGCGGCGGAATTCGGGCTCTCGGCCCGTCTCGGCGGCGACGAGTTCACGGTCGTGTACGAACGCGCGACGCAGATGGAGGAAATCCAGTTCGCAGGCCAGGCGCTGGTGTCGGCCTTCCAGCAGCCGCTGCTCGTCGACGGCCGCGAGCTGCTGATCGGGCTCAGCGTCGGCGCCAGCGTATTCCCGGAGCACGGGCGCGATCCCGAGGCGCTGCTGCGCGCGGCCGACGCCGCGCTGTTCCGCGCCAAGGCGCTTGGCCGCAGCCAGTTCAGCATGTTCAGCCCAGACCTGCTGGAAGTTGCTGCGTCGAAGTTCGCCACCGAGCAGGGGTTGCGCCGCGCCATGGAGCGCGGCGAATTCGAACTGTACTTCCAGCCCGAAGTCAGCATCTCCACGCTGCAGGCGGGCCTCGCCGAGGCGCTGCTGCGCTGGCGCCTGCCGAATGGCGCCTGCGCGACCGCGGAGGACTTCATGCGGGTGGCCGAGGATTGCGGCCTGATCCGCGAGATCGGCGAATGGGTCGTGCAGTCCGCCATCGAACACGCGGCGCGCTGGCACCGGTCGGGCTGGCCGGACGTGCGCATCGCCGTCAACGTGTCCTCGCTGCAACTGCTGGACGGCCACTTCGTCGACAAGGTCCAGCGCCTGCTCGAGAGCAACGATCTGCCCGCGGCCTGCATCGAGATCGAGCTGACGGAGAACGTGCTCCAGACCGGCACGCACACGATCGACGCCCTGCGGCAACTGCGCGCCATCGGCGTCGGCATCGCGCTCGACGATTTCGGCACCGGCTATTCCTCGCTGGTCTCCCTCGAGCAGCTGCCGTTGTCCCGCGTGAAGCTCGACCGCAGCCTGATCGCCAGCATCGACACCAGTCCGCGTTCCCAGGCGATCGCGCGGGCGATCATCGCGTTGTGCCAGAGTCTCGGGCTGGAAATCACGGCGGAGGGCGTCGAGCGCCGCGAGCAGCTCGCCTGGCTGCTCGACCACCCGACGATGCACCTGCAGGGATACCTGCTCGCGCGGCCGGTGACGGCCGATGTCCTGCTGACCGTTATCGCGGCCATGCCGCGGCGCATGAACCTGTTGCTCATGACGCGGTCGCCAACCGGGACCTACCCGGTTCCGGACGAGCTCGACCTGCGGCGGCAGAAGCTGCGCTGAGCGGCCTCGCGATTGCGCCGGTTGCCCCGGATGACAGGCCGGCACGCCGGTGCCAACATGCCGGCATCCGCCCGCCGGGAGTGCGCTGAATGACCAGCATCACGCGATCCGGGCCGCTGCTGGCGCTCGCCTGTGCGGCCGCTGCGACCTGGACTACGGCCGCGGCCGAGTCGCGTGGGAAGGCGGCGGTCCTCGCCGAAGTGGACCGGCTTCGGCCGCGCATGGCGCGCGTCAACCAGGCCATCTGGAGTTTTGCGGAACCGGGCCTCGAGGAGCGGCGCTCGTCGCAGGAGTTGGTTGACTGGCTCCGGGAGAACGGCTTTGCCGTGCGCGCGGACGTCGCCGGCATGCCGACGGCGTTCGTCGCGAGCTTCGGTGAGGGCGAGCCCGTGATCGCCTACCTCGCCGAGTACGACGCGCTGATCGGCGTTTCGCAGAAAGCCATCCCGCGACGCGAGCCACGCGACGATCCGGCGATCGTCGCCGGCCACGGCTGCGGCCACAGCGTTTACGGGACCGGATCCACGGCCGCCGCAATCGCCCTCGCCCGCGTCATGGCGGCGGAAAAACTCCCGGGAACGGTGCGTCTCTACGGCACGCCGGCCGAGGAGACCGTGGACGCCAAGACCTACATGCTGCGCGACGGATTGTTCGACGACGTCGACGTGGTGCTGTCCTGGCACACCTCCGACCGCACCGGCGCGAATTACCGCTACAGCAAGGCGGTGGTCGGCGCGAGGTTCGTGTTCAGAGGCATCCCCGCGCACGCCTCGACCGCCCCGCAGTCCGGCCGCAGCGCGCTGGACGCGATCGAGTTGATGAACGTCGGCGTCAACTACCTGCGCGAGCACGTCCCGGAGGACACGCGGATCCACTACGTCGTGACCGGCGGCGGCGACCAGCCGAACGTGGTGCCGGCCACGGCGTCCTCCTGGTATTACGTCCGCGCCGATCGTCACCAGTCGGTCGAGCAGACCTGGGCGCGCATCGTCGACATCGCGCGCGGCGCGGCGCTGATGACCGGAACGACGATGAGCCACGTCGTGGACGGCGACTCGCACGAGGTCCTGCCGAACCGCGCCCTCGCCCGGCTCATCGACGCCAACCTGCAGAGCGTCGGACCGCCCCGGTTCGACGACGCGGACCGCGCCTTTGCGCGCGAGACGCAGAAGGACCTCGATCCGGCAATCGATCGCGCGCTGTTCGAGGACATCGTCCCGGTGCCCGCGGAGCCGGGCCAGGGAATGCATTCGACTGACCAGGGCGACCTGTCCTGGCGCGTGCCGACGGGCAGCCTCGACGTGGCCGCGTTTGCGTTCGGCGCGCCGGGACATTCGTGGCAGGTCGCGGCCGCGACCGGGACGGCCATCGGCGAGAAAGCCATGGATGTCGCGGCGAAGGCCCTGGCTGCAACGGGCCTCGACCTGCTGACGCAGCCGGCGCTCCTTGAACAGGCGCGGGAATCCTTCCGGCAGGTGCGCGAACCGCTGGAATTCAAGAGCCTGCTGCCGGCGGATGCGCGCGCACCGGGCTCGATCCGCCAATAGCCCGCGCGGGTGACAGCACCGCGGTTCGGTGCCACCATTCCGCGATGCAACGGTCATTCCTCGCGATGATCGCCGTCCTGTTGCCGGCGGCGCTGCCCTGCGCGTCCGCCGCCGAGGCTGAGGCCGGATTCCGGATTCCCGCGGGAGTCGCCACCCACGGCGACGGCCGCCGCCCGATCGAGGCGCTGTACGGCGCCTACGCCGGGCTCGTCGAGCGCGGCTGGACGCTCGACGTCGTTGCCGAGTCGCAACCCGCGGGGACGGCGCAGCCGCTGCCGATCATTGCGATGCGCTCGCCCGCGCGCGGACCGGCGGTCTGGGTCCTCTCGGGCATTCACGGCGAGGAACCGGCCGGGCCGAACGCGATCGCCGCGGCGATCGAAGACCTCGCGGCGCTCGGCGAACGGCGGCCCGTGGTGCTGCTGCCGCTGCTGAATCCGCAGGGTTATGCGCGCAACTGGCGCTACCTCAATGTCGCGGTCTATTCGGAAACGATCGACGGTCACAGCGTCGGCGATTCGTCCCACCTGCTGCCATCGCCGGAAGATCCCGCACGCCCGCGCTCGGGCGCACCCTCGAGCGCCGAGGCGGACGCAATCACCGCCTGGGTGCTGCGCCACGTCGCCGACTATCCGCCGGTCACCAGCATCGACTTGCACGAGGACAACCTGATCCACCAGGGCTATGTCTACTCGCAGGGCGCGGCCGGCGCGGCGGACCCGTTCGCGATCGACGCCGTGCGCGTGCTGGAGGAGCACGGCATCCCGATCAAGATGGACGGCGAGACGCGCTTCGGCGAACCGATCGCCGGCGGCATCATCGGGCCCGTCACCGACAGCTCGATCGACGAGCTGATGAGCACGCCGATTGTCGTTGCCGGCGGCTGCCGCCGGCCCGGTCCGGCGGCGCGCACCGTGCTGGTGTTCGAGACGCCGGCCGCGGCGATTCCGATCGGGCGACGCATCGAGGCCCACGCGGCGCTGTTGCGGCGGCTCGCCGCGCGGCTCGCGGCGCCGCCGTGACGCGACCCACGCAGCCGCTGCTCGCGCCGAAGTCGGTCTTCGACCAGGCGATCGCCCTGATCAACTCGGGTAACCTCGCCGGCGCCGAGGCGCGCTGCCGCGCGGCGCTCGCCGAGTACCCGCGCGACGTCAACATGCTGGCGCTGCTCGGCGCGCTGCTGATCAAGCTCGATCGCGCGGAGGAAGCCGAGGCGAAGCTGCGCCAGGCGATCGCCGAGGCCCCGACCTTCGCGAAGCCGCACGAGGACCTCGGCCACCTGCTGGTGCAGCGGAACCGGGCAGCCGAGGCCGTGCCACTGCTGGAGCGCGCGACGCATCTCGACCCGAAGCTCGACAAGGCCTGGTTCACGCTCGGGCGCGCGCTCACGATGCTGGGTCGCGGCGCCGAGGCGGATGCGGCCTTCGAGCGGAGCTTCGAGCTGTCGCCGGAACGGCGCCTGATGGCGCTCGCCGCGGAGCACCAGAAGGAAGGCCGCTACGACGAGGCCGAGCCCCTGTACCGCCGCATACTCCGCCACAACCCGCGCAACGTCGACGCCCTACGCCTGCTGGCGCTGATCGCGCTGCGCGCGGAGCGCGCGGACGAGGCCGAGGGCCTGCTGGAAAAAGCGATCTCGCTGGCGCCGGACTACATCGCCGCGATCCTCGACCTCGGGCGCCTGCGCAAGGAGCAGGACCGCTACGGCGCGGCGCTCGAATGCTTCGACAAGGCCATCGCACTCGATCCCGGCAACGTGCAGGCGCACTACCTGCGGGGCGCGACGCTGGCCCCGGCGGCGTTCACGGAGGAAGCGATCGACGCGTACCGGCAGTGCCTGCGGCTGCGGCCCGGCCACATCGCCGCCCTGCTTGGCCTCGGCCATGTGCTGAAGGCCGTCGGGCGTTACGACGAGGCGGTCGCCTCCTACACCGAGTGCATCCGCCACTCGCCGGAATCCGGCGAGACCTACTGGAGCCTCGCCAATCTCAAGACCTATCGCTTCGACGACGCCACGGTCGCCGAGATGGAGCGCCGGATCGCAGGCTCCGGCCTCAGCCCGTCGTCCGAGGTGCACTTCCTGTTCGCGCTCGGCAAGGCCCGCGAGGACCGCGGCGACTTCGACCGCGCCTGGCACTACTACCGCAGCGGCAATACGAAACAGCGCGCGCTCGTTTCCTACGACCCGGTGCAGACCGAGACGATGAACGACCGCCTGGTGCGCGTGTTCTCGGCCGGTTTCCTGCAGCCACGCCGGGGCGCGGGCCTGGCCGATCCCGCGCCGATCTTCATCATGGGCCTGCCGCGCTCTGGCTCGACGCTGCTCGAGCAGGTCCTCGCGAGCCACAGCCTGGTCGAGGGCACGAGCGAGCTGCCCTACCTCGGCCGGGTCGCCACCTGGCTCAACCGCAATCGGGCCGACGGGATCAACTATCCGGAAGCCGTGCGCGAACTCGCGCCCGCGAACTTCACGTCGCTCGGCAGGGACTACCTCGATTACGCAAAGATGCACCGGCGCACCGGCGCGCCGCGATTCATCGACAAGATGCCGAACAACTTCCCGAGCATCGGCTTCCTGTCGCTGATCCTGCCGGAGGCGAAAATCATCGACGCGCGGCGCCACCCGCTCGACGCCTGCCTGTCCTGTTATCGCCAGCTGTTCGCGAAGGGCCAGGCCTTCACCTACGACCTCACCGAGATCGGCGAGTACTGGCTGCAGTACCAGCGGATGATGGACCACTGGCACGACGTGCTGCCGGGCCGGGTGCTGACGGTCCAGTACGAGGAGGTCGTGTCGGATTTCGAGGTGCAGGCGCGCCGCCTGCTCGAATTCTGCGGCCTGCCGTGGGAAGACGCGTGCCTGCGCTTCTACGAAAGCGACCGGCCGGTGCGCACGCCGAGCTCGGAACAGGTGCGCCAGCCGATCTACGACCGCTCGGTCGGCCACTGGCGCAATTACGAATCGCACCTCGACGAGCTGGTCACGGTGATCGAGCCGGTTCGCGACCGCTATCGGCGCTTCGAGCCGGCGGCAGGTAATCGAAAATGAAGTTGATGCGGTCCGCCGCGCCCTTGTTCATGACGCTGTGGACCTTCTGGTTGTTTATTTCGTAGGCCTGCCCAACCTCGAGCTGGTACGGGCGGCCGTCGATCATGAAGCGGACGCGCGGGTTCGTGACAATCGGCACGTGGATGCGATGGCCGGCGCCGAACGAAGGATGCGAATCCCGGTGCGGGATGATGCGCCCGCCGGCCAGGAGCTTCGCGGCCATCGCGCGGATGATCGTGCCGCCCGGCGGGTACCAGTTGCGGATGATCTGGTGCATCACCGGCACGGCGGCCTTCGAGAGCCGGTCCCAGCCCGGCTGCTTGCTGACCTCGATCGCGGGCCAGTCCGAGACCTCGGCGAACAGCAGCACGATCGAGCGGGTCTGCTCGTGGACCTCGTAGTCCTTTTGCCGCTGCACGTTCTCGTTCCAGGCCGCCTCGTCCTGCGCGAGGATCGCCTCGGCGAGCGGCTCCATGTCCACTTTTCCGAAGCAGCGGATCGGCACCTCGATATCCATGATCCGGAGCCTATCTGCAGCTAGCGGCCGAGGGCAACGTTCCAGCCGAACGGCCAGGCCTCGAGCCCGTGGATGGCATTGCGCACGTCGTGGGTCAGCGTCGCCATCCGCGCCTTGCCGCCGGGCCGCAGGTCGTGCAGCGTGATCGTCGAGGGCGAGGAGCCGGCCGCGAACGTGTCGTCGTCGATGACGCACAGGCCGCGCGCGAAGGACTGCCGCGCGAGTTGCGCGTCCGGTGGATCGACGTGCGTGAGGCTTTCCTCCGGGAACCGCGGGACCTGGAACACGCGCTCGCCTTCACGCGATGCGAAGCGGACCACGTCCGACTCGGTGTCGTTGAACAGCACGCCGTCGCGGAATGGCCGCGCGTTGTGCACGCCGACCGGGAGCCGCACCCAGCGGCGCAGCTCCCGGCCGTTGTAGAGCAGCATGCCGGAGGTGCGGAGCCCGCTGATGTGCATCCCGCCGGGCGCGCAGAAGACGTTGTTCAGGTGCAGCGCATTCGAGGGCGCCGGGCCGTCGTCGAACTCCGGGTCGAAGGGCGCACCCGCGAAGGCGTCGTCGCGCGCGGCGATTCGCAGCCCCCAGGAGAAGGTCTGGCGGTCGAGGTCGAAACCGAGCACCGAGTCGAAGCCGGTCGAGGCCAGGAACAGCGTGCGCTCGTGGCGGCAGATCTCGTGGCAGTGCTTCAGGTAGCGGTTGCGCCAGGAGCCGATCGGGCGGAAGTCCGGCGTGTAGGCGAACAGCTCGTCGCTCGCCGCAATGTAGACCGTCTCGCCGTCGAAGGCGATGCCGCGCAGGCCGCGGTCCCAGCCGCGGCCCTGCCAGTCGATGTTCATGGTGTTCCAGTCGAGTGTCTGGATGGCGCGATCGCGGCTGAAGTCCACGAGCCAGACGCCGCCGTGGCTCTCGCCCTGGCGGCTGCCGCGCACGACCGAGGATGCGACGAGGATCGTCAGCGCAGGTTCAGAAGTCGTACCGGAACTGCAGGCCGAAGGTCCGCGGCCGGTTGATCGACTGGCGCGGTTCCGCCCACCGATTGCTCTGGAACACCGTTTCGCGCTCGTCCCAGACGTTGTCAATGAAGATCGAGCCGCTCCACTGCTCGCCCTCGAGGCCGAAGCGCAGGTCACCCGTCTGGTAAGAGTCCAGCTCCCGCACGCCGCTGGTCGAGACGACCGATTCGATGCCTTCCAGGTTGTTCACCGAATCGCCGACATAGGCGTAGTCGAAGCGCGCGAAAGGCTGCGCGTTCAGCAATTGGCCTGGCGACCGGTACTCGATGCCGAACGTGACGCTCCAGTCGGGCGTCAGCGGCAAGCGCGCGTTGTCGGTGACGGGAATCTCGTAGATCGTGCCGTCAGAACCCGTGAGCGACAGCACAGTTGCCTTCGACACATGCGCGTCGTTGTACGCCAATGAACCGTCGACCTGCCACGAGTCGTTGATCGAGAACGCGAACTCGGCTTCTACGCCCGGGATCTCGGCGCTCGGCAGGTTGACGTAGCCGAGCTGAAAGATGGGCGTCGGTACCGTCTCGGGGTCCTCGATCTGCACCGCGAAATCGTCCCACTTCATCAGGTAGGCCGCGACGTTGAACCGGAAGCGGTTGTCCAGCCATTCGGTCTTGGCACCGACCTCGTAGTTCGTCAGGGTGTCCGATTTGTAGTCCCGTGGCAGGATCGAGGCCGGTTTCAGCGCATTGCGGCCGCCGACGCGGAATCCCTCCGAGTACGTCGCGTAGACCATGCGGTCGTCATCGATGCGATACGTCAGGTTCAGCTTCCCGACGGTGCCGTCGTCCTTGGTGCGGGTATCCGCGTCGAGCACCGAATAGCCGCTGAAGCCCGCGGGCGCCTCCTGGTGCTGGATGAACTTGCGCTTGTATTCGAACCAGCGGCCACCGGCCGTGATCGTGAAGTTCTCGGAGGCGTCGAAGCTCACTTCACCGAACACCGCAGTCTGCTCGAGTTCGGTGTCGTAGCGGCCGAGGAACCAGGTCTCGGTTGGCGCGAGCGGGCTGCCGGTCAGGTAGGTCTCGTAGGCGCTGAAGTGCGCGAACGCCGGCGTGTCCTGGTAATCGCGGACGTAGCTGTCGAACTCGGTGTAGCCCGTTTCCTTGCTGTAGAACGCGCCGGCGATCCAGCCCCAGCGGCTCGCGGAGTCGGCGCGGGATTGCAGTCGCGCCTCGAAAGTCGTGATCTCGGTCTGCTCGTTGTTGGTCGCAAACCCGCGCGGATCGCCGCCGAAATCGTAGAACGGCGTCTCGTAGTAGATCGCGCCCTGGTTGAAGGTGTATTCGTATGCGGTTGCGTCACCCTCATAGGCGAAATCGCGGTCGAAATAGGACGCGGAGAAGATCGCGTCGGCGAACGGCAGCGAGGCATTGACCGTCAGCGCGAGCTGGTACCACTTGTCGTCGAGGCTCTCATTCTCGAACCGGACCTGATTGAGATTGCCCACGTCCCCATTGACGTCGCCGTGACCGTCGGTGCTGAGGTCCTGGAAAATCGCCCCGAGCGTGGCATTCACGTTCTCCGAGATGTCGAAGCGCAGCGCCGCACGGCCGCCGGTCGTCTGCGCCGAGTTGACGTCCTTGTCCACGACGCTGGAGTTGTCGTAGGTGCCGCCCAGGCTGTCGGCGAGCACGTTGTCGATGAAGCCGGCATCCTCGGCGGCAAAGCCGACGATGCGCAGCGCGATCTTGTCTGACAGCGGCACGTTGACCATGGCGCTGACGTCATAGCCGGTGCCGCCGCCGTCAACGGAGGTGACCTGCCCCTCGGTCCAGGCCGAGAATCCGGACGGATCCGGCTTGTTGGTGATGATGCGCAGCGTCCCCGACTGGGAACTCGCGCCGTAAAGGGTGCCTTGCGGCCCGCGCAGCGCCTCGATGCGCTCGATATCGATCAAGCGCGGATCCGGGCTGCGCCCGCTCGCCGTGATCGGTTGCTCGTCGAGGTACAGGGCAGACGACGAGACCGCGCCGAACTGCAGGCCGGAACTGGCGACGCCGCGGAAAATGATGGTCGTGCCGCCCGGCTCGCGCACGCCGAGCGACATGCCGGGGATCAGCTTGGCGAAGTCGTCCATCTGCTGCAGGCCGCGCATCGAGATCGCGCGCGTATCGATGGCGCTGATCGATTCCGGGACGTCCTGGAGCCGCTCGGCGCGGCGCGTCGCGGTCACGATCACTTCGCCGAGCGCGGTTTCCGACTGCGCGTAAGCCGCGCCGCTGGCGCCGGCCAGGGCGGTGGACACCGCCGCGGCCAGTATAGGTGAACCCGCCCGTGTGGACCTTCTGATCGGGTCTGCCATGGTCTCCCCCCTCGCAGTCAGCCGATAGTAACCACGGTCCGGCGTAACGGCAATCCGCCGGGCGTCATTGGCCTCAGCCCGCGCGCCGGTGCGCGCTGTCCGTCGGACCGCGCATGGTCGCCACGTACCACTCCATGAAGCGGTGCGTGTAGTCCTCCATCGGCGACAGTGGACCGGGTTCGTAGAAGCGTGATTCCACGCCTTTCTGGTTGCGCTCGATGATCTGTTTGTCGGCGAGGGTCGTGACGTCCCACAGCCAGGTGAGTGCGGCCCGGTCGTAGTCGCGGCCCTCGACCGCCGAGCCATTGACCAGCCAGGTGATCTCGCAGTCGGTCTTGCGGATGCCACGCGGCGTGAAGCGGTAGAGCACGACGTGGTCGCAGTAGGCCAGGCCGAAGGTCATCGGCCCGAGGTGCACATCGGTCGCGCCGCCGTCGTAGCCGGTGATCGAGCCCATCAGCGGCGCCACCGGCCTGCCGTCGCGGCTGCCGGTCAGGTGGCCGCGCAGCATCGGGTAGCGATCGAATGCGCGGTCCGTGCCGAGCGCCCCGGCCGCAAGCCATGAATGGCGGGTTCCGGCACGCCCGAGCCCTACGGACTCGGCCCGCGCGAGCACCTGTTCGAGCATTTCACAGCGCTCCTCCAGTGGCAGCACAAGACCGTGCCCGACCGAATACTCGGGGTGCGCCGGGCCGCAGTGATAACACTCGCAGTAGTTCTCGACCGCGAGCTTCCAGTTGCTCTCGATCGGGTAGTTCTGCCGGTGCGCGACCTTCGCGCGCTCGAGTCCGTAGGGCGCGAGTAACGGACCAAGATCGTTCTCGATCGGGTCGAAGGGCGCGGCGTCCGGGTCGAAGTTGATGAAAATCAGGCCCTGGAAGACGCGCAGTTGCAGGCGCTTGAGTCCCAGGCGCGACTTGTCGAAACCCTCTGGCGTATGCCCTGCCCCGCGCAGCGAGCCGTCGAGCCCGTAGGTCCAGCCGTGGTACTTGCAGATGAACCGCGCCTCGTGGCCCTCGGCCGCGTCGCAGATCCGCGAGCCGCGGTGCCGGCAGACGTTCAGCAGGGCATTGACGCCCCCTTCGCCGTCCCGGACGAGGATGACGGATTCGCCCGCGATCTCGAACAGGAAGTAATCGCCCTTGTCCGGGATCTGGCTGACGTGCCCGACGTATTGCCAGCACTTCAGGAAGATCCGGCGGATCTCGCTGTCGTAGATCTCAGGGTCGTGGTAGACGGCACGCGGCAGCGCATGGCCGGGCTGCCACGAATCCATGATCTTCCGCATATCCATGCTCATACTGACTACCCCGTGGATGCCGTGCGGCGCACCGAGGCCGACGCCCGGCGGCTGGACAGGACCGCCGCGGTCGCGACCGCGACGGCTACCAGCACAATGATAATCGTGGTGATGGCGTTGATGTCAGGCGTCACGCCGAGGCGCACCTTCGCGAAGATGAACATCGGCAATGTCGTCGCCCCCGGGCCCGACACGAAGCTCGAGATCACCAGGTCGTCGAGCGACAGCGTGAAGGCCAGCAGCCAGCCCGAGATCAGCGCCGGCAGCAGCATCGGCACCGTGATGTCGAAGAACACCGCGACCGGCCGGCCGCCGAGGTCCATGGCCGCCTCCTCCAGCGACTCGTCCATCGCCGCGAGCCGCGACCGCACGACGACGACCACGTAGGCCATCGCGAACGTGACATGCGCGATCGTGATCGTGGTCGCGCCACGCGACGCCGGCCAGCCGACCAGGTCCGCCATCGAGATGAACAGGAACAGCAACGACAGGCCGGTGATGATCTCGGGCATCACGAGCGGCGCCGTGATCATGCCGGAGAGCAGGAGGCGGCCGCGCAGCCGGCTGACGCGATGCAACGCGAGTGCCACCAGCGCCCCGAGCGCCGTCGCGAAAGTGGCACTGACCACCGCGATCCGCAGGCTCAGCAGTGCGGCGGAAAGCAGTTCATCGTCCGAAAGCAGGCCTGCGTACCAACGGAGCGAAAATCCGCCCCACAGCGTGACCAGGCGCGAGTCGTTGAACGAATAGATCACGACCGAGACGATCGGCACGTACAGCAGCGCATAGCCGAAGACCACGATGCTGAACAGGAACAGCGGGCGGCGGTTCATCGCCCGGCCTCCTGTTCGCGCGCCTGGATGCGCTGGAACCACAGGATCGGCGCCAGCAACAGCAGCAGCAGCACGACCGACACGGCCGAGGCCACCGGCCAGTCGCGGCTGACGAAGAACTCATCCCACAGCACGCGGCCGATCATCAGCGTGTCCGCGCCACCCAGCAGCGCCGGGATGGTGAATTCACCCACCGCCGGGATGAAGACCAGCAGGCAGCCGCCGACAATGCCGGGCACCGACAGGGGCAGCGTCACGTCGCGGAACCCCTCCCAGCGCCGCGCGCCGAGGTCGGCGGCCGCGTCGAGCAGGTCGCGGTCGTGCCGCTCCAGGTTGGCATAGAGCGGCAGGATCATGAACGGCAGGTAGGAATAGACGATGCCGAGGTAGACCGCGAAATCGTTGTAGAGCATCTGGATCGGCTGGTCGATGATGCCGAGTCCGATCAGCAGCTCGTTGATCACGCCGCGGTTGTTCAGGAGCCCGATCCACGCGTAGACGCGCAGCAGGAAGGAGATCCAGAACGGCAGGATAACCGCGAGCAGCAGGACATTGCGCCGGGCGGGCGGCTGGCGCGCGATGAAGTACGCCATCGGGTAGCCGAGCAGCAGGCACAGAAGCGTGCCGATCGCCGCCATCTTCACCGACGACAGGTAGATGATCCCGTAGTAGCCGTCCTGGAACAGGAAGGCGTAGTTCTCGAGCGTTGCCCGGATGCCCTGGAACCCATCGGCACCCCACTCGAGCAACGCCGTGAATGGCGGCTGCGCAATGACCGGGTCGGCGACGCTGATCTTCAGGATGATCAGGAACGGCGCGAGGAAGAACAGCAGCAGCCAGAAATACGGCAGCAGCACCGCCCGGCGCAGCCAGCGATGCGCGTGCGAGCCGTTGCCTGCGGCTGCTTCGCTCATGACCGCAACAGCACCGTGCTGGCGATGTCCCAGGACAGGAACACCTGGTCGTCCCATTCGACCGTGAGCTTCGCGGAGCGGCGCAGGTTCTGCGCGCTGACCTGCAGCACGGCGCCGCTCTGCAGCCGCACGCGATAGAGCGACTGGTCACCGAAGTAGGCCAGGTCCCAGACCGTTCCCTTCAGGACATTGCGGTCCTTTCCATTGGGCGCCTCGCGGCTGATCGTGATCTTCTCCGGCCGCACGGCTATGCAGGTACTGCTGCCGGCCTCGATTGGATCCTCCGACAGCACCGATAGCTCGGCGCCGAGCGCCTCGCATTGCAGCAGGACACGCCCCGACTGGCTGCCGGTCACGCGACCGTCGAACAGGTTGATGTTGCCGACGAAACCCGCGACGTAGCGGTTGGCCGGGAACTCGTAGACCTGGCCCGGCGTGCCGACCTGCGCGATGCGCCCCGCGGACATGACGGCGATACGGGAGGCGAGCGTCATCGCCTCGTCCTGGTCGTGGGTGACGACCACGAAAGTCGTGCCGAGCTGGTACTGGAGATTGGCGAGCTCGAACTGCGTGTGCTCGCGGAGCTTCCGGTCGAGCGCGGCGAGCGGCTCGTCGAGCAGCAGCAGCTTCGGCCGCTTGACCAGCGCCCGCGCGAGCGCGACCCGCTGCTTCTCGCCGCCCGAGAGCTTCTCGGGCTTGCGGCCGGCCAGCGCCTCGAGCTTGACCAGCGCCAGCATCTCCGCCACGCGCTCGCGGATCTGCGCGGCGGGCACGCGCTCCTTCTTCAGGCCGTAGGCGACGTTCTCCCCGACCGTCATGTGCGGAAAGAGCGCATACGACTGGAACATCAGGTTGACCGGCCGCTCGTAGGGCGGCACGTCGGTCATGTCGGCGCCGTCGATCAGGATCCGGCCCGAGGTCGGGTGCTCGAATCCCGCGAGCATCCTGAGCAGCGTCGTCTTGCCGCAGCCGGAGCTGCCGAGGATCGCGAACAGCTCGCCCTTCAGGATCTCGAGGGAGACGGCATCGACTGCGGTGACGTCGCCGAACTTCTTCGAGACCTCGCGGATCTCGACCAGCACCGGCTTCGGTTCGACGGGCTTGACGGTGTTCACGGCGTGCTCACAGCCCGGTCTTCACGCGCGACCAGAGGCGCGACCGGAGCCGCTCCTGCTTCGGGTCGTGCAGCACGCCCTTGTGCAGGTTGAGGCGGATCTCGTCGGGCGGATACACGGCCGGGTCGTTGCGCACCTCCGGCAGGAGCAACGGCAGGGCCTTCAGGTTCGGCGTCGCATAGCGGGTCTCGTTGCTGATCGCGGCGGCCACCTCCGGCCGCAGCAGGTAGTTCAGGAACAGGTGGGCATTGCCGGGGTGCGGCGCGTCGGCGGGGATGAACCACAGGTCGAACCAGGCCAGCGCCCCTTCGCTCTGCACGGTATAGGCGAGTTCGACCGGCCTGCCGGCCTCCTTCGCCCGGAACATCGCCTGCGCATAATCGCCGGACCAGCTCATCGCGATGCAGACCTCTTCATTCGGCAGGTCGATCAGCATCTTGGCCGAACTGAAGTAGCGGATGTAGGGACGCACACTCTTGAGCACCTTCTCGACTTCCGCCAGGTGGGCGGGATCGAGGCTGTTCGGGTCGTGGCCGAGGTAGAGCATGACCATCGGGATCACGTCGGTCGGCTCATCGACGAAGGTGATGCCGCAGTCGGCGAAGCGGCGCGCGACCTCCGGCTTGAAGATCATGTCGCCGCTCGTGACCGGCGCGTCGGGCATGCGCTCGCGGATCATCTTCACGTTGTAGGTGAAGCCGGTCGTGCCCCACAGGTAGGGCACGCCATGGCGGTTGCCCGGGTCCGCGGAATCGAGCGTCTTCAGCACCCACGGATCGAGGTATCCCCAGTTCGTGAGCTTGCTGCGATCGAGCGGCCGGTAGATGCCGATCGGGATCAGGCGCGCGGAGTAGCGCTCCGCGTGCGCGACGACATCGTAGCCCGTGTGGCCCGCGAGCAGGCGCGCCTCCGCCATCTCGGTCGAGTCGTAGACGTCGTAGTTGACCTTGATGCCGTACTCGGCCTCGAAATTGGCGATCGTGTCCGGCGCAATGTAGTCCGGCCAGGTGAAGACGTTCAGGACCTTTTCTTCCGCAGCGGCGGCCACCGACGCCGCGAGCAGCGCGGCAGCGGCGACCAGCAGTTGCGGAGGTTTCACGGACTACATCCCCCCGAGGCCGCGCTTCAGCAGGGCGCGCGCGATGATCAGCCGCTGGACCTCGCTGGCGCCCTCCCAGATCCGGTCCACGCGCAGTTCGCGGTAGAAACGCTCGGCGCAGTTCTCGCGCATGTAGCCGCGGCCGCCGAAGATCTGCAGCGCCCGGTCGGCGATCCGGTTCGCGGCCTCCGACGCGTAGAGCTTGGCGATCGAGCAGCGCGCGTGCAGCGACCGCAGGTCGGCGCCGCGATCGTGCGCCTCGGCCGCCTCGTAGGTGATCAGGCGCGCGGCCCAAAGCTCAGTGACGCTGTCGGCCAGCATCGCCTGGGTCATCTGCTTCTCCGCGAGCGGCTCGCCGCCGATCATGCGCGTGCTAGCGAAAGCGGTCGCCTCCTCGATCAGGCGCGCCGCAGCGCCACAGCAGCGCGCCGCGATCATCAGCCGCTCGCGCCGGAACCAGGCATGCGAGAAGCGCATGCCGTCGCCCTCGGGCCCGAGCCGCTGGGCCTCGGGCACCAGGACGTCCTTGAAGCGGTAGACCGGATGATGGGCGCTGAACGTGTGGCTGAACAGCGGCGTGCGCAGGACCTCGACGCCGGGCGTGTCCTTGTCGACGAAGAACAGCGAATCGGAGCCCGCGTGCGGCCCGTCCGCGAGCCGCGCCTGCAGGATGAAGTAGTCCGCGTGGTTCGCGCTCGTGACGTACCACTTCTCGCCGTTGATCGCGTAGCCGCCGCTCGCGTGGCGCGCGGTGGTCTCGACCGATACGTCCGAGCCGGAGCCGCTCTCGGTGATTGCGTAGCATTCCTTCCGCGCGCCGCTGACGAGCGGCAGGATGAAGCGCTGGATCTGCTCCTCACTGCACGCCTCGAACATCCAGCCCTGGGCCTCGGAAAAGCACCAGCACAGCGCGTTCGTGACCCGCCCGAGCTGCTCCCACACGGCCACCTGGTCGACGATCCGCGCCTCGCGCCCGCCGCGCGCCTTCGGCACGTCCATCGCGCTGAAGCCAAGCTCAATCGCGAGGCGTTTGTGCCGTTTCTCCACGTCCGGCGGCAGGCGGCCCTCGTTCAGCTCGGCCTCGACCTCGCGGGGAATCAGTTCTTCGTCGGCGAACCGGCGCGCGCGGTCGCGCCAATCCCGTGCCGTTGCGTCGAGCGCGATATCCATGGATCTACCTCGGTGTTTCTGCCGCGGGCTGGTCGAAGTGCCGCGGG
Organism: Steroidobacteraceae bacterium; assembly: GCA_050179155.1. Classification (GTDB taxonomy): domain Bacteria; phylum Pseudomonadota; class Gammaproteobacteria; order Steroidobacterales; family Steroidobacteraceae; genus SCUD01. Next base: position 136,068 of record JBFXFJ010000001.1, read on the forward strand.
AACACATCGGCAAGATAGGACAACGTGATCCGTTTCGCCCGTTCCCGGCTCATGGACTCGGGCCGGACCAGCAGGTCGAGCCAGAGCCCGTCCGTCAGCGCGGACAGGCCGTCGGCGACCAGCGCGGGATCCACGTCGGCGTAGCCGCCCTCCTCGCACAGCCTCGAACAGATGAGGCGCACCATGTCGTCATAGGACCGGTCCCGTTCCTGGCAGATCCGGCGGTAGGTTGGCCGGAACCTGCGCTCGCCCCAGAACGCGAACCAGACGGCCAGCTTGTCGCGGGAGCAGATCGTGCGCCGGAAATCGAGTTCCACCATGGCGAGCAGTCCCGCGACCGGTGACTGTTCGGCGGCGGCCGCCGCTTCCTGGCAGGCACTGCGGTATTCGTCGGCCAGGTAACGCAGCGTCCCGGTCAGGAGCCCATCCTTGCTGCGAAAGTGCAGGTTGACGATGCCCTGGCTCAGGCCCGCTTCCTGGGCGACGGTCGCGATCGTGGTGTCGGCGAGGCCGCGGTCGGCAACGCAGCGGATCGTGGCCTGGATCAGCTGCTCGCGGCGCTCTTCCGGCGGCGCCGTCCGGCGCTTTGGAACTACCGCCAACTGGCGCCTCGCGCTCACAAAAACCCTTTGGGAATCAAGGTTTCAGACCGGACCGTGGCGCACATGGAGGCACCATCCTAACCGATTCCGGCTGCCGATCCAATGAATGAACACATATTCACTCAAAATGGACGCGGCAGCCCTTTTTGAGGGAAAATGCGCCATCCCGTTCGACGACTCTCCGACCGGCAGGAGGCCACCGCACATGACCCGCAGCCTGGCGAAGTCCAACGCCCAGTTCCAGAGAGCCATCCGCCGACTGCCGCTGGGCGTTTCCTCCAATTTCCGTTACTGGGGCGCGGACCAGACCATCTATGTGAAGTCGGCCCGGGGCGCGCGCCTGACCGACATCGACGGCAACGAGTACATCGACTACCGGCTTGCCTATGGTCCCTGCATCCTGGGCTACGCCGACCCGCGCGTCGACGCCGCGGCCCGGGCCGGCATCGAACAGGGCGGGGTCTTCGCCCTCTCCACCGAGCGCGAGTGCACGGTCGCCGAGCGGATCGCGAGCATGGTCCCGGCGGCGGAACTGGTGCGATTCTCGAACTCGGGCACCGAGGCCGTGATGGCGGCGTTGCGCGTCGCGCGCGCCCATACGGGCAAGGACTCGTACGTCGTGATCGAGGGCGGCTACCACGGCGTCTTCGACGCCGCGCTGTGGACCACGAACATCGAGGAATGGCACCCGGGCCACGGCGACCCGCAGCTCGTCCCCTACAGCGCGGGCGTGCCGCATGTGCTGCGCGCCATGATCCACGCCGTGCCGATGAACGATGCGGACCGCCTCGAGAGCGTGTTCAAGGCCTATGGCGGCGACATCGCGGCTTTCATGATCGAGCCGATCATGGGCAACTGCTGCTCGATCTCGGCGACCCGCGAGTTCCTGCGCGATGCGCGCGCCCTGTGCGACAAGTACGGCATCCTGCTGATCATCGACGAGGTGAAGACCGGCTTTCGTGTCGCGCGCGGCGGCGTGCAGGAACTGTTCGGCGTGAAGGCCGACCTTTGCACCTTCGCCAAGGCGATGGGCAATGGCTATCCGATCTCGGTGTGCTGCGGGCGCGAGGACATCATGCGCAATTTCGGCAATGGCGTCGTGCACGGCGGCACCTTCACCTGCCACTCGGTCGCCCTCGCCGCGGCCGAGAAGACGCTCGAGATCCTGGCCGAGACCCCCGCCCTCGCGCACATCGCGGAATACGGGATGAAGCTGCGCTCCGGCATGAGCCAGATCCTGTCGCAGCGCGGCATCCGGCATTCCTTCAGCGGCCACCCGTCGATGAGCGGCCTGTTCTTCAGCGAAAAGCCGCCGCGCGACTACCGGGACTGGGCCTCGAGCGACTACACTTTCTACGAGGCGCTGGCGCCCGAACTGCACGACCTCGGCGTGCTGTGCGAGCCGGATTCCAGGGAGCCCTGGTTCGTCTGCGAGGCGCACGATGAGCGCTGCCTCGCCGAGACGCTCGAGCGCTTCGAGACCGCGGTGAATCGCGTCGTCAACAAGAACGTCGGCCCCGGTGCCGCGAGAATCGTGTGACAGGCAAGCATCGATCGTGACGAACTATGACGCCATCGTGGTCGGCGCGGGGCACAACGGCCTCACCAACGCCGCCTACCTCGCGCGCGCCGGCCTGAAGGTCCTGGTGCTCGAGAGCAACCCCTGGATTGGCGGCGCGGCGGTCAGCCGCGAGATCGAGAAGGGCTGGATGTACTCGAACTGCTCCTACGTCTGCAGCCTGCTGCGGCCGGAGCTGTTCCGCGACCTCGAGCTCGCGCGCCACGGCCTGCAGGTCGTGCCCTACGGCGGCGGCGTGTCGATCACCTCGAGCGGCGACATCCTCGGCAACTACACGGACGAACAGGTGCAGCGGCGCGAGTTCGCGCGCCATCACCCGCGCGACGCGGACGCATACCACCGCTATTCGACCGACGTCATGCGCCAGTGCAAGTTCATCCGCCCGCTGCTGCTGCGCTCCCCGCCCGACCCGACGACGCTCAGGCCGCGCGACCTCCGCGAGCTGATCTTCCTCGGCCGCGAGCTCAACAAGTTCGGCGAGCAGTTCATCTACGACACGCTGCGCTTCTACTCGATGAGCATCGCCGATTTCCTCAACGAGTATTTCGAGTCGGACGTCGTCAAGTGCCACCTCTCGGGCAGCGGCATCATCGGCTCGGCCATGGGCGTCTACTCGCCTGGCACCGCCTATGTGCTCCTGCACCACTACATGGGGGACGTGGACGGCTCGATCGGCGCCTGGGGCTTTGCCCGCGGCGGCATGGGCGCGGTTTCAAATTCCATTGCCAGTGCCCTCAAGTCCTTCGGCGGCGAAATCGTGACCGACGCGCCGGTCGCGCGCGTGATCGTCAAGGGCGGGCGCGTCGCCGGCGTCGCGACCGAAAACGGCACCGAGTACCGGGCGAAAATCGTCGTCTCGAACCTCGACCCGCGGCGCACCTACACGAAGATCTTCGATCCCGCGGACCTGCCGCCGGCGATCGTCGAGAAGGCGAAGAACTGGAAGATCCGCGGTTCGTCCGGCAAGCTCAACATCGCGCTCGACGGACTGCCGGAGTTCCCGGCGCTCGGCAAGGACAATCCGCTCGCCTTTGGCGACATGCACTTCCTCGACTCGCTCGAGAAGATGGAGCGCGCCTACGACGACTGGAAGAACGGCACCTGGTCGAAGGAACCCTACCTCGACCTGCTGATCCCGTCGATGACCGACCCGACGATGGCGCCGCCGGGCAAGCATTTCATGTCGGTGTTCGTGCAATACGTGCCGCCGAAGATCCACGGCCGCGACTGGACTGACGCCGACCGCGACGGATTCAAGAACACCGTGCTCGACCAGATTGCCCGCTACAGCCCGAACTTCAAGTCGCTGGTGCGCCACGTCGAATGCCGTACGCCGCGCGAGCTCGAGAACGAGGTCGGCCTGACCGAGGGCAACATCTTCCAGGGCGAGCTGACGATGGACCAGTTGCTGTTCAACCGTCCGTTCCCGGGCTACGCGCAGTACCGCGGACCGGTGAAAGGCTTCTACATGTGCGGCTCGGGCACGCATCCGGGCGGCGGCGTGATGGCGGCGCCGGGCGCCAATGCCGCGCGCGAGATCCTGATGGACCTGAGGCGCCCGAACATCGTGCCGGAGGGCTGGCGCGATGACTGACCGCAATCGCATCGTCATCGTCGGCGGCGGCCACAACGGCCTGGTCTGCGCGGCTTATCTCGCCCGCGCCGGGCGCGAGGTGGTCGTGCTTGAGGCGGCAAGCACGGTCGGCGGCGCATCGGTGACGCGCGAATTCGCGAAGGGCTACCGCGTCTCCGGCTGCGCGCACCTCTCGTACCTGCTGGACCCTGACATCGCGCGCGAGCTGAAGCTGGCCTCGCGCGGGCTCAAGTGGGCGCGAACCGGAATGAAGACCGTCGCGCTCGCCGCGACCGGCGACCACCTGGTCCTGGACGGCGGCAAGCTCGAGTCCGGCACGCTCAGCGCGGGCGACCGCGCGGCACTTGCCGATTACCACGCAGAGATGCTGCGCTTCGCGCGCGTGCTGGCAAAGCAGCACAACCGCCTGCCGCCGCGCCTCGGCGGCGGCGGACGCTCCGAGCTGATCGGCGCCGCGAAGCTCGGACTCGACATTCGCCTGCTCGGCCGCCAGTCGATGCGCGAGTTCCTGCGCATCGCGGGCATCAACATCTACGACGTGCTCGAGGAAAAATTCGAGTCGCCGCTCTTGAAGGGCGCGCTCGCACTCGACGCCGTGCAGGGCTCCAATCTCGGCCCACGCTCCAACAATTCCGTGCTCGCGCTGCTGCACCGGCTGAGCGGCGAAGCCCGCGGCAACGACGGATTCTCGATCCCGGAAGGCGGCATGGGCGCGATCGCCGAGGCGCTGGCGGCCGCCGCGCGCGATGCCGGCGCCACGATCCGCACCCGCAGCCCGGTGGCGCGCATCGTGACCGAAGGGGACGCGGTTTCCGGCGTCGAACTGGAGGACGGCGAGAAAATCGCTGCCGGCACGGTCGTCTCGAATGCCGATCCTGCAAAAACGCTGCTTCAGCTGCTGGGTTCCCGCTACCTCGAAACCGGCTTCGTGCACCGCATCCGCCACTTCCGCTCCAAGGGCATGGCCGCGAAGCTGCACCTCGCGCTCGACGGCCCGCCCGACTTCGCGCGCCTGCCCGCCGGGCTTGCGGGCGAACGGCTGGTCATCGCGCCGGATCTCGTGTACCTCGAGCACGCTTTCGATCACGCGAAATACGGCCAGTGCTCGCCGGACCCGGCGCTCGAGATCACCGTCCCCACGGCGCACGACGGCACGCTCGCGCCCGCCGGCAAGCACGTGCTGTCGGCGATCGTGAACTACGCGCCGCATGACCCGCGCGCGAGCGGCGACGGCCCGCGGCGCGAGCTGCTCGAGCGCACGCTCGGCGTGCTCGAGCGCTACGCGCCGGGTCTGCGCCGGCAGGTGGTCGCCTCCGAGCTCCTCCTGCCCGCCGATATCGAGCGCGAATTCCGCATCACCGGCGGCCACTGGCATCACGGCGAGCTGGCGCTCGACCAGTTCATGATGATGCGACCGGTGCCCGGCGCGGCGCAGTACGCGATGCCCGTGAGCGGGCTCTTCCTGTGCGGCGCGGGTTGCCATCCGGGCGGCGGCGTCATGGGGTCGGCCGGCCGCAATGCCGCGCGCGCGGTTCTCGCCATGGAGCGAGCCACATGAGCAGGCATCCCCTTGATCGATGCGGTGACGCGTCGCCGTCGCGGCCGGGATCCCCGCTCGCTCGCGCCGCCGGAACTTACGCGCTCGCTCGCGGGGTCCCGGCCGCTGGCAACGCGTCTCCAGACACTCGCGGGATTCCGGCCGTTGGCGACGCGCATGGGTGCACTCGCGAGCACCCCGCCACCTCGTGCGCGCCGGACGCGGCGTGCATCGGGCGCGCAGCGCGGCGTGCGGCAGCCTGCGAGCGAGCGCGTAAGTTCCGGCGGCGCGAGCGAGCAGGCCTGCCGAGCGCCAGGGTCGCGCGCCGGCCGATGCACTCCGCGGGAGTCGCCGCATGAGCATCAAGGACGCGATGAACCGCAAGGACCACTTCCGCAAGGCCGTGTGGGAGACGCCGTTCCACCCGCGCACGTCGGCGCTCAACATCCTGAACGAGTGGCACCGCTGGAAGGACTATACGACCGCGGATGCCTATTTCGACGAGGCGCTCGAGTACGCCGCTATCCGCAACGCCTGCGCGGTGTTCGACCTGACGCCGATGACCAAGCACCTGATCACCGGCCCCGACGCGCTGGCCTTCCTGAACCGCCTGGTCACGCGCGACGTCGCGAAGATCAAGCCCGGCAAGGTCGGTTACTGCGTCTGGTGCGACGACAACGGCCAGGTCATCGACGACGGCACGATCTTCCACCTGCGCGAGGGCGTCTACCGGCTGTGCTCGCAGGAACGGCAGCTCGACTGGCTCAGCCGCTCGGCGCACGGCTTCGACGTCACGATCGTCGAGGACACGCACGACGTGGCGGCGCTGGCGCTGCAGGGGCCGACGAGCTGCGCGGTGCTGAAGGCCATCGGCTGCGCGGGCGCGGAAAAGCTCAAGCCCTTCGACATCGCGTATTACCCGTTTGCCGGCGGCGAGCTGATGGTCTCGCGCACCGGATTCACGGGCGACCTCGGCTACGAGCTCTGGATCGAACCGGAGCGCGCGCTCGACCTCTGGGATGCGCTCTTCGACAAGGGCCAGAACCATGGCATCCGCCCGATGGGCACGCATGCGCTCGAAGTGGCGCGCATTGAGGCAGGCTTCATCCAGGCCGGCGTCGATTTCCACCCCGCCGACCAGGCGATCATGCTCGATCGCTCGCGTTCGCCCTTCGAGCTCGACCTCGGGCGCCTCGTGGATTTCAGCAAGCCGGTGTTCAACGGCCGCCGGGCGCTGCTCGAGGAGAAGAAGCGCGGTTCACGCTACCGCTTCGCGCGGCTCGACGTCGAGGGCAACAAGCCCGCGCGTTCCGCCTACGTCTACAACCGCCCGAAAGGCGGCGAGGTCGTCGGCACGGTCACCTCGGCGGAATGGTCGCCGTCGGCGAAGGCGAACATCGCCTACGCCTCGATGCGCATGCCCTGGGGCAAACCGGGCGACGAGTTGTGGGCGGAGATCTACTACCAGCGCGAACTCAAGTGGTCGCGCGTGATGGCCCGCTGCCGCGCGGTCGAAGGCGCCTTCTGGGACCCGCCGCGCAAGCGCGCGACGCCCGCCCGGGATTTCTGACCGCCGCGCGCGGCGCCGGCATGGCTCATCGGCTCGACCCTCTGCTCCGCCCGCGATCGATCGCCGTGCTCGGCGCGACCGAACGCGAAGGCACGGTCGGCCGCATCACGGTCGAAAACCTGCTGATGGGCGGCTACGAGGGCCGGCTGTACGCGGTCAACCCGGGCCGCGACGCGGTGCTCGGGGTGCCCTGCTTCGCGTCGCTCGCCGCGCTGCCGGAACCGGTCGAGCACGTGATCTTCGCGATCAGCGACACGCGCGTCGAGGCGGCGCTCGAAGAGGTCATCGCCCACGGCGCGCGCGCCGCGACGCTGATGTCGACGCTGGTGCTCGCCGACGATCGCGCCCCGCTGCTGCGCGAGCGGGTGCTGGCGAGGATCCGCTCGTCCGGCCTGCTGGTCTGCGGCGCCAACGGCATGGGCTTCTACAACTTCACCGACGGCATCTGGGGCTGCGGGTTCAGGACACGCATGCACCGGCGCGACGGCAACGTCGCCTACATCAGCCACTCCGGCTCCGGCATGTGCGGCATCGTCGACAGCGAGGAGCGCATCGACTTCAACCTGGTCGTGTCCACCGGCCAGGAACTCGCGGTCGCGATGGACGAGTACCTCGACTTCGCGCTCGACCAGCCGTCGACCCGTGTTGTCGGCCTGTTCATGGAAACGGCGCGCAACCCCGAAGGGCTCGCGCGCGCCTTCGCGAAGGCGAACGAACGGCGCATCCCGATCGTCGCACTGAAGGTCGGGCGCACCGAGCTCGCCGCGCGCCTCACGGTCTCCCACTCAGGCGCGATCGCTGGCTCCGACGGCGTCTACCAGGCGCTGTTCGACCGCTACGGCGTGCAGCGCGTCGACGACATGGACGAACTGGCGACGGCACTGACCCTGTTTGCGCAGCCGCACCCGGTCGGCGCAGGCTCCCTGGTCTCGATCCACGACTCGGGCGGCGAACGGCAGCTCCTGATCGACCTTGCCGACCGCGAGCGGGTGCCGCTGACGCAGCTCACCGCAGCCTCGACGGCCAGGCTTGCGGCGCTGCTGGACCCGGGCTTGCCCGCGATCAATCCGCTCGACGCCTGGAGCACCGGCGGCCCCGACTACCATGTCGGCATGCAGCAATGCTTTGCCACGCTGATGAGCGATCCCGGCGCAGCGATCGGCGCCGTCGTCCACGACCGCGTCGCTGGCGGCGGCATCCACCACAGCTACCTGGACTACCTGCGAGCCGGTCATCGCGCGTCGGGCAAGCCCGCCTGCCTGGTCGCTAACCACCAGGGAACGGGTTCGGACCCGCAGGTGGTCGCCGCGACCCGTGAGGGATTCCCCGTCATCGACGGACTGCGCCCCTTCCTGCGCGGCGTGCGTCACCTGTTCGATTACCGCGATTTCCTCGCGCAGAAGCGCGGCAGGCCTGCGGAGGCGCCGGGCGCGGCGCTCGCCACCTGGCGCGCGCGGCTGGCGGACGGCCGGCAGCTCGACGAGAACGAGGCGATGTCGATGCTCCGCGACTTCGGGCTGCCGGCGAATCCGGGACGGATCGTCGGGACGGAGGCTGCGCTCGTCGCCGCCGCGCGCGAACTCGGCTTTCCGCTCGTGCTGAAAACCGCCGAGCGCGGCATCGACCACAAGTCCGACCGCGACGGCGTGCGGCTTCGCATCGGCGACGAAACGACGCTCATCGCCGCCTGGCGCGACCTGGCGGCGCGGATCGGCCCGCGCGCACTGGTCGCACCGATGATCGCAGCCGCCGGCGTAGAGATGCTGCTCGGCATGATCCAGGACGATCAGTTCGGTCCCGTCGTGCTGCTCGGTTTTGGCGGGCTGCACGTCGAGGCGCTCGTGGACGTGGCCTATGCGCTGCCACCCTTCGACGCCGCCGAGGCGCGCAGGCTGGTGGATCGCCTCGCGCAGGCGCCGCTGCTGCAAAGCCGGCGTCATCGCCGCGCCCCGGCGCTCGACGCCTACTGCGAGGCCGCCGCGCGATTTTCGGCGATGATTGCGGGTCTCGGCGGCCTGCCCGCGGAGATCGACCTGAACCCCGTGATCGTGCACGCCGATGGCTGCGTCATCGTCGACGCGCTGGTCGTGCCCCGGCCGGTGCACAATCAACCATCCGAACCCGTGAGGAAAGCGAGATGAGTATCCAGGCACTGGCACAGCATGACCGCAACCGCTGGCAGGCGGTGGCAACGAAGGCGCAGAAGAAGCTCGAGACGCGCCTTTTCATCGACGGCAAGTTCGTCGATGCGAAGAAGGGCGGCCGGTTCGCGAGCGTGAATCCGGCAACCGGCGAGCCATTCGCCGAAGTCTCCGCGGGCACGGCGGAGGATATCGACCGCGCGGTGCAGGCCGCCCGCAAGGCTTTCCGGTCCGGCGCCTGGTCGAAGATGGCGCCGCGCGCGCGCATGGAAGTCATGAACCGTTTCGCCGCGCTCATCGACCAGAACGCGGAATCCCTGGCCGTGCTCGAGACGCTCGACATGGGCAAGCCGATCGCCGACGTCATCGGCATCGACCTGCCGGCGGTGGTCGAGACCATCCGTTTCATGGCCGAGTGCATCGACAAGGTGGACGGCGCCGTCACCAGCACGGAGTCCGGCGTCGTGCACATGGTGCTGCGCGAACCCTATGGCGTGGTCGGCGCGATCTCGCCCTGGAACTACCCGCTGCTGATGGCCACCTGGAAGATCGCCCCCGCGCTCGCCGCCGGCAACACGGTCGTGCTCAAGCCCGCCGAGCAGGCGCCCTTGAGCTGCCTGCGGCTCGCCGAGCTCTTCATGGAAGCCGGCGGACCCGCAGGCGTGTTCAATGTCGTGAACGGCCTCGGCGAGGAAGCAGGCAAGGCGCTCGCGCTGCACGACGAGGTGCGCAAGATCACCTTCACCGGTTCCACCGCGGTCGGCAAGCTGATCCTCCAGTACGCCGGCCAGTCGAACATGAAGCAGGTCGCGCTCGAATGCGGCGGCAAGACGCCGCAGGTGTTCATGGCCGACATCGAGGACCTCGACCGGGCCGTGACCGCGGCGTACCGGGGCATCTATACGAACATGGGCGAGGTCTGCAACGCGGGCTCGCGGCTGCTCGTCGACCGCTCGATTCGCAAGAAATTCGTCGAGCGCTTCATCGAACTCGGCCAGGACGCCTTCAAGCCGGGCGACCCGCTCGATCCCGCCACCAACATGGGCCCGCTCGTCACGCACGAGGACCAGAAGCGCGTGCTCGGCCTGATCGAGAAGGGCCGCAAGGAAGGCGCGAAGCTCGAGTTCGGCGGCGATACGCCCGCAAAGCTGAAGCAAGGCGCGTACGTGAACCCGACGCTCTTCACCGGCGTGAAGAACGACATGACGATCGCGCGCCAGGAGATCTTCGGGCCGGTGGCGTCCGTCATCGAGTTCAACGGCATCGACGAAGCGATCAGGATCGCGAACGACACGGTCTACGGCCTGGCGGCCGGCGTCTGGACGCGCGACCTCGACACGGCGTTCCGCCTGGTGCGCGGCATCGAGGCCGGCATCGTCTGGATCAACTGCTTCGATGAGGGCGACATGACCCAGCCGTTCGGCGGCTACAAGCAGTCGGGGAACGCGCGCGACAAGTGCCTCGACAGCTTCAAGAGCTACACGCAGTCGAAATCTGCCTGGTTCCGGCTGAAGGAAGGCTGACTGTGGCCGACGACCTGGTGTTGAGCGCGCGCCGCGACGGACTCGCGGTGCTAACGCTCAACCGGCCCGACAAGCTCAATGCGATCAACGGCGCGATGATCGCGGCGCTCGATCGCGCGCTCGACGCGGCGGAGGCCGATGAGGCGGTGCGGGCGATCATCGTGGTCGGCGCGGGCCGCGCATTCTCCGCCGGCTTCGACCTCGACATGGGCGTCGGCGAGGGCCGGCCCGATCCGGCGGACGTGCGGCGTGCGCTCGAGAACGACTTCCGCATCATCATGCGGTTCTGGGACAGCCCGAAGGTCACGATCGCTGCCGCGCACGGTTATTGCCTCGGCAGCGCGATGGAACTTGCCTGCGCCTGCGACCTGACGCTCGCCGCCGACGACTGCCGCTTCGGCATGCCCGAAGTGAAGTTCGGCAGCGGCATCGTCACGATGCTGCTGCCCTGGCTCGCGGGCGCAAAGCAGGCCCGCTACCTGCTGCTCTCGGCGGACGACAGCGTGAGCGCGGCGGACGTGCAGTCGATGGGGCTCGTGAATCGCGTGGTGCCGGCCGCGCAGCTCCAGGACGAAGCGCTCGAGCTCGGCAGGCGCATCGCCGCGAACGACACCCACGCGGTCAAGCTGACGAAGCAGGCAATCAACCGCAGCCTCGATGCCGCGGGAATTCGCGCGGCGCTCGCGCAGGCGCTCGACATCGACGTCCAGATCGAGACCTCCGAGACCGCCGAGTCGAAGGAATTCAACGCGATCCTGCGGCGCGACGGCGCGAAGGCCGCGATCGCCTGGCGCAGCGCCCGCGCCGGACTACCCGCAGTAAAGGGCAAGCCATGAGCAAGCCGGCCAGGCGCGTACCGGAGGAGCTCGGTAAGTTCCTCGACCAGTACCCGGATACGGAGCAGCTCGAGCTGCTGCAGCCCGACATGCTCGGCATCCTGCGCGGCAAACGCGTCGGTCGCGACGAGTTTGCCAAGCCATTCGACGCCGGGCTCAATTTCTGCGGCGCGACCGTGCTGCTGGATGCCAAAGGCCTCACCTTCGACCGCATCGACAACGGCGGGCGGGACGGCGACCCGGACGCGATCTCGACCGCGGTCCCGGGAAGCCTCGCCCCCGTCCCCTGGGCGCATGTGCCGACCGCGCAGGTGCTGCTCGCGATGAACGACTCGAAGGGCGGTTCCTTCTTCGCGGATCCGCGCCAGGTGCTGCGGCATGCCATGAAGCCGCTGCAGGACCTGGGACTCACCGCGGTTGCCGCCACCGAGCTCGAGTTCTACCTGATCGACCGGGACACGGACCGGCCGGCGCCCAGGGTCGGAAACGTTCCCGGCACGCGCCGGATCCAGAGCGGCCCGCAATACGGCAGCATGGAGGACGTCGAGGACGCCGATCCCTTCCTCGCGGACCTGTTTGCGGCCTGCAAGGCGCAGAACATCCCGGCTGGTGCAACGCTGAAGGAATTCTCGCCGGGCCAGTTCGAGATCAATCTCCACCACGTCGCCAATGCGGAGCTTGCCGCCGACCACGGCGTGCTGCTCAAGCGTGCGGTCAAGGCCATCGCGCGCAAACACGGGTTCGCCGCGAGCTTCATGGCGAAGCCCTTCTCGGAGTGGGCGGGCTGCAGCCTGCATGTGCACGTGAGCCTCGTGGACGGCACCGGCCGGAACATTTTTGCCGGCACCAGCAAGGACGGCCCCTTCTCCGACACGCTGCGCCACGCCATCGGCGGCCTCGCGGCCGCGATGCCGGAATCGATGGCGATCTTCGCGCCGACCGCGAATTCCTACCGGCGTTACCGGCCGGGCGTGTTCGTGCCGCTGGCGCCGAACTGGGGCCGCAATCACCGGGGCGTTGCGCTGCGCATCCCGATGTCCGGTCCGGAAGACGCACGCGTCGAGCACCGCCCCGGCGGCGCCGACGGCAATCCCTACCTCGTGATCGCCGCCATCCTCGCGGGCATCCACCACGGCATCACGAACCGGGTTGAGCCGGACCCGATGGTGGCCCAGGAGTCCATCATCGACGAGAAGGTGGAGTTGCCGGTGCGCTGGAGCGCGGCGCTCGATGCATACGACGCGGGGAAGATCCTGCCGAAGTACCTCGGCGAGAAGTACCACAGACTATACGGGACCTGCCGGCGCGAGGAGGAAGAGCGCTTCCACGCCGAGATCAGCGATCGCGACTACGACTGGTACTTGCGCGCGGTCTGACTCGCGCGCTTCAAGCGGAAAGCGCTGAATTTTCCACCGCCATCATGCCGCGCGCCGGCGGCTCGGCGAGCCGGGTGACCGGCAGCCGCTCGCGGATCCAGTCCTGGAAGCCCGCGAGCACGACCTCCTTTGCGGACAGGATGCCCTGGCTGTAGGCGCCGGATTCGAGGCCGCGCTGCACGGAGCGCGTCAGGATCTCGTCCTCGGCCTGCACGCGCGCATTCAGGCGCGCGCACAGGAAGCGCGCGGCCTTCATCTCACGCCGCTCGTCCGGGAAGCCGAAGGAGCGCGCGCGGATCAGTGTGCGTCCGGCGGCGAGCGGCAGCACCTGGAAATAGTCGAGCCACTCCGGGTAGATGTCGAAGTACACGTTCGGAAACAGTCCGAAGTAGGTCCAGCGGCGGCGCAGGTCCTCCGGCAGGTGCTCGATCACCGGCAGGAACTTCGCATAGCGCTCGGCGCTCCAGGACTTGAGCGGTTTCTCGCGCATGCGGTGCGAGAGCCGCATCGTGCCGCCCGGGTGGATCTCGCGGTCGTACTGCGCCTCCATCAGCGCCGACAGCCCCGGGTGGCCGATCGGGAAGTGGTAGTCCTCGACATAGTTCTCGACCACGTTTTTCCAGTCGATCTCGAATTCGTGGGTCCAGGGATCGTCGAGCGGCACCATTTCCGCCATGCGGTAATGCGTCAGTTCCGGCACATGCGGCGCCATGCGCTCGGCGACCGACGGCCCGCCCGCGCGGAAACGCACGAACACCATGCCCATGAATACTTCGAGCTCGATCGGCTTCAGGCCGTATTGCGTGCGATCAAACTTCGGGAAACTGTCGGGCGCGCTGACGCTGCGGTTGCGCCCGTCGAGGTGATAGGTCCAGCCGTGGTACATGCAGGTCAGGAACTTGCCGCAGCGGCCGCGCTCACCCGAGACGACCGCGTGCGCGCGATGTGCGCAGACGTTGTGGAAGGCGCGGAGCGTCCCCTCGCCGTCCCGCACGACGAAGCCGCGCCGGCCGAAGAACTCGAAAGTCACGAAGTCGCCGGCCTGCGGCACCTCGCTCACGTGGCAGGCGACCTGCCACGAAGGCTCGAACAGGTGTTCGCGCTCGAGCGCGTGGAATTCCTCGCTGTGATACGCCCAGGCCGGCAGCGTGTAGCGAAGCGCCGCTTCGCCCGCCACCGCCGGTTCCGTCGTGGGCGCCTTCACCTTCGCGGGCGGTGCGACCCCGATGCGTGCGGCAAGCCAGGGGAACACGCTGCACAGGTAACTGCGGCACTGGCGTCGCGCGGCCTCACGGTCGTAGCCCTCGCCCTCGAACAGGATGCCCTGCCAGTGCTGGTCGATCAGGCCGGTCAGGCCGAGCGACACGGCATCGGCATCGGGCCAGGCGCCCTCGCCGCGCGCCGCGATCAGCCGGCGGCAGAGCGTCGTGACGGTGCGCACGTAAGCCTCGTCACGGTCGCCGCAGATGCCCTGGTAGTCCTTGCGCGCGTTCGATTCGGCGAGGAAGGCGTACCAGACCGCCACCTTGCGCGACTCGCTGAGCCGGCGGCCGAGGCTCGCGTCGACGATGCCGAGCAGCCATTGCAGGTCGTCGCTGCCCGCCTCGGCCTGCACGCTGGCCATCACGTCGGCGAATTCCTCCGAGACTTCGCGCAGCGTCGCGAGCAGCAGCGCCTCCTTGCCGCCAAAATGAAAGTTGACGGAGGCGGCGGTATGCCCGGCAAATCCCGCGATCTTTGCGGAGGTGAGATTCGACAGGCCGTGTTCGGCGATCGCAGCCACCGTAGCCTGGATCAGGTCGAGCCTGGAGCCGGAGGGTCGATGCTCAACGCCGGTTTCAAGATTGGCGGCCATGGGGACCTCCTGCCACGTACTCAATATTCTATGCCGGTCGGGCAGTCTGACTCAATGACCGTTTAGTTTACTAAATAACAATTCAATACATCGTAACCTATTGTCTTACAATGGTATTTGCGTCCATCCGAGAGTCCGATTACCCTTCCGCGGTGTCTGCTGCCCGACTAGCCACATTCCTATTGCTGCTTCCCGCGTTTGCGGCCAATGCGGCTGCGGAAAAGCCCGCCACCTACGGCATGGAGATCCGGAGCGACTGTATCGCGATGCCGGACGGGACCCGCCTCTCGGCGGATCTCTACCAGCCGACCGGCGGCAGGGCCGGCGAGAAATTCCCGGTGCTGCTCGAGTACCTGCCCTACCGCAAGCACGAGGCGCGCGCCCGCAACTGGCCGCTCTATTCCTATTTCGTTCAGCGCGGCTACGTGGTCGCAGCCGTGGACATCCGCGGCACCGGCAACAGCGAGGGCCGGCTGATTCCGCACGAGTATTCCGAGATCGAGCAGAAGGACGGTGAGACCGTCATCGACTGGCTTTCGAAACGGCCCTGGTCGAACGGCAACGTCGGCATGTTCGGCATTTCCTGGGGCGGCTTCAATTCGATCCAGATGGCGGCGCGCAGCGTGCCCGCGCTCAAGGCGATCGTTGCGATCGATGCGACCGAGGACCTCTACCAGGACGACGTGCATTACATGGACGGCGTCATGCACCTCGACTCCTGGGAAATGAGCATGGACCTCGACAACTCGCGGCCGGGCGCTCCGGACTATCGTCTAGACGACGCGAATTTCCGGGACCGCTTCGACACCGAGCCCTGGATGCTCACGTACAAGGTCCAGCAGCGCGACGGGCCGTTCTGGGACCGTGGCTCCGTGCGCTACCGCTACGGCGACATCCGCATCCCCACTTTCCACATCGGCGGCTGGTACGACGGCTACCGCGACAGCGTCGCGCGCATGCTCGCGAACGTGAAGAACGCGCCAGTGAAGGCGATCATGGGGGCCTGGCACCACACCTGGCCGAACGAGCCGTATCCCGGGCCCGGCATGGAGTGGCGGCACGAGGCGCTGCGCTGGTTCGATCACTGGCTCAAGGGCGAGGACACCGGCATCCTCGATGAGCCACGATTCGCGGTTTTCGTGCGCAACTGGCATCCGCCCGGGCCGAAACTCGAGCATGCGCCGGGCTCGTGGCGCTACGAGGACGGCTGGCCGATCGCGCGGATCCGCGACCAGGTCCTGTACCCGCAGGACAATCACACGCTGGCGGGGGGAAAGCCCGCGGTGGCGACGCATCAACTTCGGTACGTCCCCTCCATCGGCTTCGAGGCCGGCGGTCCGGTCATGTGGTGGGGCGACGTCGCGCACGACCAGCGCGGCACCGATGCCTACAGCCTCGTCTATGACAGCGGCCCGCTCGAGGAAGACCTGGAGATCCTCGGCTTCCCGCGCGCGATCCTGACGGTCGCCGCGAACGCGACGCGCGCCAACTGGATCGCGCGCCTGTCCGACGTCGCGCCGGACGGCACGGTGACGCAAGTGGCGGGCGCCGCGATGAACGGCACGCACCGTGTCTCGGCGCGTGACCCGAAAGTGATCGTGCCCGGCCAGCCCTTCGAACTCGACATCGAAATGCATTTCACGTCGTGGGTGTTCCCCAAGGGCCACCGCATCCGGCTCGCGGTCAACAACGCCATGTGGCCGATGCTGTGGCCGACCCCGGAGCCGATGACGACCGAGCTGAAACTCGGCGATTCGCGGCTCACATTGCCGGTCGTGCCCTTTGAGCAGCGCCCGGTGCCGGATTACCTGCCTCCGTCGGAGGATCCCGTGTATGCCGGGGTGGAGTCGATCGAGGCCGGCACGACCTCGGGTTACGGCGAGATCTCATCGGTGGACCGCAATCCTGCGACCGGCGACGTCGTTGCCAAGGCCACCAACGGCTCGGGGACCCGCTATCCCTGGGGCACGGAGCGAACGTTCGAAACGATCCGTTACGAGATCAACGACAACGCGCCGGCCGACGCGAAAGTCACCGGCACGCACCGGATGGAAGTCGAGCTGCCGGGCCGCAGGATCGTCTGGGATGCCGAGCTGACTTTCCGCAGCGACCGGGAAAATTTCCATTACAGTTATCGCCGACGGCTGACCGAAAACGGCAAGCCGGTGCGCGAAAAGACCTGGACCCGAATTATCCCGAGGGACTTTCAGTGAAATTGAAGACAACGTTGCTCATGGCGATTGCACTGGCTGCCGCCGCCGGCTGCGCCCGACAGGATCAGGAGGACACGGGCGCGGCGCCATCCGCCGAACTTGCATTGAAGAACGGCGCGATCTACACCGTGGACGGCGCGCGCAGCTGGGCACAGACGATCGCGATCGCCGACGGGCGCATCGTCTACGTCGGCACCGATGCGGGTGCCGGGGAACACATCGGGCCGGAGACAAAGGTCGTCGATCTCAAGGGCCGCATGGTCGTGCCGGGATTCCAGGATGTGCACATCCACCCGGTCTCGGGCGGCATCGAAGCGAACGGCTGCGACCTGAACGCGGCCGCGACGGTCGAGGAATACGTCGCCATCATCAAGAAATACGCAGACGCGCACCCCGACACGCCCTGGATCAAGGGCGGCGGCTGGTCGATGGCGGCATTCGGCCCCGGCGCGCTCGCACGCAAGGAGCTGATCGATGCAGTGGTCCCGGATCGCCCCGTCATCCTCTGGAGCCGCGACGGCCACACGGTCTGGGTCAACAGCAAGGCGCTGGAAGCCGCGGGGATCACCCGGGAAACAAAAGACCCGCCGGACGGCCGCATCGATCGTGACCCGAAGACCGGCGAAGCCGTCGGCAGTCTGCAGGAAGGCGCGGGTGGCCTGGTCGCGGACAAGGTACCACCGGATACCGACGCGACCCGCGATGCGGGCTTGCGTTACTCGATCAGAATGCTGAACGCCTACGGCATCACGGGCATCCAGGACGCATCGGTCAACGAAGAGGACCTCAAGACCTACCGGCGGCTCGACGACGCGGGCGAACTGTCGCTGCATGTCGTCGGCTCGATCTGGTGGGAGCGCGAAAAGGGGCTCGAACAGGTCGATGACCTCAAGCGGCTGCGCGGCGAATACACAAAAGGCCGCATCGACGCGGGCACCGTCAAGATCATGCAGGACGGCGTGATGGAGAACTACACGGCCGTCGTGCTCGAACCCTACAAGCTCAAGGGCAAGGACGGCGTGCGTGGCATCCCGATGGTCGAGCCGGAACTCCTGAAACAGGCTGTGACGAAGCTCGATGCCGAAGGATTCCAGGTCCACTTTCATGCGATCGGCGACGGCGCCGTGCGCCAGTCGCTGGACGCGGTCGAGGCAGCCCGGACCGCGAACGGCGACCTCGGTAATCGCCATCACATCTCGCACCTCCAGCTGATCCATCCCGACGATCAGTCGCGCTTCCGCAAGCTCGGGGTGGTCGCGAACTTCCAGCCGCTGTGGGCCTACGCCGATGCGTATGTCACCGACCTGACGCTGCCCTTCATCAGCCGGCAAACCGCCTCTTACATGTACCCGATCTCGAGCATGGAGAAGAGCGGCGCCGTCATTGCATTTGGCAGCGACTGGTCGGTGTCCACGGCGAATCCGTTCGAGGAGATGGAAACGGCCATCACGCGTATGGGCTCGCTCGGCGACACGACGGTGCCCTTCCTCCCCGCGGAAAGCATCACGCTGCCGGAGGCGCTGGCGGCCTTCACCATCAATGCCGCGTACACCAATCGCGACGAAAAGGACACGGGCTCGCTCGAGGTCGGCAAGCGTGCGAACCTCGCAGTGCTCGACCGGAACCTCTTCGAGATCCCGCCGTCCGAGGTGTCCGACACGAAGGTGCTGGTGACCCTCTTCGAGGGCAAACCGGTGCACGGAGACCTGGGGGCACTCTGATGAAATCGGGAAATCACCGGATCGATCCCGACGGCCGACGGCTTCCGATCAAGCTCGATTCCACCTCGAACGGCGAGTTCGAGCCGGTTCCGCTCGATGGCACGAACCGGCTCGCCAACCACCTCGCGCAGGAGGCCGCCGACGCGAATGCGAAGCGCCTTGGCCTCGGCCGGCGCGATTTCCTGCTGTCCGCCTGCGGGGCAGCGAGCACGCTGCTGTCGTTCAACGCCGCGAACGCGGCGGCGGGCAGGACCGCCGGATTCTTCGACCTGCGCGCCGAGGCGGCGCTCGAGCCGGCGGCGGCCGCGACCCTCGAGGGCGACGAATTCATCTTCGACGTGCAGGGCCATTACGTCGACCCGACCGAGGCCTGGCTCAAGGTCGCGCCGGAAGGCTCGTTCAGCTTTGCGCCGAAGACCGCCTGCGCGCTGAATGATGGCAAGAGCCCGCGCAGCCACCTCGCCTGCCTGACCTCGGAAGAATTCATCAAGGACGTCTTCCTCGACAGCGACACCGACATGATGGTGCTGTCGTTCGTTCCCTCGCGGCGCGAGGCCTCGCCGCTCGAGATCGAGTCGGCCGACGCGGTGCGGCGGATCGTCGAGCGCATGGAGGGCAACCACCGGCTGATGATCCACGGCCGCGTCAACCCGAACCAGCCCGGCGACATCGAGGACATGCCGCGGTTGCGCGACCAGTTCGGCATCTGCGCCTGGAAGACCTATACGCAGTGGGGACCCGACGGCAACGGCTTCTTCCTGACCGATGACGTCGGCATCCGCTTCGTCGAGGAGGCGCGGCGCCTGGCGGTGCCGGTAATCTGCGTGCACAAGGGCCTGCCCTTCGGCCAGAAATCGTACGAGCACAGCCAGTGCACCGATATCGGCCCGATCGCCAGGCGCTTTCCCGACGTCAGTTTCCTGGTCTATCACTCGGGCTTCGTCGCGGGAGTCGAAGAGCGCGCCTACGGCGAGAACGCCGATGGCGACGGCATCGACACGCTGATCCGCTCGCTGCAGGAGAATGGCATCGGGCCCGGCAGCAACGTCTACGCCGAGCTCGGCAGCACCTGGCGATTCCTGATGCGCGATCCGGCGCAGGCGGCGCACGGCCTCGGCAAGCTCCTCAAGCACTGCGGCCCCGACAACGTGCTGTGGGGCACGGACTCGATCTGGTACGGCTCGCCGCAGGACCAGATCCAGGCCTTCCGGGCGTTCCAGATCGCGCCGGAGTTCCGCGAGCGCCACGGCTACCCCGAGATCACGCCGGAACTGCGCGCAAAGATCTTCGGCCTGAACGCGATGCGCCCCTACCGGATTTCGGCCGAGGAAGTGAAATTGCGCGCCCGGCGCGATGCGATTGCCGGCGAGCGGCTCGCCTACCGCGAACGGCCCGAGCCGCACTACCAGACACGCGGCCCGAAGACGCGACGCGAGTTCCTGAACCTGCTCGACTGGAGCGGCGGATCACGGGCCTGAAATATCGGCGCCCGGCCACCGGTCTCTCTGGCATCGCCAAGGAGGAATTTCCATGCGCCGACTGCTGACCCTGCCGCTGCTCTGCCTGATGACCTTTGGCGCGATGGCGGCCGACGAAGTGTTCGTCGCCGACTCGGTGGCGATCCGCGGCTATGACCCGGTCGCGTATTTCACCGAGGGCGGACCGGTCAAGGGCGAGCCGCAGTTCCGGCACGAATGGAACGGCGTCGCCTGGCACTTCGCGAGCCGCGAGAACCTCGAGCGCTTCATGGCCGACCCGGCACGTTACGCACCGCGGTTCGGCGGCTTCTGCGCCTATGGCATGTCGCGCGGTTACAAGGTCGGCACCGACCCCGCCGCATTCACGATCCACGACGGCAAGCTGTACCTCAATTACAGCCTGCCGGTGCAGGCCACCTGGCTCAAGGATACGGACGCCTATATCGAGAAGGCTGATTCGAACTGGGCGGCCCTGGAGCACGAGGCGTACGAGCGCTGACACTCGCCCGCATGCGCCCTGCCCCGATCGTCGCCGCCATTCTCGCCGCCACCGCCCTCGGCGTCGCGGCCGCCTGGTGGGTGACGGCGCGGCAATCGATCACGCTGGCGTCTGGAACGGCGCTCGCGACGCCGCGCGCGATCGGCGCGTTCCGGCTCGCTGACCAGCAGGGCCGCGAGTTCACGCGCGATGCGCTGCGCGGGGGCTGGAGCCTCGTGTTCGCGGGATTCACGCATTGCCCGGATGCCTGTCCCACGACGCTCGCGATGCTCAACGCCATGGATGAGCGGCTGCGCGCCGGCGGCGGCGCGATCCAGGTCGTGTTCCTGAGCGTCGATCCCGAGCGGGACACCGCGGAGCGTCTTGCCGGCTACGTTGGTCACTTCAATCCGCGCTTCGTCGCCGTGACCGGCGCGCGCGCGGAGATTGACGCGCTGTGCCGCGACCTCGGGATCGCCTACGTGCGCAACCCGGGCGCCGGCGGCGACTACACCGTGGATCATTCCACGGCGCTCGTGCTCATCGACCCGCGGGCGCGGGTCGCCGGATACTTCCAGCCTCCGCACGATGCCGGCGCGCTCGCGGCGGACCTCGCCGCGTTGACCGCTGGCGCGGGCTGAACGCCCGCGCCACGCCTTCCACTCAGGTCTTGCCGAGGTCGATGTCGGCGTTCGCCCACGCCGCAGCGAAGCGGGCCGCGACCTCGTCGGCTTCGGCCTTGCGCTTTTGCGCGCGCAGCGACTTCTCGAGGCCGTGCAGCGACCAGCCGTTCTCCGGATTGCGCTTGAGCTCGTCACGGTAGGCCGCTTCAGCCTCCGCAGGCTTGCCGGCCGCGAGCAGCGCCGCGCCAAGCGCCTGGCGCGCCGGCCAGTGCCAGCCCGGCGGTTCGTCGTAGGGCAGCGTGTCCTCGATCGCAACGGCCTCCCGGAGCGCGGCGATAGCGCCGTCATGGTCCTTCGCGGCCTGCGCGATCCCGGCGGCGACGAACCGCTCGGCGATGCGCACGCCGCTGATCAGCGAATAGCGGTCCCAGGTCATCATCTGCTCGATCGCCGGGTCGGCCGCGGCCTTCACCAGCGCCTCGTGATGAGGCTTCGCCTCGGCCGCGCGGCCCTGGCCCACGGCCGCCATGCCCTGGGCGTAATGCCACATCGCCTGCATGTACGGCAGGTCGTCGGCCGGCTTCGGCATCGCGACCACCTGCTCCCAGCGGCCGAAGCGGACGTCGGCAAACAGCGGCGTCAGCGCGAAATTCTGCATGGCCTCGAAGCCCGGCGTGCGCATCAGCTGCGGGTCGCTGGTCTTCTCGCCGGTCGTGCGCGCGGCGTCGATCGCGATTGCGCTCGCGCCCTCCAGGGTCGCGGCGAACCACAGGAAATGGTGGTTGTGCGGCACGTAGCCGAGCGGGTACACGCCGGGACCCGGCTTGCAGATCGCCAGATAGTTGTCGTCGGCGACGATCGCCTTCTGGTTCGCGATCACGGCATCGTGATAGCGCCCGACCCGCGCATAGATGTGCGCCGGCATGTGCACGAGGTGCCCGGAGCCCGGCAGTAATTCACGGAGGCGGTCCGCGGCCGCCACGCCGCGCGCCGGATCCGGCGAGGCCTCCACCGCGTGGACATAGAGATGCAGCGCGCCGGCGTGATCCGCGTTGCGCGCGATGACCGACTCGAGTTGCGACACGACTTCGGCGGTATGTCCCTTGGGCTGGCCCTCG
This sequence comes from Steroidobacteraceae bacterium, assembly GCA_050179155.1. Classification (GTDB taxonomy): domain Bacteria; phylum Pseudomonadota; class Gammaproteobacteria; order Steroidobacterales; family Steroidobacteraceae; genus SCUD01. The sequence goes on from JBFXFJ010000001.1 coordinate 158,312, forward strand.
GCATCCCAGTAGTCCCAGGGCTGCAGGTCCATCATCGCTTCGGCGTGCAGCGTGACCGCATCGAGATCGTCCGGGTAGTCGGCGGCGAGCTTGCCCATCGCCGCGGCGTAGGCCTCATCGAGCGGCCGGCGGTCCGCGGGCGGTTCGGCGGCATAGCGGGCCGACAGCGCCTCGATGAATGCCTGCTCCCGGTCGGTCGCGTCATCCGCCGCGGCCTGCGCGCGCTGCAGGCGGTCCCAGGCCTTGGCATTGTTGGCCGGGTCCATCGTCGAGTTGACGTGCGGTCCCAGCACGAGCGACGCGCCCCACCAGCACATCGCGCAATCGGGGTCGAGTTCGGCGGCCTTCAGGAACGAGCGCTCGGCGGCGTCGTGATTGAAGCCATAGGTCATCGCCAGGCCCTGGTCGAACCAGCGCTGCACGTCGGGACCCGATGACGTCACCGGCATGCTGTAGGTGCCGAGGCCCTCGAGCAGGGTCGCGCCGACGGGCGCCAGGTCCGGCGCAGGCGCGGATTTCATGCGGCTATACGAATAGATGCCGGCAGCCGCCACGACGATGACGACGATCGCCAGCAGGACATTGCGGTTCACGATGATTTCCTCCAGGGCCGCGTGGACGGAGGCAAGGAAATACTCCGTTCCGCAGTGAAATTCAATAGAATCCGGGGCTCGGCCCGATGGCGCATCGGGCGCGCTCCAAACCGGAATCCACCCATGCAAATCCTCCCCTTCATCCGCCGGCTTGCCTTCGTGTTCGCCACCACCTGCGCGATCGCGATCCCGGCCCACTCCGGAGAGACGCCAGTGACCGAAGGATACGCAAAGCTCCTTCAGCTGCATCAGGATTGGCGCGCTTTCGAGCGGCCCCCGTTCGTCAATGGCGCGCCCGACTACACGGCGGCGGCCTTCGCCCGCCGTCACCAGGAGCTCGCCAGTTACCGCCAGCGGCTCGCCGCGATCGACACGGCGAACTGGCCCGTAGAGCACCGCATCGACCACGAGATCGTGCGCGCCGAGATGAACGGCTTCGACTTTTACGTCCGCGTGCTGCAGCCCTGGGCGCGCGACCCGGCGTTCTACCAGTCCATCTGGAACGACCAGAGCGACACGCCGGCGCACGAGGGTTCCGAGCATCACGGGATCGTCGAGGTGTGGACCTACGAATTCCCGCTGTCGAAGGCCGCCGAGACGAAGCTCGCCGGCGAGCTGGCGATCATCCCGCCGCTCCTGAAGCAGGCCGAAGGCAACCTGACCGGCAATGCGCGCGACCTCTGGATCACCGGCGCCGGCAGCATGCGCAAGCAGGTGGACTCGCTCGACGCGCTCGCGGATCGAACCGCCGGGAGCGGCGCGGCGCTAGCGAAGGCGATCCGCGCCGCGCGCGAGGCGACCGTGACATTCTGCGACTGGCTCGACCGCCAGGCGCCATCGAAGAACGGGCCGTCCGGCATCGGCAAGGAGAACTACACCTGGAGCCTGCAGCAGGTCCACCTCGTGCCGATGACCTGGGAGGAGGAAGTGGATCTCCTCAAGCGCGAGCTCGCGCGCGCCCATGCGTCGCTCAAGCTCGAAGAGGCGCGCAATGCCGGGCTGCCGCAACTGCCGGTGATCGGCACGAACGAGGAATTCCAGCGCCGCGCCAACGATGCGGTCACGCGGTTCCTCGATTTCCTGCAGAAGCGCGGCCTGTACCCGATGCGGGACAACATGGACCCGGCGCTCCGTGCGCAGATCGGCGCCTGGGAGCCGATCGAGACGCGGAATTTCTTTTCAATCGCGACCCACTACGAGCCGCTGACGCTGTACACGCACTTCTACCACTGGTGGGACCTGGCGCGCATGCGCGACGAGCCGCACGCGAGCCCGGTCCGCCGCGTCCCCCTGCTCTACAACATCTGGGACAGCCGCGCCGAGGGCATGGCGACCGCGATGGAAGAGTTCATGCTGCATGCGGGCCTGTTCGACGACTCGCCGCGCACGCGCGAGATCGTCTGGATCATGCTGGCCCAGCGCGCGGCGCGCGGACTTGCGTCGCTCTATGCCCACGCGAACCTGTTCGACCTGCAGCAGGCCAAGGCCTTTCAGGTCGAGTGGACCCCGCGCGGCTGGATGCGGCCCGACCTCGACTTGCTCGGCTTCGAGCAGCAGCTCTACCTGCGCCAGCCGGGCTATGGCACGAGCTACGTCACCGGCAAGTACCTGCTCGAGGACCTGATGCGCGAGCGCGCGCACCAGCTCGGTCCCGACTTCTCGCTGCGCCGCTACTTCGACGAGGTGAACGGCGCCGGGATGATCCCGGTGTCGCTGATCCGCTGGCAGCTCACGGGCAACGGCGACCAGGTCCGGGCGATGCGCGGAGCCTCCAGCCACTGACCGGAGCCGTCATGAAATCGCTCGCACTCGTCCTTGCGCTCGCCCTCGCCGGCGCGGCTCACGCCGACACGACGCTGCACTACACGGTGCTGTTCGCGGGCAAGCCGTCGGGAAGTCAGACGACAGTCATCGCCGACGACGGCAGCGTGCGCGTCAGCTACACGCACCGCAACAACGGCCGCGGGCCGGATCTCGAGGAGGAGATCGTGACGGCGGCCGACGGCACGCTCAGCCGCTACCGGCTGCGCGGCAAGTCCACCTTCGGCGCCGCGCTCGACGAGCGCTTCGCGATCCGCGGCCGGCGCGCGAGCTGGCAGTCGGCGTCGGAGCGCGACTCCGTCGAAGTGCGGGAACCGGCGATGTACCTGCCGGTCGACGGCAGCCCCGAGATCAACGCGATGATCGTGCGCGCGACCGAGCGCGCTGCCGGTGGCCAGCTCGCTGCGCTGCCGGGCGGCGTGCTGCAGAGCACACGGCTCGACGAGCTGGGCGTCGGCGTGCCCGGACAGGAACGCCGCGTCGTCCTCTACTCCATCGCTGGCCTCGGGCTGCGGCCGGCCTACGTCTGGCTCGATGCCGATGCCGGCATGCGCCTGTTTGCGCGCATCTTCCCTGGCAGCGGGCATCTCATCGCCAGCGGCTACGAAGGCCATTCGCCGGAGCTCGAGCGGCGGCAGCGGGCTGCCGAAGCCGCGCAACTTCGCGGCCTCGCCAGCCGGCACACGGAGCGCCTGCCGGAACCGGTCCTGATCCGCGACGTGCGCGTGTTCGACACGGCGAGCGCGACGCTCGGCGCGCCGGCAGACGTCTACGTGAACCGCGGACGCATTGCCGCCATCTACCCCGCCGGATCGCCGGCGCAGCAGGCGGCGACGGTGATCGAGGGCGCGGGACGCGCGCTGCTGCCCGGCCTGTTCGACATGCACACGCACGAAGATGCCTGGAATGCCGCGCTGCAGATCGCCGGCGGCGTCACCACCTCGCGCGACATGGCCAACGACAACGCGCTGCTCGGCGAGCTGATTGGCGCCATCGACCGCGGCGAACTGATCGGCCCGCGCATCGTGCCGGCGGGACTGATCGAGGGCGAGAGCCCGTTCTCGGCGCGCGGCGCCTTCGTCGTCGGCAGCGTCGAAGAGGCCTGCGCCGCCGTCGACTGGTACGCGCAGCGCGGTTACCGGCAGATCAAGATCTACAACTCGTTCCGCCCGGAATGGGTGCCACCGGTCGCCGCCTATGCGCATTCGCGCGGGATGCGGGTCAGCGGCCACGTGCCCGCCTTCAGCCGCGCCGAGCGTGTCGTGCGCGAGGGCTACGACGAATTGCAGCACATCAACCAGCTGATGCTCAATTTCGTCTCGGACCCGGACACCGACTCGCGGGCGCTGGCGCGGTTCACGCTGGTCGGCGAGCGCACGCAGGCGCTCGACCTCGATTCGCCCGCGGTGCGCGACTTCATCGCGCTGCTCGCTGCGCGCGGCACGGTGATCGACGCGACCATCGCGGTCTTCGAGGGCATGTTCAACCAGCGCCAGGGCGAGATGAATCCGTCGCTGGCGGCGGTCGCAGATCACGTGCCGTTCGCGACGCAGCGCGACTGGCGCGGCAATTCGATGGATGTCACGGAAGCCAATCTGGCCATCTACCGCGCGTCCTACGCGAAGATGCTGCGCTTCCTCGGCCTGCTGCACGAGGCCGGCGTGCCGCTGGTCGCGGGCACCGATGGCTATGCCGGGTTCACCCTGCACCGCGAACTCGAGCTGTACGTGAAGGCCGGCATGACGCCCGGCGAGACGATCCGGATTGCGACGCGCAATGGCGCGCGCTACACCGGGCTCGAGCACGAGACCGGCAGCATCGAACCCGGCCGGCGTGCCGACCTGATCCTGGTCGATGGCGACCCGACGCGGAATATCTCGGACATCCGCCGTGTCAGCTACGTGCTGAAGGACGGCGTCGGCTATGCGCCCGCGGGAATCTACGAGTCGTTCGGCGTGCGGCGCTTTGCGGAGCCGCCGCGCATCACCCGCTCCGGCGGCTCCTGACCGCCGGGCGGATGCCGCCGGAAACGCTCAGCCGGCGGCGCCGATCGCCGAGACGACCGAAGCCCCGAATATCGCGAGTCCGATCCAGTACACGATCGGAGTCACGATCAGCGCGCACAGGAGCTGCGCGATGCCGATCCCGACCACGCCGCGGACCAGGTTGACGATCGCCAGCACGCAGCCGCCGACGCCCGCGACCAGCCACCCGATCCATCCCGTGAACGGAATGGGCAGCAGCATAATGACCCAGCCGACGATCAGCACGATCCAGGCCGTCTTGACCAGTGACGTGTCCGGTGTCTTGGTTGCACCTTCGCTCATGATCTCGATCCTCCCCTCGAACAAATTGCCCGCCGGGTGGCGGGACCGGCGGATTCTGGCACCGTCAGGCGGCCGGCGCCAGCGGGCGCGGCCGGCCGATGGCATGGCCCTGGACGAAGTCGATGCCCATGGCACGCGCGGCTTCGAGCGCCGTGAGGTCCTCGACCTGCTCGGCGACCAGCCGGAAATTCAGCGTCCGCGCCATGCCGACGACCGCCGTGACCATGGCCTGGTTCACGGAGTCGCGGCCGAGGTCGCGCATGAACGAGCCGTCGATCTTCAGGTAGTCCATCGGCAGCTGCTTGAGGTTTGCGAAGCCGCCAAGGTCGGTGCCGAAATCGTCGAGCGCGAAGCGGCAGCCCATGCCGTGCAGCACGTCGATGAACCGCTTCGCCTGCTCGAGGTTGCCGATCACCGAGGTCTCCGACACCTCGAAGCAGATCTGCTGGGGCTGCACGCCGGTGCGGTCCAGCTCCTCGACGACGAACTCCAGGAACGACGGATCGGCCAGCGTCTGTCCCGAGACGTTGATCGACAGGCTGCGGCCCGGCGGAATCCGGATCGCGCCCGCGGTCAGTGCCGCCAGCGCCGAGCTCATCACCCAGCGGTCGATCATCGACATCAGCCGGTAGCGCTCCGCCGCGGGGAAGAACTCGGCGGGCAGCACGGGCTGGCCGTCGTCGTGCAGGCGCACGAACACCTCCATCGCCGGGCCGCCGGTCGTGCCCTGCCGCGCCGGTTCGATCGGCTGGACGTACAGCTCGAAGAAGCCGTCGCGCAGCGCCGCCTGCAGGCGCTGCAGCCAGTGGATCTCGCCGCGGCTGCGCGCCACCACTTCGTCGTGCGAGGAATACACGTGCACGTGGCTGTCGCTCTGCTTCTTGGCGACGTAGCAGGCCGAATCGGCCGCATTCATGATCTCTTCCAGCGAGTTGCTCTCGCCGGTCAGCTCGACGATACCGATGCTGACGCCGACGCTGAAGATGCGGTCTTTCCAGACGAAGCGGTATTCGCCGATCGCGCGCCAGATGTCGTCGGCGATCTGCCGCGCTTTCTCGAGCGGGCAGCCGACCAGCAGCACGCCGAACTCGTCGCCGCCGAGCCGGGCGACGGTATCCGAATCGCGCACCGCCTCGCGGATCAGCGCCGCCACCTCGCGCAGCATGTTGTCGCCGGCCAGGTGGCCGCTGGTGTCGTTGACCGCCTTGAAGCGGTCGAGGTCGAGGTAGCACATGACGTGCCCCTGCCGCCCGGCGCGCGCGACCTCGAGCGCCTCGCCGAGCCTGCGCTCGAACTCGCGCCGGTTCACGAGGCCGGTCAGCGCGTCGTGGCTCGCCTGGTAAGACATCTGCTGGGTCAGGCCGCGCAGCTCGCTGACGTCGTGCAGCATCACCGCGACGCCCGCGACCTCGCCTTCCGCGCCGCGGATGGGCGATGCGGTGGCCTCGATTCCGAGCTCGTTGCCGGTCGCGCGCGCGATCAGGATCGCGCGGCGCCCGAGGTTCACGCGGCTGCCCGAGGCCAGGCATTGCTGCACCGGATCCGGCAATGGCCGGCGGTCGTGCTCGTCGACGAAGCCCATCACGGCGCCGAAGGACTTGCCGATGGCATCCTCGCGGCGGATGCCGGTCAGCGATTCCGCCGCGCGGTTCACGTAGTCGATCAGGCCGTGGGCGTCGGTCGTCAGCATGCCCTCGCCCAGCGAATCGAGCGCCAGCTGCGAGCGCGCCGGCGACGGCACGCCCACCGGCAGTTCGCGGTGCGGCAGCATTTCCTCCGCGGTGAACAGCACGACCCGGCGCCCGCCCGATTCGACTGCCGAGCCCGACAGCTCGAGCCGCGTGACCTGGCCATGGGCATCGGCCAGCTCGACCTCGGTCAGCGCCGGCCCATTCTGGCCTGCCAGCGCCCGGGTCACGGCCAGCGTCGCCAGTTCCCCGTATTCCTTCGTGACCAGCTCGGCCAGGCTGCGGCCGACCAGCTCCGCGGCCGGGATGCCGACCATTGCCGCAAAGGCCTCGTTGACCGCCTCGATGCGCTCGCCATGCAGCAGGGCCGCCTCGCGGATCGCGCCGAGCATCGCGCGCGTGCCGTCGCCGCCGCGCTCCACCTGGTGCGCGGTTTCGGACTCGTCCACGAGCCGTCGCAGCCGGCGTCGCTGCAGCAGGACGGCGGCGGCGAGCACGGCGGCAAGGATCGCGAATGCAACGGCAGCGATCACCGGGACCGTCATGCGGTCTATCATCCCCTTAGGCACCGCGGCACAGCCGCGGGGCCGTCTATTTTGTTGCGCTGCGCGGCCCTTGGCAGCATATCCCACGCTTGTACTGGGACCCTCGGCGATTCACCATAATGGCTATGAACACCAAACTTGAAACCGCCCGCCGGCAGATGGTCGGGCAGCAGGTCAGGACCTGGGATGTGCTCGACGCGCGCGTGCTCGAGACGCTGTCGGCGGTGCCGCGCGAACGATTCGTCCCCGAGGCTTACCGTGGCGTCGCCTTTGCCGACGCGGAAATCCCGATCGGGCACGGCCAATTCATGCTGAAACCCGCGCTCGAGGGCCGCATCCTGCAGGCGCTCGCCCCGGCACGCGGCGAGCATGCGCTCGAAATCGGCACCGGCACCGGTTTTTTCGCTGCCTGCCTTGCGCACCTGACCGGCACGGTCGAGAGCATCGAGATCCACGGCGACCTGGCCGCGAGCGCAGCGCAGGCGATCGACGCGGTGGGCATCCGGCGCGTGCACATCGAGACCGCGGATGCGCTCGCGCGGGAATACGAGCCACGCTACCCGGTGATCGCGGTCACCGGATCACTGCCCGTGTACGACCGGCGCTTCGAGCGCGGGCTCACCGTCGGCGGCCGCCTGTTCATCGTGGTGGGTTCGGCGCCGGTGATGGAAGCGCGCCTGATCACGCGTACCGGCAATGACTCGTGGCTGACCGAATCGCTGTTCGAGACCAGCATCGAGCCCTTGGTGCACGCGGTCGCCGCCCCGCGCTTTCGGTTTTGAGTTTCACTCGGACTGGCGCGTCAGGACCACTTTTCGTCTCTTTTGGCACCCATGATTCTGGCCATTTCCCACTCCCATGGCATTGTTGAGGGGCCTTGTGGTGGGTAAGTTGGTGATATACACTACTAATACAGTAGTTCTCCTCCCTGCCCTATTTGCGTGAAGGAATGTCTGCGCATGAACACCCGAATCCTCGTCCACTCGATCCTGCTGGCTGCAAGTCTCGCAGGCACCGCCGCAACGGCGGCCGACCTCGACGCCGTGTATCAGCGCGCGGTCACCAATGATCCGCTGATCCGCGAAGCGGATGCGAACCGGCTCGCCGCGCGCGAATCGAAACCGCAGGCGCTGGCGGCGCTGCTGCCACAGGTGAATGGCACCGGCCGCTACAACGACAGCGAGACGGATCTGTCGAGCACGGACATCACGCCACCTGCTCCGCCGGTCCCGTTCAGCCGTGACACGGATGGCAACAGCACGGCCTGGGACCTTTCGCTGCGCCAGAGCCTGTTCAGCTGGGAGAACTGGGCCACGCTCAGGCGCGCCAGCGCCGAGGTCGCGCAGGCCGAGGCCGACTACCAGGCAGCGCAACAGGACCTGATCCTGCGCACGTCGGAGGCCTACTTCAACGTGCTCGCCGCGCAGGACACACTCGAGGCCGCGCAGGCGGCGCACGATGCGATCGGCCGCCAGCTCGAACAGTCGGAGAAGCGCTTCGAGGTCGGCCTGATCGCGGTCACGGACGTGCAGGAAGCCAAGGCGGCCTATGACTCCGCGACCGCCGATCTGATCCAGGCCAAGCGCGCGCTCGCGACCACCGGCGAGCGGCTGCGCGAACTGACCGGTGACACCTTCGACGAGTTGTCGAAGCCGGGCGCCGCCATGCCGCTGGCCGGCCCGAATCCCGCGAACCCCGAGGACTGGGTGCAATTGGCGATGAAACAGAACGCCCGCCTGATCTCGAGCCAGCTCGGCGCGGACATCGCCCGGGAGAACATCGGCGTGGCGCGCAGCGGGCACTTCCCGAGCCTCGACCTGGTCGTTTCACGCTCACACTTCGAATCAGAATCGGATATCACCGGCACCAGCGTCGGCCAGGACGATACGGACCAGGACGACACGACCATTTCACTGCAGGTGACGGTGCCGATCTTCTCGAGCGGCGCGACCTCCTCGCGCGTGCGCCAGGCGCAGTACCGCAACACCGCGGCGCGCGAACGCCTCGAGCGCACCGCGCGCGAGACCGAACGCGAGACGCGCGACGCCTATCTCGGCGTGAATTCCGAGGTCGCGCGCGTGCAGTCATTGCGCCAGGCGGTCGAGTCGGCGCAGACGGCGCTGCAGGCGACGGAGGCGGGCTACGAGGTCGGCACCCGCACCTCGGTGGACGTGCTCGAGGCCCGCCGCCGGCTGTTCGAGGCGCAGACCAACTACGCGCGCAGCCGCTACGACTACCTGCTGAACGTGCTGCGCCTGCAGCTTGCGGCCGGGACGCTGGACGCGAAAGGCCTCGCCGACATCAACTCGCTCCTGACCGAAAACGTTCGCGTCCGCTGATCAGGGCGCGTCGATGACGTCGCCGTCCGCGGCAGGCTCGCTGCCGCGGGCCGCCGCGCGCGCCAGGCGGTCGGCGATCGCTGCCCAGGACTCGTCCGCCGGCACGGCCTCGACCAGGATGCGCGCGGCGCCCGCCCGGTCGAGCTGACGCAGCGTCGCGTAGAGCGAGCGCCCGTAGCCCGCCGGCTGTTGCGGCAGCTGCCGCCACACCAGGTGTTCGGAGGCGAACGGCGCGGCACACTGCGCCAGCACCGCGACCCGATCGTCCGTCGCCAGCGCCCGGTCCACCTCGCCCCGCAGAGCCGCGCCCGCCACGATCACGAGCGGCGTGCGCGGCGCGTAATGCGAACGCTGCCGGCCCGGCGCGCGCGGCGCCGGCCCATCCGGATCGGCGACCGTGCCCACGATGTCGGCAACCTGCGAGCGCGAAATCGCGCCGGGGCGAAGGAGCGTCACGCGCCCGCCGAGGCAGGCGACGATGGTCGATTCCAGCCCGACTTCGCATTGTCCGCCGTCGAGCACGAGCGCGACGCGATCGCCCAGTTCCTCCCACACGTCGGCGGCCCGCGTCGGGCTGATACGGCCGTAGCGATTGGCGGAGGGCGCGGCAATGCCGCGCCCGAACGCGGCAAGCAGCGCGCGCGCGACCGGGTGCGCTGGCGCGCGCAGCGCCACGCTCGGCTCTCCGCCCGTGACTGCGGACAGCACGTGGCTCGCCTTCGGGAGTACCAGTGTCAACGGGCCTGGCCAGAAGGCTTCGGCGAGACGCTGCGCCGCCGCAGGCATCGACGCGGTCCATTCGCGCGCCGCGGCGAGCCCGCTCACGTGTACGATCAGCGGATGGCTGGGCGGGCGGCCCTTGGCCGCGAAGATGCGCGCGACGGCCGCGGGATTCGCGGCGTCCGCGCCGAGGCCATAGACCGTCTCGGTGGGGAATGCGACCAGCTCGCCCGCATTGAGCCGCTGGACGGCCTCCTCGATCCGCGCGGGATCGGGCTGGATCACTCCAGCGGCACGCGTTGCCAGCCGCCGTCGCTGCGGCGCAGCTCGTAGGCCGGCCAGTAATGGCGGTCGAGCCGCAGCGTGATCACCTCGACCGCGTCGTTCCAGCTGACCGTCTTGAGGCGCAGCGACGAGCGGTCCGGCCGCCCGGAAACCGCGCGGATGAAGGCATCGAGGTCCGGCACCGGGATGCCGTCCACCTCGGTGATGCGCCGGCCGGCCCACAGCTTGTAGCGCGAGGCCGGCGAGCCGTACATGAAAAAAGCGATGAACACCCCGTCCGGCTGGATGCCGCGCTGCGCCGCCATGGCGCGGTGCGGCGCCTGCAGGGTGGCGCCGGCCCAGATCAGCACGCGCTCGATGTCGCGGCCCGACAATTCCACGGTCTTGAGCGGCAGCGCCAGTTCCGCGCCGGACCGCCACAGCGTCAGGGTCACCTGCGGCGCGCGCACCGCGGCGCTCACGTCGCTGAAGCTGTTGACGATGCGCCCGTCGACCGCCAGCAGCAGGTCGCCCGGCCGCAGCAGCGTCGCGGCGGGCGAGCCCGCCACCGTCCGCTCGATCGTCAGCACCTGGCGGCGCTGTGGATCGTGCGCCGACAAGCGCCCGATCCATTCTTCGCCGAGGCCGAGCCGGCGCGCCTCGGCCAGCGACAGCAGGCCGAACTCCGCCTCCGCGGAGTACAGCGGCCGGCCGTCGCGCGCGTACTCGAGCATCTCCTGCACGATGCCGGCGGGCACGCCGAGATTCTGCTGCACGAGATCGCGCCCGTTCTCGTAGGCGAAGCTCGACCACAACGCGAGCACCTCGCCGCGGCGGTCGACGATCAGGCCGTCGTAATCATCCGGCCCGTTGACCAGGCGCATGATCTCGAGGTTTGCGTCGCGAAACTGCAGCGTGCGGGACAGCGGGAAGGCAACCGGGCCGATCGAGGCGACCGTGGCCTGCTGCGACACCACGCGGTTGTCCGGGTGCAGGCCGACGACATGCACGGTCTCGCCGGTCGCAGGCTGGCGGCCCGCGAACTTGACCGCCCGCACCGGCGTGGCACCGAGCTGCTTCGGGTCGTAGCGCACCACGGCGAGGTTGTGCAACGGGTGCACGTACTCGACCGTGCCGTCCACCTCGATCGTGCCGGCAAAAGTAAGGCGCACGTCGCCGATGGCGACTGGCACGGTGTTGCGGTCCACCGCCACCAGCCCGCGCGCCGCGTCGAGCACGATGCCGGTGCCGTGGTAGTTGCGCTCGGTGACGCCGGAGACCGAGTACGGCATGCTGAATTCGACCAGCACCAGCGACGGCGCGATGGCATCGACCAGCCGGTCGCCGGTCCCGGCGAACTGCGTCGTGCCCGGTCCCGGCGGCGGCGCATCCGGACCCGAAGCCAGGGCTTCGCAGGGCCACAGGCCGGTCGCGTCGTTGCGCACGCAATGGCGCGCCGGGAACCAGGCGCGGTCGATGCGCAGCGTCGTCAGCTGCAGCGAGCGCGTCTCTTCCATCGTGAAATAGCGCACCGTCACGCGCTGGCGATGCCCGAGCGTCCCGATCAGCGCCATCGCCTCGTCCAGGTTCGCGACCGGCTTGCCGTCGAGCTCCGTCAGCACGGCGCCGCGCGGGATGCCGGCCGAGCCGAACATGTAGCCGGGATTCGCGACGTAGACGCCGGCGACCGGCACGTTCATGTGCCGCGCCATCTGCCAGGACAGCGTGTGCAGCACGCCGTCGCCGATCTCCAGGTACTCGTCGGGCGTGATCGCGTGCAGGTCCTGCACCGGCAACGTCAGCGTCCGCGACTCGCCGCCGCGCACCACCGCGAGCTCGAGGCTGCCGCCGACCCGGCCGTCGAGCAGCTCGCCGAGTGTGTCGAAATCGGCGATCGGCCGGCCTGCGGCCGATACCAGGATGTCGCCGACCGCGAGCGGCCCGTAAGCCGCAGCGCCCGGCTGGACCTCGGTGACGACCAGCATGCCGGTGCGCGCAGGCGCCGCGCGGCGCGCCGCGGCCTCGATGCCGGCCGGCAGCCCGAGGCGCCGCAGTTCGTCGTACGGCGTGTAGCGGAACACGGTCTGCAGCGTGCCGCGCGCGACCGGCAGTCCCGCCTGCAGCAGCCTGAGCGCGCGCACGATGCGCGGCAGCGGCAGGTAGAAACTCGAGGCAGCGCCGCTCGAGCCGCCCGCGTTCAGCGCCAGCACGCGGCCCTGGATGTCGATCACCGGCGATCCTGAGGAGCCGCCGGAAGTACCGGACGCCGCCTGGTAGTAGAACGTGTTGAAGTCGTTGTACTTGCCGGTGCCGTAATCCGGCGCCTCGCGATCGAGCCTGGCGAGCGTGCCGGCGAGGATCGAGAGCTGTTCGCCGGCATCGTTGCCGACCACCCGGATCTCGACGCCGACCTGGGCGCCCGCGGGGTGCAAGGGCAACTCCGCCGGGGTGATGAAGCGCAGCTTCGACGGGTCGTAGCGGTAGAAACCGAAGTCGTGCACCGGGTCGCGGTAGACCGGCTGCAGCTCGACCTCCTCGCGGTTGATGAAGGTCGCCTGCGCGGTCACGGGACCGGGCGTCACCACGTGCCGGTTGGTGAGGATCAGGCCGCGCTTCGCGTCGACCACGAAACCGGTCGCCTGCGACGAGGTGTTCCAGTCCGTGTCGAATGCCCGCGTGGCGTCGATCTGGATCGCGACCACGCCGGTCGAGATCCGCTCGAGCGTGCGGGTCCACCCGGACGTCGCCTCCTCCGTTTGCGCGAAGGCGGCTGGCGCGAGCGCGAGCAGCGCGACCAACGCGGGGAAGTACCGCCCGCGCTCAGTCCAGCCGGTAATCGAATGCGTCATGGAAGCGCTCTTTGAATTCGTCCAGTGTGAAGCGATGGTGCTGCGTGCCGACCGTTTCGATCTTGATCGCACCGATCAGCGAGGCGACCCGGCCGGTCGTGTCCCAGTCCATGCCGCGCGCGAGCCCGTAGATGAGGCCGGCGCGGTAAGCGTCGCCGCAGCCGGTCGGATCCACCACCTGCGCGGCGCGCACCGCGGGGATGTCGAAGCGACGCTTCGCGGTGTGCACGACCGAGCCCTCCGAGCCCTGGGTCACGATGTAGGCCTGCACGCGCGCCGCGATCTCGCCGGTCGACAGGCCGGTCCGTTCCTGCAGCAGCTGCGCCTCGTAGTCGTTGACCGTGACCCAGGTCGCCTGGTCGATGAAGCTCTCGAGTTCCTCGCGTCCGAACAGCGTCATCGCCTGGCCGGGATCGAACACGAACGGGATGCCGGCGTTCGCGAACTGCCCGGCGTGCGTGATCATGCCCTGGCGGCCGTCCGGCGCGAGCACGCCGATCCTGATGCCGGCGTCGCGCGGCACCTCGCAGCGCCAGGACTGGTTCATCGCCCCGGGGTGGAACGCGGTCAGCTGGTTGGCGTCGAGATCGGTGGTGATGTAGGCCTGGGCCGTGTATTCGTCGTCGATCACGCGAACGAACCTGGACGACATGCCGTTTGCGGTCATCCAGTCGCGGTAAGGCCCGAAATCGTGGCCGACCGCCCCCATCGCGTGACCGTCGCTCTCGAGCAGCGTCAGGTTGTAGGCGATGTTGCCGGCGCAGCCGCCGAAATAGCGCCGCAGCGTCGGCACCATGAACGAGACGTTCAGCAGGTGGATCTGGTCCGGCAGGATGTGGTCGCGGAACCGGCCCGGATAGACCATCACCGTGTCATAGGCGAGCGAACCGCAGATCAGGGCCGCCATGCGAGCACCAGGATCCAGTTGAGGCCGAGCAGCACGAAGGCGACGCACACCGCCGCCGAGCCGAGATCCTTGGCGAGGCCGGACAGCGGATGCCGTTCAGGGCCGATGCGGTCCACGGTCGCCTCCACCGCGCTGTTGACGAGTTCGATCGCGAGCAGGAAGAACACCGGCCCGACCAGCAGGGCGCGCTCGACACCGTTTGCGCCGAGCCACAGCCCGAGCGGCACGGCCACCACGGCCAGCAGGCATTCCTGGCGGAACGCCTCTTCCTCGCGCCAGGCCGCGCGGAAACCGCTGAACGTGCTGGCGAATGCGCGTGCCAGGCGCGAAGGTCCGGTCGTGCGCTTGTCGGGACGCGAGGGCTTCGAATTCATTCCCGCACGCGCGCGGCCGGCTTCCAGGCGACGTCGAGCTGCCGCGCCGCGCGCACGTCGTCCAGCCGCCGGACCGGCATCGTGTGCGGCGCCGACTTCAGGGTCGCCGCATCGGTCCCGGCCTCGCGCTGGATCGCGACCAGCGCGTCGACGAAGCCGTCGAGCTCCTCGCGGCTCTCGGTCTCGGTCGGCTCGATCAGCAGGCATTCGGGCACCAGCAGCGGGAAATAGGTGGTCGGCGCGTGGTAGCCATGGTCGAGCAGGCGCTTGGCGAAGTCCATCGCCGTGACGCCCTGCTCCCGCGCCTGGCGCTTCAGCGTGATGATGAACTCGTGGCTGGCGCGGCGTCCCGGGTAGGCGGCGTCGAAGCCGGCCTCGACCAGCCGCGCCATCAGGTAGTTCGCGTTCAGCGTCGAGAACTCGGCGACGCGGCGCATGCCCGCGGCGCCCAGGATCCGCATGTAGATCCAGGCACGCAGCAGCACGCCGGTGTTGCCCATGAACCCGGACAGGCGGCCGATCGATTCCGGCAGGTCGCGCTCGTCGAGCCAGCGGTAGCGGTCGCCGTCGCGCCCGACCACGGGCACCGGCATGTAGGGCAGCAGCCGCTTGCCCACGCCGACCGCGCCGGACCCCGGGCCGCCACCGCCGTGCGGCGTCGAGAAGGTCTTGTGCAGGTTCATGTGGATCACGTCGAAGCCCATGTCGCCCGGGCGCACCTTGCCGAGGATCGCGTTGAGGTTGGCGCCGTCGTAGTACAGCAGGCCGCCCGCCGCGTGCACCTTGCGCTCGATCTCGACGATGTGCCGCTCGAACACGCCGAGCGTGCTCGGGTTGGTCAGCATGATGCCGGCGGTCGCCGGCGACAGCGCGGCGTCGAGCGCCGCCAGGTCCACGTCGCCGTTTGCCAGCGACGCGATTTCGCGCACCTTCATGCCGCACATGGTCGCGGTCGCGGGATTGGTGCCGTGCGCCGCGTCCGGCACGATGATCTCGTTCCTGGCCGCGTCGCCGCGCGCGCGGTGATAGGCGCGGATCATCGCGACGCCGGTGAACTCGCCCTGCGCGCCCGCCATCGGCGTCAGCGAGACGCCGGCCATGCCGGTCACGTGGCGCAGCATTTCCTGCAGCTCGAACAGGCAACCCAGCAGGCCCTGCCCGGTCGACGCGGCCGCCAGCGGATGCCGGCCGAGGAACTCCGGCAGCATCGCCAGCGAATTGCAGACCCGCGGGTTGTATTTCATCGTGCAGGAGCCGAGCGGATAGAAGTGCGTGTCGATGCCGAAATTCATCTGCGACAGGCGCGTGTAGTGCCGCACCGCCTGCAGTTCCGAGACCTCGGGCAACGGCAGCGCGCCGCGGCGCCGGAATGCGGCGGGAATGTCGGCTTTGGCCTCCGGCGGATGCTGCGCGGTCGCGCCGCGACCGCTTTGCGAGAGCTCGAAGATCAGCGGTTCGGTTCGCTTCATCACGTCAACCTCAGGCCGCAGCCTGGCGGCCGAGCAGGCGCCCGAGCGCGCGGGCATAGCATTCGATGTCCGCGGTCGTGCGCGTCTCGGTCGCGCAAGTCAGCAGCGCATGGCCGAGCTCGGGGTAATCACGCGAGAGATCGTAGCCGCCGATGATGCCCTCGGCCGCGAGCGACTCGAGCAGCGGCGCCACCGGCCGGTCGAGCTGCAGCACGGCCTCGTGGAAGCGCGGTCCTGCAAATGCACTGCGTATCCCATTGATACCCGTCAGGGCCGCGACCAGCTCTTGCGTGCGCGCGACGCAGGCCCTGGCGACACGCTCGAGGCCCGCCGGGCCGAGCAGCGCGAGGTGGATCGTGGCGGCCGTCATCAACAGGCCCTGGTTGGTGCAGATGTTGGAGGTCGCCTTGCCGCGGCGGATGTGCTGCTCGCGCGCCTGCAGCGTCAGCGTGAATCCCGGCCGCCCGTCGGCATCGACAGTGCGCCCGGCGATGCGGCCCGGCATCTGCCGCACGTGTTCCATGCGGCTCGCCATGAAGCCGACATAGGGGCCGCCCGAGGACAGGGGCACGCCGAAGGGCTGCGCGTCGCCGCAGGCGATGTCTGCGCCGCCCTCGCCCCATTCGCCGGGCGGCGCCAGCAGCGCGAGCGACACGGGATTGACGGCGGCGATCACGAGCGCGCCGTTGGCGCGCGCCCAGCGCGTCAGCGCCTCGACATCCTCGAGCTGGCCGAAGAAATTCGGCTGCTGGATCACGAGCGCGGTGATGTCCTGCCCCGCGTAGCGCTCGAGCGATTTCAGGTCGGTCGTGCCGTGCGCGCGGTCCAGCGGCAGCACCTCGAGCTGCAGGCGCTGGCCCTCGGTGATCACGTGCGCGACCTTGCGCCAGACCGGATTGACCGTTGCCGGCACCAGGATGCGCGCCGACTGCGAGCGGCGATGCGCGCGCACCGCCATCAGGCAGGCCTCTGCCAGCGCCGAGGCGCCGTCGTACAGCGAGGCGTTCGAGACGTCCATGCCGGTCAGGCCGGCGATCATGGACTGGTACTCGTACATGATCTGCAAGGTGCCCTGGCTCGCTTCCGCCTGGTAGGGCGTGTAGGCGCTGTAGATCTCGCCGCGCGTGACCAGCTGCCACACCGGCGCCGGAATGTGGTGCTCGTAGGCGCCGGCGCCGATGAAATTGAGGCAGCGGCGATCCATGCCCGCCATCCCGGCGGCGAGGCGCGCGACATCCATCTCGCACAGCGCGTCCGGCACGCCCGGCAGGGAGTCGACGCGCAGTTCCGGCGGGATCTCGTCGAACAGCCGGTCGATGGTATCGACGCCGATGCGGTCGAGCATCGCGCGGACGTCCTCGGGTGTATGCGGGATGTAGGGCAAGCTCAGCCTCCGGCCGTGACTTCGGCCTGGTACGCGTCGCTCGTCATCAATGCGGCCACGGATGCGCCCGCGGCGGGCTTCAGCCGCAGGATCCAGCCCTTGCCGTAGGGATCGCTGTTGATCAGTTCGGGCTCGGTCGCGAGCGCCGGGTTGCCGGCGAGCACCTCGCCGCCGAGAGGACTGTAGACGTCGGATGCGGCCTTGACCGACTCGACGACCGCGCAGGCATCGCCGGACGCCAGTTGGCGCCCCGTTTCGGGCACCTCGACGAACACCAGGTCGCCGAGCGAATGCTGGGCGTGATCGGTGATGCCAATCTCGACGCTGCCGTCCGGCAGCGTGCGCACCCATTCGTGGCTCTTCGTGTAGCGCAGCTCGGAAGGAATTTCACTCATGCCGGTCTCCGTTCAGAGTTCAATGAGGACGCGGCCGTTCCGGACGAACGGCAGCTTGACGATCCGGGCGGGCAGCCGCTTGCCGCGGATGTCCACTTCCACCTGTGCGGGCGCCGCCGCGGGCACGCGCGCGAACCCGATCGAGCGTTCCAGCGTCGGCGAAAACGTGCCGCTGGTCACCTCGCCCTCGCCCGCGCCGCCGGCGAACACCTTCTGGTGCGACCGCAACACGCCGCGCTCCAGCAGCAGGAGTCCGGCGAGCTTGCGCAGGGGGCCGGCGGCGCGCTGCGCCTCGAGCGCCGCCTTGCCGACGAAGTCGCGCGTGCCCTCCAGCGCGACCGTCCAGGCGAGCCCGGATTCGAGCGGCGTGACGGTCTCGTCCATGTCGTTGCCGTAGAGGTTCATGCCCGCCTCGAGGCGCAGCGTGTCGCGTGCGCCGAGTCCGCAGGGACGCACACCCGCCGACTGCAGCGAACTCCAGAATCCGGCCGCCGATTCCGACGGCAGCATGACCTCGTAACCGTCCTCGCCGGTGTAGCCGGTGCGCGCTATGAACCACTCGTCGCCCGGCGCGGCGAAAAAAGCGCCGAGCGCGGCCGCGGGCGCGCGGCATTCCGCCGGCAGCAAAGCAGCGGTCTTTTCGCGGGCTTTCGGTCCCTGCACCGCGACCATCGCGAGGTCGCGGCGCGGCACGACCGCGACGCCGATCTGCTTCGCGTGCTCCTTGATCCAGGCGAGGTCCTTGTCCGCCGTGCCGGCGTTGACCACCAGGCGGAACCATTTCTCGTCGAGGTAGTAGACGATCAGGTCGTCGATCACGCCGCCTTCCGGGCGCAGCATGCAGCTGTAGAGCGCCTTGCCGGGCGCCGTCAGCCGGCCGACGTCGTTGGCGAGCAGGCGCAGCAGCAGTGGACGCACGCCCGCGCCGCGCAGGTCCACCGCGCACATGTGGGACACGTCGAACATGCCGGCGTCGCGCCGCACGGCGTGGTGTTCCTCGATCTGGGAGCCGTAATCCACCGGCATGTCCCAGCCGCCGAAATCGACGATGCGCGCGCCGGCGGCCTGGTGCAGTTCGAAGAGCGGCGTCCGTTTTCCCATGGCTCGAGTTCCCGCTGACGGGGCAGCGCCCCGAAAAAAAAGGCGGCGGACCCAACGGGTCCGCCGCCCCTCTGTCCTGAGACCTGAGAGATTGGGTACCGGGCCGTCCCGGTTCCGCTCCCCTTCGGTGGGCCCGCTCGGGCCGCTCTCCAGAGTTCGCCAGATCCTGCCGTTCGGGTGCCTGAGCGTTTCCGGGCGGGTTGCGCCTTCGGCGCCGCGCGTGCGCGGACTCTCCGGCAGGATCTCATCGCGACGGGGTGGATTCTAGCGGAAAGCGGCTGTCAGCACAGGGTATAGTCGCGCTCCGGCCCGTCCGTGACACCGGAGATTTGTCCATGTTCCGCCCGCTTTTCCTGTCGTTCGCCCTGATCGGCGCCGCGCTCGCGGCCTGCGCCCCCGCACCCTCCGGCGAGGAGGCAACGACGCAGCTGCACGCCCTGTTCGCGCGCGAATGGGAGCGCGACCTGGCCGACAACCCGCTGCAGGCCACCTATCGCGGGGACCGGCGCTACGACGACCGCTGGCCGGACCTCTCGCCGGACGCCAAATCCAAGCGCGACGCCGCGGATGCGCAGGTGCTCGTGGACCTGGCCGCCATCCCGCGCGATCGACTACCCGCTGGCGAACAGTTCAACTATGACCTGTTCCGGTACGAGTACGAGGACCGCGTCGCGGCGGCGACATTCCATCCCGAGTACTACGAGATCCGCGCGCGCGAGGGTCCCCAGTCGCTCAACGAAACGGCGGAGCAGATGCCGTTCGAGACCGCGGCGCACTACGAGACCTGGCTGCGGCGGCTCGAGGCCCTGCCCGGCTACCTCGACCAGTACGGCGAGTTGCTCCAGCGCGCGGCGGCCGAGGGCCACACGCAGCCGCGGGTCATCATGGAGCGGGTGATGCCGCAGCTCGCGCAGCAGGTCCCGGACCGGCCGGAGGACAGCCCGTTCTTCAAGCGGTTCCTGACGTATCCCGACGCAGTTTCCGCGGCCGACCGCGAGCGCCTGACGGTGGCCGCGCGCAAGGTGATCGCCGGATCGGTGATTCCGGCGTACCGGCGCTTCGCCGCCGTGTTCGGTCACAGTTACCTGCCGGCCTGCCGCGACAGCGTCGGCATCTGGGACACGCCGGACGGCAAGGCCTACTACGCCAATCGCGCGCGCTACCACACGACCACGTCGCTGACGCCCGAGCAGATCCACGAGATCGGCCTGGCGGAGGTCGCGCGCAACCGCGCCGAGATGCAGCAGGTGATGGACGAGGTCGGCTTCAAGGGCAGCCTCGACCGGTTCTTCGACCACCTGCGCACCGACCCCAAGTTCTACTACAAGTCTGGCGACGAGTTGTTCCGCGCCTATGCATACATCACCAAGGTGATCGACCCGGAGCTGCCGCGCCTGTTCGGCAAGCTCTATCGCACGCCCTTCGGGCTGCGGCCGATCCCGGATCTCAGCGCGCCCAACACGACCACCGCCTACTACCAGGGCCCGTCCATCGACGGCACGCGCCCCGGCTACTACTACGTCAACCTGTACCGGCCGGAAGTGCGGCCGAAGTACGAGATGGAAGTGCTGACCGTGCACGAGGCGTCGCCCGGCCATCACCTGCAGATCGCGCTCGCGCAGGAGCAGGCCGGCCTGCCGAATTTCCGCCGGTTCAGCGGGGTCACGGCCTACACCGAGGGCTGGGCGCTCTACTCCGAGCGGCTCGGCTACGACCTCGGGCTCTACCGGGATCCCTACTCGCACTTCGGGCAGCTGACCTACGACCAGTGGCGCGCCGTGCGGCTCGTGGTCGACACCGGCATCCATCACATGGGCTGGAGCCGACAGCAGGCGATCGATTACTTCATGGCGAACGCGGCCAAGACCGAGGCCGACATCGTCAACGAGATCGACCGCTACATCGCCTGGCCGGGACAGGCGCTCGGCTACAAGATCGGCCAGCTGAAGATCATCGAACTGCGCGAGCGCGCGCAGGCCGCGCTCGGCGACGGCTTCGACATCCGCGCCTTCCACGACACGATCCTCGCGACCGGCGCCGTGCCGCTCGACATCCTCGAGAACACGGTGGACGCGTGGATCGAGGGCCAGAAGCAGCCGTGATCGGCAAGCGCCGCGCCTCGGTCGCGGTCCGCGTCGGCGGCGTCACCGTCGGCGGCGACGCGCCGGTCGTCGTCCAGTCGATGACCAACACCGACACGGCGGACGTCGAGTCGACCGTGCGCCAGGTGCGCGAGCTCGCCGCCGCGGGCTCGGAGATCGTCCGCATCACGGTCAACACCGACGAAGCCGCCGCGGCCGTTCCCCGCATCCGCGAGCGTCTTGCCGCCGCCGGCTGCGACGTGCCGCTGGTCGGCGATTTCCACTTCAACGGGCACAAGCTGCTGGCGGCGAACCCGGCCTGCGCCGTCGCGCTCGACAAGTACCGCATCAACCCGGGCAATGTCGGCCGCGGCAGCAAGCGCGACCCGCAGTTCGCGGCGATGATCGAGACCGCCTGCCGCCACCGCAAGCCGGTGCGCATCGGCGTCAACTGGGGCAGCCTCGACCAGGACCTGCTGACCCGGATGATGGACGAGAACTCGCGCCTGCCCGAGCCGCTGGATGCGCTCCACGTGCTGCGCGAGGCGACGGTCGTATCGGCGCTCGCGAGCGCGGCGCGCGCGGAGGAACTCGGCCTTCCCCACGACGCGATCATCATCAGCAGCAAGGTCAGCGGCGTGCAGGACCTGATCGCGATCTACCGGCAGCTCGCGGCGCGCTGCGACTACCCCCTGCATCTCGGCCTGACCGAAGCCGGCATGGGCGCCAAGGGCGTGGTGTCGTCGACCGCCGCCATCGCCGTGCTGCTGCAGGAAGGCATCGGCGACACGATCCGCGTCTCGCTGACGCCGGAACCCGGCGGCGACCGCAGCCAGGAAGTGCGCATTGCCCAGGAGATCCTGCAGAGCCTCGGCTTGCGCGCGTTCCTGCCCCGTGTGGTCGCCTGCCCGGGCTGCGGGCGCACGACCAGCAGCTATTTCCAGGAGCTGGCGCAGAGCATCCAGGAGCACGTGCGCGTGCGCATGCCGACGTGGCGGCGCGACTACACCGGCGCCGAGAGCATGACGGTCGCGGTGATGGGCTGCGTCGTCAACGGCCCCGGCGAGAGCAAGCATGCCAACATCGGCATCAGCCTGCCTGGCACCGGCGAACGCCCGGTCGCGCCGGTCTACGAGGACGGCGAGAAGACCGTGACGCTCAAGGGCGATCGCATTGCGGAGGAATTCCAGGAACTGGTCGAGCAGTACGTCGCGCGGCACTTCCCGCGCCGGGAGGCGTGATGGAATCGCTGAAAGAGCGCCGCTGTGTGCCCTGCGAAGGCGGCGTGCGGCCGCACGACGCGAAGTCCGCGGCGAACATGATGTCCCTGCTGCACCCGGACTGGCGCCTGGTCGAGGATGGCCGCGCCATCCGCCGCGACCTGAAATTCCCGGATTTCTGGCGCACGATGAGCTTCGTCAACGCGCTCGCGCATGTCGCGAACGCCGAGGACCACCACCCCGACCTCGAGATCGGCTACAACACCTGCCGCATCCGCTGGTCGACGCACGCGATCGGCGGGCTATCCGACAACGACTTCATCTGCGCGGCCAAGGCGGACGCACTGCTGTGACAAAAAGGGGACGCACCCCTGTAAGAGGGGACAGTCCGCCTTTTCCTTCGAAAAAGGGGACAGCCCCCTACGGCATCGATGCGGCGCATCGCCGGGTGATCTTCGCCTCGTCGCTCGGCACGGTGTTCGAGTGGTACGACTTCTACCTGTACGGCACGCTCGCCGTGTTCTTCTCGTCCCTGTTCTTTCCGCCGGGCAACGACACGGCGGCGTTCCTTGCGAGCCTCGCGACTTTCGGCGCCGGCTTCGCCGTGCGCCCGCTCGGTGCGCTGCTGTTCGGCCGCATCGGCGACCGGGTGGGCCGCAAGTACACCTTCCTGATCACGATCGTCGTGATGGGCCTGTCCACGGCGCTGGTCGGCGTGCTGCCAACCTATGCGCAGATCGGCATCTGGGCGCCGATCCTGCTCGTTTCGCTCCGCCTCGCGCAGGGACTCGCGCTCGGCGGTGAGTACGGCGGCGCTGCGACCTATGTCGCCGAGCACGCGCCGCACGGGCGGCGCGGTTATTACACGAGCTGGATCCAGACCACCGCGACGCTCGGCTTTTTCCTGTCGCTGGCGGTGATCCTGGCCTGCCGTCTCGGCTTCGGCGAGGAGACGTTCCGCACCTGGGGCTGGCGGGTGCCGTTCCTGCTGTCGGTCGTGCTGCTCGGCATCTCCGTCTACATCCGCCTGAAACTGGAGGAGTCCCCGGTATTCGCTGAAATGAAGGCGGAGGGCCGGCTGTCGCACGCGCCGCTGACCGAGAGCTTCGGCCACTGGGGCAACGGCCGCATCGTGCTGCTCGCGCTGTTCGGCGCGACCGCAGGTCAGGGCGTGGTCTGGTACACGGGCCAGTTCTATGCGCTCTTCTTCCTGCAGAACACGCTGAAGCTCGACTTCCAGTCGTCCTACATCCTGATCGCGGTCGCGCTGGTGATCGGCACGCCGTTCTTCGTGTTCTTCGGCCGGCTCAGCGACCGCCTCGGCCGCAAGAAAATCATGGTGGCCGGCTGCCTGCTGGCGGCCCTCACCTTCATCCCGATCTTCCATGGACTCACGCACGCCGTGAACCCGGCGCTGGCCGAGTTCGAGGAGCGCGCGGCGGTCACGGTCGCGGCGCGCGACTGCCATTTCCGCGTCTTCGCCAGGCCCGAGACGCCCTGCGACCAGGCGCGCGACTTCCTGACCAAGTCCGGCGTCAGCTACGAGCAGTTGACCGCGGAGGAAGGCCACGACGTCGTCACGACCATCGCCGGCCGGCGCCTCACGGGATTCGACGCCGACGCCTACCGCGCCGCGCTCGATGCCGCCGGTTACCCGGCCGCCGCCGATCCCGCGCGGGTCAATCGCGTGGCGACGGTCGCGCTGCTGACGCTGCTGATGATCTACGTGACGATGGTGTACGGACCGATCGCCGCGTTCCTCGTGGAACTGTTCCCGACGCGGATCCGCTACTCGTCGATGAGCCTGCCGTACCACATCGGCAACGGCTGGTTCGGCGGCTTCCTGCCGTTCCTCGCCGCGGCGCTCGTGGTCGTGTCCGGGAACATCTACTACGGCCTCTGGTATCCGATCGCGGTCGCGGCGATGACGGGGATCATCGGGCTCCTGTTCATGCGCGAGACCAAGGACGCCGACCTGCGCTCATGAGGGTTGCCGGCGCACGGACGCCGGCACGTCGCCGGCGATGCCGAGCGCGCGCTGCATCAGCACGCGCTTGAGCAGGGGCAGCGACTGGGTGAGTTCGAGCGCGCCACGCCGCACCCGCGACTGCAGCGGATTGCCGCCGGAGAACAGCCGCTTGATGCCGTCCAGCAGGGCGATCGCCGGCACCGACTCGGCCTTGCGCCAGCGCTCGTAGCGCCGCAGCACCGCGGGCTCGCCCGGGTCGTCGCCGGCCTCCACGGCCGCGCCCACGACATCGACCAGCGCCGCGGCATCCAGGAACGCCAGGTTGATGCCCTGCCCGGCCAGCGGATGGACCGTATGTGCGGCATCGCCGATCAGCGCGATCCGGTGCGCCGCGTACTGTCGCGCGTGCAGCAGGCGCAACGGAAACGAAGCGCGCGGCCCGGCCGGCTCGAGCCGGCCCAGCACCGCGGCCGAGGCCTCGGTCACGCGCGCCGCGAATTCCCCGTCTTCGCAGGCCACGAGTTCTTCCGCGAGCGACGGCAGGGTTGACCAGACGAGTGACACGCGCCCGTCCGCCAGCGGCAGCAAAGCCAGCGGCCCGGTGTCGAGGAAACGCTGCCAGGCGGTGTCGCGGTGGCTGCGCTCGGGCCGCAGGTGGGCGACCACCGCGCGTTGTTCATATTCCCAGCCACGCACGCCGATGCCGGCCTGCGTGCGCACGGGGGACTCCGCCCCGTCGGCGCCGACCACGAGCGCCGCCCGAAACTCGCGGCCGTCAGCGAGCGCGACGCGGATCGCGTCGGGCGCGGCCTCGAGCGTCGTGAAGCCGGCGCGCAGCAGCACGACACCGGCGGCGACCGCGCGCGCGGTCAGCGCGGCCTGTACCGCGCGGTTCTCGGCGATGTGCCCGAGATCGGGCTCGCCGAGATCCGCGGCGTCGAACACCAGCGCGCCGGGTCCCGCGGGATCTGCGCGTTGTTCCCAGATCACCATGCGCTGGTAGGCCGCAGCGCCGCGCGCGACCACCGCAGGCCAGGCGCCGGTGCGCTCGAGCAGCTGCTGTGAGGCGCGCGACAGCGCAGAGACGCGCAGATCGAGCGGATCGCCGGCCGCCGGCGCGGCGGCAGGTTTCGGCTCGATGAGCGCGACGCGCAGCGATGCGGTCTTCGGGTCGGCGGCGAGCAGCGCGGCAAAGCCTGCGCCGGCCATCGCGCCGCCGACGATCACGACGTCGAAATCGCGCTTCACAGCGGCAGACCCCGCACCAGGCGCGGCTGACGGCCGGCCAGGCCCATGGTGCGGCGCGCAAACTCGTGCTTCACAGGGCGCATCAGGTCGAACGCCAGCAACCCCGCCGAGCGCAGGCCCCGGACCGACGCGAGCGGCATGCCGAAACCGCGCACCAGCGAATCGGTGAAGCGGATCACCGCCTCGCGATCCGGGCGGCGCCATTCGGCATAGCGCGTGAGCACGCGCGCCGCGCCGGGGTCGCTGCCTGCGCCGTGCTCCGCGATCTCGTCCGCGAGCAGCTCGGCGAGCGAGGCGACGTCGCGCAGGCCGAGGTTGAAACCCTGTCCCGCGACCGGGTGCAAGCCCTGGGCGGCGTTGCCGAGGATCACCGCGCGCGGGGCGGTCAGCTTCTCCGAGCGGGTGAGTGACAGCGGGTAGGACTGGCGGCGGCCGACGCGCGTGAAGCGCCCGAGCCGCAGGCCGAAGGCCTCCTGCAGTTCGGCGATGAACGTCGCATCGTCGAGCGCGAGCGCGCGCTTCGCGGCCTCGGGCGCGAGCGTCCACACGACCGCCGAGCGTCCTTCGGCGATCGGCAGCACGGCGATCGGGCCCACCGGCGTGAACCGCTCGTAGGCCGTGTACTCGTGGAAGCGGCCGGTGTCGACGTGCGCGATGACCGCGTGCTGGCCGTACTCCGAGACGCTGGCCTCGATGCCAAGCGCGGCGCGCACAGCCGACTGCGCGCCGTCCGCCGCGACCACCAGGCGCGCCGAAAAAGTCTCGCCGGTATCGGTCGTGAGCCGCACCGCGTCCGCCCCGGGGGCGACCTCGCGCACGTGCGCATGGCACAGCTTCAGGCGCGGTATCCCGGCGGCGCGGTCACGCAGCGCCAGTCCCAGCAGCCGGTTCTCGATGGTGTAGCCGAGCGATGCGACGCCCTGCTCCGCGGCCGTCAGGCGCGCGGCCCCGAACGCGCCGCGCTCGGAGACGTGGATGCGGCGGATCGGCGTCGCCTGGCCCGCGACCGCGGCCCAGACGCCGATGCCTTCCAGCACGCGACGGCTGCCGCCGGACAGCGCGGTGGTGCGCGAATCGAAACTCGGCTGCTGCCCGGCTTCGGGCGCCACCGGCTCGATCACGACGACCTCGAGCGGCAGGTCCGCGAGCGCGGCCGCCAGCGACAGGCCGACCATGCCGCCGCCGGCGATGGCGACGTCGCAGGACGGTCGGTGCAATCCACTCATCGGGCAGCTCCCGCCGAGCGCATCGGCAAGCGCGCGCCTGCGGCGCCCGGCAGTCCTGCTCGCTCGCGCCGCCAAAGCGACGCGCGATCGATGCGATGCGCGCTCATGCCGCCGCCATCAGGCGCTCGATCTCATCCGGGTCGCTCGGCATCGCGGCGGTAAGGACCTCGGGCTCGCCGTCGGTCACGACGACGTCGTCCTCGATGCGCACGCCGATGCCCCACCATTCCTTGCGCACGCCCCGGGTGCCGGGCGCGATGTAGATGCCGGGCTCGACGGTCATGACCATGCCGGGCTCCAGCACACGCCACTGCTCGCCGACCTTGTACTCGCCGACGTCGTGCACATCCATGCCGAGCCAGTGGCCGGTGCGGTGCATGAAGAACTTGCGGTAGGCGCCGTCCTTGATGAGCTGCGGCGTGCGCCCTTTCAGCAGGCCGATGCGCACCAGGCCCTGAGTGATCGCGCGCACCGCCGCCTCGTGCGGATCGTTCCAGTGGCCGCCCGCGCGCGCCTTGTCGATCGCCGCCTTCTGCGCCTCGAGCACGACCTCGTAGACCGCGCGCTGGCGGCGGCCGTAGCGGCCGCCGACCGGCAGCGTGCGCGTGACGTCGGAGGCGTAGTACTCGTATTCACAGCCCGCGTCGATCAGCAGCAGTTCCCCGTCCTTCATCTGGCGGTCATTGTCGCGGTAGTGCAGCACGCAGGAATTCGGGCCGCTGCCGACGATCGGGTGGTAGGAGATGTCGGCGCGGCGGCGGTGGAACTCGTGCAGGATCTCGGCCATCACCTCGTATTCCATGCGCCCGGGCGCAGTCATCCTGAGCGCGCGGCGATGCGCCGCGCAGGCGATCTCCCCGGCCCGGCGCATCGAGCCGATCTCGGCGCGGCTCTTGAACAGGCGCATTTCGTGCAGCGGGTGGTCGAGCGCGACGAACTCGTGCGGCGTGTGCATGCCCTGCTTCGCCTGCGAGCGCAGGCGATTGACCCAGCCGATCACCCGCTTGTCGAATTCCGGATGGGCGCCCATCGTGTAATAGACCCGCGTGCAGCGCTCCAGCAGGCCGGGCAGGATTTCGTCGATGTCCTGCACCGGAAAGGCGTCGTCGGCGGCGTAGTGCTTCACCGCGCCGTCGGGTCCGGCGCGCGCCCCGTCCCAGGCCTCGCGCGCCGGGTCCCGGTCGCGCACGAACAGCACGTACTCGCCCTGCGGCCGGCCCGGCAGCAGCACGGCGACCGCCTCGGGCTCGGCGAATCCCGTCAGGTAGTAGAAGTCGCTGTCCGGCCGGTAGTGGTACTCGACGTCGTTGTTACGGACCCGGACGGGGGCCGCGGGCAGGATCGCGATCGCGTCCTTGCCCATGATCCGCATCAGCTGCCGCCGCCGGCGCGCGAACTCGTCCCGCTTTTTCACCGGTGGCGGGCTCAATGGACGGCCGCTCCGGCGCCAGGCAGCGTGGCGCGCAACGGCGCCGTTTCTTCCCAGGCGAGCTGGGCCCCGGCGCGCACGAACTCGACCAGTTCGGCGAAATCGCCCTCGTCGCCCTGTTCGTCGCCTTGCGGCCCGACCGCGGCGCGCGTGATGTCGGCAAAGTCTTCCAGCAGTTCCCCGACGTCGCCCATCTTCGTGACGGCCTGGCCGACGGCGCCCGTGCCGATGCCGTAAAGGAACCCGCCACACCAGGCGGCGAGCGCCGGCACCCGCTCGCCCAGCGGCGCTTCGTCCTCCGGCAGGAGCGGCATGAATGTGAATTCCGGCGAGCTCAGCGCCTCGATAGTGTCCTCGTGCAGGGAGCGCAGCTTCGGCACCAAAGCGTCGCCCGGCGCCCCGCCGCCGGCCTCCGCGGCGAGCTCGGCGAGCCATTCCGGCGCGCCATAATCCGCGCGCACGCACAACGCGCCGCACAGCCAGCCATGCGCCTCTGCGGCGCCGACCGCGGTGTCCATCCGTTCGAGAATGGCCTGCAGTTCCCGATAGGTCATTTTCCGAACGGTAGCAGCAAATGGCGGCCGGTGGCAGCGGCCGGGTCCGGAACCCGGCGCGTTGACCCGCTTCGCAACGCGGTTCCATAATGGCTTCATGGAAGAGTCCAGCAAGCCCGGTCTCGACCGCGAGTTCAAGCGGCTCGAGCGCCGCCTCGACGAACTGGTCGGGGTGGTCGCGCAGCTGAAGGAAGAGAACCGCGCGCTGCGGCAGCGCCAGGACACGCTCTCCGCCGAGCGGGCCACCCTGATGCAGAAGAACGAACAGGTGCGGGCGCGGGTCGAAGCGATGATCGGGCGCCTGAAGGCGATGGAGAGTGGTGCATGAGCGCGGATCTCAGCCGGGTCAGTGTCCGCATCCTCGAGAAGGACTACCATGTCGCCTGTCCGGTCGAAGAGCGCGCCGCGCTGCTCGACTCGGCCGAATACCTGAACCGCAAGATGCGCGAGATCC
Source organism: Steroidobacteraceae bacterium (assembly GCA_050179155.1). Classification (GTDB taxonomy): domain Bacteria; phylum Pseudomonadota; class Gammaproteobacteria; order Steroidobacterales; family Steroidobacteraceae; genus SCUD01. The sequence goes on from JBFXFJ010000001.1 coordinate 187,269, forward strand.
GCGACAGCGGCAAGGTGGTCGGGCTCGACCGGATCGCCGTGATGGCGGCCCTCAACATCGTCAACGAGCTGCTGCAGTCGCGCGGCCACGACGAGGGGGTCGAATCGGATCTTGCTGCCCGGATCAAGGCCATGCGCGAACGCGTCGAATCGGTGCTGGTGCGCGGCCAGCAACTGGGGAGCTGAATGAACGGCGGCTCGCGCAGGCAGCGCGAGCGCACCTGGTTTGGCGCTGCCTGCGGTGTTCGATTTGGACCTGGGTACCTCTCGACCCTAATGTGAAAAACCCAGGAGCCTGGCTTAGCGGCAGTATTGTGCAAGTCCGCCTCGTAGCGGAAAGCCTTAAGTGCCACGGCCTGCTCCACTTGTTGCTCCGGTTCGAGAGCAGCGGTCCATAACGGCATTGCGGGTGGCGCCTCCTGCTTCCGGTCATGGTTGACGACGACAAGGCGGCCCTGCGCCGCCGCCTGCGCAGCGCGCGCCGCGCGATTGGTGCGCGCGAGCGGCTTGCCGCAGCCGTCGCGGTGGATGCCGGGCTGCGGCAGCTCGGCCTGCCACGGCCACATTCGCGCATCTCGGCTTATCGCGCCATGGACGGGGAGATCGACCCGTCGATCGTGCTCCACCGCGCGCTCGCACTCGGCTGCGACATCCACCTGCCGGTGATCGCAAACCCCCGCAGCCGCAGCATGTCGTTCGTGCCGTTGACCGGCGCCGGGGAGCCGGCCGCGCGTTCCCGGGCTCTCGCCCCGCGCTGGCTCGACCTGGTGCTGGTCCCGCTGGTCGGCTTCGACGACCGCGGCAACCGCCTTGGCATGGGAGCCGGCTATTACGACCGGCATTTCGGCTTCCTGCGGCACCGGCGGGCCTGGCGCCGGCCGCTCCTGGTCGGCCTCGCCTTCGACCTGCAGCGGGTCGACCGCCTGCCGGTGTCCCCGCATGACGTGCCGCTCTGGGGCATCGTCACCGAACGCGGCTTTTACCGGGACCGCGGGCAATGAATTACTGGCTGATGAAGTCGGAGCCGTCCACGTTCGGCATCGACGACCTGGCGCGCGCGCCGGACCGGACCGCGGGCTGGGACGGCGTCCGCAATTACCAGGCGCGCAACATGCTGCGCGACCAATTCCGGGTTGGCGACCGCGCGTTCTTCCATCACTCGAGCTGCGAGGTGCCCGGCATCGTCGGCACGATGGAGGTCGTGCGCGCCGGCCATCCCGATCCGACCGCATTCGATCGCACTCACCGGAACTTCGACGTCGGCAGCGATCCGTCCAATCCGCGCTGGTACCAGGTCGAGGTGCGCCTGCTGCGCAAGTTTGCGCAACCCGTCACGCTGGAGGCGTTGCGCGAGCACGCGACCGGCCCGTTGCGGGATCTGATCGTGTTGCGTCGTGGCAACCGCCTGTCGGTGATGCCCGTCACTGCCGACGAATGGAAATTCATTCACCGGCTCGCGCGCGAGCGGCCGGCGTGACACGCACGCGGCCCCGTAAAACAGGCTGTTTCGCGCATCGGCGAACTTTTCGGTGATGGACGCGCACAGCGTGCGCCGGATGCGCTGATCACTTCGTCATCGCGATCAGAAATGTTCCGGATGATTGATCGCAAGTGATTACGACGCGCGCGAAGCCCCTACCCCTTGCTTGCAATCCCGTCAACCATGTATATACTCCGACCTCGGATTAACCCGACATGGAGATCCAACATGGCGACCAAGAAGAAGGCAAAGAAAAAGGCTTCGAAGAAGAAGTAAGCCCTTTGCCTGATGGATCGGTGGTTGGCTGATCGAAAGACGACCAACCGCCGGTTCACCAAGTGATAAAACTGTGCCCGCGCAAGCGGGCACAGTCATTTGTGGAGCCAGGAAATGGACGCCGATTCAAAGAAGAAAGCCGCCGCGCTCGCGGCGCTTGAATACGTCGAGGACGGCATGCTGGTCGGGGTCGGCACCGGCTCCACCGTCAATCACTTCATCGCGGCGCTCGCCGACCGCCGCCACCGCATCGCCGGCGCGGTTTCGTCGTCCGATGCGAGCACCAGGCTCCTGCACTCCGCGGGCATCGAGGTGGCCGCGTTGAACGACGCCGGCGACCTCGCGCTCTACGTGGACGGCGCCGACGAGGCCACCCGGCACCTCGACCTGATCAAGGGCGGCGGCGGCGCGCTGACGCGGGAAAAGATCGTCGCCGCGGCCAGCCGGCGCTTCGTCTGCATCGTCGACGACACCAAGCTGGTGCCGGTCCTCGGCCGCTTTCCGCTGCCGGTCGAGGTGATCCCGATGGCCCGCTCGCTGGTCGCGCGCAAGCTGGTAGGCCTCGGCGGGCAGCCGGTCCTGCGCCAGGGATTCATCACCGACAACGGCAACGAGATCCTCGACGTCCACAACCTGAAGATCGAGGACCCGGCGGCGCTCGAGGCCCGGATCGGGCTGCTGACGGGGGTGGTCGAGGTCGGCCTGTTCGCGCGGCGCGGCGCCGACGTGCTGCTGGTCGCGGGCGACGGCGGTGTACAGACCCTGAAACGCTGACGGTGCCGGGTCGAACTTTCGTAATATGGTTCGCCAGATTACGAAACAACGACCCGGCACCGTCGGTAGTTGGCTGGGGGACTAGGATTCGAACCTAGGTTGGCGGAGTCAGAGTCCGCAGTCCTACCGCTAGACGATCCCCCAAATTCGGCTCGTCCGCAGGAAAGGCGATCAGCGCTTGCTGAACTGCGTCCCGCGGCGCGCCTTGCGCCGGCCGACCTTCTTGCGCTCGACTTCGCGCGCATCGCGCGTCACGAAACCGGCGGCGCGGAGCGGCTTGCGCAGCTCCTCGTCGTACTGGATCAGCGCGCGCGTGATGCCGTGGCGGATCGCGCCGGCCTGGCCGGTGATGCCGCCGCCTTCGACCAGCACGTTGATGTCGAAGCGCTGGGTCATCTGCACGAGTTCGAGCGGCTGGCGCACGATCATCACGCCGGTCTTGCGGCCGAAGAATTCGTCGAGCGGACGGCCGTTGACCGTGATCACGCCCTTGCCGGGCTTCATGAACACGCGGGCGGCAGACGACTTGCGGCGGCCGGTGGCGAGGTTTTCGTTCGAGGCCATGGACGGGTCCTTAGAGATCGAGGTTCTTCGGCTGCTGTGCCGTATGAGGATGCGCGGTACCTGCGAACACGTGCAGCTTGCGGAACATCTGCCGGCCGAGGATCGTCTTCGGCAGCATGCCCTTGACCGCGTACTCGATCGCCCGTTCCGGGTGCTCAGCGAGCAGCTTGCCGAGCGCGACCGTCTTCAGGTTGCCGAGATAACCGGTGTGCTGCTGGTAGACCTTGTCGCGCAGCTTGTTGCCCGTCACGGCCACCTTCTCCGCGTTGACGACGATGATGTAGTCGCCGCAGTCGACATGCGGGGTGTACTCGGGCTTGTGCTTGCCGCGCAGGCGGAAGGCCACCGCGGACGCGAGCCGGCCCAGCGTCTTGCCGGACGCATCCACCACATACCAGTCGCGACGCACGCGCTCTGGCTTCGCAAAAACCGTCTTCATCTTGGGCCCCTGAAAGGGTCGGGTTCGTGAAAGGCCGGCAAGTTTAATTAAGATACCGGGCCAATGCAAAGCCGGCGGGCCCCGGGCGCAAGTCATTGTCGCCATTGGGGATGCGGTTACGGCATGGCTATATAATATGCGTCGGATGGACCACCGCGCCTATTCGCCCCTCGACCGGCTGCTGGAACTGGCCGAAACGGGCCTGCGGGCGAGCTTTGCCCGCCCCGCCAGCACCCGGCCGACCCCCGGAATCCCGGCTCCCGCCCCTGCCGACGAGACCCGGCGGCGGCAGGTGGCCGGCCTGATGCGGGTCAATCACGCGGGAGAAATTGCGGCCCAGGGCCTGTACCACGGGCAGGCGCTGACCGCCCGCAATCCCGCCACGCGCGAGGCGCTCTACCGCGCCGCCGCCGAGGAAGGCGATCACCTGGCGTGGTGCCGCGACCGGCTCGATGAGCTGGGCTCGCGGCCTTCCCTGCTGAATCCGCTCTGGTACGCGGGCTCGGTTGCCATCGGCGCGATCGCCGGGCTCTGCGGCGACCGTGCGAGCCTCGGTTTCATGGCCGAGACCGAAAGCCAGGTCGAGGGCCACCTGGAGGATCACCTGGCGCGGCTGCCGGAAGACGACCAGCGCAGCCGCGCGATCATCCTGCAGATGCAGGCCGACGAAGTGAATCATGGCCGCGCGGCGATCGCGGCCGGCGGCGCGCCACTGCCGGAACCGGTCCCGCAGGTGATGCGGATGACTGCCCGGATTATGACCCGCACGGCATACTGGATCTGAGCGGGCTCCGATTATGTCTTGCGGTCGACAGTAGCCTGTAATACAACGGCAAACGTCCCAGGGGAGCAACATGGAAGAAGCCGTCAAGCAGCTGACCGACATCCCGGCCATCAACCGGTTCCTGAGTTATTGCCGCGTGCGCACGGTGCCGTCGAAGACCGCGCTGATCCACGCCGGCGACCTGCCGGATGTCCTCTACTACATCATCCGTGGCTCGGTCGAGGTCATGATCGAGGATGAGGAAGGCAACGAGATGGTCCTCGCCTACCTCAACAAGGGCCAGTTCTTCGGCGAGATGGGATTGTTCTCGGACAGCCAGCAGCGCAGCGCCTGGGTGCGCACGCGCACGCAGTGCGAGCTCGCCGAGATGACCTACCCGCGCTTCCGCCAGGTGGCATCGGAGAGCCCGGGCCTCGTGTTCGAACTGGCGACCCAGCTCGCGACCCGCCTCGACCGCACCAACCGCAAGCTCGGCGACCTCGCCTTCGTGGACGTCACCGGGCGCATCGCCCACGCGATCATGGATCTCTGCGGCGAACCCGATGCGATGACGCATCCGCAGGGCATGCAGATCAAGGTCAGCCGGCAGGAGCTCTCGCGCCTGGTCGGCTGCTCGCGCGAGATGGCGGGCCGGGTACTGAAGGTGCTCGAGGAACAGGGCCTGCTGACCGCCCGCGGCAAGACGATCGTCGTGTTCGGGGCGCGCCCCAAGGTCAAGGCACGCCCCGCGCCCGAGTTCGCAAAAGCTGCGGTTTCCGCAGCGAAATAAAAGGGGTCGCATCCCTTTAGTCGATGCGCGATGGCGTCGGACCCGTAGCCGACCGCTAAAGGGATGCGACCCCTTTTATTTCGGCGCGCAGGGCGCGGATGGTCGCCGCATAGTCCTTCGTGCCGAAGATCGCGCTGCCCGCGACGAACGTATCGGCGCCTGCCCGCGCGATCGCACCGATGTTGTCCTGCTTCACCCCGCCGTCGATCTCGAGCCGCACCTCGCGGCCGCTCGCGTCGATGCGCCGCCGCGCTTCGGCGAGCTTGCCGAGCACCGGCTCGATGAACTTCTGTCCGGCGAAACCGGGGTTCACCGACATCAACAGCACGAGATCGATCGAACCGAGCGTGTGATCGAGCCAGGAGAGCGGGGTCGCCGGGTTCAGCACGATGCCCGGGCGGCAGCCCGAGTCGCGGATCAGCTGGATGGTGCGGTCCACGTGGCGGCTCGCTTCCGGATGGAAGCTGATCCAGGTCGCGCCGGCCTCGGCGAACTCCGGCACCAGCCGGTCCACAGGGTCCACCATCAGGTGCACGTCGATCGGCGCCTTGACGCCGTGCCTGCGAAGCGCAGTGCAGACCAGCGGCCCGATCGTCAGGTTCGGCACGTAGTGGTTGTCCATCACGTCGAAATGAACCCAGTCGGCGCCGGCGGCGAGCACTGCGTCCACTTCGGCGCCGAGCCTGGCGAAGTCCGCGGACAGGATCGACGGCGCAATGACTGGCTTTTGCATGCGCGTACTCTAGCGCATGCCGCGCGATTCGCGGACGCGCTCCCAGGCCGCCTGGATCGCCTGGGTCTTCTGCTTGGCGACCTCGAGCATGGACTCGGGCAGGCCGCGCGCCACCAGCTTGTCCGGGTGGTTCTCGCTCATGAGCTTGCGGTAGGCGCGCTTCACCTCGGCGTCGGTCGCGGTCCGCGGCACGCCCAGGATCTCGTAGGCCTCGGCCAGCTGATCGGCGCCGCCGGCCGCCGGACCCGGCCTGGCGCCGCCCGCGGGTCCGTATCCGCCAGCGCCGGCGTAGGCCTGCAGCCGCAGCAGGGTTTCCAGGTGCGCAAACTCGAGCGCGCTGATGCCGAGCGACGCGGCCACGCGCTGCAGCGTCGAGCGCACGGCGCCGTGCATCCCGTCGCCCAGCAGCGCCGCGCGCATCTGGATCTCGAGGAACATGCGCAGCACTTCCTCGCGCCCCCGGCACGCGGCGGCCAGTTCCTGCAGGGTCCCGGCGAGGTCGAAGGCGGCATCCTTGCCCTGCGTATAGAAGCCCATCGCGGCGCGGGTATCCGCATCATTCAGGTTGAACTGGCGAAAGATCCGCCGCGCCGCGGCGATGTCCTGCTCGGACACGCGCCCGTCGGACTTCGCGACGTGACCCATGACGCTGAACGCCGCGCGGAAAAACGTCGCGCGCACCGTCGCCAGATCCGCGCGGGACGTCCCGCCGCGCGCGGCGTACTGGTCGTACAGGTGGCCGAGGATCATGCCCAGCAGCACGCCCGTCGCCCGCCGGGTGAACAGGAATCCGAGCAGCGCGCCGATCAGCTTTCCGATCCAGTTCATCGTTCTTTCCATTACCATTCGACCACGCCATGTTAGCAAGAGCCGTCTTCGCATGATCCCGGGCGCGCTGTTCGAATCTCGCCTCGCGGGCCTGCCGCTGCTCCACCGCGGCAAGGTGCGCGACAACTACGCGATCGGCGAGGACCGCCTGCTGATCGTCGCGAGCGACCGCCTCTCGGCCTTCGACGTCGTGCTGCCGGATCCGATCCCGGGCAAGGGACGCGTGCTGACGGCGATCTCGAATTTCTGGTTCGCGCGCACGCGCGGGATCGTCGCCAACCACCTGACCGGCGAGCCGCTGTCGCGCTACGTCACCGATGCGGGCGAGCTCGCCGCGCTCGAGGGCCGCGCGGTGGTGGTGCGGCGGCTCAGGCCGCTGCCGGTCGAGGCGGTCGTGCGCGGCTACCTGATCGGCTCGGGCTGGAAGGACTACCAGAAAGACGGCAAGGTCTGTGGCATCGCGCTGCCGCCGGGGCTTGCGCTCGCCGCTCGCCTGCCCGCGCCGATCTTCACGCCGGCCACCAAGGCCGCCGCTGGCCTGCACGACGAGAACATCTCCTTCGAGCAGATGCGGGAAGCGATCGGTCCCATCCACGCCGCGCGTGTGCGCGAACTGGCGCTCGCGCTCTATGCGCACGCGGGGGACTACGCGAAGACCCGCGGCATCCTCATCGCCGACACCAAGTTCGAGTTCGGGCTCGACGACCAGGATCAGGTCGTGCTGATGGACGAGGCGCTGACGCCGGACTCGTCGCGGTTCTGGCCAGCCGACAGCTACCGCGAGGGCATCAGCCCGCCGTCGTTCGACAAGCAGTACGTGCGCGACTATCTCGAAACGCTCGACTGGGACAAGCGCCCGCCGGGGCCCAGGCTGCCGGCCGAGGTGATCGCGAAGACCGTCGAAAAATACCGCGAGGCCGAGCGGCGCCTGACGGGGAGGCAGTAAAAGGGGACGCATCCCTTTTTCCTTCGGTCCTTCGGGAAAAAGGGATGCGTCCCCTTTTACTGCCTCCCCGCCCAGCGCCGTATGTGCGCGTGAATCTCGGCGAGACCGTCGGTCAGCGCCGCGGGTCCCGGCTGCAGGATGATCGCGGACTTGATCTCGTGCAGCTCGCCATCCCGCACCGCGGGTACGGCGTCCCAGCCTGGCCGCGCCGCGACCCGCGCGGGCCGGAATTTCTTGCCGCACCACGACCCCAGGATCAGGTCCGGCGCGCGCCGCACGACGTCCATGGGGTCCGCGATGATGCGGTCGCGGCCGAGCGGCATGGCGGCGAGCTCCGGGAAGCAGTTCACGCCGCCGGCGATGCCGATGATCTCGCCGACCCAGCCGATCGCCGAGATCTGCGGCTCGTCCCATTCCTCGAAGTACACGCGCGGCTTGCGCGGCAGCTGCGAACCCGCGACGCGCACCGCCTCGACGCGCCCGGCCAGTTCGTCCGCGAGCGCGGCGGCCTTCGCTTCGCAGCCGATCATCCCGCCCAGCACGCGGATCATCCTGAGGATCCCGGCGACGCTCCTCTGGTTGAACAGGTGCACCTCGATGCCGGCGCGCGCGAGTTCGGCGCCGATGTCCGCCTGCAGGTCCGAGAACCCGAGCACGAGGTCGGGCTTCAGCCCGACGATGCGGTCGATCTTCGCGCTGGTGAATGCCGAGACCTTCGGCTTTTCGCGCCGCGCCCGCGGCGGGCGCACGGTGAATCCCGAGATGCCGACGATGCGCGCGTCCTCGCCCAGCAGGTACAGGGTCTCGGTCGTCTCCTCGGTCAGGCAGACGATGCGTTCCGGATGATCGCGCGGCATCGCAACACTCTAGCAGGGCGCGATTTGCGGGCACATCGGCCCTGTGCCACGCTGCCGCGATGACCGTGGATCTCGATCTGCGCCGGCGCGTCGAGCAGTTGCTGTTCGACCGGCACGACCTGCCCGTCAAGCCCGCGAACTGGCTGCTGGACCTGCTGCGCTACCCGTTTGCGCTGATCCGCGACCTGCTGACCGGCGAGCTGAACCTGCGCGCGATGGGCCTCGTCTATACGACGCTGCTGTCGCTGGTGCCGCTGATCGCCTTCGCCTTCGCCGTGCTGAAGGGCCTCGGTGTCCACCGCGACCTCGAGCCGCTGATCTACGAGTTCCTGCGCCCGATCGGTGACCGCGCCAGCGGGCTGACCGCGCAGATGATGACCTTCGTCGAGAACGTACGCGGCGGCGTGCTGGGCTCGGTCGGCCTCGCGTTCCTGCTCTACACGGTGGTCGCGACGATCCAGAAGCTGGAAAACGCGTTCAACTTCGCCTGGCATGTCGAGCGTCCGCGCTCGCTGATGCGCCGTGTCAGCGAATACCTGAGCCTGATGGTCATCGGCCCGGTGTTCCTGGTCATCGTCTTCGGCCTGTTCGGCGCGGTCCGGATCCACGAGTCCCTGCGCGCGCTCGGTCCCTACCTGTTCGTGACCGGCGTGTTCACTTTTCTCTTCGTGTTCGTGCCCAATACCCGCGTGCGGCTGCGGCCGGCGCTCATCGGCGGCCTGACCGCGGGCGTGCTGTGGGCGGCGAGCGGCGCCGTGTTCACGAAGATCGTCTCGGTCTCGACCCAGATGGTCGCGATCTATGCCGGGTTCGCGATCTTCCTCGCGGCACTGATCTGGATCTACCTGAGCTGGCTGATCCTGCTGATCGGCGCGCAGCTGTCGTTCTACGTCCAGAACCCGCGCTACCTGCGCGTCGGCCAGGCGCCGGTGCGCCTGACCAGCGCGCTGCGCGAGCGTCTCGCCTTCACGGTCATGCTGCTGGTCGCGCGCAGGTTCGTCGCGGGCGATGCGCCCTGGCGGCAGCGGGCGCTGGCGGAGCACCTGGAAATCCCGGGCTCGGCACTCGCCATGGTCGTCGATTCGCTGGAGAAGGCCGGTCTCGTCACGCTGAACGAGGACGAGGACATGCTGCCGGCGCGCGACCTCGAGGGCATCGCGCTCACCGACATCCTGAACGCGGTGCGCGACGAGCGCCAGTATGAGACCTGGCTCCTGTGGCGGGCGCGCACGGAACCGGCGGCCGATGCGATCGCGGATTCCGTCGAGGCCGCGGTGCGCGAGCGCATCGGCAGCGTGACCTTGCGAGAACTGGCGGCCTCCGCGGCGCCCTAGTCGCCGGCGATGGTCATTTCCCCGATCAGCAGCGATCCGCAATGGATCGAGCCGCGGCGGTCCACGTCGTCGCCCTGCGCCACGATGTTGCGGTACATCTCGCGCAGGTTTCCGGCGACCGTGATCTCGTGCACCGGCCGCGTCACCTCGCCGTTCTCGACCCAGAAACCGGCGGCGCCGCGCGAGTAGTCGCCGGTCACCGGATTGACGCCCTGCCCCATCATCTCGGTCACCAGCAGGCCGGTACCGAGCTTCTTCAGCAGCGTCTTCGGGTCCAGCATCTGGCCCTGGACCACCAGGTTGTGCACGCCGCCCGCGTTGCCGGTGGTCACCAGCCCGAGCTTGCGCGCGGAATAGGCATCGAGCAGGTAGCCGTCGAGCACGCCGTGGACGACCAGCTCGCGGTCGCGGGTCGCGACGCCCTCGCTGTCGAAAGGCGCGGAACCGAGCGCGCCGCGCAGGTGCGGCCGCTCGATCAGCGAGATGCCCTCTGGAAACACCTGCTGGCCGCGCGCGTCGAGCAGGAAACTGCTGCGCCGGTACTGCGCCGCGCCGCCGATCGCCCCGACGAAATGGCCGACCAGCCCGCGCGCGAGGTCCGGCGCAAACAGCACCGGCGCCTTGCGGGTGGTCAGCTTGCCGGCGCCGAGGCGCTCGACCGCCTTGCGCGCCGCCTTGCGCCCGACCTCCTCGATGTCCTCGAGCGCGCGCCAGTCACGGGCAGCCGTGTACCAGTAGTCACGCTGCATGTCGCCGTCGTTCTGGCCGAGCACCACGCAGCTCACGCTGTGCGAGGTCGACGGATAGCCGCCGACGAAACCATGGCTGTTGCCGAACACCCGCAGCTTGCGGTGCGTCGAGACCGAGGCGCCTTCCGAATTGCGGATGCGCTCGTCGGTCGCGAGGCCCGCGGCTTCGCAGCGTCTGGCGAGCTCGATGGCCTCGGGCGCGTCGAGCTCCCAGGGATGGCAGAGGTCGAGATCCGGCAGGTAGCTCGCCATCAGCGCAGCGTCGGGGAGGCCCGCGTATTCGTCGTCGGTCGTGAAGCTCGCGATCGACAGCGCCTTGGCCACCGTCTCCTCGACCGCGGCCGGCGACAGGTTGGCGGTGCTCGCGGAACCCTTGCGCTGGCCGGCGTAAACGGTGACGCCGAGGCTGCGATCGCGCTGGTACTCGAGGGTCTCGACCTCGCCCAGGCGCACGGTCACCGAGAGCCCGGTGGAGACGCCGACTCCGGCCTCGGCGGCCGTGGCTCCGCGCGCGCGCGCCAGTGAAATTGCCTGCTCGACGACCCGTTCGAGCGCGGACTGGTCCGGTTGGGAGGCTTCAGTCATTTCCAGGTGCGCATGCTAGCATCCCGACGATGCGCCGCCGCCAGCTGCCCGGCGAACCCCCGCCGCCGACCAAATCCGAACTCAAGCGCCAGGCCCAGGACGTGCAGGAGCTCGCCGACCGCCTGATCGGGGCGCCGGAGGAACTGGTCGCCGGCCTGGCCCTGCCCGAGAAGCTCGGCGACGCGATCGCGCTCGCGCGACGCATCACCGCCCACGGTGCGTTGCTGCGCCAGCGGCAGTTCGTGGCCAAGCTGATGCGTGGGGTGGACCCGGCGCCCATCCGGGCGGCCCTTGAAGCCGATGTCCTCACCGCGCGGCTGGAAGCAGCCCAATTCAAGCGCGCGGAGCGCTGGCGCGACCGGCTGGTCGGCGAGCGCGACCGGGCCATCGAAGAGTTCCTCGGGGAATTCCCGGCGGCGAATCGCGAGGAATTGTCGCGCCTCGTGATGGCCGCCGCCCTGGAACGCGGCGGCGCCGCGCCCCCCGGCGCGGGACGCGAACTGTTCCGGTGGGTCCGGGAGCGGCTCGGCGCCTCGCGATAAACCGCTGTCTCCGCCCGGCGACAGGCCTGCGGTGGCAGGGGGAACGGACCGCGCTAGCCTGATGCCGTTGCCCTGCGTATCAAGCATCCCCTGATCTTCGGGCATACCCCCCGCGCCACGCTACTCCCGGTTGGCGCGGGGGAATTTCTTTCCGATCAACCACTTATGGGTACCCGCCCGGGTCTCCATGCTACTATTTCGGGATGAAACCGCTGGTCGGCATCATCATGGGCTCGTCGTCGGACTGGGACACGATGCGCCACGCGGCGGAACTCCTGACCGCCCTGTCCGTGCCCTTCGAGACACGCGTGGTCTCCGCCCATCGCACGCCAGACCTGTTGTTCGAATACGCGACCGGCGCCGAGGCGCGCGGCATCGAGGTGCTGATCGCGGGCGCCGGCGGCGCCGCGCACCTGCCCGGCATGACGGCGTCGAAGACGCTGCTGCCGGTGATCGGCGTCCCGATCCAGTCGAAGGCGCTCAACGGGCTCGACTCGCTGCTGTCGATCGCGCAGATGCCCGCGGGCGTGCCGGTCGCGACCGTCGCGATCGGCGAGCCCGGCGCGAAGAATGCGGCACTGCTCGCGACCGCGATTCTTGCCGCCCGGCATCCGCCGTTCAAGGATGCGCTGCGCGCCTTCCGTGAACGCCAGACTGCCGAAGTGCTGGCCCGACCCGATCCCGCCGGCGGCTGAACCATGCGCATCGGCATCATCGGCGCCGGCCAGCTGGGCCGGATGATGGCCCTGTCGGGCATCCCGCTCGGCCTGCAGTTTGCGATGTATGACCAGGGCGCCGGCGTGGCGGGCGCGGCGGTCGCTCCCGTCGTCACCGGCCGCTTCGACGATCATCGCCAGCTTGCGCGATTCGCGCGCAGCGTAGACATCGTGACCTTCGACTGGGAAAACGTGCCGGTCGAGTCGGTGCGCGCCATCGCGAAGATCCGGCCGGTCTGGCCGCCGCCGCGCGCGCTCGCGGTCAGCCAGGACCGCCTGCTGGAAAAACGCCTGTTCCAGCGCCTCGGGATTCCGGTCGCGCCCTTTGCCGTGATCGATACGCGCAGCGACCTCGACCGGGCGATCGCAGCACTCGGTGCGCCCGGCATCCTGAAGACCCGGCGCCTCGGCTACGACGGCAAGGGCCAGGCGTTGCTACGGCGCGCCGCGGATGCGGACGCGGCCTGGGAAACGCTGCAGGGCCGGCCGCTGCTCTACGAGCGCTTCGTCAATTTCTCGCGCGAGGTGTCGCTGGTCGCGGTGCGTGACCGCCGCGGGCGCATCGCCTGCTATCCGCTCGCCGCCAACGTGCACGAACACGGCATCCTGATCGAGACGCGGGCGCCGTACCGGCGTGCAGGGCTGCAGCGCGCGGCCGAGCGCCATCACCGGCGGCTGATGCAGGCGCTCGGTCATGTCGGCGTGCTGTGCGTCGAGTACTTCGTCGAAGGCGGCCGGCTGGTCGCCAACGAGATGGCGCCGCGCGTGCACAACTCCGGGCACTGGACCATCGAGGGCGCCGAGACCAGCCAGTTCGAGAATCACGTGCGCGCGATTGCCGGTCTGCCGCTCGGCGGCACGGGTGCGCGCGGCCATGCGGTGATGGTCAACCTGATCGGCCGCATGCCGGCCCGCAAGGCGGTGCTCGAAATGCCGGGCGTGCACCTGCATGATTACGGCAAATCGCCCCGGCCCGGGCGGAAACTCGGCCACCTGACCGCGGTCGCCGCGACCGCGCGGCAGCGCGACCGCGCCGCGCTTCGCTTATTGGGTGTTGCAGGCCGTTAGATCGAGTCCGGATATCCCTTGTGCTAGCCTTATAGGTTCGATGTACCTGGAGCATTTTCAGCTGACGGAGCTGCCGTTCCGGTTGAGTCCGGACCCGGCATTCCTTTACCTGTCGAAGCACCATGCGCGCGCCAAGGCGTACATGGAATCGACCATCTGGTTCACCGACGGCTTCGTCGTCATCACCGGCGAGATCGGCTCCGGCAAGACCACGCTGATCGAGACCTTCCTGCGCGAACTCGAGAAGGACGTGGTCGTCGCCCAGGTGGCCCAGACCCAGGTCTCCCCGATCGAATTCCTGCAGGCGGTGCTGGTGCAGTTCGGCTTCTCGCCGTTCAAGATGCGCAAGGCCGAGCTGCTCGCGACGCTCAACCAGTTCCTGGTCGAGCAGTACGCGGCCGGCCGCAAGGTGCTCCTGATCGTCGACGAAGCGCAGAACCTCAGCAACCGCGTGCTGGAGGAGATCCGGCTGCTGTCCGGCGTCGAGACCACCAAGGAAAAGGTGCTGCGCATCATCCTGTGCGGACAGCCGGAGCTGAACGAGAAGCTCGATTCCGCCGAGCTGGTCCAGCTGGTGCAGCGCGTGCGGCTGCGCTTCCACCTGACCGCGCTCACGCCCGAGGACACGCAGGCCTACGTGCTGCACCGCCTCGAGGTCGCCGGCTCGCATGGCCGGCAGATCTTCACCGAGGACACCTACCCGGTCATCTTCCGCTACACCGGCGGCGTTCCGCGGCTGATAAACACGATCTGTGACACCGCGCTGATGGGCGCATACGCGCTCGAGCGCAAGCAGATCGGCATCACGGAACTGAAGGCCGCGATCGAGGAACTGCAATGGGTCGAGTACGCGGCGCGCACCAACCGCATGCGCGCGGCGGTCCTGGCGGAAATGCCTGGCGCGCGTCCCGTCGGCCCCGACGAGGTGGTGGCGCGGATCATCGTCGCGCACGCCGGCGAACACGTGGAGGAGCGCCCGCTGCGGGTCGGCCGGCTGATCATCGGCCGCACGGTCGACAACGACCTGCAGGTCGAGAGCAAGTTCATCAGCCGCCACCACTGCCAGATCATCACGACCGCCGAGGGCAGCGTGCTCGAGGACCTGAACAGCACGAACGGCGTCTACATCAAATCCAAGCGGGTCCGGAAGCACAACCTGAACGACGGCGACGTGATCGTGCTCGGCAAGCACGAAATCATGTACCTGGACGAGCGCTCGGCGCGCGCGCGCGCGCAGCACCAGCTCGATGCCACCGGCGATCACCCGGCCGCGCAGGAGCGCGGGGACGACGGCGACGATGCGGACGCCGAGGACGACGACGCGCCGGCCGCCAGCGTCGCCTGAGGCGCCCGCCGCTCAGTCCTCTTCGTCAAAGTCGGCGCCGTAGTGGCGCTTCTGGATCCGGTAATCGCGCCGGCGCAGCACCAGCACCAGGCCCGACACGATCGCCACCAGCCCGAGGCCCGCCATCAGGTCGGACCATCCCGCCATGCGCCGGAGAAACGACGTCACGATCGCGGCGACGCCGACCAGCATGTACGCGTAGGGCAGCAGCTCGTAGAGCGGGCGCGAGAGGCGCATCGCGGCTGCGTCAGGCCGTGCCGCCGACCGTCAGTGCGTCGATGCGCAGCGTCGGCTGCCCGACGCCGACCGGCACGGTCTGGCCGTCCTTGCCGCAGCTGCCGATGCCTTCGTCGAGCATCAGGTCATTGCCGACCATGCTGACGCGGGTCAGCACGTCGGGGCCGTTGCCGACGAGCGTCGCGCCCTTGACCGGCGCCGTGACGCGCCCGTCCTCGATCAGGTAGGCCTCGCTCGCCGAGAACACGAACTTGCCCGAGGTGATGTCCACCTGGCCGCCGCCGAAGTTGACGGCATAGAGGCCGCGGCTCACGGAACGGATGATCTCCTGCGGATCGTGCGGTCCGGGCAGCATGTAGGTATTGGTCATGCGCGGCAGCGTCGCGTGCGCGAACGACTCGCGCCGGCCATTGCCGGTGGCCTTCATGCCCATCAGGCGCGCATTCAGCTTGTCCTGCAGGTAGCCTTTCAACACGCCGTTCTCGATCAGCGTGGTGCAGGAAGTCGGCGTGCCTTCGTCGTCCACGTTCAGCGAGCCGCGCCGGCCCGGCAGCGTACCGTCGTCCACGACGGTGCACAGTTCCGACGCCACGCGCTCGCCGATGCGGCCGGAGAAGGCGGACGTCCCGCGGCGGTTGAAATCTCCCTCGAGCCCATGGCCGATGGCCTCGTGCAGCAGCACGCCCGGCCAGCCCGGGCCGAGCA
The DNA here is from genome assembly GCA_050179155.1 of Steroidobacteraceae bacterium. Lineage (GTDB taxonomy): Bacteria > Pseudomonadota > Gammaproteobacteria > Steroidobacterales > Steroidobacteraceae > SCUD01. The sequence goes on from JBFXFJ010000001.1 coordinate 202,999, forward strand.
CGACGGTCATGGTGCCGGCCGGCGCCGGCACCGCATCGAGGTTCACGGTGGCCTGGCGCACCGCCTCGCGCGCCAGGCGCAGCGGCCGGCCTTCGGCGACGAACTCCTCGAGCGAATGGCGGCCGCCGGTGCCGGCGTAGCCCTGCTCGCGGCGCCCGTTCTGCTCGACGATCACCGAGACGTTCATTCGCACCAGCGGCCGCACATCGGCAGCCAGCGTGCCGTCGCTCGCGGCGACCAGCACGATCTCGTGCACCGCGGCGAGCGTCGCGACCACCTGCCGGACGCGCGGATCGAGCGCGCGCGCGCTGCGGTCGAGTTCCTGCAGCAGCGCGACCTTGTCCTTGTCCGCGAGCGAGGTGATCGGATCGTCCGGAAGATAGAGCCGGTGCGCCTCGCTCGCGCGCCAGGCCTGCACCCGGCCCTTGCCGCCTTCGCGGGCAATCGCACGCGCGGCGCGCGCGGCCTCGAGCAGCGCCGCGGGCACGACCTCGTCCGAGTAGGCAAAGCCGGTGCGCTCGCCGGCCATCGCGCGCACGCCGACGCCCTGCTCGATGCCGTGGCTGCCTTCCTTGACGATGCCGTCCTCGAGCGCCCAGTGCTCCTCGCGCGCGAGCTGGAAGTACAGGTCGCCCGCGTCCACCGCGGCGCCGAGCAGCGAGCCGAGCGCCTGCTCGAGACGGCTTTCGTCGAGACCCGACGGCGCGAGGATCCGGTCGCGGGCCTGCTGCAGGGCGTTCATGTCCGGCCGACCGCCCGGTGCGCGAGCGACGGAAATTCCGCTCGCGTGGCCCGCTGCCCCTCGCGATCGAGCGCGGCGAGGACGACGCCGGTGCCGCGCGGCTGGCGCGCGAGCACACGGCCCCAGTGGTCGACGATCAGGCTGTCGCCGTAGGTCTCGCGGTTGCTGTCATGGATGCCGCTCTGCGCCGCGGCGATCACGAAGCACAGGTTCTCGATGGCCCGGGCCCGCATCAGGACTTCCCAATGTGCGCGGCCGGTGGGAACGGTGAATGCGGACGGCACGCTGAAGATTTCGGCTCCCTCGGAGACCAGCTGGCGGAACAACTCGGGGAAGCGCAAATCGTAGCACACGGTCAGGCCGAGCCGGCCGGCGGGCGTGTCCACCGTGACGGGCTTCGCACCCGGCACCGCGTTGGCCGACTCGCGATATCCCTCGCGGCCGCCAGGCAGGTCCACGTCGAACAGGTGGATCTTGTCGTAGCGCACGACCCGCGAGCCTGCAGCGTTGTAGACGATGCACGCATTGGCGGGACGCGGGTCCCCGGGGACGACAATCGGCTGGGTGCCGGCTACGATCCAGATCCCGGCATCGCGCGCCATCGCAGCGACCGCGCGCTGGACCGGGCCCGCGCCGTCCTCTTCGACGATCGCGCGGCGCTCGGCCTCGTTGCGCCCCATGAAGCAGAAATTCTCCGGCAGCACGGCGAGGCAGGCGCCGCCCTCGCGCGCGCGGGCGACCAGGCGGCGCGCGGTGTCGAGATTGCGCGCCACGTCGGCATAGGACGTCATCTGCAGGGCGGCGACGATCGGCTGGTTCATGGCAATTCCTGCGCGCCCGGCGGCTCGGCGGCGGGCTCCGCCGCCTGCGGCGAACCCGCCTGGCGATCATCCTTCAGTTCCTGGGCATCGATCCGCTTGACCTGCGGATCGTCCCAGGAGCCGGTGATCCGATAATAACCGCGCGTGGCGCCCTTCAGCGGCTCCTTGAACACCCGCGAAAACAGGAGCAGCGCCGCGCCGACCACGGGCCCGCCGGCGAGTGCGCCGGCAACGCCGAGCGACGCGCCGAGCTGGCCGGTCACGACCGCGGTCTGGTCGTAGGTCTGGTGCCTCAGGCTCGTGCGGCCCGCGATGCCGATATCCGCGGCGGAGCCGCGAAATGTCAGGTTGTCGGTGTAAGCGTCGCCGTCGGTCAGCTGGAAGGTGCCGCGCAGCGTGTCGTAGGCGAGCCCCTTGCCGGTCAGGTCGTCGAAATCGAGTGCCAGGCGCCGCGGCAGGTGGCCGAGGCTCATCAGGCCGAGCATGCGGGCGGCGCCAGGCTCGACTTCCGTCAGCTCGCCATCCTTCGCCGAAATCTCGAGCCGGCCCGACAGCCGCCCGAGCGCGCTGATTTCCGGCGCGCCCGGCCAGCTCAGGCTTGCGGAAACGCGTCCCTCCTTGCCGGTGATCTGCGAGCCGAGCTGCATTGCGGTCATGAATCCGAGCACGTCATCGCTGTCGGCGACGAATTCCAGGCGGCATTCCGCGCCCTGGTCGCGCACCAGCCAGCTGCCGCTGCCCTTCGCGGTGAACGATGCGTGCCGCATCGTGAACTGGTTCAGCGTCATGCCGGCCGTGCCGCGCGCGAACTCGGCCTGCACGTGCCCGAACTGGCGGCCGGCGAACACGAAGTCGCGCAGGTCCACGCGGATCGCCGGCAACTGGCGCGGATCGGTGTCTGGCCCGCCCTCGTCCGCGCGCACCGGCTCGCCGAAATGCAGGCGCTCGAGGTCGAGGACCATCGGCACCTCGCCCGGAAACGCGTAGGGCACGATCAGATGGCCGGCGGCCGTGGCGCCGTCCACGTCCACATCCCAGGCGCGGTTGCCCGGCCGCAGGCGACCGCTGACGTTCGCGAAGCCGTAGCCGAGCACCTCGAATTCCCCGACCGACAGGTCCACGCCGGCGAGCCACTCGTCGAGCGGGCGACCGCGCGGCTCGTCCCACTTCAGGGAGAGCAGGTCCGTCAGGCTCGCGGACTCGAGCCGGCCCGTAATCCACAGGCCGGCGGCACGCGGCAGCGCCGCCGGCGCCGTCGCTGCGAACGCCAGGATGCCGCGCTCGACCGGCGGATCCTCGGGACGGCTTCGCAGCTGCAGCAGTGCGTGCACGTCGCGCCCGAGCTGCGCCTGGACCCGCGGGCCGCTCACGCCATCGAAGTTCGCGCTGATCGTCAGCGGACGCGCCGCATCTGCGCCTTTTGCGAACGGCTCGGGCAGCTTCGAGGCCATGCCGCGCAGGTCGCTGCTGAGCCTGAGCGTGCCGCGCGCCGGGACGGCCGGATCCGCGTTGCGCTCGACGGTCAGGAAACCACGCCAGTTCGCGATGCCGGACAGGCCCGCGTTGACCGGCAGCCGTGCGATCGGCCGCAGCAGCTCGCCCTGCACGCTGCCCTGCGCGTTGACCTGGGTGTCGAGATTGCCGTTGGCCTGCGTGGTCGTGGCGATCGTGGCCTGCAGCGCGCCGCCCAGCAGCCGGCCGGTCAGGGCCGGTGCCTGGATCTCGCGGTTGCGGACCCACAGCTTGCCCGAAATGTCAGTCGCCTCGAAGGGCTGCGTCTTGTGGCGCAGCGCGACGCCATCGAGCGTCGCCATCACCGTGACCACGCGCCGTTCGAATTCCTTGATCGGCAGGTACATCACGAGCTCGCCGCTGACGGGTCCGGTGCCCGACAGGTCCGCAAATGCCGCGCCGAATGACGGCGCCAGCGGACTCGCCTGCAGGAGCCGGATCGTGCGGCCGGCATCCGCGCGCGCGTTTGCGCGCACGGCGATGATCGCGTCGCGCAGGTCGGCGCTATGCACCTCGGCCTGGGTGAACGCGACGCCGCCGATGCTGCCGCGCGAGGCGAACGCCTGCATGGCCGGCCCGTCGAAAGTGAACGTGCTCTCGAGGCCGCGCAGCTCCTGCCAGCCCGGCGCATAGAAGAGATTGACGCCGGTGGCGCGGCCGGTCGCGCGGAAGCGGCCCTGTCCCTCGCGATACGGGAATCCGCGCGTCGGTCCCGTGATCTGCACGTTCGCCTCCGGCACGCGCCCCGACCGGAACGCCGCGTCCAGCCAGGCGACCGTTCGCGGGCTCAGGCGTTCGATCTGGAGGTAACGCCAGGTCTGGGTCAGGTCGAAGTCGGTCGCGGTCGCGTCCAGGTCCATGAGCGGCGGGCTGCCGGGTCGCAGCAGCATGCGTAGCCGGCCGCGGGCCGTGCCGTGGCCGGTGTCCACGAAGGCATTGTCGAGCCAGACGCGCGCGCCGTCGCCGAATCGGCTCCACTCGGCGCGGCCTTCGGCGGTCGGCAGGTCAACGAGCGCGCGCCACTGCAGCGGCCACTTGATCGTCGCGTTACGCGTCGCCACGTGCACGACGCCGCCGGCTCCGCGCCCCTCGATCGCGCCATCGAGCCCGGTGATGCCCGCCGCCCGGGCGATCGGCTCGAAGCCAACGTCCGCGAAGCGCAGGCGCCCGGTGACGTCGGGCACGCGCCGGCCCTCGATGCCGGAAAGCGTGACGTCGATACCGAACAGCTCGCCGCGTGGCGCCAGCGCCTCGATCCGCTCGCGCAGCGCGCCGGCGGGCAGCGCGGCGGCGAGCGCGGCGATGTTCTCGATCCGCAGGTAGTCCGCACGCACCGCCGCCGCGGTGATGCGGCCGTCCTCGCGCGTGAGGCGCGCCTCGAGGCTGGTCGGCCGCCACGGCGCGCCGCGGCGCGACAGCTCGAGGCCCGTGGCGTGCACCGAGATCATGCCGTCCCGCTGCTGCAGGCGGATGTCGCCTGCAATGCGCTTGAACTCGCCCTGCGCCCCGGCGAAGCGCAGGTCCTCCAGGTCCGGCTGCACCCGCAGCGCCGCGAGTTCGCGGCCGGTGCCGCGCGCGGACGATTCGAACGACCCATGGCCGGCAGCCGGCACCCGGAAACTCTCCGGCAGCAGCGCCGCCCACTGCTCGAAGTCCAGGTCGTAGGCGTCGAGGCTCCCGCGCCATGCCAGCGACGCGGCATCGGCCAGGTCGCCCTGCACGTCGGCCTTGAACTCGAGCATCGACCCGAGGTGTTCCGGCAGCTTCACCTGGCCGCGCGCGGTGACGTGATTGCCGCTGCGCTCGAGCTCGATGTCCGCGCCGGTCAGTTCGAAGCGTCCCTGGCGCGCGCGCAGGTCCAGCACGTCGAGAGTCGCATCGCGCACCGCGAACCGACCGCGCGGCAGGCGCTCGAGCGTCAGTGGCTGGCGCTCGCTTTCGGGCTGCGTCTGCAGCGCGAACTGGCCGACCATCTGGACGGTGCCGTCGGTGTGGATCACGAAGTTCAGGCGCGGCCGCACCAGCGAGAACCGGCCGACCTCGATGCGCCGGAACCAGAGCGTGCGCAGGATCGACAGGCTGACGCGGCCGGACTGCGCGCTGACCAGCGGCTCATCCCCGGATGCCGGCAACACCCGGGCGCCGCGGAACACGAGCTCCGGGCCGTAGCGGCCGATGCGCGCGTAAACCGAGTCGAACTCGAGCGTGAGTCCGGTCGCCTCGCGCACCCGCTCGACAATGCGCTGCTGGTAGCCGGGCAGCAGGTCGATGGCCAGGCGGAATGCGCCGATGCCAAGCGCGAGCAGGAGTGCCGCGACGCCCACCAGCGCCGCGACCCAGCGTCCCAGCCGCTTGACCCATCGCGCCACCGGTTTCACACGGGCACCACGTCAAATTGCTCCTCGGAATACAGCGCCTCGGCCTGCAGCCGGATCGGCTTGCCGGTCGCAAGCTCGAGATCCGCGAGCGCCGCCGACTCCTCGTCCAGCAGCAGGCCGATCACGTCCTGGTGCGCCATCACGACCAGCTCATGGAAATCGAACTGCCGCGCCTGGCGCAGGACTTCCCGGAAGATCTGGTAAGCGACCGTTTCGGGCGTCTTGACGAACCCGCGGGAATCGCAGTTTGGACAAGGCCGGCACAGCTGGTGTTCCAGGCTTTCGCGGGTCCGCTTGCGGGTCATCTCGACCAGGCCGAGCGCGGACACTGCGGAAAGGTGCGTGCGGGCATGGTCGCCGGCCAGGGCCTGCTCGAGCGCCTGCAGCACGCCGCGGCGATGCTCCGGGTCCTGCATGTCGATGAAGTCCGCGATGATGATGCCGCCGATGTTGCGCAACCGGAGCTGGCGCGCGATCGCGACCGCCGCCTCCAGGTTGGTGCGGTAGGCCGTGTCCTCGAGGCTGTGGTGGCCAACGAAGGCGCCGGTGTTCACGTCGATCGTGGTCAGCGCCTCGGTCTGGTCGAACATCAGGTAGCCGCCGGACTTCAGCGGCACCTTGCGATCGAGCGCGCGCTCGATCTCGTCCTCGACGCCGTACAGGTCGAAGATCGGGCGCTGGCCGTCGAACAGCTCGATGCGCCCGGCCAGCGCCGGCATGAACGTGCGCGTGAAGGCGATCATCGCCTCGTGCGCCGCGGACGCATCGACCCGCACGCGTTCCACATTCTCGCCCAGCAGGTCGCGCAGCACGCGCATCGGCAACGCGAGGTCCTCGTGCACCAGGGTGCCCGCCGCGGCCCCCGCGCCTTTCTCGCGGATCAGGTCCCAGAGCCGCTGCAGGAAGATCATGTCGGCGCGCAGGGCTTCGGCGGCGGCACCGTCGGCGGCGGTGCGCACGATCCAGCCGCCCCTCGCGCCGCCCCATTCCTGGACGAATTCGCGCAGGCGCGCGCGCTCGGCGTCGTCGCCGATGCGCGACGACACGCCGACGCCGCGCCCCTGCGGCATGAACACCAGGAAGCGCGACGGCAGCGTCATGTACGTGGTCAGTCGCGCGCCCTTGGTGCCGATCGGGTCCTTCACGACCTGAACGAGGATCGTGTCGCCCTCGTTGACGAGTTCGCGGACATTGTCCGGCGCCGCCGCCTCGATCGTGCCATCGAGGCCGGCCGGGGGCAGGATGTCGGCGGCATGCAGGAAGGCGGTGCGTTCGAGGCCGATGTCGACGAACGCGGCCTGCATGCCCGGCAGTACCCGCGTCGCGCGGCCCTTGTAGACATTGCCGGCGAGGCCGCGGCGATTCGCGCGCTCGAGGTAGAGCTCCTGCACGACGCCCTGCAGGACGACGGCGGCGCGGGACTCGCGCGGCGTCACGTTGACGAGTATCTCGACACTCATGCGACTGCCTGCCAGCGACGCACGCCGGCGGCATCGAGCAGCGCGGCCGTTTCGAACAGTGGCAGACCCATGACACAGGAGAAACTGCCCTCCAGCCGGGAGATGAACACCGCGGCCAGGCCCTGGACCGCGTAGCCACCGGCCTTGCCGGCCGGTTCCCCGGTCGCCCAGTAGCGCCGGCATTCCTGCTCGTCGAGCGCGCGGAAAGTCACGCGGCTCACGTTCATCGCCGTGCGCAGGTCGCTGCCGTCAGCGAGTGCAATCGCGGTCATCACCTCGTGGGTGCGACCCGAGAGCGCCATCAGCATGGCCACGCACTCCTGCTCGCCGGAGGGCTTGCCGAAAATCCGCCCGTCCAGCACGACCGTCGTGTCGGCGGCGAGCACCGGGAGAGCCGTCCGCCCGCCGAGCGCCGCCAGTCCCGCCAGCGCCTTGTCGCGCGCCAGGCGCTGCACGTAGTCCGCAGGGATCTCGCCCGGGCGTGGATCCTCGTCCAGATCGGCCGCCAGCGACTCGTGCCGCACGCCAATCTGGGTCAGCAGGCGACTGCGGCGTTCCGACGCCGAGGCGAGGACGATGGTGTCGTAACTCATTGAACCGCAAGGATAGCCGGAATCAGGCGCGATGGTACGGATGCCCCTGCAACAGGCTGTACGCGCGATAGAACTGCTCCGTCACCATGACGCGGACGAGGCCGTGCGGCCAGGTCAGCGGCGACAGCGACCAGCGAAAATCGGCCCTGGCCGACAGCTCGGGATCAAGCCCGTCCGGGCCGCCGATCAGCAGCGCCAGGTCGCGGCCGCTGGCCTGACGCGCCGCGAGCCACCGTGACAGTTCGGGCGTCGTCATCGCGCGGCCCGTGACCTCGAGCGCGACGATGTAGTCGCGCGGCGCGATGGCCGCGCGCATGCGCTCGGCCTGGCGGGCGGTCGGGATCTCGATCAGTTCGAACCTGAGCGCGCGCAGGCGCTTCGCATATTCGGCGACGCCCTCATTGATCCAGCCGGGCAGGCGCGTGCCAGCCGCAATCAGGCGGACGCGCATCGGGCCCGCTCAGGCCGGGCTCGGCTCGCGCTGCGAGGGACGCATGTCCCACAGCTTCTCGAGTCCGTAGAACTCGCGGATCCGCGGCAGCATCACGTGGACGATCAGGTCCTGCAGGTCCACCAGCACCCACTCGCCCTCGCGCTCGCCCTCCACGCCCTGGGCCCGATGACCGGCCTGGCGGCACCGCTCGATGACGCGATCGGCAATCGACTTGACGTGGCGGTCGGACGTGCCGGTGGCCACGATCATCGTGTCGGCCACGTCGGTCAGCTTGCGGACGTCGAGGACCTTGACGTTGACGGCCTTCATGTCTTCGAGCGCGGCGATGGCGATGTCGGTCAGTGCGCCAGGTGCTTTCCTGGTCTTCTTCGGACGGGCAGCAGGGCGTTTCTTCTTCGATCTCGTGGCGATCATTCCTTCATTTCACCTGACCGGGCGTAGCTGCCCCTGGCGAGGATGATCCTACGCGCAGCCTCGGGCATCAAGTAGCGCGGATCGCGGCCGGCGGCGACGACGCTGCGCACCGCGCTCGAGGACAGGTCGAGCTGGGTGCCCCGGCTGACATAAACCAGCCCGGCGGCGCTTTCCGACAGCCTGGCGGGATCCTCGCAGCGATGCTCGCGCAGCAGCGCCGCGGCCAGGCCCTCGCCCGGCACCGGCGCTTTCGGGCGGATCGCGACCACCACGTGCGCGAGCCGGATCAGGTCCGCCGCGCGATGCCAGCGGTCGAGGCCCGCGAACGCGTCCATGCCCATGATCAGCGCGATCGGCTGCGATCCGCGCTCGGCGCGCAGTTCCTCGAGCGTCAGCACCGTGTACGAAGGACCCGGCCGCCGCATCTCGCGGTCGTCGACCAGGAAGCGCGGGTCGTCCTGGACCGCGGCCTGCACCATCGCCAGGCGGGTCGCGGCGTCGGCGAGCGGCGCCGCGCGATGCGGCGGATCGCCCGCCGGCACGAACGCGATCAGGTCGAGGCCCAGCGTCTCATGGAGTTCGTGCGCGGTGCGCAGGTGCCCGTAGTGGATCGGGTCGAACATCCCGCCGAAAACGCCGAATGGCCGCATCTAGTGCCGTGTTCCGTGGAGATCCTGGCGCCCCGCCGGCGCGGGCGGGAGCCGCGCGCCTGCCAGCGCTGCGACCAGGCCCGTCAACGAAGTCCACGGATCGCCGCGCGCCAGCCCCTTGACCTGGCGGTCCACGCGCGCGGCACTCGCGAACAGCGGCCCGAGCGGCTGCCCCGCGGTGCGCGTGACCGCGCGCTGCAGGAGCGCGGCGCGCCTTTGTGCCTGCTGGCCGTAACCCGCTGGCGCGCCCGGATGGCTGCGCGCATCAGCCAGCGCCCGCAACTCGCGGCACACCGACCACAGCACGAGCGGCGGCTCCGCGCCCTCCGCCCGCAGGCCGGCCAGGATCCTGAGGCAGCGTGCCGCATCGCCATCGAGCGCCGCCTCGCCGAGCTGGAAGACGTCGTAGCGCGCGCTGTTCGCGACTGCGGCCTGCACGTCCTCGGTGCTGACGCCGCCGGCAGGGTGCAGCAGTGCGAGCTTCTCGATTTCCTGATGCGCTGCGAGCAGGTTGCCTTCGACCCGCTCGGCCAGGAGCGCTGCGCCTTCCGCATCGATCGCGAGCCCGTGCCGCGCCGCCCGGGCGATGATCCACTGCGGCAGGCGGCTGATCTCGACCGGCAAGGACTGCACGAAGACGCCGTGCTTCTCGAAGGCCTTGAGCCAGGCAGCGGACCAGGTGTCACGCTCCGGACGCGTGGTCATGACCATCAGCAGCGTGTCGGGCGCCGGGTCGGACGCGAGCCTCGCCAGCACGGCACCGCCCTCCTTGCCCGGACGCGGTGTCGGCATCCGCACTTCGATGATCCGCCGCTCGGAGAACAGCGACAGCGACTGGCTCGACGCCATCAGTTCGGACCAGTCGAACGAGCGGTCGGTGATGTGGAGCTCGCGGCCGCTGTACCCCTCAGCGCGCGCGCGCGCGCGAATCGCATCGGCCGCCTCGCCGATCAGGAGCGGCTCGTCACCGGCGAGCAACCAGACCGGCGACAGCGATTTCTCGAGCGTGCGTGCGAGCTGATCGGTCGTGATGCGCGTCACGAACTGATCCTAATGCCGGGAATACGCGTTCACAATGCTAATATTGGCAGGCATGAAACCGTCATTTCCCCGGCTTTGTCGCGCACTCCTGACCGGTTCCGCCCTGCTGCTCGCCGCGCTGCCCGCGCGGGCGGATGAACCGCCGCCATTCCAGGCGGCACTGCACGCCGGCTATCGGGTCGGCGGCAGCCTCGAGGACGAAACGACCGGCGACGAGCGGGATTTCGACGAGGGCGGCAGTTTCGCCCTGGCACTCGAGCTGCGTTACAAGCCGGGCGACGACCGTTTCTACCAGCTCTGGTATTCGCGCCAGGAATCCGAAGTGTCGGACGCGCTCGCTTCGTACAACGTGGACATCGAGTACCTGCACCTCGGCGGCACCATCCCGATCGGGGACCGCGAGCGCGCGCAGCCCTATTTCGCGGCGGGGCTCGGCGCCACGCGGTTTTCCTCGTCGGAACCGGGCGCCAACGACGAGACACGGTTCTCGGGCTCGATCGCTTTCGGCGTGGCGGTGCCACTCGCCGAGCACGCGGCATTCCGCTTCGAGGCGCGCGGCTACGCGACGGCGGTCGACACGGACAGCGCCATCTTCTGCCGCTCCGACAACGGCACCGGCTTCTGCCGCATCGTCGCGAGCGGCTCGCTCATCGTCCAGGCGGAAGTGCTGGCGGGAGTTGCGATCCGGTTCTAGGGGACGCGCGCGCCGGCCTTGAGCCAGGCGGCAAGCAGCCGGATCTGGGTTTCGTCGAGGCGCGAGCCGAATGCCGGCATGACGCCGTTGCGGCCGTTGGTGATCGACTCGATCACCGCCGCGCGATCGCCGCCGTAAGTCCAGACCGGGTCGTTCAGCGCCGGCGCGCCCAGCAGCGGATTGCCGGCGCCGTCCGCGCCATGGCAGGCCACGCAGAATTGCTGGAAGCGGGCGGCACCCGCGGCAACGGCCGCCGAGCCCGCCTCGCCGCGCGACATCGCGATCACATAATCGGCCAACTCCCCGACACCCTGTTCGCCGGCCACGGCGATCCAGGCGGGCATCGCGGCCTGTCTTCCCGCCCGCACCGACTGGATGATCTGCGCTTCATCACCACCCCATTGCCAGGCGGCATCGGTCAGGTCCGGGAAATTTCCCGCCTGTCCGGCGGCATTCGCGCCGTGGCAGGAGCTGCAGTTGGCGTTGAAGATGCGCCACGCCGACTGCATCGCGGCCGGTTCCGCGGCGAGGGCGTCGAGCGCCTCGCCGAGCAGCCGCCGGCGCTCGGGGCCGAACCGGGCGTCGTAATCGGCAAATCGCTCGGCAATATGGCCGCCCTGGGACCAGCCGAGCGTGCCGCGCCAGGTGCCGAGGCCCGGGTACAGCATCACGTAGATCACCGAGACGGTCATCAGCGCGAGGATGAACCAGAACCACCAGATCGGCGCGGGCTTCGTCCCCTCGCGCAGCGTCTCGTCCCAGACTTCGTGCTCGTGGGGCTGGTCGCCGCTGCGATAGACGTCGATGACGAACCACAGCAGCGCGAAGAACGTCGTGACCGTGACCACGACGATCCATCCGCCCCAGAATTCTGTCGGCATGTCAGCCACGGCGGTCCTCGTCCTCGAGCGGAATGCGCGCCGCGGCATCGAGCTGCGCGCGCGTCCTGCGCAGCGATACCCAGACGATCACGGCGATCATGAAGGCCGACACCAGCATGTCGCCGATGAAGATGACCCAGGTCATGGCTGCGGCTCTCCCTGCATGCTGCGCCCCATGGACTGCAGGTAAGCGATCACGGCCTCGAGTTCGGTGCGGCCTTCGAGCGCTGCCGGCGCCGCCTCGATGTCCCCGGCGGAATACGGATGCCCGAGCTTCACCAGCGTGCGCATGCGCGCCTGGATGCTGCCATGCCGGTCCGCGGGATGCGTTGCCAGCCACGGATAGGCCGGCATGATCGACTTCGGCACGACCGAGCGCGGGTCGAGCAGGTGCAGGCGGTGCCAGGCGTCGCTGTAACGGCCGCCGATGCGCGCAAGGTCCGGCCCGGTGCGCTTCGAGCCCCACAGGAACGGGCGGTCGTAGGCGAATTCGCCGGAGCGCGAGTAAGGCCCGTAACGCTTCACCTCCGCGAGCAGCGGACGCACCTGCTGCGTGTGGCAGGTGCCGCAGGACTCGCGGATGTAGATGTCGCGCCCCTCGAGTTCGAGCGGCGTGTAGACGGCAAGCCCCGGGGCCGGGTGCGCGTGCGAGTCCTCGGTCACGATCGGCAGCAGCTGCACCATGCCGCCGATCGACGACACCAGCAGGATGCCGAAGATCAGGAGCCCCGAGTTGCGCTCGAGCCGGCGGTGCAGCGACAACCAGCTCATGCGCGCGCTCCCGCCGCGGCCGCCGCCGGCGGCGCGACCCGGACCGTCTGCCGGCCCGCGAAGGTCCGCGCGAGGTTGTAAGCCATCAGCACCGCGCCTGCCAGGAACACGAGGCCCGCCAGCAACCGCAGCAGATAGTACGGTCTCATTGCCGCCATCACGTCATTGAAGCTGAAGCGCACCTCGCCGAGCTCGTCGAGCGACAGCCACAGCACGCCCTGCGAGACGCCTGCGCCCCACATTGCGAGCACGTAGAGCATCGTGCCCGCGAGCGCAAGCCAGAAATGGATGTTTGCGAGCCGCGCGCTGTAGAGCGGCGCGCCCGCGAGGCGCGGCACCAGGAAATAGAAGGTGCCGAACGTGATCAGCGCATTCCAGCCGAGCGCGCCCGAGTGCACGTGGCCGATGGTCCACTCCGTGAAGTGGCTGAACACGTTGACGCTCTTGATCGCGAGCATCGGCCCTTCGAAGGTCGCGAGCCCGTAGAAGGCGAGCGAGAGCACGATGAACTTGAGCGCCGGGTCGGTCTTCAGCTTTTTGGCCGCGCCGGACACCGTCATGATGCCGTTGACCATGGTCGCCCACGACGGCGCCAGCAGGATCAGGCTCATCACCATGCCAAGCGACTGCACCCATTCCGGCACGGCGTGGTAGTGCAGGTGATGCGGGCCGGCCCAGATGTAGGTGTAGACGAAGGCCCAGAATGCGACGATCGACAGCCGGTAGCTCCAGATCGGCTGCTCGGCCTGCTTCGGCAGGAAGTAATAGAGCATGCCGAGGAAGCCGCCGGTCAGCAGGAAGCCGACGGCATTGTGGCCGTACCACCACTGCACCACCGCGTCCTGCGCGCCTGCGAACAGCGAGTAGGACTTCCCGAGCGTCGCCGGCAGCGCCAGGCTGTTGACGATGTGCAGCATCGCCACGACGATGATCAGCGCGCCATAGAACCAGTTCGAAATGTAGATCGACTCGACCTTGCGCGTGGCGATCGTGCCGAAGAACACGACGGCGAAGATCACCCAGGCGACCGTGATCGCGATGTCGAACGGCCATTCCAGCTCGGCGTATTCCTTGGCCGAGGTCCAGCCTGCCAGGATCGAGGCCGCGCCGAGTACGATCGTGAGCTGCCAGGCGAAGAACAGGATCCACGCCAGCCCCGGCGCGAACAGGCGTACGTGCGAGGTTCGCTGCACGCTGTAGAGAGCGGTCGCGATCAGTCCCGAGACGCCGAAGCCGAACAGCACGAGCGTCGTATGGGCCGTGCGCAGGCGGCCGAAAGACAGTTCCGGCAGGCCGAAGTCGATCGTCGGCCAGACCAGCTCGGCCGCCACGTAGACGCCGGCCGCCATGCCGACGAGCGCCCAGAACACCGCGCAGTACATGAACGCGGTGACGATCCGGTCCTCGTAATGCATGGACTTCATGCGCCGATCAGCGGCCCGATGCCGCTGCCCCACAGGGCAACCGTGATGCCGAGCAGGCTGACGAAGGCGACGAACAGGTAGGCGATCAGCGCCGAGGCCATCAGCATGCCGCGGTTCGGCCCGGTGCCGAGCACGACCGGCAGGCCGCGGTACAGCAGGTACATGCACCAGATCAGCACCGGTACCAGCACCAGGATGTTGAAAAATCCGTGCGGATAGAGGTGGACGACGCTGCCGACCGCAAGCGGCGCGCCGACGATCGCCATCAGCGCCAGGCAGCGGCCGAGGGACTGGCTCGCGTCATAGGTGACGGCCATCCAGCGCGCGACCACGGCACCCGACAGGAATCCGAACAGCAGCGCCGCGAAGTAAGCGGCGCAGATCGCGAGCACGGTCGAGCGCGGCAGGAACACGGGCTCGACACCGAGGCGCCAGCCGAACTGCATCGTGCCGAAGTAGGCGAACAGCGGCGGCAGCAGCCCGAGCCACAATGCGAAGCCGAAGAACACCTTCGGCGCGGAAGGATCGGCGGCGGCCACCGCCTCGAACACCTTCTTCGGGCGGAACAGCACCGTCGCCAGCGACGCGATCGAGAACTTGACCGGCATCCCCGCCTCACCCTGGACAGCACACCCCACCTGGGGTTTACACCCGGAATGCGGCTTTGTAAACCAGCCATGCCCGCGCCGAAATGACCTGGATCAATTAGCATTGGCGACCATGCAGGAACGCCGCAGCCTTTATCCGCCGATCGAACCGTACCGCCATGGGATGCTCGCGGTCACGGACGGCCACGAGCTCTACTGGGAGGAATGCGGCAACCCGCGCGGCAAGCCGGTCGTGTTCCTGCACGGGGGCCCTGGCGCCGGCTGCGATACGCGTGCGCGGCGTTTCTTCGACCCGGCGCGGTACCGCATCGTGCTGTTCGACCAGCGCGGCTGCGGTCGCAGCCGCCCGCACGCGAGCCTCGAGCACAACACGACCTGGGACCTGGTCGCCGACATCGAGCGGCTGCGCCAGCTGCTCGACATCGAGCGCTGGCAGGTGTTCGGGGGTTCCTGGGGCTCGACGCTCGCGCTGGCCTATGCCGAGACCCACCCGGCGCGGGTCACGGAACTGGTGTTGCGCGGCATCTTCCTGCTGCGCAAGGGCGAACTCGACTGGTTCTACGAGAAGGGGCTCGGCGCGAGCGCGATGTACCCGGATCTCTGGGAAGAATACGTGGCGCCGATACCGGCGGCCGAGCGCGGCGAGCTGGTCCAGGCTTTCTATCGCCGGCTGACCGGTGCGGACCGGGCGGCGGCGCTTGCCGCGGCGCGCGCCTGGGCGATCTGGGAAGGCTCGACCAGCTTCCTGATGATGGATCCGGACAACGTGCGCAAATGGGGCGAGGAAGAATTTGCGCTCGCAGTGGCGCGCATCGAGTGCCACTACTTCATCAATGGCGGATTCCTGAAGACGGAGAGCCAGCTGCTCGACGACGTCGGACGCATCCGCCACATCCCCGGCGTCATCGTCCAGGGCCGGCACGACGTGGTATGCCCGATGATGACGGCCTGGGACCTGCACCGCGCCTGGCCCGAGGCGCAGTTGCGCGTGGTCGGCGACGCGGGACACTCGGCGCTGGAGCCCGGCATCACGGATGAGCTGGTCCGCGCGACGGACCGCTTCGCGGGCTAGGGCGCGGGCGCGACGGGCCGCAGCCGCAGCAACTCCGCATCGTCCTCGTCGGTCAGGATGTAGACGAGGCCGTCCGGGCCTACGCGGACGTCGCGAATGCGTTTGTCGCGCAGGCCGAACATCCGCTCTTCCTCGATGAAGAATCCCGGCTGCCTGGCCGGGCGCATGCGGCTCACCGACCGAGACGCGAGACCGCCGACCAGCAGCTTGCCGTCCCAGTCCGCAAAGGCCTTGCCACGATAGACTGCGAGTCCGGACGGCGCGATCGACGGCGCCCAGAAGAACCAGGAGCGTTCAATGTCCGGCGCAAACGCGCGCTCCGAGATGATCGACAGGTCATAGTCGATGCCGTGCGTGACGAGCGGCCAGCCGTAATTGGCGCCGGCGCGCAGGCGATTGATCTCGTCGCCACCGCGCGGACCGTGCTCGTGCTCCCAGACGTCGCCGCTCACCGGGTCGAGCGCGAGGCCCTGGGGATTGCGGTGGCCCCAGGTCCAGATCTCGGGCCGCGCGCCTGCGCGCCCGACAAAGGGATTGTCAGGCGGCGCGGCGCCCTCGCGCGTGAGGCGCAGGATCTTGCCGAGATGCGATCCGAGATCCTGCGCGGCGGCCTTGTAGTCGAAGCCGTCGCCGACAGTCAGCAGCAGTGTCGCATCGGGCAGGAAAATCATGCGTCCGCCAGGATGCCCGGGCCCCTTCTTGTCGGGCACGACACGAAAGATGACGCGGCCATCCTGCAGTCGGCCGTCCTGATAGCGCGCGGACCAGATCGCGGTCCGGTTGGCGTCCTCGGTGCCTTCGACGAAAGACAGGAAGATGCGGCGATTGCTCGCGAAATCCGGGTCGAGTACGACCTCGAGGAGGCCGCTGTCGGCTTTCGCGAAGACATCGGGCGGTCCGCCCGCGAGCGGCTCCGGCAGCAGCCGGCCCTCCCGGATCAGGCGCAGGCCGCGGTACTTCTCCGTGACGAGGATGTCGCCCGCAGGCAGGAAGGCGAGCGACCAGGGGCGTTGCAGTCCGCCGACCCAGGGCTCGAGCTGCGCGGCGCCCTGGATGACGGCGCCGGCACCCGCGCTCGCGACCGCCTGTTCGCGCGCTGACAGCTGCGGCACCTGCGCGGCGGCAGTCGCGCAAAGCGCAAGGCAGGCGAACAGTAAAGGGAATCGCTGTGTCCAGGAAGCCATGGTGGAACGACTCGCGGCCCGGCCAGGCGCGCAGGTTAGCTGATTGCGGGTCGCGGCAGACCGGGTACTTTGCGAACGGGCGGAGCGAACTGTGCCGTCAGCATTCCGGGACGTTGACCGCGAGGCCGCCCTTCGACGTCTCCTTGTAGTGCGTCGACATGTCGAGGCCGGTCTGCCGCATGGTCGCGATCACCTGGTCGAGCGACACGACGTGCGTGCCGTCGCCGCGCAGCGCCAGGCGCGCCGCATTGATCGCCTTCACGGCGCCCATCGCATTGCGCTCGATGCAGGGAATCTGCACCAGGCCCGCGATCGGATCGCAGGTGAGGCCGAGGTTGTGCTCCATGCCGATCTCGGCGGCGTTCTCGACCTGTTCGTTCGATCCGCCCAATGCCGCTGCCAGTCCGCCGGCGGCCATCGAGCAGGCCACGCCCACCTCGCCCTGGCAGCCCATTTCAGCGCCCGAGATCGAGGCATTGCGCTTGTACAGCAGGCCGATCGCGCCGGCCGCCAGCAGGAAGCGGCGCACGCCCGCCTCGTCGCTGCCGTCGCAGAGCCTGGCGTAGTAGTGCAGCACCGCCGGCACGATTCCGGCCGCGCCATTGGTCGGCGCCGTCACGACCTGGCTGCCGGCCGCATTTTCCTCGTTGACCGCGAGCGCCCAGGCATTGACCCATTCCATGGGATCCACGTGCATGACGGGCGCCTCCGCATCCAGCGCGCGCTTCAGCTGCGGCGCACGGCGCGGCAGCTTCAGCACGCCGGGCAGCACGCCCTCCGCCCTGAATCCGCGCTCCACGCAAGCCTGCATCACGCTCCAGATGCGCGCGAGCCCGGCGTCGATTTCCGCCGCGGAGCGCAGCGCGCGCTCGTTCACGAGCATCAGGCCGTCGATCGAGAGCCCCGCCTCGCGGCAGCGCACCAGCAGCTCGTCGCCGTCGGCGAACGGCAATGGCACGTCGCGCTGCACCGGCGCGGCCGCGCCCGGCAGGTCGCGCTCGCGCTCCACGGCGCCGCCGCCGATCGAGTACATCTCCTCGGTCAGCAGCGTCCGGCCCGCGGCATCGCGTGCCGTGAAGCGCATGCCGTTCGAATGGCCGGGCAGCATCTGGTCGCGGTGGAACAGCAGGTTCATCGGCTCGTCGAACGCAATCTCGTGGCGCCCGAGCAGGCGGAGCCGATGGCTCGCGCGGATGCGCGCGAGCGCCGGCTCCATCACGGCGGGATCGATGCCCGAGGGATCATGACCCTCGAGCCCGAGCAGGATCGCGCGATCGGTGCAGTGGCCGAGCCCGGTCAGGGCCAGCGAACCGTAGAGCTGCGTGAACACTTCGGCGGTGGACGACAGCAGCTTCTGCGCCTCGAGGTCGAGCACGAACAGGCGCGCGGCCAGCATCGGGCCCATCGTGTGCGAGGAGGACGGCCCGACGCCGACCTTGAACACGTCGAAGACCGACTGGTTCATAGCGCCGCCAGGCGCCGCACGATCAACCCGGCCAGCTCGTCGGCGAGCGCGACGCGCAGTGACTGTTCTTCGTGTTCCTTGGCGAGCACCGCCGCCTCGTCATAGCTGTAATCGCGCGTGAGCCGCGCCTGCTGGCGCGCAAGCAGCTCGCGCTCGCCTGCGGTCACCGAATACTCGGCGGCGTAATAGACCTCGTACTCGCCCGGCTTGTTGTTGGCGGCGATCGAGAGCAGTTCACGGCCGGTGCTGTCCACGTGCAGGCGGATCACGGCGCTCGCGGTGGCGGCATCCGGCGCCAGGCTCGCCCCCGCCGCGCGCAGCTGCGACGTCAGCGCGGCGTAGAGCGGCGAATATCGGTCGCCGGTCTCGATGTAGGGCCGCGCGGCCACCGCGGGCAGCGGCATCTGGCCGCGCAGGTGAAAACCGCAGCCCGCGACGAACGCGAGCGGGACGAGCACGAGCGCGCGGACTATCCAGTGCATCAGATCACCACGTTGACGAGCTTGCCGGGCACGTAGATCAGCTTGCGCACCGGCTGGCCTGCCACGAACTTCGCCACGCCCGGATCGGCCAGCGCCGCATCGCGCGCAACCGCCTCATTGGCGCCCGCCGACACCTGCACCCGCCCCCGCAGCTTGCCATTGACCTGGACGACGATCTCGATCGTGTCCTGCGCGAGCGCGGACTCGTCCACCGCCGGCCAGCGCTCATCGACCACGTCGTCCGCGTGGCCAAGCGCCTGCCACATCGCGCGCGCCGCGTGCGGCACGAACGGCGACAGCATCAGCACGGCCAGGTCGAGCGCTTCCTGCATCACCGCGCGGCCCTGCGGGGAGGTGTCGCTGAAGCGCGCGAGTGAATTCAGCAGTTCCATCACCGCGGCGATTGCCGTATTGAAGGTGCGGCGGCGGCCGACGTCGTCGCCGACCTTTGCCAGCGTCTGGTGCACCTGCCGGCGCAGCGCGCGCTGCGCGCCGTCCTGCGGCGCCGCCTCGGGCCTGCCGGCCGGCCCGCCCTGCACGTGCGCGTGCACGGTCTTCCAGAGCCGCTTCATGAACCGGAATGCGCCCTCCACTCCCTCGTCCGACCATTCGAGCGTGTGCTCGGGCGGCGCCGCGAACATCATGAACAGGCGCGCCGTGTCCGCCCCGTAGCGGTCCACGAGTTCCTGCGGGTCCACGCCGTTGCGGCGCGATTTCGACATCGTGCCGATGCCGCCGGACTCGACCGGCTGGCCGTCCGCCTTCAGCTTTCCCCCGGCAACCTCGGAGGGGTGGTAGTACACGATGCGGCCCGACGCAGGCTTCCGGAACCAGATCTCGTTCAGCACCATACCCTGCGTCAGCAGCCGCCGGAATGGCTCGTCGAGCGTGGTCAGCCCGCAGTCGCGCATCACGCGGGTCCAGAAGCGCGAGTACAGCAGGTGCAGGATCGCGTGCTCGATGCCGCCGATGTACTGGTCCACCGGCAGCCAGTAGGCCGCGCGCTCGTCCACCATCGCGCGCCCGTTGCCGGCGCTCGCAAAGCGGAAGTAGTACCACGACGAATCCACGAAGGTGTCCATCGTGTCGGTTTCGCGCCGCGCCGCGGCGCCGCACTTCGGGCAGCGGCACTCATAAAACGAGGGCGTCTTCGCGAGCGGGTTGCCGGAACCGTCCGGCACCAGGTCCTCCGGCAGGCGCACCGGCAGCTGGTCGTCCGGCACCGGCACGTCGCCGCAAGCCGGGCAATGGATGATCGGGATCGGGCAGCCCCAGTAACGCTGCCGCGAGATGCCCCAGTCGCGCAGCCGCCAGACCACCTGCTTGCGGCCGAGGCCCTGCGACTCGAGATCGCGCGCGATCGCGTCGGTCGCGGCGCCGTAGTCGAGCCCGTCGTAGGCACCGGAGTTCACGCAACGGCCGTGCTCCGCATACCAGTCCTGCCAGGCACCGGTCGAGTAAGGCCGGCCCTCCAGATCGATCACGGGCAGGATCGGCAGGCCGTACTTCTGCGCAAACGCGAAGTCGCGCTCGTCGTGGCCCGGCACGCCCATCACCGCGCCCTCGCCGTAGGCCATCAGCACGTAGTTGCCGACCCAGACCGGCACGTCGGCGCCGGTCAGCGGATGGTGCACGGTGAGCCCGGTCGCGACGCCTTTCTTCTCCATGGTCGCGAGGTCGGCTTCCATGATGCTGCCGCGACGGCATTCGTCGACGAAGCCGCGCACCCCGGCATCCCGCTGCGCGGCGAGCTCCGCCAGTGGATGCTCCGCGGCGACCGCGACGAAGGTCACGCCCATGATTGTGTCCGCGCGCGTCGTGAAGACCTTGAGCGCGCCGCGCGCGCCCGCGATCTCGTAGGGGAATGAAAGGTTCACGCCCTCGCTGCGCCCGATCCAGTTCGCCTGCATGGCGCGCACGCGCTCCGGCCAGTCGGCCAGCCCGTCGAGCGCGGACAGGAGTTCCTCCGAGTAGCGCGTGATGCCGAGGTAGTACATCGGGATCTCGCGCTTCTCGACCGGGGCACCGGTGCGCCAGCCACGCCCGTCGATGACCTGCTCGTTCGCGAGCACGGTCTGGTCGACCGGGTCCCAGTTCACGACGCCGGTCGTCTTGTAGGCGATGCCGCGCTCCAGCATCCGCAGGAACAGCCACTGGTTCCAGCGGTAGTAATCGGCATCGCAGGTCGCGAGCTCGCGCGACCAGTCGATCGCGAAGCCGAGCGACTTCAGCTGGCGCTTCATGTAAGCGATGTTGTCGCGGGTCCAGCGCGCCGGCGCGACGTTGTTCTCGATCGCGGCATTCTCGGCCGGCAGGCCGAATGCGTCCCAGCCCATCGGCTGCAGCACGTTGCAGCCCTGCATGCGCATGTAGCGCGAGAGCACGTCGCCGATGGTGTAGTTGCGCACGTGGCCCATGTGCAGGCGGCCGCTCGGGTACGGGAACATGCACAGGCAGTAGTACTTCGGCCGCGCCGCGTCCTCGCGCGCGACGAACGCGCCGGACTCCTCCCAGGCGCGCTGGGCGGCGCTTTCGATTTCGGCGGGTTCGTAACGTTCTTTCATGGTCGTCGGCATGAACCTGAAAGGATACCTTAGGCCGCCGTCCGGGAGCATGTTCCGGGGACCGCCGTGAATCCGTCCCTGGAGGCTTCGGGCGCGCCATCCCTGGCGCGCACGATCCCCGGAACATGCTCCCGGACGGTGGCCTTAAGGTTTGCGGTTCGGATTGCGGCCGGCGATCAGGGCCGCGGCGACCAGCAGGAATGCGAGCGCCAGCAGCGGACAGTCGCCGATGCGGGCGTAGGGGGTGAGGCCGGTGCGGGGCTGCACGGTGGACTTCAGGACCGCGGGCACGAACTGGGGCGCGCGGGCGGTGATCGCGCCATCCGGTCCGATGACGGCGGTGACGCCGTTGCTGGTCGCGCGCATCAGCCAGCGCCCGGCCTCGCGCGCGCGGAAGCGCGCCATCTGCAGCTGCTGGTGCGGCGCGGCCGAGTCGCCGAACCAGGCGTTGTTCGTGACGTTGACCAGCAGCGTCGCCACGCCGAGGTTTGCGAGCTGGTCGCCGCCATAGGCGTCCTCGTAGCAGATGGTCGCGGCGAGACGCTGGCCGCCGGCCGCCAGCGTCGGCTGGTCGGCGGCGCCCGGCGTCATGTCGTAGTACGGCAGGCTCATCAGGCGCATCCAGCGGCGCACGAACGCGGGCACCGGGAAGAACTCGCCGAACGGCACCAGCTGGCGCTTGAAGTACCAGCCGTCGCCCGCCTCGCCCATCGAGTAGAGGCCGTTCCGGATCTCGGCCGTCGCGAAGTCGAACTGCAGCAGGCCGATCATCACGTCGGATTGCCGTGCGCGCGATTCCTGGCGGATCGACTCGAGGAAGACGGTTGCCTCGTGCGCCAGCATCGGGATGGCCGACTCCGGCCAGACGATGATGCGCGCGCCGAGCGCCTGGCGATGCAGCCCGCGATAGCGCTCGAGCGTCGCCAGGCGGTTCTCGGCCAGCCATTTCTCGTTCTGCGGAATCGCACCCTGCAGCAGCGCGACCTCGAGCCCGTCGCCGGCGGGCGCAGTCCACTCGCGATCCGCGAGCAGCAGGCCGCCGCCCCAGAATGCGAGCGCGGCCGCGACCGCCATCGCGCGCTCGCGCCAGGCGCCCAGCAGCAGCACGACCAGCGCGCCGGCCGTCACGACGCTCGCGACCGTCACCAGGTGGATGCCGCCAACCGGCGCCAGTGCCGCGAGCGGGTTGTCGCTGTGCGCATAGCCGAGTTCGAGCCACGGGAAGCCCGTGAACAGCCAGCCGCGCAGCGCCTCCATCAGGACCCACGCCGCCGGCAGCACCACCAGCGATCGCAGCGCCGGGGCGTCGCGCGCGATCCGCGCGACGAGCCAGCCGAGCAGCGCGTAGTACGCACCCTTGATCGCGAGCAGCCCGACCATCAGCAGCGTCGCGAGCCAGACCGGCGCCTGGCCGAAGTCGTGGACGGCCGTAAAGATCCACCAGGTGCCGGCGCCGAACAGCGCCGCACCGAACAGGAAGCCCGACCTCGCGGCCTCGCGCGGCGTCGCCTCCTCCCACAGCAGGAACAGCAGCGCCGGCCCGAGAATCGCGAGCGCATACAGCCCGAAAGGCGCAAACGCGAACGCGGTCGCGGCGCCGGCCGCGGCCGCAAGCAGCAGGCGGTAGCGCGCCAGGAACCTCAAGAAATGCGCGGCTCGCCGGGGCGCGCGGGCACCGGCTCGGGCGTCGTCACGCGCAACTGGTCGATGCGGCGGCGGTCGGCGCGCAGCACCTTGAATTCGAGGCCTTCCATCGTCACCGCCTCGCCGCGCCGCGGCAGGCGGCCGAACTGGTGCATCACCAGGCCGCCGATCGTGTCGTATTCCTCGTCGCTGAACTTCGTCCCGAAGTAGTCGTTGAATTCCTGGACGCGGGCCAGCGCCAGCACCGCGAACTGGCGGTCGCCCTCGCGGCGGATCGCCTGGTCCTCGTCGGTGTCGTACTCGTCCGCGATCTCGCCGACGATCTCTTCGATCACGTCCTCGATGGTCACCAGGCCCGACACGCCGCCGTACTCGTCCACGACGATCGCCATGTGGTTGCGGCTGGCGCGGAACTCCTTCAGCAGCACGTTGAGTCGCTTGCTCTCGGGCACGAATGCCGCCGGCCGCAGCACCTCGCGGATGTCGAAGCCGCCGGTCGCGCCCTCGGCGTAGTAACGCAGCAGGTCCTTGGCGAGCAGGATGCCGACCACCTGGTCGCGGTCGTCGCCGATCACCGGGAAGCGCGAATGCCCGGACTCGGTCACCGACGGCAGCAGGCTCTTCGGCTCGGAGTCCCGTTCCAGCACCACCATCTGCGAGCGCGGCACCATGATGTCGCGCACCTGCAGGTCGGCGACGCGCAGCACGCCCTGGATCATCGACAGCGCGTCGGCGTCGAGCATCCCCGCGCGCCCCGCTGCGCGCAGCATCTCGACCAGCTCGGCGCGGTCGCGCGGACCGTCGCCCGTCAGCCGGCGGAGCCAGGTGCTCTTCTTCTTCTTCGGGACTTTCTCAGTCGCCATACGGGTCGCCGATGCCGAGCCGCGCGAGCAGCGCGCGCTCGCGGCTCTCCATGCGCCGCGCATCGGCCCGGTGCACGTGATCGAAGCCGAGCAGGTGCAGCGTGCCGTGGATGATCATGTGCGCCCAGTGCGCGGCGAGCGCCTTGCCCTGCTCGCGCGCCTCACGCGCGACGACGGGCGCGCAGACGACGAGGTCGCCGATCACGCGGTCACGCACAGCCTCCGCCGCCGGGAACGACAGCACGTTGGTCGGGCGGGACTTGCCGCGCCAGCGCTCGTTCAGGGCGCGGCTCTCGCCCGCGCCCACGACGCGGATGCCGAGTTCACCATGGTGTCCGCCCGCCGCGAGGCGGGCCCAGCGGCGCAGCGAAACCGGTCCCGGCGCCCAGGGCCGGCGCGTGCGGTAGCGCAGCACGACGTCGAGCGTCACTTGGCGTCTCCGTCGGCCCGTCCCGGCTCGCGCTCATAGGCCTCGACGATGCGCTGCACCAGCGGGTGGCGCACGACGTCGCGCGCGGTGAAGCGCGTCACCGCAATGCCGGACACGCCGTCCAGCACCTCGAGCGCGTGGCGCAGGCCGGATTGCCGGTGCGCTGGCAGGTCGGTCTGCGTGATGTCGCCGGTCACCACCGCGCGCGAACCGAAGCCGATGCGCGTCAGGAACATCTTGATCTGCTCGACGGTCGTGTTCTGCGCCTCGTCGAGGATGATGAAGGCCTCGTTCAACGTGCGGCCGCGCATGAATGCGAGCGGCGCGAGTTCGATCACGTTGCGCTCGATCAGCCTCGCGACCCGGTCGAAGCCGATCATCTCGTAGAGCGCGTCGTACATCGGCCGCAGGTACGGGTCGATCTTCTGGGTCATGTCGCCCGGCAGGAAGCCGAGCCGCTCGCCGGCCTCGACCGCGGGGCGCACCAGCACGAGCCGGCGCACGCTCTCGCGCTGCAGGGCCTCGACCGCGCATGCAACCGCGATATACGTCTTGCCGGTGCCGGCCGGGCCGATGCCGAACGTCAGGTCGTGGCGGCGGATGGCGTCCAGGTACTGCTGCTGGTTCGCGCCGCGGCCGCGGATCCGGCCGCGCAGCGTTTCCACCGCGTGTTCGTCCGGCGCGGGCTCGCCGCTCATGCCGGCTTCCTGGATCGCGAGGTGCACGTCCTCCGGCGTCACCGGCTGGCTCGCCGCCCGTTCGTACAGTGCGCGCAGGACCGCCGCGCCCTTCGCGGCATTGGCGCCGCGCAGCGAAAAGCGCGCCGAGCGGTGCCGGATCTCCAGGCCGAGGCGGTTTTCCAGCTGGTGGATGTGCTCGTCGAGCGGCCCGCAGACCGCGGCGAGCCGCGCGTTGTCTTCCGCGCCGAAGTCGACGCTGGATTCGGGGGCGGCGTTCAAGCGACCAGCCGGCCGCGCAGCGAGTTCGGCATGGCCTCGGTGATGCGGACCTCCGCGAAGCGGTCGACGAGCGCCGCCGGCCCGTCGAAGTTGACCCAGCGCATGTTCTCGGTGCGCCCCGCCAGCTGGCGCGGATCGCGGCGCGACGGCTTCTCGACCAGCACGCGCTGCAGGCTTCCGACCATCCCCTCGCTGATGCGTCGTGACTGCGTGTTGAGCTGCGCCTGCAGCGTCGCGAGCCGTTCCTGCTTCACCTCGTGCGGCACCTCGTCGGGCAGCGCGGCGGCGGGCGTGCCAGGCCTGCGGCTGTAGATGAAGCTGAACGACTGGTCGAAGCCGACGTCGGCGATCAGCTCCAGCGTCTGGCGGAAATCGGCATCGGTCTCGCCCGGAAAGCCGACGATGAAATCGGATGACAGGCTGATATCCGGCCGCACGGCGCGCAGCCGGCGGATCTTCTGCTTGTACTCGAGCCGCGTGTAGCCGCGCTTCATCAGCGACAGGATCCGGTCGGAACCGCTCTGCACCGGCAGGTGCAGGTAGTTCGCGAGCTTCGGCACGTCCGCGTAGGCCGCCACCAGCGAATCCCTGAACTCGAGCGGATGTGAAGTCGTGAAGCGGATCCGCTCGAGCCCGGGGAGGCGAGCGATGTGGCGGATCAGCGCTGCCAGATCGGCAAACGAACCGTCCACCGCAGGCCCGCGGTAGGCATTGACGTTCTGCCCCAGCAGCATGATCTCGCGCACGCCCTGCCCGACCAGCGACTCCACCTCGGCGGCCACCTGCGCGAAGGGGCGGCTCATCTCCTCGCCGCGCGTGTACGGCACGACGCAGAAGCTGCAGTACTTGCTGCAGCCTTCCATGATGGACACGAATGCCGTCGCGCCGTCGGCACGCGGTTCCGGCAAACGGTCGAATTTCTCGATCTCCGGGAACGACACGTCCACCTGCGGCGCACGCGTCGCCTTCAGTTCGGCGAGCATGCCCGGCAGGCGATGAATGGTCTGCGGCCCGAATACGAGGTCGACGAACGGCGCGCGCTCGAGGATCCCCTCGCCCTCCTGGCTCGCGACACAGCCGCCGACGCCGATGACGAGGGCGGGGTTGCGGCGCTTCAGCAGCCGCAGCTTGCCGAGCTGCGAGAACACCTTCTCCTGCGCTTTCTCGCGCACCGAGCAGGTGTTCAGCAGCACGACGTCGGCCAGCGCCGGGTCGCCGGTCAGTTCGAGGCCATCGGACTCGCGCAGCACGTCGGCCATGCGCGCCGAGTCGTATTCATTCATCTGGCAGCCGAAGGTCGAGATATGGAGTCGGCCGCTCATGCCGGCGCGCGGGCCTCGCATCGATTGGGGGCGCATAGGGTACCGGTTTTCGCGCCGGTCGCGCCAAGTACCTGTTTTTACTTGTTTTTTGGAAGCGTTTCGCGGCCGAAAGTCCCGGTCGCCGCGAAGCCCAGATCGCTGGGGCGCAGGTCGCCGACGACGAAGCGGCCGGTGGCGGTGAAGCGCGCGCCCTGCGGCAGCGTGTCGGCCATGGTCCGGCGCCGCATCATGTGGATCGAGTACTCGAGCTCGTGCAGCATCGCCGGCTTCGAGTAGTAGTAGCCCTGCCCCGCCACGCAGCCGAGTTCGATCAATTCAATTTGCTGGTGCTCGAGTTCGATGCCCTCGGCGACGACCTCGAGGCCGAGCGTCTCGCCGAGCGTGATGATCGAGCGCGCGAGACCGGCCCCCGCGTCAACCTTGCCGAGCTGCTCGACGAACGAGCGGTCGATCTTGAGGATGTCGATCGGAAAGCGGTGCAGGTACGACAGCGACGAATAGCCGGTGCCGAAGTCGTCGATCGCGATGCGCACGCCCTGCTTCTTGAGCTGCGTCAGCTTCGCGAACACGTCATCGCTGTTCTGCATCAGCACGCTCTCGGTCAGCTCGATCACGAGACAGCCCGGATCGATGCCGGAAAGCTCGAGCGCCTTGGCGACGTCGGCGCAAATGTCAGACTGCGTAAGCTGCACAGCCGAGATGTTGACGCCGACCCGCACCTGGCGGCCCTCCGGCAGGCGCGCCTGCCAGACCTTCACTTCCCGGCAGGCCTGCGCCAGCACCCAGCGGCCGAGCTGGACGATCTGTCCCGATTCCTCGGCAACCCCGATGAACTCGGACGGCCCGAGCAGGCCGCGCCGCGGGTGCTTCCAGCGCACCAGCGCCTCGACGCCGAGCAGGTAGCCGGAATGCAACTCGATGATCGGCTGGTAATGCAGCAGGAACTGCGCCTCCATCAGCGCCCGCGCGAGTTCGGTCTCGATTTCCTGGCGCTTGCTGGCCGCGCGCTGCATGGCCGGCTCGTAGACGGTGTAGCGGCCCTTGCCCTGCGCCTTGGCCGAGTACATGGCGATGTCGGCATTGCGCATCAGCTCCTCGACACCGTCCTCCGCGGTCGCGAAGGCGACGCCCACGCTTGCCGCCGCGCGCATGTCCGTGCCGGGCAGGTCGAGCGGCTCCTGCAACGCCTCGACGATCCGCGCGGCGATGTCGACCACCTGCTGCTTCTCGGTCAGGTTCTCGAGCAGCACCGCGAACTCGTCGCCGCCGAGGCGCGCAACGGTGTCGCCATTGCGCGTGGCCTTGACGAGGCGCTGCGCGCTCTTGCTCAGCACACGATCGCCGTGCGCGTGGCCGAATGAATCGTTGATCCTCTTGAAGTTGTCGAGGTCGACGAACATCACGGCCACGCCGCGGCCATTGCGCTTGCTGACCGCGACCGCGTGCTCGAGCCGGTCGCGGAACAGGGAGCGGTTCGCGAGCAGCGTCAGCGGATCGTGCAGCGCGAGGCGCTTGAGCTGCTCCTCCATGCCCTTGCGATCGGTCATGTCGCGCAGGTTCAGCAGGCGCCCGCCGATCGCGGGTTCCGCGTCCATGTTCGTGCCATGGATCTCGACGATGCGGTACTTGTCGTCGCCGCGCGGGATGCGCGCCTCGAGATTCGCGGAGGCCCCGTCCTCGCCCAGGTCCCGCCGCAGGAACTCGCGCAGTCGTGGCCGGTCCTCGAAGGCGACCAGATCCGCCAGCGGCCGGCCGGTCAGCGCCGGGACTGGCTGGCCGAAAATCCGCTCGGCGGTCGGCGTCAGGTAGTTGATCCGGCCATCGGAGTCCACGACCGCGATGACGTCGTTGGTGTTGCGGATCAGCGCCGAGAACCGCGCCTCGGCGGAACGCTTCGCGAGGCCGATCTGCATGGCGACCGTCAGGCCGGTCGCGATTGCCTGGCGCGCGAACAGGAGGCCCGCGGCGATGCAGACGACCCACGCGGTCAGCCCCGCCGGTTCGGCAAAGCTCCCGGAGTGCAGCACGAGCAGCGTGCACCCCGCCAGCATCAGCGCCGCGTACGGCATCAGCGCGGCGAGCGGCGAGCCGCGTTCGGCAGCGTCGATCGGTGGCGCACGGCGTTCGGTGCGCAGGTATTCGAAATGGGCCGCAACGGCGAAGACGACGATCGCCAGCGCGTGCAGGGGGCAGACGGCCTTCAGCGTGCCGTCGGTCGCGATCGTAATGGACTCGAGCAGCCCCGAGCCCGACATTGAGATCAGGCCCACTGCGAAGGTCATGAGCCCCGGCCAGCCCTTCCAGTCCGAACGGCGCAGCAGCAGGACCGAGGCCAGCACGATGACGATGCCGTTCAGCATCGCCGCCCAGGACACGCCGTCCGGCGCGAACTCTTGCGGCATCACGAGCCACAGGACGGCGCCGACGCAGAGCGCCACCAGCAGCGACTCGAGCCAGAATTGCGGTCCGAGCGACTTGCCGCGCGTCGACAGCAGCATGGCGACGGCGGCGATGGCCGCGCAGGGGAAGTAGGCGAATTTCAGGACGCTGGCGCCGGCCTGCACCGCCGGCAGGTCGAGGTAGTGCGCTGCGGTGAAGGCCAGCATGGCCGCCAGCTGGACCACGAGTGCATACGAAAGCCAGCGCCAGGCGTCGCGTCGAACGGCGTCGAGATCCGGAAGCCTGCCTGCGCGCCAGATGACGGCGATGGCGGCGGCGGTGGCGGCAGCCATTGCGAGGACGGTGATCAGTCCATCCCGGGAAGCGCCGGGCGCGTATCCGGCGAGGGTCGCGAGCGCCGCAAGTCCGGCGCACAGCAGCACGGCCCATGCCACCGCATGGTCGAACCACGGCGCCAGGGCTTCGCGCAGCCCGTTGCCGAGCGGCTGATTTCGTGCCGGCTCCATCGTTTTGATGGTGACTTAATATGGCGCCCCCGGACGCCAAGCCGGTCACATAAAATGGCCCCTGGCGCGGCCGGGAGACCGGTTGCGCAGCCGCTTCAAGGGAATAGCGTGAAGTCCGTCAGGGACCGCCTGGCCAGCCTGCTCGACGCCGCGGACGTGCGTCTCGGCGGGGTCCGCCCCTGGGACATCCAGGTCCACGACGAGTCCTTCCCGGCGCGCGTGCTGGCGCACGGGTCGCTCGGCCTCGGCGAAAGCTACATGGACGGCGCGTGGGACTGCGCGGATCTCGACGGCATGCTGACGCGCGTGCTGGCCGCGCGGCTCGACGAGCGGGTACGCACCTGGGACGACGCCTGGTTTGCGCTGCGCGCGCGGCTCGTCAATCTGCCGAAACGCCGCGCCTTCGAGATCGGCCGGCGCCATTACGACCTCGGCAACGACCTCTACCGCGCGATGCTCGGCAAGCGCCTCGTGTACAGCTGCGGCTACTGGCCCGCCGCGCGCGACCTCGACGAAGCGCAGGAGCACAAGCTCGACCTCTGCTGCCGCAAGCTCCAGCTCCAGCGTGGCATGCGGCTGCTCGATCTCGGCTGCGGCTGGGGCGAGGCGTTGCGGTTCGCGGCCGAGCGCTACGGCGTTGCCGGCGTCGGCGACACCGTCTCCGCGGAGCAGGCGGAACTCGCGCGCGAGATCTGCCGCGGCCTGCCCGTCGAGATCCGCCTGCAGGACTACCACGCGATGACGGGCCGCTTCGAGCGCGTGCTGTCCATCGGCATGTTCGAGCACGTCGGCGCGAAGAACTACCGGCGATTCTTCGAGGTGGTACGCGCCTGCCTCCCGGACGACGGGCTGTTCCTGCTGCACACGATCGCCGGCGAATGCACGACGCACTCGATCGATCCCTGGATCGGCAAGTACATCTTCCCGAACTCGATGCTGCCCTCGGCCGCCCAGGTCACGCAGGCGATTGACGGCCTGTTCGTCATCGAGGACTGGCACTGCTTCGGCGCCGACTACGATCGCACGCTGCAGGCCTGGCGCGGCAACGTGGAAGAGGCGTGGCGCACGCTCGGCGAGCACTACGACGAGCGCTTCCGGCGCATGTGGCGCTACTACCTGTCGGGCTCGATGGCGACCTTCAGGGCCGGCCGCTCGCAGCTATGGCAGATCGTGCTGTCGCCGCGCGGGGTGCGGGGCGGCTACCGCGCGCCGCGCTGAACCGACCTCAGAACGGGATGTCGTCGTCGAAGGATTCGGCCACGCCGGCCGCTTCGCTGCGCGCGGCGGGTTCGGGCTGCCGCTGCGGCGCGCGTTCCTGGGCTGCGCCCGCACCCGCGCCGGCGCCGGACTGGCCGCGGCCACCCAGCATGCTCATCTCGTTCGCGATGATCTCGGTCGTGTAGCGGTCATTGCCTTCCTTGTCCTGCCACTTGCGCGTGCGGATCTTGCCTTCGATATAGACCTGCGAACCCTTGCGCAGGTACTCGGCGGCAATCTCGGCGAGGCGGTCGAACATCACGATGTTGTGCCACTCCGTCGCTTCCTTGTTCTCGCCGGTCTGCTTGTCGCGCCACTGGTCCGTGGTCGCGATGCTGAAGTTCACGACAGCCTTGCCCGAAGGCATGGCGCGCTGCTGCGGGTCCTTTCCGAGGTGCCCGATCAGGATGACTTTGTTGACGCCGCGTGCCATGACGCTCTCCCCGCCTCTTGTTCTGGATGGCTCATTGTAGTCGCCGGCCGCCCGCCGGCGCACCGTCAATTCGCCGCAATTACCGCGATTCGGCGCGCAGCGCCAGCGGCAGCCAGCCGAGCGCCGCCAGCGCCGCACACAGGTAGACGCCGGGCAGCGCGAACGGGCTGCCGAGCAGGGCGCCGCCCGCGAATCCCCCGGCAAATGCCCCGGCAAACTGGCAGGTGGCGAACACCCCCAGCGCCGCGCCGCGCGAGGCCTCCCCCGCCGCCAGGCTCAGGGACGCGGGCAGCCTGGCCTCTAGGAAATTGAAGGCGCCGAAGTAGAGCGCGAGCGCCGCAGCCGTCAGGCGCAGGTCCGCCGTGACCCAGGCGAGCGCCGCGAGTGCCGCCACCAGCAGCACGCCGCCGGCCAGCATGACCCGTCCGGGGCGCGTGCTCCGCTCCGACCACAATACCAGCGGCAGGGTCAGGGCGATCGACGCCGCAAATACCGCGAGGTAGACCTTCCAGTGCCCGGCCGACGGCATGCCGTGCAGGTCGCGCAGCGCAAATGGCACGGCAATGAAGGTCGCCGTCAGCGTCAGGTGCAGCATGAAAATGCCGGCGTAGTACGGAATGAGCGCGCCGGTCAGGACCTCGCGCCAGGAACGCCGCTGAACCGCGCGCTGTGCGCGCGGCACCTCTGCCGGCAGCGCGAACAGCACGAGCACCAGGGCCAGCACGCCGAGCGCCCCGATCAGCGCGAACACGCCGGCGACGCCGACCGATCCGGCCAGCAGCGGGCCGCCGATCAGCGAGAGGATGAACGAAGCGCCGATGCTCATGCCGATCACGAACATGGCCCGGGTGCGCGAGACCGGCCGCGTGAGGTCTGCCAGGAATGCCATGACGGGTCCCGACACGGCGCCGAACCCCTGGACGATGCGCGCGACGATCACCGACCAGGCGGAGCCGGCGAACCAGCCGAGCGCGGAGCCGGCGATGTGCAGGACCAGTCCGGCAATGATCAACGGGCGGCGGCCGAAACGGTCGGACCAGACGCCGAAGGGAATCTGCATCAGCGCCTGGGCGAGGCCGTAGGCCCCGACCGCGATGCCGGCGAGCAGCGGCGTGCCGCCCGGCAGCGAGCCCGTGTGCAGGGCGAGCACCGGCAACAGCAGGAACAGTCCGAACAGCCGGGTGGCATAGATCGCCGCGAGGCTCGCAACAACGCGCCGTTCGGCGGGCAGGAGCGCCGCGCCCGACTGCAAGGCCACTGGAAATCCCTTTGCGGTGCCCGGAATGGGCGGGCTATTCTATCAGGCTGCCCCATGAGCAAGACCATCCAGATCCGCGGCGCGCGGACGCACAACCTGCAGGGGCTCGACCTCGAGCTGCCGCGCGACCGCCTGATCGTCTTCACCGGGCTCTCGGGCTCGGGGAAGTCCTCGCTCGCCTTCGACACGATCTACGCCGAGGGACAGCGCCGCTACGTCGAGTCGTTGTCGGCCTACGCGCGGCAATTCCTGTCGATGATGGAAAAGCCCGACGTCGATTCGATCGAGGGGCTCTCGCCCGCGATCTCGATCGAGCAGAAATCCACCTCGCACAATCCACGCTCGACCGTCGGCACGGTCACCGAGATCTACGACTACCTGCGCCTGCTGTACGCGCGCGCCGGCATCCCGCGCTGCCCCGACCACGGCCTCGACCTGACGGCGCAGACCGTGAGCCAGATGGTGGACCAGGTGCTCGCACTGCCTGAAGGCACTGCACTCGCACTGCTGGCGCCGATCATCTCCGGCCGCAAGGGCGAGCACCTGCAGGTCATCGAGGAACTGAGCGGCAAGGGCTTCGTGCGCGCGCGCGTGGACGGGCGCTACGTCGAACTCGACGCGACGCCGAAACTCGATCCCAAGCGCAAGCACTCGATCGAGGCGGTCGTGGACCGGCTGAAGGTGCGCGCGGACCTGCAGCAGCGGCTCGCCGAGTCCTTCGAGACGGCGCTGCGGCTCGGCGAGGGCGTGGCACGGGTCGCATTCCTCGACGATCCGAAACGCGAGGAACTCGCGTTCTCGGACAAGTTCGCCTGCCGCATCTGCGGCTACGCGCTGCCGGAACTGGAACCGCGGCTGTTCTCGTTCAACAACCCGCACGGCGCCTGCCCCGGCTGCGACGGGCTCGGGCAGAAGCAGTTCTTCGATCCCGATCGCGTGGTCGCGCATCCGCAGCTCTCGCTCGCGACCGGCGCCGTGCGCGGCTGGGACCGGCGCAACGCCTACTACTACCAGATGGTGCAGGCGCTCGCGGCCCATTACCGCTTCGATCCCGAGGCACCCTACGGCAGCCTGCCGGAACGCGCCCGTGAAGTGCTGATGCAGGGCAGCGACGGCGAGGAAATCGAGTTCCGCTACTTCGATTCGCGCGGCCGCACGATCCGGCGCCGCCACAAGTTCGAGGGCATCCTGCCGAACCTCGAACGGCGCTATCACGAGACCGAATCGATGGCCGTGCGCGAGGAACTCGCGCGCTACCTCGGCACGCGGCGCTGCCCGGAGTGCGACGGCGCCAGGCTCACGAAAGCCGCACGCTTTGTGTTCGTCGGCGACGCACCACTGCCGGCGATCTCGGCGCTGCCGGTGCGCGCCGCGCTGGCATTCTTCGGGAAGCTCGAGCTCGAGGGCTGGCGCGCCAAGATCGCCGCCAAGGTCGTCAAGGAAATCACCGACCGGCTCGGCTTCCTGGTGGACGTCGGCCTCGACTACCTGACGCTCGACCGCAGCGCGGAGACGCTCTCGGGCGGCGAATCGCAGCGCATCCGGCTCGCAAGCCAGATCGGCTCGGGCCTGGTCGGCGTGATGTACATCCTGGACGAGCCGTCGATCGGCCTGCACCAGCGCGACAACCAGCGCCTGCTCGACACGCTGCACCGGCTGCGCGACCTCGGCAACACCGTGATCGTCGTCGAGCACGACGAGGACGCGATCCGCCAGGCCGACCATGTCGTGGACCTCGGCCCCGGCGCCGGCGTGCACGGCGGACGCATCGTCGCCGAGGGCACGCCGGCCGACATCGAGGCGAGCGCCGCTTCGCTGACCGGCCAGTACCTGGCGGGCCGCAAGCGCATCGAGATCCCGGAAAAGCGCCGGCCCCGCGATCCAAAACAAATGCTTCGCCTGAAGCAGGCCAGCGGCAACAACCTCAAGCAAATCGACGTCGCCTTCCCGGTCGGCCTGCTCACCTGCGTCACCGGCGTGTCCGGCTCCGGCAAGTCCACGCTGGTCAACGACACGCTCTACCGGGTGGTCGCGCGCTCGCTCGACCTGGTGTCTGAGCAGCCGGCGCCCTGTGCGGGCGTGGAAGGCATCGGCGCGATCGACCGCGTGATCGACATTGACCAGAGCCCGATCGGGCGCACGCCGCGCTCGAACCCGGCGACCTACACCGGGCTCTTCACGCCGATCAGGGAGCTGTTCGCGGGCACGGCGGATGCGCGCTCGCGCGGCTACCAGCCGGGCCGCTTCAGCTTCAACGTGAAAGGCGGGCGTTGCGAGGCCTGCGAGGGCGACGGTGTGATCAAGGTCGAGATGCACTTCCTGCCCGACGTGTACGTCGCCTGCGACGTCTGCAAGGGCCGGCGCTACAACCGCGAAACGCTCGACGTGCGCTACAAGGGCCGGAACATCCACGAGGTCCTCGACATGACGATCGAGGACGCCAGCCCGTTCTTCCAGGCCGTGCCGGTGATCGCCGGCAAGCTGCAGACGCTGCTGGACGTGGGCCTGTCCTACGTCAAGCTCGGGCAGAACGCGACCACGCTCTCCGGCGGCGAGGCGCAGCGCGTCAAACTCGCGAAGGAACTCTCCAAGCGCGCGACCGGTCGCACTCTTTATATCCTGGACGAGCCGACCACCGGCCTGCACTTCGAGGACGTGAAGCACCTGCTCGCCGTGCTGCACCGGCTGCGCGACGAGGGCAACACGGTGATCGTGATCGAGCACAACCTCGACGTGATCAAGACCGCGGACTGGGTGATCGACCTCGGCCCGGAGGGCGGTGACGGCGGCGGCCAGGTGGTCGCCGCCGGCACACCCGAGCAGCTCGCGCGCGCGGGCGGTTCGTTCACCGGGCGTTACCTGAAGCGCGTGCTGACGCGCGGGAGAAAGGCGGCATGAATATCCGGCAGGGATTGCGGACGGCTGGCTTGCTGTGGCTGCTGGCTGCCTGGCCGGCGTCGGCCGGCGATCTCACGATCACCGGCGCCTGGGCGCGCTCGACTGCGCCCGGCGTCGGCATGGGTGCGATCTACCTGACCATCGACAACGGCAGCACCAAGTCCGATCGCCTGCTGAAGCTAAGCACGCCGGTTGCAGCCACGGCCGAAGTCCATCGCACGGAAGTGCTGGACGGCATCGTGCGCATGCGCGAGGTCGCCGTGCTGCACGTCGCGGCGGGCGAACGCATCGAGTTCAAGCCCGGCGGGCATCACGTGATGCTGATGGGGCTCAGGAAGCCCCTGGTCGAGGGGCAGGTCTTCGATCTCGAGCTGGTATTCGAGGTCTCGGGGCCGCGCAAGGTTCGGGTCGTCGTCAGGTCAGGAGCATGAGCATGCGCACAGCCATTCTGGGATTCATCGCATTCTTCGCCGCGAGCATCGCGTTCGCTGCGCCGCCCTCGGCGGCGGACCTCGAGCACGCGCGACGAGTGCTCGCCAATACGATCCTGTTCGACGGCCACAACGACCTGCCCTGGGCGATCCGCACGGCCAAGACCGCGCCTGGCAACGTTGCTGCCTATGATTTGCGCGCACCCACCGCAGGCCAGACCGACATTCCGCGCCTGCGCTCTGGCGGCTTGAGCGCGCAGTTCTGGTCCGTCTACATCCCTGGCGAGTCCAAGGAAGGCCTGGCGAAAACGCAGCTCGAGCAGATCGACCTGATGCGGCGCGTGATCGCGCGCTACCCGGAGGCGTTCCAGCTTGCCGGCACCGCGCAGGAGATCCGCGACGCGAAGCTGGCGGGCCGCATCGGCTCCATGCTCGGCATCGAGGGCGGCCACGCGATCGAGAACTCGCTGGGGGCACTGCGCGCCTATTACGACCTGGGCGTGCGCTACATGACGCTCACGCACAACACCAACACCGACTGGGCGGACTCGGCCGCGGACCTGCCGGCCCGGCACCACGGCCTGTCGCCCTTCGGCGAGCAGGTGGTGCTCGAAATGAACCGCCTCGGCATGCTGGTGGATCTCTCGCACACCTCGCCCGAGACCATGGCGGACGCAATCCGCGTGTCGCGCGCGCCGGTGATCTTCTCGCACTCCTCCGCCAAGGGCGTCTGCGACGTGCCGCGCAACGTCCCCGACGAGGTGCTGAAGTCGCTGCCGACGAATGGCGGCGTGGTGATGATCACCTTCGTCGCGGGATTCACGGATCCCGCCGTCGCCCGCGTGACGCAGCCGCTGTTCGAGGAATTCAACCGCCGTGCGCGCGAGCTCAAGACCGACACGGAACGCACGGCGCTGTTCGAGCAACTGAAGGCCGGCGTGCAGATACCGAAGACCACCGTCGGCAAGGTCGCGGACCAGATCGAGTACGTGCGCCGCGTGGCGGGCGTCGAACACGTCGGCATCGGCGGCGACTTCGACGGCAACACCGAGTGGCCCGAAGGGCTCTCCGACGTGTCGATGTACCCGAACCTGTTTGCGGAGCTGATCCGCCGCGGCTGGAGCGATGCGGACCTCAAGCTGCTCGCGGGCGAGAACGTGCTGCGGGCGCTCGGGCGGGCGGAAGCCGTTTCCCGCGAGATGAACCAGGGGATGTAACGATCATGGCAAGCACTGCCCAGTCACCCGGCCCGATCGCGATCCTCGGCGGCGGCAACGTCGGCCAGGCGCTCGCCCGCGGCCTGATCGCCGCGAAACGGTTCCAGCCCGCCGACATCGCGCTGACCCGCCGCCATGCGGACAAGCTGGCGGAAATGGCCGCAGCCGGCCTGCGCACGGGCGGCGACAACCTCGCGGCGATCGCAGCGGCGCGCCAGGTGGTCGTGGCCGTCCAGCCGCGGCAGCTGGACACGCTGCTCGCGGAGATCCGCGGCGCGCTCGATCCGAAGCGTCATGCCCTGATTTCAGTCGTGACCGGCGTTTCGATCGCGCAGATCCGAGCGCAGCTCGGCATCGACCTGCCGATCGTGCGCGCCACGCCGAACACCGCGATCGCGATCGGCCAGTCGATGACCTGCCTGGCGGCGCTGCCGGAGCACGGCGACGAGCTCCGGCAGGCAACGACGCTGTTCGACGCGGTCGGCACGACGCTGGTGATCGACGAAGCGATGATGGAATCGGCGACCGCCTTGTGCGCCTGCGGCATTGCCTTCTTCCTGCGCTCGATCCGCGCGGCGTCGCAGGGCGGCATCGAGATCGGGTTTCACCCGGAGGAAGCGCTGCTGATGGCCGCGCAGACCGCGCGTGGCGCGGCGGGACTGCTGATGCGCGAGGGCGCGCACCCGGAGTCGGAGATCGACCGCGTCACGACGCCGCGCGGCTGCACCATCGCCGGCCTCAACGAGATGGAGCACCGCGGCTTCAGCTCGGCGATGATCAAGGGCATCCTGACTTCGGCGCGCAAGGCCGTGGAACTCTACCGGCGCGATTCCTGACCCGGCGACGTCCGCGGAAACGTTTTTCCCGGCCGCGCTTTCAGCGCGCGACCGCGGTCGCCGGCCCCGCGCTCGTGAACTGGTGCGCGACCACGCCCTGGCCGCGCTGCTCGCGGAACCGGCCGTTGGTGAACTCGGAGACGACGCGGCGCCAGAAGCGGATCGCGGCGGGATTCCGCGACTGCTCGGGGATGGTCCACTCGCCGGCGTAGCGCGCGAACAGCAGCATCGCCGCGCCGCGGCCGACGCCGCGGCTGCGAAACGGCTTGCGGATGAAAAACTCGCTCAGGCGGTAATGGCGCTTCGGGTCGTCGCCATTGGCGAGGCTGCGTTGCACGACCGCGAAGCCGACCGGCTCCTGTTCGCGCAGCACGACGAACGCGGTCGCGCGATCGTCATGGAACCAGCCCTGGATGATTTCGGTGACGCTCTGGCCGGTGGTCGTCAGCGACGGATACACGCCAGTGGTGTCGGCGGTGAGGTCGGCGAGGTATTCGCCGTAGGTTTCCTCGATCCAGTCGCGGTCCGGCTTCGACGCGCGTGCTTCACGAATGGTGATCGGCATTGGACTTCCGGAAAAAGAACGGCCGGGGGAAGGTCGCGGTTTTTTCCGCGCCGTCCGCCCGGCCGATGAGGCCAATTGCAGTCAGCGATTACTGCGCCGGTGCGGCTTCTTCAGCAGCAGCGGCAGCGGCATCACCGGCAGCAGCAGCGGCGTCGCCGGCAGCAGCAGCGGCATCACCCGCGGCAGCGGCGGCATCGCCGGCAGCAGCAGCGGCATCGGCGGCGGCATCAGCAGCCGGCATCACTTCTTCTGCAGGAGCGGCAGTCTCTTCAGCCGGAGCTTCTTTCTTGGCACAGGCACCCAGGACGAGGGCAACCGCAATGGCGCCCCAGATCTTTGCATTCATCGTCAGTTACCCCAGTTCGTTCAGTGAGAAAAGGAAGGAGAATTCCGCGCCAAAACATCGCAATTATTCGCATCAATGCTTCGTCGCGTCGGCGGATTTTACCGTTATTGCCGCGGATAGCAAAGGTCGCAGAAAAGCGACAACGGCATGCGGCGTATGCGCGCAATGGCGGATAGGGCCGTCTGCGGCTACGCTTCCGGCGACATCCGGGCTGGAACGGCTATGGCAAAAATGACACTCGGCGACCTCTATGGCGGCCACCTTCGGGAGGTCATGAGCCGGGCGGACCGGGCCCTGGCGGCCTGCGGCTACGACGGCCTGATCGTCGGGTCCGGCAGCCAGCGTTACTACTACCTGGATGACAGCACTTACCCGTTCCGGCCCAATTCCCGGTACCGGGCCTGGCTGCCCGACGCCAGCCCCGACTGTTTCGTGGTCTACCGGCCCGGCGGCCGGCCGAAGCTCGTGTTCCACCAGCCGGACGACTACTGGTACTTGCCCCCTGCGCTCCCGCAGGGCTATTGGGTCGGCTCGTTCGAACTGGTGGTGGTCCGGTCCCCCGCTGAATTGCGCCGGCAGGTGGGCGCCGGGGGCCGTTGGGCAGTGCTGTCCGAGCCAGGGCCCGCCACGGAAGGCCTGGGCGACCACGACCCGGCGGCCCTGGTGGGGATGCTCGACTACACGCGGGCCATCAAGACCCCCTATGAACTCGAGTGCATGACCCTGGCCACGACCGCGGGAGTCCGCGCCCACCGGGCGGCCGAGGCCGGGTTCCGGGCGGGCGCCTCCGAATACGAGATCCACCTGGCCTACTGCCGGGCGGCTGGCGCGCGGGAGGAGGAACTCCCCTACAACAACATCATCGCGTTCGACACCCATGCCGCCGTCCTGCATTACCAGGTGCTGGACCGGCAGCGGCCGGCTGGCGTGAAGTCCTTCCTGATTGACGCGGGTGCGCAGCACGCAGGCTACGCCTGCGACATCACCCGGACCCATGCCGCGGTACCGGGCGCATTCCAGGACCTGAGCACGGCCCTGGATGCCGCCCAGAGGGTGCTCGCCGACCGGGTCCGGCCCGGCGTGGATTACCGCGAAATCCACCTCGAAGCGCACCGCGCCATCGCCGCGATCCTGGTCTCGCAGGGCCTCGTTTCAGGCTCGGCCGAGGCCGCCTTCGAGACCGGCCTGACCTCGGTGTTCTTCCCCCATGGCATCGGCCACCTGCTCGGGCTGATGGTCCACGACGCGGCCGGCTTCATGGCAGGCCCCGCCGGCGGCGTGCTGCCGAAACCCGACGGCCATCCGTACCTGCGCCTGACGCGCACACTGGAGCCCGGGTTCGTCGTGACGATCGAGCCCGGGATCTACTTCATCGAATCGCTGCTCGCGAAGGCGCGCGCGGGGGCCCATGGCCGCGCGATCAACTGGCCGCGCGTCGAGGCATTGATGCCCTGGGGCGGCATCCGGATCGAGGACAACGTGGTCGCGCAGGCAGGCGCGCCGCGAAACCTCACGCGCGAGGGATTCTCAGCGCTGCCGTAGCAGATCGCGGATCTCGGTCAGCAGCACTTCCTCGCGCGGCGGCGCGGCGGGCGCCGCGGCAGCCGGTGGCTTCTTCATCTTGTTCATGGCCTTCAGCGCCATGAAGATTGCGAACGCGACGATCAGGAAGTCGATCATTGCCTGGATGAACTGCCCATACTGGAGGGCGACCGGCTCGCCGGTCTTGGCGTCGACGCCGAGTTCGACGCTCAATCCGGAGAAGTCGACGCCGCCCATCAGCATGCCGATCGCCGGCATCAATACCGAACCGACCAGCGCCGACACGATCTTGCCGAACGCGGCGCCGATGATGATGCCGACCGCCATGTCGACAACATTGCCCTTCATCGCGAATTCCTTGAATTCCTGCACCAGACTCATGGTCATCTCCCCTGGATGGTGACGGTGCCGGCAGGCTAGCACGAAAAAAAAGCCGGGGACGAACCCCGGCTTTTCCATGGCGACCAAAGGGGTCGCATCCCTTTGCCCGGTCCCTGCCGCCATTGCGGCAACGGGATGCGACCCCTCTCGGTTTGGAAATCGTCTCAGGCGGCGGCTTTCTTCCGGCGCTTCGGCGCGGCCTCGGCCTTTGCTGCGGTCTTCTTTGCAGCTTTCTTCGGGGTGGCGGCCTTCGCAGCTTTCTTCTTCGCCGGCTTTTCCTCGGGGGCCGGGGCCGCGACGGCTTCTCCCTCGACCAGCTGCATCAGCGCCATCGGCGCCGAGTCGCCCATGCGCGGCTCCATCTTCAGGATCCGCGTGTAGCCGCCCGCGCGGGTGCGGAAACGCGGCCCGATGTCCTCGAACAGCTTCACGACCAGCCCGTCGTCACGGAGCGTCGACCAGGCGCGGCGGCGACCGGCCAGCGAATCGTTCTTGCCGAGCGTGATCAGCGGCTCGACGACGCGGCGCAGTTCCTTGGCCTTCGGCAGCGTCGTGCGGATGGTCTCCGCGCGCAGCAGCGCCGCGGCCATGTTTCGCATCAGCGCCTTGCGATGGGAGCTGTTGCGCGAAAGCTGGCGTCCCGACAGTTGGTGTCGCATGAGTGGCTATTCCGTCCGAGTGCTCAGGCCGTGCGCAGTTCGTCTTCGCGGCGCAGCGACGCCGGCGGCCAGCCGTCGATGCGCATGCCGAGCGTCAGCCCGTGGCTCTCGAGGACTTCCTTGATTTCGGTCAGCGACTTCTTGCCGAGGTTCGGCGTGCGCAGCAGCTCGACCTCGGTGCGCTGCACCAGGTCGCCGATGTAATGGATGTTCTCCGCCTTCAGGCAGTTGGCGCTGCGGACCGTCAGCTCGAGCTCGTCCACCGGGCGCAGCAGGATCGGATCCGGCAGCGGGCCGGCCTCGCGGCTCGGGGACTCGCCCTGGCCTTCGAGGTCGACGAACACGGTGAGCTGTTCCTTCAGGATCCCGCCCGCGCGGCGGATCGCCTCGTCCGGGTTGATCGTGCCATTGGTCTCGATGTCGATGATCAGCTTGTCGAGGTCGGTGCGCTGCTCGACGCGCGCGGACTCGATGCCGTAGGTCACGCGGCGAACCGGCGAGAACGACGCATCGAGCTGCAGGCGGCCGATCGGCCGGCTCTGCTCCTCGAACTCGAGCCGCTGGACTGCCGGGCGATAGCCGCGGCCACGCTCGATCTTGAGCGTCATCGACAGCTCCACGGACTTGTTCAGGTTCGCGATCACGAGTTCCGGGTTGACGATCACGACGTCGTGGTCGACCTGGATGTCGCCGGCGGTGACCGGGCCCGGGCCCTTCTTCGAAAGCCGCAGCTCGACGGAGTCGCGCGTGTGCATCTCGATCGCGATCGACTTCAGGTTCAGCAGGATGTCGACGACGTCCTCCTGGACGCCCTCGATGCTGGTGTACTCGTGCAGCACGCCCTCGATCTCGACCTCGGTCACGGCGCAGCCGGGCATCGAGGACAGCAGCACGCGCCTGAGCGCGTTGCCGAGCGTGTGGCCGAAGCCGCGCTCGAACGGCTCTATCACGATGCGCGCCTGGCGCGCAGCGGTCTCCGTCACCTTGACGGAACGGGGCTTGAGGAATTCCGTAGCGGACCCTTGCATGGCCGTCACCTTTTACTTCGAATACAACTCGACGACCAGATTCTCGTTGATGTCCGGCAGAATCTGGTCGCGGTCCGGCAACGCCTTCAGCGTGCCGGTGAATTTTGCGCTGTCGACGTCGACCCACTCGGGCAGGCCGACCTGCGAGGCAATCGCGAGCGCCGCGGCGATGCGGGCCTGCGCCCGGGCCTTCTCGCGCACGGTGATGACGTCGCCGGCCTGGCACTGGTACGACGGCACGTTGACCGCCTCGCCATTGACCTCGATCGCCTTGTGCCCCACGAGCTGGCGCGCCTCGGCGCGGGTCGTGGCGAAACCCATCCGGTACACGACGTTGTCGAGCCGCGACTCGAGGAAGCGCAGCAGGTTCTCGCCGGTCGAACCCGGGCGGCCCGCGGCCTTCGTGTAGTAGTTGCGGAACTGGCGCTCGAGCACGCCGTACATGCGGCGCAGCTTCTGCTTCTCGCGCAGCTGGATGCCGTAGCCGGACAGCCGCGTGCGGCGGTCGCCCTTGATGCCGCCGGGCGGCACTTCGAGCTTGCACTTGCTCTCGAGCGGCTTGACGCCGCTCTTCAGGAACAGATCAGTGCCCTCGCGACGCGAGAGCTTGCACTTGGGTCCCAGGTATCTGGCCATTGTCCTCTCGACCTCAGACGCGCCGCTTCTTGGGCGGGCGGCAACCGTTGTGCGGGATCGGCGTCACGTCTTCGATGCTCGTGACCTTCAGGCCGCAGGCATTGAGCGCGCGCACCGCGGATTCGCGGCCCGGGCCCGGCCCGCGGACGCGTACTTCAACCGTGCGCAATCCGTATTCCTGCGCCGCC
Organism: Steroidobacteraceae bacterium; assembly: GCA_050179155.1. Taxonomy (GTDB): domain Bacteria; phylum Pseudomonadota; class Gammaproteobacteria; order Steroidobacterales; family Steroidobacteraceae; genus SCUD01. Next base: position 246,008 of record JBFXFJ010000001.1, read on the forward strand.
ACGCCCGCCTTCTCGGCCGCGACCTGCGCGGCGAACGGCGTGCTCTTGCGCGAGCCGCGGAAACCGGAGCCGCCCGACGTCGCCCAGGCGAGCGTGTTGCCCTGCCGGTCGGTGATCGTGACGATCGTGTTGTTGAACGACGCGTGGATGTGCGCGACGCCGTCGGAGACCTGGCGCTTGACCTTCTTGCGCGCCTTGGCGGCGACGGGCGCGGCGGCCTGCTGCTTCGCATCGGCCTTCGGCTCCGCCTTCGCTTCGGTCTTCGGTTCTGTCTTCTGTTCGCTCATCAATTAAACCTTGCCCGCCTGGACGTTGGTCTTGATCGCCGCGCGACGCGGGCCCTTGCGGGTGCGCGCATTGGTGCGCGTGCGCTGGCCGCGCGCCGGCAGCCCCTTGCGGTGCCGGATGCCGCGATAGCAGCCGAGATCCATCAGCCGCTTCAGGCTCATCGAGTTCTCGCGCCGCAGGTCGCCCTCGACCATGAAGCGGGAGACGTGCGTGCGCAGCGTGTTGACCTCGGCCTCGGTCAGGTCGCGCACCTTGGTCGACGGGTCGACGCCCGCCGCACGGCACACCGAGAGCGCCCGCGACCGGCCGATGCCGTAGATGTGCATCAGCCCGACGGAGACGTGCTTGTTGACCGGAATGTTGATGCCGGCGATACGCGCCATGGCTACTGGCCTCTGAGCCGTGGGAAACACGGCAGTTTACGTGAAAAACGCATTTTCCTCAACCTTGACGCTGCTTGTGGCGGGCGTCGGACGAACAGATGACGCGCACGACGCCCTTGCGCCGCACGATCTTGCAGTTCTTGCAGATCTTCCTGACTGACGGTCGAACCTTCATCTCAAGGACCCCTCTTTCCGCCAAACCCGCGCAGGTTTGCCTTCTTCATCAGGCCCTCGTACTGGTGCGACATCATGTGCGCGTGCAGCTGGGCCACGAAATCCATCACGACCACGACCATGATCAGGAGCGACGTGCCGCCGAAGTAGAACGGCACGCGGCCGTACGACATCAGTATCTCGGGCAGCAGGCACACGAGCGTCACGTACAGCGCGCCCCAGACGGTCAGGCGCGTCAGCACCTTGTCGATGTACTCGCCGGTCTGCTGGCCGGGCCGGATGCCGGGGATGAACGCCCCGCCCTTCTTCAGGTTCTCCGCGGTCTCGCGCGAGTTGAAAACGAGCGCCGTGTAGAAGAAGCAGAAGAAGATGATCAGCCCGCCGTAGATCAGCAGGTGCAGCGGCTGGCCCCAGCCGAGTGCCGCGGCGACCGTCTGCAGCCAGGTGCCGGTCTCGCCGGTGCCAAAGAAGCTCGCGAGCGTCGCCGGGAACAGCAGCAGTGAAGATGCAAAAATCGGTGGGATGACCCCCGACATGTTGAGCTTGAACGGCAGGTGGCTGGTCTGGCCCGCGTACATGCGCCGGCCAACCTGGCGCTTGGCGTAGTTCACCGGGATGCGGCGCTGGCCGCTCTCGACGAACACGCAGAATGCCGTCACCGCGCCGATCAGCAGCAGCAGGATGATCGCGAACGCCGGATTCATCTCGCCGCCGCGCACCTGCTCGAGCGTGCCGCCGATCGCCGACGGCAGGCCGGAGATGATGCCCGCGAGGATCAGCATCGAGATGCCGTTGCCGATGCCGCGCTCGGTGATCTGCTCGCCGAGCCACATCAGGAACATCGTGCCCGCGGTCAGCGTCAGCACCGCCGGCACCACGAACGACAGCGTGCCCGGATTGATGACCACGCCCTGGTTCTGGAATGCGATCGCCGCCGCGAAGCCCTGGAATGCCGCCAGCACGACCGTGAAATACCGCGTCCACTGCGTGATCTTGCGGCGGCCCGACTCGCCTTCCTTCTTGATCGCGGCCATCGAGGGCACGACCACCGCCATCATCTGCAGGATGATGGACGCCGAGATGTAGGGCATCACGCCCATCGCGAAGATCGACAGGCGCTCGAGCGCGCCGCCCGAGAACATGTTGAACAGGCCGAGGATCGTCCCTTCCTGCGTGTCGAACAGCCGGGCGAGCGCGATGGGGTCGATGCCGGGCACCGGCACGAAGGTGCCGATGCGGTAGACGACCAGCGCCCCGAGCAGGAAGAACAGGCGATAGCGCATCTCGGTGTAACGCGTGACGTCACCGAGCGCGAGTGCCGCATTGCCTGCCGTGGTCGCCATCTGCTGCGTCGCGCGGCCCTCAGGCCGCAGCGCCCTCCGCGATCTTGCCGCCGGCCTTCTCGATCGCCGCGCGCGCGCCCTTGCTCGCGACCACGTCCGGGCCCTGCAGCGTCACGGCGCGCGTGATCTCGCCCGACAGGATCACCTTGGCCCGCTCGGTCTTCGCGGGCACGACCGACGCCGCGATCAGCGCGGCGAGGTCGATCAGCTCGGCCTTGACCTTCAGCAGGTCGGTCAGCGTCACTTCAGCGCGCGTCGCATGCATCGCCGAGCGGAAGCCCACCTTCGGCAGGCGGCGCTGCAGCGGCACCTGGCCGCCCTCGAAGCCGACCTTGTGGTAACCGCCCTTGCGGGCCTTCTGTCCCTTGCCGCCCTTGCCGCAGGTCTTGCCCTGGCCGGCGGAGGCACCGCGCCCGACGCGCAGGCGCACGCGCTTGCTGCCCGGGCCCGGCTTCAACGTGTTCAGTCGCATCTCGATCGCTCCTTCAGGCCTTCTCGACGCCGAGCAGGTGCTGCGCGGCGTTGATCATGCCGCGGTTCTCGCGCGTGTCCTCGACCACCCGCGTGTCGCGGATGCGCCGCAGGCCCAGCCCGTAGACCGAGGCGCGGATGCTGTGCAGTTGCCCGTGCACGCTGCGGTTCAGCGTGACCTTTACCTTGTTCTTGCCCATGTCGTTCAACTCGTGATCTCTTCGAGCGTCTTGCCGCGCTTCGCGGCGATCCGGTCCGGCGCCACCATCCGCTCGAAGGCGTCGAAGGTCGCGCGCACCACGTTGATCGGGTTGCGCGAGCCGTAGCTCTTCGCGAGCACGTTGCGCACGCCCGCGCACTCGAACACCGCGCGCATGCCGCCGCCGGCGATCACGCCGGTGCCGTCCGATGCCGGCTGCATGTAGACGCGGGTGGTGCCATGGCGGCCCTGGATCGCGTAGTGCAGCGTCGCGCGCGTGATCGGCACGTTGGTCATGTTCTTGCGCGCCTGCTGCATCGCCTTCGCGATCGCGGTCGGCACCTCGCGCGCCTTGCCGTAGCCGAAGCCGACGCGGCCGGCGCCGTCACCGACGACCGTCAGCGCCGTGAAGCCGAATTGCCGGCCGCCCTTGACCACCTTGGCGGTGCGGTTGACCGCGACCAGCTTCTCGATCAGGTCGTCGCCGGACTGGGATCTTTCAACACGTGCCATCGCGTAATCCTCGGAATCAGAACTTGAGGCCGGCTTCGCGCGCGGCCTCGGCGAGCGCCTTCACGCGCCCGTGATAACGGAAACCCGAACGGTCGAAGGCGACGTCGGTGATGCCGGCAGCCTTGGCACGTTCGGCGATCGCGCGGCCGACCGCAGCTGCTGCGGTGGCGTTGCCGGTGCCCTTCAGGTCCTTGGCGACCGCTTCCTGCACGGTCGACGCCGCGACCAGGACGCGCGCGCCGTCGGGCGTCGTGACCTGGGCATAGATGTGCCGCGGCGTGCGGTGCACCGTCAGGCGCGCCGTGCCGATCTCGCGGATCTTGGCGCGGGCGCGGGTCGCGCGCCGGATGCGCCGGTCTTTCTTGGTCAGCTGTGCCATGGACTTACTTCTTCTTGCCTTCCTTCATGACGATCCGCTCGCCGGCGTAGCGCACGCCCTTGCCCTTGTAGGGCTCGGGCGGCCGGTAGCCGCGGATCTCCGCCGCCACCTGCCCGACCTTCTGCAGGTCGGTGCCCTTGATCAGTATCTCGGTCTGGCTCGGGGTCTCGATCGAGATCCCTTCCGGCACCGGATAGCTGACCGGATGCGAGAAGCCGAGCGTCAGGTTCAGGTTCTTGCCCTGCACCGCCGCGCGGTAGCCGACGCCGACCAGCTCGAGCTTGCGCTCGAAGCCCCTGGTCACGCCGGTCACCATGTTCGCGAGGTTGGCGCGGGTCGCGCCCGCCGCCGCGACGCGATCGGTCGTCGCCTTGCCCTCGGCCACGACCACCAGCAGCGTCTGGTCCTTCTGCGCCACGCTGATGCCATTGGCGATCGGCAGCGACAGGGAGCCCTTGGCGCCCTTCACGGTCACCTGGTCCGCGGCGATCGTGGCGTTGACACCCTTCGGCAGATCGACCGGCATTTTTGCGATTCTGGACATGATCCCGTTTCCTCAGGCCACGACGCAGAGCACTTCGCCGCCCTGCCCGACGCGACGCGCCTCGCGATCCGTCATCACCCCCGAGGGCGTCGACACGATCGCAATGCCGAGGCCGCCCAGCACCTTCGGCAGTTCGCCCTTCGAGCGGTAGGTGCGCAGTCCCGGCCGCGACACGCGCTCCAGGCGCTCGATGACCGGCTTGCCGGCGTGGTACTTGAGCGCGATCACCAGCGCCGTGCGCGCGCCGTCCTTGCGCACGGCGAAATCGGTGATGTAGCCCTCGTCCTTCAGGACGCGGACGATCGCCTGCTTGACGCGCGACGACTGCACGGAGACTTCCGGCTTGCCGGCGCTCTGGCCGTTGCGGATCCGTGTCAGCAGGTCGGCGATCGGGTCGGTCATGCTCATCGGTATGCGCTCCTCACCAGCTCGCCTTGCGGAGTCCCGGCACGTCGCCGCGCATCGTCGCTTCGCGCAGCTTCACGCGGCCCAGGCCGAACTTGCTGTAATTGCCCCGCGTGCGGCCCGTGATCGCGCAGCGCGAACGCTTGCGCACCGGGCTCGAGTCGCGCGGCAGCTTCTGCAGCGCCTCGATCGCGGCCATGCGGTCTTCCTGCGACGCCTTCGGATCGCGGATCTGCTCCTTGATCTTCGCGCGCCTGGCGGCGTACTTCTTCACCACCCGGGCCCGGCGCTTCTCGCGCTCGATCATGCTGGTCTTCGCCATCGGTCACTTCCTGAACGGAAAATTGAACGCTTCGAGCAATGCGCGGCCGGACTTGTCGTTGCCGGCGGTCGTCGTGATCGTGATGTCCATGCCGCGGACCTGGTCGATCTGGTCGTACGCGATCTCGGGGAAGATGATCTGTTCCTTGACCCCGAAGCTGTAGTTGCCCTGGCCATCGAACGAGCGCGGGTTGACGCCGCGGAAGTCGCGGATGCGCGGCATCGCGACGTTGATCAGGCGGTCCAGGAACTCGTACATGCGCGCGCCGCGCAGCGTCACCATGCAGCCGACTGCCTGGTTCTCGCGGATCTTGAAGGTCGCAACCGACTTCTTGGACTTGCGCACCGACGGCTTCTGGCCGGTGATCTTCGCGAGATCGCCGGTCGCCGCGTCCATGACCTTCTTGTCGGCCACGGCCTCGCCGACCCCCATGTTCACGGTGATCTTGGTGATGCGCGGCACCTGCATGTCGCTCTTGAGCCCGAGCTCCGTGCGCAGCTTCGGCTTGACGATTTCCCGGTAATGCTTGTGCAACCTGGCTGTTGCGGCCATTTGTGCGGTCTCCACGTTCACGCGTCCACCAGCTCGCCGTTCGACTTGAAGAAGCGGACCTTGCGGCCATCCTTGAGTGTCCTCACGCCGACGCGGTCGGCCTTCTTCGTCGCCGGATTCAGCAGGGCGATATTCGACGCGTGCAGCGACGCTTCTTTCTGCACGATCGCGCCCTGCACACCCTTCGCCGGGTTCGGCCGCTGGTGCTTCTTGATCATGTTCACGTTCTCGACCAGCACGCGGCCGTTCGCCAGCACGCTGACCACCGTGCCGGTCCTGCCCTTGTCGCGCCCCGCCGTCACCACGACGGAGTCGCCCTTGCGTATCTTTCTCATAAGACTTCCGGCGCCAGCGAGATGATCTTCATGAACTGCACGTTGCGCAGCTCGCGCGTCACGGGCCCGAAGATGCGGGTGCCGATCGGCTCGAGCTTCGGGGTCAGCAGCACGGCCGCATTGCCGTCGAAACGGATCAGCGAACCGTCGGTGCGGCGCACGCCGCTGCGGGTACGGACCACGACCGCGTCGTAGACCTCGCCCTTCTTGACCTTGCCGCGCGGGATCGCGTCCTTGATGCTGACCTTGATCACGTCGCCGACGCCCGCATAGCGGCGCCGCGTCCCGCCCATGACCTTGATGCACATCAGCTCGCGCGCGCCGGAATTGTCCGCCGCCGCCAGGCGAGTCCTGAGCTGGATCATTGTCCTGCCCTCCCCGTGCTCATTCCGCCGGCGCGCGTTCGACCACGCGAACCAGCGTCCACGCCTTGTGCCGCGACAGCGGCCGGCATTCCGCGATGGCGACGGTATCGCCCTCGCGGCACTCGTTGTTCTCGTCGTGCGCGAGCAGCTTGGTCGTGCGCCGCACGTACTTGCCGTAGGTCGGGTGCTTCACCAGCCGCTCGACCGCGACCGAGATCGTCTTGTTCATCTTGCTGCTGACCACGGTGCCGGTCAGCGTGCGCGCCGCCTTTTCCGCCGCGGGCTTCTGTGTCTCAGCCGTCATCACGCCTTGCTCCCGGCGCTCTTCTGGCGCCCGAGTTCGTTCAGCACGGTCTTGACCCGTGCGATGTTGCGGCGGACCTTGCCGTGCTGGTCCGGCCGCGCCGGCTGCCCGCTGGCCGCCGCCATGCGCAGGTTGAACTGCTCCTTGCGCAGCGCCACCAGCTCCGCGCGCAGGCCCGTGACGTCCTTCTTGCGGACTTCCTTGATCGTGTTGTTGCCCATCACCGCACCTGCCGCTTCACGAACGCCGTCGCGACCGAAAGCTTGGCCGCGGCGAGCTTGAATGCCTCGCGCGCCGTTTCCTCCGGCACGCCCTCGATCTCGAACAGCACCTTGCCCGGCGTCACCTTCGCGACCCAGTACTCGACGTTGCCCTTGCCGCTGCCCATGCGGACTTCGAGCGGCTTCTGCGTGATCGGCACGTCCGGGAACACGCGAATCCAGATCTGGCCGCCGCGCTTCACGTAGCGCGTCATTGCGCGCCGCGCCGCCTCGATCTCGCGCGCAGTCATGCGCGAGCGATCCATCGCCTTCAGGCCGTAATCGCCGAACGCGACCGAGCTGCCCCGATGCGAGCTGCCGGCCAGGTTGCCCTTGAACATCTTGCGGTACTTGGTCCGCTTGGGCTGCATCATGTCGAGCGCTCCTCGACCGGCTTGTCAGCGGGTTCCTTCTCCGACGCGACCGCCTCGGCGGTCGCCTCGACCACCTCGGCCTCCGCCTCTTCGCGATCGAACACCTCGCCCTTGAACACCCAGACCTTGACGCCGATGACGCCGTAGGTCGTGCGCGCCTCGGCGGTGCCGTAGTCGATGTCGGCGCGGAACGTGTGCAGCGGGATGCGGCCCTCGCGGGTCCACTCGGAGCGCGAGATCTCGGCGCCGTTCAGGCGGCCGGCGATGCGCACCTTCACGCCCAGGGCGCCGCTGCGCATCGTGTTGGTCACCGCGCGCTTCATCGCGCGACGGAACATCACGCGCTTCTCGATCTGCTGCGCGATGCTCTCGGCGACCAGCGTCGCGTCGAGCTCGGGCTTGCGGATCTCGGCGATGTTGAGGCGCACGTCCGCGACCGCCATCTTCATCAGCTTGGCGACCTCGATGCGGAGCTTCTCGATGTCCTCGCCCTTGCGGCCGATCACCACGCCCGGCCGCGCCGTGTGGATCGTGATGTTGGCCTTGCGCGCGGCGCGCTCGATGTGGATCCGGCTCACCGACGCATCCGCCAGCTTCTTGCGCAGGAACTCGCGCACCCTCCAGTCGGAGAGGATGTGCGACGGAAAGCTCTTGGTATCCGCGTACCACCGCGACGACCAGTCGCGCGTGATGCCGAGGCGGATGCCGATTGGATTGACCTTCTGACCCATGTGCTGCTCCGTTCCCCGCGTCTTACCGGGCCTTGTCGGCCACGGTAATCTTGATGTGACTCAGCCGCTTCACGATGCGGTTGCCGCGGCCCTTGGCGCGCGCATGAAACCGCTTCGCGACCGGCGCCGCATCGACCTCGATGCGGTGGATCGAAAGTGTGTCGATGTCCGCCTCGAGGTTGTGCTCGGCGTTCGCGATCGCCGATTCCAGCACCTTGCGCACCAGCTTGGCGCCCTTCTTCGGCGTGTAGGCGAGCGTCGCGAGCGCGAGGCCCACGGGCTGGCCGCGCACCAGGTCCGCGACCAGCCGGCACTTCTGCGGCGAAATGCGCGCGTGGCGCAATGTGGCTGAAACCTGCATCGCTTACTCCGCCGTCGCCTCGACCTTCTTGGCCGACGAGTGACTCTTGAAAATACGGGTCGGCGCGAACTCGCCGAGCTTGTGGCCGACCATGTTCTCGGTGACGAGCACCGGGACATGCTGGCGGCCGTTGTGCACCGCGATCGTCAGCCCGACCATGTCGGGCAGGATCATCGAGCGGCGCGACCAGGTCTTGATCGGGCGCCGGTCATTCTTGTCGCGCGCCACCTGCACCTTCTTCGCCAGGTGCAGGTCCACGAACGGGCCCTTCTTCAGCGAACGTGACATCTCGCTTACGCTCCCTTCTTGCGCCGGCGCACGATGAATGCGTCGGTGCGCTTGTTCTTGCGGGTCTTCTTGCCCTTGGTGTGCCAGCCCCAGGGCGAAACCGGGTGCGGATTGCCCTGGCCCGAGCGGCCTTCGCCGCCGCCGTGCGGGTGGTCCACCGGGTTCATCACGACGCCGCGCACCGTCGGGCGGATGCCGCGCCAGCGCTTGGCCCCGGCCTTGCCGAAGCTGCGCAGGTTGTGCTCGTCATTGCCGATCTCGCCGATGGTCGCGCGGCATTCCACGCTGACCTTGCGGGTCTCGCCCGACTTCAGGCGCAGGATCGCATTGCCGGCCTCGCGGCCCGAGTACTGCGCGGACGTGCCGGCGGCGCGCGCGAGCTGCCCGCCCTTGCCGGGCTTCAATTCGATGTTGTGCACCAGCGAGCCCACCGGGATGTGGCGCAGCGCCATCGCGTTGCCGGCGCGGATCGGAGAATCGGCGCCGGACTGCAGTTCGTCGCCGACGGCCAGGCCCTTCGGGGCGAGGATGTAGCGGCGCTCGCCGTCCTTGTAGAGGAGCAGCGCAATGTAGGAGGAGCGGTTCGGGTCGTACTCGAGGCGCTCGACGGTCGCGACGACGCCGTCCTTGTCGCGGCGGAAGTCGATCAACCGGTAGTTGTGCTTGTGGCCCGAGCCCTTGTGGCGCGTGGTCAGCCGGCCGATGTTGTTGCGCCCGCCGGTCGACTTGTGGCCGGCCACGAGCGCGCGCACCGGGCCGCCGCGGTGCAGGTGCGAACGGTCGGGGCGCAGCTGGAACCGGGTTCCAGGCGAGGTCGGCTTCAGTTTCTTCAGTGCCATATCTGGTTACCGTCTCAACGGGCGCTCAGGCGCGCTCGCTGCCTCCCATCTCGATCTGCTGGCCCTCGACGAGGCGGATGTACGCCTTCTTCCAGTCCTGCCGGCGGCCGGGCGTGCGCCCGAAGCGCTTGGCCTTGCCCTGCACGTTGACGACATGCACGGTGTCGACCTTGACCTCGAACATGAACTCGACCGCGGCGCGGATCTCCGGCTTGGTCGCGTCCGTGCGCACGCGGAACACGTACTGGCTGCCCTGCATCGCAATGCGGGCGCTCTTCTCCGACACGTGCGGCGCGATCAGCACGCCCGCCAGCCAGTCCTTCGAACGGGTGTTCACCCGGGCTTCCGATCGCGTGCTCATGCCAGCTTCTCCTCGAGCATGCGCAGCGCGCCGACCGTGGCCAGCACCTTCGGATACCGCGCCAGCGACAGCGGATCGAGGCTCGCCACCGTCAGCACGTCGACGCCGACGAGGTTGCGCGCCGCGAGGTGCAGCTTCTCGTCGTAGGCCTCGACCAGGATCAGCACGTTGTCGAGGCCGAGCCCGGCCAGCAGGCCGACCAGCATCTTGGTCTTCGGCGCCTCGAGCTCGAGCGTCGCGGTCACGACCAGGCGTTCCTGGCGCGCCAGCTCCGACAGCATCGAGCGGATCGCGCCGCGATACATCTTGCGGTTGACCTTCTGCGCGAAGCTTCGCGGCTTCGCCGCAAAGGCGCGGCCGCCGCCGACCCAGATCGGGCTGCGGATCGAGCCCGCGCGCGCCTGGCCCGTGCCCTTCTGGCGCCACGGCTTCTTGCCGCCGCCGCGCACCTCGGACTTGGTCAGCTGCGCCTTCGTGCCCGAGCGGCCCGCGGCCGCGTAGGCGGTCAGCACCTGATGGACCAGCGGCTCGTTGAATTCACGGCCGAAAGTCGCATCGCTGACGTCGATTTCGGAGCCCTTGGGCCCGCCATTCACCAGTTTCAGCTTCATGCGCTGCGCTCCCGGCTCACTTCTTGGCCACGGCGACGGACTTGCGCCTGCCGCGGGCCGCAAACTTCACTGACGGCCGGACCACGACCTGGCCACCCGGCGCGCCCGGCACGGAACCGCTGACCAGCAGCAGGTTGCGCTCGAGGTCCACCTGGACGACCTTGAGGTTCTCTTCGGTGCGGTTCACGCCGCCCATCCGTCCCGACATGCGCTTGCCCGGGAACACGCGGCCCGGCGTCTGGCGCTGGCCGATGGAGCCCGGCGAGCGGTGCACGACCGAGGCGCCGTGGCTCGCGTAGCCGCCGGCAAAACCGTGGCGCTTCATGACGCCCGCAAAGCCCTTGCCGATCGTCGTGCCCGCCACGTCGACGACCTGGCCGGCCTGGAACATGTCCACCTTGAGCTCGGCGCCGGTCTTGAGATCCGCGCCCTCGCCCTCGGCGAGGCGGAACTCGACCAGCTTTTCGCCCGGCAGCACGCCCGGCTTCGCGTAATGGGCGGCCACCGGCTTGGAGAGCCGGGAGGCGCGGCGGGTGCCGAAAGTGACCTGCACGGCGCGATAGCCGTCGGCCTTCGAGTCCTTGACCTGCACGATACGGTTCGGCAGGGCCTCGATGACCGTCACCGGCAGGGCGTCGCCTGCTTCGGTGAAAACCCGAGTCATGCCGGCCTTTCGGCCGACCAGACCTATGGTCATGATTTATATCCTTTTTTCACCGCACCGGCTGCAATTGGCCGATGCTGTCCCAATGAAAAAGGGGTCGCATCCCCTTGTTCCAGAACCTGGGCGGCGAAGCCCCGCTCCGCCACTACTCAAAGGGGATGCGACCCCTTTTTCCTGCCCGCGAAAAGCCGCCTAGTATAGCGGCCCGTCGTCTCAGTTCAACTTGATCTGCACGTCCACGCCGGCCGGCAGCTCGAGCCGCATCAGCGCGTCAACCGTCTTGTCGGTCGGGTTGACGATGTCCATCAGGCGCTTGTGCGTGCGGATCTCGTACTGGTCGCGCGCGTCCTTGTCGCCGTGCGGGGAAACCAGCACGGTGAAGCGCTCGATCTTGGTCGGCAGCGGCACCGGGCCGCGCACGGTGGCGCCGGTGCGCCGCGCGGTCTCGACGATTTCACGCGCCGAGGTGTCGATCAGCTTGTGATCGAAGGCCTTCAGGCGGATGCGGATGTTCTGACTCGTGGCCATCGTCGTTCCTTATTTGAGTACCTTGGAGACGACGCCGGCACCGACGGTGCGGCCGCCCTCGCGGATCGCGAACCGGAGGCCTTCCTCCATCGCGATCGGCGCAATCAGCTCCACCACCATCTTGATGTTGTCCCCGGGCATGACCATCTCGACCCCCGCCGGCAGCTCCACCGAGCCGGTCACGTCGGTGGTGCGGAAATAGAACTGCGGCCGGTATCCCTTGAAGAACGGCGTATGACGGCCACCCTCCTCCTTGGTCAGCACGTACACCTCGCACTCGAAATTGGTGTGCGGGTTGATGCTGCCGGGCTTGGCCAGCACCTGGCCACGCTCCACTTCCTCGCGCTTGGTGCCGCGCAGCAGCACGCCGACGTTGTCGCCGGCCTGGCCCTCGTCCAGCAGCTTGCGGAACATCTCCACACCCGTGCAGGTGGTCTTGAGCGTCGGCTTCAGGCCCACGATCTCGATCTCGTCGTTGACCTTGACGATCCCGCGCTCGATGCGACCGGTGACCACCGTGCCGCGGCCGGAAATCGAGAACACGTCCTCGATCGGCATCAAGAACGGCTTGTCGATCACCCGCACCGGGGTCGGAATGTAACGGTCCATCTCCGCCACCAGCTTCACCACCGAGTCCGCGCCCAGCTCGCCCGCCGCGCCTTCCAGCGCCTTCAGCGCCGAACCCCGCACGATCGGCGTGTCGTCGCCCGGGAACTGGTACTTGGAGAGCAGCTCACGCACTTCCATCTCCACCAGCTCGATCAGCTCGGCGTCGTCCACCATGTCGCACTTGTTCAAAAACACCACGATGTACGGCACGCCCACCTGGCGCGCCAGCAAAATGTGCTCGCGGGTCTGCGGCATCGGCCCGTCCGCCGCCGATACCACCAGGATCGCGCCGTCCATCTGCGCCGCGCCCGTGATCATGTTCTTCACGTAGTCCGCGTGCCCCGGGCAGTCCACGTGCGCGTAATGCCGCACCGCCGACTGGTACTCCACGTGCGCGGTCGCAATCGTGATGCCTCGCGCCTTCTCTTCCGGCGCCTTGTCAATCTGGTCGTAGGCCGTGAACTCGCCCCCGTTCTTCTCCGCCATCACCTTGGTCAACGCCGCCGTCAGCGTCGTCTTCCCGTGATCCACGTGCCCAATCGTCCCCACGTTCACGTGCGGCTTGCTGCGTACGAACTTTTCCTTGGCCATGACTCGATTTCCTCAGGATGCTTTCTTCAGGACGGTCTCGGCGACGTTGTTCGGCACCTCGACATACTTCTTGAACTCCATCGTGAACGTCGCGCGACCCTGGCTCATCGAGCGCACGGTCGTCGCGTAGCCGAACATCTCCGCGAGCGGGACGTCGGCCGTCACGACCTTGCCGGACACGGTTTCATCCATGCCGGTGATCTGGCCGCGACGACGGTTCAGGTCGCCGATCACGTCGCCCGAGTATTCCTCCGGCGTCACGACTTCGACGTTCATGATCGGCTCGAGCAGCACGGGTTTCGCCTTGGCGAAGCCTTCCTTGAAGGCCATCGAGCCCGCGATCTTGAACGCCATTTCGCTCGAGTCGACGTCGTGGTAGGAGCCGTCGGTCAGCGCCACGCGCACGTCGACGATCGGGAAGCCGGCGATCACGCCGTTCAGCAGGCATTCCTTGATGCCCTTGTCCACTGCCGGGATGTACTCGCGCGGAATCACGCCGCCAACGATCTCGTTGACGAACTCGTAACCCTTGCCCTCGCCGAGCGGCTCGATGCGGATCCAGACGTGCCCATACTGGCCGCGGCCGCCGGACTGGCGCACGAACTTGCCTTCCTGCTCGACCGACTTGCGGATCGTTTCGCGGTAGGCGACCTGCGGCTTGCCGACGGTCGCCTCGACCTTGAACTCGCGCTTCATGCGGTCGACGATGATCTCGAGGTGCAGTTCGCCCATGCCGGAGATGATGGTCTGGCCGGACTCGGCGTCGCTGGACACGCGGAACGAAGGGTCCTCTTTAGCGAGACGCTGTAGCGCTATTCCCATCTTTTCCTGGTCGGCCTTGGTCTTCGGCTCGACCGCGACCGAGATCACGGGATCCGGGAATTCCATCTTCTCGAGGATGATCACGTCATCCGGATCGGAAAGCGTGTCGCCGGTCGTCACGTCCTTGAGGCCCACGGCCGCGGCGATGTCGCCGGCGCGGACTTCCTTGATTTCCTCGCGCTCGCTCGCGTGCATCTGCAGCAGGCGGCCGATGCGCTCCTTGCGCGAGCGGTTCGGCACGTAGACCTGGTCGCCCGAATTCAGCGTGCCGGAATAGACGCGGAAGAACGTCAGGTTGCCGACGAACGGGTCATTCAGGATCTTGAACGCGAGCGCGGAGAACGGCGCCTCGTCGGTCGGCGGGCGCGTGATCTCGGTCGCCGCGCTGTCCTCGGCCTGGCCCTTGACGTCGGGCACCTCGACCGGCGACGGCATGAAGTCGATGACCGCGTCGAGCACCGCCTGGACGCCCTTGTTCTTGAACGCGGAGCCGCAGGTGACGATGCAGATCTCGTTGCGGATCGCGCGCTCGCGCAGGCCCTTGCGGATGTCCTCGGTCGAGAGCGTGTTGGTCTCGAGGTACCTGTTCAGCAGTTCCTCGTTGCCCTCGGCGGCGGACTCGACCAGCTTGAGGCGGAACTCGTCGCACTGCGCCTTCATGTCCTCCGGGATGTCCCGGTACTCGAAGCGCATGCCCTGGGTCTCCTCGTCCCACCAGATCGCCTTCATCTTGATCAGGTCGACGATGCCGGCGAACTTCTCCTCGGCGCCGATCGGCAGCTGGATCACGACCGGGTTGCCCTTCAGGCGCGTGCGGATCTGGTCCACGCAGCGCAGGAAGTTGGCGCCGGCGCGGTCCATCTTGTTGACGAACGCGACGCGCGGAACCTTGTACTTGTTCATCTGCCGCCAGACCGTCTCGGACTGGGGCTGGACGCCGGATACGGCGCAGTACACGGCGACCGCGGAGTCGAGCACGCGCAGCGAACGTTCGACCTCGATCGTGAAGTCCACGTGTCCCGGCGTATCGATGATGTTGATGCGGTGCTCGGGGTAGTGGTTGTCCATCCCCTTCCAGAAACAGGTCGTGGCCGCGGCGGTGATCGTGATGCCGCGCTCCTGTTCCTGCTCCATGTAGTCCATCACGGCGGCGCCGTCATGCACCTCGCCGATCTTGTGCGACACGCCCGTATAGAACAGCACGCGCTCGGTCGTGGTCGTCTTTCCGGCGTCGATGTGCGCCGAAATGCCGATGTTCCGGTAATGCTCGATGGGTGTGTGACGAGGCATGGTCTTCTCTTACCAGCGGTAATGCGCGAAGGCCTTGTTGGCCTCCGCCATGCGATGCGTGTCCTCGCGCTTGCGCACGGCCGTGCCGCGGTTCTCCGCCGCGTCCATCAGTTCGTGCGCGAGGCGGTGCGCCATCGACTTCTCGCTGCGCGCGCGCGCAGCCTCGATCAGCCAGCGCATCGCCAGCGTCTGGCGGCGGCTCGGCCGTACTTCGACCGGCACCTGGTAGGTGGCGCCGCCGACGCGGCGCGACTTGACCTCGACCGCCGGCTTGACGTTCTCGAGCGCCGTGGACAGCAGCTCGAGCGCGGCGTCACCCTGGCGGCTGGTCTTCTCGGCGATGCGGTCGATCGCGCCGTAGACGATGTGCTCGGCGGCCGACTTCTTGCCGCTGGTCATGACCATGTTCATGAACTTGGCCAGCATCTCGCTTCCGAACTTCGGGTCCGGGAGCACGATGCGGGTCGGTGCGGATGTACGACGGGACATTGCTGGCTACCCCTGCTCTTTATTTCTTGGGACGCTTGGCGCCGTACTTCGAACGGCTCTGCTTGCGGTCGTTGACGCCGGCGCAGTCGAGGGTGCCGCGGACCGTGTGGTAACGGACGCCCGGGAGGTCCTTGACGCGGCCGCCGCGGATCATGACCACCGAGTGTTCCTGCAGGTTGTGGCCTTCGCCGCCGATGTAGCTGGTGACTTCGTAGCCGTTGGTCAGGCGCACGCGGCAGACCTTGCGCAGCGCCGAGTTCGGCTTCTTTGGCGTGGTCGTGTAGACGCGCGTGCAGACGCCACGGCGCTGCGGCGAGCGCTGCAGCGCCGGCACTTTCGACTTGTACGTGGCCCCCAGGCGGCCGCCGCGGATCAACTGGTTGGTCGTCGACATAAGTCCCTTCAGCGGTCACGCCGGCGCGGTTGCCGGACGCATGAAACGCCGGGCCGCCCTGTGGCGGCCCGGATAATCCTGTGTGTTCAGCCGCTGCCCGTATACCGGGGCGGGGGCCGAAAAGGCCCGCGATTGTAGATACCGCGCCTTTGGGGCGTCAAGCGGGGTTTGTGACCCGGCCCGGACCCGCGCGGGGCCCGGTTCGGAACGATTCCAAGGCCTTGTTTCTAAAGCCTAATCGTCCGTGCGCCGCATCAGCGTGCTCTTGCCGAACAGCGAACCGAGCAGGTCCACGGCGACCTCGGCCGTGCGGTTGTGCATATCAAACGCGGGATTGAGCTCCATGATGTCGACCGACCCGAGCAGCCCGGTGTCGGCGACCATCTCCATGCACAGCTGCGATTCGCGATAGGACGGCCCGCCCGCGACGGTCGTGCCGACTCCCGGAGCGATCTCGGGATCGAGGAAGTCGACATCGAAGCTCACGTGCAGGTGGGTGTTCCGGTCGAGGCCGGCCAGGGCCGCCTGCATGGTCTGTCGCATGCCCATCTCGTCGATGTAGCGCATGTCGAAGACTTCGAGCCGGAGCTCGTGCACGAAGCGCTTCTCGCCCGCATCGACGCTGCGGATTCCGATCTGGCGGACGACGCCGGGCGCGATGGCAGGCGAAGTGCCGCCGATGCCGACCAGCCCGGGCGGGCCATAACCGCACAGCACCGCCATCGGCATGCCATGGATGTTGCCGCTCGGCGTGAGCACGTGGGTATTCGCATCCGCGTGCGCATCGAACCACAGCACGCGGAGTTCCCTGCCACTATCGCGGCAGTGACGCGCCGCGGCGCTGATCGAGCCGATGGCCAGCGAGTGGTCGCCACCCAGCAGGATCGGCAGGCGCGAAGCCGCGAGCTCGGCGCGACAGGCGTCGTGCGCGGTGCGATTCCACGCCGTGACTTCCGCCAGGTGCCGGTAGCCGTCCACCGGCGGCAGTCCCGGATTGGCGGGACCCTGCAGGTTGCCCCGGTCCTCTACTTCGACGCCCTGCGACTCGAGCATGGCCTGCAACCGCGCCACGCGCAGGGCCTCCGGACCCATCGACGCGCCGCGCGTGCCGGCGCCGACGTCGGTCGGCGCGCCGATCAGTGAAACTCTCTTTGCTTTCGGGTCCCGCAAGGCGGACACAGTGTAGCGCCGAACCGCATTTCGCGGCGCGTTCGCGCGGTCCGGTATGATTGAATCTGCATCATGACTCTCACGATCAACAGCCTGATTGACCTCGAATCGCGGCTCGGGGCCCACAATTACAAGCCGCTGGACGTGGTGCTCGTGCGCGGCGAAGGCGTCTGGGTGTGGGATACGGACGGCAAGCGCTATCTCGACTGCCTGTCGGCCTATTCGGCCCTGAACCAGGGCCATTGCCATCCCAGGATCCTCGCCGCGATGGTCGAGCAGGCGAGCCGCCTCACCCTCACTTCGCGCGCCTTCCGCAACGACCAGCTGGCGTTGTTCTACGAAGACCTGGCGAAGCTCACGCGCTCCCACAAGATCCTGCCCATGAACAGCGGGGCGGAGGCCGTCGAGTCGGCCATCAAGGCCGTGCGCAAGTGGGGCTACGAAGTGAAGGGCGTGCCTGCCGAACGCGCGGAGGTCATCGTCTGCGCAAACAACTTCCACGGTCGCACGCTCGGCATCGTCGGCTTCAGCACCGATCCGGATGCACGCGGCGGTTTCGGCCCGTTCGCGCCCGGATTCCGGGTCGTTCCTTTCGGAGACTTCGATGCCCTTCAGGCCGCGGTCAACGGGAATACGGTGGCGTTCCTGGTCGAGCCGATCCAGGGCGAGGCCGGCGTCATCATTCCGCCGCCCGGCTATTTCGCCCGGGTGCGGGCACTCTGCAGCGAACGCAACGTGACGCTGATCCTCGACGAGATCCAGACCGGCCTCGGCCGCACCGGCAAGCTGCTGGCGGAGGAACACGAAGGCATCGAGGCGGACGTGACACTGATCGGCAAGGCGCTCTCGGGCGGTTTCTACCCGGTCTCGGCCGTGCTGTCGAACTCCGAAGTGCTCGGCGTGCTCCAGCCCGGCCAGCACGGGAGCACCTTCGGCGGCAATCCGCTCGCCTGCGCGGTCGCGCGCATGGCGCTCAAGGTGCTGATCGAGGAAGGCATGATCGAGAACGCCGAGCGGCAGGGCGCACACTTCAAGGCGCGGCTCGAAGGCATCCGCAGCGACGTCGTCCGCGAAGTCCGCGGCCGCGGGCTGATGCTTGCCGTGGAGCTTACGAGCGAAGCCGGCGGGGCGCGACGCTACTGCGAGCGGCTGCGCGATCGCGGCCTGCTGGCGAAGGACACGCACGAGAACACCATCCGGATCGCCCCGCCCCTGCCCATCACGCGCGACCAGGTGGACTGGGCGTGCGGAATCTTCGAGCAGGTGCTGACCGCGGGCTGACGGACGGGCCCGGCTTGCGCCGGGCGCGCCCGCCGCAGGTCACTCCGCCACGGCCTCCGCCGCGGCCGGTTCCTCGCCGACCACTTCGGCGCCGCTGTCGAGGAAGCCTCGGTGAGTCTCGTCGCCCCGGCCCTTGCGCCGCTGCGCATGGAACGAGAACCCGGTGCCCGCCGGGATCAGCCGGCCGACGATCACGTTTTCCTTCAGTCCGCGCAGGTCGTCCTTGATGCCACGCACCGCCGCATCGGTCAGCACGCGGGTGGTCTCCTGGAACGACGCTGCCGAGATGAAGGAATCGGTCTGCAGCGAGGCTTTGGTGATGCCGAGCAGCATCGGCTCGTACCCGGCTTTCTGCTTGCCTTCGCGCTCGATGCGGTCGTTGAGCTCGAGCAACCGCGCGCGCTCGAGCTGCTCGCCGCGCAGCAGCACGGTGTCGCCGGTGTCCTTGATCTCCACCTTGCGCAGCATCTGCCGGACGATGACCTCGATGTGCTTGTCGTTGATCTTCACGCCCTGCAGCCGGTACACGTCCTGGATCTCGCGCGTCAGGTAATTGGCGAGCGCCGCCACGCCCTGCAGGCGCAGGATGTCGTGCGGGTTCGGCTCGCCTTCTGCGATCACCTCGCCGCGCTCCACGTGCTCGCCCTCGAACACGTTGAGCTGCCGCCACTTCGGGATCAGCTCCTCGTAGCGCTCGCTGCTCTCGCCGGTGATGACGAGACGGCGTTTGCCCTTGGTCTCGCGGCCGAAACTGACCGTGCCGGTCACTTCCGCGAGGATCGCCGGTTCCTTCGGCTTGCGGGCCTCGAACAGGTCCGCCACGCGCGGCAGGCCGCCCGTGATGTCGCGGGTCTTCGAGGACTCTTGGGGAATGCGCGCAATGACGTCGCCGACCGACACCTTCGCGCCGTCTTCCAATGAGACCAGTGCCCCTGCAGGCAGCGTGTAGACCGCCGGGATGTCGGTGTTCGCGAAGGTGACTTCCTTGCCCTTCGCGTTGACCAGCTTCAACACCGGGCGCAGGTCGCGGCCCGCGGCCGCGCGCTGCTTCGGATCCAGCACCTCGACCGACGACAGGCCGGTGACCTCGTCCACCTGCGACTGCACCGTGACGCCGTCCACGAAGTCGTTGAAGCGGATGAAGCCCGCGACCTCGGTGACGACCGGGTGGGTGTGCGGATCCCAGTTCGCGACGATCTGACCGGGCGCCACGGAATCGCCCTCGTCCGCGACGATGGTCGCGCCGTAGGGGATCTTGTAGCGCTCGCGCTCGCGGCCGAACTCGTCGATGACGCCGATCTCGCCGGAACGGGAGGTCGTCACCAGGTGGCCCTTTTCGTGGCGCACCGACTTGACGTTGTGGAAGCGCAGCTTGCCCTTGCCCTTGATCTCGACCAGCGAGATCGCGGCGGCCCGCGACGCTGCGCCGCCGATGTGGAAGGTCCGCATCGTCAGCTGCGTGCCCGGCTCGCCGATCGACTGCGCGGCGATCACGCCGACCGCCTCGCCGATGCTGATCAGGCGGCCGCGCGCCAGGTCGCGCCCGTAGCACATCGCGCAGACGCCGTAGCGCACTTCGCAGGTGATCGGGGAACGCACCTTGATCTGGTCCACGCCGTTGCTCTCGAGCGTCTGGACCCACTGCTCGTCGATCAGGGTCGACGCCGGGACCAGCACCTCGTCGGAACCGGGCTTCGGCACGTCGGTCGCGGTCACGCGGCCGAGCACGCGCTCGCCGAGTCCCTCGACCACGTCGCCGCCCTCGACGATCGGCGTCACTTCGAGCCCGCGCTCGGTGCCGCAGTCGGTCGTGGTCACCACCAGGTCCTGGGCGACGTCCACGAGGCGGCGCGTCAGGTAGCCGGAGTTCGCGGTCTTCAGCGCGGTGTCCGCGAGGCCCTTGCGGGCGCCGTGGGTCGAGATGAAGTACTGCAGCACGTTCAGGCCTTCGCGGAAGTTCGCCGTGATCGGCGTCTCGATGATCGAGCCGTCCGGCTTCGCCATCAGGCCGCGCATGCCGGCCAGCTGGCGGATCTGCGCCGCGGAACCGCGCGCGCCGGAATCGGCCATCATGAAGATCGAGTTGAACGAACCCTGCTGCACCTTCCTGCCCTTGCGGTCGGTGCCTTCCTCGTAGCGCAGCTGGTCCATCATTGCCTTGCCGATCTGGTCATTCGTGCGCGACCAGATGTCGACGACCTTGTTGTAGCGCTCGCCGTTGGTGACGAGGCCGGACTCGTACTGGTCCTGGATCTCCTTCACCTCGCGCTCCGCCGACACCAGGATCTTCGCCTTCTGCGGCGGCACCATCATGTCGTCCACGCCGATCGAGATCGCGGCGCGGGTCGCGTACGAGAAGCCCGTGTACATCAGCCGGTCGGCGAAGATCACGGTCTCCTTCAGGCCGAGCGCGCGGTAGCAGGAGTTGATGACGGCCTGCACGCGCTTCTTGGTCATGTCCTGGTTGACCAGGTCGAATGGCAGCCCGCGCGGCAGCAGCTCGGAGAGGAGCGCGCGGCCGACCGTGGTCTTCACCAGCCGCTTGCGCGGGCGCAGCTCGCCCCCGGCGTCCTTGAAGTACTCGACGATGCGCACCCGGGCCGAAGCGTGCAGTTCCACCGTGCGCGTCTCGAAGGCGCGGTGCACCTCGCGCACGTCGGAGAAGATCATGCCCTCGCCCTTCGCACCGGCGCGCTCGCGCGTCAGGTAGTAGAGGCCGAGCACGACGTCCTGCGACGGCACGATGATCGGGTCGCCGTTCGCGGGCGACAGGATGTTGTTGGAGGACAGCATCAGCGCGCGCGCCTCGAGCTGGGCCTCGAGCGACAGCGGCACGTGCACGGCCATCTGGTCGCCGTCGAAGTCGGCGTTGAACGCGGTGCAGACCAGCGGGTGCAGCTGGATCGCCTTGCCCTCGATCAGCACCGGCTCGAATGCCTGGATGCCGAGGCGATGCAGCGTCGGCGCGCGGTTCAGCAGCACCGGGTGCTCGCGGATCACTTCCTCGAGGATGTCCCACACTTCCGGGCCCTCGCGCTCGACCAGGCGCTTGGCGGCCTTGATCGTGGTGGCGAGGCCGCGCAGCTGCAGCTTGTGGAAAATGAACGGCTTGAAGAGCTCCAGCGCCATCTTCTTCGGCAGCCCGCACTGGTGCAGGCGCAGCGTCGGTCCGACCACGATGACCGAGCGGCCGGAGTAGTCCACGCGCTTGCCGAGCAGGTTCTGGCGGAACCGGCCCTGCTTGCCCTTGATCATGTCGGCGAGCGACTTCAGCGGGCGCTTGTTGGTGCCCGTGATCGCGCGGCCCCGGCGGCCGTTGTCCAGCAGCGCGTCCACCGACTCCTGCAGCATGCGCTTCTCGTTGCGCACGATGATGTCCGGCGCATTCAGCTCGAGCAGCCGCCGCAGGCGGTTGTTGCGGTTGATGACGCGGCGGTACAGGTCGTTGAGGTCGGACGTCGCGAAGCGGCCGCCGTCCAGCGGTACCAGCGGGCGCAGGTCGGGCGGCAGCACCGGCAGCATGGTCAGCACCATCCACTGTGGGCTGTTGCCGGACTCGATGAACGACTCGAGCAGCTTCAGGCGCTTGGTGAGCCGCTTGATCTTGGTCTCGGAGGTCGTGCCCTCGATCTCGCCCCGGACCTTGCCGGTCTCGGTCGCGAGGTCGATGGACTTCAGCAGCTCGAGGATCGCCTCGGCGCCCATGCGCGCGTCGAACTCGTCGCCGTACTTCTCGATCGCCTCGAGGTACATCTCGTTCGACATCAGCTGGCCACGCTCGAGCGGCGTCATGCCCGGGTCGACGACCACGAACGCCTCGAAGTACAGCACGCGCTCGAGGTCCCGGAGCGTCATGTCGACCATCAGGCCGATGCGCGACGGCAGGGACTTGAGGAACCAGATGTGCGCGACCGGGCTCGCGAGCTCGATGTGGCCCATGCGCTCGCGCCGGACCTTCGACTGCGTGACCTCGACGCCGCACTTCTCGCAGACCACGCCGCGGTGCTTCAGGCGCTTGTACTTGCCGCACAGGCACTCGTAGTCCTTCACGGGCCCGAAGATCTTGGCGCAGAACAGGCCGTCACGCTCCGGCTTGAAAGTCCGGTAGTTGATGGTCTCCGGCTTGCGCACTTCGCCGTAGGACCATGACTTGATCATGTCCGGCGAGGTCAGCGCGATCCGGATCGAGTCGAAGTTCTCGACCTGAACCTGCGGCTTGAAGAACTTGAGTAGGTCTTTCATTCGTTCATCCTTCCTGCTCGAGCTCGATGTTGATCGCGAGCGACCGGATTTCCTTGACCAGCACGTTGAAGGACTCCGGCATGCCGGCGTCCATCGAGTGATTGCCGTCCACGATGTTCTTGTACATCTTGGTACGGCCGTTCACGTCGTCCGACTTGACGGTCAGCATCTCCTGCAGCGTGTAGGCCGCGCCGTAGGCCTCGAGCGCCCAGACTTCCATCTCGCCGAAGCGCTGTCCGCCGAACTGCGCCTTGCCTCCCAGCGGCTGCTGCGTGACCAGGCTGTAGGGTCCGGTGGAACGGGCATGCATCTTGTCGTCGACCAGGTGGTTGAGCTTCAGCATGTACATGTAGCCGACCGTCACCTGGCGGTCGAAGGCCTCGCCGGTGCGGCCGTCGGTCAGCATCGTCTGGCCCGTGGTCGGCAGGTCGGCGAGCTCGAGCAGGCCCTTGATCTCGGCCTCGCTCGCGCCGTCGAACACCGGCGTCGCCATCGGCACGCCGTCGGTGAGGTTCTTCGCCAGCTCGAGGATCTCCGCATCGGACAGCGATGCGATGTCCTCCTTCTGGCCGCCGGTCACGTTGTAGACGCGATCGAGGAACTTGCGCAGTTCCACCACCGCGTTCTGCGCCTCGACCATCCGCCCGATCTTCGTGCCCAGCCCCCTGGCGGCCCAGCCCAGGTGGGTCTCGAGGATCTGGCCGATGTTCATGCGCGAAGGCACGCCCAGCGGGTTCAGCACGATGTCGATCGGCGTGCCGTCCGCCATGTAAGGCATGTCCTCGACCGGGACGATCGTGGACACCACGCCCTTGTTGCCGTGCCGGCCGGCCATCTTGTCGCCCGGCTGGATGCGGCGCTTCACCGCGAGATAGACCTTGACCATCTTCAGCACGCCGGGGGCGAGGTCGTCGCCCTGGGTGATCTTGGTCTTCTTGCCCTCGAAGCGGCGCTCGAACTCCTTCTCCTGGTCGGCCAGGCGCTTGCGCGCGGCCTCGAGCGCCTCGCTCGCCGACTCGTCGCGCATGCGGATCTCGAACCACTCCTCGTGCGGCAGCTCGTCCAGGTACTCCACCGTCACGGCCGCCCCTGCCTTGAGCCGGCGCGGGCCGCCGCTCGCGACCTGTCCCATGAGCTCGCTGCGCAACCGCGAGAACAGGTCGTCCTCGAGGATGCGGCGCTGGTCATTCAGGTCCTTGCGGACCTTCTCGATTTCCGCCTTCTGGATCGCCAGCGCGCGGCTGTCCTTCTCGACGCCGTCGCGCGTGAACACGCGCACGTCGATCACGGTGCCGTCCATGCCGGGCGGCACGCGCAGGGAAGTGTCCTTCACGTCGGAGGCCTTCTCGCCGAAGATCGCGCGCAGCAGCTTCTCTTCCGGCGTCAGCTGGGTCTCGCCCTTCGGCGTGACCTTGCCGACCAGGATGTCGCCCGCCTTGACCTCGGCGCCGATGAACACGATGCCGGCCTCGTCGAGCTTGGCAAGCGCCGTGTCGCCGACGTTCGGGATGTCCGCGGTGATTTCCTCGGGCCCGAGCTTGGTGTCGCGCGCGACGCAGGTCAACTCCTCGATGTGGATCGTCGTGAAGCGGTCTTCCTCGACCACCCGCTCCGAGATCAGGATCGAGTCCTCGAAGTTGTAGCCATTCCACGGCATGAACGCGACCAGCATGTTCTGGCCGAGCGCGAGCTCGCCCAGGTGCGTGGACGGGCCGTCGGCCAGCACGTCGCCCTTCGCGATCGTGTTGCCGACGCGCACCAGCGGCTGCTGGTTGATGCAGGTGTTCTGGTTCGAGCGCGTGTACTTGGTCAGGTTGTAGATGTCGACGCCCGGTTCGCCGGCCGTGACCTCCGCCTCGTTGACCCGCACAACGATGCGCGACGCGTCGACCGAATCGACGGCGCCGCCGCGGCGCGCGATGACCGCCACACCCGAGTCGATCGCGACCGTGCGCTCGATGCCGGTGCCGACCAGCGGGGTCGAGGCGCGCAGCGTCGGCACCGCCTGGCGCTGCATGTTCGAGCCCATCAGCGCGCGGTTCGCGTCGTCGTGCTCGAGGAACGGGATCAGCGCGGCGGCAACCGAGACGATCTGGCGCGGCGACACGTCCATGTACTCGATGCGGTCTGACGGCATCAGCGTGAACTCGTTCTGGTAGCGGCACGAGACCAGGTCGCCGGAGAAGCGGCCCTTCTCGTCCAGCGGCGCGTTCGCCTGCGCGATCACGAACTCGCTCTCCTCGATCGCCGACAGGTAGTCCACGTCGCCGGTCACGCGCTTGTCGCGCACGCGCCGGTATGGCGTCTCGAGGAAGCCGTACTTGTTGGTGCGCGCGTAAACCGCGAGCGAGTTGATCAGGCCGATGTTCGGTCCTTCCGGCGTCTCGATCGGGCACACGCGGCCGTAGTGGGTCGGGTGCACGTCGCGCACCTCGAATCCCGCGCGCTCGCGCTTGAGCCCGCCCTCGCCCAGCGCCGAGACCCGGCGCTTGTGCGTGATCTCGGACAGCGGGTTGTTCTGGTCCATGAACTGCGACAACTGCGAGGAGCCGAAGAACTCCTTGACCGCCGCGGCCACCGGCTTCGCGTTGATCATGTCCTGCGGGTTGATGTCCTCGCTCTCGGCCAGCGTCAGGCGCTCCTTGACCGCGCGTTCGACGCGCACCAGCCCGATGCGGAACGCGACCTCGGCCATCTCGCCGACGCAGCGCACGCGGCGGTTGCCGAGGTGGTCGATGTCGTCCACCTTGCCGTCGCCGTTCTTGATCGCGATCAGCGTGCGCAGCACGTCGACGACGTCCGACATCTCCTCGCCATACTTGGCGACGAGCACCCGGCCGTTGTCGTCCTTGCGCTGGTCCGCGACCGTCGAGAAATAGCGGCCGTCGTACAGGATGCCCGGCTCCTCGAGCCAGCGCTCGGCCTCGGCGCCCGACAGTTCGGCCGGGAACGCGCGGTTGACGCGGCGGTTGAACTTCATACGGCCCACGGCCGACAGGTCGTAGCGCTCGCCGTTGAAGAACAGGTTGTGGAACAGGTTCTCGGCCGCGTCCTTGGTCGGCGGCTCGCCCGGACGCATCATCCGGTAGATCTCGATCAGCGCCTCGAGGCGCGTGGTCGACGCGTCGATGCGCAGCGTGTCGGAGACGTACGGGCCGCGGTCCAGGTCGTTGACGTACAGCGTGCCGATCTCGGGCACGTTGGCGGCGACGAACTTCTCGACCAGCGCGGTGGTCAGCACGTCGTTGGCGGAGGCGAGCACTTCGCCGGTCGAAGGATCGGCGACGTCGTGCGCGAGGATCTTGCCCTCGAGGTACTCGACCGGCACCATCAGGCGCCGCACGCCGGCCTCCTCGAGCTGGCGCACGTGGCGCGCGGTGATGCGGCGGCCTTCCTCGACGATGACCTTGCCGTTGGCGCTGATCTCGAACATCGCGGTCTCGCCGCGCAGGCGCTCCGGCACGAGATCGAGTTCCGGGCCCTTCTTGGTCAGGTGCACGGTGTTGCGGTCGAAGAACAGCCGCAGGATGTCGGAATTGGTGTAGCCGAGCGCGCGCAGCAGGATCGTGACCGGCAGCTTGCGGCGGCGGTCGATACGCGCGAACACGCAGTCCTTCGCGTCGAACTCGAAGTCGAGCCAGGAGCCGCGGTACGGGATCACGCGCGCCTGGAACAGCAGCTTGCCCGAGCTGTGGGTCTTGCCCTTGTCGTGGTCGAAGATCACGCCGGGGCTGCGGTGCAGCTGCGACACGATCACGCGCTCGGTGCCGTTGACGATGAAGGTGCCGTTCTCGGTCATCAGCGGCAGCTCGCCGAGATAGACCTCCTGCTCGATCGCGCGCTTGACGCGCGAGGCGGCCGGCGACTCCTTGTCCATCACGCGCAGGCGCAGGCGCACCCGCAGCGGTGCGGCATACGTGAGCCCGCGCATCTGGCATTCCTTGACGTCGAACACCGGCTCGCCGAGGTAGTAATAGACGTACTCGAGCGTCGCGTGGCCCGAGTAGCTCTTGATCGGGAACACGCTCTGGAACGCGGCATGCAGGCCCGCGCGCTTCAGGTTGCGGTCGATGATGGCCTTTTCCTGCTCCTCCGACAGCAGCCTGCCGCCGGCGACCTGGCCGCCCGCGTGCGCGGACAGCTCCGCATGCAGCGCCCGCGACTCGTGGAGCTGCAGGAACTGCGCGTACGAATCGGTCTGGATCGCGAGCAGAGGCGGCACTTCCAGAATTCCCTGGCGCTTGCCAAAGCTCTTCCGGATGCGCTTCTTCTCGGTGAACGTGTAGGCCATCGTCATCACCTGCAATCAGTTATCGACTAAATTGATCGCACACAGGCAAGCGACCGGCTCCCCAGGGGGGAGCCGGCGCTGCATGTGTCCGGTACCACGGACTGCGGGGCCGTATGCCCTCGCATGGAGGTCGTTACTTGACCTCGACCGTGGCGCCGCCGTCCTCGAGCTGCTTCTTGATCTTCTCGGCATCGGCCTTCGACACGGCTTCCTTGACCGTCGACGGCGCGCCTTCGACCAGGTCCTTGGCTTCCTTCAAGCCGAGACCCGTGATCTCGCGGATCACCTTGATGACCCCGACCTTCTTCTCGGCCGGGTACGCCTTCAGCGTGACCGTGAACTCGGTCTGCTCTTCGGCAGCCGGTGCGGCGGCTCCACCCGCGGGGCCAGCCGCCATCGCGACCGGTGCAGCGGCGGTGACGCCGAACTTGTCTTCCATCATCTTCACGAGGTCGACGACTTCCATGATCGTCATGTTCGAAATCGCCTCGAGAATCTGTTCCTTGCTAGCAGCCATTGCCATCTCTCCAGATAAATATGTGTCTGTAACCCGAATCAGTCCGTTCCTGCCTCACGCGGCCTTCGAGGCCCTGACGGCGTCCACCGTGCGAACCAGTTTCGCGGCGGGTTCGGCCAGCGTGCGCACGAACTTCGAGACCGGCGCCTTCATGACTCCGAGCAGCATCGACAGGGCTTGCGCCTTGGTCGGCAGGCTCGCGACCCGGTCGATATCGGCGGCGGGATATACCCGCCCGCCGAGCGCGACCAGCGTCGGGACCAGCTTGTCGTTGGCCTTCGCGAACTCCTTGACGACACGGGCGGCGGCGCCCGGGTCTTCCTGGGAGAACGCGAGGATCAGCGGGCCCTTGAGACTGCCTGCGATGCACTCGTAAGGCGTTCCAGCAACCGCGCGGCGCGCCAGCGTGTTCTTGACGACGCGCATGTAGACGCCGGCCGTGCGCGCCTTCGCGCGAAGCCCCGTCAACTGCGTCACCGTCAGGCCACGATATTCCGCCGCGACGACCGAATGCGCGGTCTGCGCAACGGCCTGTACCTCGGTCACCATCGCCTGCTTGTCTTCCAGCCTGAGTCCCATTCCTTCCTCCTGGCAGAAGATCCATCCACGAACACCCGTTGCCGGGTGCCCACCCTTGTGCCGGCCGCTGCCGGCCGGCTGATGGAGACCTTCACCAGTGAACACTGACTTGGGTTCCACCATCTGCGCAGGCTTCCATTAAGGGGCCGTCGCCCCGCCTGCGGTCTCCGATGGCCCGGGCTCACAGCCCGGACGTTTCGAAATTCCTTTCAAGAGGGGACAGTCCCTTTTTCCGCAAAGCCGGAAAAAGTGACAGTCCCCGTCAAACTCCGAGCGACGCGCGATCCACGGCCAGGCCGGGACCCATCGTCGACGACACCGACACGTGCTGCAGGAACACGCCCTTCGACGTTCCCGGCTTGTGCTTCTGGATATCCGCGATCAGCGCGAGCAGGTTTTCCTTCAGCGCCGCGGGGGCAAAGCTCGCCTTGCCGATCGAGCAATGGACGATGCCCGCCTTGTCGCAGCGATAGCGCACCTGGCCCGCCTTGGCATTCTTCACGGCGCCGGCCACGTCCGGCGTCACGGTGCCGACCTTAGGGTTCGGCATCAGGCCGCGCGGCCCCAGGATCTGGCCGAGCTGGCCGACGACGCGCATCGCATCCGGGCTCGCGATCACGACGTCGAAATCCATCTGCCCCGCCTTCACCTTTTCGGCGAGGTCCTCGAAACCGACGATGTCGGCGCCGGCTTCACGGGCCGCATCGGCATTCTTGCCCTGCGTGAAGACCGCGACGCGGACCTTCTTGCCGGTGCCATTCGGCATCACGGTCGAGCCGCGCACCTGCTGGTCCGACTTCGCCGGGTCAATGCCGAGGTTGATCGCGACGTCGATGGTCTCGTCGAACTTCGCGTTCGCGAATTCCTTGACGATCGACAGCGCTTCGTCGATCGGGAACGACTGGCCGGGCTTGACGCGGTCGGTCCACGGCTTCTGGCGCTTGAATACGGTTGCCATGTCAGACGCCCTCCACGTCGACGCCCATGCTGCGGGCGCTGCCCGCGATGGTGCGCACGGCCGCGTCGAGGCTCGCCGCGGTCAGGTCGGGCATCTTCGCTTTCGCGATGTCCTCGAGCTGCTTGCGGGAAATCTTGCCGACCTTCTTGGTGTTCGGCGTGCCCGAGCCCTTCTCGATGCCGATGGCCTTGCGCACCAGCACGGCCGCCGGCGGCGTCTTCAGCACGAAAGTGAAGCTGCGATCGCTGTAGACCGTGATGATCACGGGGATCGGCAGGCCCTTCTCTTCCTTCTGCGTCGCGGCGTTGAACTGCTTGCAGAATTCCATGATGTTGACGCCCTGCTGGCCGAGCGCCGGCCCGACGGGCGGGCTTGGATTCGCCGCACCCGCAGGAATCTGCAGCTTGATGTAACCCTGTACTTTCTTTGCCATCGTTCCTCACTCCCGGGTGCAAGCGCCTTTCGGCTCCCCGGTTCAGACCTTTTCCACCTGCCCGAAGTCCAGCTCGACCGGCGTCGAACGCCCGAGGATCTGGACCGCGACCTGCAGGCGGCTCTTTTCGTAATTGACCGATTCGACCACGCCGGTGAAATCGTTGAACGGGCCATCGACCACGCGCACGACTTCGCCGGGCTCGAACAGCACTTTCGGCCGCGGCTTCTCGACGCCTTCCTCGACACGGCGCAGGATCGCGTTCGCTTCCTTCTCCGTGATTGGCGTCGGCTTCTCCGAGGTGCCACCGATGAAACCGAGCACCTTCGGCGTTTCCTTCACCAGGTGCCACGCCTCGTCGTCCATCGCCATCTGCACCAGCACGTAGCCCGGGAAGAACTTGCGCTCACTGCGGCGCTTCTGGCCGGCGCGCATCTCGACGACTTCCTCGGTCGGCACCAGCACTTCGCCGAACTTCTCATCGAGCCCGTGGAGCTTGATGCGCTCCTTCAGGCTGCTCGCCACCTTGTGCTCGAAGTTCGAGTAGGCGTGCACGACGTACCAGTTCAGAGACACGAGATCAGCCCCCTTGTCCGGTCACTTGCCGGGCACCCCAGGCAAGACCCATGTCCACGAGCCAGAAAAACACGCCGAGCGCCATCACGAACAGGAACACCACGAGCGTCGTGCGCCAGGTTTCCTGGCGCGTTGGCCACACCATCTTGCGCAGCTCGACGCGCGAGGACTGGACGTAGTTCCAGAGCTCGCGGCCAGGCTCCGCCCAGTACAGCAGCACGAAGCTCGCGACCAGGCCGCCGAGCACCATCAGCACGCGGATCACCTGCGGCTGGGTCTCGAACCAGTAGTACGCGACGACGCCGCCGAGCAGCGCGGCAGCGGCCAGCACCAGCTTGAAGGCGTCGACGAATCCGACACCGGCCTTTTCGACTTGCTCGTTCATCTGCTTCCGTTACGGACGGTTCGCCAGCCGCGTCGCGGCGCTGGCAGGGCAGGAGGGAATCGAACCCCCAACCTGCGGTTTTGGAGACCGCCGCTCTGCCAATTGAGCTACTGCCCTTCCGTTCCTGCGTCCTTACTTCAGTACCTTGGAGACGACGCCGGCACCGACGGTGCGGCCGCCCTCGCGGATCGCGAACCGGAGGCCTTCCTCCATCGCGATCGGCGCAATCAGCTCCACCACCATCTTGATGTTGTCCCCGGGCATGACCATCTCGACCCCCGCCGGCAGCTCCACCGAGCCGGTCACGTCGGTGGTGCGGAAATAGAACTGCGGCCGGTATCCCTTGAAGAACGGCGTATGACGGCCACCCTCCTCCTTGGTCAGCACGTACACCTCGCACTCGAAATTGGTGTGCGGGTTGATGCTGCCGGGCTTGGCCAGCACCTGGCCACGCTCCACTTCCTCGCGCTTGGTGCCGCGCAGCAGCACGCCGACGTTGTCGCCGGCCTGGCCCTCGTCCAGCAGCTTGCGGAACATCTCCACACCCGTGCAGGTGGTCTTGAGCGTCGGCTTCAGGCCCACGATCTCGATCTCGTCGTTGACCTTGACGATCCCGCGCTCGATGCGACCGGTGACCACCGTGCCGCGGCCGGAAATCGAGAACACGTCCTCGATCGGCATCAAGAACGGCTTGTCGATCACCCGCACCGGGGTCGGAATGTAACGGTCCATCTCCGCCACCAGCTTCACCACCGAGTCCGCGCCCAGCTCGCCCGCCGCGCCTTCCAGCGCCTTCAGCGCCGAACCCCGCACGATCGGCGTGTCGTCGCCCGGGAACTGGTACTTGGAG
This sequence comes from Steroidobacteraceae bacterium, assembly GCA_050179155.1. GTDB lineage: Bacteria > Pseudomonadota > Gammaproteobacteria > Steroidobacterales > Steroidobacteraceae > SCUD01. Next base: position 277,079 of record JBFXFJ010000001.1, read on the forward strand.
AGCAGCTCACGCACTTCCATCTCCACCAGCTCGATCAGCTCGGCGTCGTCCACCATGTCGCACTTGTTCAAAAACACCACGATGTACGGCACGCCCACCTGGCGCGCCAGCAAAATGTGCTCGCGGGTCTGCGGCATCGGCCCGTCCGCCGCCGATACCACCAGGATCGCGCCGTCCATCTGCGCCGCGCCCGTGATCATGTTCTTCACGTAGTCCGCGTGCCCCGGGCAGTCCACGTGCGCGTAATGCCGCACCGCCGACTGGTACTCCACGTGCGCGGTCGCAATCGTGATGCCTCGCGCCTTCTCTTCCGGCGCCTTGTCAATCTGGTCGTAGGCCGTGAACTCGCCCCCGTTCTTCTCCGCCATCACCTTGGTCAACGCCGCCGTCAGCGTCGTCTTCCCGTGATCCACGTGCCCAATCGTCCCCACGTTCACGTGCGGCTTGCTGCGTACGAACTTTTCCTTAGCCACGGCACACCTCTATCGTCTCTATCGTTATGGAGCCCACGACCGGAATCGAACCGGTGACCTCGTCCTTACCAAGGACGTGCTCTACCGACTGAGCTACGTGGGCCCTGGACCACCCGACTGGAGCGGGTGGTGGGAATCGAACCCACGCCATCAGCTTGGAAGGCTGAGGTTCTACCATTGAACTACACCCGCATTCCTTCACACCCGTACACGCAGGTATCGTGGGTCGCCAAAGAAGCCGAGCCACCGTTCTTCCGGGAAGAACTGGTGGAGGGGGTAGGATTCGAACCTACGAAGGCATGAGCCAGCAGATTTACAGTCTGCCCCCGTTGGCCGCTTGGGTACCCCTCCCAAATTGAGCCGCGTATTTTCGTTTGCGGCGGCACCGGTGTCAACGACGAAAAGGGGGCTAAGTGACTGATCCGGGTCAGGGAAGGCCGTAGCCGCGGGCAACCACGATGGCGAGCAGCGGCAGGATGAGCCAGAGCCCGAGTCCGAAGGCGATCCCGGCCCGCACCCGATCCACCTCGCGGGTCAGCGGCGCGAACGCCGGCAGGGTGCGCGCCTCCCGGTTCCAGCGGATGTACTGCAGGGTCGGTGCGAGGGCCACCAGGCCAATGGCGACGAAAACGATAATCTTCAGCCAGAACAACCGGTTAACCAGGTAAAAGTCGGGTTCCCGGGCGAAATAAAGCGCGCGAGCGAGACCCGTTGCGAGGCTCGCGATCAGGGCCAGGAAGTAGCCGAGATCGACGGTGCCGAGCAGGCGTACCTGGCTGCGGTCCAGCGCCCGCCGGCACAGCCAGTACTCGGTCAGCAGCAGCCCCGCCGCCACCCCGGCCGCCAGTAGGTGCAGCCAGGCAAAGAGCGCCGCAACGATCGCCGGATCCACCGGCTGGCTCAAGCAGACACGAGCCGCGCAAAGGTCGCGGCGTCGATATTCGAGCCGCAGACGATCAGGCCGACCCGCCGGCCTGCCAGCCGCTCGCGCAGCGGACCGAGGAGCGCCGCCGTCGCGGCCGCGCCCGCCGGTTCGACCGCGAGCCTGGCGTGCTCCAGCAGGAAGCGCATCGCTGCGATCATCTCCGCGTCGCTGACCCGAACCACCTCGCGGATGCTGGCGCGGCACAGGGCGAAGGAAATCGGCAGCGCGTACGGGGCCGCGAGGCTGTCGGCGATGGTATCGAGCCGCTCGAGCGATTCCGGCTTGCCGCTCTGAAAACTGCGGTACATCGTGTCGGCGCCGAAGGGCTCGACTCCGTACACCTCGCATCCGGGCTTGACCAGCCGGATCGCCGTGGCAACGCCGGATGCCAGGCCGCCGCCCCCGATCGGCACGATCACCGCATCGAGATCGGGCGCCTGCTCGATGAACTCAAGGCCGAGCGTCGCGGTGCCTGCCGAGGTGCCCAACCCTTCAAATGGGTGGATCAGCGCGCGGCCTTCTTTTTCCTGTATTTCGTGCACGCGGCGAAAGGCAGCGTGCACGTCGGGCGCGAGTTCGACCTCGGCGCCGTACCGGCGGCATTGCTCGATCCGGAACGGCAACGCGCCTGCCTTCATCACGACCTTCGCGCTGACGCCCGTGGAATGCGCGGCAAAGGCGGCGGCGATCGCGTGATTGCCGGCGCTGATCGCGCAGATGCCGCGGGCGCGCTCGGCGGCACTCAGCATCAGCATGTTCACCAGCGCGCCGCGCGCCTTGAAGCTGCCGGTGCGCTGGAACAGCTCGAGTTTCAGCAGCGGACGGGTCCCTGGCGCGAAGGCGGCCTCGACGGCCGGCCCGGTGAGCGGCTGGACGGGTGTCGTCAGGATGCGCTCGTCGATCAGCCGTCGTGCCTCGCGGATCTGCGCGAGGGTCAGTGTGGGCATGGCGGCAGGTTCGGCGTTCATCGCCCGGCATGGTATCGGATCGGCCCCGAAACGCCGTTTAATGCACTGCAAAACGCAGTGCCGGAAGCGGTGCTTTTCACACCCCCCGGCGGTCGGCATACTGGCCCAAACCGTCGTCTCCAGTCATAGAACAACTGCGGGGATCAGGAGATGGAACGCCGTCTGCACAGCCGGCATCGCGCCCGGGCCACGGTCTATGTGGTCGCACCCGGGCGTCGTGGCGCCTTGTGCAAGGCGAATAACCTGAGCGCCAACGGTGTGTTCGTCGAGACCCGGAACCTGGGTCTTGCGAAAGGGTCCATCGTCGAACTCGCGTTTGCGATCAACCTCGGTGCGATCACGAAGATCCACCGGCGCAAGGCCATCGTTGCCCACGTCTCGCGGGGCGGCACCGGCCTCAAGATGGAGTGCTACGCGGCACGCTGATCCGCGCGCCTGAATCGTTTTCCATGTCGGGTTGGGGTTCCCGGTCCCGATGGGGACCGGGGCCCCACCCATTTTTCGAGCCTGGGCGGCAACTGAACATGGCACGAATTTACGACAGCATTCTCCAGACCATCGGCCGCACGCCACTGGTGCGGCTCAACAAGATCGGCCGCGAGCTGCCGGGCAAGATCGTCCTGAAGCTCGAGTTCTTCAATCCCTGCGCCAGCGTCAAGGATCGCATCGGCGTCAGCATGATCGAAGCGCTCGAGAAACAGGGCCGCATCGGACCCGACACGGTGCTGGTCGAACCCACCAGCGGCAACACCGGCATCGGCCTCGCCTTCGTCGCGGCGGCCAAAGGCTACAAGCTCGTGCTGACGATGCCGGAAACCATGAGCATGGAGCGCCGGCGCATGCTGACGGCCTATGGCGCGGAACTCGTGCTGACCGAGGGCGCCAAGGGCATGAAAGGCGCGATCGCGCGCGCCAACGAGATCGTCGCGAGCGACCCGAAGCGCTTCCTGCTGGTCGGGCAGTTCTCGAATCCCGCCAATCCCGAGATCCACCGCCGCACGACCGCCGAGGAGATCTGGGGCGACACCGACGGCGCCTGCGACATCCTGGTCTCGGGCATCGGCACCGGCGGCACGATCACCGGCGTCGGCGAGGTCATCAAGAAGCGCAAACCGGAGTTCCGCTGCGTCGCGGTCGAGCCGGCGGCGAGCCCGGTGCTGTCCGGCGGCCAGCCGGGCCCGCACAAGATCCAGGGCATCGGCGCTGGTTTCGTGCCCGAAATCCTGAACACGAAGGTGATCGACGAGATCATCCAGGTCACCAACGAGCAGGCCGGCGAGTACGCGCGCCTGCTCGGGCGCGAGGAAGGCATACTGGTCGGCATCAGTTCCGGCGCGGCGCTGTATGCCGCGCTGCAGGTGGCGGCCCGCGAAGAGAATCGCGGCAAGCTGATCGTCACGATCATCCCGAGCTTCGGCGAGAGGTACCTCACGACGTGGCTCTATGAGGAGGCGACCGTCAGTGCACCGCGAATCGTCCCCGTCGGCTGACGCGCTCCGGCCCGGCGATCACGCGGCGCTCGCCCGGGCGCTGATGGTTCCCGGCGATGCGGCGGATTTCCAGGCGCTGCGCAAGGGCACCTGGCCCGACCGCACGGCGGTGCTGTCGAGCGTCGACCGCCTGCACCGGCTGCTGGTGGCGGAAACGCTGCCCGCCACCCTCGCCAACGAATCGCCGGAGCGGCGCATCGAGCGCGAACTCGATGAAATCGAGTCGGTGCTCGCCGCGCAGATTCGCCTGGCGCTCGAATTCCCTGCAAGGCTCGGGGAGGAATTCGCGCGCAACGCCGTGACGCTCGACCAGGAAGGCCGCCGCCTCGCCTGCGAACTGCTGGCCGAGCTGCCGATGCTCCGCGAACACGTGTTCGAGGATGCGCGCGCCGCCTGGCGCGGCGACCCGTCCTGCCGCCACCCGATCGAGGCGCTCTACGCGTTTCCCGGCATTTTCGCGATCACGCGGCATCGCATCGCGAATATCCTCTACCAGCGCGACGTGCCTCTGCTGCCGCGGCTGATCGCGGAGAACGCGCACCACCGGACCGGCATCGACATCCATCCGGGCGCGACCATCGGCCGCGAGTTTTTCATCGACCACGGCACCGGCGTCGTGATCGGCGAGACCGCCATCGTCGGCAACCGCGTGACGCTCTACCAGGGCGTGACGCTCGGCGCGAAGAGCTTTCCCGTGGATGCGCAGGGGCGCCTGGTGAAAGGCCTCGCCCGCCACCCGATCGTCGAGGACGACGTCACGATCTATGCGGCCGCGACCGTGCTCGGCCGCGTCACCGTCGGCCGTGGCAGCGTGATCGGCGGTAACGTCTGGCTCACGCACAGCGTGCCACCCAATTCGCGCGTGTCGCAGGCGGAGCCATTGCAGTCCGGTTTCGAGCACGGCGCAGGAATCTGAAGGGAGTTCCGATGTCTCGCATTACCCGCCGTACGTTCAATCGCATGGCGGCCGCCGCCGGCGCGCTCACGGTCCTGCCAATCGGCAGCGCCTCCTCACAGGTGCGCTTCGGCGCGCCGCCATTCCAGCTCGGCGTCGCCTCCGGCGATCCCTCGGCCGACGGTTTCGTGATCTGGACCCGGCTCGCGCCGGAGCCATTCGATCCGGGTTACCTCGGCCAGACGATCTTCGAGCTCACGTGGGAAGTGGCCGAGGATGCCTCGTTCGCGCGCCTCGCAAAGCAGGGCACGGCCTGGGCGCGGCCGCATGTAGCACATTCCGTGCACGTCGTCGTGGAAGGGCTGGCTCCCGGACGCGAGTATTTCTATCGCTTTCGTATCGGACGCTATGAGTCCGCCGCAGGCCGGGCGCTGACCTGCCCGGCGGCGGACGCCGCGGTCGCCTCGATGAAATTCGCGTTTGCCTCCTGCGCGCACTACGAGCAGGGATTCTTCTCCGCCTACCGCTACATGGCCGACGACCGCCCGGACCTGATGTTCATGCTCGGCGACTACATTTACGAGGACGCCTGGGGCGACCGGCGCGTGCGCCAGTTCGACCCGATCGAGGCCGTCACGCTCGACGACTACCGCCGCCGCTACACGCAGTACCGCACCGATCCCGACCTGCAGGCGGCGCATGCGACCTGCCCCTGGCTCGTGACCTGGGACGACCATGAGGTGGACAACGACTACGTCGGGCTCACGAGCGAGCACGAACTGTGCGGCGGCGAAGCCGTGCGCAGTTCATTCCCCGCGCGCCGCGCCGCGGCTTACCAGGCCTGGTTCGAGCACATGCCGGTGCGGCCGTCGCGGCTGCGCCCCGACATGGGCGTGCAGATCTACGGCTCGATCGACTGGGGCAGGCTCGCGCGCTTCTACGTGCTCGACACGCGCCAGTACCGCTCGGTGCAGGTCTGCCCGAACCCGCCGACCCTGCAGCGCTGCGATCTCCAGAAGGGGCGAAAGATCCTGTTCGGCGGCGCGGGTGGTGGCGGCCACGTGAACCCGAACCAGTCTCCCTGCCGCGAGGCGCTCGCCGATCCGTCGCGCACCGTGCTGGGGACCGAGCAGGAGCAATGGCTCGACAGCACACTGGCCTCGAGCGGCGCCGCCTGGAACGTGATCGCGCAGAACGTCATGATCAATGCCGTCATCGAGGGCACGGCGGAATCACCGCGGGTCTTCACCGACTCCTGGGGCGGCTATCCGCCAGCGCGCGAACGGTTCTTCGCATCGCTACTGAAGCGGCGCGCCGCGAACCCCGTGGTGCTGACCGGCGACATCCATTCCTTCTGGGCCTGCGATCTCGCAAATGCCGCGGGACGCCCGGTCGGCGTCGAACTGGTCGTGTCCTCGATCGCGACCACGACCTACGACAGGAGCGCCTACCTGCCGCTCAACCCCGGCGTGAAATGGCACGACGGCCTGCACAACGGCTACATGCGCTGCGAACTCAGCCGCGAGCGGCTGCGGACCGACGTCGTGGCGATCGACAATCGCGAGGACCCGCGGAGCCCGCGCAGCGTGCTCGCGACCTTCGACGTGAAATCGGGCGATCCGCATGTTCATCGCGTCACGGCCTGACGGTACTCGCATGAAGATTCAGCAAGCCCGGCGAATTCTGTTCAGCGTCGTCACCACTGTCATGCTCGTTCTCGGCGCCGCTCCAATTCACGTCGGTTTGGCGGCCAGCAACCGGGACGCATCAGCGATTGCCGCGCTCGATGCAATTCCTACCGAAGACTGGCTGAAGCAATCGAGCGGCGCACTGCTCGATCGCGTGATCGCGGCATCCTCGAAGGAATCGCTCGATGCCGCCGCGGCCAGGGATCCGCGAGCGCAGGCGCTGGTCGGCTCGGCGCACCTGTCAGGACTGCACGGGTATGCGAAAAGCGAAGCGGAGGCCGTGAAGTTCTATCGCCTGGCCGCGGATTCGAATCCGATCGCGCAGAACAATCTGGGCAATCTGCTGCTCACCGGGGTCGCGAGTGGCGGCACGCCCGCACCCGCGGAAGCGGCCGAAATGTTTCGGCGCGCCGCGAAGCTGGGTCATCCGGTGGCTCAGGCGAACCTCGGAAGACTCTATTCCGACGGGGTTGGCGTCGAGAAGGATGTGGCGAAAGCGAAAGAATACCTGGCGCATGCCGCCGCACAAAGCAATCCGGAAGCGAAGGACTTGCTCGATGCCCTCAAGGCGCGTGAAACCGCGGAATCGGAAGCGGAAAAGTGGAAGCGACTGGAGGCAGCGGCGGCCACCGGCGATGCCGCCGCGCTTCACAAGCTTGGCGAAGCCTACGAGGAAATCGACAGGAAGGTCTTTGACGCGATCAAGCGCAACCAGTTTCAGGCAGCAGTCAATGCAAGCCTGAAAGCGCCGGATCGCAAGAAGCTGCGAATCGCGGAACTGGCGGACGAGCACGGGATGACAGCTTTGCACTGGGCCGCCGAGAACCGTAACGCCGCGGGCATGCGCTGGCTCCTGGATAAGGGAGCGAAACTGGAGCTGAAGGACGACAAGGGCCGTACGCCACTCAAGATCGCGCTTGATAGCAAGGACGTCAACGCCATGACTCTGCTGATCGCCAGTGGCGCGATGACCACAACTGTGCTGCCCGGATATGACGACGAGCTGAAAGTGCTCAAGAAGACCAGCGATATCGTCGAATTCATGATATCGCCGAAGCGCTGCGATGCAGGAGATGCGGCGGTCTGCCATTCCATCGGTCTCGCCTACGACAACGGCACCAATGGATTCGGCGTCAACCGGAAACTGGCTGCCGGTTACTACGAAAAGGCCTGCGCGCGCGACATCCCCGCCGCCTGCACGAATCTCGGGCTTCTCTACCGGAATGGCGAGGGCGTGACCAAGGACAGCTCTCGCGCGGCCGCCCTCTACAAGAAGGCCTGTGACGCCAACGAACCGAGCGCGTGTTCCAACCTCGGCCTTCTGCACAACTCGGGTGAAGGCGTGACCAAAGACGAACCCGGGGCCACCGCGCTTTTCGAGAAGGCCTGCACCGCTGGAAACGCGCAAGCATGTTCCCTGCTGGGCGAGCAGTACATGAATGGCCGCGGTGCCGCCCTGGATGTGAAGAAGTCAGTGACTTATTACGAAAAGGCTTGCGACAGTGGGTTTGTCGAAGCCTGCACCAGTCTTGGCTACCGGTACCGGAATGGCCAGGGCGTCGCGAAGGACCTGCCCAAAGCCGTGGCGCTCTATCAGAAGGCGTGCTTAGCCAAGGAGCCGACCGCCTGCCTCAACCTCGGACTGCTCTACAACCAGGGCGAAGGCGTCCCCAAGGATCCGGCCAAGGCTGCCCCGCTCTACCGGACTGCCTGCGATGCCGGCGCGGCGACAGTGCAGGCCTGCCACTGGCTGGCCGGGCTACACTCAAATGGAGAAGGCGTGCCGAAGGACACGGCGAAAGCGGTTGCCCTGTACCAGAAAGCCTGTGATGGAAAATATGCGGCGTCCTGTGCAGTGCTCGGGACTTTCTACTACCTGGGCGAAGTCCTGCCGAAGGATTGGCCAAAGGCGGCCGCACTCTTCGAACGTGCCTGCGACGGGGACTCGGCCACCGGCTGCCGCTTGCTGAGCATGAGTTACGGTGCCGGCGACGGCGTCGCGGTCGACAAGACGAAGGCTGCAACGCTTCTCGCCAAAGCCTGCAAGCTCGGGGACCAGAAAGCCTGCCCGTCGCAGGCCGCCGCATCCGCCGCAACAACGGCCGTACCCGCTGCAGCTGCTTCTGCGGCCGCAGCCACCATCTCACCCTGCAAGATCGTCAAGGTCCAGCTCGGCGTCGACACGGTCGCGAGCGTCGAGCGCGACATCCTGGCTCGCGGCGGCACACCGCTCGTGGGCGGCAACGATTTCGCCAAGTACCGCCAGCTCAGCGCGATGTCCGGCGACTATGGCGACGCCGGCCCGCCTGTCATGGCCGTCAATTATTTTTTCGACGCGGGTGTTCCGGCCGGGAAGCTGATCCGTGTGATGGTCGTGCGCAATGCTGATTCCCCCGCCGACTTCGAGAAACTGCTCACTTCACGCAAGGGCGTTGCCGCTGCCTTCGCCGGTCCGCTGCAGCAGACGTCCGCGACCGAGTTCACGGCTGCAAATGCGCACTGCAGGCTGAAACTGCTGCCGAGTCCGGACACCTTGTTCATCCGCGAGGTGTACGAACTGGCGAACTGACGGTGATCTGGTGCCGGCGGAGGGAGTCGAACCCCCGACCTGAGGTTTACAAAACCACTGCTCTACCAACTGAGCTACGCCGGCAACGGCCGGGATTCTACTATGGCTGGCAGGGCTGCACTTCGAGCCGCAGGATGCGCCCGCCCTCGCCGTGCAGTTGCGCGGCGTCCGGCAATTCCGCCGGCGGCACGACGTCCACGTCGATCCAGTACACGGTGCCGCGCCGCTCGCGATCCACGATGCGCGGCTCGAGGCCGAGCGCCTTGACGTCGTCCATGCGCCGCAGCGCGCGCTGCTGCTCGCTGAACAGGCCGAGCGAAATCGTGACCAGGTTACCGTCGTCCGGCATGGCATAGGCGTCGCCAATGCCGAAGCGCCGCAGGCGCTCGATCACGCCGTTCGCGGCCGCGCGGTCCGGGAGGCCGCCGAGTGAAACCCAGTAGCCCTTCCACACCACGCCCTCGCCCGCCCGCTGGCGCGGCTCGAGCTGGTGCTCGCGCAGCAGTGTCGAGGCGCGCGCGGCATCGGTCAGGTCGCTGAAAGGGCCGAGGCTCAGGCAGTTGCTGGAAGCGCGCGCCGCCACGCTCGCGGCCGGCCGCGCGGGCGGCGCCTCGCGCGCGAGCACCAGCTGCGGACCTGCGGTGGCAACCGTCGCGGGCTCGCCAACCGGCTGGGCAACCCAGTGCGTCCAGGCGTACCAGGCGATGTTGGCGAGCAGCAGCAGGGCAAACAGCAGTCGCATCGGTGCGAAATCTATCACTGAACCGGGCGGACGCTGACTTCGCCGGACAGGATGCGCCGCCGGCCGTCGCCGGCATCGAGCAAGAGCGCGCCATCCGCGTCCACGCCGCGCGCGAGCCCCTCGAGCGTCTGCTCGCCCTGCAGCACGCGCACCGGGCGATTGGCGAGTGCATCGGCGCCCTGCCACTCGTCGACAAAGGCGCTCATCCCGCGCGCGCCGAATTCCTCGAGCGCGAGCGTGAGCTCATTGATCAGGGCGGCGGCGGCAAAACTGCGCGCCGGCACCATGTTTCCCACGGATGCGAGGTCGGTCGCCTCGAGGCCCTCGGCGCGCAGCGCCTCCTTGACGGCAGGCGGCAGCCGCAGGTTGATGCCGACACCGACCACGACGTAGGCGGGGCCGGCAGCCTCGCCGCGCAGGTCGATCAGGATGCCGCCGAGCTTCTTCGCGCCGTGGACGATGTCGTTCGGCCACTTGAGCGCGAGGTCGTGGAAGCCGAGCCGGCGCAGCGCGCGCAATACCGCGACACCGGAGGCGAGCGACAGGGCGCCGAGCGCCGCCGGCGCATCGCGAAAGCTCCAGTTGACCGAAAGGCACAGGCCGGATCCGAAGGGTGCGAGCCAGCGCCGCCCGCGGCGGCCACGGCCTGCGCGCTGAAACTCGGCAAGACAGGCATCGAACTGCCCAGGCGGCAGGTCCTTGACCGCAAGCAGCCGGTCGCTGGTGGAATCGAGTTCCTCGTGCACCTCGAGCTGGCGCAGCTTGCCTGCCGACCACAGCGGCAGCGCCGCGCGGATCGCGCCGGCATCGAGCAGATCGAGTGGCGCCGACAGCCGGTAACCCTGGCCCGCCTGAGCGTCGAGCCCCACGCCCCATTCGTCGAGTTGCTGCAGCTGCTTCCAGACCGCCGCGCGCGAGATCGCGAGCTTTGCCGCGAGTTCCTCCCCGGAATGCAGGCTGCCATCCGCGAGCAGGCGCAGGAGTTCGCCGCGCCGCGTCACGCGTGGGGCTTCCGCGGCCGCAGCAGCCACAAGCGGTTCATGCGCGGCTCGGCGCCGGCGTTCATCCGGCCGATGTTGCTGCGATGCGCAAAGACGATCAGCGCGGCCATGGCGATCGCCAGCGCCAGCAATGGCGTGCCTTCGGGGCCCAGCACCCAGATTGCAACCGGCACGGACACTGCGGCGGTCATCGTCGCGAGTCCCACCAGACCGGTCAGCATCACGACGACGAGCCAGACGGCGAGCACGACGATCACGATCATCGGCGCGAGCGCCAGCAGCGTGCCGACGAACGTCGCGCCGCCCTTGCCGCCGCGGAATTCGTGGAACAACGGCCACACGTGACCGGTCACGGCCGCCGCGGCGCAGGCGGCGGTGAGCCAGCCCCGCGCGACGGCGGGATCGGCGGCAAGGCCGGGGATCTCCACGCCCGGCAGCCAGCCCGCCGCGAGCCAGCCCTTGCCGACGTCGATCACGACCGTCGCCGCCGCAAACCAGATACCCTGGGTGCGCAGCGCATTGGTGCCGCCGGCATTGCCACTGCCCTGCTCGCGGATGTCCACGCCGCGCACGACGCCAACCAGCAGCGCGCCCATCAGCGAGCCGAGCAGGTAGGCGATCAGTGTCTTGAGGCCGAGTTCCAGCACCGCGCAATTCTAGCAGCGAGGCAGGAACACTTCCGCGATCATGCAGCGCACGCTGCCGCCGCCATGCCGCTCGATCGTCGGGATCGGCGCGGTGACGATCCGGCCGTGGCGCTCGAGTTCGCGCCGGTTGGCCGGCGCGAGGCTTTGCCACGCGGCGTCGGACATCGCGATCACCTGGCTTCCGTCCGCCGACCGCAGCGCCAGCAGGTTGCCGGCGAAGCCGTTCATTTCCGTGACGCTGAGACTGATGGGCTCGTGACCCGCCTGTCGCAGCTCGCGCAGCACCGTCCTGCGCTCTTCGGGGTCCGGTATGGCCTGGTCGCAGACCACCGCGAACCGCTCGCCGATCGCCATCAGCACATTCGTGTGGTACGCGGGCCGGCCATCGGGCCCCAGCGCGTCAATGGCGAGCGCGCGATAACCGAGGCGCCCGGCGAAATCGGCGAGCGCGAGTGCGGTCGTGCGCGGCGAGCGGCAGGCGTAGGCGATGCGATGGCAGCGGTCGAGCACCAGGCTGCCGGTGCCCTCGAGGAATTCGCCGCGCGCTTCCCAGGGGCTCAGGTCGATCGTCTGCGCGACGTGGAAACCGGCGTCGCGCAACTGCGCGACCGGCTCCGCGCGGCGCTCCGCGCGCCGCGACGGCGCCATCATCGGGTAGAGCACGACGCTGCCGTCGTCGTGAAAGCTCACCCAGTTGTTCGGAAAGCAGGCGTCGGGCTTGGCGGGCTCGGGCGTGTCCTCGGCCACCTCGACCAGGACGCCGGCGTCCCGCAGGCGGGCGACCAGGCCGTCGAATTCGCGCCGGGCGACTTCCTGCGCATCAGCATCCGGCACACCCTGCTGGAAGCGGTTCGAGTCCGCGGTTTCCGGGTTCGCGCCGAAGCGCGCGGGCCGGATCATCAGCACGGCGTCAGCGCATTGCCGGTCCGTTTCCGGCCTGGATTTCATCGCTCGAGTCTAGCAAGGCGCCGGCGGCGCGCCGGAAAGAAAAGGGCGCGGCGGTTGCCCGCCGCGCCCCGGTTCGAACGATCGCCGGTCAGAACTCGATGCGGACGCCGAGCTGGATCTTCCAGACCGACGGCAGCGCCGACAACGACTCCGAGGGCGCCACCGGCCCGCTGCGGCCCGAACGCGGCCGGTAGACGTAGCGGTTGGTCGCCGAATCGATGCGGTTCACGTCCACGACCGGCGTGAAGTAGGCAAAGCTGACTTGCCGCAACTGGCCCCAGTCCGAATCGATCATGTTGGCAAAGTTCTCGATGTCGAATGTCAGGATGCCGCGCGCCTTGCGCCAGATCGGCAGTTCCTGGGACATCCGCAGGTCGAGGACCGACAGCCAGGAACTCGTGTGCGAATTGCGCGGCATGATGCGACCGCGGTATTTGGAGAGACCGTACTGGTCGATGTAGGCCTCCATCGCAGTCGAGAATGCCGCCGCTCCGGCGTTCGCCGACGAGTAACTCGTCGTCGCCGTGCAGCCCGCCACGACGCCAACTTCGGCCGCCGTGCACAGTGCCTCGTAGATGACGTCCGTCGGGCTCGCCGGCACGTAGAAGAGCTGCCGCTGCCGCGCCGCCTGGCGCGGGTCGCCCCACACGCTCTGCGGTGAACCGCCGCCGAAGGTGAAGCTGTACGGACGGCCGGAGCGGCGTTCGCCGACCAGCGCGATGCTCGTCTCGTAATCGCCGAAGAAGGCCTTGCGCCAGGTGAACGCGCCCTTGAACTGGTGCTCGATCTCGTAGTTCGAGGTCGACAGTTCGGGGTTGTTCGGGTCGGCGACCGCGAGGTTGTCCCAGTTGGAAGACGCCGTCGAACTCGTGCCCGGATTGATGTCCTGGATGTCCTGGTGGCCGTAGCCCAGGTAGGCATCGAAGCGGCCCGCGCCCGTGCGCCAGGTCTTGGTGAAGTCGATGGTGTAGACCTTGCCCTTGCCGCCACCCGTGTTGGTGAGCAGCAAATCCTGGGTTGAGGCGCTCGTGCGGCCGTCCGCCGCCGGGCTGTAGCGCGGACGCCCGTCAGGCGCCGTGCCGGTCTGCACCAGGCGGATGTCCTGCCACAACACCTCGTCCTTGACGCTCGAGACGATGACGTCGGCCGTCATTTCGATGTCCCAGGGCAACGTGTGCTTGACGCCCAGGTTCCAGCGGTACTGCGACGGCACCTCGAAGTCCGGATCCACCGCGTTGACCGGGCCGTCGCCGCGCAGACAGGTATGGTAATCGAGGACCTCCTGGTTGATGTCAAATCCATTCATGTTCAGCACACCGTCGGCCAGATCGAAACTTTCAGGAGTGCCGTCGCCATTGATATCGCAAGTACCGTCCGCGGTCGCCGATGTAATGTTCTGCGCAACAACGACGACGCCGTCATTCGAGAAGCTGTTCGAAATCCAGACGTTTGGCGTGCCGCCGCCGAACAGGCCCCAGCCGCCGTAGATCGTCGTCTCCGGCCGCCACTGCCAGTTGAAGCCGATGCGCGGCATGATCAGGTCGCGGCCGTCCATCGTCGCCTGGTTGCTGTAGCCATAGCGCTCGAGGAAGTTGTCGTTCAGGCGCGGTTCATCGCTGCTCGAGAACTTGTCCATGCGCACGCCGGCCTGGATCTTGAAGTCCGGGTTGACTTGCCACTCTTCCTGGACGTAGAAACTGTCGACGTCGTAGCTGAATCCCGCAGCGCCGTCGTTCGCGTCGTTCGTGAACGAGTTGGTGTAGTTGAGATTGCTCGCGATCTGGTTCTCGAAATTCGCGATGCTCGAGAAGATGTACTGGCCCTGGCTGCGCGCCACGAACAGATTGAAGATATCCAGCATCTCGCGCTCGTAACCGACAGTGACCGTGTGGTCGCCGAGGAAGAAATTGCCCTTCAGCTTGATCGTGTCGAGGTCGTTCGTCAGGTAGTTGGCGTGGCGGAACTCGTCCGGCCCGATGAACATCCTGCCGCCGGTCGGCGTGGTGATCTGCATTTCCGCGAAATCCGTACCCTGCAGCGAATCCTGGAGCACCTCTACTTCCTTGCGGGCAACCTTGAACTCGGTCGAGAAGAATTCGTTCCAGTCGGAGAACAACTGCACGGAATAGGAATCGAGCGTGATCGCGCGGTTGTACCAGTTCGACGGCGCCGAAACCCGGTTCTGCGAGGTGCTGTTGTTCGAGGTAATGACCTCGTTGCCTTCGGTGTGCTGGTAGGCCAGTGACGCGCGCTGCGTGTCGCTGATGTTCCAGTCGATCTTGGCGAGGATCTTTTCGTCTTCCTCGGGCAGCGTGGAGAGCCGGTCGCCGCCCGCGTCGAAGTTGTAGACGCTCTGAGAGATCGCGAGGATCTGGTCGTACTCGGCCTGCGTGACGCCCGACACCTCGACCGGGTATCCCGAGCCCGCGGGCCCGAATTCCTGCGGCGCCGTGCGGTCGAGCTTCTCGTAGTTCAGGAAGAAGAACAGCTTGTCCTTGATGATCGGGCCGCCGAACGTGCCGCCATAGGTTTCTTCATCAAAGGTGAATTCGAGGTCGCGGTCCTTGCTCTTGTCGCCGACCATGCTGTCGTCGCCGGTGTAGTAGTAGGCCGACCCGCTGAACTCGTTGGTGCCGGACTTCGTCACCACGTTGATGGTCGAGCCGCGGAAGCTCGAGTACTCGACCGAGAACGGCGCCGACAGGACCGAGAACGACTCGATCGCGTCCACCGACAGCGGGCTGCGCTGGGTCGGGTAGCCGTTGTTGTTGAGGCCGAAATCGTCGCTCTGGCGCACGCCGTCGACGGTGATCGTGTTGTAGCGGTTGTTGACGCCGGCGATCTCGAGCGCGTCCGAGTTGGTCGGGTCGACCCACGCCTTCGGGTCGATGCGCACGACGTCCTTGATGTCGCGGCTGATGGACGGAAGTTCCTTGACCTCCTGCGCACCGAACCGGCTGCCCGCGCCGATCGTCACGTCGCGCTCCGAAGCGCCCGTGACTTCGACTCCTGCGAGCTGCGTGATGGGCTGGGCGACCATCGTCACCGAGGTGCGCTGGCCGAGCTGCGTGTACAGGTCCTCGACCGTCGCATCCTGCATGCCCTCGGACTTCGCCGTGACCCGGTATGGGCCGCCGACCCGCAGACCGGTGGCGATGAACTGGCCGGAGTTCGTGGTCGTCACTGTCGACGTCGTACCCGACGGCACGTGCAGGATCGTGATCTGTGCGCCTGCGAGTGGCTGGCCGTCCGCGCCGACGACGTAACCGTTCAGCTGCGCTGCGGTTTCCTGCGCCTCTGCAACGGGCGCGGCGGCTAACGCGATGGCGAGACCCGCACCGACCGCTATCGCGGGCGCGGAGAGAATCGACGACACGGCGGCGGCAAGACGAACCGAACGGCGACGGTCGGACATGGTGTTGGCTCCCCTATATTCCCATCAACGCAACAGATACTGGCATTGCGCCAGGACCAGACTAGTGCCGGAATGTTACAGCCTGTCGGCGGCAATTTGCGACCCTCTTGTGATCTGTTGCGTGCGCTCCACAGCCTGCCGCCGGCATCGGGGCGCTATTCCTGCAACGACAATGGCTTGGGACAATCTCCTCAGCGCGGATTCATGACCTCGCCGGCACCCCGGCTCAGGCGGCGAGCCGCAGGGCCGCCTTTTCGGCGATCATGATGGTCGGCGCGTTGGTGTTGCCGCCGATCAGCGTGGGCATGACGGAAGCGTCGACCACCGACAGGCCCTCGAGTCCCCGCACCCGTAGCGCAGGATCCACGACCGCCATCTCGTCATGGCCCATGCGGCAGGTCCCGACCGGGTGGTAGATCGTGTCGGCGCGCGCGCGCATGCGCCGCACCAGCGCCTCGTCGCTCTGGCCATCCGCGTAGAGCTCCGCGCCGCGATAGCGGTCGAGCGGCGCGCTGCACATGATGTCGCGGGCTTTCTTGACGCCGGCGAGCAGGGTCGCGACGTCGTCGTCGGCCCCCAGGAAGCCCGGATCGATGCGCGGCGCATCGCGCGGGTCGGCCGAGCGCAGGCGCACGCTGCCGCGGCTCTTCGGCCGCAGCACCGCAACGTGACACGAGATGCCGTAGCCGTAATGCAGGCGCCGGGCGTGGTCGTCCGCGAGCCCGTTGACGAAATGCAGCTGGACGTCGGGGCGCTCGAGCTCCGGCTTCGTGCGGAAAAAAGCCCCGGCCTCGGCGAAATTGGTGGTCAGCAGGCCGCGGCCCCTGCACCGCCACTGGAAGTAGCCCGGGATGGCCCGCAGCGCGGTGCGCAGAGTCACGCCCATCAGCGTCGGGTCCGAGGAACGGTACATGAGGGCGAGGTCCACGTGGTCGGCGAGATTGGCGCCGACCCCGGGCAGCTCGTGCGCGAGCCCGATGCCGTGCTGGGCAAGCTCAGCCTGCGGGCCGATGCCGGAGAGCATCAGCAGCTGCGGCGAGCCAAACACGCCCGCCGCCAGCACGACTTCACGGCGCGCGTCGATGCGGACCGTGCCGCCGCGGCTCTCGGCCTGCACGCCGGCGGCGCGGCGGCCTTCGAGCAGCACGCGGGTCGCGCGATGTCCGGTCAGGACCGTCAGGTTGGGCCGCGACAGGACCGGGTGCAGGAACGCGACCGACGCGCTGCAACGGCGGCCGCGGCGCTGCGTCACCTGGTAGAGCCCCGCCCCTTCCTGGCGCGCGCCGTTGAAATCGTCATTGGCCGCAAGGCCGGAGCGGATCGCCGACTCGATGAAGGCGTGCGAAGCGGCCACCGGGCTTGCGAGATCCGAGACGGCCAGTTCACCGCCGGCGCCATGGTATTGGTCCGCGCCGCGCTCCTGGTCCTCCGAGCGCCGGAACAGCGGCAACACCTCGTCGTAGGACCAGCCGGGATTGCCGAGCGCGGCCCAGTCGTCGTAATCGCCGGGATGGCCGCGCATGTAGACCATCGCGTTGATCGAGCTCGAGCCGCCGAGCGCTTTGCCGCGCGGCTGGTAGCCCTGCCGGCCGTTGAGGCCCGGTTGCGGCTCGGTCTTGTAGGCCCAGTTGAAGCGCCGGCTCGGAAGCAGTCCGAGGACGCCTGCGGGGATGTGGATCAGCGGCGAGGCATCGCGCGGGCCGGCCTCGATCAGGCAGACGCTGCGCGACGGATCCGCGCTCAGGCGGTTGGCGAGCACGCAGCCGGCTGAGCCCGCGCCGACGATCACGTAATCGAATACCACAATCGACAGATTGCTCCCGGCACCGGCGAATGCAACCCCGGCGGAGAATAAACGTGCACCCGCGCAATTCTAGGTTGATCGCCCTAGCGCCGGCCCACCGGCAGGGTCATCGGCTCGAACACCGCCTCGATCAGGAACGGGCCGCGCCGGTGGCCCGCGGCATCGAGCGCATTGTCGAGCGCTTCCGCGCTCGCGACGCTCACCGCCTCGACGCCGAACCCGCGCGCGAGTTCGGTGAAGCCGATCGCCGGGCGCGCGAGCGACAGCACGGGCAGGGCGCGCGGCCCGGGCGGGCGTCCCTCGATCTGCAGGTGTTCGTACGCAAGGATCGCGTAGACGCGATTGGCGCAGATGATGGTCGTGACGTCGAGGTTCTCGCGCGCCTGGGTCCACAGTGCCTGGATCGTGTAGAGCGCGCTGCCGTCGCCCGAGGCGCAAACCACCCTGCGACCGGGGCTCGCGAGCGCGGCACCGGTCGCGAGCGGCAGGGCGTCGCCGATCGCGCCGCCCACCAGGTCGAGTTCATCATGCGGCGCAGCAGCGGCCATCACCGCGGGCAGCGCGAGGCCCGCAGTGATCGCCTCGTCGCAATAGATCGCGTCCTCCGGCAGCCGGCGCGCCAACGCTGCCGCAAAGCTCACCGCATTGATCGGGCCTTGCGGCCGTTCCGGCAGCGTGAACGAGGGCAGCGGCGCGGCGCTGCCGGGCGCGAGCCACTCGGCCAGCGCGACCAGCGCTGCGCTGCCGTCCTCGGCGGGCGTCGCGAGCGTCGAGACTGCCGTATCCGCCGGCAGCGGTTGTCCGCGCCGACCCGGATAGCCGAAGAAGTTGACCGGAGCGCGCGATTCGACCAGCAGCAGTTGCGCGACACCGGCCAGGAACGCCTCCGCCGCTTCGCCAAAGTAAGGCACGCGCTGCACGAACGGGCGGCCCGCGCCGCGCGCCGAGCGCGCATTGAATGTCTCGCTCGCGAGGCGCGCGCCGGTCGCCGCGGCAATGCGCGCCGCGGCGGCGATGCCCTGCCCGTCCAGCGCGCCGCCACCCAGCAACAGCATGGCGCGCGAGCCGGCAGCCCGGAGGACTTTCGCGGCATTCTCGATTGCAGCGACATCCGGCACGGCGCGCGCGGCGACCAGCGGCGGCTCGACCGGTCCGGATCCTTCGGACCAGGCGATGTCGGCGGGCACGATCAGGGTCGCCGGCCCGCGCCGCTCCTGCGCCACCATCAGCGCGTCGGCCGCGTCGCCCCCAGCGTCGCCGGGCTCTTCGATCCGCCGCACCCAGACCGAGAACGGCTCGGCAACGGCTTCGATATCGGTCGTCAGCGGCGCATCGAGCGCCAGGTGATCGCGGGCGTGGTCGCCGATGATATTGACGATCGCGGAGCGCGCGCGGCGCGCGTTGTGCAGGTTGGCCGTCCCGTTTGCGAGCCCGGGGCCGGTGTGCAGGAGCGTCGCCGCCGGGCGCCCGCTCATGCGGAAATAGCCGTCGGCCGCGCCGGTCACGACGCCCTCGAACAGGCCGAGCACCGCGCGCACGCCCGGCGTCTCGTCGAGCGCGCGCACCAGCGCCATTTCCGAGGTGCCCGGATTGGCGAAGATCGTGTCGACGCCACCCCGGTGCAGCGTCTCGAGAATCGCCTGTGCGCCTTTCACGTCGGAGCACCTCATAATGCGCCCTGCGCATGAACCGACGAGTTTGCCAGAAACTGGTGATGCATCCCGCATCGCGCGGCGATGCGGTGCAGGGCGTGGAGGTCGCGATCGCCCGCGAAGCGCCGGGCGCGCTTCGGGTTTCCTTCCGGATCACCGGTGAAATCGGCCACCTGCGCCTGCCCGCCGCCGCGCCGGCGCTGCGCGCCGACGGACTCTGGCAACATAGCTGCCTCGAGGCTTTTCTGCGGGCGGACGATGCGGACAGCTATCACGAGTTCAACTTCTCGCCGTCGGGCGCGTGGGCGGCATACCGCTTCGCCGGCCGCCGCGCGGGCCGGACATCACCCGTCATGACGGCGCCGGCGATGCGGAGCGAGCGCGCCGCCGGTTCGTACGGCCTGAGTGCCGCGATCCCGCTTGCCGAGCTGCCTGACCTGGCGCGCGCGTCCACGATCCACGCGGGCATCGCTGCCGTCATCGAGGATGAGCACGGCACGCTCTCGTACTGGGCGATCGCGCACGCCGCGCCCGAGCCCGATTTCCACGATCCGGCCACGTTCACGCTGGTCCTGCCCGCTTGAAGTTCGGGATCGACCGCCTGCTCGCGGATCGCGCGGTGCGCAAGCCCCTCGACGGCCGGCGCGTCGGCCTGCTCGCGCACCCGGCCTCGGTCACCGCCGACCTCACACATTCGCTCGACGCACTCGCGGCCCATGAGGACCTCAAGCTGACGGTCGCGTTCGGCCCGCAGCACGGCCTGCGCGGCGACAAGCAGGACAACATGATCGAGTCGGACGACTACGCCGACCCGGTCCATGGAATTCCGGTCTTCAGTCTCTATGGAAAGGTGCGGCGGCCGACTGCGGCGATGCTCGAGCACTGCGACGTCGTGCTGGTCGACCTCCAGGACCTCGGCTGCCGCGTCTACACCTTCGTGACGACGCTGCGCTACCTGCTCGAGGAAGCGGCGCTGGCGAAGAAGGCCGTGTGGGTGCTCGACCGCCCGAACCCGGCGGGGCGGCCGGTCGAAGGTCTCACGCTGCAGCCCGGCTGGGAGAGCTTTGTCGGCGCCGGCCTGATGCCGATGCGCCACGGCCGCACGCTCGGTGAACTGGGCGACTGGTTCGTGAAGACGCTTGGGCTCGACGTCGAGTACCAGCATGTGGCGATCGAAGGCTGGCGCCCGGCGCAGTCGCCGGGCTATGGCTGGCCGCAGGGCGAACGCGCCTGGATCAACCCGAGCCCGAATGCGCCGAACGTGTCGATGGCGCGCTGCTATCCCGGCACCGTCATGCTCGAAGGCACGACCCTCTCCGAGGGCCGCGGCACGACGCGGCCGCTCGAGCTCTTCGGCGCACCGGACCTCGATGCGCCGGCGCTCCTCGCCAAGATGCACGCGCTCGCGCCCGAGTGGCTCGCGGGCTGCCGGCTGCGGCCCTGCTGGTTCGAGCCCACGTTCCACAAGCACGCGGGCAGGCTGTGCGCCGGCCTGCAGATCCACGTGGACGATCCGGGCTACAACCACTCGAAGTTCCAGCCCTGGCGGCTGGTGGCGCTCGCCTTCAAGGCGCTGAAGCAGTTGCGGCCCGACTACCCGCTGTGGCGCGATTTTCCTTATGAGTATGAAACCGATCGCCTGGCGATCGATCTGATCAACGGTGGGCCGCGGCTGCGCGAGTGGGTGATCGATCCGGCGGCGCTGCCGGGCGACCTCGACGCGATGGCGCGGAAGGACGAGAGTGAATGGCAGTCCAAGGAGTGAAGACGATGAATGTCAGGATTCTTGCGGGCACCCTGCTCGCCGTGTTGCCGCTCGCAGCTGGTGCCGAGGTGAAGTTGGCACAAGCAGACGCCATGCTGATCGAGCACCGGTTCACGATCGCGGCGCCGGCGGCGAAGGCCTGGGAGACGCTGGTGCATCCGGAGCGCTACTGGCCGGCCGACCACACCTGGTCCGGCAAGCGCGAGTCGCTCTCGATCGATGCCACGGCCGGCGGCTGCTACTGTGAACGCTGGGACGGCGGCAGCGCTGAGCATGGACGTGTCGTGATGGCCATTCCCGGGAAAGCGCTTACCCTCGACGCTGCACTCGGCCCGTTTCTCGAGATGGCGGTCAGCGGGATCCTCGCGATCAAGCTCCAAGAGAAAGATGGCGTGACGACTGCGGTCGTGACCTATCGCGTCAGCGGCGATGCCGAGCACAAGCTGGATCAACTTGCGCCGATCGTGGACCAGGTGCTGGGGATGCAGTTCGGGAACTTCGCCGCGCTCGCCGGCCAGCCATAAAAAAACCCCCCGACGTTTCCGTCGGGGGGTTCTGTTGGGATCCTGGCAGTGACCTACTCTCACCTGGCCTACGGCCAAACTACCATCGGCGCAGAGCGTTTTCACTTCCGAGTTCGGAATGGGATCGGGTGGTTCCCGCCCGCTATGACCGCCAGGAAAACTGTCGCCCGCGCCGCTGATCGCCGCCACGCAGGCATGTACGGAAAATGCAGATAAAGCAGATGTGTCGCATCCACGGAGCCTCAGGCTCCTTGGGTGTTATATGGTCAAGCCTCACGGGCAATTAGTACTGGTTAGCTGAACGCATTGCTGCGCTTACACACCCAGCCTATCAACGTCGTAGTCTTCGACGGCCCTTCAGGAGGATCAAGTCCTCAGGGAGATCTCATCTTGGGGGGGGCTTCCCGCTTAGATGCTTTCAGCGGTTATCCCGTCCGCGCATAGCTACCCGGCAGTGCCATTGGCATGACAACCGGAACACCAGAGGCGCGTCCACTCCGGTCCTCTCGTACTAGGAGCAGCTCACCCTCAAATCTCCAACGCCCACGGAAGATAGGGACCGAACTGTCTCACGACGTTCTGAACCCAGCTCGCGTACCACTTTAATCGGCGAACAGCCGAACCCTTGGGACCTGCTACAGCCCCAGGATGTGATGAGCCGACATCGAGGTGCCAAACTCCTCCGTCGATGTGGACTCTTGGGAGGAATAAGCCTGTTATCCCCGGAGTACCTTTTATCCGTTAAGCGATGGCCCTTCCATACAGAACCACCGGATCACTATGACCTGCTTTCGCACCTGCTCGACATGTTCGTCTCACAGTTAAGCACCCTTATGCCATTGCACTCTGTGCGCGATGACCGACCGCGCTGAGGGTACCATTGCACTCCTCCGTTACTCTTTAGGAGGAGACCGCCCCAGTCAAACTGCCCACCATACGCTGTCCCCGGTCCAGATAATGGACCTAGGTTAGAACTCCGAACGCACCAGGCTGGTATTTCACCGGTGGCTCCACCAAGGCTAGCGCCTCGGCTTCAAAGCCTCCCAGCTATGCTACACAGGCAAGTTCAAAGTTCAGCGTAAAGCTACAGTAAAGGTTCACGGGGTCTTTCCGTCTTTCCGCGGGAACGCCGCATCTTCACAGCGATTTCAACTTCACTGAGTCTCGGGTCGAGACAGTGGGGCTATCGTTACGCCATTCGTGCAGGTCGGAACTTCATGATATCCACGGTTTCCCGTGGCACAGACTATACGTTCACCTGATCGCGACGATTGAGTGGTCTCATCGCTTTGATTGATCAGGGCCGGCGTCTTATGCGCTCTTGCGAGCCCATCCAGGAATTCTCAGTTCCTGAGTCGTTACAGGGATCGAACTTGTGTTCGATCTTACCCTCGGTATTGCCCGCGGCACCCTGCACGGATGCCGGTGGGGTTCCACCGATTTGAGCCGGTTGATTGAGACGGTGTCGCCACCGCCCCGGGCAATGTTACTTACCCGACAAGGAATTTCGCTTGGTACATCCTCGGCGTTTCCGCCGAAGCCGGACTTTATCTTGAACTCTCTCCACTCGAGCTTGTTGCGTCACTCTCGCGCTCCATCGAGCCGCGGTTCATCTTCGAAGCGATTGCGCGGATCTGATCCACGCCTTCACCCGTCAGATGAGCACCCTTCTCCATCAGAGCCAGCACTCGACAAAATTTCATGAAGTCGAGGTGCTTTTTCGTCTTAAGAGGATGCGCGGCAAAGAAGGGCACGATGCGTTTCACCAGGTCTTCAGTCTTGCGCACACGAAACGCCATCCGGTCGCCATGGTTCACGCGAACCACGCCACAACCGAAATACGCCTTGAGTGCGTGAAGCACCTGGATGTCGCGCCGATGTTGCACGACGGTGAATTCTGGCAACACCTGGATTCCCGCCCGCATCTCGCGATGCCGGCTCAAACCCACGTGAAAGCATCCTTCTCCATCGACAAAACCGGTGACCCACTGGGCATCAAGTTTCATAGAGAGTTCCCGAACGTAAAGTCTCTGAGGGTTCCTGGTTCGCACCAGGTCTTCCCTGCGGATTGTCCCCATGTCCGGCGGATTTTTACTGCCGGCTTCCAGTTACCTGGTTGCCAACGAGTACCGCTCGGCTGTTGAGGATGTTCCCGCATATGGTTCGGTTTTACTAAGGCAGCGTTTATTCCACCTTAGGACCGTTATAGTTACGGCCGCCGTTTACCGGGGCTTCGATCAGAAGCTTCGCTTGCGCTGACCTCATCACTTAACCTTCCGGCACCGGGCAGGCGTCAGACCCTATACATCCACTTACGTGTTCGCAGAGTCCTGTGTTTTTGGTAAACAGTCGCAGCCCCCGATTACCTGCGACCTCTCGCAGCTCACGGAGCTAGTCCGATCACCACAAGAGGCACACCTTCTCCCGAAGTTACGGTGTCAACTTGCAGAGTTCCTTAACCCGAGTTCTCTCAAGCGCCTTAGGATATTCTCCTCACCCACCAGTGTCGGTTTACGGTACGGCCATTTGCTGCCTGAAGCTTAGAGGCTTTTCCCGGAAGCGGGGCATCAATCACTTCGGTCCAATAGGACCTCGTCGTCACGCCTCGGAATTAACGGACCTCCGGATTTTCCAGGAAGTCCTTCCTACACGCTTAAACCGGGCAATCCGATCCCGGCTGATCTAGCCTTCTCCGTCACCCCATCGCAGCAGCACCTGGTGCAGGAATGTTGACCTGCTTTCCATCGACTACGCCTTTCGGCCTCGCCTTAGGTGCCGACTCACCCTGCTCCGATTAACGTTGAGCAGGAAACCTTGGGTTTTCGGCGAACGGGTTTTTCACCCGTTTTAACGTTACTCATGTCAGCATTCGCACTTCCGATACCTCCAGCATGCCTCGCGACACACCTTCACAGGCTTACGGAACGCTCCTCTACCACTTGGCCTTGCGGCCAAATCCATAGCTTCGGTGTACGGCTTGAGCCCCGCTAAATCTTCGGCGCAGGCCGACTAGACCAGTGAGCTATTACGCTTTCTTTAAAGGATGGCTGCTTCTAAGCCAACCTCCTGGCTGTCTATGACTTCCCACATCCTTTCCCACTTAGCCGCAACTTTGGGACCTTAGCTGATGGTCTGGGTTATTTCCCTCTTCACGACGGACGTTAGCACCCGCCGTGTGCCTCCCGAGCTTCTACTTTCCGGTATTCGAAGTTTGCACAGGTTTGGTAGGACGGGATGTCCCCCTAGCCCAAACAGAGCTCTACCCCCGGAAGTAATACTCGAGGCGATACCTAAATATCTTTCGAGGAGAACCAGCTATCGCCAGCCTTGATTAGCCTTTCACTCCTATCCACACCTCATCGACTACTTTTGCAACAGTAGTTCGTTCGGGCCTCCAGCAGGTATTACCCTACCTTCACCCTGGACATGGATAGATCGACTGGCTTCGGGTCTACTCCCAGCGACTTGACGCCCGATTAAGACTCGGTTTCCCTACGCCTCCCCTATGCGGTTAGGCTTGCCACTGAAAGTAACTCGCTGACCCATTATACAAAAGGTACGCGGTCACCCCTTGCGGGGCTCCCACTGCTTGTACGCACACGGTTTCAGGTTCTATTTCACTCCCCTCTCCGGGGTTCTTTTCGCCTTTCCCTCACGGTACTTGTTCACTATCGGTCGGCAGAGAGTATTTAGCCTTAGAGGATGGTCCCCCTATGTTCAGACAGGATTACACGTGTCCCGCCCTACTCTTCGTCACTCATTGATTTTCCCTTTCGCGTACCGGGCTATCACCGTCTATGGCCAGGCTTTCCATCCTGTTCTGCTAGGGTCCGTCAACTGATCGTGACTGGGCTGATCCGCGTTCGCTCGCCACTACTTGCGGAATCTCGGTTGATTTCTATTCCTCCGGTTACTG
>JBFXFJ010000001.1:307500-463967 GCA_050179155.1 Steroidobacteraceae bacterium
GGTCGGCGATCGCGTGCAGCAGGGTGAAGTGATCGGCTACGTTGGGATGACCGGCCTCGCGTCCGGCCCGCACGTGCATTACGAATACCGCGTGAATGGCGTGCACAAGAATCCGGCGCGGGTCACGATCGCCAAGGCCGACCCGATTCCCGCCAGCCTGATGGCCGACTTCCAGGCCAAGACCGCGCCGCTGCTGGCGCGGCTCGATGTCGTCCCCGCCGCGGAAACGCTCCGCGTCGCCCACGCCGGGCGCTAGCTAACCTTCAGGTCGAGAACGACGACCCGCAGCCGCAGGTCGTGGTCGCGTTCGGATTGCGGATCACGAACTGTGCGCCTTCGAGGTCCTCGCGATAGTCGATCTCCGCACCGGTCAGGTACTGGAACGACAGCGGATCGACCACCAGCGTCACGCCCTGGTTTGGAAACTCCGCATCGCCTTCTTCGGTCTTTTCGTCGAAGGTGAATCCGTACTGGAAGCCCGAGCAGCCGCCGCCGGAGACGAACACCCGCAGTTTCAGGTTGGGATTGCCCTCTTCACGGATCAGCTCGCCGACCTTGCGGGCGGCGGCGTCGGTGAAAATCAGGCCTTCGGCCATCGTCCCTGGTTCGCTCATGATTGCATTTTACTCCAGCCCGGCCGGCCGCGGGTCAAAGTACCGGCGTTTCGGCGTCGCCTTCGACGCGCCACGGAAACGACTGCCGCACGGACTCGGCGTTGCGGCCCAGCTTGTACTCAACATGCAGGCTAACGGGCTCGAAATCCAGCGGCAGGTCGATCAATACCTCGATCTGCTGGAAGAAACGCAGCGAAAACGGCAGTTCACGGCGCTGGTCCGGCTCGACCTCGGCGAGCGTGAGCGTCTTCCCTTCCGGTCCCTCGATCGTGAAGGTCACGGTGCCATTGGCGATCGCCTCGCGCGTTGCCGCCTGCACCAGCGTGATCAGCACCCGGTAACGACGCTCCTCTTCGGCACGGACGCGCAGCTCCTGCACCCGCAGCGTGCCGGCGCCGAACTGGCGCGCGACCAGCCCGCGGTAGAACTGCAGTTCCTGCTGCTGGCGGGAGGTCTCCGCCTGCAGCTCGCTCATCATGCGCTGCGCGTCCGACTGCGCCTGGCGGTCCACGCGCTGGCCGAGTTCCGCGGTCGCGACGCGGCGATGCAGCGCCTGGTTCTCCTCGTCGAGTGTCCGGTTGCGGTGCCGCAGATCCGTCCCTTCGACCATGGCATCCACGATCGAATACCCCGCAGTGCGGCGCCCGAGCTCGAATCCGCCATATAGAAGCGCGAGTGCGGCGATGGCGATCATCGTGATGCGCCTGCGCGACGCGGGCTTGCGGGATTTCTTTTCGCTCAGCGGCATGTTCCGTGGCTAGAATCGGCGCGGACAAGGAGGACGCCGCGCATGCTCTGGATCAAGGCCTGGCACATCATTTTCATGGTGACCTGGTTCGCCGGTCTCTTCTACCTGCCGCGGCTGTTCGTATATCACGCTTCTGCCAACGATACCGCGAGCATCGAGCGGTTCCGCATCATGGAGCGGCGCCTGTTCGCGCTGATGACGATCGGCGGCGTGCTGACCGCGGTGTTCGGCCTGTGGCTGCTGGTCCTGAATCCGGGATTGCTCGCGACCGGCTGGCTGCAGGTCAAGCTCGGGCTGGTCGTGCTGCTCATCGGCTATCACGCCTGGAACTGGCGTCTGGTCCAGGATTTCGCGGCGGGCCGCAACGCCCACGGCGATCGCTGGTATCGCTGGTTCAACGAGGTGCCGGCGATCCTGCTGATCGGCATCGTGCTGCTGGCGGTCGCGCGGCCGTTCTGATTCTCAGGACCGGCCGGGGCCCGGGCCGCTCTGCCTGCCGGAACCCATGCGTTCATCCCACCAGTCCGGATAGGGTGGCAGACCCTCCGGGTATGCGTGCGCGCCGAGTTCGTGCAGCGCGCGCGAGTAGACGCGGCGCTTGAAGTAGATGACGTCGCGCACCGCATCCCACCAGTCGGCCCAGCGCCAGCGGTCGAACTCGGCCGGCTGCTCGGTCGCATCGAAGCGCAACGCCGAGTCTTCGGCGCCGAGGCGCAGCAGGAACCAGCGCTGCTTCTGGCCGATGCACAGCGGGCTCGAATCGCGGCGCACGAACTGCGGCGGCAGCCGGTAGCGCAGCCAGGTCCGGGTGCGCGCGACCTCCTCGACCTGGCTGCGGCGCAGGCCGACCTCTTCCTCGAGTTCCCGGTACAAGGCCTCTTCCGGGCGCTCGCCACGCCGGACGCCGCCCTGCGGGAACTGCCAGCCACGCGCCTTCGCCCGGCCGCCGATGAAGACCTGGCGGTCGTCGTTCATGATGATGATGCCGACGTTGGCCCGGTAGCCGTCGGCGTCGATGTAGTCGGTTTCGCGGCTCACAACCGGTGATTGTTCCACAGGCATAGCTATACGGACCATGTACGGGCGCGGACGTTCGCGTCTGGCCAGTCAGGGAAGGGGTTTCAGGACCGCTGTGAATCCGTCCCTGGACGCTTCGGGCTCGCCATCCCTGGCTCGCACGATCCTGAAACCCCTTCCCTGACTAGCCAGACGCCAGCGTGGTGCGTACTTCGTCAATAATGCCGGTCGACATGAAGCGGATGCCGGCACCACTGCTGATCCTGCTGCTGGCGGTCGCCGCGGTGCTGGCGGTCGCGGCGTCGCTGGCATTCGGCAGCTCGGGGATCGATTCGCCGTGGGAACGGCTCGCGGCCGGCGACCCGCTGATGCGCACGATCGTCTGGGAGCTGCGCCTGCCGCGCGCGCTCGCGGCCTTCGGCGCGGGCGCGGTGCTCGCGCTCGCGGGCGTGCTGATGCAGGCGCTGCTGCGCAATCCGCTTGCCGATCCCTACGTACTCGGCGTCTCGGGCGGCGCCGCGGTCGGCGCGCTGGCCGTCATGCTCGCCGGCCTCACGGGATTCGCCGTCGATGCCGGCGCCGCCAGCGGCGCCTTCGCGGCGATGCTCCTGGTGTTCGCGGTCGCGCATGGCCCCGGCGGCTGGACCACGACCCGCCTCCTGCTGACCGGCGTGGTCGTCGCAGCCGGCTGCGGCGCCATCATCAGCCTGCTGCTGTCGCTGTCGGACGACCTGCGCCTGCGCGGCATGCTGTTCTGGCTGCTCGGCGATTTCTCCTATGTGCGCACGCCATGGTCGCTCCTGATCCTCGCGCTCGTCGCGATCCCGGCCTGCCTGCTCGCGGCGCGCCCGCTCGATGCGCTCGCGCGCGGCGAGCTGCAGGCGCAGCTGCTCGGAGTGCCGGTGCGCGGACTTCGCATCGCGATCTACGTCGCGGCCTCGGTGCTGACCGCCGCAGCCGTCACCACCGCGGGCAGCATCGGCTTCGTCGGGCTCGTGACGCCGCACCTCGTGCGGCTCGTGATCGGCTCCTCGCACCGCGCGGTGATCCCGGCGGCGGCGCTCGCGGGCGGCGCGCTGCTGGTGGTCGCGGACCTGCTGGCGCGCACGGTCGCGGCGCCACGCCAGCTGCCGGTCGGCGCATTGACCGCGCTGATCGGCGTGCCGCTGTTCCTGCTGTTGATGCGCCGCCGGCCAGCGGGAACGGCTACTTGAGCTTTTCGAGCAACCGATGGAAGCGGGGGTCGGCGCGCAGCAGGTCGTAGTCGTGGTCCTGCTCGATCCAGTCGCGTTTGCCCCAGCCGCGGCTGAAGGCGCGCTCGAGCAACGCCAGCGCTTCTTCCTTCAATCCCGCCTTGCTGCGCACGCAGGCGGCATTGATCAGCGTGTTCATGTCGTCGGCGTACAGCTCGAGCGACCGTCGCGACCATTGCATGGCGCGCGCGGTTTCGCCGAGCTCGTATAGCGAAACCGAACCGAGGGCGAGTGCGCGACCGTCGACGGGATTCAGCGCCAGCATTCGTTCGGCGCGCGCGATACCCTCCCGGTTGGCGGCAACCGCCTCCTCGAGGCGACCGATCATGCGCAGCGACTGCGATTGCAGCATCGCGCTCTGGAAGTCCTCCTTGCGCACTTCGGCGGCCCTGCCGAACAGCTCCGCCGACCGCGCGATGTCGCCGCTCGCGAAGCTCGTGCGGCCGCCGTAGTAGTAGGCGTCGAAAAGCTGCGGGTTGATGCGCGCCGCGGACTCGAAGTGCCGCAGCGCCTCGGCATAGTGCCGCTGCAGCGACAGCGCGAAGCCGCGCGCCACGTGCGCATCGGCGAGCTCCGGCGCCAGCTGCATCGTGATCTCGCTTGCCTTGATCGCCTGGCGCAGGTCCTCATCGGTCGCGCCGTGCCACTCATATAGCGTTGCATGCACAGTCGCGAGGCCGGCCCAGGCGGGCGCGTACCCGGCGTCGAGCGCAATGGCGGCTTCGAACATTCGCCGGCTGTGCTCGAGGTCCGGGCGTTGCATGCCGTGCAGCGACTGGCGGCCACGCAGGAAGAACTCGTAGGTCTCGAAGGCCGTGGGCTGGCGCCACACGCCGCGCAGCTCGCGCTCGGTCAGGCGGCCGCCACGCAGCTGGGTTGCCACCGTCCCGGCAATCTCCTGCTGCACCGCGAACAGGTCGCCGAGATCGCGATCGAAACTCTGCGACCATTGGTGAAAGCCGCTCGCGACCTCGATGAGCTGCACGGTGATGCGCAGCCGCCCGCCCTCCTTGCGCACGCTGCCTTCCAGCAGGGAACCCACGCGCAGCCGCCGGCCGATGTCGCTCACGTCGAGTGCGTCGCCACGAAACTGGAACGAAGAGCTGCGCGCCACAACGCGCAGCCCTTCGACGTGAGTGAGCGCGTCGATCAACTCCTCGGCCAGGCCGTCGCAGAAGTGACCCTGGTCACGTTCGGGGCTAAGGTCCGTGAACGGCAACACGGCGATGGCGGATGGCGCCGCCGCGAGATCGGGCCGCGACAGTCCGGCGACGAACCGGTAGCCACTGCGATGCCGCGTCTCGATGAAGCGCGGGTGCTTCGCGTCGTCGCCGAGCGCCTTGCGCAGTTCCTGGATGCAGGTCACCAGCGCATCGTCGCTGACCACGGTGCCGCTCCACACCGTCGTGAACAGTTCCTGCTTGGTGACCGGCTGGCCGGCGCGCTCGACCAGTGCGCCGAGCAAGGCCGCCGCCTTGGGCGTCAGCCTGACTTCCTGCCCAGCCGCCGACAGGCGGCCGGTCCGGGGCTCGAAGCGGAAGCGGTCGAAGTCGACGATGTCACTCATGGATTACCCGGCGAAATCCCGGCGTTTGCCCGGGACTTGCTGACACCGGGTCCTTAGCCTCTCGCCACCGCATTTTAGGGGGACCTGCCGTGAAACGTCTGACGATCTTTTTCTATGGCATCGCTTGCTACGCCGTGTTCTTTGCCACGTTCCTGTATGCCATTGGTTTTATCGGCAATATCGGCGTGCCGAAGTCGATCGATTCGGTTCGGGAAGCGCCGCTCGCCGCCGCCCTGCTGATCGACCTCGCATTGCTCGGGCTTTTTGCCGTGCAGCACAGCGTCATGGCGCGACCGGCATTCAAGCGCTGGTGGACGCGGGTGGTGCCGGTGCCTGCGGAACGCAGCACCTATGTGCTGTTCTCGAGCCTCGCCCTGATCGCGCTGTTCGCCTTCTGGCAGCCGGTCGGCGGAGTCATCTGGGATGTCAGCGCTCCGATGGCGCGAACCGCGCTATTTGCGGCGTATGTGACCGGCTGGGCGCTCGTGCTGTACTCGACCTTCCTGATAAATCATTTCGACCTGTTCGGCCTGCGCCAGGTCTGGCTCCACCTCGTCGGCAAGCCGTACCATCCGGTGCCTTTCCGCATGCCCGCGCTCTATCGCCACATGCGCCACCCGCTGTACCTCGGCTGGCTGTTCACGTTCTGGGCGACGCCGACGATGACGGTGACGCACCTGTTGTTCGCAGTGGCGACCACCGCATACATCCTGATCGCGATCCAGTTCGAGGAACGCGACCTGATCGACGCGCATCCGGAATACGCGGAATATCGCCGGCGCGTGCCGATGATCCTGCCGATCGGCAAGCGGCGCCAGGCGCCGCGCGCGCGCCTGCAGGTTGATGGAAACGTCTGATGGCCGCGCGAATCGACCTGTTCTGTAGTACGTACGCCCATTTCAACGAGCAGGTCCTCGCGGCCGTGCGCCGAGAAACGTTCGGTGATGACATCGGCCAGAACAGCTGGCTGACGGCGGATGAATTCGGCCGCTTCATCGACTGGCTGCAGCTCTTGCCGGCGCACCATGCTCTGGAGGTCGCCAGCGGCTCCGGCGGTCCCGCCTTGTGCCTGGCGCGGCGTGCGCGCTGCCGCGTGACGGGCATCGACGTGAATCGCAGCGGCATCGCCACCGCAACGCGCAGTGCGAGCGCTGCCCGGCTCGAGGACGTCGCCCGTTTCCGGCTGGTCGACGCCGATGCGCCGTTGCCCTTCGGGGCGGGAGCCTTCGATGGCCTGCTGTGCATCGATTCGATGAACCACTTCCCCGACCGGCTTGCGACGTTCGAGGAATGGCATCGCGTGCTGCGCCCCGGCCGACGGGCGGTGTTCACCGATCCGGTGGTGGTCACAGGGCCGGTGACCAACGACGAACTCGCGCTGCGCAGTTCCATCGGGCTATTCCTATTCGTGCCGCAGGGCGTCAATGAGCACTTGATTGCGCGCGCGAGGCTCGTGCTGCTGCGCCAAGAAGACGTCACGGAGAATGCCGCGCTCGTGTCCGGCCGCTGGCATGACGCAAGGCAACGGCATCGGGAGGAACTGCTGCGGATCGAGGGCGAGGGACGCTTCGCCGGCCTGCAGCAATTCTTCGCGACCGTGCATCGGCTGACGAGCGAACGGCGCCTGTCGCGCATCGCCTACCTGGTCGAGAGGCCGGCTGATCAATAGCGGATGCGCGCCCTCGAGGGTGTGCGTCCCCATTTTTCACAAGGGGAAACGTCCCCTTTCAGCCGCGCGGGAAGCCCACAAGGTGCTGCGCGTCGAGGCGGATGCCGATGCGCTCGCCGATCGCGTGATCGTGGTGGCTCGGCACGAATGACAGGGCGGTCGTGCCGGACGGCAGCCGCAGCTTGTACTGGAAC
The DNA here is from genome assembly GCA_050179155.1 of Steroidobacteraceae bacterium. GTDB lineage: Bacteria > Pseudomonadota > Gammaproteobacteria > Steroidobacterales > Steroidobacteraceae > SCUD01. The sequence continues at coordinate 314,563 of JBFXFJ010000001.1, forward strand.
TGGGCGCCGCGGAACACCCGTTCGATCACTTCCGCGCGCAGCTCGCTGGCGTCGTCGTGGATCACGTCGTCGGGCCGCAGCAGCAGGTCCACGAGTGTGCCGGCGGGCTGGCGCTGCGTGAGCTGGCCCTCGATGACGCCGAGCTCGGTTGAGACACGCCCCGGACCGAGCACCGTGCCCTGGATGAAACTGCCCTCGCCGACGAAGTCCGCGACGAAACGCGTCGCCGGCGAGTGATAGAGCCGCCACGGTGCATCCCACTGCTCGAGCCACCCGGCCCGCATCACGCCGATCTCGTCGGCGATCGCGAAGGCCTCGCGCTGGTCGTGCGTGACGAGCAGCGCGGTCGCGCCCTCGGCGACCAGCGCGGCGCGCACCTGCTGCGCGAGTTCCATCCGCACCTCGGCATCGAGATTCGAGAACGGCTCGTCGAGCAGCACGAGCCGCGGACGCGGCGCGAGCGCGCGCGCGAGCGCAACGCGTTGCTGCTGGCCGCCGGAGAGTTCGTGCGGAAGCTTCGCAGCATGATCGGCGAGTCCCACGAGTTCGAGCATCTCGGCGGCCCGCCGCCTCCGGACCGCGCGATCGGCATCGCGCAGTCCGAATGCGACGTTCGCCACCGCATCGAGGTGCGGGAACAGCGCGTAATCCTGGAACACCATGCCGATGCGGCGGCGTTCCGGCGGCACCCACAAGCCGGGGCCGGACAGGCGCTCGCCGCCCGCGAGGATCTCGCCCGCGTCGGGCCGCTCGAAGCCCGCGATCGCGCGCAGCACCGTGGTCTTGCCCGAGCCGGAAGGCCCGAGCAGGCAGCCGATGCGGCCCGCGGCGACCGTCAGCGACAGCCGGTCAACCGCCGCGACGCCGCCATACGCCTTTGAAATCTCACGCAGCTCGAGCCGCACGCTCCATCCTCCAGGTCAGCAGGGCCACCGGCAGCAATCCGGCCACCACGATCGCAAGCGACGGCAATGCCGCGCGCTGCCACTCGCCTTCCGCGGTCATCTCGAACACCCGCACCGCCAGTGTGTCCCAGCCAAAGGGCCGGGTCATCAGCGTGATCGGCATCTCCTTCATCACGTCGACGAATACCAGCAGCAGCGCCGTGCCGATGCCGGCGCCGAGCAGCGGCAGGTGCAGGCGCGCGACGAGTTCGCGCGTCGAGAGCCCGAGGCCGCGCGCCGCTTCCTCGAGCGAAGGGCGGATGCGGGCGAAACCTCCCTGCACGGGGCCATGCGCGACCGCGAGGAAGCGCGCGACGTAACCGAGCAGGAGCGCAATCACCGTGCCCTGCAGCCACAGCCCCTCGCCGCCCGCGACGCCGCGCCAGGCATTGTCGATGGCCGCGAGAGCGCTGACGACGCCGACCGCGAGTACCGCGCCCGGCACTGCGTAGCCGAGGGTCGCGACCCGCGCGGCCGCCTGCGTCACGCGCCCGGGGGAAAACCGCGTCGCATAGCCGAGCACCAGCGCGAGCGCGAGGCAGGCCGCCGCCGCCATGCCGGCGAGCCCGAGGGTCCTGAGCGCATAGCTCAGGTAGCGTGCATCAAGATCAAGCGGCGCGACCTGCCAGGCCCATTGCGCCAGCACCATCGCGGGCAGCACAAAGCCGAGCGCGAACACTGTCGCGGCGAGGCTGAATGCAACCCAGCCGCGGGGGCCGCGCAGCTCGAGCCGGGCGGCGCTGCGCGCGCCGCCGTCGGCCGCCGAGTAACGCGCGCGACCGCGCGCAATGCGCTCGACCGCAAGCGCCGCAGCGACGAACAGGAGCAGCAGCAGCGCGAGCCCGAGCGCGGTCTCGATCGAGAACAGGCCGAACCAGGCCTTGTAGATCGCGGTCGTGAACGTGTCGTAGTTGAAGACCGACACCGCGCCGAAGTCGGCGAGCGTTTCCATGGCGACCAGCGCCGCGCCGCCCGCAAGCCAGGGCCGCGCCAGCGGCACTGCCACCCGGAACAGGCCCTGCCAGGGGCCGAGGCCGAGCGATTGCGCCGCCTCGAGCGCGCGCGCGCCGTGTGTCATGAATGCGCCGCGCGCCATCAGGTAGACGTACGGGTAGCCGGCGAGCGCGAGCACGAGGATCACGCCCGTGGTCGAGCGGATCGGCGGCAGCCAGAGCCCGTCGCCGAACCAGGCGCGCAGCGCCACTGGCACGGCGCCCGCGTAATCGAGGGTCGCGACCGCGACGAACGCGAGCACGTACGCCGGCATCGCCATCGGCAACAGCAGCGCCCAGGAGAAGAACGAGCGGCCCGGGAATTCGCAGGCCGCCGTCAGCCAGGCGAGCGAAGTGCCGAGCGCGGCGGCCAGGATCACGACGCCGATGACCAGTACCACGGTGTTCCAGGCCACGCGCGCCAGCACGAACTCGCGCAGGTGCGCCCACAGCGCGGCGTCGCCGCCGGTGGCACCCTGCACGACCGCCGCGAGTACCGCGATCATCGGCAGCGCGACCGCGAGCGCCGCGAGTGCCGGAGGAAAGCGGTGCGACGAAATCATCCGGTCATTCTCGCCGCCCGCCTGCGGTCAGCGCCAGCCTGCGCGATCCAGCAGTTTCACCGCGGCCGGCTGGGTCCGGCCGATGGTGCCGACATTCACGAGGTTCGGCTCGAACTTGCCCCAGGCAGCGACCACTGGCAGCGCCTCGGCATTCACGTTTGCCGGGAACTCGTAGTTGACGCTCGCGAAGCGCTTCTGGATTTCCGGCGACGCGAGCCATTCGAGGAAGCGGATCGCCTCGGCGCGGTTCCTTGCATGCGCAGTCACGCCGCCGCCCGAGATGTTCACGTGCGTGCCCGCGCCCTTCTGGTCCGCCCAGAAGATCTGCACCGGGAAACCCGGTTTCTCGGCCTGCAGGCGGCCGAGGTAATAGCTGTTGGTGATGCCGACGTCGCACTGGCCCGCGGCGATCGCGTTCAGCATCAGCGTGTCGCTCGAGAACGGCTCGGCGGCCAGGTTCGCGACCCACGAACGCACGACGCGTTCGGCCGCCTCTTCGCCGAGGTCGCCGATCATCATCGCGACCAGCGACTGATTGTAGACGTGCTTGCCGCTGCGCAGGCACAGCCGCCCTTTCCACTTCGCGTCGCCGAGCGCGGCATAAGTCGAGAGTTCCGCGGGCTTCACGCGTTCGGTCGAATACGCGATCGTGCGCGCGCGCACTGCGAGTCCGAACCAGCGGCCCTCGGGATCGCGCAGGTGCGCGGGGATCGCCGCTTCAAGCGCCTGCGACTTGACCGGTGCGAGCAGGCCGGCCTCGGCTGCGCGCCAGAGGTCGCCGGCATCGACGGAAATGAAGACGTCTGCGGGGCTGTTCGCGCCCTCCGCGATCAGCCGCTGGATCAGCGGCGCGCCGTCATCTGTGACGGACTTCACTTCGATTCCGCGCTCGCGGCCGTACTCAAGAAAGAGTTGTTCGACCAGCTGGTACTTGCGCGCGGAATAGACCACCAGGGGCTCGCCAGCGGCCCGTGCGGGGCCGGACAGGCCCAGGGCGGCCAGCACCAGGACCGGCGCCAGGAGGCGCGTCATTGCCGTCAGGATTGTCATGGCTACCTCGAACCGTTAATGAGAATGACTCTCATTAGCATATCAGGTCTGGCGGGCGGCGGCACGGTCCTGCAGGTAGGCCTGCCCGCGGCGCATCAAACGGGCGAAACCGGCGGCATCCTGATTGGAAACAAGGGCTTGTAGCCGCAATACGGCATCGGCCAGGGCCGCCAGCGACTCGCCGCCGTACTGGTTCAGCGCCTGGATTTCGAAATAGAGCGCCGGGCTTTCCCCCGCCACCAGCGAAGCGACCGCGAGCTGGGCGTCGAAAGTCGTGCTGGAGAGGCGCGCGAGCCGCGGCGCCGCTTCGCCGCTGTCCGCCAGCGCCGTGAAGAAGGCGATGTTGATCGCATGCGAGAGTCCCAGCACGTAGGCGATCAGCCGGTCGTGGTCATCGAGCGTGGTGACGACCTGCTCCGCCATGGTCGAGGCGAACAGTCTTTGCGCGTCGGCAACCGTTTCGGGATGGCCGAGGTCCACATGGATGATGTGACGCCCGGAAAGAAGGTCCGTGTCGGGGCCGAACATCGGGTGCAGCGAGGCGACGCGCACGCCCGCCTGCTGTAGCGCGGCGATCCCGGCGCGCAACGGCGTTTTCAGCGAGCCGATGTCGAACACGAGTCCGGGCGGGCGATGGCGCGCAAGCTGCTCGAGGATCGCGGCGGTGATGCCGAGCGGCGTCGCAACGACGATCACGTCGTGCGAGAGGTCGTCGGACTGCCAGTCGGGGCGATGCGCATAGCCTTCGAGCGGTCCGGCAGGATCCGCGATCTCGACCGTGAATCCCTGCGAATCCAGGAACTCGGCGAACCAGCGGCCCATCTTGCCCTTGCCGCCGATGACCAGCGCCCGCTTGCCGCTGCCCTGCCCCTGCGCCGCCACCTGGGCCTGTTCCTGGGTCGCCAGCGAACTGCGGATCAGGAGGCGCAGCAGGTTGTCGGCGAGCGCAGGCGACAGACCCAGCTTTTCGGCCGCTGCGCGGGCGTTCATGAGCACTTCGCGTTCGCGCTGGAAATCCCGCGTCGGCAGGCCGGTCGCGCGCTTGGCCCGCGCGACTTTTTCGCTGATCCGCTGTCGTTCGGCGATCAGGGCGAGCAGCTCGCCATCGAGCTGGGTCAGGCGCGTGCGCAGGTCTTTGAGTTCCATCAGGGCAGTCACCTCGTCCGGGACCACCCTGTGTACCGGCCCGCCTGCTGGGTTGCAAGCGGGCCGGTGAGTCAGGCATCAGCCTTCGAAGTGGAAGCCGAAATACCAGCTGCCGCCGGAGTCCCGCTCCCAGTAGCCCGGGCGATAGCCATAGCCGAAGTAGTACATGGCGTCCTGCCAGCCGGCGTCATAGCCGGAACGGTATCCGAAACTGATGCTGGTCCAGGACGAGCGCCGCCAATGACGGTTGTTGCGCCCATAGCGTTGCCAGTCGCGCCAGGCGAGTTCATACCCCGACCGGTAGCCGAAATCGGCGCTGTAGCGCGACGGCGGCACGTGGCGGCGGTAGCGGTCGTTGTTGCGGCCGTCGTAACGCCAGTAGTTGTCGTAGCGGCGGCGGTCGTAATCCCGGCCGTCATGCCGGCGGTCATAATCCCGCCGGTCATCGCGACGGTCATCGTCGCGGCGCGAATCGCGATCGCGCTTCCCGTGGTCGTCGAAGCGCCCCTTGTCGTCGTTGCGCCGGTCGTCGCCGCGCTGAAAGCTGTGCTTCTGGCCGCGGTCGCGATCGTTACCCCCGCGGTGCCCGTCGTTGTCCGCGATGGCGGGGCCTGCCAGAAGCAGGGCCAGCGTCGCGGCGGTCAGTGTGGACTTGATCATGAAGGCTCCTCCTCAGGGTGCGTGGGGCCAGTGTCGACCCGCGAACCTGAATCGCGCCTTAATCGATGATCTGGCCCCGCAGGAAGCCCAAAACCTCCCGGTTGAAGCGCTCCGGGGCGTCCAGTTCGCTGTGGTGGCGGCTGCCCGGGATCTCGACGAACCGGGCCCGCGGGATCCGGGCCACCCAGCGTCTCTTCTCGGCGCTGGTCGTCATGTCGAATTCGGCGCCCAGCACCAGGACCGGCGCCTGGATCGTCCGCAGCCGCGATTCGGCGTTCCAGCGCGTCAGCGAGCGCAGGGACGCGAGATAGACCCAGCGGCTGGTTTCGCTCGCTCGCCGGATCAGGCGCTTGCGCAGCCGACCCTGGCCGCGGCGCGGGAAAAAACCGCGACCGGAAATGCGGGCCACGGCCTGCACGCCCAGTACCGCTGCGACCAGCACCCGCAGCCAGGCCATGCGCCGGCGTTGCCAGTTCGTCAGCGTGAAGCCGGGCGCGGTGTTCGCGAGCACCAGCGCGCCGACCGCCGCCGGCGAGCGCAGGGCCATCTCGATCGCGATCGCGCCACCCATCGACAGCCCGACGACATGCGCGCGCCCGATGCCGAGCGCTTCCATCAGCGCCGCGACGTCGCGCGCGTGCTGCTGGATCGTGAAAGGCTCGCGCCGCTCGCTCGCGCCGAAGCCGCGCAGGTCCGGCACGATCACGCGGAAGTGCGCCGCAAACTCGTGCAGCTGCAGGCGCCAGTCGTCGTGGCTGCCGCCGAGGCCGTGCAGCAGCACGACCGGCATGCCGCGGCCCGCCTCGACGAAGGCGATCCGGGCGCCATTGATCGTGATTTTCCGCATCAGGCCCGCAAGTTACACCCGCCGCGGCCGGCGCGTTAACATCACGCCATGCATGCGCGATTCCAGACGCTGCCGGACCCGCTGCCGGGGGATCCGATGCCACTCGCGTCGACCTGGTTCCGGCAGGCCTGGGACGAGCAGGTCCAGCCCAATCCCAACGCGATGAGCCTCGCGACCACGGATTCAGACGGCAAGCCGTCGGTGCGGGTCATGCTCTGCAAGGAAATCGTCGCGGATCCGGGTTACCTGGTCTTCTATACGAACTACGGTTCGCGCAAAGGCCAGGAGCTCGCGGCGCAACCCTGGGCCGCGGTCGTTTTCCATTGGGACGCGCTCGGCCGGCAGTTGCGCATCGAAGGTCCCGTGGTGCACGCGCTCGCGAGCGAAAGCGACGATTACTTCGCGAGCCGGCCGTGGCGCAGCCGCCTCGCCGCCATCACCAGCGAGCAGAGCGCGCCGATCGCCTCGCGCCAGTTGCTGCTCGAGCGCCTGCGCGCAACCGCGGAGCGCCTCGGCACGCCGGATCCCTTTACCGCGCCCGACGACGACCAGGAGCCGGGCCTGCGCCTGCCGCGGCCCGGGAACTGGGGCGGCTACCGGCTGTGGGCCGTTTCGGTCGAGCTCTGGGTCGAGGGCGAACACCGCCTGCACGATCGTGCGCGCTGGACCCGCGAACTGGTGCCTGCCGGCAACGGCCGTTTCCACGCCGAGTCATGGCGTCACCAGCGCCTGCAACCCTGAACGGACACGGCGCGCCGCGGCTCGCGGGCCGGACGCTCGACGTCGCAGTCAACGGCCGCACGCTGGTGCACGCGCTCGAGTTCGAGGCGCGAGGCGGCGAGTTCGTCGCCGTGCTCGGCAGGAACGGCGTCGGCAAGACGCTGACGCTGCACACGCTCGCGGGGCTGCGCGCGCCGTCATCCGGCCAGGTATCGCTCGACGGGCGCGACCTCGCGACCTGGACCGGGCGCGAGCGCGCGCGCCGGCTCGCCCTGCTGCCGCAGACCATCGAGGATCCGTTTCCCTCCAGCGTGTTCGACACCGCGCTGATCGGCCGCCATCCCCACCTGCCGTTCTGGCAATGGGAAGGCGAAGAAGACATCGCCACGGCACACGCCGCGCTCGCAGCCGTCGGGCTCGGCGAGCTCGCGGATCGCGCGGTGGATTCACTGTCGGGCGGGGAACGCCGGCGGCTCGAGGTCGCGACCCTGCTCGCGCAGGACGCCGCGGTCTGCCTGCTCGACGAGCCGATCAACCACCTCGACCCGCAGCACCGCAACGAGGTACTCGCGCTCTTTCGCGCGCGCGCCGATGCCGGGGGCCTGGTGATCGCCTCACTGCACGATGCCACGCTTGCCGCGCGCTTCGCCGACCGCGTGCTGCTGCTGCACGGCGACGGGCGCTGGCATTACGGCGAGGTCGCGACCACGCTCGACGCCGCCCATCTCTCGGCGCTCTACCACGTGCCGGTCGAGGAACTCGCCTCGCGACATGGGCGCGTGTTCGTCAGCAGCTGAACCGCTCAGCGGTTCAATTCGGCCAGGATCGTATCGTGCAGCGCGCCGTTTGACGCGAGGATGCTGCGCGTCCGCAGGCCGATCGGCGCACCCTCGAGGTCCGTCACCCGGCCGCCCGCCTCTTGCACGATCACCGTCAGCGCGGCGATGTCGAGGATGTGGATGTCCGACTCGATCACCGCCTCGATCTTGCCGGCCGCCAGCAGGTGGTAATGCAGGAAGTCGCCGAAGCCGCGGATGCGGTCGAGCCGCGTGACGATGCGCCCAAACGCCGCCCAGCGCGGCCCGCCCGCGAGCGAGCGCAGGTTGCCGGTCGAGATCGTGGCCTGCTCGAGCGTCGCGATCCCGCTCACTGCGAGCGGCGCGCCGTCCATGAACGCGCCCGCGCCGCGCTCGGCCCAGGCCGTCTGGCCGTAGACCGGCGCGCAGGAAACGCCGAGTTCGAGCGCGCCGCGGCGCATCAGCGCGATCTGCGTCGAGAACATCGGGTACTGGCGCACGAACGACTTGGTGCCGTCGATCGGGTCCACGAGCCACAGCCGCTCGGCGTCCATGCGGTCGGCGGCGGATTCCTCGCCGTAGAAACCGTCCTTCGGGAAGCGGCCCTGCACGATCGCACGGATCGCCTGCTCGGCGGCAACGTCGGCCTCGGTCACCGGCGAGCCGTCGGCCTTGGTGCGCACGCCGATGTTGGCGCGGTAGCTGCCGCGGATCAGTTCCGCGGCCGCCGCCGCCGCCGCGAGCGCCGCTTCGAGTCGCGCCGAATTCGCCATGCCGCCACACTGCAAGGCGGCTGCTCCCTCGTCAACGTCCGCTTGACCGCAACCGGCGCGCTGCCTACATTGGCCCCGATGACAGGTGTCCCGGGCGTGAACCCGGGCTAATCGGGAAGCCGGTGCGCGAGTTGCTCGCCATCCCGGCACTGCCCCCGCAACGGTAAACGGCGCAAGCCGCATCACGCAGGAAAACCCTGCAGCCACTGCCGGCATCTCCGGTGGGAAGGCGATGCGGACGGTCCCTCGGGACACGCCGTGAGTCCGGAGACCGGCCCGTCAGCATGCACCAGTCGCGGCGGGCGACCGGGGGTGCGGGCCTCTCGCCCTCCCTCCCGGATTTCTCCCTCGGCCGGTGAACCGTCGCTTCACTGCTCGGGAGGAGCACGCTTGAACACCCTCATCCTGCTGGCGGCCGTCGCCGGCGCCCATGCGATCGAACCCGTCGTCGTCACCGCGACGCGCACCGAAATTCCCGCGAGCCAGGCGCTCGCGAGCGTCGAGCTGATCACGCGCGAGGAACTGCAGCGCTCGCCTGCCGCCGACCTCGGCGACGTGCTGCGCCTGCGCGCGGGCATCGAGGTCGCGCGGCTCGGCGGCCCGGGGCAGCAGACTTCGCTGTTCCTGCGCGGCACGGAATCCAATCACGTGCTGGTGCTGGTGGACGGGCTGCGCATCAATCCGGGCACCATCGGCAGCGCCGCGATCCAGAACATCGCGCCGGAACTCGTCGAACGCGTCGAGATCGTCAAGGGGCCGCGCTCGACGCTCTACGGCTCGGAGGCGCTCGGCGGCGTGATCAACGTCATCACGCGCCGCGGCGCAGCGAATGGCGCGAGTGTGCAGGCCGGTTTCGGCGACTACGACACGCGCAGCGCCAGCCTCAACGCGGGCCTGGCCGGCGCGCGCGGCGACGCGTCTTTCGGTTTTTCCTGGCTCGACAGCGATGGCTTCCCGACACGCACGGGCGATACCACGGATCGCGGTTACGAGAACCGGTCATTCACCGCGACGGCACGCACGGACCTCGGCGCGGTCGAGCTCGGCCTCCGGGCCTGGCACGCCTCGGGCACTTCGGAGTACTCGGATTTCTTCGTCACGCCGGTCGACCAGGAATTCGAGAACTCGGCGCTCGCGCTGACGGCGGGGTTCGCGCCATCGGAGGACTGGGATTCGCGGCTCACGGTCGGCCATGCGATCGACGACCTCGAGCAGAACCAGTCGCCCGATTTCCTCGACACGCGCCGCTTCACGCTCGACTGGCAGAACGACTTCGCACTGGGCGAGCGCCACCGGCTGACGGCGGGTCTCCTGTGGCAGGACGAGGAGGCCGACGCCGAATCCTTCGGCCTGCCCTACGATGCCACGACGACTTCAAAGCAGCTCTACCTGCAGTACCAGGCCACGCTCGGCCGGCACCGGCTGCTGCTCGCCGCCGGCTACACCGATCACGAGGCCTTCGGCGGCCATGCAACCTGGAACGCGGAGTATGGTTTCGCATTTGGCGACCGCGCGCTCGTCACCTTCGCCGCCGGCACGGCCTTCCGCGCGCCGGATGCGACCGACCTGTACGGATTCGGCGGCAACCCGGACCTTGCGGCCGAGGAATCGAAGAGCTACGAGATCGGCTACCGCCAGCGCCTCGGCGAGCGCCAGTCGGTCACGGTCACGGCGTTTCGCAACGACATCGACGCGCTGATCCAGTTCGTCGTCACCGACTTCGAGACCTTCGAGGGCGAGAACCGGAACGTCGAGCGCGCGCGCATCGACGGCATCGAGGCCGCCTGGCGCATGGACGGCGAGGCCTGGTCGGCGCGCGCCAGCGCGACGCTGCAGGACCCGCGCGACCGGATCACGGACGCGAGGCTGCTGCGCCGCGCGCGCGAGAACGCGACCCTCGCCGTCTCGCGCCGCATCCGCAGCCATGAACTGGCCCTCGACCTGCTCTACGCCGGCGACCGCAAGGATTTCGGCTTTCCCGAGCCGGTCACCATGGACAGCTACTGGCTCGCCAACCTGTCGGCGCGCATCGCCCTGACCGAACGCTGGACAATGCTCGCGCGAATGGAGAACCTGTTGGACGAGGACTACGAGCTGGCGAGCGGATTCAATACGATGGGCAGGAGCCTGTTCGTGGCCGTGCGGCACGAGTTCCGCTGAGGAGAGATCGTGGGTAACCGGCTCTCGAAGATCTACACGCGCACCGGGGACGACGGCACGACCGGACTCGGCGACGGCAGCCGCGTGGCCAAGGACGATCCGCGCGTCGAGGCCTATGGCTGCGTGGACGAATGCAACAGCGCCATCGGCCAGGTGCTCGCCGTGCCCGGCCTGCCGGCGGACGTACGGGATCTGCTGCTGAACGTGCAGCACGAGCTGTTCGACCTCGGCGGCGAGCTGTGCATCCCCGGCCATCGCGCGATCCAGGCGCAACACGTCACCGCGCTCGAAACGTGGCTCGATGCCTTCAACGAACGCCTGCCGCCGCTAAAGGAATTCATCCTGCCGGGCGGCGGCTCCGCGGCGGCCGCCTGTCATCTTGCACGCGCCATCTGCCGGCGCGCCGAGCGGCGCTGCTGGACGCTCGCGCGCGCGCAGACCGTCGCACCGGAGCCGCTGCAGTACCTCAACCGGCTGTCGGACCTGCTGTTCGTGATCGCGCGCGTGCTCGCGCGCCATGAGAGCGGCAGTGAAGTGCTATGGAGGCACGAGCGCCGCTGAGCCGCGGGCGCGCTCCAGCAATGCGCAGACTTCCGCCGCGCCCTCGGCGATCCGCGGGCTCGGCCGCGCGAGCCGATCCGCCGGCGCGCGGAACACATTGCCTCTCGCCACCGCCTCGAGCTGCCCGAAACGCGACCAGTACGGAACGGGATCGCCGTCGTCGGTGGACAGGATCGCCTGCGGCGCGCGCACCAGCACGGATTCCAGGTCCACCGGCAGCGCGAGCGAGGTCGCCTCGGCGAACACGTTGACGCCGCCGCACAGTTCGACGATCTCGGTAATCAGGTGGCCACCGCCGACGGTGAACAGCGGCGCGTCGTCGATCTGGATGAAGACCCGGAGCTTCGGCCGGTCCCGGTATTCGGCGCGGAGCGCCTCGATCTTCTGCCGGAACTCGGCGGCAGCCGCGGCGGCGACGTCCTGCGTGCCCGCCAGTGCCCCGAGCTCGACCAGGCCCGTTGCAATGTCATCGAGCCGGTGCGTCGGGATGCCGACGACGCGGATGCCGAGGTCTTCAAGGCGCTTCGCGACCCCGGCCGGCGTGCCAGTCTCCCAGATCACGGCGACGGTCGGCGCCAGCGCAACAATGCGCTCGTAGTCGAGCCGGAAAGCGTCGCCGATGCGCGGCAGTTCCTTCGCGGCCTCGGGATAGTCGCTGTATTCGCTGACCGCGACCACCTGCTCCGCCGCGCCGGCGGCGAACAGCAGCTCCGTCAGGTTCGGCGCGACGCTGATGATGCGTTCGCCCGGCGGCACCGGCGTCCCGGCCTGGCAGGCCGCTGCGAAGACCATGACCGCGGCAATTGCGACCAGACCGAAATGTGCGGGCTTCACTTCGGTTCGAAGCGCCTGACGCCCGCCTTTTGCGCGGCCTTGCGGAGGTCCTCATCCAGGGTCGCGATCGGCAAGGCCATGCGCAATGCAAGCTCGAGATAGGAGGCATCGTACGACGAAAGCCGATAACGACGCGCCAGGTCGAGCGTATCGCCCAACGCCTGCGAAAAGCTCGAGGCGTCCGCTTCAATCGGTGCGCCGGCGAGCATCTCGATGAAGGCGTTGATCTGCGCCTCCGAGACCCTGCCCCGGGCCTCGCCGCGCGCCAGTACGTTGGCGACCTCCAGCGCCCATGTCACGGGAACCATCGCCGTTACACCGCGCTTGAGCGACTCGAGCAGCCCGGCCGCGTACTGGCGCTTTGACGGCTCGGCATCCGACAGCAGCCAGCTCATCGTCACGGATGCGTCGAGCACGAAATTCACTCGCGGCCTTCCTCGATCAGTTCGCGGACATTGACACGGCCGCGCACCGGATTCGCGTCCATAAACTTCTGGAATTTCTCGATTACGGCCTTGTGATTGCGGGTGCGGGCCGCTTCGCTCGGCACCAGGTCGGCGATCGCCTCCCCGCGGTTGGTGATCGTGAAGCGCCGGCCGGCCTTCACCTGCCGCAGCAGTTCGGGCAGCCGGGTCTTGGCCTCGTAGGCGCCGATTTCGGTTCCGGGGGTGTTTTTCATCAGACTAGTCTACCGACTGGTCTATTCAAATTCAAGCCGCTGCCGATCAATGCTTCAGGCCAGCACCTCGCGCCGGAACCGCGCGCCCCTGGCGCGCAGGTCCTGCTCCAGCCGCCGCCAGTCGAACGCCGGGCCGGGGTCGGTCTTGCGGCCGGGCGCGATGTCGCTGTGCCCTGCGATCCAGCCGTCGGCCAGCATCGGATAGGTCTGCTGCAGCGCGAGGATCAGCTTCGCGAGCGCCTGGTACTGGCGGTCGTCGTACGGTTCGTCGTCGCTGCCCTCGAGCTCGATGCCGACCGAGAAATCGTTGCACTCGCTGCGGTCACGCCAGTACGAGCGGCCGGCGTGCCAGGCGCGCAGATCAAACGGAACGTACTGCGTCAGCTTGCCGTCGCGGGCGATCAGCACATGCGTCGAGACGCGCAGGTCCTGGATCGTCGCGAAGTACGGATCCGCGTCCGCCGGCAGCGTGTTGGTGAAGAGACGGTCGATCCACGGGCCGCCATAGCGCCCGGGCGGCAGGCTGATGCCGTGGATCACGATCATCTCGGGTCCGGTGCCGGACGGGCGGTCATCGCAATTTGGCGATTCCACCTGGCGCGCGCCGGAAACCAGGCCCGTCGAAACAGCGATCTTCAGCATCGCCACAGCTTAGCCCGCGCCATCCGCGGCTTCCAATCGCATACACTCATTTTTCATGGTAAGCACTCCAGGCAACGCCACGATCGCCGCCCGCGACCTCGCGGTAGTCTGGCACCCCTGCACCCAGATGAAGGATCACGAGCGGTTGCCGCTGATCCCGATCGCGCGCGCGGAAGGCGTCTGGCTGTACGATTTCGACGGCAAGCGCTACCTCGACGGCATCAGTTCCTGGTGGGTCAACCTGTTCGGGCACGCGAACCCGCGCATCAATGCGGCCGTGAGTGCGCAGCTCGAGCGGCTCCCGCATGTGCTGCTCGCCGGCTTCACGCATGAACCGGTGCTCGAACTCTCGGAACGGCTCGTCCGGCTGCTGCCCGCGGGCCTCACGCGCTGCTTCTACGCGGACAACGGCTCGGCCGCGGTCGAAGTCGCGGTCAAGATGAGCTTTCACTACTGGCAGAACCTCGGACGTACGCGCAAGCGCCGCTTCATCACGCTCGCCAACAGCTACCACGGCGAGACCCTGGGCGCGCTCGCGGTCGGCGACGTCGAGCTCTACAAGAAGACCTACCAGCCGTTGCTGATGGATGTGATCACGGTACCGACGCCCGACTGCCACCTGCGGGAACCCGGCGAAAGCTGGGAGGCCCACAGCCGGCGGATGTTCGAGGCGATGCAGCAGGCGCTCGAGGCCCATGCCGACGAGGTCGCGGCGGTCATCGTCGAGCCGCTGGTGCAGTGCGCGGGCTCGATGCGCATGTATCACCCCGTGTACCTCCAGCTCCTGCGCGCGGCCTGCGACCGGCACGGCGTGCTGCTGATCGCGGACGAGATCGCGGTCGGTTTCGGCCGCACGGGCACGATGTTCGCCTGCGAGCAGGCCGGCATCCGGCCCGACCTCATCTGCCTGTCGAAAGGCCTCACCGGCGGCTACCTGCCGTTGTCGGTGGTTGTGACGACCGAACCCATCTACCAGGCCTTCTACGACGACTACACGAAGCTGACCGCCTTCCTGCATTCGCACAGCTACACCGGCAACCCGCTCGCCTGTGCGGCGGCACTCGGCACACTCGCCATTTTTGAAAGCGACGACGTGATCGCGCACAACCGGGTGCTTGCGCAGCGGATGGCCGAGGCGACGGCGGGCCTCTCGGATCACCCTCGGGTCGCGGAAGTGCGCCAAACCGGCATGATCCTCGCGATCGAGTTCGTGAAGGACCGCGCAACGGGCGAGCGCTACGACTGGCGCGAGCGCCGCGGACTGAAGGCCTATGAGTACGCCCTGTCGCAGGGCGCGCTGCTGCGGCCGATCGGCAACGTGATCTACCTGATGCCGCCTTACGTCATCGAGCCCGGGCAGATCGCCTGGCTCGCCGGCGTCGCGCGCGGCGCGGTGGATGCGGCATGCGCCTGATCCGCGTCTTTACCGAGGGTCCGTTGGCGCCCGGCGCGCGCGTTTCGATCGGGGGCGCGGCGGCGGAGCACGTCATGCGCGTGCTGCGGCTCGGGGCCGGCGACCCGGTCACGCTGTTCAATGGCGACGGCATGGATTATCCCTCGCGAATCAGTGGATTACGGCGGGGATCGGTCGAGGTCGACGTGGCAGGCACGGCCGCCGCGCGGGCCGAGTCGCCGCTCGCACTGACGCTGGTGCAGGGCATCGCCCGCAGCGAGCGCATGGATCTCGTGGTGCAGAAGGCGACCGAGCTCGGCGTCACCGCCATCCAGCCGGTGCTCACCGCGCGCAGCGTCGTGAAGCTCGACGCCGCGGCGCGCGCGAAGAAACTCGCGCATTGGCGCGGCATCGCCATCGCGGCCTGTGAACAGTCGGGCCGCGCCCGCCTGCCCGCGATCGGCGAGCCGCTGACACTCGCACAGTGGCTGCAGCAGCCCGCCCCTGCGGGCCCGCTTCGGCTGCTGCTCGCGCCCGATGCGGAGCCGTCGCTGGTCGCAACCGCTGGCGGTGCGCGGATCGCCTGGCTGCTGGTCGGACCGGAGGGCGGGCTCGAGGAATCGGAGCGAGACGCCGCGCTCGCGGTGGGTTATCTTCCCTGCCGGCTCGGTCCGAGGGTGCTGCGGAGTGAAACAGCGGCAGTCGCGGCGCTTTCGGTCCTGCAATCGGTGGCGGGTGACCTGAATTGATCAAGTACCCGGAAGTCCAGCCGGCGGTCCTCCCCGACGAGGGATTGCGCCTGCTGCTCGATCCGTATCTCTGCTTCGCGCCGGGCACCGAGCATCACGCACAGACCCTGTCCGCGATCGCGCGCGGCGCCGCCGCATTGAAGCTCGCGCTGTGCGTCGAGCAGAAGAGCTGGGACGAGGCGGCGACCGACCCGGACGTGCAACGCCGCCGCGTGGCGCTGTGGCGCTTCGAACCGCTGCTCAAGATCCCGGAACTGCCGCTGCCGTCGAAACGCGATCTCAAGGCGCGCTTCGTGCCGGCACGCAGCGAAACCGACCGCGCGGACCTCAGGCTGCTCGGCGCGCTGCACGCGCGCATCGTCGACATCCTGATCGCCGACGACGGACGGCTGCACCGGCTCGCGAGCCGCGCGGGTCTCGGGCATCGCGTGCTGACGCCGGCGGATGCGCTGGCCTGGCTCGATTCCCTCGCGGGCGAGGCGCGCGAACTCGCGGTCACCGAGATCGAGCCGCGCGCCGCGCTTTCGAATCCCGCGCTCGAAGCAATGCTGGCCGAGGACTGCGAGTTGTTCGATCCCTACCTCGCGACGCGGCTCGAGGCCGCCGGCACGCGCGTGCTGGTGGCAAACGACGCCGGCCGGCCGGTGGCACTCGGCGTGCTGACAACCGAGTCGCCCGACCTGACACTGGCCGCGATCGCAAGCGCTGATGCCGCGCGGGGCGCCCGCGCGCTCGAACCGGTGATTGCCGCCGCCCGCACGATTGCGCGCCGGCAACGGGTGGGCTTGCGTGCGCTCGTGCCGCCGCACCAGGATCACGTGCTGCTGCTGCTCGACCTGCTCGGTTTCGAGCGGCGCGGCCGCGACCGCCACGGTCGCGAAATCTTCCACCACGGCATCGACGACCCGGCGGCGCGGCCGGCGCAGGGACACGAAGCCTGGCTGCTGCCGCTCGATGCCGCGACCCACGATCGCCTCGTGCCGGAACTGGCGGGTGCGACGCAGACCGAGCTCTTCTCAGCGAGCCCTGCGCCGCCGACCCTCGGCAGCCCGATCCGCAAGCAGCTGGTGCGGCCGCGCAGCGCCCGCGAGCCGGAGACCGGCGACCTGCTGCTGTTGCTGCACGAGCGCACACCGGACCGGATCCGCTCGGCCTCGATCACGGCCGCGGCGCGCGTCACGCGCGTCGCCCACGCGGTCACTCCCGGCGAACTGCTCGCGCATTGCGCCGGCCACCAGGGCGAGCCGCTGGCGCGGCTGCGCACCCTGCTCGAAGGCGGCGCGGTCACGGTCATCGACCTGCAATGGCTCGGCCGGTTGGCGCGGCCGCTGTCGGTATCGGCGCTGATCGAGCGCGAGGTCATCGGCTCGACGCCATCCGCGGCCGTGCGGCTGACGTCCGAAGGCTGGCAACGGATCGTGCCGGAACTCGCCCTCGCCTAGCAGAAGGGTCGCATCCCTTTAGAAAAGGGGTCGCATCCCTTTGAAAAGGGGTCGCATCCCTTTCAAGGAATAGATAGCAAGACCAAGGCTGTGCCAAAGGTGTCAAAGGGATGCGACCCCTTTTCAAAGGGATGCGACCCCTCTCGCGTCCGCTTCAGGCGGCGGTGACGGTGGTCTCGTCGGCGATCATTTCCTCGAGTCGCTCGAGGTCCGGGATCAGCGGCAGCTCGTTGACCATGCGCACCTGGCACAGCACCGGCGACCGTTCCGGGAAGATCCGCGAGGTGTCGGGCGCGATCACCTGCGGATTGACGCGCACCAGTTGCGGGAAACCCTGGGTCGCGATGCCGAAGTGCCCGGCCGGCAGCTTCTGGCCGAGGCAGGCGAAGATGACGATGCGCGTGCGCCCGCCGATCACCGGGATGCGCTTGCCGCAGGCCCCCTCGAACGAGATCACCGGGATGCCGCGGCCGTTCCAGGCGGCGATGCCGAGGTACCAGGGCGGCGCGCCCGGCATTTCCTGCAGCGGCTGAAAGCCCGTGACTTCGGCGACGCAGGCGCGCGGCACCAGCAGGCGCTCGTCGAGCAGCGGCACCAGCAGGCCGTGGAGTTCCTGGTCGGCGCTCATGTCGCCGCCCGCCGCACCAGCGGCTCGATGGCCTGCAGCAGCTGGCCCTCCTGGTAGGGCTTGCCGAGGTACTCGTTGACGCCGAGTTCGATCGCCCGCGCGCGGTGCTTCTCGCCGACGCGCGAGGTGATCATCACGATCGGGATGTCCTTCAGGCGCGGGTCATTGCGCACGTGCGAGGCGACCTCATAGCCGTCCATGCGCGGCATCTCGATGTCGAGCAGGATTACGTCCGGCACCTCGTCCTGCAGCACCGAGACGGCCTCGAGCCCGTCCTTGGCCGTGACGACCCGCATGCCGTTGCGCTCGAGCAGGCGCTGTGTCACGCGGCGCACGGTGATCGAGTCGTCCACGACCAGCGCGAACACGCGCCGGTCCGCCTGCGCGGACAGGCGCGGGTCCGGCGGGGTGCGCTGGCGCCAGTCGGAACGCACCAGCGCGCCGACGTCCAGGATCACGCAAATCCTTCCGTCGCCCAGGATGGTCGCGCCGGAAATGCCGCGGATGCCGGAGATCTGCGGCCCCACGGTCTTCACGACGATTTCGCGGCTGCCGATCAGCTCGTCCGTCACGATCGCGGTCGAATGCTCGCCGGCACGTACCAGGATCACCGGCACCGCGGTGTCGTGCTCCGGCATCGAGGCCGGCGTGCCGCCGACGAAAGTCGCGAGGTGCTGGAAGCGGTATTTCTGTCCGCCGTAGTCAAAGCCCGCGGTCTCCTCGGCGAGGTGGCGCAGCACTTCCGAGCGCGGCACGCGCACCACGCCCTCAACGGTCGGCAGCGGCAGCGCGAACAGCTCCTCGCCGACCCGGACGACCAGGGCCTGGCTGATCGCCAGCGTGAACGGCAGGCGCACGGTGAAGGTCGTGCCCTTCCCCGCCTGCGTTTCGGTGTACAGCGAGCCGCCGAGCTTCTTGATTTCGGTCGCGACCACGTCCATGCCGACCCCGCGACCGGCCGACTGCGTGACCTTGCCGGCGGTCGAGAATCCGGGCTCGAGGATCAGCTGCAGCGCCTGCTCGTCGGAGAGCTCCTGCTTCGGCGTGGTGAGCCCGAGCGAGATCGCGCGGTCGCGCACCAGCTTCAGGTTCACGCCGGCGCCGTCGTCCGAGACGGTAATGACGACCTCCGAACCCTCGCGGCGCAGGGTCACGTCGATCACGCCGGTTTCGCTCTTGCCGGCGGCGACGCGGACAGCCGGCAATTCGATGCCGTGCACGATGGCGTTACGCAGCATGTGCTCGAACGGCGCGAGCATGCGCTCCAGCACCTGCCGGTCGAGCTCGCCGGCCGCGCCGTTGATGTGGACCTCGACCTTCTTGCCGGTTTCCGCCGCGGCCTGGCGCGCGATGCGCGTCAGGCGCTGCACGTGGCGCTGGAACGGCACCATGCGCGTGCGCATCAGGCCGCCCTGCAGCTCGGAGACGATGCGCCCCTGCTGCAGCAGCAGGTTCTGCGCCTCGCGCGTCTGGGTCGCGAGCAGGCTCTGCACGCTCGCGACGTCGGAACTCGTTTCCGCGAGCGCGCGCGAATACTGCTGGATCGACGAGTAGCGGTCGAGCTCGAGCGGGTCGAAATCGTCGCGGCGCGTGCCCGAATCCACGTGGCGGTGCAGGATCTGCGCCTCGGTCTCGATCTCGAGCTTGCGCAGCTGGTCTTTCAGGCGCTGCACCACCCGGCCGAGCTCGGCCAGGTTGAAATCGATCGACGACACCTGCTGCTCGAGCCGGGCGCGGTAGATGCTGACCTCGCCCGCGGCGTTCAGCATGTTGTCGAGCAGGTCCGCATCGACGCGCGCGACCTCGGCACGCTCGGCTGTCGCCTCGCGGGCCGGTGGCGCGGCCGCGGCGGCTGGCGCCGGCGTCCCGGCGGCCACCCGTTCTTCTGCTTCGGCTTCGGCTTCGGCTTCGGCCTCGACTTCGGCTTCCGGCTCCGGCTCGGGCTGTGGTGGCGCCGGCGCGGCCTGCACGACCGGTACCGGTGCCGGCTCCGGTTTCGCCACCGGCGGGGCAACCGGCGCGGCCGCCACAGCCGCGGGCTTCGCGGCCTCGGGCGTGCCGCCGCGACCGACCAGGCGGATGCGCGTGATCAGGTCGCGCGCGTGCGCGACCGCGCGCCCTGCACTCACGTAATCGCGCATCCGGTTGAGTTCGTCGAGGCTCGACTGCAGCACCTCGAGGCTGCGCTGGTCGAGGTCCACGGTGTTGTCGCCGACGTGGATCACGAGCGACTCGAGTTCGTGGCTCAGGTCGCCCATCGCCGTGATGCCCGCCATGCGCGCGCCGCCCTTCAGCGTGTGCAGCACGCGCTGCAGCTCGGTGACGCGCTCGCGGCTGCCGCGTTCCGCTTTCAGCGCGCCGAGCGCCGCGTCCGCGGACTCGAGCAGCTCGGTCGCCTCCTCGCTGAAGATCGCCGCAACGTCGGGGTCGTAGTCCTCGCTGTGGGCGGGCAACGCTGGCTGAGAGGGTGTTGATGGCAGCCCTGGACTCGCCTCGGGCGTTGCCAGCGCTGCAGACTCCGCATCCGCATCCGCTGACTCCAGGTACGGCGGCCGGCCCTCGGTGCCGGCGGCGCCCGGCGCCTTTGGCAGCACGCCGTGCACGTCGCGCTCCGGCACCACCGTCGAGGCGACCCGGCCCGGCACCAGGGACTCGAGCGACAGGCGCGGCGGCGCTTCCGGAGCGGCGGGCGTGGCCGGCGCAGGCTCCGCGGGTGTCTCCATCACGATGTCCTGCGACAGGTCCATCTGCGGCGGCTCCTCGGCGAGCCGGCGTTCGAGCGCCGCATCCTGCTGGTCGATGCGCTTGATCAGGCGGTCGATGTTGGGGAAGTGCCCGGTATCCTCGTGCACCGCGCCGAGCACGTCCTCGAAACCGACGACGCAGTCGGCCAGCACCGCCAGGCCCGCTTCATCGAATGGCGCGTCGTGGTCGAACATGCGCCGCAGCCAGCGGTGCAGCGGTTCCGCGAGCCGCATGCTGTGGCGGATGCCGGCGGTGCGCGACGCGCCGCGCAGCGTGTGGCAGGCGCGGTACAGATCCTCGGTGACCGTGTGCGTGCCGACCGCGAGCCAGGCGTGCCGCAGGTAGGCGCGGATCACCTCGAGATGGCTCTGGACTTCCTTCTTGTAGATCTCCTGCAGCGAGGAGTCCCCGCCCTCGGCATAGGCCGCGGGCCGGCCGAGCCAGGCGTCGTCCGCCTCGGCGACGGCGGGCTCTTCGGCAGGCGCCGGCGCTTCCGGCGGCGCCCCCGCGCGCTTCGCCATCGCCTCGTCGTCGAGCTTCGTGAGCACCTGGGTGGGCTCGGTCGAGGCCGCGGCCGCCTCGCGGGGAACGGCGGCGGTGCGCGTGCCGGAGGCATGTGCCTCGGCGCGCGCAGCGAGCGCATCCACGCCCGCGACTTCGCCGGTCCTGCCTTCCAGTTCTCCGACCAGCGCGGGCAGCAGCGCAATCCCTTCGCGCAAGGTCGCCAGCATCGCAGCGTTGCGCTCGAGCGTGCCGTCGATCAGTCGATTCAGCAGGTTCTCGATCGACCAGGCGAAATCGCCGATCCGGCGCGCGCCGACCACGCGGCCGCTGCCCTTCAGCGTGTGGAAGGCGCGCCGCACGCGCATCAGCGACTCGCGGTCCGACGGGTTCTCTTCCCACAGCGGGAACAGCCGGCCGATGGTCGCGATCTCCTCGCCGGCCTCCTCGATGAACAGCGCAAGCAGCTCGGGATCGACGGCTGGCCGGCGCAGCGTCTCGTCGCGCGCGGGCTTCGCGGGCGCCGCGGCCGGTGCCGGTGCGGGTGCCGCCGGCTTCGCGGCCGCGGGCTGCGGCGCTGCGGACGGCGTTGCCGCGCGGGTCTGGTCGAGCGTTCCGAGGCAGCGCTCGGCATTTTCCAGCATGTACCAGGGGTCGCCGCGCCCGGCCTGCAGCGTCTCCATGTAGTACTCGATGCCGACGATCGCGTCCGCGAGCCGTTCGATGTACTCGTCGTTGCGCGACAGGCTGCCGGGGCCGAGCATCGCCGACACGTGCTCGCCGATGCGGCGCATGACTTCCATCGCGCGGTTGCGGCCGAGCAGCAGCAGCCCCGCCGTGATGCCGCGCGCGAGCGCGGGCGCGGCGTCGAGCCCCGCGCGGTCGGCGGTCGGGTCGAGCGACTGGCCGAGCAGTTCCTTGATGCGCGCGAGATTGACGATGCATTCGCGCAGCACCGTTTCGGTGACCTGGCGGAAGTCGGGATCGACCTCGACGCCCGGCGCCGGCGCGCCCGGCGGCATGATCAGGCGCACGAGCGCGTCGTCGAGACCGTCCTCGACGCCGATCAGCGTCGCCGCGATCCCGATCAGCGTGTCCTGCTCGGGCGGCACGCGGCGCGCGATGATGTCGCCGAGCCGGCCGAGTTCGCGCTGCACCTGCTCGCGCACCGAGCCGAGGCCGAGCACCGCCAGCGTGTCGCCGATCTTCTTCAGCAGGTCGACCTGCGGCGCCAGTTCCTCCGGCGGCCCGCCCTTGCGCGTGTAGAGATCGAGCGCGTCCTTGACCCGGCCCAGGTCCTCCTTGATCGCCGCGGCAACCGTGCGCATCAGGCGCACCGACGGCGCGGACAGCGACTCGCGCTCCTGCTCGACCGACTCGTCGATCGGCAGCAGCTCGTCAAGGCGGAAGGAACCACGCACTGCGTCGATGCGGTCGCCGCGCGTTTCGGCGCGCGCCACGTAAAAGAGCAGGTTGTTCAGGAGCTCGATCGGCGGCGCCTCCGCGTAGGCCTCCTCGCCCTGCGCATAGAGCCGCTTCAGCTCGCGGTCGGCATGGCCAAGCAGGCGCTTGACCGTGACGCTCGGCGGCAGCCCGCCGGCGCGCAGCGCGTCGAGCAGCGCGCCGATCACCCACCACAGCTGGTACACGGCGACGGTCGTCGCGACGCCTTCCATGCGGCTCGCGACCTCGGCGAGCGCGCCCAGGCCGCGGTCGCCGCCCTCGCCGCGTATCAGCGCGAGCAGCCCCGCCTGGTACTTGGTGCGCAGGCGCCTGGCCCACTGCGGCACGGTCAGCTTCTGGTCGCCGGGCAGCGGCGCGCGCTCCGCCGGGCTCCTCTCCGAGCTCAGGTTCAGCGACAGCAGCGTGCCCTCGGAGAGGAGCGGCGCGCCGCGCACGGCGCGCAGGTCGTTGAGCAGCGGCAGCAGCACCAGCGCCAGGTCGCGGCCGCCGCTGAGCACGCGCTCGAGATAGGTCGGCAGCTGCACGCTGGAGCGCATCAGCGCATCGAGGCCGTCGACGAACTGCCGCGCATCGGTGTCGTTGCCGGCGAGCCAGCGCGAGGTGTGCTCCATCTCCTCGGCGAGCAGCGCCGCGCCATAGACCTCGACCACGCGCAGCACGCCGCGCGCATCGCGCATCAGTTCAGCGGCTTTCGCGACCGGGGCCTTGTCGGCGGGGGTCTCGGCCGCCGCCTCGAGCGCGATGCGGACCTCGTTCAGCGTCGCGGCGAGTTCACGCGCGACGAGATGCAGTGCCTGCTCGTTGACCGAGGGAAAATCCGCCACGCCGGCTCAGCCTGCAGCGCCCGCCGCGCGGCGCGACCGCGCGTCGCCCGGGCCCGCGGGAACCGGCGACGGCTTCGCCTTCTTGCCGGGGGCCGGCATCTGCGGCGGCAACCGGAAGCCGGCTGCGGACTTGCGCAGCTGCGCGGACATGTCCGCGAGCCGGCCGATCGCGGTCGACGTGGCGCTGGTGTTGTCCGCGGTCTGCTGGCTGATCTCGCGCAGCACCTGCATCGTGCGCGAGATGTGCGCCGAGGTCGCCGCCTGCTGGCGCGCGCTGGCCGAGATGTTCTGCACCAGCTGCGCGATCTGGTTCGACACGTCCTCGATCTCGCCGAGGGCGGCGCCGGCGTTCTCGGCGAGCAGCGCCCCGCCGACCACGTCGGTCGTGGTGCGCTCCATCGAGACCACGGCCTCGTTGGTGTCGGTCTGGATCGTGCGCACCAGCACCTCGATCTGGCGGGTCGCGTGGCCGGCGCGCTCGGCGAGCCGCTGCACCTCGTCGGCGACCACCGCGAAACCGCGGCCGGACTCGCCCGCCATCGAGGCCTGGATCGAGGCGTTCAGCGCGAGGATGTTGGTCTGCTCGGCGATGTCGTTGATCAGCTCGACGATGTTGCCGATCTCCTGCGAGCTCTCGCCGAGGCGCTTGATGCGCTTGGACGTGTCCTGGATGTTTTCGCGGATCGTGTTCATGCCGTCGATGGTGCGGCGCACCGCGTCGCCGCCCTTGTGCGCGACGTCGACCGCATGGCGCGAGACGTCCGCGGAGCGCTCGGCATTGGCCGAGACTTCCTCGATCGAGGCCGCCATCGCGCCGACCGCGTCGGTCGCGGCCGCGACCTGGCGCGACTGCGCGACGCTCGCCTTCGCCAGGTGCCCGGCGGCCGCCTGGGTCTGGCGCGTGGCGGCGTCGAGCTGCAGCGCAGTGTCATTGATGGTCGCAACCAGCTCGCGCAGCGCCTCGATCGCGTAGTTGATCGAGTCGGCGATCGCGCCGGTGATGTCGTCGGTCACCGTCGCCTGCACCGTCAGGTCGCCGTCGGCCAGGCTCGACATCTCGTCGAGCAGGCGCAGGATCGCGTCCTGGTTGCGGCGGTTGCGCTCGGATTCGAGGTTCGCGACCTTGCGCAGGCTGGCTGCCGAGATCCACGCGACCAGCGCGCCCGCGAAGGCGAAAGCGGCGACCAGGATCGCGATCAGCGCGGGCCGGGTGCCGGCAAAGCGCCCGGTCGCCCCCGCCGGCGGGGCCTCGAGCGACTTCGCCACCTGCCCGGCAGCAACGGCCACGTCGGCCGCCGCGCGCTCTGCGCTCGCGAGCGCGCCCGCGCGCTCGAGCGTGCCCTGCACCTGCTTCTCATAGCCCGCGAATTCGTCGCGCGCCGCATTGAGCCGCGCCGCGGCCTGGCCGCCGACCGCCGGCACGCCGGCGGTGCGGTCGGATCCCGCCAGGCCCGCGAGGAACTGCGACAGCAGGGCCGTGTTCTCGGAGATGCGCCGCGTCGCCGCGACCGGATCGGCGCTACCGCCCGCCAGTTGCTCGAGGTCGTCGCTGGTGCGCTGGGCCACGGTCTCGAAGCGCGGCAGGACGCGCAGCGCGACGGCCCCGCCGGGCGCGGACACCGCGTCGCCGGTCGCCGCGAGCACGCGCCCGAGCGAAGAGCGCGATTCATCCGCCCAGGTCTTCAGTTCGCCCGCCGCCGCCCGCGCCGCCAGCACCTGCTGCGAGCTATCGAGCACCGCGTTCCAGCCCGGCTCGCCGCCCAGGCGCTCAGCGCTCGTGGACGACAGCGCGTCGATGGCGCCGCGGCCCGCCTCGATCTCCGCCAGCACGCGCTCGAGCTGCTGGCGCGATGCGGCGAGCTTTTCAAAGGCGGCGGCGTCGCCGCGGCCTGCCTCCGCGGCCTGCGAAGGCATGGCGCCGGAGAGCACGGTGAGGTCGGCGAGATGCGCGCGATAGCCCCGGTCCTGCTCCGTGGCGCGGCCCGCCAGTATCACCAGGAATGCCGCGACCAGCGCGGCGACCAGGCCGCCGACCAGCAGCACCGGCATGAATCGCGCCGCCGCGTGCCTTTCAGGCAAGTTGACCATTCTCGTGCCCCTTCCCCCGACCGCGGCTCAGTTCGAACCCTGCAGGAACGCCGGGCTTTCGACCAGCATCCTGAGGCTCAATACCGGCCAGGCCTCGCTGCCACGCCGGAATGACCCGGCCAGGTAATGTTCGCACCGAATCATCGTCGGCGGCGCCTCGGATTTGAATTCGCGCTCCGCGAACCGCCGGAACCCGAGCACCTCGTCCACCACCAGCCCCGCGGGTATCTCGCGGTGGTTGACGACGATCACGCGCGTGTTGCGGCCAGACACGGTCTCGCCGCTGCCGAAATACTGTTTCAGGTCGATCACGGGCAGCAACTGGCCGCGCACGTTGGCGAGCCCCATGATCCACGGCCGCGCGCCCGGCACGCGCGTGATCGGCGACGGCACGCCCATGACCTCGCGCGCCTCGTCCCGCTCGACCAGGAAGGTTTCACCGCCCATCCGGAACGCGACACCGATCCACTCCTGCGCGGCGCCGCCGTCGCGCGCGCCCGCCGCGACATCGCGCGACCGCTTCTCCAGTGCCAGCAACAACTCGAACGGCCGGTCGCGCAGGGCCCTCAGGGTCGGCTCAGGCTGCATCCGTTCAGCCCGTGAGGAGCGCAGCCTGCGCTTTCTCCACGAGTTGGGCCGGGGTCACCGGCTTGACCAGGTAGTCGACGGCGCCCTGGCGCATGCCCCAGATGCGGTCCGTTTCCTGGCCCTTGCTCGACACCATGATCACGGGTATCGCCCGGGTCGCGGGGTCGTTGGCGAGCGTGCGCGTGGCGCGGAAGCCGTCGACGCCCGGCATGACGATGTCCATCAGGATCAGGTCGGGCCGGATCTCGCGCGCCTTGCGGATGCCCTCGGCGCCGTCCGCCGCGGCTTCCGTCTCGAAACCGTGGTTTTCGAGCATGCGCCGCATCTGGAACACCTCGGTCGGCGAATCATCGACTATCAGAATGAGCGCCATGGCCCTGTCTCCATCCGCCCGGTCACTGCCGGGTGACGTGCCGTTCGATCGCCGACAGCAGCTCGTCGCGCGTGAACGGTTTCGTCAGGTAATGCTCGGAACCGACGATCCTGCCGCGGGCCCGGTCGAACAGGCCGTCCTTGGAGGACAGCATGATGACCGGTATCGAGCGGAAGACCTTGTTGTGCTTGATCAGCGAGCAGGTCTGGTAGCCGTCCAGGCGCGGCATCATGATGTCCACGAAAACGATGTCGGGCTGGTGGTCGGCGATCTTGGACAGCGCGTCGAAGCCGTCCACGGCCGTGAACACTTCGCAACCCTCCTTGGCCAGCAGCGTCTCCGCGGTACGGCGGATCGTCTTGCTGTCGTCGATGACGAGCACTTTCAGACCGCTCAGGCGGTGCCCGTCACTAACGGCCGCTGCATTCTCCATCGGGTACCTCCGGCCCCGGCGCTGCTCCGGCCGGGCGCTTGCAAGCTCGTCTGGAAGCGCCCTCGGTTTCGACGCCGGAGCGGCCTCCTTTTAACATATCGGTCCACCCCCTGCCACGCCGGAGCACCGGCCAGCAGGGCGGTCGGGACCGGTGACAGGTGTACTATGACAAGGCCCCCTGACGTGCAGTATCCGCGTCACATTCCCGCCAATCGGCCGGAGAGCTTCTGATGGCAGCCCGACGCAGCCTTGCCGTGCTGATGGATCCCCTCGAAACCATCAAGCCAGCCAAGGATTCGACGATCGCAATGCTCGCCGCCGCCGCCCGGCGCGGCTGCGAAACCTGGTATTTCACCCAGGCCGACCTGTCGGCGCGCGACGGGGGCGCCATGGCGCGGCTGCGGCCGATCGAGATCGCGGGCGCCGACAAGGACTGGCACCGGACCGGCGAGCCGGTGGTGCGGCCGCTTGCCGGCATCGACGCCGTGCTGATGCGCAAGGACCCGCCGTTCGACACCGAGTACATCTACACGACTTACCTGCTCGAGCGCGCCGAGGCCGAGGGCGTGCTGGTCGTGAACCGGCCGCAGGGCCTGCGGGACATGAACGAGAAGGTCTACACGGCCTGGTTCCCGGACTGCTGCGCGCCCACCCTGATCACGCGCGACATGGACGCGATGCAGGCGTTCCTCGCCGAACAGGATCGCATCGTCTGCAAGCCGCTCGAGAGCATGGGCGGCCGCTCGATCTTCGTGATCGGCGCCGGCGACAAGAATGCCCGCGTCGTGTTCGAGACCCTGACGGACTATGGCCGCCGCTACGCGATGGTGCAGCGCTACCTGCCCGAGATCGCCGAGACCGGGGACGCGCGCATCCTGCTGGTGGACGGCGAGCCCGTGCCGCACGTGCTCGCGCGCATGCCGGGACCCGGCGACCACCGCGGCAACCTGGCCGCCGGGGCCAAGGGCGTGAGCCGGCCCCTATCCGACCGCGACCGCTGGCTCTGTTCGCGCATCGGCCCGGTGATGCGCGAGCGCGGCATGCTGTTCGTCGGCCTCGACGTGATCGGCGGCTTCGTCACCGAGATCAACGTCACCAGCCCGACCGGCATCCGCGAACTGGAGGCCGCGCACGGCCACGACATCGCGGGTTCGCTGATCGACGCCGTGCTCGCGAAGCTCCCGCGGCGGTGAACAGGCGATTCACGCGGCCGCCGGGGTCCGAGTCGAGCGACCGGCTGACCGTCACCCTGTTCCTGGCGGGCGCGTTCCACCTGATCGTGATCCTCGGGATCACGTTCGCCCCGCCGCTGCAGGACCCGTCGCTGGTGCCGACCCTCGAGGTGCTGCTGGTCAACAACTCACTGCCCGACGCGCCCGCCAACGACCGGGCGAGTTACCTGGCCGAGCGCACCCAGCAGGGCAGCGGCAATTCCTCGGCGGCGCGGACCCGGCAGCCCGGGGCGGGCGACGCGCCGCAGGATTCCCCCGGCGCTGCCGACGGCGGCGACCAGTCACCGACTGTCGCCGGCCTGGCCGGCGGCGAGGGCCGGCTGCTGACGGCCCGCGGCGGCCCGCCGCGGTTCATTGCCGAGATCGCCGTGGCCGACGCGATGCTCCCGACGCTGCCGCGGCAGGCGCTGGCCGGACAGCCGTCGCCGTTCGCCGGCCAGGACGACGACGCCGAACTCGAACTGAAGGGCCCCGAGCGGCGCGAACTGCTGGTGACGGCCAGCACCCGCAACTCCGAAGTCGCGGTCTATCTCGACGCCTGGAAGCGCCGGATCGAGCAGGTCGGCACGCTCAACTTCCCGAACGAGGCGCGCCGCCGGAACCTTTCGGGCAACCCGGTGATCGAGGTGGCGCTCGCCAGCAACGGCGGCCTGGTGAACGCGGCGGTGCGCCGCTCGAGCGGCCACGTCGAGCTCGACCAGGCCGCGATCGAGATCCTGAAGCTCGCGACGCCGTTCGAGGCGTTCCCGGAGGAGCTCGCCCGGCGGCACGAGGTGCTGCGCTTCGCCTACGAATGGCAGTTCGTGGCGGGACGCCTCGCGGGCTCGTCGGTGGAGATGCCGGCCAGCACACCGTGATTCCGGATTAAGTCCGTCCGCAAACTGGCGCGGCGCGGGTGGCGCGTGCGCTTTGACCCCCGTGGCCGCGCGGCCGATACTAGGCCCATGGCGGCCGGTTCCTATCTCAACAATCAGCTCCTCGTCGCGATGCCCTCGCTCGCCGACCCCAACTTCTCGCACAGCGTGACGCTGGTCTGCGAGCACAACGAGCGCGGCGCGCTCGGCATCGTGATCAACCGCCCGCTCGAGATGAAGATGTCGGAAGTGCTGGAGCAGCTCGCGCTCGTCACCGAGAACGCGGGGCTGCGCGACATGCCGGTGCTCGCCGGCGGCCCGGTCCAGCGCGACCGCGGATTTGTGCTGCACCGCCCCGGCCCGCAGGCCTGGGAGTCCACGATGCCGGTGTCGGACACGCTGCACGTCACCACCTCGCGCGACGTGCTCGCGGCGATGGCGCAGGGAACCGGCCCGAAGCAGGCCGTCATGGCGCTCGGCTACGCCGGCTGGGAAGCGGGGCAGCTGGATGAGGAAGTCCTGCAGAACGCCTGGCTGACTGTGCCCTGCGACGACGCGCTGCTCTTCGAGCTGCCCTACGAGCAGCGCTGGCATGCGGCCGCGCGCCTGCTGGGCGTCGAGCTCTCGCGCATCAGCACCCAGGCGGGGCGTGCCTAGGGAGCCCCTGGTGCCCGCGCCGGCCGCAAGGACGGTGCTCTCTTTCGATTTCGGCCTCAGGCGCATCGGCGTCGCGGTCGGCAACACGCTGACCGGAACCGCCGAGGCGCTCGCGACCGTCGCCGCGCAGCAGGGCGAGCCCGACTGGGCGGCGATCGACCGCTGCGTCGCCGACTGGCGCCCGGGGACGATCGTTGCGGGCGTTCCCTATAATATGGGCGGTGAAGACGCCGCCATCGCCACGGCGGCATTGCGGTTTGCCGACCAGCTCGGCGCGCGGTACGGCATCGAGGTTCACCGGGTGGACGAAAGACTCTCCTCGCGCGAAGCGGAGGATGACCTGCGCGAGCGCCGCCGCAGCGGCGCCAAGACGCGGCGCGTGCGCCGCGGCGAGGTCGACCGCGAGGCCGCGCGCCTGCTGCTGCTGCAGTGGCTGCGCGCGCAGCCCGGCGGTGCCGCGCGATGAACCGCGGCTTCACGCAACTCGACGCCAACGGACGGCTGCACCACCTGGTCACGCTCGACGGCCTCGGGCGCACGCTGCTGGAAGAGCTGCTCGACCGCGCGGAACGCTACGTCTGCCCGGCCGGCGGACTGGCGCCACGCGGCGACCAGCTGCGCGGCTGGACCGTCGCCAACCTGTTCGCCGAGCCTTCGACGCGCACGCGCGCCTCGTTCGAGCTCGCGGCAGTGCGCCTCGGCGCGGATACGATCAATCTCGACGTCATGCTGTCGTCGCGCGCCAAGGGCGAGTCCATCATCGACACGATCTACACGCTGCAGGAGATGCAGGTGGACGTGTTCGTGATCCGCGACGCCGAACCCGGCATCCATGAATACGTCGCGCGCCACGTCGGCCCCCACGTCAGCGTGATCTCGGGCGGCGAGGCGCACCTCTCGCACCCGACCCAGGGCCTGCTCGACGCGCTGACGATCCGCCAGTGCAAGGGCGGCTTCGGCGGCCTGGTCGTCGCAATCACCGGCGACATCCGCCATTCGCGCGTCGCGCGCTCCGCGTACCGCGCGCTGACGACGCTCGGCGTCGCCGAGCTTCGCATCGCAGGCCCGAAAGAGATGATGCCGGAAGCCGGCGAGTTCGCCGGCGCCAGGCGTTTCGAGTCGTTCGACGAGGCGATCGAGGGCGCCGACGTGGTGATGATGCTGCGCATCCAGCGCGAGCGCGTCGCAGGCGCCGGGCCGACCGACGTGGTCGGCTATCACCAGCAGTTCGGCCTGACCGCCGCGCGGCTCGCGCGCGCCCGGCCGCAGGCGATCGTGATGCATCCCGGCCCGATGAACCGCGGCGTCGAGATCACCTCGGACGTCGCCGACGGCCCGCAGTCCGTGATCCGCCGGCAGGTCGGGAATGGCGTCGCGATGCGCATGGCCGTGCTCGCGCACCTGGCCGACGCCCGCGGCCAGCGCGCGACATGAGCGGCGCGGCCGGGAGCCATCGCGGCACGATCTTCCTCGAGGACGCCACCGTCCTCGCCCACCAGGCCTTCGAGGGCGGGCAGTACGTGATGCGCCTGCTGGCGCCGCGCTGCGCACAGGCAGCGACGCCCGGCAGCTTCGTCCACCTGACCTGCGGGCCGGAACTGCCGATGCGCCGTCCGCTGTCGATCATGCGCGCCGATCCGGCCGCCGGCACGATCGAACTGCTTTACAAGATCGTCGGGCGCGGCACGGCCGAGCTCGCGAATCGCCAGGCCGGCGAGCGGCTCTCCTGCCTCGGCCCGATCGGCCGCGGATTCACCGCGCAGCCGGCGCGGCCGCGCGCGCTGCTGATCGGCGGCGGCGTCGGCATACCGCCGATGGTGTTCCTCGCGGAATCGCTCGCCGCGGCGCGCGACACCGGCTGGAAGCCGCTGGTGCTGATGGGATCGGAACTGCCTTTCCCGTTCGAACTCGCGCGCTCGCGCATCGCGGTCCCCGGGATCCCGGCCGCTGCCACCGCGTCGATGCCGTTGCTCGAGGAGCTGGGCGTCGCCTGCCGGCTCGCGAGCCTCTCGGGCTTCGACGGCTGCCATCGCGGCTACGTCACGGAGCTTGCGGATGCGTGGATCGCCTCGCTTACGCCGGCGGAACGCGCCGAAGTCGAGGTGTTCGCCTGTGGCCCGGAGCCCATGCTGCGCGCGACTGCGGCGCTCGCAAAGCGTTACGGGCTGCCGTGCCAGGTCTCGCTCGAGGAGAACATGGCGTGTGCGGTGGGCGGCTGCGCGGGTTGTACCGTTCTCGTTCAGACGCCTGACGGCCCGGCAATGAAGCGCGTCTGTGTCGACGGGCCCGTTTTCGACGCGGCCACTGTTTTCGCCAACTGATCCCGCAGGTATTCAGCGACGACATCGGCCGGCGTGCGTTCAGAGCGGCCGGGACCACGGCTCGCTTGCGCCGCCGGAACTTACGCGCGCGCTCGCCGGGTCCCGTCCGCACGACGCACGCCGGCCAGCGAGGCGCTGCAGCCACGGCAATCAAGTGCCGATCACGTTGTCAGCGATGGAATGCGGGCTCGTGGACTGATCGCGGCGCGCTTCGACGCGGGCGGTGCGGGCGCTCCGGGGCGCGGGGGACCTCCCTCGCGAGCGCCTAAGTTCCGGGAGCGCTCGCGAGGGAGGTCCCCCGCGCCCCGGAAACGCCCACCCTACCCGAAGTTGATCCGCGCCTCGAGGTTGGTCCGCGAGTCGGCGTTGTTGAGCGCCTCCTCGATGTCGATCCGACCATCCTTGTAGAGGTGCAGCAACGCCGAGTCGTAGTTCTGGATGCCGCGCTCGTTCGACGCCAGCATCGCTTCCTTGACGGCGATGACGTCGCCTTTCTTGATCAGGTCCTGGATGTGCGGCGTGTTCAGCATCACCTCGACCGCCGCGACCCGCTTGTTGTTGCGGCCGCGCACCAGGCGCTGCGAAACGATGGCGCGCAGGTATTGCGACAGGTCGAGGAAGATCTGGTTGTGCTGGTCGCGCGGGAACAGGTTGATGATGCGGTCGAGCGTCTCGGCGCAGTTGTTGGCGTGCAGCGTCGCGATGCACAGATGCCCGGTGCCGGCCAGCGTGATCGCGGCCTCCATCGTCTCGCGGTCGCGGATTTCGCCGATCACGATCACGTCGGGGGCGGCGCGCATCGCCGCGCGCAGGGCCCGGCCGAAGGAGCGCGTGTCGAGGCCCACCTCGCGCTGGTTGACGATGGACTTGCGGTTCTGGTGCAGGTACTCGATCGGATCCTCGATCGTCAGGATGTGGTCCGAGCAGTGCTCGTTGCGGTGGTTGATCATCGCCGCGATCGTCGTGGACTTGCCGGAGCCGGTGGCGCCGACCATCAGCACCAGGCCGCGCTTCAGCATCGAGAGATCCCGCAGCGTGTCCGGCAGGCCGAGGTTGTCGAGCTTCGGCGTGTCCACGCTGATGTAGCGCAGCACCAGCGCCGGGTAGCCGCGCTGGTAGAACAATGCCGCGCGGAAGCGGCCGACGCCCGGCTCGGAGATCGCGAAGTCGATCTCGAGCTCGTTCTGGAAATGCTCGAGCTGCTCGGCGCTCATCAGGCCGTAGGCGATGTCGCGCACCGCCTCGGCAGTGAGCACCTGCTTGTTGATCGGGTAGATCAGGCCCTCGATCTTGATCTTGACCGGGGAATTCGACGTGAAGAAGAGGTCCGATGCCTTTTTCTCGGACATCAGCTTCAGCAGCGGCTTGATGCTGAACCGCCCGTCCTCCGATTCGGCCGCGATCGTCTGATCGCTGGCGGGCTTAGTAGACTTTGCCGTCGTTGGACTCATCGACAATCCTCAGCGTGCTGGATGCTTCCGCCTGGAGGCGGTCCTCGCGCTTGCTCTCGAGCTTGATCCGCAGCCGCAGCTCGTTCTTCGAGTCGGCGTTGCGCAGGCCCTCCTCGTAGGAGATCGTGCCCGCCTCGTAGAGCTCGAACAGCGCCTGGTCGAAGGTCTTCATGCCGAGGCGGTTCGAGCGCGCCATCACTTCCTTGATCTTCGTGACCTCGCCGCGGAAGATCAGGTCCGCGATCAGCGGCGTGCCGATCATGATCTCCATCGCCGCGATGCGGCCCTCGGTCTTCTCGCGCGGCACCAGGCGCTGCGATACCAGCGCGCGGATGTTCAGCGACAGGTCCATCAGGAGCTGCTCGCGCTTCTCCTCGGGGAAGAAGTTGATGATGCGGTCGAGCGCCTGGTTCGAGCTGTTGGCGTGCAGGGTCGCGAGCACCAGGTGGCCGGTCTCGGCGAACTGGATCGCGTATTCCATCGTCTCGCGGTCCCGGATCTCGCCGATCATGATGACGTCGGGCGCCTGGCGCAGCGTGTTCTTCAGCGCCGTGTGCCAGCTGTCGGTGTCCACGCCGACCTCGCGGTGCGTGACGACGCAGCCGCGGTGCGCGTGCACGTACTCGACCGGGTCCTCGATCGTGACGATGTGGCCGCGCGTCTTCTCGTTGCGGTAGCCGACCATCGACGCGAGCGTCGTGGACTTGCCGGAGCCGGTCGCGCCCACGACGATCACGATGCCGCGCTTGGACATCACGATGTCCTTCAGGATCGCCGGCAGCTCGAGTTCCTCGATCGTCGGGATGGTCGCGTTGATCTGGCGGATCACGCAGCCCGTGTGGCCCTGCTGCACGAAGGCGCTGACGCGGAAGCGGCCGATGCCGGGCGGCGCGATCGCGAAGTTCGCCTCCTTGGTGGCGTCGAACTCGCGCGTCTGGCGGTCGTTCATGATCGAGCGCACCAGCACGGCGCTCTGCTCGGGCGCCAGCACCTTGTCGGTCTGCGGCCGCACTTCGCC
Organism: Steroidobacteraceae bacterium; assembly: GCA_050179155.1. GTDB lineage: Bacteria > Pseudomonadota > Gammaproteobacteria > Steroidobacterales > Steroidobacteraceae > SCUD01. The sequence continues at coordinate 348,692 of JBFXFJ010000001.1, forward strand.
GTCGATCTTGATCGCGGGCGGAAAGCCGGCGGTGATGAACAGGTCCGAGCCCTTGCGGTCGACCATGCGCCGCAACAGATCCTGCATCAGCCTGATTGCCTGTTCCCGATCCATTCCTTTACTCCAGGGCGGCGCGGCGCCGCTTACATCGCATCCTTGTTGGCGGCCTTGTACCGGGCCTCTTCCTTCGCGATCAGGCCCTTCGCCAGCATCTCGGTCAGGCACTGGTCGAGCGTCTGCATGCCCTGCGCCTGGCCGGTCTGGATCGACGAGTACATCTGCGCGATCTTGTTCTCGCGGATCAGGTTGCGGATCGCGGGTGTCGCGATCATGATCTCGTGCGCCGCGATGCGACCGCCGCCGAGGCGCTTCAGCAGCGTCTGCGAGATCACCGCGCGCAGCGATTCCGAGAGCATCGAGCGCACCATGTCCTTCTCCTCGCCGGGGAACACGTCGACGATGCGGTCGACGGTCTTGGCGGAGGAGCTCGTGTGCAGCGTGCCGAACACGAGGTGGCCGGTCTCGGCCGCGGTCAGCGCGAGCCGGATCGTCTCGAGGTCGCGCATTTCGCCGACCAGCACCACGTCCGGGTCCTCGCGCAGCGCCGACCTGAGGGCCTCGCTGAAACCGAGCGTGTCGCGGTGCACCTCGCGCTGGTTGATCAGGCAGCGTTTCGATTCGTGCACGAACTCGATCGGATCCTCGATCGTGATGATGTGGTCGGGACGGTTGACGTTGACGTAGTCGACCATGCCGGCGAGCGTCGTGGACTTGCCGGAGCCGGTCGGCCCGGTCACCAGCACGAGGCCGCGCGGCAGCATGCACAGGTCCTTGAAGACCTTCGGCGCGTTCAGGTCGTCGAGCGTCTTGATCAGCGACGGAATGTTGCGGAACACGGCGCCGGCGCCGCGGTTCTGGTTGAAGGCGTTGACGCGGAAGCGCGCCAGGTTCGGGATCTCGAACGAAAAGTCGGTCTCGAAGAACTCCTCGTACACCTTCCGCTGCTTGTCGTTCATGATGTCGTACACCATGCTGTGCACTTCCTTGTGCGTCAGCGGCGGCATGTTCACGCGCTTGACGTCGCCGTCCACGCGGATCATGGGCGGCACGCCGGCCGACAGGTGCAGGTCGGATGCGTTGTTCTTGACGGCGAAGGCCAAGAGTTGGGCGATGTCGACAGCCATCAGGACTCCCTGGCACGGTGCACGACGCAGGCTCCCCGTAAGCCTTTCCGCGGCTCTCCGGGGCCGGGGGCAGTATATCCCCGGGTGCCGCACACCAATATGTTAACTGCTCCGCAGAATCCCGCAGGAAGGCTGGCCCTGGTGCGGCATCGCATCGCAATGGCGGCCCGCGAAGCCTGCCGGGATCCCGCCGCCGTCACCCTGATCGGCGTCGCGAAATCGCAGTCGCGCGAGCGCATCCTTGCCGCCCTCGACGCCGGACTGGCGGACCTCGGGGAGAACTACGTCCAGGAAGCCGCGGAGCATGTGCCCCTGCTCGCGGGCCGCGCGGTGCGCCGGCATTTCATCGGCGCGCTGCAGTCCAACAAGACGCGGCCGGTTGCCGAGTCGTTCGACTGGGTGCACACGGTGGACCGCCTGAAGATCGCCGAACGGCTGTCGGCGCAGCGACCCGACACGCTCGCACCGCTCGCCGTCTGCCTCCAGGTGCGCCTCGGCGATGAAGCAGCGAAATCGGGAGTGACACCCGCCGAGCTGCCGGCGCTCGCGGCGGGCGTCGCCGCGCTGCCGCGCCTTTCACTGCGCGGCCTGATGGCGCTGCCGCCGGAAGAAACGGACGTTGCGCGCCAGCGGCACTGGTTCCGCGAACTGCGGCGGCTGCTGGAACGGCTGAATTGCGCCGGCCACCGGCTCGATGCGCTGTCCATGGGCATGAGCGGCGACTTCGAGGCCGCGATCGCCGAGGGCGCGACGCACGTGCGCATCGGCACGGCGGTCTTCGGCGAGCGGGCCTGACCCGCCGCAGGCTCAGACCTTCAGGGCCCTGCCGATCGGCAGTTCGCGCAGCCGCCTGCCGGTCGCCGCGAAGATCGCATTGCAGACCGCCGGCGCCACGACCGACGTCGAGGGCTCACCGACGCCGCCGGGCGCTTCCCGGCTCTCGAGCAGTCGCACCTCGATGACCGGCGCCTCGTTCAGGCGCATCAGCCGGTAACGGTCGAAGTTCGTCTCGCGCACCCGGCCGCGATCGAGCGTGACCTCGCCCCACAGCGCGGCGGTCAGCCCGAACACGATGCCGCTCTCGATCTGCGACTCGACGATCGCGGGATTGACCATCTGCCCGCAGTCGACCGCGCAGACCACGCGATGCACCTTGAGCGCGCCGCCCGTGACCGATACCTCCGCCACCTGCGCGAGGTAGGTGCCGTAACCCTCCATCAGGGCGATGCCCTGGTGCCGGCCCGCCGGCGGCTGGCCCCAGCCGGCCATCGAGGCCGCCTCCTCGAGCACGCGCCTGAAGCGGGGCTGCTTGCCGAGCAGCTCGCGACGGAACTCGAACGGATCCTTCTTTGCCGCGTGCGCCAGCTCGTCCATGAAGCTCTCGGCGACGAAGCAGTTGAGCGCGTGGCTGACCGAGCGCCAGTAGCCGACGTCAATGCCGATTTCCTGGCGCAGGTAGTCCACGGACACGTTCGGCACGTCGTAGGGATAGTTGTGCGCTGCTTCGACCGCGAACGGGTCCGCGACCTTCGGATCCGCGACTGCGCCCGGGAACATGCGCGCCGTGACCGACGGGCTGACCAGGTGCAACTGCCAGGCGATGAGCCGGCCGTCCTGGTCGAGCGCGCCGGCGGCCTGGTCGTGCGCCGGCGGACGGTAGGTGTCGTGGGTCATGTCGTCTTCACGGGTCCAGATCACCTGGACCGGCTTGCCGACCGCTTTCGAGGCCTCGACAGCCGCCGGAATGAAATCCATCTCCAGCCGGCGCCCGAAGCCGCCACCGAGCAGCGTGGTGTGCACGCGTACCTGCGCAGGCTCGAGGCCGGCGGCCCTGGCCGCCGTTGCCTGCGCGGCGTCCTGCCACTGCGTGCCGGTATACAGGTCGCAGCCGTCGGCGCGGACATCCGCCGTGCAGTTCATCGGCTCGAGCGTCGCGTGCGCGAGCAGCGGCAACTTGTAAGTTGCGCGCAGGACCCGGGCCGCGCCGTTGATCGCCGACGCCGCGTCGCCGTCGCTGCGCACCGCAATGCCGCCGCCCGGCTGAGCCGCCTTCGCGAGAGTCGCTGCGATCTGCCGGCTGTCGAGGCGCGCGTTGGGGCCCGCGCCCCACTCGATCCTGAGCGCCTCGCGCGCCTGGCGCGCCTGCCAGTAATGGTCGGCGACGACGGCCACGCCGTTGCCGGTGGTCAGGACCCGGCGCACGCCGGGCATGGCCTCGGCAGCAGTGGCATCGACGCTCCTGACCGTGCCGCCGAGTTCGGGGCACTGCACGAGCGATGCATAGAGCATGCCGGGCAAACGCACGTCGAGGCCGAACTGCGCCGAGCCGTCCACCTTTCCCGGGGTGTCCGTGCGCTTCGCGCGCGTGCCGATCAGGGTGAACTGCTCGGGCGCCTTGAGCGCCACGTCCTTCGGCACCGGCAGCTTCGACGCAGCCTCCGCCACTTCGCCGTAGGTCAGCGCATCGCCATCGGCATTGAGCACCTGGCCGCCTTCGACGCGGCACTCGGAAACGTCGACCTCCCAGTGCTGCGCGGCGGCCTGGATCAGCATCACGCGCGCGGTCGCGCCTGCCTGGCGCAGGCGCTGCCAGGCATCGCGCACGCTGGTGCTGCCGCCGGTGATCTGCACGCCGAGCATCGCGTTGACGTATTCGGCGCCGGACGGCGCGGCCTCGACCGCGATGGCCGCGAGCGGCACCTCGAGTTCCTCGGCGAGCAGCATCGGCAGCGCCGTGTAGACGCCCTGCCCCATCTCGGAGCGATCCACCAGCACGGTGATGCGGTTGTCGCCGCCGATCTTGAGCCAGGCATTGGGCATGCCGCCCGCCGCCGCGCCCGCCGGCTTCTTCCTGCCGCAGCCCGGCAGCGAAATCGCCAGCACCAGGCCGCCGCCGGCCAGCGCGGACACCTTCAGGAAATCCCTGCGGCCCGGATCGGTCGCCATGAGGGTCATGACCCACCACCTTCGCGCGCGAGTTCGGCAGCGCGGTGGATCGCCTTGCGGATGCGCGGGTAAGTGCCGCAGCGGCAGATGTTGCCGGACATGGCGGCATCGATGTCGGCATCGGTCGGCGCCGGATTGGAGGCGAGCAGCGCCACGGCCGACATGATCTGCCCCGACTGGCAGTAACCGCACTGCGGCACGTCGAGCTCGAGCCAGGCGCGCTGCACCGCATGGCTGCGGTCGCTCGAGAGGCCTTCGATCGTCGTGATGCGCTTGCCCTCGGCCGCGGCGAGCGGCGTCACGCAGGAACGGATGGGCGCGCCCTCGAGATGCACCGTGCAGGCGCCGCACAGCGCCATGCCGCAGCCGAACTTGGTGCCGGTCAACCCGAGGTGGTCGCGCAGCACCCACAAGAGCGGCGTGTCGGGCGTGGCATCGGTTTCCAGTTCGCGGCCATTGACTGTGAGCTTCATCATCTGGCGTTCCCCCGTGCGATACCGGCCTGCGTATTATTGCGCCCCCAACCGGCCGGCGCACTAGAATTGCGGCGTGGACGCCCTGCATTTCGTCGTTGATTCGGTGCTGACCTTCGCGGTCTACGTCTTCCTGCTGCGCCTGCTGCTGCAGCTCGCGCGCGCCGAATTCCGCAATCCCCTGGCCCAGGCGATCCTGGCGCTCACCAACTGGCTTGTGATGCCGCTGCGGCGCATCGTCCCGGCCATCGGCCGGTTCGACACGGCCTCGCTGCTGGCCCTCCTCGCCGTCCAGCTTGCCGCGACGCTCCTCGTCGACCGCCTGTTCTGGAGCGGTCCGGCGCACACGTTCGGCGCCCTCGCAGTGGCCGCCCTGCTGACGCTAATCGTCACGACGATCTGGTTCTACATCGTCGTCATCGCCATTTACGCGCTGCTTTCATTCATCGCGCCAAGGACTTACAGCCCGGCGGTCGGCATCCTGTCATCCCTCTGCGAGCCGCTGCTCGCTCCGCTGCGGCGCATCCTGCCGGTCGCGGGCGGACTCGATTTCTCGCCGCTCGTCGCGATCGTGCTGCTGCGCGCGCTGCTGTACCTGATCCCCTGACGATGCAGCCGAGCTGGTGCCGGCGGGACGGCGCGGGACTGCGGCTCGCGGTCCGGATCCAGCCGCGCGCGGGTGCGGACCGCATCAACGGCGTCCACGCAGGCCGCCTCAGAATCCGCATTGCCGCGGCGCCCGTCGAAGATGCTGCGAATGAGCGCCTGCGCCGATACCTCGCCGACCTCTTCGACGTGCCGGTCGGCGCCGTCCGCCTGTTGCAGGGCAACAAGTCGCGCGACAAGCTGCTCGCGGTAGACGGTGTCCAGACGCTGCCGCCCGCCCTGGCCGCGCTCACCGGGCCGGAAGCCTGATTTTCGTGGGTTCCGCGCGCCCCGTCCTCGCCCTGGCGTTGCTCCTGCTCGCGTCCTGCGGCGACCGCCCTGCCCCGATTCCTGCCGCCCTCCCGTACGCCGATCCGGGCTTCGTCGACGCGGGCGAACACCGCCTGCGCTATGCGCTCGTGATGACGCGCGACCTGCCTTCAGAGATTGCAGGCAGTTACGGCATTGTGCCGAGACGTAATCTAGCTCTGCTGACGATCACGCTGGCGTCGCGGAATGCCGACGCCGGCGCGCGACTCGCCGCCGCGGAGCTTGCGGCGACGTCGGTGCTGCTGACGGGCCAGCGCCAGCCGCTGGCGCTCACCCGTCACGACGAATCGGGAGGCCCGAGTTACCTGGCGACGGTCGAGTTGCGCCATCGCGTGCCGGTCACGATCGAGATCCGGGCTCGCGCGACACCCGCGGGGCCCGAGATGACGGCCAGGACGACTCGGGAATTTCATTTCGAGTGATCGGCGGGGCTGCGCGCCATACCGTAAAAAACCGCGCGAAATCGTCGTCGCCCCTCTTATGCAGCGGGATTTTCCGTGGTATCGTGCGCGCCGACATCGACTGAGGCGGGATCGCCCCACCTCTGACAAAACCACAGGAGATATCTCAATGGCGAAGAAGAACGCGGCTCCGACGAAGTCGCAAGTCGTATCGGCGGTCGCGGGCCAGACCGATCTCAGCAAGAAGCAGGTCGGCGCGGTGCTCGACGCCCTTACCGGACAGATGAAGAAGGCGCTGAAGGGCGCCGGCGTCTTCACGTTGCCCGGCGTGTGCAAGATGCGCGTCGTGAAGAAGCCCGCCACCAAGGCGCGCGAGGGCGTGAACCCCTTCACGGGCGAGAAGATGATGATCAAGGCCAAGCCGGCCTCGAAGAAGGTGCGTATCCGCGCCCTCAAGAACCTCAACGAGATGGTGAGCTGACGCCAGCCATCGCGTTTTCAAGTTCGAGAAGCTGACGGGGCGGCCCGGTCCGCCCCGTTCGTTTTTCAGGGGTTTTTCAGGCCTTTTCGGCGAGGCGCGCGGCGAGCCAGGCCCCGGTCGTGGCCCGCAGCTCGGTCAGCCGGCCATGGAAGAAATGCTCCGCGCCCGGCAGGATCCTCACCTCCGGCGCCGGTTGCAGCTTGCGGGTCCATTCCAGCACGGATTCATGATTGACGAGGTCGTCGTGGTCGCCCTGGGCGACCAGCCAGGGGCAGCGCGGCACCTCGAGCGTCGCGAAATCGAAGCGCTGCACCGGCGGCGCGACGGTCACGAGCAATTCCGCATTGCGGCGTGACGCCAGCTGGAACGCGACGAAGCTGCCAAACGAAAAGCCGAGTGACCACAGGCGCGTCGCGCCCAGACGATTCCTGCACCAGTCAGCGACGGCCACGGCATCGTCGGTTTCGCCGACGCCGTCGTCATACGCGCCGGCGCTGGCGCCAACGCCCCGGAAATTGAAACGTATGCTCGTCACGCGCTGATCAAGCGCACAACGCGCGAGCGTGTGCACGACCTTGTTCTGCATCGTGCCGCCGTACAGCGGGTGGGGATGGCAGCACACCGCAATGACGTCGGCGTGCGCGCCCGGCGGCCGTTCAAGCAGCGCCTCGATCGGACCGTCCAGTCCGTCGATGACGAGTTTCTCAACGCTCGGTGCTGCTGCCGTCATCTGTTTTCACGCGCAAGGCGGGCCAGGGGACCTCCCGAGCGAGCGCGTAAGTTCCGGCGGCGCGAGCGAGGGATGGGTCCCCTGGCCCGCGCTGCGCGTGATCTCGCACATCGTCAACGCGGATCAGCGTTTATGGACAACGCCTTCCTTCATTACGAAATTGACACGCTCCATGACGTGGACATCGGCACGCGGATCGCCCGGCACGGCGACGATATCGGCGATCTTGCCGGCCTCGACGCTTCCGAGCTTGTCGGCAATGCCGAGATACTTTGCCGGCACGATCGTTGCCGACTTGATTGCGGCCATCACCGGCATGCCGGCCTCCACCATGAAGCCGAATTCGCGGGCATTGCTGCCGTGCTCGCAGACGCCGCAGTCGGTGCCGAACATGATCGGGACGCCAGCGCGCCAGGCCTTGCCAAACGTCTCCTGGATGACCGGGCCGAGTTCGAGCGCCTTGGGGCGCACCAGCGGGTGGAAATAGGCCGGGTCCTGCGCCTTCTCGGCGACCCAGCGGCCGGCGGAGATCGTCGGCACGAGGTGGGTCCCCTGTTCCTTCATCATCCGCATGATCTCGTCGTCCATCAGCGTGCCGTGCTCGATCGAATCGATGCCGGCGCGCACCGCGCGCTTCATGCCCTCCGTGCCGTGGGCGTGCGCGGCGACCTTCATGCCGTAGTCGTGCGCGGTCGAGATGACCGCCGCGAGCTCCTCGTCCGTGAACTGCGGCGCCGTGCCCGACTTCGCGATCGACATCACGCCGCCGGTCGCGGTGATCTTGATCGAATCCGCGCCGTCCTGGTAGCGCTTGCGCACCGCCTCGCGGCAGCTGTCGGCGCCATTGCAGACGGTATTGAGGCGCGGGTCGTCACTGTAGAGGAACGGACCCCAGGAATTGGTCGAGTCCGCGTGCCCGCCGCGCGTGCCGATCGAGCGGCCCGACGTGAAGATGCGCGGACCTTTCACGTTGCCTTCGGCAATTGCGCGCCGCAACGCGATCGACACGTTGAACTGGTCACCGAGGTTGCGCACCGTCGTAAAGCCCGCGAGCAGCGTGCGCTCGGCGAAGCGCACGGAATCGTAGGCGCGGTCCGCCTCGCCCTTCTTGATGCTGTCGATCTCCGAACGCCGTGTGTGCTCGGAAGTCAGGTGCACGTGCATGTCCATGAGCCCCGGCATTGCGGTCGAGTCCGACAGATCGATGACCACGTCGCCTTCGGCGGGCGCAACAAAACCTGTCTCGACGCTGCGAATACGATCGCCCTCCACCACCACGGTCACGCGCTCGCGTGGCGCGTCCGCAACGCCGTCGATCAGGCGGCCGGCGTGGATCAGCGTGGCCGCGGAGGCGCTGCCGGCGCACACGAGGGCGGCCAGCGCCGCGGAAGCATTAGCCATTCGCATCGTCATCGACCTCTCATTCGGCTTGGGGAGCCAGCGTCACGGACTCGACCGCCAGCAGTTCGATCTCGAACAGGAGAGTGGAATTCGGCGGGATCACGCCGTTGCCGACGCTGCGGCCGCCGTAGCCGAGCGCCGGCGGGATCAGGAGCCGCCGCACGCCGCCGACCTTCATGCCGGGCACGCCCTGCTCCCAGCCCCGGATCACGTGACCCGAACCGAGCGGAAACGAAAACGGCTGCTTGCGGTCGCGCGAGCTGTCGAACTTCCTGCCGCGCCCGTCCCCGGCCGAAGGATCGTGCAGCCAGCCCGTGTAATGCACGATGACGATCATGCCGGGCAGGGCCTCGTCGCCGACGCCGGCGACCAGGTCGGTCACCTGCAGCACGGCCTCGGGCGCCACCGGCAGGGCGGGTGCCGGCGGCTCCTCTGCCGCGGCGCAGGACGCGAGGCCGAGCCATGCTGCAATCAGGAATGGACGCATACCCCGAAGATACCAGAGGGGACGCAAGAGGGGACGCACCCCTTTTTTCACTTGAGCAGCCACTCGTTCAGCCGGCGCAGGAATCCGGCCGGGTCCGGCAGCGCGCCGCCGTCGGCGATGGTCGCCTGGTCCGCGACGATCGCTGCCAGTGAATCGAATGCTTCGCCCTCCGGCAACTCGCCGAGCCGCGCGATCAGCGGATGCGCGGCGTTCAACTCGAGCCACGGCCTGACCACGGGCAACGGTTGCCCCGCCGCCTCCAGCATGCGCCGCAGCTGCGGACCCGGGTCCGTGGCATCGCGCACCAGGCAGGCCGCGGACTGCTGCAGCCGCCGGCTGGTGCGCACGCCGGCCACGCGCGCGCCCAGGCTCGCCGCGATGCGCGCGCAGAGCTCCGGCAGTTCGGCCGGGGCCTCCGCCACCTGCGCCGGCGCCGGCAGGCCTTCGAACGAGAGCTCGCCGCTGCCGACGTCCCGGAGCGCATGGCCGTCGATCTCGTCGAGGGCGGAGAGGACCCAGGGATCGATGTGATCGGTCAACAGCAGCGCCTCGACGCCGCGCGCGCGCAGGCTCTCGAGCTGCGGGCTCGCGCGCGCCGCCGCCTCGCTGTCGGCAGTCAGGAAATAGATATCCTTCTGGCCCGGCTGCATGCGCCCGATGTAATCGGCCGCCGAATGGACCTGCCCTTCGCCCGCGGTCGACGCAAAGCGCAGGAGCGGCACCAGGCGCTCGTGATTGCCGGGGTCCTCGATGATGCCCTCCTTCAGCACGTTGCCGAAGGCGCTCCAGAAGGTCCGGTACTTTTCCGGCTCGTCGGTCGCGAGCCTCGCGAGCAGGTCGAGCACGCGGCGCGTGATCGCCGCCTTGATCGCCTGCACCTCCGGGTCCTGCTGCAGCAGCTCGCGCGACACGTTGAGCGGCAGGTCCGCGGCATCGACGACGCCCTTCACGAACCGCAGGTACAGCGGCAGGAACTGCTCAGCGTCGTCCAGGATGAAGACGCGGCGCACGTAGAGCTTGAGGCCGCGCGGCGCGGCGCGATTGTAGAGGTCGAAAGGCGCGGTCGCCGGCAGGTACAGGAGCGTCGTGTACTCGCGCCGGCCCTCGACCTGGTTATGGCTCCAGGCAAGCGGCGCGCCCGCATCGTGCGACACGTGCCGGTAGAACGCGTGGTACTCCTCGTCCGTCAGCTCGCTGCGCGGCCGCGTCCACAGCGCCTGCGCCTGGTTGACGCGGTCGTACTCGCCCTTGCCGGCATCCGGGCGCAGCAGCACCGGGAACGCGATGTGATCGGAGTAGCGGCGGATCAGCGCGCGCAGCCGGAACGGGTCGGCAAACTCCGCGGCATCCTTCTTCAGGTGCAGCGTGACGGTCGTGCCGCGCTCGGGGCGCTCGATGGTCTCGAGCGTGAACTCGCCGTCGCCGGTGGAGCTCCAGCACACGGCTGCGTCCGCGGGGCTGCCGGCGCGGCGCGAGCGCACCTCGACGCGCGCGGCCACCATGAATGCCGAGTAGAAGCCGACGCCAAACTGCCCGATCAGCTGGCTGTCCCGTTTCGCGTCGCCGGTGAGCTGCGCGAGGAATTCGGCCGTGCCGGACTTGGCGATGGTGCCGAGGTGTTCCGCGGCCTCATCGCGGGTCATGCCGATGCCGGTGTCGGTCACCGACAGCGTCCGCGCCCCGGTGTCGAAGTCGATGCGGATCTCCGGGCCCGGGCCGCCGGCAGCCAGCGCCGGGTCGGCGAGCGCGGCGAAGCGCAGGCGGTCACAGGCGTCCGAAGCGTTCGATATCAGCTCGCGCAGGAAGATCTCGCGGTGGCTGTACATCGAATGGATGACGAGCCGCAGCAGGCGGCTGACTTCGGCCTGGAATCCGCGTGTCTCGCTGGCGTGTCCGCCCATCGGCTCCTCCCGTGCGGGAAGCGCCAATGGTGGCACGAATGGCTGGATTCAAGTGCGCGGGCGCGGGCCCGTGCGGCTCAGGCGCCGGTTGGGCGGCGATCGTCCCTGGCGGCGGGCCACAGGCCGAGCCGGTGACGCAGCACGCTCACCAGGTCCTCGAGCTCATCGAAGAATTGAACAAGTCTTTCCAAGGGGCGATCAGCGATCGGTGGAGCGGCGGCTGGCGCCGGTACCGTTCACGCCGGGCTTCTCTTCGGCGTCCGGCGCAAAGGCGCCGCGCACCTTCTCGGCCCAGCTCTTGTAGTTCGCGTACTTGGTCAGCTCGCGCGAGATCGCGCCGTGGCGGCTCACGACCGCGCCGCGGCGCGGCAGGCGTGGCGCGGGCTCCGAACCGGTGCGATCGGCGCGCGTATCGCCGCCGGACAGCTTGATGTCGGTCACAGGAAAAGGACCTGAACAGGCTTCATGCCACGCAAGTTACGCGTGGAATCGCGGGTGAAACAGGAACTGCATCACAGGACCCGGGCCCGGAACCCGCGTCCCGCCGCAATCAGACGATGCGGTAGCTCGGGCGGTATTCGCCGACCAGTTTCATGCGTCTTTCTGCGACGAATCCGCGCAGCAGCTCGTCGAGGGGCCGGGCGATCCGCGGGTCGGCGTGGATCTCGAACGGGCCGTGTTCCTCGATCAGCCGGATGCCCTGCTCCTTGACGTTGCCGGCAACGATGCCGGAGAACGCGCGGCGCAGGTTCGCCGCGCGCTCGTGCACCGGCTGGTCCATCGCCAGCGCAAGGCCAGCCATCGATGCGTGGCTCACCTCGAAGGGCTGCTGGAACGGCGGCGGGATCCGCAGCAGCCAGTTGAAGTTGTAGGCGTCGCCGGCGCGGCGGCGCGAGCGGCGCACGCCGTCGAAGCCGCGCTGCATCTCGCGCGCGACCTCGGCGGGATCATCGACGATGATGCGGTAGCGCTGCTGCGCCTCGGGGCCGAGCGTCAGGCTGATGAACTTGTCGAGTTGCCGGAAGTACGCCGCACTCTCGCGCGGCCCGGTGAATACCAGCGGCAGCTTCTGGTCGGCGTTCGACGGGTCGAGCAGGATGCCGAGCAGGTAAAGGATTTCCTCGGCTGTTCCGGCGCCGCCCGGGAACACGACGATGCCGTGGCAGAGCCGCACGAAGGCCTCGAGGCGCTTCTCGATGTCCGGCATGATCACCAGCTGGTTCACGATCGGGTTCGGCGGCTCCGCGGCGATGATGCCGGGCTCCGTGACGCCGAGGTAGCGGCCGTCGCGGATGCGCTGCTTGGAATGCCCGATCGTCGCGCCTTTCATCGGGCCCTTCATCGCGCCCGGCCCGCAGCCGGTGCAGACCGAGAGCCCGCGCAGGCCGAGCTCGTAGCCGACCAGCTTGGTGTAGTCGTATTCCTCGCGCGGGATCGAATGCCCGCCCCAGCACACGACCAGGTCGGGCCGCCCCTTGTATTCGAGCGCGCGGGCGTTGCGCAGGATGCAGAAGATCGCGTTGGTCACGCTCGCGGGATCCTTGAGGTCGAAGCGCGCGACGATCTCGTTGTGCGTGTAGACGATGTCGCGCAGCACCGCGAACAGGTGCTCCTTGACACCGCGGATCATCTCGCCGTCGACGAAGGCGCTGCCCGGCGCGTGGCTCATCTCGAGCTTGATGCCCCAGGGCTGGCGCACGATCCGGAGCTCGAACTCCTTGTAGGCCTCGAAGATGAGGCGCGCGTCGTCGATCATCGTGCCGGAATTCAGCACGGCGAGCGCGCAGCGGCGGAACAGCGGGTAGAGACCGCCCTGGCCGCGGTCGAGGAGCTTGTCCACTTCCTGCTGCGAGAGGTTGTCGAGAACGCCTTTCGGCGACACCCGTGCACGCACGACTGCCGAGAGGTCCAGGCCTGTGGGGCCACTCACGGACGGATCTCTATCGGCGTGCCTTGTCCCGTCAGCAGCCAGAAATCGAGCATGTCTTCATTGGACAGCGCGATACAGCCGTCGGTCCAGTCGGTGTTGAGGTAACGATCGCGTGGATATTTCGGCACGTTCGGCAGTCCGTGCACCATGATCAGCCCGCCCGGCGACCAGCCGTTCCTGCGCGCCAGGGCAACGTCCGTGGACTCGGGATACGAGACCTGCACGGCCAGGAAGAATTCGCTCTGCGCATTGCGCCGCGTGAGCCGGTAGCTGCCCTCGGGCGTGCGGAAGTCGCCCTCGCGCTGTTTGTGTCCCTCCGGCACCAGGCCGAGCGACACGCGATAGCTCGCGACCATCTGGCCCTCGCGGTAGAGCTCCATCTTGCGCGAGGACTTGTGCACGACGATGCGGTCGGCAGGGCGCAGCATCCCGCCCTGCCCTGCCGGGGCAGCGAAGGAATCGGCGTGCGCAGTGGCCGCGCAGAACGCCGTGAGCAACATCGGAATCAACAGCTTGCGGATCATCTGGCGCGGGATTATAGCGCCACCGGCGGCCGATGCCCGTTCACTGTCTGATCAGCTGGACCGCTTCACAGTTTCGGGCCGTCGCAGTCGCGACCAGGCGGTATTCGGCGCCCGCCGCCAGTTCCACGTCCAGGTCGAAGCGCCGCACCGCACCGCTCTCGGCCACGCGGCAGTCGACCAGCAGCTCGTGGGCGCCGGGCGCCAGCTCGACCGCACTCGTCTGCAGCGAGATGTCGCGGCCGTCGACCTGGCGCAGGCGCACCTGCACGGGCAGGCCAGCGCTGACCGCCGGGTCGGCACGCACGATCGCGCGCTCGGAGGCCGGCAGCGGCGGACCGTCGTAGACGCGCGTCGTCACGCAGCCAGCTAGCAGCACTACAACGACAAGCGGGACAAGAGGGGTCGCATCCCTTTCACCGTCGCAGTTACCCGTGCTCACGTCGATCCACCTGAAAGGGATGCGACCCCTCCGGGAAAAAAGGCGGCCCGAAGGCCGCCTGGGAGGTCACGCGCAGCTCCTGTTGTCAGGAGCCGCCGGGCGGGGACCCGGCTGGCGCGTGATGGAAATCGTGCCGCGCCGTCATCCGCACTTCGAATCGGCGCAGGCGAGACAGGTCATGCAGCCGTCCATCATGACGACCGCGGCGGTATTGCACTTGACGCACAACTGCGCGCCTTCCGGGTAGCTCGACTCCGCGAAGGCGTCCTGCTGCCGGCTGCGCTGCTCCCACTCCTTCCGCTTCGACTCGATCAGCAGGCGCTGGGTGTCGTCCATGCCCGGCTTCTGCATCAGGCCGATGGTCTGCAGGTGGCGCTCGACCACGTAGCCGATCTCCGCGACGATCGACGGCATGAACTTGCCGCCCGGCTGCCAGTAGCCGCCGCGCGGGTCGAACACGGCCTTCAGCTCCTCGGTCAGGAACGCTACGTCGCCGCCTTTCCGGAACACCGCCGAAATGATGCGGGTGAGCGCGACGATCCACTGGAAATGGTCGAGGTTCTTCGAGTTGATGAAGATCTCGAACGGGCGCCGGTGCTCATGCTCGGTGCCCTCATTTAGCATGATGTCGTTGATCGTCAGGTACATCGCGTGATCGGACACCGGCGTCTTGATCTTGTAGGTCGAGCCGATCAGGACCTCCGGACGCTCGAGCTTCTCGTGCATCCAGACGACCTTGCCGCCGCCATCCTTGCGGACCTTGCCTTCGCGCGCGACCGGCGCGGGCGCCTGGTCCTCCGGCTTCTGCACGCGGTACTTGACGATCTTCTTGTCCAGCTTGTGTCTGCTCATTTCCTGGTTTCCCGGTCGGCGCTCAGAACCTGCCGTAATAGCCTTCCTTGAGCGCGTCAAACAGATTGGCGGCGGTGTGGATCTCGCCGTCGTATTCGATTTCCTCGTCGCCTTTCGCCTCGATCTCGCTGCCGTCCTCGAGCGTGAACACGTAGGTCGTGTTCTTGAGGTCGTCTTCCTTGACCAGCACGCCCTGGTGCGCCTCCGGGTTGAACCGGAAGGTGGTGCAGCCCTTGAGGCCCTTCTCGTGGGCGTAGAGGTAGATGTCCTTGAACTCCTCGTAATTGAAGTCCGTCGGCACGTTGGCGGTCTTCGAGATCGACGAATCGACCCATTTCTGCGCCGCCGCCTGGATGTCCACGTGCTCGCGCGGCCCGATGGTGTCGGCCGTCACGAAGTACTCCGGCAGTTTTTCCGATGCATTGGCCGCCGCCGCCGGCATCGCACGCGGATTGACCAGCTCGCGGTAAGCCAGCAGCTCGAAGGAATAGACGTCCACGCGCTCCTTCGACTTCTTGCCCTCGCGGATCACGTTCCTGAAGTAGTGGTGCGCGAACGAGGGCTCGATGCCGTTCGACGCGTTGTTCGCGAGCGACAGCGAGATCGTGCCGGTCGGCGCGATCGAGCTGTGGTGCGTGAAACGGCTGCCCACCGTCTCGAGTTCCTTGACCAGCTCCGGCGCCACCTCGGCGAGCCGGCGCATGTAGCGGCTGTAGCGCGCGTGCAGCACGCGCCCCGGCACGCGGTCGCCGACTTTCCAGCCGTCGCGCGCCATCTCCGGGCGCTTGCGGAGCATCGCGCGGGTGACCGTGAACTCCTCGTTCATGATCGGCGCCGGGCCTTTTTCGCGCGCGAGCGCGAGGCCCGCTTCCCAGCCCGCAATCGCCATTTCGCGCGACACGTTGTCGGTGAACGCGACCGATTCCGCGGATCCGTACTTCATGCCGAGCATGGTGATGGTCGAACCGAGGCCCAGGAAGCCCATGCCGTGGCGGCGCTTGCGCACGATCTCGTCGCGCTGCCGGCCGAGCGGCAGGCCGTTGATCTCGACCACGTTGTCGAGCATGCGCGTGAACACCCGCACGACCTCGCGATATTCGTCCCAGTCGAAGCTCGCCTCCTCGGTGAAGGGCCGGCGCACGAAGCGCGTCAGGTTCACGGAACCGAGCAGGCAGGAACCATAAGGCGGCAACGGCTGCTCGCCGCAGGGGTTGGTGGCACGGATGTTCTCGCACCACCAGTTGTTGTTCATCTCGTTGACGCGGTCAACCAGCACGAAGCCGGGCTCGGCGAAATCGTAGGTGGACGCCATGATGACGTCCCACAGCCGCCGCGCCGGCATGATCTTGTAGATCTTGCAGGCGACCAGGCCGTCCTCGTTCGCGACGTAACCCTCGGCATCCGGCCATTCCCGCCAGACGAAGGACTTTGCGTCGTGCAGGTCGTGCTGGGTCGGGTCGTACTCCCGCGCCGGCATCGGGAAGGCGAGCTTCCACTCGGTATCGCCGCGCACTGCGTCGATGAACTCGTCGGTCACGAGCAGCGACAGGTTGAACTGGCGCAGCCGGCCGTTTTCGCGCTTGGCGCGGATGAAGTCGACGGCATCCGGATGACCGACGTCGAAGGTGCCCATCTGCGCACCGCGCCGGCCGCCCGCCGATGAGACCGTGAAACACATGCGGTCGTAGATGTCCATGAACGACATCGGGCCGGAGGTGTGCGCACCGGCGCCGGCGACATAGGCGCCGCGGGGCCGGAGCGTGGAAAATTCGTAGCCGATGCCGCAGCCGGCCTTCAGCGTGAGCCCGGCCTCGTGCACCTTGTTCAGGATGTCGTCCATCGAGTCGCGGATGGTTCCCGAGACCGTGCAGTTGATCGTGGAGGTCGCGGGCTTGTGCGCCAGCGCGCCGGCGTTCGACATGATGCGTCCCGCCGGGATCGCGCCCTTGCGCAGCGCCCACAGGAAACGCTCGAACCACTGCTCGCGCGCGGCCGCGTCCTCGACGCCGGCCAGCGTGGTCGCGACACGGCGCCAGGTGTCGTCCATCGTCGCGTCGATGGGCGTGCCGTCCTTGGCCGTCAACCGGTACTTCCGGTCCCAGATGTCGAGCGACGCCTCCTGAAACGGGATCTCTTCGACGTCTTTCCGCTCGATCTTGACCGCAGTACTCATTTTCTCTACGACGCTCCCCTGGACCCGACCGGCCGACGCTTTCGCCGGAGAAATCTCACCCGGGCCTGCGCACCGTGGCGCCGCCTGCGTTCGATTTCGCTTGGCTCCCTGACTCTTCTCGGCCGGCGTCCACCGCGTTTTGCCGGCGACCACAAGATCTTGTGTCAGGGTTGCGAAATTATTTCCGCAAGGCCGGTGGTGTCAAGGATTTCCTTGTGCAAAAAATCGCCAACAAAACACCCTTTTATTTCAATAAGTTACAAAGCGCTCTTCAGGGAGTTTCCGGGCAGTCCTCCGGCCACGGCCGGTTGCGGCCACATTTCCGCGCAACACAACATGTTGTATGCAGAAAATAAGCACAAAATACGCACAGTTTGTGCACGGGCGCGCTCGCACGCGGGAAAACAAGGCGTTCGCGAGCACCGGAACTTGTGGGCCGGGCACCCTGTCAGACCACGCGCGTCACCGAGGTTGTATCGCATGAGCAAATTCCTTGCGGCCGTCGCGGCTGCCGCCCTGCTCGCCGCCGCCGGCCCCGCCAGCGCGCAGAAAAGCGCGGAGCTTCCGAGCTTTGCGCCGGTCATCAAGCGCGTCGCGCCGGCCGTGGTCAACATCGGTGTGCGTGGCACGGTGGCGGCGCCGCGCAACCCGTTCTTCGACGACCCGGGCTTCCGCCGCTTCTTCGGCCTGCCGCCGGACGCCGCGCCGCGGGAGCGCGAATTCAGGAGCGCCGGCTCCGGCGTGATCGTCGACGCAAAGAACGGCTACATCGTCACCAATGCGCACGTCATCAAGAACGCGAGCGAGATCACCATCACCCTGGTCGACGACCTCGAGCTCAAGGCCGAGGTCGTGGGCACGGACGAGCGCTCGGACGTCGCGGTGCTGCGCGTCAAGGACGGCAAATTGCCGGCCGAAATCGCGCTCGCCGACTCGTCGCAGCTTCAGGTCGGCGATTTCGTCATCGCCATCGGCAACCCGTTCGGCCTGCAGCACACGGTCACCTCAGGGATAGTCAGCGCCCTCGGCCGCACCGGCATCAGCCGCGACAGCCTCGAGGATTTCATCCAGACGGACGCCGCGATCAATCCCGGCAATTCCGGCGGCGCGCTGGTCGGCCTCGACGGCGAGCTGGTCGGCATCAATTCGGTGATCCTGTCGGGCAGCGGCGGCAACATCGGCATCGGCTTCGCGATCCCGTCGAACATGGTGCGTTCGATCATGGAGCAGCTGATCGAGTCGGGCGAGGTCAACCGCGGCCAGCTCGGCGTCACCACGCTCTCGCTGTCCCCGGAATTCCGCAAGAGCCTCGGCCTCGCGGATGACGCGCAGGGCGCGCTGGTTTCGCAGGTGGCCGAGGGTTCCGCGGCGGCGCGCGCCGGCATCGAGGCCGGCGACGTGATCACTTCCGTGCGCGGACAGCCCATCAAGAGCAATACCGAGCTGCGCAACACCATCGGCATGCTGAAGGTCGGCGAATCGGTCGCCATCGGCCTGCTGCGCGAAGGCAAGCCGCGCACCGTCACCGCGGTGCTGCGCGAGCCCGCGCAGCTGGCGGACGCCTCGGCCATCCACCCGGCGCTCGCCGGCGCGGAGCTGGTCGAGGCCGGGGAAGATGCCGGCGGCGGCGTGCGAGTGCGTGGTGTCCAGCAGGGCAGCCCGGCTGCCCAGGTCGGCCTGCTGCCGGACGATCGCATCATTGCGGTCAATCGCAGCCGCATCGCGAGCCTCGCGCAGCTGCGCGAGGCTGCCAAGGGCCAGACCTCGATGCTGCTGCAGCTGCGCCGCGGCAACCAGGTGCTGCTGCTGCCACTGCGCTGACCCGGCGGGCGGGCTCCGGCCCGTATAATCGGGTCATGGCCCTGCGATCGATCTGCCTGCTGGGCGGTTCGGGTTTCGTCGGCACGCAGCTGGCGTCGGCGCTCGCCCGGGACGGCTGGCGCATCACGGTGCCGACCCGCAATCCCGCGGGCGCCGCCCACCTGGCGATGATCCCGACGCTGCGACTGGTCGCGGCCGACGTCCACGATCCCGCACAGCTCGCCGCCCTCTGCGAAGGGCAGCAGGCGGTGGTCAACCTGGTCGGCATCCTCAACGAGGCCGGGCGCAATGGCAGCGGCTTCGCCCGGGCCCACAGCGATTTCGCCCGCAAGCTGGTCGAAGCCTGCCGCCGGCAACAGGTGCACCGGCTGTTGCAGGTCAGCGCGCTCCATGCCGATGCCGACCACGGGCCGAGCCATTACCTGCGGAGCAAGGGCCGGGCCGAGCGCATCCTGCGCGAGGAATGCGGCCCGGACCTGCGTTTCACGATCTTCCAGCCCTCGGTGATCTTCGGCGCCGGCGACGATTTCATCAATCGCTTCGCGCGCCTGCTGCGCGCGATTCCGCTCGCCTTGCCGCTCGCCCGCCCCGGGGCGCGCTTCGCGCCGGTGTGGGTCGGGGACGTGGTGGCGGCCCTGCTCCGCGCGCTCGCGGACGACGCGACCGCAGGCGAGTCCTATGAGCTCTGCGGCCCCGAGGTGTTCACGCTGCGCGAGATCGTTTGCCTCGTGCGCGACCAGCTCCGCCTCAAGCGTGCCGTCATCGGGCTGCCAGACTTCGTGTCGCGACTTCAGGCTGCGATCTGTGATTTCGTGCCGGGCAAGCCATTCTCGACTGACAATTACAAGTCGTTGCTCGTTGACAGCGTCTGCTCGGTCAACGGGCTCGCGCGGCTCGGAATCCGTCCACAGCCCCTGACGGCAATCCTGCCTCGATATTTGCAGTAAGCCCTGCCGCCCACATCGTGACCAGGATGCAGCAGCGTGGCGCGTCGGCGCCGCGAGCGAGGTGGCGGGGTTCTCGCGAGCAAACTCGTAAGTTCCGGCGGAGTTTGCGAGCGAGAAACCCCGCCGGATCCCGCTCGCGGCGCAGAAACGATCCGGCTGAATCCGGGTCAGGCGCGCGGGCAGAGTTTCAGGCGCGCGGGAACGTCCTTTTCGAGCCGTTTCATCGCCGAGTAGTAGGCCGGAAGGTCGTTGTCGAGGCGGGCGAGCTCGGCGGTGAGCGCGGGAACGCATCGCTGGTAGGTGGCGACGGCGGCCAGGCGCGCGTTGTTGAGATCGCCGTTGACCGAGAGTCCGTCTGCCTTCAGCGCATCGTGCAATCGGGCGAGTTCGGCTGCCTTGCCGGCGCGCAGCTCCGCTTCTGCGGCGCCGCTCGCGTAGAGCGCGGCGAGGCGCTCGCGGGTCTGCACCATCTCCTCCGCCACCGACTGCTGGCGGCCGCGCGCGGCCAGGAATGCCTCGAGCTCCGCCGTGCGCTCGACCCGCGCGAGCCAGCGGCGCAGTCCCTCGGTCTCGACCACGGTCGCGAAGGCCTCGTTGAAATCGCTGTCGCTCGGCGCGTAGACGGCCTGGTGCGCGAGCTCGTGGATGATGAACGCGGCCAGCTCGGCGTCGCCGTAGCCGAGCATCGTATTCAGCACCGGGTCCTGCAGGTGCCCGAGCGTCGAGTAGGCGATCGACGGGCCGACGTGGACGTCGAGTCCGTGCCGCGCCTGGCGCCTTGCGGCGCGTGCCGCGCGGTCCTCGTCGAAATAGCCGCGATAGGTCACGCAGCCCGCGACCGGGAAGCACCAGCGTTTCGGCTTCACCGAAAACTCCGGCGCCGCGAACAGGTTCCAGGTCGCATAGCGGCGGCCGAGATCCGCGTAGCTGCGATAGCTGCCATTGTCCGGCAAGCCGAGTTCGGTCATCGCGAAATCGCGCGCCCGCGCCGCGTATTCGAGCCGGGCGCGCAGCAGCGGATCGGTGTCCGTACGTGTGAGCACGTCCTCGATCGGCTCGCGCCGGCGGTTCATCTCGAGCTGCCCGGCAGCCAGGTGCAGGTAATAGCAGCCTGACAGGCCGCCGCAGGTCGCCAGCACGGCCAGCCACCGGATCAGGTGCGCCAGGGAATCGCGTAACATGATGCGATGAAAGTCTATCTGGTCGGCGGCGCGGTTCGCGATGAGCTGCTCGGCCGGCCGGTGGCCGAGCGCGACTGGGTCGTGGTCGGCGCGACCCCGCAGGAAATGCTGGACGCGGGTTACCGCCAGGTCGGCAAGGACTTCCCGGTCTTCCTGCATCCCGACAGTGGCGAGGAATACGCGCTCGCGCGCACCGAACGCAAGGTCGCCCGCGGCTACCACGGCTTCGAACTGCGCTTCTCGCCCGACGTCACCCTCGAGGAAGACCTGCGGCGCCGCGATCTGACCGTCAACGCGATGGCGCGGGACGCGGATGGGACGCTCATCGATCCCTGCGGCGGCAAGGCGGATCTCGAGGCGCGTGTCCTGCGCCACGTTTCGGAAGCCTTCAATGAGGACCCGGTGCGCATCCTGCGCGTGGCGCGGTTCCTTGCGCGATTCCGGCCGCTCGGCTTCTCGCTCGCGCCCGAGACCCTCGCGCGCATGCGCGCGATGGTCGCCGCCGGCGAGGTGGACGCGCTCGTGCCCGAGCGTGTCTGGCAGGAAACCGCGCGCGCGCTCGGCGAGGCGGCGCCGGAAGCCTGGCTGCGCCTGCTGCACGACTGCGGCGCGCTCGCGCGCATCCTGCCGGAGCTCGATGCGCTCTATGGCGTGCCGCAGCCGGAGCAATGGCATCCCGAGATCGACACCGGCCTGCACATGGAGCTGGTGCTGCAGGCGGCGGCCGACCTCACCCCGGAACCGCGCATCCGCTTTGCGGCGCTGATGCACGACCTCGGCAAGGGCCGCACGCCGCGCTCGAGCTGGCCGAGGCACATCGGCCACGAGGAACGCAGCGTCGCCCTCGTGCGCGAAGTGGCGGCACGGCTGCGCGTTCCGACCGACTACCGCGAGCTCGCGGAGCTCGCCGCGCGCTGGCATGGCCTGGCGCATCGCGCGGAAGAACTGCGGCCGCGCACGATTCTCGACCTGCTGGAGTCCTGCGACGCATTCCGCCGCCCGGAACGATTCCGGGAGCTGCTGCTCGCTTTCGAGGCCGACCATCGCGGGCGCGGCGGATTCCGGCTGCGGCCGTATCCGCAGGCGGAGATCCTGCGCGCCGCACAGGAAAAAGCCATGGCGACGACGCTGTCGGCCGCCGACCGGGAGGGGCTGTCGGGCGAGGAGATCGGCGCACAGCTGCGGCGGCGCCGGCTCGCGGCGCTGCGCAAGAGCGCCTGATCAGGCGAACAGGTAGACGATCAGCGCGGCGAGCGCGAAGCGGTAGAACGCGAACGGCGCGAGGCCGACTCGGCCGATGATCCGGAGCAGCCAGTGGATGCAGAGATACCCGGTGATCGCGGATACCGCGAGGCCGAGGCTCATCATGGACCAGTCCACGGAACCGTCGGGCTCGCCCAGAAGCTGCAGCAGCTCATAGCCGCCGGCCATGGCGATGCCGGGCACCGCCAGCAGGAACGAGAACCGCGCCGCGCCTTCGCGCGTCAGCCCGAGCATGCGCGCCATCGTCATCGTGACGCCCGAACGCGAGGTGCCGGGCATCAGCGCCAGCGCCTGCGCGCAGCCGATCAGGATCGCATCACGCCAGCCGACCGAATACTCGTCCCGACGCTGTGCTCCCCGCCGGTCGGCGAGCCACATCAGCAGGCCGAAAACCGACAGCGTTCCCGCGACGAACAGCGGATTGCGCAGCATCTTCTCGATCAGGTCGCTGAACAGCAGGCCGACGATGCCGACCGGGATCGTGCCGACGATCACGCACCAGGCAAGCCGCGCGTCCGGCGTCATGCCGCCGCCCGCGAACGAGCCGAACCAGGCGCACGCCATGGCGAACAACTGCTTGCGGAAGTAGGCGATTACCGCAAGCAGCGTGCCGACGTGCACCGCGACGTCGAACGCAAGGCCCTGGTCGGCCCAGCCCAGGAAGTGCGGCACCAGGATCAGGTGACCGGAGCTCGATATCGGCAGGAACTCGGAAAGCCCCTGGACGATTGCCAGCACGATGGCCTGCAGTGAATCCATCGGCGGCAGTCTACAGGCTCGACGAGAAATCGCGGAGGCTGAAAGCGGTCAGTGGTTCGCAGTTGCCGCGCGTCAGGGCCATCAGCTTGAAGCGCTCGCCCATCTCGCCCGGCAGCATCAATGTCTGCGCGGATTGCACGAGCTGATAACGGCTGCGTTCGTCGGCGCCCTGCTGCAGCTCGGCGAGCTCGCGATCCACGCCGAGCGCCGCAAGCGCATGCGCCTGGGTCGTGAATCCCGCGATCGTGAATCCCGCGGCCACGGCGGCGTCCGCCAGCGCCGAGTAATCCACCCACGCGGTCAGGTCCTGCAGGCCCGTGCGCGCCAGCAGATTTCCGGCGCGCCGGTGCCGGTGGAAGCTACAGAGCGTGCCGCCGTCCCGCGACGGGTGATAGTAATGACTGCGCGGCAGGCCGTAGTCCGCCACCAGGAATACGCCGCGCTCGAGCGCGCGGCCCGCCGCGGCGACCCAGGCAGGAAGCGACGGGCACCATTCCGAGACGTAGCCGTCGGGCAGCGCGTGCGGCAGGCGCCGGCGCAGTTCCGCCACGGCCGTGGCGAGCGAGGCGTCGGCGGGCCGCGGCTCGAACCGGAATGCCTGTCCGGCGATCACGACGCCGAGGGCCTCGCAGCCGTCGCCCGCGATGCGGAAGCGATCCACCGGCAGCGCATCCGCAACTTCGTTCGCGATCGCCACGCCGCGCCAGGCTTCGGCCGGCGGTGCGTCCATCCAGTCGACCCGCGCCGCGAGCGCGGGCGATGCGCGGAACAGCGCCTGCTGCCGGGCCGCGAGTGGCGCGCTGACCTCGACGATGCGATAGCGCGCGGGCAGCGCGCCCAGGCGTTCGAGCGCACCGAGCAGGTCGAGCGCCATGCGCCCGCTGCCCGCGCCGTACTCGACGATGTCGCCGCCACCGATGTGCCCGAGGATCCCTGCGACCTGCCGCGCCAGGCAGCGCGCGAACAGCGGCGACAGTTCCGGCGCGGTGACGAAGTCCCCCTCCGGCCCGAAGCCGACGCGGCCCGTCGAGTAGTACCCGAGGTCCGGTTCGTACAGCACGAACTGCATGAACTGCGAAAACGGAATCCAGCCTCCCGCTTCCGTGACGAGGGTGCGCAGTCGCACCGCGACCTTTTCGCCGTGCAGCGCCTCCTCGACCGTCAACGGTTCCTTGCCGGCCGGGGTCAGCATCGCGGTGCCCGTAACCCGTGGTATCGTCGCCACCCGGCCGCCCCGGCAATCCTGAAGCCATGTCCGCAACCCACGAATCGCCGCTCACTGACAAGGTCGTGCTGGTCACCGGCAGCGCGCGGCGCATCGGCGCGGCCATCGCCCAGGCCTTCCATGGCCGGGGCGCGAAGGTTGCCGTGCATTACCACCGCTCCGCCGCCGAGGCCGGCGCGCTGGTGCGCGCGATGAATGCCGGGCGTCCGGCGTCCGCCGCGGCCTTCGGCGCCGATCTCGCCGATCTCGCCGCGCTCGAGGCGCTGCCCGCTTCCGTCATCGGCACCTTCGGTGCGCTCGACGTGCTGGTCAACAACGCCTCCACCTTCTATCCGACGCCGGTCGGGAAGATCACGCGCACGGCGTTCGACGACCTCGTCGGCACCAACCTGCGCGCGCCGCTGTTCCTGTCCCAGGCCGCCGCGCCGGAACTGCGCCGGCGCCAGGGGCTGATCCTCAACATCGCCGACATCCACGGGCTGCGGCCGCTCGGCAAGCACAGCGTCTATTGCGCCGCCAAGGCGGCGCTGGTGATGCTGACACACTCGCTCGCGCGCGAACTTGGCCCGGAGATCCGCGTCAACGCCATCGCGCCCGGACCCGTGATGTGGCCCGAGAACGGGATGGACGAAGAGCTGCGGCGGCGCATCGTCGCGCGCACCGCGCTGAAGCGCGCGGGTTCGGCGCAGGACGTCGCCAGGGCGGCGCTGTTCTTCGCGACCGACGCGCCCTTCGTGACCGGGCAGGTGCTCGCGGTCGACGGCGGCCGCCTGATCGGCGGCGAGGAACGCTGACCGATTCACGGGCCGGGCGCCTCGAGCGCGACCGGCACGAGCGGATGCGCGCCCTGGTCGAAGCGCTGCCACAGCTCGCTTAACTTTTCCCCCAGCACCGGGTGGACGAGGTCGGGCGCGAGTTCCGCGAGCGGTCCCAGCACCCAGGCGCGCGTCGTCAGGTCCGGATGCGGCAGCAACGCGCCGGGAAACCGGCCGAGCTCCCCGCCGTACAGCAGCAGATCGAGATCGAGCGTGCGCGGTCCCCACTTGGGCCCGCCCGGCTCGCGCCCGCACTCGCGTTCAACCGCCTTCAGCCTTTCGAGCAACGCGGGCAGCGGCAGGTCCGCCGGAAAACGCATCACGAGATTGACGAAATCGTCGCCCTGGAATCCGACGGCCGCGTTCGAGAAGGCGCGCGAGGCCCGCAGCCCGGGAAATTCCGCGCCGAGCGTCGCCAGTGCCCGGCGCAGGTTGTCCCGCGGCCGGACGTTGCTGCCGGCCGCGACCCAGGCGTCAGGCATCCCGGCTGCGCTCGATGATCACGCCAACGTCGCGCGAATGGCGCACGGCGCCCGGCTTGTGCACGGTCACGCGCACGCGGCCGGTCGGAAACTCCGCCAGCAGGATCCGCGCGATCTCGCCGGCCAGCGCCTCGACCAGCCGGAACCGGCTCTCCTGCACGAAGGCGAGCACGCGCTTGGCGACCGCCTTGTAATTGAGCGTGTCGTCGATCGAGTCGCTGGCCGCCGCCGCGGTGAGGTCCATCCACATTTCGAGGTCGATCTCGACGCGCTGGCGGACTTCGCGCTCCCAGTCGTAGATGCCGATGATGGCTTCGGCGGAAAGCGCGGTAAGGAAGATACGATCCACGAGCTTCTCCAGAGAAGTCATTTACCTTTGCGTCGCAGTCGGCCGGGCTGGCTCGCTCGCTCAGAAGATCGGACATTCGCTTGCTCGCCACCCGGCCGACTGCAACGCAGCGGGGCCGAGGCCATTCTAAAGCGCTGGGTCCTGACTTCCGGGCGCGCGCAGTTCGTCGAGCGGCCAACGCGCGCGCGCGCGGGCCGGCAGGTCCTCGTGCTCGCCCGCCGCGAGGCGGTGATGACCCGCCACCGCGATCATCGCCGCATTGTCGGTGCAGAACTCGGGCCGCGGAAAATATACGCGCTTGCCATCGACCGCGACCGCCCGCGCCAGCTCCGCGCGCAACCGCTCGTTGGCGCCAACGCCGCCGGCCACGACCAGCGTGCCGATGCCGGTCAGGTGCAGTGCGCGCAGCGACTTCGTCACGAGCGTCTCGACCATCGCCACCTCGAATGCCCGCGCGACGTCGGCGCGCGCCTGTGCATCCAGTTCACGGCCGCGGACCGCGACGACGACCGCGGTCTTGAGGCCGCTGAAGCTGAAATCGAGGCCGGGCCGGTCCAGCATCGGCCGCGGGAAATCGAACACGCCGTCCCGGCCCGACTCCGCCAGCGCCGCGAGCGCGGGTCCGCCCGGGTAGCCGAGGCCCAGCAGCTTGGCGGTCTTGTCGAAGGCCTCGCCCGCGGCGTCGTCCAGCGTCTCGCCCAGGATCCGGTAGCGCCCGACGCCCTGGACCTCGACCAGCATCGTGTGGCCGCCCGACACCTGCAGGGCGATGAACGGGAAGTCCGGCGCACCCGGTTCGAGCGCCGGCGCCAGCAGGTGCCCCTCCAGGTGGTGCACGCCCACGACCGGCACGCCCCAGGCGTAACCGAGGGACCGTGCAACCGACGCCCCGACCAGGAGGGCGCCGATCAGGCCCGGGCCGGCGGTATAGGCAATCCCATCAATGGCTTGCGCGCCGAGGCCGGCGTCGGCCAGCGTGTCTTCGATCATCGGCAAAAGGCGCTCGATGTGATCGCGCGAGGCCAGTTCCGGCACGACCCCGCCGTGCGGGCGATGCAGCTCGACCTGGCTCCAGACCCGGTTCGCGAGCAGGCCCCTGCCACCGTCATAGACGGCAACCGCGGTCTCGTCGCAGGAGGTCTCGATGCCTAACACGATCATAAGGCTAGTCTTTTGATTTTCCGGGGGCAGATCACTACAATTCCGGGCCCTTTCCCCGGGGCTTCATCGGGGCAGCGCAGTCGATCCAGAGGTTGGAATGCCGAGCGTCCGTATCCGCGAGAACGAGTATTTCGACGCAGCCCTGCGTCGTTTCAAGCGCGCCTGCGAAAAGGCCGGTGTCCTGACCGAACTGCGCCGCCGGGAATTCTACGAGAAGCCCACCCAGGAACGGAAACGCAAGAAGGCCGCCGCCATCAAGCGGCACCTGAAGCGCTCCACCCGCGACGGCGGGCGCAGCGCGACCCGTTGATCCCGGGATGAGCCTTAAGGCCCGCATCACGGAAGACATGAAGGCGGCGATGCGATCGGGCGAGAAGGATCGCCTGTCCTGCATCCGCATGCTCCAGGCCGGCATCAAGCAGCGCGAGGTCGACGAGCGCATCGAGCTCGACGACACCCAGGTGCTCTCGGTCATCGACAAGATGATCAAGCAGCGCCGCGAGTCGGTCACCCAGTTCCAGGCCGGCAACCGCGCGGACCTGGTCGCGAAAGAATCCGCCGAGATCGAACTGCTGACCGGCTACCTGCCGGCGCAGCTCGCAGCAAGCGAGCTCGACGCGCTGATCAAGGAAGCGATCGCGGCGACTTCTGCCACCTCGATGAAGGAGATGGGCAAGGTCATGGGCTGGCTCAAGCCGAAGGTCCAGGGCCGCGCCGACATCGGCGCCTTGTCGGCGCGCATCAAGGCCGCGCTGGGCGGCTGAGGAAGCCCCCATGTGCCCGAGCCGGGTCCCCGAAGGCGAAGCGCGCGGCCACATCGTCCCGATCGGTGGCGCCGAGAACAAGGAAAACGACCCGCGCATCCTCGAGCGCTTCGTGCGCGTTTCCGGCGGCGGCGACGCCGACATCGTCGTGATCCCGACCGCGAGCCGCGCGCACGAGACCGGCCCGCGCTACGAAAAGCTGTTCCGCGAGCTCGGCGCGCGCCGCGTCGACGTGATGGACTTCGACACGCGCCGTGACTGCCAGGAAGCGGGACGCCTCGAGCGCCTCACCCAGGCGAGCGGCATCTTCTTCACCGGCGGCAACCAGCTGCGCCTGACGACGCTGCTCGGCGGCACCCCGGTCGCGAAGCTCATCCGCGCGCAAAACGCCCGCGGCGTCACGGTCGGCGGCACCAGCGCCGGCGCCAGCATCCTGTCGGAGCACATGATCGCCTTCGGCGACGACGGCGCGGCGGCGATCTCGGGCAGCGTGCGGCTCGCGCCCGGGCTCGGCCTGACTAACCGCTTCATCATCGACCAGCATTTCCGCCAGCGTGACCGGCTCGGGCGGCTGATCACGGCGCTCGCTTACAACCCGTTCGCGGTCGGCATCGGCCTCGACGAGGACACGGCGGCGTTCATCGGCCCGGACGAGACGCTCGAGGTCGAGGGCAGCGGCGGCATCACCGTGGTCGACGCGTCGCGCGTCAGTTTCTCGTCGGTGGACAGCGCGACCGAGGGCCAGCCGATCTGCATCCTGGGACTGGTCGTGCACATCCTGACCGCCGGCGCGACCTTCAACCTGCACACGCGCCAGGCGACGATGGGCAGCCTCGCGCCGATGCGCGAATGATGGCATGCGCATCCTCGACCGCTCCGTCTACGTCGGGCCCTCGCACTTTGCGCGGTTCCCGGTCATCCGCCTCGAGCTCGACCTCGGCGAACTCGAAGCCTGGCCGACCGGAAAGCTCGGCCGTGGTTTCGTCAACGCGCTGATCGAGGCGCTGCCCGGCCTCGCCGAGCACGGCTGCTCCTACCAGGAACCCGGCGGCTTCATCCGCCGCATGAACGAGGACGACGGCACCTGGCTCGGCCACGTGCTCGAGCACGTCGCGCTCGAACTGCAGAACGTCGCCGGCGAGGACGTCACTTTCGGCAAGACCCGCAGTCTCGGCAAGCCCGGCCAGTACTCGGTCGTCTACGAATATGCGGAACGCGAGGAAGGCGTCGCCGCCGGCGAACTCGCGCTGCGCCTGCTGTGCTCGCTGCTGCCCGAAAAGATCCGCCCCGCCGGCACCGTGCCCGAGGGCTGGAGCTGGCCGGTCGCACGCGACGAGTACATCAAGTACGCGCAGCGGCGTGCACTCGGGCCTTCGACCGCCTCACTGGTGCATGCGGCCGAGAAGCGGAACATCCCGTGGCTGCGCCTCAACAGCCAGTCGCTGATCCAGCTCGGCCACGGCAAGTACCAGCAGCGCATCCAGGCGACCGTCACCGGGCGCACGCCGCACATCGCGGTCGAGCTCGCAAGCGACAAGGAAGAGACCAACCGGATCCTCGGCGCGCTCGGGCTGCCGGTGCCGCGGCAGGAGCTGGTGCAGTCGGAACGCGAAGCCGTGCGCGCCGCCAACCGGCTCGGCTACCCGGTCGTCACCAAGCCGTACAACGGCAATCACGGCCGCGGCATCTCGATCCGGCTCACCAGCGACGAGGAAGTCGCGCGCGGCTTCGTGGCTGCCCGCGAGCATTCGCGCTCGGTCATCGTCGAGACCTACCTCGAGGGCGACGACCACCGCCTGCTGGTCGTCAACGGCGAGCTGATCGCCGCGACCCGCCGCACGCCGGGCCACGTGACCGGCGACGGCAGCCACACGGTCGCGGAGCTCATCGAGATCGTGAACCAGGACCCGCGCCGCGGCGTCGGCCACGAGAAGGTCCTGACGCGCCTCGAACTCGACACGCAGGCGGAAATGATGCTGACGCGCGCCACCCTCACTGCGACGTCCGTACCCGCCGCAGGCCAGCGCGTCTATCTCCGCTCGACCGCCAATCTCTCCACCGGCGGCACGGCGACCGACGTGACGGACGTGATCCACCCGGACAACCGCGACATGGCGGTGCGCGCGGTCAAGGCGATCGGGCTCGACGTCGGCGGCGTGGACTTCCTGTCGAAGGACATCACCCTCTCCTACCGGGAAATTGGCGGCGGGATCTGCGAGATCAACGCGGCGCCGGGATTCCGCATGCACGTGGCGCCGTCCGGGGGCACGCCGCGCGACGCCGCCGGCCCGGTCATCGACATGCTGTTCCCGCAGGGCACGCCCGCGCGTGTGCCGATCGCGGCGATCACCGGCACCAACGGCAAGACCACGACCGCACGCATGCTCGCGCACATATTGAAGATGGCCGGCTACACACCGGGCCTGACCACGACCGACGGCGTCTACATCGACGGCCAGAGGACGGTCTCGGGGGACATGACCGGCCCGGTCTCCGCCCGCATGGTGCTCTCGGACCCGCACATCGACGCGGCCGTGCTCGAGACCGCGCGCGGCGGGCTGCTGCGCGCCGGCATGGGCGTGCCGGCGGTCGACGTCGGCGCGGTTCTCAACGTGCAGGCCGACCACCTGGGCCTGAAAGGCATCGACACGCTCGAGCAGCTCGCCGAGGTGAAGCGTGTCGTGGTCGAGGTCGCGACTGGCTGCGCGGTGCTGAATGCCGACGACCCGCTGGTGCTCAGGATGTCCGCGCACACGGACGCCGAGCACATCTGCTACGTGACGATGAACCCGCAGCACACGCTGGTGCGCGAGCACATCCGCGCCGGCGGGCGCGCCTGCGCGCTCGAGGCGGGCGTCAACGGCCAGATGGTCACGCTGTACGACCGCGGCGGCCACATCCCGCTGGTCTGGACGCACCTGATCCCGGCAACGGTCGAGGGGCGCGCCACGCACAACGTGCAGAACGCAATGTTCGCGGCTTCGATGGCGTTCTCGCTCGGCGTCAAGCTCGACGCGATCCGCCAGGGCCTGCGCACTTTCGACACCACTTTCTACCAGGCGCCAGGGCGCATGAACTTCTTCGATGAGCACCCGTTCAAGGTGCTGTTCGACTACGGCCACAACGCGCACGCGGTATCGATGCTCGCGGATCTCGCCGGCCGGCTCGACGTCACGGGCCGGCGCATCGTCGTGCTCGCCGGCCCTGGCGACCGCCGCGACGACGACCTGCGCGCGATCGCGCGCGCCGTCGCCGGCCGCTTCGATCATTACATCTGCCGCCGCGACGACAACCTGCGCGAGCGCGCGCCCGACGAAGTACCGCGCATCCAGGCCGCCGCCCTCACCGAAGCCGGCGTGCCGCCGTCCGCGATCTCCGTGATCCCGGACGAACAGGAAGCGATCGACGCTGCGCTGCGCATGGGCCGGCCCGGCGACCTGCTGCTGATCTTTGCGGATGCGCTGGTGCGCTCGTGGAAGCAGATCATCCGCTTCCGTCCGGAGGGCGCGCCCGCGGCGGCCGCGCGCGCGCCGGCACCGGCTGCGGCGGCGCCGGTCATCGAGCAGCCGATCGAGAGCGCGGCGCCACTGTCGCTCGAGGGCCTGATCCGCGACGAGCGCGGCATCCGCTATGCGCCGGAGGCGTCCGACTGAGCGGGCCTGATTCACCGCCGTTCACCGATTCGCGCCGCCTGACCGGCCACAACCGGTTTTTCGACGGCCCCGGCGCCGTGCTCGAGACAACCGGGTCCGATGCCGCGATCCTCGCCGACTGGGAACGGCGCGTGCGCCTCGCGCGCAAGGAACTGCGCTGGCCCGAGGCGCCGGTTGCCGCGGTCGCGCACGCGAGCGGCGCCTCGCTCGCGATCAGCGCGCCGCCGGATCAGCTCTTCACCGCGACCGAAGCCAACGAGTGGGCGCTGTGCGCCGCGCTGGCTGCGCGCGACCCGTCGCGCAGCGCAAGCCTGGTCGCCGCGCTCGCTGCGGAGCAACCCGAGGAAACCGAAGCACCGTCGCTCGAGCAGCCCATTGCCATGCTGCGCCTGCGCCGGCGCGCGGCGCGCGAAGCCAATCCGCGGCTGCGGGCCCTGCTCGATGCCGCTGCCGCGCGTGGACTGCCCGTGCTCTGCGACGACGAGCTGCTGACGCTCGGCGCAGGCTCCGGCGGCCGCGGCTGGCTGCTGCACCAGCTGCCGGAGCCGGCCGGGATCCCGTGGAACGAACTGCACCGCATCCCGGTGGCGCTGGTCACCGGCACCAACGGCAAGACCACGGTCGTGCGCCTGATCGCGGCCTGCGCGACGGCCGCCGGCCGCAAGACCGGGTATTGCTGCACCGACGGCGTATTCGTCGGCGAGTATGCGATCGGCACGGGCGACTATGCGGGCCCGGCCGGCGCGCGCCGGGTGCTGCGCGACACGCGCGTCGAAGCGGCGGTCCTCGAGACCGCGCGCGGCGGCATCCTGCGCCGGGGACTCGCGGTCGGGCGCGCCGACGTCGCGGTCATCACCAGCATCACGGCGGATCATTTCGGTGAATACGGCATCCACGACCTCGACGCGCTGGCCGGCGCCAAGCTCGCAGTCGCGCGCGCGCTCGACGACACCGGCCTGCTCGTGGTGAACGCCGACGACCCGGTGCTGGCGCGTGTCGCTCCTTCCGCCGAGAAACCGCTCGGCTGGTTCGCACGCGATGCGGACCATTGGCTGCTGGTCGCGCAGCGCCACGGCGGCGGCGCCGCCTGCGGCGTGCTGCACGGCCACCTGCTGCTGAACTACGGCGGCCGCGATTTCGACCTCGGCGCGGTGGCCGACATGCCGCTCGCCGCGGGCGGGCACTCGGTGTTCAACATCTCGAACCTGACGGCGGCGGCGATCGCCTCGACCGCGCTCGGCGTCGAGCCCGCGACCATCGCCGGCGTATTCGCGCGCTTCGGCAACGACCCGCGGGACAATGCCGGCCGCCTGATGCGTTACGAGCTCGGCGGCCTGAACCTGATCGTGGATTTCGCGCACAACCCCGCGGCGCTCTCCGGACTGGTCGACTTCGCGCAGCAACTGCGCGGACCGGGCCGGCTCGCGATGCTGCTCGGCCAGGCAGGCAACCGCGAGGATGCCGACCTCGAGCGCCTCGCGACGGTCGCGGCGTCCGCGCGACCGGATCTGGTCGTGCTCAAGGAGATGGCCGGTTACCTGCGCGGCCGCGACGCCGGGGAGATCCCGGCGATCCTGCGGCGCGCGCTGGCCCGGGCCGGTGTCGCCGAACCGGCAATCATCGACGTCGACGGCGAAGAGGCGGCCGTCCGTCATGCGCTCGCCTGGGCGCGCGCCGGCGACGTCCTGATGCTGGCCGTGCACACGCGCGATGGGCGCAGCGCCGCGCTCGGCCTGATCGACCGCCTGCGCCGCCAGGCCTGGAAGGCTGGCCAGCCGCTGCCGGCCGCGTGAACGGGCGCTGGCAGGCGCACCATGCTGCAAATGACCGCGGCGATTCGGCGCGCGAGGTGGCGGGGTTCTCGCGAGCAAACTCGTAAGTTCCGGCGGAGTTTGCGAGCG
This sequence comes from Steroidobacteraceae bacterium, assembly GCA_050179155.1. Lineage (GTDB taxonomy): Bacteria > Pseudomonadota > Gammaproteobacteria > Steroidobacterales > Steroidobacteraceae > SCUD01. Next base: position 381,910 of record JBFXFJ010000001.1, read on the forward strand.
AGAAACCCCGCCGCATCCCGCGCGCCGGGCCGCTGCGACAGGCTTGAGGTATCGTGAGTCATGGCCGGCCGTATTCCGCAGTCCTTCATCGATGAGCTGATCGCCCGCACCGACATCGTCGAGCTGATTGGCTCGCGCGTGCAGCTCAAGAAGGCCGGGCGCGAATGGAAGGCCTGCTGCCCGTTCCATTCCGAGAAGACGCCGTCGTTCTGGGTGAGCCCCGACAAGCAGTTCTATCACTGCTTCGGCTGCGGTGCGCACGGCACGGCGCTCGGCTTCCTGATGGAGCACGACAAGCTGCCGTTTCCGGACGCGGTGGACGAGCTCGCCTCGCGCCTCGGCCTCGAGGTGCCGCGCGAGGACGACGGCCGCGCCGCCCGCCCGCGCCCGGGCGAAGGACTCTATGAGGTCCTCGCGCAGGCCGCGCAGTTCTATCGCGACTCGCTGCGCGAAACGCCGCGCGCAAAGAAGTACCTCGCGGACCGCGGGATCACGACCGAGAGCTGCGTCAAGTTCGCGATCGGCTACGCGCCGGACGCGTGGGATGCGGTGCTGAAGCGCTTCGGCGGCAGCGCGGAACGCGAGCACCAGCTCGCCGAGGCGGGGCTGGTCATCGAGCGCAGCGGAAAGGGCGAAAGCGGCTTTTACGACCGCTTCCGCGACCGCATCATGTTCCCGATCCGCGATGCGCGCGGCCGCGTGATCGCCTTCGGCGGGCGCATCATCGATGCGGGCGAGCCGAAGTACCTCAACTCGCCCGAGACGCCGCTGTTCCACAAGGGCCGCGAACTCTACGGGCTGTACGAGGCGCGGCAGGCGCTGCGCAAGGTCGAACGCCTGATGGTCGTCGAGGGCTACGTGGACGTCGTGCGGCTCGCCCAGTCCGGCATTCACTACGCGGTCGCGACCCTCGGCACCGCAACCACGCCCGAGCACCTGAACCGGCTGTTCCGCGTGACCAGTGAACTCGTGTTCTGCTTCGACGGCGACCGCGCGGGGCGGGCCGCGGCCTGGCGCGCGCTCGAGAACGCGCTCGAGCACGCGCGCGACGGGCGGCAGCTGCGCTTCCTGTTCCTGCCCGAGGGCCACGATCCCGACACGCTGGTCGGGGAGGAAGGCGCGGAGGCCTTCGAGGCGCGGGTCGCCGGCGCGCTGCCGATCTCGGAATTCCTGGTGACGCAGCTCGCGGCCCAGGCCGACCTCGCGAGCGTCGACGGGCGCGCGAAGCTCGCGGAACTCGCGCGGCCGCTGCTGGCGCGCGTGCCGGCGGGTGTCTATCACGAGCTCTTGCTCGAGCGCCTCGCGCAGGAAGTGCGCATGCCGGCCGGCCGGCTCGAGGATCTCCTGAAGGCGAGGCCCGAGGACACGCGCGGCGCGTGGGCCGCGCGCGGCCACCGGCCCGCCCGCGGCAAGGCCCCGCGCTCCGCGGGACGGCAGCCGCTGCTGACCCAGGCGATCCTGCTGCTGCTGCATCATCCCGCGGCCGCGCGCGCGGTCGATGCGACGCCGGCCTGGCTCGAGACCGACCAGCGGGGATTCTCGACGCTGCGCGAACTGCTGGAAACCGCGCGCAACGAGCCCGCGCTCTCGACCGCGCAGCTGGTCGAGCGCTGGCGTGACCGGCCGGAAGGGGCGCGGCTCGCGGAACTGGCCGGTGAGGAGTCCCTGGTGCGGGATGCGCGCGCCGCCGGGCGGGAACTCGCGACCGTGCTCGAGCGGATCGGCGCGGAACTCGGGCCCGAAAAACGACTCAATGAGCTCATCGAGCTGGCCCGCGATCGGCGGCTGACTGAGCCGGAACAGAAGGAATTTCAAGGACTTCTGGGCGCCCGGGGCCTGCCGGGCGGGCGCTGAACCGGGGCGCCGACTTCGACCAATCCCGGTCGCCGCTGTATAATGCTCGGCTGTTTTGCGGCCGCACCCTGCCCCGAGGAATCCCCGCTTGAGCGAGAAAAAGCTCCCGGCCATACCCGAAGACCGCCAGTCGCAGCTGAAGCTGCTGATCGCGCGCGGCAAGGAACAGGGTTACCTGACCTATGCCGAGGTGAATGACCACCTGCCGCCCGAGATCGTCGATCCGGAACAGATCGAAGACATCGTCAACACGATCAACGACATGGGCATCACGGTGTACGAGAAGGCACCGGACGCCGAAGCCCTGCTGCTGACCGACGCTTCCGCGCCCGACGAGGAAGCCGTCGAGGAAGCCGCCGCCGCGCTCGCGATCGCGGATTCGGAATTCGGCCGCACCACCGACCCGGTGCGCATGTACATGCGCGAGATGGGCACGGTGGAGTTGCTGACCCGCGAAGGCGAGATCCGCATCGCCAAGCGCATCGAGGAAGGCCTCGACCAGGTGCGTTCCGCCCTCGCCTATTACCCGCCGACCTACGATTACCTGCTCGCCGCCTACGAGCCGGTCAAGGCCGGCCAGGGCCGCATCACCGACATCATCGTCGGCTTCATCGACCCGAATGCGCCGGACGAGATCGCGCAGCCGCACAACCCCAAAACGGTGGTGCGCAAGGAAGAGACGGAAACCGAGGACGACGAGAGCGAGGACAAGACCGACGAGGAAGAAGAGGCGATCGACACCGGCCCGGATCCGGAGGAGACCGCGCGCCGCTTCGCCGCGATCGCGCGCCTGCACAACACGGTTGCCAAGGGCCTCACGACGGCGCGCAGCGCCCGCGAGCCGAAGACCGTGCGCGCGCGCAAGCGCCTCGCCGAGCAGTTCATGGAACTGAAGCTCGCGCCGAAGATGTTCGACGCCCTCGTCCTGCACCTGCGCAGCCACGTGGACGACGTCCGCCGCCTCGAGCGCGAGATCATGATGGTGTGCGTGCGCCAGGCCGGCATGCCGCGCAAGGACTTCATCAGCACGTTCCCTAAGAACGAGACCAACGTACGCTGGATCGACAAGCACATCCGCGCCAAGCGCAAGCACTCGGCCGCGCTCGGCCGCCTGAAGGAAGAAGTCGTGCGGCGCCAGCAGGAACTGCGCGCGCTCGAGAAGCGCCTGACGCGCTCGATCCAGGAGCTGAAGTCCGTCAATCGCGACATCGCCACCGGCGAGGCGATGGCGCGCCGCGCAAAGAAGGAAATGGTCGAGGCCAACCTGCGCCTGGTGATCTCGATCGCAAAGAAGTACACGAACCGCGGCCTGCAGTTCCTGGACCTCATCCAGGAAGGCAACATCGGCCTGATGAAGGCGGTCGACAAGTTCGAATACCGCCGCGGCTACAAGTTCTCGACCTACGCCACCTGGTGGATCCGCCAGGCCATCACGCGCTCGATCGCCGACCAGGCGCGCACCATCCGCATCCCGGTGCACATGATCGAGACCATCAACAAGCTGAACCGCATCTCGCGGCAGATGCTGCAGGAGATGGGCCGCGAGCCGACGCCGGACGAGCTGGCAGGACGCATGGAAATGCCCGAGGACAAGGTGCGCAAGGTCCTGAAGATCGCCAAGGAACCGATCTCGATGGAGACGCCGATCGGCGACGACGAGGATTCGCACCTGGGTGACTTCATCGAGGACGCAGCCGCCGAGAGCCCGCTTGATTCGGCGACCGTCGAGTCGCTGCGCGAGACCGTGCACGGCGTGCTCTCGCAACTGACGCCGCGCGAGGCGAAGGTGCTGCGCATGCGCTTCGGCATCGACCTCTCGACCGACCACACGCTCGAGGAAGTCGGCAAGCAGTTCGACGTCACCCGCGAACGCATCCGGCAGATCGAGGCCAAGGCGCTGCGCAAGCTCAGGCATCCGAGCCGCAGCGAACAATTGCGAAGCTTCCTGATCGAGGACTGACGTTCGACGGCCGGACCGGGCTCGCCCGCGCGCCCTCCTTGACAGCAAGGGTCGCCTGGACTTCCCATGCGTCCAATGGAGGCCACGATGAACAAACCAGCTGGATGGGCGGTCCTTACAATCGCCGTCATATTCGTGACCGGCGGCTGCTCCGAGCAGAAATCCGGGGAGGGCGCGGACCAGGCGAGCACCGCACCCCAGGCGCAACCCGCGGAACCCGGACCGGCTCCGCAGGCTGCGGCGCCGGCCGAGACCGAGGCTGCCCCGCAGCTCGCAATGCAGGAGCCGTCCCCCGCACCGGCTGCTGCGCTACCGACTCCAGCGCCCCCGCCGAAAGCCGAAGCGCCGCGACCGCCTGAAGCGAGGCCGAGCGCAGCGGAAATGCCGGCGCCGGCGGCGACCACGGCGACAGCCCCGGCGCCCCCGGCCGCGCCGCCAGAGCCGGCACCCGCCGCATCGAAGGCTGCAGTGGCGAAAGATGTGATTGTGCTGACGGGGTCGCCGTTGGGCGGCGTCCGGTTCGAGCACAAGCTCCACGTCGCACGGACCGGCAACAACTGCGCGACATGCCACCACCCGTCCCGACCCGAGAAGCCCGCAAGCGCGCCGCAACAGGCCTGCTCGAGCTGCCACATGGCGAAGGCCGCGGCGCCGATGAAGACAATCCGTCAGGGCGCGTTCCACAACCCGATGGCGCAAGCCGGCACCTGCATCGACTGCCACAAGGCCGAGAACGCCAAGGGGAAGAAGGCGCCAGTGAACTGCACGGATTGTCACAAGCAGGAAAACAAGTAGAAATCATTCGTCGCATGCCGATGACCACGCCGCTGCTGCGTGACGTGCCCTGGCGGGGCGCTCCCTGCCCATGAGCCATTCACGATTCGTCGACGCATTTCCCGCCGACTTCTACCTGACGCTGGTCGATGTCGGATCCGCCGGCGGCACGCAGCCGCGCTGGCGGCGCTTTGCCCCGCTGCTCTCGGCCGTGCTCTTCGACCCGCGCGAACCGGCGGCATCCGGCCAGCTTGGCCGCGGCCAGACGCGCGTCTACCCCGTGGCGCTTGGCGCGGCAGCCGGCGAGGTGGTGCTGCACGTCACCGCGCTCGCCAACATGTCGTCGGTGCTCGAGCCCAACCTCCCGCTGATGCAGACCTTCCGCAAGAAAGGTGCGCATGCCGAGGTCGTCGAGCGCACGAAGGTTCCGGTCACCACGCTCGATGCGCTCGCGGCAGCGGACCGGTTCGCGCCCGACGTGCTGAAGATCGACACCCAGGGCAGCGAACTGCAGGTCATTGACGGCGCGCGCGACGTGCTGGCGAACAGCGTGGTGCTGGCGGAAGTCGAGGTGTCGTTTCTCGCGCGGTATCGGGGCCAGCCGCTGTTCGACGACATCGTGACCACGATGCGCGCGCTCGGATTCGAGCTGATCGAACTGCACCGCCTGAAACGCTACCGCGCGAAGAACGCGCTCGGCATCGCCAACGTCGGGCTCGGCGGCGGCCAGCGGGCCGGGCGCGTCGCGTACGGCGACGCCATCTTCCTGCAATCCGAGTCAACCCTGGTTGCGCGCGGCGGCGCGGCGCTCCTGAAGGCGATCCTCGCGCTCGTCGCCTACGGCAAGCCCGACATTGCGGCGCGATTGCTCGAGAACGGACGCGCGACACTTGATGCGCAGGTCGCCGCCGCGATGGAATGCGGTCTAAAGGCGATCGCGTCCTCGCGCCTTGCCCTCGGCCGGCTGCACTCGGCAATCGACTGGCTCGGGCGCAAGGTTTGACCGGCTCGATCGAGTTCGGCGGCCCCGATCTTGCGCCGCGCCGGTTACGCGACCTGCTCGAAGCGCAGGTCGACGCGACCCCGGCCGGGGCGTCGATCGACTGGGTCACCTACTATTTCCGCGACCTGCGGCTTGCCGATGCGCTGATCCGCGCGAGCGACCGCGGCGTGCGCGTGCGCCTCGCACTCGAGGCCGAGACACGCCGTGCCGGCGCCAATGATGAGGTCATTGCACGGCTTTCGCGCCATGGGCTCGGCGGCGGACTCTTCCTGCACCACAAGTGGTACTGGGCGCGCGGCAAGCTGCACGCGAAAATCTATGCCTTTTCCGAACCCGACTTTGCGTGGGTCGGATCGTTCAATCCATCGGGCAACGAGCCCGAGGACGCGGAGACGATCGCGGAGATCGGCGACCAGGACCGCGGCCATAACCTGCTGCTCGCCATCCGCAGTCCGCGGCTGATACGCGCACTGCGACGGCACGTTGCGCGACTGTGCCACGCGACCCCACTCGACCGTTTTCGGCCGTCGTACAACCGCGTCTCCGCCGAGGGGCCAAGGCGGATGTATTTCTATCCGCGGCTTCGCACCCGCGTGGTCGAACGCGAAATCGCGTCGCTCGGCAGGGGCGCGCAGCTGACCGGCGCCGTTTCGCATCTCAAGCCCGATTCCTTTTCGATGGTCATCGAGCGGGCGGCGCGGCGCGGCGTCGCCGTGCGCCTGCTGGTGCACGACACGGAGCGGCGCGTCCCCGCCGCACTGGTGGCGACGCTCGCGGCGGCCGGTGTCGAGATCGCGCGTTACCGGCACCCGGCGGGGCTGCCGATGCACGCCAAGTTCCTGCTGCTGACGGGGCCGCGCGGGCGCTGTGCCTGGCTCGGCAGCTACAACCACAACACCCGCTCGCGCAAACGCAACCATGAACTGCTGTTGCGGACCGCCGATCCGGCCGAGTGCGATGGATTGCAGGAACGCTTCGACGCGATGTGGGGCGAGCCGTTCACCATTGTGGAAAGCGGAACCGGACCCCATTGAAAGCCGGAGCGGTTTACACTGTCCATGCCGGTACCTTCGATGGAGGCCACGATGAACAAACCAGCTGCCTGGACGGCCCTGTTGCTCGTTCTCGTTTTCGGCGGCCTGGCCGAGACCAGGGCCGAAGCGCCGAAAGACGTGATTGTGCTGACAGGATCTCCGCTGGGCGGCGTCCGCTTCGAGCACAAGCTGCACGTCACCCGCGCCGACAACGATTGCGCGACCTGCCACCATCCATCCAGAACCCAGAAGCCCGCCAGCGCGCCGCAGCAGGCCTGCTCGACTTGCCACACGAAAGTCGCGGCGGCGCCGATGAAGACGAAACATCAGGCGGCGTTCCACGACCCGATGGCGCAGTCCGGAACCTGCATCGACTGCCACAAGGCGGTGAAGGCCACGGCGAAGAAGGCGCCGCTGGGCTGCATGGATTGCCACAAGAAAGAAAGCAAATAGCGAATATGCGAAACCGGGAACTGGTCCGCAGCCGGTCGCCGGACATTGCGCGTTAAACTAGCAGGATCCGAGAGACACATTGGGTGATCGCAGGAGTGGTTTGCGACTGATGAAAACGTCCCTTTCCCGCCGTCATCTGCTGCAAAGCGGATTCGGGGTCGCCGCGGCGTTCGCCGCTGCGCCCGCGCTGGCCGTGGCCGAAACCCGCGGCTTGAGCTTCATGAACACGCACACGGGCGAGAGCCTCGCCGTCTCCTATTTCCGGGCCGGAACCTACGATCCGGCGGGACTGGAGCAGATCGCCAGGGTGCTGCGCGACCACCGCACCGGCGACGTCCACGCGATCGATCCCGGTCTCCTCGACCTGCTGCACGACCTGCAGGTGCTCGCCGACCGGGACGGCGCTTTCCAGGTCATCTCGGGTTACCGCTCGCCGCAGACCAACGGCATGCTGCACTCGCGCTCGAGCGGCGTCGCCACGCGCAGCCTGCACATGGACGGCAAGGCGATCGACATCCGGCTGACGGGCTTTCCGACGAAGAAGCTGCGTGATCTCGCGTTATCGCTGAAACGTGGTGGGGTCGGCTATTACGCCGCATCGGACTTCGTCCATGTCGACACCGGCCGAGTGAGGTTCTGGTAGCCGCTTCACGGCGGTCCGTCGTCTGTCGCTTTCCCTTCAGCCAATCGACTGCACCGGCTCGAGCCCGAGCAGCGCCTCCAGCCTGCGATCGTGGCCGTAGACGTCATCGAAGAACAGCACTTTGCCTGCTTCAGTCGCCACGGCCGTGCCATAGACCACGAACACGCGCACCGGCCGCGCCAGTCTCACGCGCTGCGAATCCGGGCCCTCCTGCATCGCCCGTTCGATCCGCTCGCGCGACCACGGCTCCGGCTGGTCGTGGAAAACGTGCTCGGCGAGCCCGACCGGGTCGCGGACGCGGATGCAGCCATGGCTGAAGGCGCGGCGCGATTCGCCGAACAGCTCGTGCGCCGGAGTCGCGTGCAGATAGACGTTGAAGGCGTTCGGCAGCACGAACTTGACCAGGCCCAGCGAGTTGTCCGGACCCGGGCGTTGGCGCAGGCGAAGCGAGCCCGAGGCGAGCGCAGCGAGATTCTCCGGCGTGACGGGCACCGGCACGGCATCGTCGCCGGGGCCGCGCACGATCTCCAGGTTGTTGCGCGCGAAGTAGCCCGGATTGCGCCTGATTGCCGGCAGCAACTCGCGGACCGTGATCGAATACGGCACGTCCCAGTAGGGACGGAAGACGACCTGCCGGATTTCCCCGGTGAAGACGGGCGTGCGGCTCCGCGGGAACGACTGGCCGACGATCACGTCCATCCCCACGATCTCGGTTTCGCGATCCACGCGCGTGTGAAAGGCGAACAGGCGGAATTGCGGAATGTTGACGATGATCGGCGGTTCCTCGAAATGCGGGAGCCAGCGCCAGCGTTCGAGCGTCAGTTCGATCTGCCGCACGCGCGCCGCGACCGGCCGGGTGAGCTCGGCGAAAGTCCGCTGGCCGATGATGCCGTCCACCTCCAGGCCGTGGCGCCGCTGAAACTGCTCGATGGCGACGACCAGTTCCGGCGCGATGACCGGGTCAGGCGTCGTCGCCTGATCCGCCGGCAGGTCTCCGAGCGCGGCCAGCAGTCGCCGCAATTTCGTGGCGCCCGCATAGGATTCACCGGGATTCAGGGAGCGGCCCTCGAATGGCGGGAGCCGGTGCAGGTCCGTGTCGAGGGCGAGTTCACGGTAACGGGCCAGCGCGTCGCGCAGCAGGCGGTAATGGGCGAATGGCGGCTCGACGCCGTCAAGCGTCGTATTGACGGATTCGGATACAGCCAGTTTCCCCAGGACTTCCGCCAGATCGAGCCGCGTCGGTGGCACCTCCAGGTGAAATCCCGCGGCTTGTGGCGTCGCCCGGCCAAAATGCAGGTCGCTCAGGAAGCGGACGCCGACGACGGACAGGGCAAGATCAAATTGCGCCGCCTGCGCCGGGGATGACCGCAATTCGCCGAGACGTGCGGCAATCGCGGCTGCTTCGTAGTCGCCGCTGCGCAAGCCGCGCGCGTGGGCCGCCTCGAGCGCGTGCAACAGGCCGATGGCCTGGGGGGTTGCCCGCGTGCCGTCGATCCACAGCGGCGCGTAGTCACGTGACGAGTACACCTGCAGCAGGGCATCGTGCTCCCGCGCGATCCCGCCCGCTGCGAGAAAGGGATGCTGCCCTTCGGCGAGCATCTCGCGCAGCGCAGGTCCGAAGCCGGATTCCGTGGCCGCAGCATCGGCGCGCATCACGGCCAGGAGCATCAAGAATGCCAGGATCGCCGCCAGCCAGGCGGCGCGGCCGGGGATCATGCCAATGGATGTCGTCGACGCGCGTTCCGGCACTGCTGCTCCCGCATTTTCGAGCGCCTGCACGCTGGCGCCGACCTGGCTGGACGGATCGTTGCCATGTTAGGGCCCTTCGCTCGACAACGGGGCATCCCGATGATCCGCAGGCCCGCGAGCCGCCTGGCTCGCGACCTGCTGCTGGCAGGGTTCGCGCTGACGCCCTGACCTGGTTCCGCAAGGGCGAAGTTCGAAACGAATGGCCCCGCAACCGGCCTTTCTTTTTCTGCGCATGCCGGACGCGCCCCGCCCTTATCTGCCAGAAATGAAGGGGCCACGTCAGGGGTAATCGCCGTGCTTCCGCGCGGCCTTGTCAGGTCCCGGGGCCGGGCGCATATTGCGCCGAAGAGGCGGGAGCCATGCGCATTCGACTGCAGCTTTATGTCCTGCTGGTGGCCGCACTGACGGCGACTGCGCCCGCGTTCGCGCAGCAGAGCGCGCTCATCGTTCCCCGGAATCTCGAACAACTGACGGGCAATTCAGCGGCAATCGTGCGTGGCAGCGTGATCAGCGTGCGCCTGGAAAAGCATCCCGAGCTCACAAACCTCGATACCGTCGTCGTCACGCTGCGCGTGCGGGAAACCCTGAAGGGCCAGGCCAGCGACGACTTCGTGTTCCGGCAATACATCTGGGGCATCCGCGATCGCATGAACGCCCTTGGCTACAAGAAAGGCCAGGACGTCCTACTGATGATGATCGCCCCCAGCCGCTACGGGTTGTCGAGCCCGGCCGGCGTGGAGCAGGGGCGATTCCGGATCGAGCGCGATGCGTCGGGCAGGGAATTTGCGGTCAACTCTCACGACAACCTGCGGCTCTTCGACGGCGTGGGCGCACAGATCGCGAAAGAAGGCGCCGTGTTGTCGCCCGCGAGCGCGAGCCTGGTCTTGAGGCACCGCCGGGGCCCGGTCGAGCTGCGCGAACTGACCGCCCTGATCCGCGAGCTTGCGGCAAGGAGCGAATGACGTGGCTGCGATGCGGCGCGCCCTGGCCTCCTCGATCGCACTGCTTGCCACGGTGCTGCTGCCGGCTACTCCCGTCCAAGCCGGTGGCCCGCTGCTGGTCCGCGCCAATGGCACGCCGTACACGTGGATTACGACCAGTCCGATTTCCTACCGCACAGACAACGGTCCACTCAGCGCGACGGTAGGTGAGGCGGCGGCGCGAACGCGTGTGCAGGCGATGTTCAGCGTCTGGCAGAACGTCGCGAGTTCCAGCATCAGCTATTCGCGGGCCGGGTTCATCAACGACGTCGGCGCTTTCACCGACGGCGACGTCAGCACCGGCGCCGAGTACGACGCCGTGGAAGGCGGCTGCGTCAGCGCCACGCAGAGCGCCATCATTTACGATGCAGACGGCACGATCTTCACGGATCTCGGCTACGACGTCACTTCGATACTCGGCTTTGCCGGGCCCTGCGCGCTCGACGCGGCCAACTATGTCGCCGGCAATGCGGTCATGAACGGGTTGTTCGTCGACGGGCAGCCGACTCCTGTCCAGGACATCCCGGCGGACGCGTTCGACGCGGTCTTCGTGCACGAATTCGGCCACTTTTCCGGACTCGACCATTCGCAGATCAACGTCAATTGCCAATTCGGCTGCAGCAACGACGACCTGGCCGGCCTGCCGACGATGTTCCCGCTGCTGCTCCATGTGTCGCAGGGCCAGTTGTCGATCGACGACATCGCGTGGATCTCGATGCTCTATCCGCAAGCCGGGGCCGGCGGTTTCGCGGCGACTCACGGCACGATCAGCGGCACCGTCTTTTTCTCGGATGGCGAGTCGCATGCCCAGCTCGTCAACGTGATCGCAAGGCAGGTCGACACTGGTCTCAACCAGGACCGCACGACCGCCGCTTCAAACGTATCGGGCTACCGTTTCCGCTTCTTCCACGGCAACCCGATCAACGATCCGGGCGATACTTTCGGCGGCACGGCGCCGAATCTCATCGGTCTCTACGAAATACCGGTGCCACCCGGCAACTACATGATCGAGGTCGAGTCGATCGATCCCGGGTTCACCGAGAGCTCGAGCGTCGGCGGGCCGGTCTGGATCCCGATGCCGGGCGCGGCGCCGGCCCCGATCGGACCGATCAATGTCACGGCGGGCAGCACGGTTTCCGGAAACAACCTGGTCCTGATCGGGTCGCCGCCGCGATTCGACCAGTTCGAGGGACCGTGACAACCCGGCTGCATGGCCTGCTGCGAGCGACCGCCGGGGCACTGACCCTCGCGATACTCACAGGCTGCGGTGGCGGTGGCGGCGGTGGCGGCGGCCCTCCGGCGGCGCTCAATATTTCGGCCACGGCGCCCGCGGACGGCGTCATCGGTGTGGACTACAACCACACCATCGCCGTGACCGGCGGCACCGGCGCGCGGAACTTCACGATCAGCGCCGGCGCACTGCCTGCGGGCCTTTCGCTCAATGCCACGACGGGCGGGGTCACCGGCACGCCTGCGGGGCCGGTGGCGACGGCCAATTTCACGATCACCGTGACGGATGCGGGCACGCCGCAGCAGAGCGACACGCAGGCACTCACGCTCGATGTCGTCAATCCGCTCGTGATCACGACCGGCACGCTCCCTGACACGAGCATCGGCACGGCCTACAACCAGACCATCACGGCGACCGGCGGCACGGCGCCACACTCGTTCAGCGTCAGCATCGGCGAGCTGCCGACCGGACTCGCGATCAGCGCCGGAGGCGTCGTGAGCGGGCTGGTGACCGCGCTTGCGACCACCGAGTCCTTCACGATCCGGGTCGCGGACAGTTCGGTGCCGCAATTGATCGCGACCCAGTTCTATACCGTCAACGTCGCGCTCGAGATCACGACGACCACATTGCCGGATGCGCTCGGCGGGGAGTTCTACAGCCAGACGCTCCGGGCGCAGGGCGCCGCTCCACCCTACAACTGGTCCCGGTCCGCCGGCTCCATGCCGCCGGGGATTTCCGACCCGGCGTTCGCGACCGGCACCGTCAGCGGCACACCTGCCGCGGTCTGCGCCGCGAGCACCTCCACCTTTACCGCCGCAGTCAGCGATTCGGATGACTTCAACCTGCAGACCGACTCGCAGGTGCTGTCAATCACGGTCAATCCCGTGGCGCTCGACATCACGACGTCACTGCTTCCCTCGGGCGCAGTCGGAACGCCCTACAGCGGGGTGGTGCAGGCCACCGGCGGTGTGCCGCCGTACAGCTTTGCCGTCACGAGCGGCGCACTGCCGAGCCAGCTAGGGCCGATCGTTGCGGCAACCGGCCAGATCACGGGCACTCCCGACACCGTCGAAACCCGGGGCTTCGACGTCACCGTCACCGATGCCTGCGCCGATACGGCGGTGCAATCGCTCAGCATCACGATCAATGCGGCATCGCCGGGACGGAACAATACGACCGCGACGGCCACGCCGTTGCCGCTCGGCAATGCAACTTTCTCGGCCTCGATCAGCCCGAGCGGAAACCCGAATACGTTCTTCGCGCCGGATGAGGACTACTACCGGATCACGACGCAGGGGCCGTTGCGTGTCGCCATCGACATCAATGCCCAGGTCAATGGCAGCCCGCTCGACTCAGTGATCGAGTTCGTCGATGCCAATGGCAACGTGCTCAACACCTGCGTCGCGCCCGCGTTCATCGACCCCTGCATCTCGGACGATGAGGTGCTCGGCGTGCAGCTTGATTCCTTCCTGCAGATCCAGATCAATGCCGGCCTCGGCGCCACGTTCTACCTGCACGTCGTGGATTTCCGTGGCGATGCGCGGCCGGACCTGCTCTACGACATCGTGATGAGCATCTCGAACTGACGCCGCCCGTCAGGTCGGCCGCTTCTGCAGCCACTTCGGCAGGAACGAATACGCGTCGGCCTCGAACTTTTCGTTGAAGGCGACACCGTGCTTGCGCAGCAGCGCCTGCAGGCGCCCCTGGTTGAAGGCTTCCATCACCTCTGTCGCGCCGCCGACGCGCTCGCCGCCGACGAACACCTGCGGAATGGTCGGCGTGCCGAGGCGCTTCGCCAGCACCACGCGGATCTTGCTGCCGAGATCGCCTTTCTGGCATGCGACCGAATCGAGGTCGATGGTTTCGTACGCGATGCCGGCCGCCGTCAGCAGCCGGCGCACCGACCAGCAGAACTCGCACCACTGCAGCGCGAAGAACGTGATCGGCTTCGCGCGATCCGCGAGCAGCCGGTCCACGAGTTGCTCCGCCTGCGGGTCGATCGCGGGCGGCGCGGCGGCGGACGCAGGCGGCGCCGTGCCGTCGAAGCGCGCGCCCGGTGTCGAACGCGACAGCACCCACTCCTCCTCGTCCATGTCCGCGCCGATTTTCTCGAACAGCGGGGTCGAAAGGTAACGCTCGCCGGTGTCGGGCAGCATGGCGAGGATCACGGTTCCCTTTGGCGCGTCCTGCGCGATGCGCAGCGCCCCCGCGAGCGTCGCGCCGCCCGAAATGCCGGCAAAGATGCCTTCCTGCCGCGCCAGTTCCAGCGACAGCCTCATCGCATCGTTGCCGGTGACCGGCAGCAGCCGGTCGATGTAGCCGGCGGCCTGCGCATCGCCCGTGATCTTCGGCACGAAGTCCGGCGTCCAGCCCTGCAGCGGGTGCGGACGGAACGCGGGATGGCTCTCGGCGGGCGTGCCGTCGGCATTGCGCTTCTGCACGTGGTCGCTCGCGAGGATCTGCGCATTGTCGGGCTCGCAGACCATGATCTTCACGTCCGGCCGCTCCTTCCGCAGCACCCGCGCGACGCCCAGCAGCGTGCCGCCGGTTCCCGCTCCCGTGACCCAGTAGTCGAGCCGCGCGCCCGCGAACGCCTCGAGGATCTCGACCGCCGTGGTCTGCGAGTGGATTTCCGGGTTGGCCTCGTTTTCGAACTGCTGCGTCCAGTACCAGCCGTTCTGCTCCGCGAGCTCCCGCGCCTTCTGCACCATGCCCGTGCCCTTCAGCGCCGCCGGGGTCAGCACCACCTTCGCGCCGAGGAATCGCATGAGCTTGCGCCGCTCGACCGAGAAGCTCTCCGCCATCGTGATCACGAGCGGATAGCCCTTCGCGGCGCACACCATCGCGAGCCCGATGCCGGTGTTGCCGGAGGTCGCCTCGACCACCGTCTGGCCCGGGCGCAGCTTGCCGCTTCGTTCCGCGGCCTCGATCACGCCGAGCGCGAGCCGGTCCTTGACCGAGCCCATCGGGTTGAAGGCCTCGATCTTCACGTAGACGTCCACGCCCTCGGGCGCGAGGCGACTGAGCCGGACGATGGGCGTACGGCCGATGGTTTCGAGGATGTTGCGATACAGGTTTTGCGTCATGGCATTGGCAACCCCGGAAAACGCGGCCATCATGACCCAGACCGCGGGTTGCGGCCAAGCGAGGCCCGATGGACCGTTCGCTCGACACTGCGAAAACCACCTTCCAGCAGGCGCTGGCCCTGCTGCGCGCGGGCGACGCCGCCGGCGCCGAGCGCGAGGCGCGCGCCGCGCTCGCGCAATACCCGGACGAACCCAATTTCCTGGCGGTGCTCGGCACCGCGCTCAACCGGCTGCAGCGCGCCGCCGAGGCGGAGCCGGTGCTGCGCCGCGCGATCGAGGTGGACCCGGGCTATGCGAAGGCACACGAGGCGCTGGCGCTCGCCCTGCTGGCGCAGAAGCGGCCCGCCGACGCCGTGCCAGCGCTGCGGCAGGCGCTGGCGCTCAATCCCGCGCTCGCTTCAGCGCGGATCGTGCTCGGCCAGGCCCTGCTGGCCGTCGGCGCGGAACAGGAGGCGGCAGACGCGTTCGACGAGCTGATGCACGAGCACCCGCAGATGCAGGAACTTGCCGATGCGGCGGCGCTGCATCGCGACGGCCAGTTCGAGCAGGCCGAGGAGGCCTATCGGGACCTGCTGAAGCGCAACCCGCAGGATGTCTCGGTGCTGCGGTTGCTTGGCCTGCTCGCGATCGACACCGGCCACTTTCGCAACGCCGCGTCCCTGCTGAAAAAAGCCGTCGAACTCGCGCCGGGCTTCCACGGCGCCTGGGTCGAATTGTGCAAGGCGCAGACCGAGCTGCATGACCTCGACGATGCGATTGCAAGCGCCGAGCGCGCGATCGCGATCGAGCCGCAGCGGGCCGGTGGCTATGTCGCGCTCGCCAACGCGCTCGCGCGCACGGACCGCGCCGACGACGCAATCGCCGCATACCGGCAGGCGGGCGCGCTCCGCCCCGACAATCCCGAAATCGCGCTTGGCCTTGGCAACGTCCTGAAGACCCACGGACGCCAGGCCGAGGCGATCGCCGCCTATCGCGACGGCATCCGCCTGAAGCCGGACTTCGCCGAACTGTACTGGAGCCTGTCGAACCTCAAGACCTTTCGCTTCGAGCCGGGCGAGATCCGCGCCATGGAGCAGGCGCTGGGATCGGGCACCTTGCCGGAGAACGCGATCGTGCATTTCTGCTTCGCGCTCGGCAAAGCCTGCGAGGACAGCGGCGACTACGCGCGGGCATTCGCCTGTTTCAAGCGCGGCAATGAGCTGCGCCGGATGCAGGAGCATTACGACCCGGTCAATACCGACCAGATCGGCGAACGGATCCGCGCGACGTTCACGCCGGAACTGATTGCGCGGCTGCAGGATGCCGGCCATGCCGGTGTCGCGCCGATCTTCGTCATCGGCCTGCCGCGCTCCGGCTCGACGCTGATCGAGCAGATCCTGGCCAGCCACAGCGCGGTCGAGGCGACGTCGGAGTTGCCCGAAGGCGGCCGGCTGGTGCGATTCATCGACCGGCAGCGAATCGGCGGCATGGTCTACCCGGAAGCCGTCGCCGCATTCACCGGCCAGGCGCTCGCCGAGATCGGCCGCCGCTACGACGAAGGCACGCGCCGCTACCGCTCCGGCAAGCCACGATTCATCGACAAGATGCCGAACAACTTTGCAACCGTCGGCTTGCTGGCGCTCGCGCTGCCGAACGCCCGCTTCATCAACGCAGAGCGCGACCCGCGCGACACCTGCCTCTCCTGCTACAAGCAGCTGTTCGCGCGCGGGCAGCCGTTCACTTACGACCTGATGGAACTCGGCGACTACTACCTCGAGTACCGTCGCATGATCGATCACTGGCACGCCGTGCTGCCGGGCCGGGTGCTGGACGTGCAGTACGAGTCGGTCGTCGCCGACCTCGAGGGCCAGGCGCGGCGCCTGCTCGAGTTCTGCGACTTGCCCTGGGAGGATGCCTGCCTGCGGTATTACGCGACCGAACGCGCCGTACGCACCGCCAGTTCCGAGCAGGTGCGCCGCCCGATCTATGGCGACGCCATCGGCGTCTGGCGCCACTACGAGGCCGAGCTCGCGCCGCTCCTCGACGTGCTCGCGCCGGTCCTCCCGAGGGCCGGGTAACCGGCCGGATTTCCCGCGCAACGATTCATGGGTTATCCTCGGCCGGATTGCAGGCACGCGGTACAGACAGGGGGGCGCGATGTCATCGAACAATTCCGGCCGGATCCAGGGCGCTGGCAGGCAACTGACGGTCGCGATCGCGACGATTCTCGCCAGCGGCCAGGCCACCGAGGTGCGCGCGCAGGCCGCCCTCGACGAAGTCCTGGTCACCGCCCGCAAGCGCGAGGAGAAACTCCAGGACATCCCGGAGTCGATCCAGGCGATATCGCAGCGCACCATCGACCGCGCGGGCCTGCAGGAGCTGGAGGACTATTCGCGATTCGTGCCGAGCATGTCCTACACGGCCCAGGCGCCGGGCGCCAACAAGCTGATCTTCCGCGGAGTCGCCGACACCGATCGCTCCTTCTACTCGGATACCTCGGCCGCCATCTACCTGGACGAGCAGCCGCTGACCCAGCCGACCCAGACGCCGGAACCGCGTCTCGTCGACATCGAACGCATCGAAGCGCTGTCCGGTCCCCAGGGCACCCTGTACGGCGGCAGCGCGCAGTCAGGCACGCTGCGCATCATCACCAACAAGCCGGACCTGTCCGAACTGCAGATCATCACCGACTCGACCATCAAGCAGGGCAGCGACAGCAACCTGAGCCACGACGTCAGCGCGGTCCTCAACCTGCCGCTGATACCCAATGAGCTGGCGATCCGGTTCGTCGGGTTCTCCGCGAAGGATGGCGCCTTCATCGACAACGTGCTCGCCGATTCGCCGGGCGGGACCTTCGACAACGCGGACGTCGCAAAGAAAGACGCGAGCGGCGAAGGCGAGTATTACGGCGGCCGCGCGACGATGCGCTGGCTCGCGAACGAGAAACTCGCCGTCACGGCCGGCGTGGTGTTCCAGGACTTCAAGGGTTCCGGCAACCAGGATCACGAGCCGGGCATCGTCGGCACGCTCAACAACGTGCGCTTCCTCGAGGAGCGCCGCGAAGACCAGTGGACGCAATTCGGGCTGACGCTCGAGGCCGATCTCGGGTTTGCGGACCTGGTGTCGGCGACCACCTACTTCACGCGCGACGTGTTCTACCAGCTCGACAACACGGTCTACCTCACTTACCTGCGCAACATCTACGTGAACTATGCGGCCACGAATTACGCATTCGGGCCGGACCCCGTCGGGCTCGGCTGGTGGCAGGACCAGAAGACCGAGCGCTTCAGCCAGGAGTTCCGCCTGTCGAGGGAAGGACCGAAGTGGTCGTGGCTCGCGGGCGTGTTCTTCGAGAGCTTCGACGACGACTGGGAGTTCCGCTCGCGCATGGACGATTTCGAGTCGACCAATGCGTGGCTGGACTACTGGCAGCCATACTACGACGCGCAGGCCGGCGCCTCCGAGAACACCTTCTACCGGATCAACAACCACACCAAGATCGAGCAGTACGCCGCCTTCGGCGAGCTGACATACCAGCTCGACGACCAGTGGAGCTTCATCGTCGGCGGGCGCTGGTTCTCGGCCGAGCGCGACCGGCATTTCCGGCTCTCGCAGCCCGCCGACGTCGTGCTGCAGGACGAGAATCCGGTGAAGCGCACCGATGACTTCGCCAAGAAGGCAAGCGTGCGCTATCGCTTCGACGACCAGCGCATGATGTACGCCCTCTACTCCGAGGGTTATCGCAACGGCGGCGAGAATATCGTCCGGTCGGGTGCGGTCCTGCCGCGCGAGTTCTCCCCGGACAAGCTCAAGAACTACGAACTCGGCTTCAAGTCGCGCTGGCTCGACGGCCGCCTGCAGGCCAACCTGGCGGTGTTCCACATGGCCTGGGACAATTTCCAGACCGAGCTGCCGGATCCGGGCGAGTTGTTTGCGACCATGGTCGTCAATGCCGGCGATGCCACGATCGACGGCGCCGAGCTCGACCTGTCGTTCGTGCCGGTTGACGGCCTCGATCTTGGCCTGAATGTCGGCTACCTCGACGCCCGGCTGACGGAAGACCTCGTGCTGCCACCGGACTCCGGCGGCTTCGAGGCGGTGCTCGCGCTCGACGGCGCGCGACTGGCCATCAGCCCGGAATGGAAGGCGTCGGCTTATGTGCAGTACACCTGGCCGGCACCGGTAGCGGGCGGCAACATCTACGCGCGCGCGCAGTACAGTTACAACGGCAAAGGCCTGAATGACCTCGAGTGCAATGCGCCCGACTGCACGCCGCACCAGACCATGGATTCGTACTCGATCACCGACCTCAGGCTCGGCATCGAGGGCGTGGACGGCGACTGGGAGCTCGCCGCGTTCGTCGACAACGTGACCAACGAACACGCCCAGCTCTACAAGTACGAGGTGCCTTTCGGCGCCATCACCGTCAACCGCCCGCGCGAGTACGGCATCACGTTCAGGAAGAAATGGCGCGGCGACTGACGCGGTTTGCGCCGGTCGTCGCCGCCCTGCTGGGTGGCCTTGCGCTGACGGCGGCGGCGGCCGAACCCCCGGATCGCAACATCGTGCTGGTCACGCTCGACGGCGTGCGCATCCAGGAACTGTTTACCGGCATGGATCCGGTGATCGCGAACGCCACCGAAGCGGAATCCGGCATCTACGATGCCGGCCTTACGCGCTCGCGCTACTGGCGTGAAACGCCGGTCGAACGCCGCGAGGCGCTGATGCCGTTCTTCTGGAGGACGCTGGCGCCGGCCGGCCTGGTGCTCGGCAATCCCGCGCTCGGCAGCCCGGTCACGGTGCGCAACACCCAGTGGTTCTCGTATCCCGGCTATTCCGAGATCCTGACCGGCGAGCCGCAGGCAGAGGTGCAGAGCAACGATTTCGTGCGCTACCCGCACGAGACCGCGCTCGACTACGCGCAGCGCAAGCTCGGCCTGAAGGCGACGGAAGTCGCGCAGGTCGGGTCCTGGGACGGCTTCAAGTACGCGGCCTCGCAGCAGGACGGATCGTTCTTCATGAGCGGCGCCTATGACCCGGTGCCGGCGGAGCTCAGCACGCCCGAAATGGACGAGCTGGTTGCGCTGCGCCCCGAAGTGCTGCAGTTGTGGGAGGAAAGCAGCAATGACACGCTGACCTTCCGCCTCGCCCTCGGCTACCTCAAGCGGCACCAGCCACGGGTGCTGTGGCTCGGATTCGGCCAGTCGGACGACTGGGCGCACGCGCGTCGCTATGACCGGCTGCTCGATTACCTGCAGCTGACGGATCGCCACCTCGGAGAGCTGTGGGCCACGCTGCAATCGATGGACCGTTACCGCGGCAACACGACGCTCATCGTCACCACCGACCACGGCCGCGGCCGCACGGCGGCGGACTGGGCTGAGCACGACGCCGGCATCGAGGGCAGTCAGGACATCTGGATCGCCATCATCGGTCCCGATACACCGGCCCTGGGAGAAATCGCCGGCCAGCCCGGTGTCACGCAGGGCGACGTCGCGGCGACGATGCTGCAGTACCTCGGCCTCGATCACCGGGATTTCAATCCGGACGGCGGACCGCCGATTCCGGGAAGCCTGAAGACCGGCTGGTGACCGCCCGGCGGGGCGGGACCGGTCAGGCGTTGCGCAGGAACACGGGCAGCTTTCTCCCGATCCGGTAGAGCTTGCTGCCGATGCGCGGCAGCAGGCCGGGCGCCGTTTCCTTGCGCTGGTCCCAGGCGGCGTTATGGCGCACGTCGAACTCCGCGAGCGCGGCCTCGAGATCGCCCTCGGCGCCGATGCGGCGCCAGAACTCCGGGAAGCGATCGCGGCCGTCCTCCAGGCGGAAGTCCATCCAGTGGGTCTTGTCGCGGAGGAACAGCCGGATGTTCTCGCCGACCGTATCGCAGTAATCGAGCGCCACGGCCCGGGGCGTCGCGTCCTTCGGGCAGTGCCACAGGATGGCGTAGCGATAGGCGTTCATCATGCCCGTGTACGAGCGCCTGGCCCAGCTTGCGGCGACGCGCTCGACGTCGCGCGTCAGGTGCACGTAAAAGGCATCGTCGCCGAACCGGCGGTCGAGGCGGCCGAGGAGCCACGACAGCCGGTTGTCGGACTCGATGTGGTTCGCGGGATAGTCGAAATGCGCCTCGCCGAGCAGCCCGCTGAGGGACTCGTGGGCGCTCGTGTAATTCGTGATGTGGGCACAGGCCCGGGCGAATGTCCTGGAGCCGCAGCGGCCGGTATTGAGGATGAAGACATTCATGGATTGGACCGTCCAATGCCCGCCGGGAGTATAATCGACCCTCGCCATGGCCGACGATTTCACGAAGACGGTGCGCATCCAGCGGACATCCCGGGTTGCCGAGGATGATCGCGGGCGCAATGTCTGGGTCGGCAAGGTCGAGTCCGTCGAACTCGAACTCGTCTCCACGACCGCGCTGCAGAAGTTGCTCAAGACCGCCGACGGCAAGACCCAGGCGGAGATCAGGAGCCTTGCCGACAGCCGCAAGGACGGCGTGCTGGCGCGCGACACCGCGACCGGCGTGTTCCAGATCGTCAGCAACGAGGACCTCAGGACCGCGGTCGAGATCACGACACCGCGCGACGGACCCGCGCGCGGCGCCGAGATCCAGGGCGCGCCGCTCAGCGAAAAGACGCTGAAAGCCGCCGAGGAGCTCTCGCTCGTCAGCACGCAGATCCTGCGAAAAGTCATCCGGCCTGATGACCAGGACGCGGACGGGAAGCCGAAGGTCGGCAAGAAAGACCAGTTCGGCGGATTCAACCCCTACGACAACGGCTGACCCGGCTACCCGGGCCGCTCGACGAGCCAGCGGTGCAGCCGCGCGTCGTGCGTGCGGAAGTGCTCCACGAACCAGGCCGTGAGGCGCGCCGACAGCGCCTGCGGATCGTAGCGCCCGGTCGCGACGACCTCGTCCAGGATGTCGAGGAGTTCATCGAGCAGGCGCTCATGGTCGGTCTTGTGCGCGCCGTAGCCGTCGTAGCGCAACGCCGTCATTTCCTTCTCTTCGAGCGCGAAGTGCGAGGCGATCGCGGCATGGATGTCGCCGATCGCCCCGGTCACGCGCACGAGCGCGGCGCCGACCACCAGTTCCCGGTGCAGCTGGTTGATCGAATCGATCAGCGAGCGGTGCTCCTCGTCGACCTCCGGCAGGCCGATCCGGAACTCTTCGCGCCACTCGATCAGGTTCGGCGACATGTGCCTCTGTGCTCCCCGCAGGTCAGTGATACACGAATCCCTGGTCCGCGCGGAACTCGATGACGAAGTTCTGCGCGGCAGCCAGGTCGGCCCGGATTTCCTGCTCGTAATCGAACCCATCCTTCCGGCCGCTGTCGCGCAGGCGCACGGTCAGCGACTGGGGACCCGCCGGCACGACGATACGCTCGAGTACCGTCGAGGGCCCGTCGTTCCACAGCCCCGCCGGCGCGTGCTCGCCGCGGTACAGCGGTTGGCCATCGCGCAACAACTCCACGTAAACGGGCCAGCGCTCGCGCGGGCAACCGACCTGTCGGCGCATGTTGGGCTTCAGCTTCATCATCTCCTCCGGCGTGAGCGGCTTGCACTCGACCTGGGTCTTCGCCGCGTGGCGCAGCGACAGGCTGATGACTGCCTGCTCCGGTCCCAGCAGCCGCCAGGCAGGCCAGCTCGCCAGTGCGCCGGTGCCGAATGCGAGCGCCCCGAAGACCACGGTCCACGCCGTCCACTGCAGCGGCTTGGGCCAGGTGCGCCGCGCGCTGCGCGTCGCCGGCGCAAGGTCGTGCCGGGCACCACGTTCGATCGCCGGCAGCGTCGCGAGGCGGGCGCGGAATGCCGCCAGGTCCGCAGCGCGCTGCCGCGTGTCGGCGCGCGCGACCCAGGAGACTGCGACACGCTCGCGCGGCACGCGTTCCCGCAACCAGGGATCGCGTTGCCCGGCGATCCGCTCCTCGGTCCAGCGGTCGCCGAGCCGGTGATAGCAATCGCCGGGCCCGCAGCCGGCCAGCAGCACGCCGTCGGCGAAACCGCGGCTCACGACGTAGTCGATGAACGACGGCGGCAGCATCGCGACGCAGGGCAGCCGGATCGTCGCCACGCCCGCCTCCGGCGTGACCGCGACGTCCGCGCCGGAGCCGCAGGCGATCGCGATCACCCGCGCCTCGCCCGAGAGCCGCGCCGACGCCTGCTGCACTTCCAGGCGCAGCGCCGAGAGCGGGCGATCGGGCAGCTCGATGCCGGCGACGAAATCCAGGGCCGAGCGCATCGGCGTCGCGGTCGGGCACGAGCCGACGCAGATGCCGCACGCCATGCACTGGTCCGCGTTGACGAGCGCCTCCTGCTGGTAGGATCGCCCGTCGCTGCGCGGCGCCATCGTGATGGCGCCAAACGGACAGTCCGCGAAGCAGCGGGCGCAGCCATTGCAGTTCGCAAGGTCCACGCGCGCAGGCTGCGGCGTGCGGCGCGGCGGCAGCCATGGCATCAGCAACAGCAGCGCCAGGAACCCGAGCGACACGGCCCAGACCGCCAGGCCGCCCCAGCGATCGATCAGGGGATAGGCCGGCAGGTAGAACCAGTCGATCGCCACCGCCTGCGGGATGCGGTCGAGGTCGGCGGGCGGCTCCGAGAGCGCCGGGTGCGCGAGCGACAGCGCGATCAGCACGACCAGCATCACGACCCCGAGGCCGCGGGCCGGGTTGGTCCGGGCACGCGCGTGGCGCGCGATGTGGATCCACATGAACAGCAGCATCAGCAGCGGCGCCGCGATGTGGATGAACGCCATCAGCGTGAAGAAGCGGTCCGACACCGAGGCCTGGTCAACGAAGTTCCGCCCGATCGGCTCGCCGAAGATCGGGACCAGATCGAGCATGGCCGTGGTCTGCACGGCGACGTACTGCGCACGCATGTCCCAGACCAGCCAGTAGCCGGTGACGCCGCAGACGTAGATGAAGAGCAGCAGCGGCACGCCGGTCGCCCACGCGAACCAATGGTTGCCGCGCATTCGGTCCATCGTCCATTCGCGCAGGAGGTGCAGCAGCGCCATCACCACCAGCGCGTCGGACGCATAGCGATGGAGGCTGCGCATCACGCCGCCGGCCCACCACTGGTCGCGCGTGATTGCCTCGACCGACTGCCAGGTGCCGCTGATGCCGGTGTCGAAGAAGGCGTAGAGGTACACGCCGCTGACCGCGACGATCCAGAACATGAACCAGCCGATGGCGCCGAGCTGCACCATCGGGTTCCACTCCGGCGGGAAGGCGCGCGCGCACAGCACGTCGAGCCGGTCGAACGGCGCGCGCAGCAGGCTCCGCAGGCTCACGCCGGGCGATCCGGCGGGGGCATTTCGCGCCATGACCGCCAGATGAACGCCGCGATGGCGCCGAGACACATGACGCCGATCGCGAAGCTGAGCACGATCGAATAGTCGAAGCGGTAACGCCCGGACTTCGGGTCGAACACGGTGCAGATCAGGCGCACGCTCTCGACCAGTGAGGGCAGCGAACTCTCCGCCGCCCGCTGGCCGAGCACCAGGCGCTTGAGTCCGTCCACCAGGATCGGCGCCTCGAACTCCTGCCCGTAGACCTGGCGGTAGACACGGCCGTCGGCATCCACGATCGTCGCCTGCACCATGTGATCGAAACCGCCGACCGACGCCGCATAGGTGAAGCCGATCTCCGTCATCAGGCGTGCGACCGTCGCCGGGTCGCCACTCGCGAAGGTCCACTGCGGCGAGTCGATGCCGCGCGCGCTGGCGAAGTCCTGCATCCGCTTCGGCGTGTCATTCGCGGTGTCGAAGCCGACCGTCAGCACCGCGAAAGCGTCCTCGCCGAGCACGGCGGCAGCCATGTCCGCAACGCGCGCGAGGTAAGTCGTCGTCTGAGGGCAGACATGGAAGCACGACGTGTAGATCGGGCTGATTACGAGCGGCTTGCCGCGGAACCCGGCGAGGGAAACCGCGCGGCCGTCGGCAGCGGTCAGCAGGTGATCGCCGAGCGCATTGCCGATCACGGCCTGGCTCGCGTCCAGGGCGCGGCCGGCATCGAAGGCCGGCGCCGCGGGTTCCGGCGCTGCCGCCCGCGCCGGGGCCGCCGCGGCCCCGGCGGACAGCAGTACCGAGAGGAAGCAGGCGACGGCCTTCATCTCAGGCTCTCAGCGCATCGGCCAGATGTCGGACAGGTACTTCCAGTTGACGAAGTAGTACAGCACGAACGCCAGGAAGAACACGCCGACCAGCACGACCGTGCCCGGTATGCGCAGCGACTCCGAACTGCCGTAGGTCGCGACCGCGGGCGGGCCGGAAGGTGCCGCGAGCGCAATCTTGCCCTCGACCTTGCGGCCGAAGAACACCGAGCCGACGACGACGACGATGTACATCAGGCCGCCGGCGGCCGCGGCGATCGCCGACAGGCCGTTCAGCGCCAGCATCAGGAAGGCCGCCTCCGGGTAGCTGAAGTCGAGCGCGGAATCCGCGAAGGTGATGTCCCAGTGCCGGCGCGACACCCCGAGCGTGCCGGCGCCCATCATGAAGAGCGAAATGCCGCCGACGCCAAGCCCGAACAGGTACGGCTGCCATTTCGCCAGGCGCGGGAAACGGATCTCGCGCTGGAAGATCAGCGGGATCAGCAGGTAGGTCATCGCCATGAACGCCAGCGTCGTTCCCGCGACCACCGTGCCGTGGAAATGCCCGGGCACGTACAGCGTGTTGTGGATGATGATGTTGATCTGCTCCGTGCCCATCACGACACCGGAGATGCCGCCCAGGAACCCGAACATCACCAGCGACAGGAACATGCCGGAAAACGCCGGGTTGCCCCAGGGCGCCTTGCGCAGCCACTCGAAGAAGCCCTTGTCGAAGCCGCGCTTGCGCTGCGCTGCCTCGATCGAGCCGGGAACCGTCATGCCGTGGATCATGCTGCCGAGCACCGCGAGGTACATCGCATAGCTGGTGTTGAACACCTTCCACTCGGAGCTCAGCCCCGGCTCCACCAACAGGTGGTGCGCGCTCGCGAGTTGCAGGAACAGGATGTAGAGCAGGAACGCCCCGCGGCTCACCTTCTCGGACAGCGGCTTCGCCCCGAACAGCATCGCCGCAATCGCGTACCAGATGGAAACGTGCACCGAGACGTTGATCTGCTGCGAGGCATGCCCCATCGCCCACCAGACGAGCTTGTACATCAGCGGGTCGATGTAGGAAATGATGCCGAGGCTCCACAGCCAGGTCGGGATCAGGATGATCGCGCCGGAGGCGAGCGTGAATACGGCGATGATGGCGGCCGTCAGCGCGCCATAGGTCACGAGCGGGATTGAGCCCTTGTAGGTCTTCTCCTCGCGCGCGATCACGAGCGTGCCGAAGAAGATGCCGCAGGCGAGCAGCGCACCCACCGCAAACAGGATCAGGCCGAGGTAGAAGTGCTGGGCCGCCATCAGGGGCGGATAGGACGTGAACATCACGGTGGACTGGCCCTGCAGCACCGAGACGTTGGTGAGCAGGCCGCCGCCGAGCATCATCCCGAACGCAACCCAGCCGAGCCTCGGCGCCGCGAGGCGCGAGTTGAGCAGCGTGGACGAGGCAAAATAGAGCACCGCGATCTCGAAGAAGATGATCCACAGCAGCAGCACGTCGAGGCCGTGCGCGGTCAGCGCAAGATAGAACCAGTCCGCCGGCAGCAGGTGCACGGCGGGCCAGCGCGTCAGCGCGACCGAGAGGCCGAACAGCCCGCCGATCGCGAGGAACACGACGGCGGCGACGGCATTCGCCTTGATCAGCGACTGCGCCTGCAGGTCGATCTTGAGTCCGGTGGTCGGGCAGGTACGGAACTGGGAGGCGTTCATGGCGTCACCCCGGGGCCGTCGACGACGAAGATCTTGCCGAGCATCGTGTGGTGCCCGAGCCCGCAGTACTCGTTGCAGACGATGGAGAACTCGCCGGCCTGGTCCGGCGTGACCGTCAGCACGTGTTCGTAGCCCGGATGCACCTGCACGTTGATGTTGATCGGCTGCAGCGAGAAGCCATGTTGCAGGTCGAGCGCGGACAGGTGCAGGCGATAGGTCTGGTCCTTCTGCAGTTCGAGCGCCGGGTACCAGAGCCACATGCGGCCGATCATGTACACGTCACCGCCGGCGGGCGGGCGCACGACCGGGAGGCCGTTGAGGTCGCGCACCCGGTACTGCTGCACCATCGCCTCGGTCTTCGCGTAAAACGCATTCGGCGTGGTGCGGTAGGTCTCGGTCGACAGGTTCTGCTGACCGAAAGCGTGCCAGTAGATCATCATGAAGAACATGACGAGGCCCCAGAGGAACGCCACGATGATCCAGATAAGTTCCGGACGATGGATCGGCGTCTTCCACCAGAGCCGTTCGGTCGGAGGGCTGATGGCCATGTTGGTCTCCAGCTGGCGTCAGGGCGCGACGGGTATCTGCGTCAGTTCCATGACGCCCCACAGGATGTAAAGCACGGTCGGAATGACCACGCCGAGGAACAGCTGCAGGAACGGGTTGTCGAGCACCCGCTGCATGAAAGGAATGCGTTCTTTTTCCGGGTCCTGCTGGTCGTCGCTCATACAATCCCCCCTCCTGCCGCGGCAGCGACAGCCGATATTACGCTCGATCCGGGGTTTGGCGCGCCTTGACCTGGATCAATCCGGGGCCACGAAAGTGCGGATCAGGGCAAAGGACCCCAGCGCCATCCCCGCCAGCAGCAGGAAAAAGACCAGCGTGCGGTACTCGAAGACCCGCCCGGCCCGCCCCTCGAGCCAGCGCAGGATCCAGTCCGCCGCCAGGTACAGGATGATCCCGGCCGCGGTGTAGTAAATGGCTGTCACCGGGTCACCCGCAAAAACGAGCGGCGGTCCCACGCCACGCGCAGCAGGTGCCAGAAGTTGTTCGCCGTCCAGTAGAGCACCATGCCGGCCGGAAAAGTGTACAGCAGCAGCAGGAACAGGCCCGCCATCGCGTACAGCCGCAGTCGCTGGCCCTGGCGCAGCGCGGGCGCCAGCGAAGCCTCCTCCTGCCAGCGCGCAGCGAGCACGGTGAAGAGCGTCATCACCAGCGGCAGCAGGTTGAGGTGGCCACCGAAGAACGGCAGGACCATCGGCCATGCCAGGAAGCGGTCCGGCGCGGCCAGGTCCGCGATCCACAGGAAAGCCTCGCCACTGATGCGGAAGTTCTCGCCCAGCATGTCGAAGGCAGCGATGAAGACCGGAATCTGGATCATGAAACCGGCGAGGCTCCTGAACGTATAGAAATGGCTGACGCCGTGCCGGCGATAGACCGCGAGCGTCCGGTTGTGCGCCTCCTCGCCCCGGAATTCCCGCCGGATGGCGGCAAGCTCCGGCTCGAGCAGGCTCCTGATGCGGTTCACGTCCGCCTGCCAGCGCTCGGCGATCATGATCAGCGGCGCCATCAGCAGCTTGACGGTCAGAGACAGCAGCAGGATCGCGAGCCCCGCGTGGCCGACCAGGTCCTGCCAGCGATCGAGGATCCATTGCAGGCCGAAGGACAGCCAGCGCAGCGGCGTCCACAGCATGGCGTAGAGCATCCCCTCGAGCTCGGGCGCCGCCTGCGTGAGCTCGCCCGCTGCAACGGGGCCGCCATAGAGGGTGAGCGCGAATGTCCCGCCGGATCCATCCGCCGGGCGCAGCGTGAGTTCCGGCGCCTCGGGCGACTGCTCCGCGGCATCGAACAGCAGCGCTCGGTCCGCGCGCAGCAGCAGCGACCAGAACCGGCCGCGCACGCCAGCCCAGTCGCCGGCCGGAAGCTCGCGCGCCGAGGTCGCCTCCTCGCCCGCGTCCGCAACGGTCTCCTGGCCATCGTCAGCGACGACCACGGCGCGCGCGTTGCTGTAGAGGCCGCCGAATCCGGGCAGCTCTTCCGGCACGAGGTCGCGGCCAGCAGTGAGCCGCAGGCCCGCGCGCGGCGGCAGCTGCAGCGTCATCGCGAGCGTTCGCGCCTCCCGGTCCAGCTGGTAGCGCTGCACGAGCGGCACGGCGCCGTTCGTCGCCTTCGCCGTCAGCACCACCGTCACGCGCCCGGCTTCCTCGCGAACCACGGCATCGTATTCGAGCGCGTTGATCGCCGCGGTCGCCGCGGCATCGCCGGGCACGACCAGCCGCAGCGTTCCACCGCCGGGCCCGGCGCGCAGCAGGTGCTGATGCGCCGGCGAGTGGCCCACCGGAAGCGCCGCGGGACATCCGGCGGCGCAACTCAACCATTCCTGCGGCAACCCGCCCTGCAGGCCGATCTCGATGCGCTGCCGCCCGCCCTCGAGGACGATCGTTTCCGCGGCCGTGCTCGCGGACACCAGGGCCAGCAGCAACACGAGCGCCCTCATCGGTAGAAACGCCGCATCTCGGCGAGCGTGCTTTCGATCAGCGCCGGGTCAAGAGATGCATCGGCGAGGTCCCGGTAATCCGGGCCGAGCACTTCGGCCAGTCCGCCGGGTGTCGTCACCGTGACGCGCTGCGGTTCGACGATCGCCCAGGAGTGGTAGCTGCCGGCGATGATCCAGTCCCAGGACTGACCGGCGAACAGGTTGCGGCCCACGCCGTAGTCGGCAGGCCTGTTGGTGCAGCCGAACAGGTCCTGCAGCAAGGTCGTCGGCAGGTCGAAGTGCGAGGTGCGGTGCGTGAACACCCGTGGCGCAATGCGGGGCCAGCGCATCAGCAGCGGCGTGCGCAACTGGTATTGCCCGTAGTTCGACGCATGTCCGTAATAGCCGAGGCCCAGGTCGTCGAACTCGAAGCCGTGGTCGCCCATCACCAGCACCAGTGTCCGTGCGTCCTCGCCCTGCTGCCCGAGCGCCGCGAGCACGCGCGCGATTTCATCGTCGATCACCCGCAGGCCGCGCCGGTAGTGATTCCAGCGCGCGCGGGCCTCCGCATTCCCGGCATAGCGGCCATCCGCCGCCGGCGCCGAGCCGGCCGCACCGACGTCGAGATCGGAGTGATTGAACCAGAGCAGCGAGAAGAACGGCTGTTCCGCCTGGCGCCCGCCCAGCCATTTCACGAACTCCGCGGCGGTCTGCCGATTGGAATCGACGCGGCCGGGTCCCGGTGCGGAGTACAGCGCACGGACGCCCGCAAACACCGTGCGATCCATCTGCGTCGGGCTGCCGAATCCCGCGGCGCTCGCGGCCATCAGCTCGTATCCGTGCGCGCGGAACTGGTCGAGCAGCACCGGCGGCCGCTCCGCCACATAGAAAGTCTGGAAATAGGTGCTCGGCAGGCCGTAGAACATGCCGAATGCCGCCATGCGCGAGGAATTGCCCGCGCTCCAGTGGTTGTCGAATGCAAGGCTCTGCGCGCGAAACGCCGCCAGCGCCGGCGTCGTCACGGAATCCACGGCGTCCGGCCGCAGCCCGTCGATCACGATCCACAGCACGTTCTGTGGCTCGGGTGCCGGCGCGCTGCATTGCAGCGGCGCGAGCGGATACCGCAACACGCCCTCCTCGAGTTGCGTGCCGCGGCGCATCAGGCTCGCCTGGCGCACGCGCTCGGGATCCACGAGCCCGGCCCGCGCGAGCAGGCGCTTGGCGGAATGCGGATAGTAAAGCGGGATCGTCTGCGTGAATCGCGTGACGGGACTGAAGCCGATGGCATCGGCCCAGATGTGCGCAACCTGGCTGGCAAGCCAACAACCGATCAGCAACGCCGCCAGCAAGCGCCCACCCGCGCGCGGGCGCGCGGCGAGGAAACGCCAGATCATCCCGGCCAGCACCGACTCGAACAGCAGCGCCACGGCGAACACCAGTGCGGCGGCAATCCAGGTGACCGGTTCGAACAACACGGCGACCAGCAGGGTCAGGTGCATGCGCCGCTCGGCAAAGACGATGGTGTCCAGCACGAGCAGCGCCAGCACCAGCGCTGACAGCAACACCGCGATCGCCATCGCCACGCGCCGCTGCGGCCAGATCGCGATCGCGAGGCCGGCGCTGAGCGTCAGGCAAATACCCAGCAGCAGGGTGAAATTGCCGATCATCGCGGCCGGCGCATAGAGGATCCCGATCCAGGAATCGGGCCATTGATACGCGAGCAGGTAACGCAGGCCGATGAGGCAGCAGAGGCCGGTATTGGCGGCGATGAACCAGCCGAGCCAGCGCCACAACTGTCGGCGCGTGGCGCGCGATTCCGGCGGCGTCGCGCCTGCTTCGCTCATCAGGCGGCACCCTGCCGTTCGCGCTGGAGTCGGGCATCGCGCATCTCGCGCGCCAGCATGGCAATCGCCTCCGCGCCGGCGACGCCGCTCCTGCCCACGTTGTAGACCCACTCCGCGCGAAGCCTGGCGACGTTGCCGCGGAACCGTCCGGGGTCGCACACCAGTTCGCGCACGAGCTCCGGCAGCTTCGCCAGCTCGCCCGGCGGCAGCAAGGCGCCCAGCTTGTCGCGCACGTACGACTCGAACGGCTCGATGCCGAGCGCCGCCCACGCGTCGTTCCGCGACTTCTGCGGCAGGTCGATGTAGATGACCGGCTTCTCGAGGCCCATGCCGTAATCCTGGCCTGCCCCGGACCAGTCCGTGATCATCACGTGCGAATCGAACAGCGAGTCGCTTTCGGCCATCTGTTCGACGATGGCGAACCGCGGATTGCCGCGATGCTTCTCGACGATCCGGTCGATCACCTCCGGCGTCTGCCAGCGCGTCTGGTAGTGCGGGCGCAGCGTGAGCCGGAATCCGGCGGCGAGCATTGCGTCCACGACCTCCATGCCGCAGACCGGCAGGATCGTCTGCGGTCCCCAGGACGGCGCCAGCAGCACGTGGATGCCCGCAATCTCCGCCGGCGGCGGCTCGCGCCGGTTGGCGATCAGGTCGTCGAGGCGGCCGTAACCGTGGGGGACCAGCCGCTTTGCGGGCAGGCCCTTCAGTTGCTCGCGGCGGCGGACCTCGCGCTCGAAATGCGGGCCGCAACAGAGGATCGTGTCGTAATGATCATAGGAGTCCTCGCGGTCCGCCATGTGCGCACTGGTCAGCGAGTGAGCCATGAAGACGTAGTGCACGGGGTGCACCGAGCGTTTCAACTCGAGGTTGCCGAGGTCGAGGATCTGCGTCACCAGCACGTCGGCCTCGACGAACTGGCAGAACCAGATGCGCGGCAGGCCCTTGCCGACGCAGAACGCGCGGATGCGCGGCGATTGCTGGTGCATCGCGGGATCCCCGGGATCCGCGCAGACGTACAGCACGGTCTCGGCAAGCGCCCCCGTCAGGTGATCGAGCACCGGCCGGAAGTGGTGCCAGTCCTGGTGGCTCTCCGCCAGGAACACGATGCGCCGTTCATCGCGCGGCAATGCCCGAAACGCCCGATACGCGCGCCACTCCCGGAAAAAGCTCAAGGGATTGCGGACGCGCGCAGCGTCCGTCAGCGTCCGGCCGTTCCGTCGCCGCCCGAACGTGGCGGGCCGCGGCGGAACAGGGCCTTGATCTTGTACCACCAGGTCTTGATCGCAAGCCCGATGGTCGCGAGCAGGCCGACGATGGCGGACAGGATCAGGCTGCCGGTGCTGGGATCGAGATAGGCCTCCGCCACCGGCGCGAGCAGCACCAGGCCGATCGCGGCAATCGCCTGAAACTCCGGTAAGCGCTCGCGCTGCATCATGGTTTCCGCCGGCCTCCCGCCGCGCTTTCGTCGCCGCTGTATACCGTCAATGCCGGGGCGGCGCAACCGAGCACGCCTGCCGCCGCTGCAGTTCCGGATAGACCCGGTCCCGCACGCGCGCGAGCTGCCCCGGATCGTCGATCTCGCCCCACAGCAGGTCGGGCACCAGCGGACAGGCGATCGGCCGCTCCCGGCCTGCGGCCACCAGGCAATCGGTCTCGTAATCGAACATCAGCGTGCGCCGGAAGGCGCTCGCGGCGATGCGGCACATCAGCGCGAACAGCCCGGCCGACACGCGCGTGATGCCGACGAGCTCTCCCGTCACCTCGCCGGCAAGGTCCGCGCGCCGCTTCGACATGCCGGCGAGGAATCCGCCGCGGGTCGCGACGAACACTTCGTCGCCGGCGCCGGTCGGCCCGGACAGCAGGATGGCGTCCCCGGCCGGCCCCTCGAGCAGTGTCGTGAGCGCGCGGGGCTCGTACACGAGATCGGACTCGAGCAGCAGGAAGGACTCGCGGATCCGTTCGCGGGCGCAGTAGAGCGAATACATGCTGCCCGAATCGGCGAAGCGCTCGTTGTGCACCGTCCGCACGATGCCCGCGCGGCGGCGCGCGAGTTCCTCGTACTGTTCCGCGAGGTGGCCGGTGACGACGATCACGTCCTGGATGCCGGCGGCGAGCAGCCGTGAGATCGATTCCTCGACAATCGGCTGCGTGCCGATGCGGATGAATCCCTTCGGCCGGTCGGTCAACTCGCCCGCAAGGCGCGTGCCGCGCCCTGCCGCCAGGATCACCGCGGTGCGGATCGCGTTCACGGACGCGCCCTGCACAGCCGGGTCAGCGCGTCGCACAGCACGTCGAGTTCGGCCGGGCGGATGTCGCCCATGTGCGCGATGCGGAAGATGTCGGCGCCAAGCCGGCCCTGCCCGGCGTAGATCACGTAGCCCAGCGCCTTCAGGGCGTCATGCAGCTCATGGTAGCTCCTGCCCTTCGGCAGCCGCCACGACGCGAGCACCGGCGAGTACGCCGCGGGATCCAGCAGCGGCGTGACGCTCGCAGCCGTGAGCGCCGCGCGCGTGCGGCCGGCGCGCACGCGATAGAGTTCGAAGCGCGCCGGCGTCCCGCCCTGCTCCGCGTGCTCGGCGAGCGCTTCGCGCAAGGCGAAGGCGACCTGCACCGGCAGCGTAAACGGCGAGAAGCCGCTGCCGTGCTGGCCGGCATGGCAGGCGCGCAGGTCGAGGTACACGCTGCCGGCGGCGGCGGGCTGGCGTTGCCACAACGCATCGCTCGCCAGCACAAATGAAAGCCCCGGCGCGCCGTGCAGGCACTTGTTGGCAGTCGCGGCCAGCGCACCCAGGTTCCAGGCGCTGGACTCGACCGGCAGTGCGCCGAAGCTGCTGACCGCATCGAGCAGCAGCGTCACGCCGCGCGCGCGGCACAGCCGCCCGACGGCGTCGAGGTCGTTCCAGCGTCCGGTCGTGGTCTCGAGGTGCACGATCGCCAGATGCGTGAGGCCCGGATTGCGCGCGAGCGCGGCCTCGATCGCGCCGACTTCGACGGCATCGGTCCAGCCGTGCTTCAGCGCCTGGTGCGGCCTGCGGTGGGCCTCGAGCATGCGCGTCATGCGCTCGCCGTACACGCCGTTCTCGACCACGAGCGTCGCGCCGTCCTCGGGTGCGAAGGCCGCGAGCATGGCCTCGACCGCGCCGGTACCGGATGCCGCGAGCGTCGCCGCGGAGTAGCCAGTGCTCAGCGCCGGATGCACCCGGACCAGGCGCGCGTTGATTTCCTGAATCAGCGCCGCGAACTCGGGTTCGCGATGGCACCAGTCGCCGCGGGCCAGGGCGGCGCGCACGCGATCGGTCATCGTCACCGGGCCGGGGTTCAGCAGGATCTGGCGTTGCGACGTCATTGGCGTGGCGCGCGCGGCTCAGGCACCGAGATACGCACGCAGGCGCGCGGCGACTTCCACGGGCGAAACCGCCGGGCGCGGCAGGCGCTCCGGTATGCCGGGCACGGTCGGCGCGTGGATGAACCGCAGGCCCGCTTGCCGTCCCGACAGCGCGGCCTGGAGCGCCGCGGGTTCGGCGATGGCCGCGGCCTCTGGATAACCGCTCGCGACGGCCAGCGCGCAGAAATCGACCGTGGGCGACGCCGTCGCCTGGCCGCCGGTGGATTCGTGCTGGCCGTTGTCGAGCAGCAGGTGAACGAGATTGGCCGGCAGCTCCGCGCCGATCGTCGAGAGCGCGCCGAGCCGCATCAGCAGCGCTCCGTCGCCGTCGATCGCGACGATGCGACGCCCGGGTTGCGCAAGCGCGAGGCCGAGCGCGAGACTCGCGGCGCAACCCATCGAGCCCACCATGTAGAACTGGTTCGGGCTGTCACCCAGCGCATACAGCTCACGCCCGGTGTAGCCGGTTGTCGCCACGAGCACGTCGTCGCCGGCGGCGGCACGCAGTGCTGCCAGCATGTCGCGCCGCGTGTGCCGCGCCGGCGGCGGGGGCGGCGCGGGCACCGATGCGCGTCGGGCTGCATCGGCGGGCGCCTGAGGCCGCGCGTCGGCGACGCTGCCCTTTCGCATCACCAGCGCATAGGGCCGGCTCTCATTCCGGAAATGCGCGAGCGCGCGATCGAGCGCGGGCGCGACTTCTGCAGCCGTTGCCGGGAACGGCGCCCAGGGTATGTCCATCAGCTCGAGCATCTGCGGCGTGATGCGCCCCATCAGCTCGTGCTGCGGCTCGTCCGCCGCACCGCCCGGCTCGCCGCGCCAGGTCACGATCAGGAGCACCGGGATGCGAAACGCGTGGGTCAGCGAGGTCAACGGGCTCACTGCATTGCCGAGCCCGGAGTTCTGGAACATCGCGACCGCGGGCGCGCCCCCGAGCGCGCTGCCGGCGGCGATCGCGACCGCGTCGCCCTCGTTCGCCGCCGCGACGTAGCGCAGTCCGTCCGCACCGATCGTGTAGTTGATGAAGGGCGTCAGGTAGGAGCAGGGCACGCCCGAGTACAGGCAAAAGCCGCGCTCGCGGGCCGCGGCGATGAACGACGCGGCCTCGATCATGCGAACTCGCTCGCCGCCAGCACGTCCTCGAGGCTGTCCACGTCCAGCCAGTGGCCGGTCGTGTAGATCACGCGGATGCGCTCGCCCTGGCGCATCAGCCCGGCCAGCACCGCCAGCATCTTCGCCTGGCGGTAGGCGGGGCTCGCCACGAGCGCCGCGACCACCGCGCGAAACTTCGGCAGGCTGCCCGAAGCCACCCGCAGAAAACCCATCCATTCCCCGTGGATGCGGTCCTCGGCGAGGTCTTCGCCCGCGGCCTCCAGGTACACCTGCTGGTAGAAGTTGCGGCGTGAATGCGCCTGGGTGCAGGTCACGTAGTCCGCGGCGCGGCCGCGGTTTGCGGACTCGCGCCAGTCCGTGTCGACCGCGATCGCAAACGCGTCGCTGGCCTCGTTCAATGCATCGAGGATGTAGTGATTGAAAATCACGTCGCCGTAGGAGACGAACAGGTCCATCGAGTCGTCCGGATCGCCGGCGAGCCCCTTGGCGAGCGACAGCAGCTCGCCCGAGTCGGCGTACTCGTCGTTGTCGGTGTAGCTGAGCGAGGGCAGGTCGACCGCGGCGGCGCAATAGCCGCGCACCACCTGGATGCGCTTGATGCCCGCCGCATTGTAGCCGGAGACGATGTGCGACAGCAGCGGCCGGCCGCGCACCTTGACCATCGTCTTCGGGCGCTGCCCGGTCAGCTCGCCGAGCTCCGAGCCGCGCGATGCCGCGAGGATCAGCGCGCGCGAGCGCACGGGCTTCTTCGGCAGGTAGCGCTCCTCGGCCTCCTGCAACTCGGAGGCGCCCTGCAGGCGGAACAATTCCTTGACCGGCGCGATGCGGTCCTCGACCGAGCGCAGGTTCTGCTCGCGCGCGATCGTGCCGGCGGTTTCCTGCATCGCCGTCACGGCGGCGCGCAGCAGGTGGTTGGCCCAGATCGCGAGCGAAAAACCGGCTTCGCGGAACACGTCGGTCGGCGTCGAGTGATACCTGGTTGGGACGATCACGACCGGCAGGCGGTCGCCCCACTCCTTCTTGAACGCCAGCACTTCGGTCGGGCGCGACAACGCGCTGTGGATCAGGATGCCGTCGGAGCCTGCGGCGTGATAGGCCTCGGCGCGCTTCAGCGCCTCGTCGAGTCCCCAGCCGGCGATGAACGCCTCGACACGCGTGATGATCGCGAAATCGTCGTCGCCCTGGGCGTCCTTCCCCGCCTTGATGCGGCTGCAGAACTCGTCGATGTCGGAGAGCTGCTGCTTGTCGCCGTCGATGAAACTGTTGGTCTTCGGGAACAGCTTGTCCTCGATGCAGACGGCGGCGACGCCGCGCTGCTCGAGCTTGCGCACCAGGCGCCGGACGTTGTTGAAGTTGCCGTAGCCGGTGTCGCCGTCCAGCAGGATCGGGATGCGGGTGGCATCGGCCATGAACTCGAGCATCTCGAGCACCTGGGTCCAGCTGGCCTCGTTGTTGTCGCGCACGCCGTACTGCGCGGACAGGCACAGGCCGCCGGCCCACAGCGCCTTGAAGCCGGCTTCCTCGCCAATGCGCGCGCTGATGCCGTTGTGCGCCTCGAGCAGGAACTCGAGCTCCCGGCTTGCGAGCAGCTTGCGGAACTGCGCGGTCTTCTTCACCGCGGCAAGTCTAGCGGATTTCAGCCCTTCGGGGCGTGGCGCCAGGCGTTGATCCAGGCCGGGATTTCCTGTGGCGGCAGCGGTTTCGCGAAGTGGAATCCCTGCATGCAGTCGCAGCCCATCGTCGCCAGCTCCTGCGCGACCGACTCGTTCTCCACGCCGACCGCGACCACCTTGAGGCCGAAGGCGTGGCCGAGCGCGATGACCTGCTCGACGACCTTGCGGTCGGCCTCGACGGATTGCATGTTGAGCACGAACGACTTGTCGATCTTGAGCTCGTCGGCCGGGATGTCCTTCATGCCCGACAGCGAAAAGAAACCGGTCCCGAAATCGTCGATCGACACGCGCGCGCCCAGTTCGCGGATGTCGGAGAGCACGCGGTGGCTGCGCTCGCGATCCAGCATCAGCGCGTGCTCGGTCACCTCCACCGTCAGGCGCGACACGTCCACCGAGTGCAGCGCCGCAGCATTGCGGATGACGTCCACGAGGTCGGGGTTGCAGGCGATGGATGGCGTGACGTTGACCGCGACGCCGACCTGGCCCAGGTTCTTCGGCCACTCGGCGAGCTGGCGCAGCGCTCGGTCGAAGGCGAAGCGCGTGAGCGGATCGATCTGCCCGGTCATCTCGGCGACGTCGATGAAGATCTCCGGCGGCACATTGCCGGCCTCGCCGCGGTTCCAGCGCATCAGCGCCTCGACGCCGACTGCCTTCAGGTCGGGCAGCGCGAGCTTGGGCTGGTAGTTGAGCACGAGGTCGCCGTGCTCGAGCGCCTTCGACAGCTGGGTCTCGAGGTCCCAGCCGGCCACCAGTTCATCCGGGTTGCGCGACTTGTAGACGACGGACGGCTGCGACGTCTTCCAGGCCTCGAGCAGCGCCACCTCGGCGCATTGCATCATCGCTTCCGCGGTGCGCGCGTGCGCCGGGAACATGCTGATGCCGACTGACAGTCGCACGTTGGCTTGCTGGCCGCCGGCCGTCAGCGGCTCCGCGCCGGTGCGCAGGATCTTGTTCGCGGCGAGCAGTGCGTGCCCTTCGTTGCGCAGGTTCGACAGCACGAACACGAACTTGCGCTCGCCGAGCCTGGCGAAATAGTCGCCGGGGCGCGAGGCATGCGAGAGCTTGTTGCGCAGCTCGTCGAGCATGCGCAGGGCATTGACGCGGCCGACGATCGCCTGCAGCTGCTCCACCTGGTGCACGTAGACCAGCAGCACGGCGATGCCGAACAGCCTGCTCTCACGCGCCGCAAGGCGGCTGTGGACCGCCTCGAGGCAGTCGGCATAGCCATCATTTCCCGCGGGCATGGGCGTAGCGCTGTTCATGTCATTCCGGGGCAGACAGCCGGATGACGCCACAGTGACAAACCGCGTGGAATTCGAGCGTGACGGGCAGCGCAAAAATATGACAAACGGCATCTGGCGGGCGGAAAAAAGCCGGCCCCCGCGGGGGCCGGCCTGATTCCACCGGTCTGGAGGCGGCCGGCGTTTACGCTAGCGGCTGCCGAAGTCCTTGCGGAATGTCACGCCCACGGTCCGCGGCTGGTTGGTCAGGAAGCCGACGCGCGCCACGCGGCCGCGCTCCTGGTCGAGACCCAGCCTGGCGTTTTCGTCGCTGATGTTGTTGACGAACACCGCCGCCTCCCAGTCGTCGCCACGAACGCCGAAACGCAGGTTGCCGATGTCGTAGGACGGCAGCAACGGATCGAACGTGAACGACGAGATCGTCGGGTCGCCATAGTCGCGGATCCCGAAGGTGCCGAAGCCCGCGGCCTGGTCGCCGATCTGCGTGTAACGGCTGCCGACGTGCTGGTAGCTGCCGGTCAGGAAGCCCTCCAGCGTCGCGGTCATCGGCCAGGTGTAGGTCGCATTGGCGGCCAGCTGGAACTCCGGCGTCGACGGCAGGCGGTTGCCTTCCTGAATGCCGGACACGACCACCTGGAACTCGTCGCCGTTGCCGGGGATCTCGTCCGGATCAACCGTTGAGAGAACGGTGGAGTCGAGCTCGGCGCTGACGTAGCTCGCCGATATGCCGAAGTCGAAGCGGTCCGTCGGCTGTGCCGACAGTTCCAGCTCGACGCCGGTCGAATGCGCTTCCGGCACGTTCACGACGATACGCGAGGAGCAGGTGCCGGCGACGACCGGCATCTGCAGGTCGTCGATCTCGGCGCGGAACACCGACACGTTGAACTGCGCACGGCCACCGGCGAAGCCGATCTTGGCGCCGAGCTCGTAGTTCCAGAGCTCCTCGCTCTTGAAACTGTCGCGACCGCCGAACGTGACCAGATCCCCGACCGAGCACAGCGGCCTGTTCAAGGGATCGTTAATGCCGCCGAGGCGGAAGCCCTTCGACGCCTGGGCGTTCACCTGCACGTCCTCGTTGATATCGTAGGACAACAGCACGCGTGGCAGCACGCCGTCATCCTTGGATGAACCCGGCAGGCTGATGGTCTCCCCGGTGTCCAGATCAACGATCCGGTCGGCGAAGATGCCCGCGAAATACAGGTCGCGGTCTTCCTCGAAATCGTAGTACCGCAAGCCCGCCGTCGCCGAGAACGCGTCGGTGATGTCCACCGAGCCCTCGGCGAAGAACGCCATCTGCTTGAAGTCATACGGAATGCGCGAGAAGAACGGTGTGTCCACCGGCGCGCCCAGCTCCGGACTCGAAACGCCGCAAGGCGCCGGGTCGGGCGGGCATAGCAGCGTTTCCATCAGCGCGTCATAGCCTTCGGTCGGCAGGGTCTGGCCGTAGTCGCGCTGGATGTCGCTATAGAAGCCACCGAGCACCCACTGGAAGCGGCTGTCGGTGTCCGAAGACAGGCGGATCTCCTGCGTGAACATCTGCACGTCGGTCGCGTCGTACAGCGGCGAATCGATGCGCACCTGGGCGCCCGTGCCGCCGAGGTCGTAGGTCACGCTGCCGCTCAGCGACGTCGCGTCACGTTTCACGAGGATGTCGCGGTCCGTGTAGGAACTGATGGACGTCAGCACCACCGGACCCATGTCGAATGCCATGGTCAGGTCGCCGAGCAGGAAGTCATCCGTAAATTTCTCCTGCAGCTGCGTATATTGCTGCCGGTCGCCGATCTCGATCGGCGTCTCGCTGGTCGTGTACGGATTCGCCAGGATGTTCCAGACGTCCTGACGGTTGAAGCCGTCCATGTCGATTTCCTGGTAGATCACCCGCGGCGTGATCGTCACATTCTCGTTCGGCTGCAGCTTGAGCGCGACGCGGCCGCCGATGCGCGTGCCGTCGTTCACGTCCTGGTCCACCGATCCGCCCGGGCGGATCGCGTCGATGTAGCCCGGAATCTGGTTGTAGTAGCCGACGATGCGCAGCGCCGCGCTGTCGCTCATCGCCATGTTCAGCATGCCGCGCGCGTTGCCGCCGGTGCCGCCCTTGTCGATGCTGCTCATGCCGACTTCCACGCTGCCGTAGTCGTCCATCGTGTCCGGCTGGTTGCTGATGTAGCGCACCGTGCCCGACAGCGAGCCGGAGCCGAACAGCGTGCCCTGCGGGCCGCGCAGGACCTCGACGCGGTTCAGGTCATAGAGGTCGAGGTCCGGCGTGAACAGCGACAGCGAGATCACGGACTCGTCCATGTACACGCCGACCTGTTCCTTGACGCCCGGCAGGTCGCGGTCGGTCTTGCCGCCCGAAATGCCGCGGATGCCGACCTGGCTCTGGCCCGGGCCGAGGTTCTGTACCGAAAGGCCGGCGACATTGCGCGACACGTCCTCGATGTTTTCGGCGCCGCTGGCGGCGAGGTCTTCGCCGGTGCGCGCGCTGATTGCGAACGGCACGTCCTGCAACGACTCGGCGCGCTTGCGCGCCGTTACCGTGACTTCGCCGAGCACGGCTTGCGCGCCGGCGCTGTTGGCGATGGCGAGCGCCACGGCAGCTGCCACGAGGGATGTGGGTCGCGGTCGGAAGATCCTGTTCATGGTTCCTGCCCCTAATC
Source organism: Steroidobacteraceae bacterium (assembly GCA_050179155.1). Taxonomy (GTDB): domain Bacteria; phylum Pseudomonadota; class Gammaproteobacteria; order Steroidobacterales; family Steroidobacteraceae; genus SCUD01. Next base: position 422,847 of record JBFXFJ010000001.1, read on the forward strand.
AATGCCCGTTTCGCGGGCGTGTTGTACCCAAGACTGTCTCTGAAATGAGCAATTACCGCAAGTCCAGCGCGAATGTTGCGGCGTCGCCACGCCGGGCGAGGCATCGGGAATTGGTGGGCCCGCTGGGATTCGAACCCAGGACCAAGGGATTCACGTGGTCCTGCCGTTTCCGGCAGGCGTGGACTATCTCTTCACCCGCGGCATCCGGTGGCCGTGAGGGTGCGGGACGCTCTCGCCTGTCATCAAGGGCACTGGAGCCCTCAGGTAGTCTCTGCACCGTCCGGCGGTGCACCGCCGGCTTGGCTCAGGATTGCCATCAGCCGCACCAGGCGCTGGAAGGTTTCCCTGAATTCGTCCCGTCCACCCGATGCCTTTCGGCAGCGGGGCACCTTTTCCCGAAAGATGAGTCCCCTGCTCTAACCACTGAGCTACAGGCCCGCCGAAAGTCTAACAAAACCACCGGTGGTGCCCGGTCCGCGCAGTCAGGAATCGTTCTCATTTAACGCACGGGATGCCGGGAATTGCGACAATTCGCGGGATGAAATTGGACGGCACCCGCTGTCCCACATCCAGGAGTTTCCACGAATGATTGACCAAAAGCTTTCGCGCCGCCGGCTGCTGCAGGGCGCGCTCGTCGGCATTGCCGCGGTACCGGCGGCTACGCTGATCGCCCGCAATGCCCATGCGGACGAGCTGCTGTCGGAAAGTGATCCGACCGCGAAATCGCTGGGCTATGTCGGCGATGCCGGCCGGGTGGATCCGGCGGGCAATCCGACCTTCAAGGCCGGGCAGCACTGCGCGAACTGCCTCCAGTACACGGGCAAGGCCGGCGCCGCCGAAGGGCCCTGCAACATTTTCCCGAACAAGAACGTCAAGGCCGCGGGCTGGTGCAAGGTCTGGGTGCCGAAACCCGCCTGACGCGCGTCACCCGGCGATCGTTCGCTCACGACGGCCCGGCGCCTCACGGCTCCGGGCCGTTCGTCTTCTGCGGGCGGGACCATTCAGTCCGGGTTCAGCGCCACGACCCGAGACTGGCGCCGTCGGTACTGGCCGCCGGCGGCGTTTCGACCGGACCCGGCAGACTGGGGTGCCTCGGGTGCGGAAGAACCGGCGGCGGCCAGTCCGGCTTAAAAAGAAACCCCGCCTTTCGGCGGGGTCAGGTCCCTCTTGGTTCGTCGTCGGGCCGGTGGTCCGGCTGCATTGTCGTTATTCGGTCCAGTCTGCTGCGGGTCCTGCCCGTCGACGTCTCTCCCCTCGCGGTGGCCATGCCCACCTTTTCCTTCCCTTCACCTTTTCCGCCCGTGAGGGCGGCAGGCTCATTCGGGGTGCCGCGTCCGCCTTCCGTGGTGCGGCTTCGATCGACCCGGTCGGCCCGGTGCCCAGCATCCCCAATCTGTGGAGAAAAGAGACAACTTGCGTGCCAAGTCACGCGAGCTTCTTTATTATCAATAGCTTGTGACTCACCGGGGCCATTGGGCCCGCCCGATTATGTCCAAAGCGTAAGAATTTCCGACAGGCAGGCACGATTGCGCGACCCCCGATTCCCGGATCGACCCCTTGCCCACGCTGCGCGCCCTCGCAAGGTCCGCGTTGATGCGCCGCGCGAACACGGGGAGCGGCTGCAGAAAGTGCTCGCGGATGCCGGCGTCGCCTCACGGCGCGACTGCGAGTTCGCGATCCGCGCCGGGCGCGTGCGCGTCAACGGCCGCCTCGTCCTCGAACTGCCGTGCCTGGTCGACGCCGCGCGCGACCTGATCGAGCTGGACGGCGTGGTCGTCGACACGCGCCGGCACGCGGCTGCGAAGCCGCGCGCGCGCGTGTACCTGATGCTCAACAAGCCGCGCGGCGTGATCTCGACCGCGCGCGACCCGGGCGGCCGCGCGAACGTGGTCGACATGGTGCGCGCCGCGGTGCCCGCTGGCGATCGCGTCTACCCGGTCGGACGGCTCGACGCCGACTCCACGGGCCTGGTGCTGCTCACCAACGACGGCGAACTCGCGCACCGGCTCGCGCATCCAAGCCACGGTGTGGCGAAGGAATACCGGGTCGCGGTGCAGGGCGAGCTGTCGGATGCAGCGCTCGCGCGACTCGGCAAGGGCATTTATCTCGCCGACACCGGGCGGCCGGAGGGCGGCGCGAAGCTCGCGCGCCTGCAGCAGGTGCGCGTGCTGAAGCGGATGCGGGACCGCCGCCGCGGCGACCTCGCGCTGGTCTCGATCACGCTGCGCGAAGGCCAGAACCGCGAGATCCGCCGGCTGTTCGCGCGCGTCGGCATCAAGGTCAAGAGCCTCGAGCGCGTCGCGCTCGGGACGCTGCAACTCGGCCGGCTGCCGACAGGCCATTCCCGGGAGCTGCGCGCCGAGGAAGTGCTCGCGCTGAAGCGCTCGGTCAACCTCGGATAACGGCGGCCGGGCCGCTACACTGGCCGCAACCCCGCGACGGAGCCCGCCGATGAATCGACTGTCCGCACTGTTCGCCGCCGTCATCGCATCGTTCCCCGCCGCCGCCGAATGGCCGTCGGTCCCGGTGCCTGCGATCCGCGGACACGTCGAGTTCCTCGCTGACGACCTGCTGGAAGGCCGCGCCGCGGGCACGCGCGGCTACGACCTCGCCGCGCGCTATGTCGCGGCCCAGATGCAGGCGATCGGACTCGAACCCGCCGGCGACGGCGGCGGCTGGCTGCAGTCCGTGTCGCTGCTCGAGGCAAAGCGCGATCATGCAGCAGCGCAACTGGTCGTGAGGCACGCCGACGGCAGCGAGGACCGCTTCGTGCCGCTCGAGGACTTCATCCCCGGGTTCTATTTCGGCGCCGAAGAGAGTGCCGTCACCGCGCCCGCGACCTACCTCGGCTTCGGCATCCATGCGCCGGAGCTGGGCCACGACGACTTCAAGGGCGTCGATGTCCGCGGCCGGATCGCCGTCGTGCTCGACGGCGCACCGTCAGGCTTCCCGAACAGCCAGCGCGCGCACTATTCGGGGCGGGCCAAGATCGACGAACTGCACGCGCGCGGCGTCGTCGGCATCGTGACCGTGGACACGCCGAAGGAGGAAGTCCGCGTTCCCTGGGAGCGCAAGAAGAAACTGACCTGGAACCCGCGCATGCGCCTGCTCGATGCCAAGGGCGTGCCGGTGGACGCTTACCCGGGCATCAAGGCTGCGGCGTCGGTCAGCGTATTCGCGGCGCCGCGGCTCTTTGCCGGCGCGAGGCGGTCCGCGGAGCAGGCATTCGCCGCGGCCGAAGCCGGCCGCACCGGCTCCTTTGCGCTGCCGGGAGAGATTTCGCTGGCGCTGCGCAATTCGCTGGCGCCGGCGCAAAGCGCCAATGTCATCGGCCTGCTGCGGGGCAGCGACCCCGCGCTTGCCGGCGAGTACGTGGTACTGACCGCGCACCTCGATCACCTGGGCCGCGGTGCGGCGATCGACGGCGACGAGATCTACAACGGCGCGCTCGACAATGCCGCCGGCATCTCGATCGTGCTCGAGGCCGCGCGCGCGCTGGCGGCATCGCCGGTGCCCCCGCGGCGCTCGGTGCTGTTCGTCGGGCTGACCGCCGAGGAGCGCGGACTGCTGGGCGCCTACCACTTCACGGCATTTCCAACGGTGCCGCGCGAGGGCATCGTCGCCAATATCAATACCGACATGCCGGAGGCGCTGTTCCCGGTCGCCGGCATGATCCTGCTCGGCGAGCCGCACTCCACGCTCGGCGACACGGCCCGCGCGGCACTCGCGGCCGAGGGGCTGGTCGAGGTGCCGGACCCGACGCCGGAGGAAGTCTCGTTCGTGCGCAGCGACCAGTATCCCTTCATCCGCGCCGGCATCCCGGCGATCGTCGTGCGGCCCGGCGCGCTGTCGGCGGACCCGGCGGTGGACGCGAAAGCCGTGCAGCGCAATTTCCGGCTGAACCACTATCACCTGCCGAGCGATTCCGCGGCGCTGCCGATCCACTGGCCGTCAATCGCGCTGAATGCCGAGGTGATCGCGCGCCTCGCGCTCACCGTCGCCAATGCCGAAGCGCGGCCCGAATGGCTGCCCGGCGATTTCTTCGGCAGGACCTTCGGCTCCGCGCCGCGCGCGGACGGCGGCTGAGCGGGACGGCGCATGGCCGACGCGAATCGCCGCATCGGGGCCTGGCTGCTGGCGGTCATCGCGTTCCTGATCGTGTACGGCTCGCTCTATCCGTTCAGCTTCGCCGCGGTGGACGGCGCGGGTCCGCTCGAGCTGCTGAAGCAGCTCTCGTTCGCGCGCACGACCCAGAGCGACATCGCCGCCAACGTGCTGCTGTACCTGCCGCTCGGCGCCTGCCTCACCTGGCTGCTCGCCGCGCAGCTCGGCGGCCTCGCTGCCGCGATCGTGGCGACGCTCGCGGCCGCGGCGCTCTCCTTCACGGTCGAGTTCGCGCAACTCTACGAAACGCGCCGTGTCGCGAGCCTCGCGGATTTCACCTACAACACGATTGGCGCGTTCGCGGGCGCGTGGATCGCGCTCGCAATCGCCGCCACCCACCGCCGGCTCAATGCCTCGGCACTCGCGGGGCTGCTGCGCCACCCGGTTGCGACCGCGCTGCTGCTGTCGTGGATCGGCTACCGGCTCGCGCCGTTCGCGCCGGTGCCCGATCCCGGCAAGTGGGCCGCGTCGTTCGCGCCGCTCGCTGACCTCGCGCGGCTGACGCCAGCCACCGTGCTGCCGCAGCTGCTCGCCTGGCTGGTGCTGGTGCCGGTCTCGGAGAGGCTCGCACCCGGCCGGCCGCTCGGCCTGGTGGTCGCCGCGATGCTGCTGGTGCTGGCCGGCAGGATCCTGTTTGCGGGCATGACGCTCGATCCCGCGGAGGTTGCCGGCATGCTCGCTGCGCTCGCCCTTGCGTATCCGCTGCAGAGGCTGCCGCCGGAACGCGCGGCCAGCGTGCTGGCGGCGGCGCTGATCGTGCTGATCGCGATCCAGGGGCTCGCACCCTTCGATTTCCAGATCGCCCAGGACCGGTTTGCGCTCGTGCCTTTCGGCGAGTCGCTGACCCAGTACCGCGCCGGCAACCTGACCGACATGTTCCTGCGCTGCTTCACGAACGGCGCCCTGGTCTGGCTGCTGGTGCGCAGCGGGCTGTCGGTGTTGGCCGGCACCGCGATTGGCGCGGGGCTCGTGTTCTCGATCGAACTGCTGCAGACCTGGCTGCCGGGCCACACGGCCGAGATCACGGATCCGCTGCTGGCGATCGCCGCCGGCGGCCTGATCGCGGTGTTCGAGCGCGGCGCGGCTGGCCGGTAAGCCCGGGGACGACACCGTCCGGGAACATGACCGGATCCGGATGGTCTATCTTTCCAGCATGATCCCGGTGCTCGCTGCCCTGTTGCTGTCTGCCACGACCTCGCCCCAGGCGGTTGCGGAGACGGCTGCTCCCGCCCCGCCGCCGGCGGCCGCGGCCGAAAGCACCCCGCCGCCCGCGCCCGGCGCTGCGGCGCCGGCCCCGGCGTTCGCGCGGCCACCCGCCTCCCAGGCGCCCGCGACCATCCTGGCGCTGGACCCGCGCATGGAGGCCTACGAGCAGTTCCGCGCGCATTACGACACCGCACACTTCGAAGAGGCGCTGCCCTTCGCCCGCCGCGTCGTCGAGCTGTCCGAGACCGATCCCGAGCTCGATTACGAGCTGCCGATCGCCTACAACAACCTGGGCGCCACCCTGTACCAGCTCGGCGACTACAAGGCCGCCGAGGCGAACTACGTGAAATCGCTCGAAGTCCTCGAGGCCACCCAGGGCATTTCCTCGCGCCGCCTGATCGTCCCGCTCGCGGGCCTCGGCGCGGTCTATGCGGCGACCGATCAGCACACGCTGGCCGCGCAACTGCTCGACCGCGCGATCGCGGTGAGCCGCCGTTCGAACGGGCTGTTCAACCTGGCGCAGCTGCCGCTGCTCGAGCAGGTGGCGGACAGCCGCTATGCGATCAACGATTTCAACGGCGTCGAGCGCGAGCGCCTGTACACGCTCAAGATCGCGGAGCAGAACTTCGGCTACGACGACGAGCGCACGCTGCCGGCAATCCTGAAGCTCGCCGATTTCTACGAGGAGCTGCGGGAGTACATCGCGGCGCGCCTCATGTACCTGCGCGCCCGCGACATCGCGATGAAGGAAAGCGCCGGCTACAGCCCGATGGCGGTCCGAAGCCTGGTCGGCATCGCGCGCACCCACCGGCTGCAGTACACGATGGACCCGCAGACGCTCGAGAGCCAGCAGCCGGGCCGCGACCCGATTACCGGCGAGATCGTGCGCTACAACGGCGAGGTCATCGGCAAGAGCTACGACGATTCGCGCGTGCCGCCGCCGGCGGCCGACCGCAACGGACTCAGAGCCGCGCAACTGGCGCTCGAACTCCTGCGCGCCACGCCGGACCCGCCGCGCAACCTGCTGCTGCAGACCCTGATCGAGCTTGGCGACTGGTACCAGTCCACGTCCCGGCCCGCGATCGCATTGCCCTACTACACCGAGGCGGCGGCACTGCTGGCGGCCGCACCGGATGAAGGCCTCGGCAATCCGCTGCTCGTGCCGCGCATGATCTATTACAAGCCGCCGATCTCGGCGCAGCGCGGCCTGAACACGCTGACCGGCCAGTACATTATCCGCAAGGCCTTCTTCAGTTTCGACGTCACGGAAGCCGGCGAGACCGAGAACATCACGGTCGTGAAGACCGACATGTCGGATGCGCAGCTCTCGCATTCGCGCCGGTCGATCTCGCGTGCGATCTACAGCCCGCGGTTCGTCGACGGCAAGCCGGTTGCCACCCAGGGCGTGAGCTTCACCGCCGACTGGTACGAAGAACACGACCCCGCAAAGGCCACGCCGGCAACGGTCCCGGTGCCAGGCTCCGAGCCGGCGCAGGAACCACCGGTTTCAACCGCCGGCGGTTGAGGGCGGCGGTTCTTCCGCTGCCGGCTGTCCCGCCGGCGGTATTTCAACAGGCGGCGCTTCCACCGGCGGCGTCACCACGGGTAACGGGTCCGCCGCATTGCGCAGCAGCAACCGCACGGCCTCCTGGTCGGTCAGCTCGACTGCGACCTTGGCGCCGGCGTCACGCATCGCGCGCTGGGTCGCGATCTGCAACGGCTCCTTGCTCGCGAGCGTGCGCGCCTGCTCGCGCCCGTAGCCGGTGAAAGTGAAGGCATCCACGCGCGCGCCGCTGCCGTCGTAGAGCGTCAGCAGGTAGCGGATGGTGACGATGAAGGCATCGCCCGCCACGTCCTTGGGCGTCAGGAACGAGTACTCCTCGAACTTCGGCTCCAGCACCAGCACCAGCGGCGGCCGGATGTCCGCCACCCGCGTCGGGTCGTCCACCGGCACGACCTCGGCAAACATCGCCTTCAGCAGCCAGTCGAGATTGGTCACGTGTGCAGGACCGAGACTGATCTCGTACTCGATCTGGCTGCGCAGCTCGCGATGCACGAACTCGCGGAATTCCTTCGGGTAGTGGATGCCGATGCGCACCGGCTCCTTCTCGATCAGCGGCGGCGGCAGCTCCGCCAGCGTCGTGAGCCTGGTCGCCGTGCAGGCCGACAGCAACAGGGGAAACAGCGCGGCGACGCAGGGCCGCAGGACCGATGACTTCATGGATTGCTCCGTCGCGGGGTGACGTACTCATCTTCCGGCAGGCCGACGAACACGCCGCCGTTTCTCGCCGAGAGAATGCGCATCAGGGTCGCATAGCGCATGCTCGTGTGCTGGGGATACTGGCCCGGGATCGGGAATCCGAGCGAGTGGATGCGCACCAGGCGCTCGCCGGTCTTGTCCGAGCGGTTGATGCGGTCCACGGTGTCGACGACTTCCTGGATCGAGGGCCCGGTGAACTCGTCGCCAAACACGTAGATGCTGATCGGGTGATCGCGTGTCCAGAAAGTCCGGATCGCGGCGATGATGCCCTCCGAGGGACTCGAGTTCGAGAACGCCTGCCAGCGGCGGAAGCGGTCGAGGATCGCGCGGCGCCGCGCCGGCGAATCCGGGATCCACTTGCCGCGGTACTCGGTGAACATGTAGCCGCCCTCGTCATCCATCACCTGGATGCCCTTGAGCTTCGGGTAGATGTTCAGCACTTCCTCCATCCGCCGCTCGGCGCGCCGCCAGTTCTGGGTCTGCATCGAGCCGGAAGTGTCGACGATGAAGATGACGTATTCGCTGTCGATCGGCACGCCCGCGACCGGCTGGTTGTAGACCCGCTTCAGGCCCTCGCCCTGCAGCTCGCGGGTCTCCTCGATCAGCGCGCGGCGCGCGGAGGTGAGCTGGTCGGTGATCTTCTTCAGCATGTCCTCCTCGTCCGTGCTCGCCTTGTGCTGGCCCTGGACCTGCGACAGGTCGCCGCGCAGCCGGGCGATGCGCTTCTGCTCCTCGGAGAGCTGCTCGATGCGCGCGCGCAGCTCGCGCTCGAGCACCAGGGCCATGCCACGGATGTCGAAGATCTCCTTCTCCATCTTGACGATCTGGGCGTCGAGGTCGACTTTCGCCTGCTCGAGCTGGATCGGCTCGCCGAACTCGTTCAGCACCAGCAGCAGGATGATCGCGCCGAAGCCGCAGCAGATGCAGTCGAGGAACGACATGCTGAAGGTCTCGGTGTCGCGGCGCGTGCGGCGCTTCATGGCCAGTCCCGCGCCGGGCTCAGGAAGCCGCCGCCCGTGGACCGCGCAAGGCGCCAGAAAAAGATCGGCGCCGACGGATCGCCCTCCATCGGCAGCAGCACGGTGCTGACCGGCGGCGCCCCCGGCGGCAGCGAGCGCACCGCGTCCTGCATCAGGTCCTCGCGCTGCTCCATCGTCACCAGCGTGCGCATCAGCGGCGGCTTGTCGCCCTGGGTCGGCAGTCCGTCGGTGACCAGGATGACGTTGTCCGGCGCGGGCGACAGCGTCTTGATCACCGCGAAGGCGTTGTAGAGGCTGCTGCCGCCGGTCGGCGCGGTCCTGCGCAATGCCTGCAGCGCCTGCTCGATCTGGCCGGCATCCTTGATGCTGAGCCAGCGGCCGGCGCTGCCATCCACCAGCGGGCGCGGCGCGGTGTCGAAGGCATAGATCTGGAACTGCGCACTGTCGGGCAGGCGCGAGGCGACCCATTCGACCGTGTTGACCGCCTGCTGCCACTTGTGCGAGGCGATGCGCCGCTCCGGCGGCATGTTGCGCAGGCGAATGATGTTGACGACCGTCTCGTCCAGCATGCTTGCCGAGGAATCGACCAGCACCAGCACGCGCTTGCCGTCGACGCGCAGCGTGACCAGCTGCTGCTCGTCCAGCACGCGGGCCTTGCTGTCGCCGCTCGCCGGCGGTGCCGCCGCCTTCAGCCGGCGCGTGCTCTCCTCGAGCGACTTGAGGTCGGCCTTCAGGCGCTCGAGGCTCTCGCGCCGCGCCAGCGTGTCGTGCTCGTAGCGCGAGAGCTCCTCCTCCGTCATCTTGAGCTTTTCGAGCATCTCGCGCGACAGGCCCGCGGCGCGGACCGTCTTGTCCTCGGTCGACTCGAGCGCGTTCTGCAGTTCCGCCAGGTGCTTGTAGCCATCGAGCACTTCCTGCTCGAGCTTCTTCGCTTCCGCCGTCAGCGCCGAGCTTTCCTTGATGCGGTACAGCCCCGCCTGCGCGCTGATGATCGTGTAGAACAGCACGACCGCTCCGAACCCGCAGGAAATCACGTCCAGGAAGGACATGCTGAAGGTCAGGGTGTTGCGGCGAGCCATGGCAGGGCCTCAGCCAACCGTCACGAGTTCGAGGACCACGCCGGGCGTGCCGACCCGCAGGCGGTCGCCCGCCGCCAGCACGGTCTCACCCTCCGCGCGCTCGCCATTCACGAACGTGCCGTAACGGCTGTGGTCGCGGACCACGACCGCGCCGTCGCGCCGCTGCAGCGTGCAATGCACGTGCGAGATGCCGGAGCCGGGACCGGCGAGCGCAATGCGGCGCCCGCTGCCGGCGCCCTGGCCGATGACCAGCGGCCGCTCGTCGATCGCATGCGCCTTGCCGTCCTGGATCACATGGGTCGGCATCGCGAGCGCACCGCGCTTCCTCACGGGTGCCGACGCCGCGTGACGGCGCGCCAGCGCAGTGACGAGCGCCGGCGGTTCGGCGGGCGCGATCTCGGCGGCGCGCCCGGCAGCGCCCGCCGCCGCGGCGGTGTCCGGCAAGGTCACGAGCTCGAGTCCGGGCAGCGACGCAAGGCGCTCGCCGAGCGCCGGCAGCGCGCCCGCGCGCGAGGACAGCGCCAGCGTCACGGTCTCGTCCGCGCGGTGGCCGGCATGCACCAGTTCCGCGAGCTGCGCGTACCAGGCCTCCGCCGCCAGCGTGAACTGCTCGCGGCCCACGGTCGCGTTGAACGCGCCGTCGCCGGTCTCGATCGCGGCGTCCACCGACTCCTGGCTCGCCAGCACGGCCAGCCAGTCCGGCAGGCGCAGGTAGAGTTGCTGCTCGGTGGCCGCCTGGTGCAGCGGATCGAAGCGGGTGCGGCGCACCATCGCCTCGCTCACGAGCTGCGCCCAGGCCGAGTGCATGACCTTGAGCCCTGCGCGCGGCGCGATCTCCACGCGCCGCCGCCGCAGTGTCGTCGTTCCGTGCAGTTCCGTCAGCACGGACTGGTGCAGCTGCACGTCAAGATGCAGCACCGAGGCGCGGGCCTCGAGTCCGGCGCAGGCCGCGACCGCCGCGTCCACGACGCCCGCGACCGGGATGCCGGCCTGCCGCGCGATGCCGAGCGCGAGCCCCGCCTGGTGCAGGCGCATCGACCCCGGCACGGCGAATACAACCTCGTCGCCGGGCGATGCCACCTGCTGCCACAGTGACACCAGGTGCGCGTGCGCGAGGTCTGCATGCGAGACCTGCGGCTCGGCGGTGCGCGCGAGCGCATCCACCGAGAGGTCCGACCAGAAGCGATCGCTCGCGATCACCGGCTGCAGGCGCGCGCCGGCCGCGGCAGCCTCGCCGATCACCAGGCCCGCGGGATCGGTGAGCGCGACGCCGGGACTTGCCGCCACGCGCACGCCGTCGCGCACCGCGGTGACGGCCGCATCGACGAGTTCGATGCCGATCGTCGCCATCACCGTACCTGCAGGTTCCGCAGCAGGCGGTTGTCGAGGTAGGTCTCGGCGTCGAGCGCCAGGCGCTCCTGCGCCAGCTGCAGGCCGTGCAGCAGGAACATCAGCACCAGCGACAGCAGCAACGCCACCAGCGTCGAATTGAAGGCAACGCCGAGGCCCTCGGTGACGCCGGAGATATCGCCGGTCACGGCCTTGTGCGCTTCCGCAAGCGCGTTGCCGATGCCGCGCACCGTGCCGATGAAGCCGATCGCCGGGATCGCCCAGGCGATGTAGCGGATCATCGACAGTTCCGAGTCGAGCCGCTCCGCCTCGGCCGCGCAGACCGCGTGGCCCGCCTCCGACACGTCCTGGACGTTGCGGGTCGCGCCGAAGCGCGCAAGCGCCGCCTTGGAAGCGCGCACGACCAGCGATTGCTGCTGGTCCGCCGGCAGCGATTCGAGCTGGCGCACGTATTCGCGCGTGTCCTCGGGCAGGATGCGCATGCCCTCGGGCACGCGCACCGGATCGCTGTCGAGCAGTTCCTGCTCGCGGCGCGTCGAGCGGTTCTTGAACCCGATCATCGCGACGGCCCAGAGCATCAGGATCACGCAGCTTTCCTGCTCGTAGTCCTTCATGATCACGAACAGCGAGCGCTCGGGCACGAAGTTCGGGTCCTTGCTCATCTGCTCGGCCTGCACCGCGAGTGTCGCCTGCGCGTTTGGCCGCACCCAGGCGGTCCAGATCGCATGCACGACGATGACCGCCGCAAGCAGCGAACCCAGGCTGTAGATGAATTCCTTCGGATAGCGGGTCTTCATGTGATCCTCAGATGTCGATCGGGAACGAGACCGGGAAGTCCGCGCGCACTTTCTCGGTCGGCGTGAAACGCGCCGGCGGCGGCCCGGCAGGCGCCGTGTCCGCCGGCAGCGGCGGCAATTCTTCTTCCACTTCTTCCGCGGCGGCCTTCGGCCCGGCCGTTTCCGGCTCCGCCGCCGGCGGCGTCTCGGCGGGCGGCGCCTGCACCGGCGTCGTGGCCGGCGGCGTCGCCGGCTTCGGCGGCTCGATGGCCGAGGCCACCAGCACCACCAGCGAAGCTGCGATGACGATCAGGGTGCGCATGACGCATCACTCCGCATAACGCGCGATCCGGAAGCCGAGGTCCGGGCGACCCGAGGAACCGGAATCGCGCGCGGCGTTTCGCAGTTCCGCCACCTTGCCGGTGAGCCAGCCGGCGCCGCGGATCACGTAGCTCTCGCCGGCGCGCGGGCCCACCGGGTCCGTCGACACGTGATCCGGTCCGACCACGTAGATCGAGTAACGGTCGGTGGTCCACTCCTGGACGTTGCTGCCGAGATCGTGGATGCCGAGCGGATTGGCCGGATAGCTGCCGACCGGCGCGGTCACGCGCGCGCCGTCCTCGTAGCCGGTGATCGTCACCGGCGTCAGGTAGATCGCGCTGGCGTCGCCCCAGTTTCCGGAACGCGCCGGCACCGGCAGGCTGTCGCCCCAGGGATACTTGCGCGTCGCCGCACGCCCGTCGAAGCGCGCCGCGAATTCCCATTCCGCCTCGGTGGGCAGCCGGTAGCCAGTGGTCACCGGGTCCGACAATTCGAGCCGGTCGCCGCGGCGCACGTAGGCCGGCGGCAGCTTGTCGCGCTCCGACAGCCAGTTGCAGAATGCCGCCGCGTCCTGCCAGCTCACGCGCGCCACGGGCTGGCGATCGAGGTCGAGGGACTCGTCCTTGAAGATGCCGGACATGTGGTCGGCGCGGAACTCGCGGAATTCCTTGTTGGTCACCTGGTACTTCGCCAGGTAGAACGGGCGCTTGAACTCGACCACGCGCTCGGTTTCGTTCGAGCGGCGCCCTGGCTCGCGCCGACCGCTCCCCATCGTGAAACGCCCGCCGTTGACCAGTACGAGCTCCTGGCCAAGCGCGGTGCTGCGCCGCGCCGGCAGGCCGGCGACGCGCGCCTCGCCCGGCGTGCGCAGCACGTATTCGACCACCTGCGGCTGGCCTTCGCGCGGCGTGATGGTCGCGCGGAAGGTCTCGAGGCCGGCCTTGCGCACTTCGATCACGTGCGGCGCCGCGGACAGCGAAAGGGTCTGGTTCGCCGGGCCGCGCGAGGCGCCGTCCACGAACAGCTGCGCGTCGGGGGGCTCGCCCTGCACGCGCACGTCGCCGAGTACCGGCGTCAGCTCGATGCTGAGGCGGCGCTCGGCGCGGCTCTCGACACTCACGCTCTGGGTCACCGGCGCGTGGCCCGCGAGCGTCAACAGCACTTCCTGCGGCATGCCCGGCGCGACGCCTACGTTGAGCGGCGTGCGGCCGCGATACTGCCCACCGATGCTGACGTCGGCGCCGGACGGACGGCTCTGCACGACCAGGCGGCCGTCCGGCATGCCGAGCTCGACCGGGCCGATCGCCTGCGGCTCGCCCGCACGCACGGTGATCGGGCTCTCGAAGCGGCGGAAATCCGGGTGCAGGATCGCGAGCGTGTAGCGGCCGGCATCGAGCTCGGTCTCGAGCGGCGTGGGCCCGAGCTCGACGTCGTCGGCCCAGACGATCGCGCCTGCCGGCACGCTCGTCACGCTGAGCCGCGCGAACTGCGGCTCGAGCTTCACCTGCACTTGCTGGCGTTCGCCGCCGCCCGCGACATCGAAGCGCGAGCGGAATTGCGCGTGGCGCGGGGCTTCGATCAGGAGTTCCCGCGTGCCCGCCTTCAGTTCGTATTCGCCCGGCAGCGGGCCAATGGCCGCGCCGTCCACTGCGAGCGTCGCCGCGACGCCGCCGGTGTCGAACGCGACGCGCCCGGGCAGCCTCACCAGCGCGACCACGACGCGCTGGCCCGACTCGCGTCCCACCGTGACTGGCTGGCGCGCGGGCGCATAGCCTTCCGCCTCGACCTCGAGCTCGTAGTCGCCGGGCGGCACCATGTGACGGCCGGCGATGCCGATGTCGAGCAGCGTGCCGACGAAGTCCACGCCGTCGGGATCGGTCTCGGGACTCGTCGCGACCTCGACCGAGGTGGCGGTCAGCAGGTAGCCGAGCACCAGCAGCACGGCGGCGGCGCCTGCCCAGCGCGCGGGGCCGGTCCAGTTCCAGGTGCGGCGCGCCGGAGTTGCCGCCCGGCGCACGCGCGGCGCGTAGTCGACGACCACGATCGGCTGGCGGTCGCCTTGCGGGTCCGCTGCGTCGGCCGAGCGGCCCTCGAACTGCGGCGGGCGCGTGACGTTCGCGACGCCCGCATGGCGCACGACGATCGTCGGGCGGCCGTTTTTGTCCTCGAGCTTGATGTCGACACCGTCGAGCGCGTCCGGACCGGTGCCTGGCTGAGGCACTACGGTCAGGCCATCGATGCCGACCGCCATGCGCGCGCGCACCTCGCCCGGCGCGCAGCCGGGAATGACGACGCTCGCGCCGGGCCCGCCGATGCTCAACGGCAGGTCGGACGGCTGCAGCGGCCGTTCACCCAGCGGTTCCTCGAGCCACAGTTCCTTCAAATCGGTTCCTCGCATCGCACCACGACCGCCGTCGCTGCGGCGCCCGGCGGCAGCACGATCTCGTGCCGGACGTCACGATAGCCGGTACGCGTGCCGACTACCGTATACCGGCCCGGCAGCAATTCGACATCCCGCGTGGAAAACGATCCGTATTGCCCGACGCGATAGATCATCACCTGGGTGACGCCGTCCGATTCCAGCCGCAGCCGCACCGGCGACTGCGCGGCGGCCGTGAGCCGCTCCAGCTCGCCGGCGGCCGCGGCCAGTCGCTGCCGCGGGTTGCCGCTGGCCGCCGCCGTGGCGATCAGGGTGCGCGCCTCCGCCCGCCCCGCCGGATCCCACAGCCGCTGCGGTTCCCTGTTCAGAGCCTCAATGCGGCGCTGCAGTTCCGCGCGTGGCGTGCTGCGGGCGATGCCTTCCCGCGCGGACTCCAGCGAAGCCTCGAGCGCGGCCGCTTCCCGCCACGCCGCCAGCGCCTCGTCCCAGCGTTCGTCGCTCTCGGCGGAACGGGCGCGGGCCTCGAGCAACTGCAGGGCCTGGGCCCGCTGGCCCCGGTCGAGCGCCGCGAGCCCGTCGAGTGCCTCCTGCGAGCCGGGGCGCAGCGCGAGCGCCTGCTGGAACGCGGCGCGCGCCGAGTCGTTCCGGCCCCTGGCGAGGTCCGCGAAACCGCGCGACATTGCCGTCGAATAGGATTCCCCGGCGCGGCGCGCGCTGAGGCGCGCGATGCCTTCCGCGGCGCCGGGCGCGGCAGCATCGAGCGCGAGCGCCTTGCGGAATCCCTGCTCCGCCGCCGACAGGCGCCCGGCACGCTCATCGGCCTGGGCCGCGTCCACGATCGGGAAGGTCTGCTCGAGCCGGCCGGCCCGCTCGATGCCGGCCTTTGCCATGGCGTTCTCCGGCTCGATCGCAAGCGCGAGCCCGAAGGCATCGCGCGCCTCGCGCGTCTGCCCCTCTGCAAGCGCCGACTGGCCGTCCTTGAGCACGGTCTTCAGCGCCTGTGGCAGCTCCTTCTCGAGGCCCGCGAGTTTCGCCGCGGCCGCCTCCCAACCCTGCGCCGCCGCCGCGTAATCCAGGACGTCGTAACGCTGCGCCGCCGCGGCGCCCGTGTCGCGCGCCTCGGCGAACACGATCGTCGCCCAGCGCGCGGCCGCGCGCGCATCGAGCGCCTTGAATGCCGCGTCGAACTTCCCGCGCGCCGCTTCGGCCGCGGCGCGGGCGGTCGCCTGCGCGGCCTGCTGTTCCTCACGCGTGCGGCGTTCGAGCCCCTGCTTCTCGGCCTGCTCGCGTGCCTCGCGCGCGATGTCCGGGTTGCCAGCCGTGAGCCGCCCGGGCAGCCAGATGAATGCGGCGACTGCCGCGAGCGCAACGGCGACCAGCGCTGCCGGCAACACGCGGCTGGCGCGCGGGCGCAGTGCCCTGGCGTCAGCCGGCAGCGCGTGCGCCAGCGGCTCGACCAGGCCGCCGCCGTCGGACGCGACGGCCGCGAGCCGCGCGCGCACGTCGGTGGCGCTGGCAGGGCGCTCGCGCGGTGACTTTGCCAGCAGGCGCAGCGCCAGTTCGCGCACGCCCGCCGGCACCACGCCGCGCGGCACCAGCGGGGGCACCGGTTCGTGCAGCACGCGATCGCGGGTGATCTCGGGATAGTAAGGAGGTTGCCCGGCGATCAGCTCGTAGAGCAGCGCGCCGAAAGCGTACAGGTCATCCGCCGGCTGCGCCGGCTCGCCACGCAATTGCTGCGGGCTCGCGTTGTACGGCGAGCCGCCCGGCGCCGCGTTGTCGCCTGCCTGCGCCGCCATGCCGAAATCCGCGAGCCGCGCGCTTCCGGCGCCATCCAGCAGCACGTTGCTGCACTTGAGGTCGCGGTGCACGAGGCCCGCGTCATGGAATGCGGCGAGCGCGGCGGCGACGTCGTCGACGGCCTGCGCCCAGCTCTCGAAGGAACGCCCGCGGAACTGGCCGATATCGCCGCCCGGCAGGTACTCCATGGCGATGGCGGTGCGGCCCTCGGCCTGCACCACGTCATACACCGCAACCGAAAAGGGGTCGCATCCCTTTGGAAAAGGATGCGACCCCTTTCCGAAGGGATGCGACCCCTCTTCATCGTCGAGGATTTTCAGCGCGACCGGTTCGCCGCGCTCGCGATCATCGGCGAGCCAGACCTCGGCAGTGCCGCCGCGGCCCAGCCGGCGAATCAACACAAACCGGGCACCGAGTTCGAGCCCGGGAGTCAAATCCTTCATGGGGGATCAACCCGCGCCGCTCGTCTGCGCCGGAGTCGACGTCGCTTCGGCGGCAGGCGCCGCCGGCACCAGGCCGGTTTCCTCGCGGTACAACTCGTGCAGCAGCCGGCGCCATTCCGCGTACTGGTCTTCCGCCGTGCCCGTCAGGCGCAGTGTGCGTCCCTCGACGTCGACGACCAGCGGCGCCGCTTCGCTCTGGAACGAGCCCGAGATTTCCTTGATCGACTCGGTGTGGATCTTCGCTTCCTCGCGCTTGCGATAGCCGCTGATCACCGCCGCAACGCCGCCGGCCATGGCGCCGTAACGCGCGGCATCGGCGATGCGCGCGCAGTCGCTGGTATTGCAGCTGTCCGGCACGGCGACGGCCGCGATCACCGCCGCGGCACCGAGAAGCATGCGATTACGCGCCTGCGCCTTGAGCTTTTCTTCGGCGGTGATTTCGTCATAGGTGTAGCGGCGCCAGCTCAGGTAGGGTTCCTCGAGGCGCTCGCTGAAAGCCGCGTAGTTTTCGCTGACGGTATCGATCATGCCGTAGTCGCGCTCGCGGATCTGGTTGATGCGCTTCACCAGCACGTCGTCCTCGGCCGGCAGGCGCAGCACCTTGTACTCGCCCGTCTTCTTGTTCTTCTCGAGGTACTGGCTGAAGGCGACCGGCGCGAAGTCTGCGGCGAAACGCAACTCGCTGACGCGGCGGATGTTGGCGAGGTCTGCGGGCTTCCTGGCATTGCGCGCCGCGAGCATGTCGTTCGCGATCGCGACATAGACGTTCTCGAACGGGTCGCGGCCGGCGTTATAGCCGTCCTTGTAAGCGCGCGTGTCGGCACGGCCCTGGTACTCGCGGTCGGCATACCAGGTCTTGCCGGTCGCATCGCGCACCGTCACGTTGATCTTCAGTTCCGCGCCGTTCGACTCGACGATGAGCCCGTCCACGGTGACGTCGAAGGAATTCACGGTCTCCGGCACCACTCGGGCCGCGCCCCAGTGGCCGGTGCCCTCGAGCGTGTCGCGCAACTGCATCGCGAAGTAACGCGCCTCCGCGTAGCGTATCTCGGGATAGATCCGGGTCTTGTCGGCGAGCTCCGGATCTTCCTCGACTGACTTCGGCACGCCCGGATTGAAGATGTGCACGCCGACGTCGAGCAACTGCTCCTCGGGCATTTCCGTGGTCGCCTGGGTCGCCTGCAGCACCGGCAGCGGTCGCGTCTCCGTGACGCAGCCACCGGCGACGAGCGCCGCCCCGAATACCAGCCACAGTGTTGCCGATCGGTTCATGCCAGTTGCACCCGCCGGACGCGGTTCAGCGTCCCTTCTTGTAGCGACGGTATTCCTCCCACAGTGCTTCGCGCAATTCCGGGTCCGTTTCCTGCATCGCCGCCTCGCGGATCTGGCGCGCGACGATGTCGTCGTCCCGGCCGTCCGGAATGTCGGAGGGGATCGCGGTGGGGCCGCGGCCGCCGCCGGCGCCACCGCCGACGCCGCCCTGCTCGCTTTCGCTCTCGCCTTCCGCGCCGGAACCGGTTCCGCCGGCGCCCTTGCCGGCGGACTCGAGGCCGCCTGGCGATTTCGGGCCAGTGCCCGAGCCGTCGCCGCCACCGGATGATTCGCCGTCCTCGCCTTCCTCGCCGCCGCCGGACTCGCTGCCCCCGGCGCCCTGCGCTGCCGCGCGGTCCTTGGCGATCGCCGCCTGCGCGCTGCGCACGGCCTCGTCGAACGAGCCGAATGTCTCGTCCAGCCGCTTGCCGATTTCCGCGCTGCGGTTACCGCTGCCGCCGCCCGGACCGGCCGGACCCTGGCCCGAAGCTTCGGTGCCCGTGCCGCCCGGCTGACCGCCCGGCTGGCCCGCACCGCCCGCGGGTCCACCGGCGCCCTGCGACGTGCCGCCCGCTGCACCGCCAGCAGTGCCGCCCGGTGTGCCGCCCGGCTGCGATCCGCCGGCGCCGCCGCCACCCGCACCGCCCGTTGGCATTGCCCCGCCTGCGCCACCGCCGCCCGCGCCGCCACCCGGCATCGCACCGCCGGCGCCGCCGCCGCTTGCGCCACCGGAACCGGACGATCCGCCCGCGCCGCCATCGGGTCCGCTGCCGCCGCTGGCGCCCGCGTCCGCCGGCGAACCCGGCGCACCCGGTACACCGCCCGGCAATCCACCCGGCAACCCGCCGGGCAGCTGCGCGTCCGCGCAGACCTGCACGTCGATATCGGTGCCGTCTTCCGTGGAATCGTCGTTGCCGTCGACGTCATCCGTGCTGATGCAGGGCTTGCCGCCGGACGAACCACTGCCCGTGGATGAACCACCCGCGGAGCCGCCCTCTTCGCCGGGCATCGGAATCGGCGCGTCGGCGCCGCCCTGGTCGCCGCCATCGGTCGGGAAGTCGGACGAGGAACCACCGCCGGATGAACCACCACCGGAGGAGCCGCCGCCGGATGAACCGCCCCCGGACGAACCGCCGCCACCCGAGGAGCCCCCGCCGGAAGAACCGCCACCGGATGAACCGCCGCCGGAGGAGCCACCCCCGGACGATCCGCCGGACTCGGGGCGCGACGCGGAATTCTGGGTCATGCAGCCGACCAGCAGGCCGATGGCCGCCGCGACCGCGATACCCCGCAGAATGCGATTGAATGTCATTTTCAGTCTCCCAGCCCGGCGCCCCGGTCATAACGAGGGGCCGGATTCGGGCAGGTCCTGGAATCTTGGAGGATTACCCCCGTGGTTGGTTCACCCGCACCCGGAGGAAACGCGCTCAGGTCCCCTCGGCTGACGTGGCCGGCTCTTCCCCACGCAGGAATCCGCCCAACTGGCCGGCGAGCCGGTCGCAGGCCGTGCTTTCCACACGCGCGATGAACGGCAGCGGCAGCACGATTCCGAGCATGGCCGACGTGCCCGTCACATTGGTCGAAACCGAACCCGCCGTCCTGGCCGTGTTCAGGTCCCAGACCACTGCCTGGTAATCGGATTCCTTTTCCCACCAGCCGAAGCCGATGCAGCCGCCGCCCGCCGGGCCGAGGGTACAGGTGATGCTGCCGCCGCTGTCGGTCTGGCGCGTCGTGCCGTCCACCCAGATCAGGTAGCGGACGCCGCTCGCCGCGATGCGTTCCGCGACCACGTCCTTCGCCAGCAGCCGGGTCACGCCCTCCGGCCGCTGCGGCGCGGTGGACGGCTCGAGCCACGGGAACATGGAGTCCACGAACTCATCGTTGGACCGCACCTGGATGCCGGTTGCGCGCGACATCCTGTCGCCGACGCAATCCATGAAATCATCCTCGGCCGAGATGCCCTCGACGTTCGGCTTCGCGAGCAGCACGACCGCTTCGTGCGAGGCGATTGCGGTCGAATTGTTGCGGCTTTCCTCTAACTTGGCCGTCATGCAACCGGAAGTCAGCAGCAGGGTCGCTACGCCGATGCCCGCCTGGCGCAAGGGGAAATCCTTCAGGGACGACATGCGACACCTCCTTGGCGTACAACAGGCGAGCTTTTTGAGTATACGCCGCGACTACCAGAGTTCCATCTGACCGGGCGCACGATTTGGCGGGCGAAACAGGCCGGCCTCCAGAGGTGGACGACGGCCCCTCTGCAGGCCCGTGCGGCGGCAGGTTTCCTCGAAGCGGCGGCGCAACAGGTCGGCCCAGGGGCCCTGGCCGCGCATCCGGTGGCCGAAGCGCGGATCGTTGTCGCGACCGCCGCGCAGCTCGTGGATGCGGCCCCGGACGCGCCTGGCGCGGTCCGGGTAATGCGTATCGAGCCATTCATAGAACAGGTCCCTGACTTCTCCCGGCAAGCGCAGCAGCAGGTAGCCGGCCGATTCCGCCCCGGCCCGCGCCGCGGCTTCCAGCACGCCCTCGAGTTCGTGGTCGTTGATGGCCGGCACCACCGGCGCGAACATCACGCCGGTCGGGATTCCCGCCGCCGCCAGCCGCGATATCGCCGCCAGCCGGGCCGCCGGCGAAGCCGCCCGCGGTTCCATCCGCCGCTTCAACTCGTCATCGAGCGTAGTGACACTGACAAACACCCGGACCAGTTGTTCCGCCGCCAGGCGTTGCAGCAGGTCGAGGTCCCGGACCACCAGGGCGGACTTGGTCACGACCGTGACCGGGTGGTGGCATTCCGCCAGCACCTCCAGCAGCGAGCGCGTGATGCCGAGGCGCTTCTCCAGCGGCTGGTAGGGATCGGTATTTGCGCCCAGGTTGATCGGGCTGCAGCGGTAGCTGCGGCGGTTCAGTTCCTCGCGCAGCCGGAGCGCCGCATCTTTCTTGTAGAACAGCCGGGTCTCGAAATCGAGGCCCGGTGACAGGTTGACGTAGGCGTGGCTTGGCCGGGCATAGCAATTGTGACTGATCGCGCCATTGGCGATGAAATCGCCCGTGCCGGTCGTGATGTCGAAGAGCTCCATGGGCCGGCCCAGGGGTTCGACCTCGACGACTTCCAGGCGGGCAGTCGACTTGACCGCCTGGTGCTCGATGTCGCGCTTGCGCGCAATCGAGGGATCGAACGCACCCATGAATCGCAAGTGTTCCCGCAGTCCGCCGCGAACGCGCACGCAGTGAACCGGCTTGTTCACGCCGGGCCGCGGCGCATCCATGACCGGGTCAAAGCGGAACTGCCGCAGCCCGTCAAGCAGTACTTCGATAATCCTTTGATCGGTGTTGAGGATGCGGATCGTGCCGCCATTGAAGGAGCCCTCGGCATCGAAAATGCCGCCGACGTATCCGAGCAGCCAGTCGCCCGCCGGCCGGTCCGGCCATTCGATCAGCCTGCCGATTGCGATGACTGATGCCCTCGCACTGGTACGAATCGCCTCCATGAGCCGCCGTGTCGAGGTTGCGGCCTGAAACAGGAACCGATCCGTTCCAATCCCGAACGCCGCGAGAAAAGCGGCGGCGCGATCCAGCGATTCCGGATCTGCCATCGCGAGCCGGAATCGGTACTGGTCATTGTTGGTACGCCCCGGACCGGCATATCGGTAAACGCCAAGATGGCCGTCACCCCGGATGAGTCCGCACAGGTAGCCGCGCCGGTAATCGCTTGAGCGCTCGCCGCGCGGCGAACCGGGAACGGCCCCGAAACCCATCAAGGTGTTATTGAGGGTCAGATACGGACGCTGACCGCCGCCCGCATCGCGCGCCACGAATTTCCATCCGCGTTCGGTCAGAAAACGGTGGTCCGCGCTCGCGATCAGTTGCGTACCGTCAGCCAGCCTGACCCGCCAGGCAGGTTTGCTCGTCCGCCAGTGGGCCAGCACACGCGTGCGCACGTAGCGACGGTAGTGGCCGCGCTTCTCCGTACCGTAGATCTCGTCGCCAACCTGCAGCCCGGCTATCGGCTTTTGCGTGCCGTCGCCCATCAGAATCGACGTGTCACCGCCCAGGCAGTACACACATCCATGCTCGCAGCCCCGGTAGGGGTTGATCGACTGCTCGAACGGGATGTCCGGCGAGTTGTTGCGGCTGATGACGCTCTGCGCCGGTTCCGGCAGCACCGTGGTTTCGAGCGGCGGCAGCGGCTCGTCGGCGATGCCCCAGCCGTCGTCCACCGCCTCGACCGCAAGCGCCTCGAAGCGCCCGGTCCGGTTGGAGACCGCCCCTCGTGTCTTGTTCCGTCTCAACCGCATACTGTATATTTATACAGTTGCCGGCTGCCCACGGTCAAGCCACCGGCGGCGCGGGCTCCGGGAAGTGTTTCATCCGGCGCAGCGCCGGGAACCAGCGCATCCAGAGGCCGGCGATTACCACGCTCGCGATGCCGCCGACCACGACCGCCGGCTTCAGCCCCCACCACGCGGCGGTCAGGCCGGACTCGAATTCGCCGAGCTCGTTGGAGGCGCCGATGAACACCGCATTGACCGCGCTGACGCGGCCGCGGATCCCGTCGGGCGTCTCAAGCTGCACCAGCATGTGGCGGATGTAGACGCTCACCATGTCCGCACCGCCGAGCACGGTCAGCACCGCGAGCGACAGCAGGAAATTCTCCGACACGCCGAACACGATGGTCGCGAGACCGAAGGCCGCGACGCCCGCGAACATCTTCGCGCCGACATGCTGCGTGATCGGCCGCCACGCGAGCGCGAGCGCGACGATGGTGGCGCCGATGCCGGGCGCGGCACGCAGCCAGCCGAATCCGGCCGGGCCGATGTGCAGCACGTCGCTCGCGTACGCGGGCAGGAGCGCGACCGCGCCGCCGAACAGCACGGCGAACAGGTCGAGCGACACCGCGCCCAGGATGATCTTGCGGCGCCAGACAAAGCGCAGGCCCTCGAGCAGCGTGTGCCAGCTATCGGGCTCGAGCGACGGCGCCGGTGGCGGCGTCTTCAGTCCGAACATCAGCACGAAGGCCAGCGCGAGCAGCGCCGCGACCGAGCCGTACACCGCTTCCGGGCCGAGCAGGTACACGAGCCCGCCGATCGCGGGGCCGACGATCGTGGAAAGTTGCCAGGTGCTCGACTGCACGGCGACCGCGCGCGGAAAGAGCCTGGTCGGCACCAGGTTCGGCAGCAGCGCCTGGCCCGCGGGCATCGCGAACGCGCGCGCGGTGCCGAACAGGATCATCACCGCAAATACCGGCCAGACGGCCTCGAGCCCCGACAGCGTGAAGGCGAGCAGCAGCAGCGCGCACAGCAATTCGAGCGCAAAGCAGCCGGAAAGGATGCGCGCGCGATTGCGCCGGTCCGCCACCTGCCCCGCCGGCAGCACCAGCAGCACGAACGGCAGGAACTGCGACAGGCCGATCAGGCCGAGGTCGAGCGGATCACGCGTAATGGAATAGATCTGCCAGCCGACCGCAACGGTCTGCATCTGTACCGCGATGGACACGGCGATGCGCGCAGCCAGGTAGCGCGCGAAATCCCGGTGCGCCAGCAGTGCCCCAGGCGGCGGGTCCTCGGATTGCGACATGCCCGGCGTCAGCGCCCGACCAGCAGGCGCAGCATGCGCCGCAGCGGCTCCGCCGCACCCCACAGCAACTGGTCGCCGACCGTGAAGGCGGTAACGTAGTCGTCGCCCATCGCCAGGTGGCGCAGCCGCCCGACCGCGATGTCGAGCTTGCCCGTAACAGCCGCGGGCGTCAGCCCGGCGAGTGTCGCCTCGCGCTCGTTCGGCACGATCCGGATCCACGGATGCAGCGCGGCGATCGTGCGCTCGACTTCCGCGAGCGGCAGCGCGCGCTTCAGCTTGATGGTGACCGCCTGGCTGTGGCAGCGCATTGCGCCGATGCGCACGCAGAGTCCGTCGATCGGCACCGGCGCCGATGACAGGCCGAGGATCTTGTTGCCCTCGGCGCCCGCCTTGAATTCCTCGCGGCTGTAGCCGTTGCCGAGGTCACGATCGATCCACGGCAGCAGGCTGCCGGCGAGCGGCGCGCCGATTGCGGCGACCGGCATGGCCAGATCGAAAGCAGCCGTCGCGCGGCGATCGATGTCGAGGATCGCGCTCGCCGGGTCGTCGAGCAGGCCGCGCGTGGCGGCGTGCAGCGCGCCCATCTGCGCGAGCAGCTCGCGCATCTGCTGCGCGCCCGCGCCGGAAGCCGCCTGGTAGGTCATCGTCGTCATCCACTCGACGAGACCCGCGCGGAACAGGCCGCCGAACGCCATCAGCATCAGGCTCACGGTGCAGTTGCCGCCGATCCAGTCGCGACGGCCGGCCGCGAGCGCCGCATCGATCACGGGCCGGTTGACCGGGTCGAGGATGATCACGGCCTCGTCGTGCAGGCGCAGTGCCGAGGCCGCGTCGATCCAGTGCCCGGCCCAGCCCGCGGCACGCAGCTTCGGGTGCACGGCTTCGGTGTAATCACCACCCTGGCAGGAAACGAGGATGTCGCAGGCCGCAAGCGTCTCGATGTCATTGGCGTCCGCAAGCGTGGCGGCACCGCGCCCAAGGTCCGGCGCAGGCTTGCCCGCCTGGGTGGTCGAGAAGAAACGCGGCTCGATCAGCGCGAAATCGCCTTCCTCGCGCATGCGCGCGACGAGCACCGAGCCCACCATGCCGCGCCAACCGACCAGTCCGACGCTTTTCATTCCCGCGGAACTCGCATGTTGCACCGCAAAGATTGCACTATAACTTGCCGCCCAGGGGAGCAAGAACAATGGCCACCGAACCGTCACCGCAACTGATTCTGCCGCCCGAAGCCCAGTGGGGACCGACCTTCGACGCCGCGCGCGCGACCGATGCCTACATCGCGACGATCCCGGCCGCGGAGCGCGAGAAATCGGACGCGTATTTCGAGGGCGGCTACTGGATCGAGGCCTGGGGCACGCTGATCACCGTGCTGGTCGCCTGGTTCCTGCTGCGCACGCGGTTATCCGCGCGGCTGCGGGATTTCGCCGAACGACGCGCTCGCCGCCCGTTCCGGCAGGCGCTCGTTTACGGTGCGATATTCCTGCTCGCGGTGTCCCTGCTGACGCTGCCGTGGACCCTGTACACGGGGTTCTACCGCGAGCACCAGTACGGCATGTCCAACCAGACCCTCGGCGCGTTCCTCAGCGATTGGTCCAAGAGCCTCGCGCTCGGCACCGCACTCGGAGCGCTCGCGATCGCCGTGCTGTACCTGATCATCCGGCGCGTGCGCGAGCGCTGGGTCTGGTGGGCGACCGGCGCTACCGCGCTGTTCCTGCTGTTCATGATCCTGATCTACCCGGTGTTCGTCGCACCGCTGTTCAACAAGTACGAGAGCCTGCCGCCGGGAGAGGTCCGCGAATCGATCCTCGCGCTCGCGCGTGAGAACGGCGTGCCGGCCGATGACGTGTACTGGTACGACGCCTCGAAGCAAACCAAGCGCATCAGCGCCAACGTCTCGGGAATCGCCGGCACGACCCGCATCGCCCTCAACGACAACCTGCTGAATGGCACGTCACCCGAAGAAATCCGCGCCGTGATGGCGCACGAAATGGGGCATTACGTCCTCAACCACTCATTGTGGATTCCACTCGGCCTGTCGCTGCTGCTCGGCATCGGCTACTGGGCCGTGAACCGGCTGTTCGGGCACTTCCAGCGCAAGCATGGCGAACGCTGGGGCGTGCGCGACCTTGCGGACCCGGCGGGCCTGCCACTCGCGATGGCGATCTTCGCCGTCGTGATGCTGCTGCTCGCGCCGCTCAACAAGTCGATCATCCGCGTCGGCGAGAACCAGGCGGACGCATTCGGGCTGGAAGCGGCGCGCGAGCCCCACGGTTTCGCGAGCGTTGCCATGCGATTGGCGGCGTATCGCAAGATCGAGCCGGCGGCGCTCGAGGAGATCATTTTCTTCGATCACCCGAGCGGGCGGACGCGAGTCGAGACTTCGATGCGCTGGCTCGCGGAGCACCCGCCAGGAACACCCTGACGCGCGACTCTGGCGCCCGGAAACTTGCGAGCGAACGCTATCACGGCGCCTGGCGCGCGGGATCCGGCGGGGTTTCTCGCTCGCAAACTCCGCCGGAACTTACGAGTTTGCTCGCGAGAACCCCGCCACCTCGCGCGCCGGGCGCGGCGACGCGAGTCGCGCGACCCAGGCGACCGGGAACCTGCGAGCGAGCGCGTAAGTTCCGGCGGCGCGAACCAGCGCGAGTCCCGGCCTGCGTGGCCCGCGCGATCGGCCACGCAGAATCGGGTCGGAAGGAGCAGATAAGGGCCCGACGGGGCTAGCCGACCTGCGTCACGCTGGCGGCATGCACGAACGATGTCTCAGGTTTGATATGGGTGCCCATATTATTTAATATGGGTTTCCATATGAAAACCACGATCGAGATCGCCGACGCCCTGTTCCGGCGGGTCAAGGCGGCTGCCAGGCGCGCGGACGTGCCAATGCGGGAGCTGGTCGAGCGCGGCCTGCTGCTGGCGCTCGAGGAGCGCGAGCGGAGCAGCACTTTCCGGCTCAGGAAGGCTTCTTTCGCCGGACGCGGGCTCAGCAAGGAAGCGGCCGCCTTGAGTTGGGACGAAATCCGTGCGCGCAGCTACGGATCGCGCGGCGGCGAATGATCGCCGTTGACACCAACCTGCTGGTGTACGCGCATCGCGCAGATGCGGCGGAGCATGCCGCTGCATCCGGTGTCCTGCGCGGGCTTGCCGAGGGTCGCGCACGCTGGGCCCTCCCCTGGCCTTGCATCCACGAGTTCATTGCAGTCGTCACGCATCCGAGGATCTTTTCGCCGCCAACGCCACTGCCGGCGGCACTGGACCAGGTGGACGCGTGGCTCGAGTCGCCGGTTGTCATGACGCTGACCGAGTCGACGGGGTACTGGGACCGCCTTCGAGACCAGCTCAAGACCGGCAAGGTCGCCGGGGCGCGCGTTCACGATGCGCGCATCGCCACCTTGTGCCTGCATCATGGCGTGCGCGAACTGTGGTCGGCGGATCGGGACTTCAGCCGGTTCCCGCAGCTGGCCGTGCGAAACCCGCTGAGCGGAGCCTAGCGACTCGGAGCGAGCCCCGATGGCACGAGGCTCAGCAATTCCTCGCTGGCGATGACGGATTTTGCCGCGGCGATATCGGGCGCGAAGTGCCGGTCGTGGTCGTAGAAAGCGACGCGCTTGCGCAGCAACGCGTGCGCGGTTTCGAGCACCGTGCTCGTCTTCATCGGACGGCGGAAATCGATGCCCTGCGCCGCGGCGAGCAGTTCGATCGCGATCACGCCGCGGGTGTTCTCCGCCATCGCGTGCAAGCGGCGCGCGGCGAAGGTCGCCATGCTGACGTGATCCTCCTGGTTCGCGGAAGTCGGCAGGCTGTCCACCGAGGCCGGGTGCGCGAGCGACTTGTTCTCGGAGGCGAGCGCGGCCGCCGTCACCTGCGCGATCATGAATCCGGAATTCAATCCGCCCTGGCGCACCAGGAACGCGGGCAACTGGCTCAGGCTGTCGTCGATCAACATCGCGATGCGTCGCTCGGCCAGCGCGCCGATTTCCGCGATCGCAAGCGCCAGGTTGTCGGCGGCGAACGCAACCGGCTCCGCGTGGAAGTTGCCGCCCGAGAGCACGTCGCCCTCGGCACCGAACACCAGCGGATTGTCGGAAACGCCGTTCGCCTCCAGCATCAGCGAGCGTCCGGCATCGGCGATCTGCTGCAGGCAGGCGCCGGCCACCTGCGGCTGGCAGCGCAGCGAATACGGATCCTGCACGCGGTCGCAGTTCTCGTGCGAATGGCCGATCTCGCTTTCGCCGAGCACGTCGCGAAACGCGGCCGCGACCGCGATCTGCGCCGGCTGGCCGCGCACGTTGTGGATGCGCGCGTCGAAAGGCACGCGGCTGCCGAGCGCCGCATCCACCGACATCGCGCCGCTGACGATCGAGCCGATGAGCAGGTCCTCCGCCGCGAACAGTGCCTCGAGCGCGAGCGCGGTCGAGACCTGCGTGCCGTTCAAGAGCGCGAGACCCTCTTTCGGTCCCAGCACCAGCGGCGCGATGCCGGCCGCTTTCAAAGCGGCCGCAGCATCCTGCTCGACGCCCTGCAGCCGCACGCGCCCCTCGCCGATCAGCGCGAGCGACAGGTGTGCGAGCGGCGCGAGGTCACCGGAGGCGCCGACCGAGCCCTGCCCCGGCACCAGCGGATGGATGCCGGCATTCACGAACTGCAGCAGCCGCTCGATCACGACCGGCCGCACGCCCGAGAACCCGCGCGCGAGGCTCGCCGCCTTCAGCACCAGCACCAGGCGCACGGTCGAATCCGCGAGCGGCGCGCCGACGCCGGCTGCGTGGGAACGCACGATGTAGAGCTGCAGTCGGGCGAGTTCGTCTTCGGAGATGCGGGTCTTGGCCAGCTTGCCGAAGCCGGTATTGATGCCGTAAAGCGCCTCGCCGGACGCCAGGCGCCGGCCGACGGCGGCCTGCGATTCCTCGACGCCCTGGCGCCAGCCCTCTGTGAGGCCAATCCGGTCGCCGCCCCGGGCAATGCGGCGCAAGTCGGCGAGCGAAATGGCGCCCGGAGCCAGGGTCAGCGTGCTCATCGATGAACCAACCTGTCCGTTCCAATCGTTGGGGTAGCCGCATGATGCCCAATCGGGGGGAGCAAGTCATGAAATGGAAGACCCTTGCGCGCGGCGTCTTTCTGAGGAGCCTGATTGTCGCGGCCGGACTCTGCGCACTGCCGGCCGCCGCGCAAGCAGACATCTTCATGCTGGTCCAGGGAGTTCCCGGCGACGCAACGGCGAAGGGCCACGAGAACTGGATCCGCGTATCGAGCCTCGACTGGGAAGTGGAGGCTGCGACGTCGTGGACCCAGGGCGGTGGCGCATCCGTCGGCAAGCCGAGGCCCGGCGAAATCCAGTTCGTGCTTCCGACCGGGCCCTGGTCGGCGCATTTCATGAAGATGATCGCTGGCGGCAAGGCCGAACCCAAGGTCATCCTGGATGCGGTCGCGAGCGACGGCCGGCCGCTCTACCGACTCACACTCGAAGGACTCTTCCTGACCCAGTACCGGCTCGCGACGCTGCCGGCGACGCCGCTGCCGCAGGATCACGTCAACGGCGTCTTCAAGATCGCGCGCTTTGAATACTATTCGATCGGCGCCGACGGGCGGGTCCTGGCTACGCCGGTCGTGTGGGACGTTGCAGCGGGAACCGTGACGCCCGGTCTGTAACCACGCACTCAGCCGATCGACGGCAGGTCGAGCCCCTGCTCGCGCGCACACTGGATGGCGCGCTCGTAGCCGGCATCGGCATGGCGCATGACGCCCGTGCCGGGGTCGTTGCGCAGCACGCGCGCAATGCGTGCGGCGGCCGCATCGGTGCCGTCGCACACGATCACCAGTCCGGCGTGCTGCGAGTAGCCCATGCCGACGCCGCCACCGTGATGGATCGACACCCAGGTGGCGCCGCCCGCGGTTGACAGCAGCGCATTCAGGAAGGCCCAGTCGGACACCGCGTCCGAACCGTCCTTCATCGCCTCGGTCTCGCGGTTCGGGCTCGCGACCGACCCCGAGTCAAGGTGATCGCGTCCGATCACGACCGGCGCCGAGAGCTCGCCCTTCGCCACCATCTCGTTGAACGCAAGCCCGAGCCGCGCCCGATCCTTCAAGCCGACCCAGCAGATGCGCGCCGGCAGGCCCTGGAACTTGATGCGCTCGCGCGCCATGTCGAGCCAGCGGTGCAGGTGCGCGTTGTCAGGAATCAGTTCCTTCACCTTCGCGTCGGTGCGATGAATGTCTTCCGGGTCGCCCGAGAGCGCGACCCAGCGGAACGGCCCGATGCCCTCGCAGAACAGCGGACGGATGTAGGCCGGCACGAAGCCCGGGAAATCGAAGGCGTTCTTCAGGCCCTCCTCAAGCGCGACCTGGCGAATGTTGTTGCCGTAGTCGAATACGATCGCGCCTGCCGCCTTGAGATCGAGCATCGCCTGCACGTGGATCTTCATCGAGGCGCGCGCCTCGCGCTCGACGCGTTCCGGGTCGCGTTGCCGCGCCTCGGCAGCCTGCACCATCGTCCAGCCGCGCGGCAGGTAGCCGTTGCGCGGGTCGTGCGCGGAGGTCTGGTCGGTCACCACGTCCGGCACGATGCCGCGGCGCGCAAGTTCCGGATACACGTCCGCCGCGTTGCCGAGCAGCCCCACCGACAGCGCGCGTTTCGCGCGACGCGCCTCGTCGATCAGCGCGAGCGCTTCATCGAGCGTCGTTGCCTTGCGGTCCACGTAGCCGGTGCGCAGCCGGAAGTCGATGCGCGACTCGTCGCACTCGACCGCGAGCATCGAGAACCCCGCCATCGTCGCGGCGAGCGGCTGCGCGCCGCCCATGCCGCCGAGTCCGGCGGTCAGGATCCAGCGCCCCGCGGCATTGCCGCCGAAATGCTCGCGCGCGCAGGCGCCGAAAGTCTCGTAAGTGCCCTGCACGATGCCCTGCGAGCCGATGTAGATCCACGAGCCCGCAGTCATCTGGCCGTACATCATCAGGCCCTTGCGGTCGAGTTCGTGAAAGTGCTCCCACGTCGCCCAGTGCGGCACGAGGTTGGAATTCGCGATCAGCACACGCGGCGCGTCGGGGTGCGTCCTGAACACGCCGACCGGCTTGCCGGACTGCACCAGCAGCGACTCGTCGTCCTTGAGCCGGCGCAGCACGGACAGGATCGTGTCGAACGCCTCCCAGCTGCGCGCGGCCTTGCCGATGCCGCCGTAGACGACGAGCTTATCCGGGTGCTCGGCGACTTCCGGGTCCAGGTTGTTCTGGATCATCCGGTACGGCGCCTCGGTCAACCAGCTGCCGCAGTTCAGTTTATTGCCGCGCGGTGCGCGCACGACGCGCGGACCGGAGGGTACGGGTGTCGGTTTGGCGTTCACGATTCGCGAGGATACCGCGGCCCGCGCATAATGGGCAGCGACGAGCACCCCGGGGTCGCGCCGCAGGCCCATTGCGGCAGGAGATCTCCATGAAACGACTCGCCATGCTTTCCATCACCCTGCTGCTCACCGCCTGCGCCAGCCTGTTCGGCTCGACCGGGCGCCAGGGGGTATCCAGCAGCCTTGTGGATTACCTCTACCCGCAGGGCGAGGTTCCGCCGCCGCAGAGTGGCGTGATTCCGCACCTGCAAATTCCACTCGCCGTCGGGCTCGCATTCGTGCCCGCGCAATCCGGGGGCGAGCAGGCGCTCTCGGAAGCCGAGCGCATGAAGCTGCTGAACGACGTCAAGAAGACGTTCGAGGGCCGCGATTTCATCCGCGAGATTGCGGTGATCCCGGACGCCTACCTCCGCTCCGGCCGCGGCTTCGACGCGCTCGAGCAGACCGCGCGGCTGTACGGGCTCGACGTCATCGCGCTCGTATCCTACGACCAGGTCGCGCACAGCGCGGAGACCACGTCCTCGTTCCTCTACTGGACGATCGTCGGCGCCTATGTGGTCAAGGGCAACAAGAACGACGTGCAGACTTTCGTGGACACGGCGGTGTTCGACGTGGCGACGCGCAAGCTGCTGTTCCGCGCGCCCGGCGTCAACGAGGTCAAGAGCAGCTCCACGCTCGTGGACGTGGAACGCGACGTGCGGGCAGCGCAGCAAAAAGGCTTCGAGCTCGCGATGGCCGACATGACCGTCAACCTCGACAAGGAACTGTCCACGTTCAAGGAACGCATCAAGTCCGACGGCAGCGTGCGCATCACGCGCGTCGGCGGCGCCGGAGAAGGCGGCGGCGGCGCTGCGGATACGAATATCCTGTTGCTGCTCACGGGCTTACTGCTGCTTTCTGCAAGGAGCCGCCGGCCTTAGCAACGGTCGGGCATAATGGGCGCGCCGAAAGGCCCTCCCATGAGCGAATCCCGTTCACTTTCCCGCGCCACCCTGGGCGCCCTCGGTGTCGTGTACGGCGACATCGGCACCAGTCCTTTATATGCGCTGCGCGAGGCCACCGCCGCCGCGGGCGGCGTGGCAAGCGCCGCTGCCGTACTCGGCGTGGTGTCGCTGATTTTCTGGAGCCTGCTGCTCGTCATCTCGGTCAAGTACGTGGTGCTGATCCTGCGCGCGGACAACGACGGCGAAGGCGGCATCCTGTCGCTGGTCGCGCTGGTGCAGCGGCGCATCGGCACCGCAGGCCCGTGGGCGAGCCGGCTAATCGCGTTCGGCGTGCTCGGCACCGCGCTTTTCTACTGCGATGCGCTGATCACGCCCGCGATCTCGGTGTTGAGCGCGGTCGAGGGGCTCGAGGTGCTCAACCCGCGCATGCACCAGGCCGTGCTGCCCGTCACGATCGGCATCCTGGTTGCGCTCTTTGCGCTGCAGCGGCGCGGCACCGAACGCGTCGGGCGCCTGTTCGGCCCGGTCATGATCATCTGGTTCGGCACGCTTGCGGTGCTCGGCGTGCGCGCGATCCTCGAGGCGCCAGGCATCTTCGCGGCGCTCAACCCCGCACATGCGATTGCGCTGCTGCTCGCGCACCCGGGCCTTGCGCTCGCGATCCTCGGCGCCGTGTTCCTGGTGCTGACCGGGGGCGAGGCGCTCTACGCCGACATGGGGCATTTCGGCCGCACGCCGGTGCGGCTCGCGTGGTTCACGATCGTGTGGCCCGGGCTCCTGCTCAACTACTTCGGCCAGGGCGCCCTGCTGCTCGCGCACCCGGAAGCCGCGTCCAACCCGTTTTTCCAGCTCGTTCCCGCTGCGCTGCTGCCCGCCCTGATCGTGCTCGCGACGATTGCCACCGTGATCGCCTCGCAGGCCACGATCTCCGGCGCGTTCTCGATCACGCGCCAGGCCGTGCAACTCGACCTGCTGCCGCGCGTGAAGATCCTGCAGACCTCGGCGGACGAGCGCGGACAGATCTACGTGCCGGCAACCAACACCATCATGTTCATCGCGGTCGTTGCCTTCGTGCTCGGCTTCGGCTCCTCGAGCGCGCTGTCCGGCGCCTACGGCGCATCCGTCATGGGGACGATGCTGATCACGACGCTGCTCGGGGCAGTCGCGGCCGCGACCGCCTGGCAGTGGCCGACGTGGCGCATCGTGCTGGTATTCGGCCTGTTCCTCGCGGTCGATCTCGCGTTCGTCGCCGGCAATGCCAGCAAGATCCCGGCCGGCGGCTGGGTGCCGCTCACGCTCGCAGCCGGCATGTTCCTGATGTTCCTGACCTGGCGCGACGGCCGCGCGCTGCTGCGCTCCGAGCTGCAACGCCGCGCCGTGCCGATGAGTGAGCTCGCGGCGCTGCTCGCGGGCGCGACCCGCGTGCCGGGCACGGCGGTGTTCCTCGTGAGCCACCGCGGCTTCGTGCCGACCGCGCTCCTGCGCAACCTCGAGCACAACCACGTCTGCCACGAGAACATCGTGATCCTGCACCTCGAGATCCTGCGCACGCCGCGCCAGGACCTGGTGGCGCGCAGCTGGCCGGAGGAAGTGATGCCGGGCGTGCACCTGGTGCACGCACGCTTCGGCTTCATGGAAACGCCGGACGTCACGGCGGCGCTGCACGGCGCCCTGCGCCGTGGCCTGCGCATCGACGAAGACTGCACGTACTTCCTCGGCTGGCACCTGGTGCGAGCGCGGACCCGTGCCGGGCTCGCCGGCGTCAAGCTGCGGCTGTTCGCGTGGATGCAGCGGCGCAGCGCGCAGGCGGCCGAATTCTTCCGCATGCCCACCCGGCGCGTGGTCGTGCTCGCGACCGAAGTCGAGATCTGAAGGATCAGGGATCGAGCGGCGTCAGCGTGCCGTCTTTCTTCACGCCGAGTCGCAGCGGCCGCGGCGCGCCGGTCGGCGGAACAGTCACTTCGACCCAGAGCGTCTCGCCGGCAGGACGCCGCGATGGGTCCGCGACGTGCTCGGGGATGAAGAAGGCCAGCGGATCGGTCAACTGCCAGCATTTCGCGTTGCCGCAGGTCCGTTGCATCACCCAGTGCTTCCCGGTTTCATCCTCGACTGCGACCAGGCGATCATCCTGCACTTCGAGGCGGGCGAGGTACATTTCCGCATCCCTCGTGTCCGCTTGCGGCGCGGCATCGCGCTTCGCATCCACCAGCGTGGCGACGCTCACATAACGCCCGCGGATCGGCAGGTCCGGATCGTAGGGCGCGGTCTCGACCCAGACGCGCGGATAGTTCGCACGGTCGAAAAGAAACTTCGCGCCGACGCTCGCGGCGAGCGCAACCTGCGCCGCGGCGACGATCAGCCCTTTGGCGAGCGCATTCATGCGCCGCCCCGCGCGATGCGGCCGACCAGGCGGCGGCGCATGCGCTCGAGCAGCCAGCCGCCGCCTATGAACAGGATGCCGATTCCGATCAGTCCGAATGCGCGGCCGAGCTTGTCGAATACGCTCGAGAAATAAAATGAGAGCACGGCGACCGCGAAGCCGAGCACGCCGACATTGATGGCGAGCCGCTGCTGATCCTTCATGCCCCACAACACGATGCCGGAGGCGCCCAGCGCGAGCAGCGCGTACAGGCCGAGTTCACCCGCATCTGACGACGTATTCACCTGCGTAACGACGATCGCCCAGGCGAGCGCGACCAGGAGCCAGGCGGTGTCGCGGCCGCGCAGGAACCATGCGAGTGCCACTGGCAGCACGGTCGCGAGGGTCCAGGCGATGACCAGCGCGAACGGGGCGATTTGCGGGCGCTCCCATCCCGGGAGGTCGAATCGCCCCCACCCTTCCGCGGCACCGAGACAGAATGCCGCGGGTATCAGCGCGATCGCGCCGAGCCAGGCGAGCGCACGGCGCCAGCGTGCATCCGATCCGGAGGGCGACGCCGCAAGATAAACGCAGGCGAACAGGAACGCCCCGACCGCAGCGGGCGACGTGCCGCGCCAGGCCCCGAACGGCGGCTGCGCCTCGACCCACTCGCCCCAGAGCCAGGCCGGCGCCAGCACCGCGAGCCACAGCACCTGCGGCCATTGCCGCAACAGCCACACGCCGACCGCGGCGCCGAACGACCAGAGCATCAACGCACCCGGCCAGTGCTCCGCCATGTGGAAGATCTGTCCCGACAGGAAAATGCCGGCGCCGAGCGCACCGGTGCCGGCCGCGTGCAGGGCCGCAGACAGGCCCGCACTGGAGCGCGCGGCCAGCGCGCCGCCCGCATGCAGCACGGCAATCATCGCCAGCACCAGCGCAAAGCGGCCGCCGGGCGCGAGCCGGTCCCAGTGCGCTGCGACGAACAGCAGGACGCCCGCCGTCAGCAACAGCGCGCCGAAGGCAAACGCGATCAGCGCAAGACGGCTCCTGCCCGCCTCGCCGCCGTGTTCCTCTTCCCAGGCGCGGATGCGCGCAGCCGCCGCCGCATCCAGGAGCCCGGCCTTGCTCCAGCGCTCGAGTGCCGCTTGCCAGCCTCCGCTCATGCGGTGAACTTCTGCTCGACTGCGTCGTAGTGGTCGATGATCTGGCGCACGTACTGGCGCTTGTTCAGGTAGCTGCCCGGATAGAAGCTGCGCTTGAAGCCGTAGATGATGATGGACTTGAGGTCGTGCCGGTCGAGGCCGAGATGCTTGACGGCGAGCGCGAGCTCATTAGTCACCGTGGTGTTGCTCATCAGCCGGTT
Source organism: Steroidobacteraceae bacterium (assembly GCA_050179155.1). Lineage (GTDB taxonomy): Bacteria > Pseudomonadota > Gammaproteobacteria > Steroidobacterales > Steroidobacteraceae > SCUD01. The sequence goes on from JBFXFJ010000001.1 coordinate 458,494, forward strand.
GTCGGTGCAGAGCGTGGTCGAGAGCCGCTTGGCACGCAGCTTGCGGAACGTGTGGTCGTCCAGGAACTTCAGGTGCGGGTTGGTCTGCAGGTTGCTGGTCAGGCAGACCTCGAGCGTGATGCGTCGGTCGGCGATGTAGTTGCCGAGCATGTCCACGTAGTGCTCACGGTCCTCGATCTCGGGGTCCTGGATCTGGTCGGCCTCGAGCAGATAGGTGCCGTGGCCGATGCGGTCGGCGTGCAGGTCGGTGATTGCCTGGAAGATGGATTCCGGCCCGTAGGCCTCGCCCGCGTGCACCGTGCGCTTCAGGAAGTGCTTGTGCGCGTACTCGAAGGCCTCCTTGTGCGCCTCCGCCGGATAACCCGATTCCTCGCCCGCCAGGTCGAAGCCGACCACCTGCAGGCCGAGCGTGTCGCGCGCGAGCACCGCGGCGCGCGCCAGGTCCACCGAGGCCATCGCATAGAGATTCTTGGGCCGCGTGTACGGATGCGCCGCGAACAGCGTATCGTAATAGCGGCTGAAATCCGCCGTGAACATGCGCAGCGCGCAGCAGATGATGCCGTACTCGAACGGCGGCTCACGCCCGGTGGCGATGTCCGCTTTGCGATTGTAAGCGTCGCGCGCCCGGCGCAGCCCCTTGTCCACCGCCGCGATCACCGCCACCGCATCGAGCCCCGGGCGCACGTGCAACTGCGGCGCGAACCGCACTTCCAGGTACCGCACGCCCTCCGCCTGGTTGTCCTCGGCCAGTTCCGCCGCGACGCGCTCCAGGTGTTCGGCGCTCTGCATCACGGCCACCGTGTACTTGAAGCCCTTCAGGTAGTCGCCGAGGCTGGTGTAACGCTCCTTATATACGGTCTCGCGCAGGCCGCCCTCCGTGTAGCTCGGCAGTTCCACGCGCTGCTCGCGCGCGAGCTCGATCAGCGTCGGAATCCTGAGCGAGCCGTCCAGGTGCACGTGCAGGTCGGTCTTCGGCAGGGCGGCGATGAAGGCCTTGGTGATCGGCAGGTCCGGCACGGCGGCTCCGGGTTCGGGCGGTACAGGGCGCCAGCATAATGCGCCCGCAGCGGCGTCCGGTAAACTGCGTGGATGGCCGTCGTTGAAACAAAGGACTGGACCCGCGTCATACGCAATACCACCGTCGCGAGCTGCGCGGCGGGCAAGGCCTACGGGCTGATTCCCCGAGGAGCGGTCGCGCTCGCGGGCGACCGCATCGCCTGGGTCGGCAAGAACCGCCTGCTGCCGGAACAGCTGCCCAAGCGGATCGCGGTCACGGATGCGCGCGGTGCGCTCATCACGCCGGGGCTCATTGACTGCCACACCCACCTGGTGTGGGCCGGCTCGCGCCACCAGGAATTCGAGCAGCGCCTCACCGGCGTGAGCTACGAGGACATCGCGCGCTCCGGCGGCGGCATCAATTCGACCGTGACCGCGACGCGCGCCGCCAGCGAAGCCGACCTGCTGACGCTCGCCATCGCGCGCGCCGCCCGGCTCATCGCCGAGGGCGTGACCACCATCGAGATCAAGTCCGGATACGGACTCGACCGCGACAACGAACTGAAGATGCTGCGCGTCGCGCGCAGGATCGGCGAACGCCTCCCGATCCGCGTGCGCACGACCTTGCTCGCCGCCCATGCCGTGCCGCCCGAGTACGCGGGCCGCAGCGACGACTATATTAAATGTGTGTGCGACGAGATCCTGCCGGCGGTCGCAGCCGAAGGGCTCGCCGATGCCGTGGATGCCTTCTGCGAGAACATCGGCTTCACGCCGGCGCAGGTCGAGCGCGTGTTCGCCAAGGCACGCGAACTCGGGCTCGCGGTCAAGCTGCATGCCGAGCAGCTCAGCAACCAGAATGGCGCCGCGCTTGCCGCGCGCTACCAGGCGCTGTCCGCCGATCACCTCGAGCACCTCGACCAGGACGGCGCGAAGGCCATGGCCGCGGCCGGCACCGTCGCGGTGCTGCTGCCCGGCGCGTTTTGCTACCTGCGCGAGACCAGGGTGCCCCCGATCGAGTTGCTGCGCGTGCACCGCGTGCCGATCGCCATCGCGAGCGACTTGAACCCGGGCAGCGCACCGATCGCGTCCCTGCTGATCAATCTCGTGCTCGGCTGCACGCTGTTCCGGCTCACGCCCGAGGAGGCGCTGGTCGGCGTGACCCGCAACGCCGCGCTCGCGCTCGGTCTCGGCGACGAACTCGGCACCGTCGAAGCCGGCAAGCGAGCCGATCTCGTGATCTGGAATGCCGGCCACCCGGCCGAGCTCGCTGCGCAGTTCGGAATGGTGCGGCCAGTTGCGGTGCTGCGCGGCGGCGTTTCGTGATCACGCCCGGGCAGAGCTCGCCGTACGGCCGGGGTGGCGACGCTTGAGGCGCTGCGCGTTCCTCACGCTGCACGACCCGACCGGCTTTGTCATCGACGACGACCTCGCCATCGAGCCGCTTGCGCGGCGCTACGTTGCCGTCGAGACCCTGCCCTGGGACCGGCCTGGCGTGGACTGGAAGCGCTACGACCTGGTGGTCGTGCGTTCCACCTGGGACTACCAGCACCATGCCGACCGATTCCTCGCGACGCTGGCCGCCATCGAACAGTCGGGCACACCGCTGCACAACAGCCTGGCGATCACACGCTGGAACATGCAGAAGACCTACCTGCGCGACCTGGCTGCGCGCGGCGTGCCGACCGTGCCCACTCTGTGGCGCGAGCGGCTCGAGCCCGGCGCGCTGCTGCCGCTGTTCGAATCGCTGCAATGCGACGAAGCCGTGATCAAGCCCGTGATGAGCGGCAATGCCCAGGGGGCCTGGCGGCTCGATCGCGCCAGCGCTGTCGCCCGGGCGGCCGAGATCGAGGCGTATTTCTCCAATCGCGCATTGATGCTTCAGCCCTTCGAGCGCGGGATCCTCGCTGAGGGCGAATTCTCGCTGATCTATTTCAATGGCGCGCTGAGTCACAGCATCCTGAAAGTGCCGAAGCCTGGCGACTTCCGCGTGCAGGAGGAACACGGCGCGGATATCCTGGCCGTGATGGCAGAGCCCGCGCTGCACGCTGCCGGCGATGCGGCAATGGCCGCGATCGGTAGCCGACTGCTCTACGGCCGTGCAGACCTCGTGCGGCATGGCGACGGGTTCCGCGTGATGGAACTCGAACTGGTCGAACCGGCAATTTATTTACGCATGGACCCGGGTGCGCCCGATCGCTTCGCCGACGCGATCACTTCGCTGTTCGCATAGCCGCCGCCGCCACGTCGAGCGGACTGCGCACGCCACGCCCGCCGCGGTTCAGCACGTGCGTGTAAATCATCGTGGTCTTGACGTCCGAGTGGCCGAGCAGCTCCTGCACTGTGCGGATGTCGTAGCCGTCTTCCAGCAGGTGCGTTGCGAAGCAATGGCGGAATGTGTGCGTGCTTGCCGGTTTCTCGATTCCGGCGGCGCGCATCGCCTCTTTCACCGCCCGCTGCACGTTCTGCGGCTGGAGATGAAAGCGCGTCATTTCGCCCGAGTATGGATCGCGGCAATGAAAGCGCGCCGGGAAGACCCAATGCCAGGCCCAGGATGTCGCCGCATGGGGATACTTGCGCCGCAGCGCGAACGGCAACGCAACACCCGGCTCATTCGCCTTCCGATCGGCGTCAAACAGCACGCGGACCCGCGCCAGGTGATCGCGCAAATGCGGCACCAGCGCGCCCGGCAGGACCGTGACACGATCCTTCTGGCCCTTGGCATTGCGGATCAGGACCTCATGGCGAACCAGTTCCAGATCCTTGACCCGGAGCTGCAGGCATTCCGTGACGCGCATGCCGGAGCCGTAGAGCAGCGCCGCGATCAGCCAGGCGGTGCCGCGCAGGCGTGCAAGTACCTGCTGCACCTCGGCACGCGTCAGCACCACCGGCAGATGCTGCGGCCGTTTGGCGCGAACCACCGAGTCCAGCCAGGGCAGATCGAACTCGAACACGTCTCGATACAGGAAGAGCACACCCGCGAGCGCCTGGTTCTGCGTCGACGCAGAAACCTTGTTATCCACCGCCAGGGACGTCAGGAAGGCCTCGATTTCGGGATTTGCCATTTCCCGCGGGTGGCGCATCTTGTGAAAACGGATGAATCGGCGTATCCAATACAGGTACGTCGTCTCGGTCCGATAGCTCAGGTGACGGGCGCGAATGCGATCCCGGACCTGGTCCAGAAGGCGGGGGGTGCTGGCCATCCTTGGCTCACGTGGCGTGGCAGAACTAGATCATGTCGCCGATGAGCATAGACAAGGAGTTATGTCGCCGCTCGCTGACTAAATGGCCGAAATGACGTAAAATATGCAGTCATTCATTACATCCAATTAGACGTTAGGCGTAGCTAAGAATGACCTGGCAGTTCTTGCTGAAGGTCGCGATTACGGTCGTGGTTGTCATCGCGGTCTCGGAAATCGCCAAGCGAAGCTCCTTCTGGGGCGCCATCCTTGCCTCGCTGCCGCTCACCTCGCTCCTGGCTTTTGTCTGGCTCTATTCCGACACCGGCAACGCCCAATCCGTCGCGGCCTTATCGCGCAGCATCTTCTGGTTGGTCCTGGCGTCCTTGCCCCTGTTCGCCCTGCTGCCTGTGCTGCTCGGATCCGGCTGGTCATTCTGGCCCAGCCTTCTCGTCGCCTGCATTGTCACGGTCGGCGCATACTTCGCCTTGGTCTGGATATTGCAACGCGTGGGAATTCAGCTATGAGCACGCTACGCCTAACTAGGCGATGCAGCGGTCGTCGCGCGTCGGCACGCCGCTTGCAAGAAATGCAAGCAGCTCCCAAAGGTTTGGGTCAGCAAGCGGCGCGCCGACTGCGCGCCGCCGCTGATCGCGGACGTTAGGCCTCATGGAAAGACTTATCCCTCTGGCGCTTTTTTGGCTGGCACTTCCCATCGGGGCGCAAGACACGCCGACTGACCCGCCGAGTCTTGGCCCGTTGCCGGAAGTCGAAGACTCGCAGATCGGCTATGAATCGCCGCAAGCAGCACTTGAAGCTCTGACAGCTAAGCCCGGGGTTGAGGTGCGGACAAATCAGGGTTGGACCATCATCAACGATCAAAGCGGGCGCACGCTCTGGACATTTACACCCGAGACGCATCCCGCCCATCCCGCTGTAGTCAAACGAACGGTGCAACATAGAGACGGCGCAATTTTTCTCGACATGAAAGTCAAGTGTTTCGGCACCAAAACAGCCTGCGATGCCTTGGTGCGGGACTTTCAGGCTCTCAATGACAAAGTGCAGAACGAAATGCGGAATTCGAAACCATGAGGCCTAACTAGGCGATGCAGCGGTCGTCGCGCCTCGTCACGCCGCTTGCAACCAGGGAACGGCGGGTCTTCAATGCCACGTTGGCAAGCGGCGCGCCGACTGCGCGCCGCCGCTGATCGCGGACGTTAGATGGCGGACTGGGGAGGATACGTGGCCACTTTGAGGAATGTGACGTTGGCGTCCTTGCTCTTCTTGCTGGCGCCACAGGTC
>JBFXFJ010000002.1:0-449814 GCA_050179155.1 Steroidobacteraceae bacterium
AACCCGCGCGTCGCGCTGTCAAGAAATATTGGACATTTATTGGACACCGCATGCGAGGCGGAGCCTAACTATTTGAAAAGATGGCGCTCCCAGAGGGATTCGAACCCTCGTACCAGCCTTGAGAGGGACGCCGGAGCGTCCTTTCGCGTCTGCCGTCGTCTCGCAAGTTACTGAAATGGCTCAAAACAAGGCTGTTGCTGTCTACCGCTGTTCCACGTAGTGTTTCCGTACGATTCCGTACAGAGTGTTTCAGCCTTGTCGGACCTGTCACGCAAACGCGATCGCGAGCGGCTGCCGATTCGGCGCGAACCGTACTGGCAGCGGCTCGCATCCGGCGCCTACCTCGGCTTCCGTCGCGGTCCGGACACCTGGATCGCACGATACCGGGGCCGCGATGGGAAGCAATCCTATCGTTCCTTGGGCGAGGCGATGGATTTCGACGAGGCGAAGCGCGCCGCCGAAGCATGGCTGGCGCAACTTTCAGCCTCCGCGGTCCGAACGATCCGACGCGGCACGGTCAGGAACGCGCTGGAAGCCTACTTGGGCTATCTGAGGCAGCAGGGGCGGGCGGACACCGCCACCGAGGTCGATGGGCGCTACAAGGCCGTCGTTTGGCCCGATGCGATGGCCGACATGCCGCTAGAGTCCTTGGATCTCGAGGAATTCACCGGCTGGCGGGAGCGGCTGCGGAACGGTCGGCAGAACCGCTCCGTGAATCGGCATGTCCGAGCAGTCGTCGCCGGGCTCAACAAGGCCAATGCGCTTGGACATGTGGGTAACCCGGCCGCCTGGCGGATCGAGCCGCTGGCAGACGACGTGGACGACAGCGGGGAAACGGCCGTTTTGCTCACGCCCGAGCAGCGGGCCGCCCTGATTGCCGCGGTCGAGCCGAATCTGGCGGACTTTCTGCGCGGCCTTGAGTTCACGGGAGCGCGGCCGGGCGAGCTCGCGGCCGTGACGGCCTCGGATTTCGATGGGGAACGATTGCGGCTCACACACCGCAAGGGACGGCCGCCCAAGCTGCGGACCCGATACGTAACGCTGTCGAGCGAGGGAGTCCGCTTCTTCAGGGCATCGGTGAAGCGAAAATTGCCAGCGGCGCCGATCTTCACCGAGGACGGCATGCAGCCTTGGCGGCGGCACCGTTGGGCACGGGCCTTGAGCGCCGCGATCGCCGAGTACAACCGCAAGGCGAGGGGCAAATCGCGGGTGCCGCCGGAGGCCTCTGCCTACTCGTTCAGGCACTCACGGATCAGCGAGCTATTGCAGGTCTATGGCATTGATCCGCTGACGGTTGCCCAGCAGACCGGGACCAGTCTGGCAATGATCGAAAAGGCCTACTTCCGATTCATCCCGTCGGCGATGAAAGAGAAGCTGGAGGCTGCCAAATAGGCGAGTGCCAACGGGGGTCCGGATCGCCTGAATCGCTGTGGACAGGGCGGCTAAAATCGCGCGCATCGTTTGCGCGTGTCGCCCAAAGAACGTCGCCCAGGAGTCGGCGATTCTGCACTGCGCGCTTTCGCAGAATTACCCCCGGGGGTCCTGGGGGCAAGGCGGAAACGCCGGCCCCCAGGCGCACTGAGTCGCGCAGCGACTCGTAAGCGCGCACTTGGCGTGGCTCAGTCCACGCCCACCGTGACGCAGGGTGGGGGCAGCCAACCTCGGCGCTTACTGCAGGCGAATGCGCACCAGTGCTTGAACTTCATTACCATAAGCCATCGGAAAGGGACGGCCGTGAATTACGACTTAAGATCGACGCGGCAGTGGGCGGCATGCGCGGCCCTGCTCTTCATTGGCCCTTGCTTGGCGCACGCCCAATTTTCGGTCAGCACCTCGGTTCCGATCGCACGGACGGCAACCGTCGAATTCTTCTCGCCGCAGGGAAGCCACAAGGACGTGCGGCAGGTGCAGGCTCGATTCAGCGCACCGATGGTCGCTTTCGGCGATCCGACCCTCGCCGATCCGTTCGACGTGCAATGCGATGTATCGGGCAAGGGCCGCTGGGCCGATGCGCGCAACTGGATCTACGATTTCACTGCGGATGTCCCGGGTGGCATTCGTTGCCGCTTCACGCTCCGCGCCGGGATAAGGGCACTGGACGGATCTGCTGTCGGCGGCAGGCGCGAATTCGGCTTCGATACTGGCGGTCCTTCGATACGAGCATCGTTTCCCAGGAGTGGCTGGGAGGAAATCGACGAGGATCAAGTCTTCCTGCTGCGCCTCGATGCTCCAGCGGATCCGTCAACCATCTCCAGGCACGCCCACTGCTTGGTCGACGGTCTGGGCGAAAGGATTCCCGTCGAGGTACTGACCGGTGCAGCGCGCAGTCAGGTGCTTGCGCAGCGCGCTGCGTTTGGTTACGCCTACTACCAGTTGCTTTGGAAGAGCGGGCGTCAGTCGAGCGCAAGGGTGCGGGACCGATCGCTTGAAGTGGAGGAAGCACAGGTCGCGGTTGTGCGCTGCCGCCGTCAACTACCTCCGGCGACACAGGTCATGCTGGTATGGGGTTCCGGCATCGCGGCGCCGAGTGGAATCGCCACGACCAGTGACCAGTCGCTCGCCTTCCGCGTGCGCCCGCTATTCACTATTCGCATTGAATGCGAGCGTGCCAATGCAGATGCCGGGTGTCTGCCAATGCTGCCGATCCGGGTCGTGTTCAGCGCGCCGGTAGCGCGCGAATCCGCTCAGGCGATCCGCATGCGTTTCGAGGATGGCACCGAGCTGGCGCCAAGCAGTGCGCCGGGCGCGGATCCGCCTGTGCTGAACGAAGTAGCATTCAAAGGCCCGCATCCTGCTGGTCGTTCAGTCTCGATCGCGTTGCCCGCAGTGATCCAGGACGACGCCGGACGCTCGCCGTCCAATGCTGATCGATATCCTTTGCAGATCGCCATCGACGATTACCCGCCGCTCGTCAAGTTCGCGGCCGAGTTCGGCATCCTCGAATCCACCGAGGGTGGCGTGTTGCCGGTGACACTGCGAAACGCGGAGGCGGAAGTCTCCGCGGCGAACGCCACGATCAGCGGGCAGCAGCTACGGCTGGGAGGAGACGCACGCGCCATTTCGACATGGTTGCAGCGGGTACAAGAGGTCAATGACGCACGCGGGACCTGGCAGTTTGATCCGAAAACCAAAGAACGCAGCTGGCGAGAAGAAACGGGCGACCGGTCCGTGTTCGAAGGCGCCGAACCACAAGCTTTGAAATCATTCACGATTGCGAAACCTTCCGGATCGCGGCCTGCGGAGGTCATCGGCATTCCGCTTGGCGATCCGGGACTCTATGTCGTGGAAATCGCAAGTCCGCGACTCGGCGCTTCGACATACGGTCGCGAGGCGACACGATATGTCTCGACCGCGGTACTCGTCACCAACCTGTCAGTGCATTTCAAGTGGGGAAGGGAAGCATCACGCGTCTGGGTGACGCGCCTTGACAGTGGCGCCATCGTGCCGGATGCCACCGTTGTCATCAGCGACTTCTGCAGCGGCGCGATCCAATGGGAAGGGCGGACCGACGCCGACGGCATTGCCGCCATCCGGACGTCGCTGGGCGAGCCTCATGGTCGCGATCGTTGCTGGAGTTACGGCCCAAGACCACTGCTGGTCATGGCCGCACTCGGTGACGACGCGAGCTTCACCCAGTCCGGATGGGTCGAAGGCATCGAGCCGCACAGTTTCGGCCTGCCAATCGGTAATGCCTACGCCGCCGCAATGTCGCACACGGTCCTCGACCGCCCGCTGTTTCGTTCCGGCGAGACCGTTTCGATGAAGCACTACCTGCGCCGTCAGCAGATGGACGGCGTTGGCATCGCGAGTGGTGCCGCAGGCAAGCGAAAGGTCAGGATTCAGCATCTCGGCAGCGACCAAAGCTATGTGCTCGACGCCGATTTCGGCAATGACGGGGTCGCGGACCAGCAGTGGCAGATTCCGAAAGAAGCGCGGCTTGGCGAATACGAGATCCGAATCGAGGAAGGCAAGGACGACTTCCGCAAGAGCGGCAGTTTCCAGGTTCAGCAGTACCGGCTACCCATCATGCGAGCCACGGTGCAGGGTCCCGCGCGACCTGTGACCCGGCCGCGGGAAGTGACGCTCGACCTGCATGTCGCCTATCTGTCGGGTGGTGGCGCTTCTGAGTTGCCGGTGCGCCTGCGCACCACGGTTGAAGCGGCGCCGCTGCGGATCAATGGCTATGAGGATTACAGCTTCGGCGGCCTGCCGGTCACCGAAGGCGTCGTGCGCGAGGCGGGACATTACTTTGATTTCGATCCGGAGAGCCCAGACCAGGGCCCGTCGCAGACAAAGACTCAGCTGCTGCCGTTGACTCTTGACGCCAATGGCGCGGCGCGCGTGACGATCGGCAGCCTTCCTGACATCGATGATTCTTCTCGTCTCATCGCAGAACTCGAGTACCCGGATCCGAATGGAGAAATGCTGACCGCATCCGGCCGCGTCCGCCTGGTGCCTTCCTCGGTGCAACTCGGAATCCGCCGCGAGGGCTGGGTGGCGAGCGACAAGCAGATGCGGTTCCGGATCGTCGCGCTCGACCTCGACGGCAAGCCGATATCGAGGCAAGCGGTGACCGCGACGCTCTTTCGTTCGACTGCTTACTCCTACCGCAAGCGGCTGATCGGCGGCTTCTACACCTACGAAACACTCCGCGAGACCGCGCGAATCGAGACGAAATGTGCCGGTGTCACCAATCAGCAGGGCCTGCTGCTTTGCGAGGTCGCGCCCGGCGTGTCCGGTGAAATTCGCATCCGCGCGGAATCCCGCGATCGTGCCGGAAATCTCGCGGGCGCGACGGCATCCATCTGGGTCGTCGGCGAGGGAGACTGGTGGTTCGGCGGAACGCAGGGTGATCGCATGGACGTGCTGCCGGAACGGAAGGAATACGAAGCTGGCGATGTGGCGCGGTTGCAGGTGCGAATGCCTTTCCGTACCGCGACTGCGCTCGTAACGGTCGAGCGCGAGGGCGTCCTCGAGAGTTTCGTTACGCGGCTCTCGGGCCGCGCGCCCGTGGTCAAGGTGCCGATCGGTCCGAGCTACGCACCTAATGTTTATGTATCAGTGCTCGCCGTGCGCGGCCGGGTGGGCGGCCGCCAGCGCCTGAAAGGCAGTGGCGATGAGCAAATTACGGCACTCGTTGATCTGAACAAACCCGCCTACCGGCTCGGCACCACCGCCATCCGTGTGGGCTGGCGGCCGCATCGTCTCGACGTCACGGTGGAGCCGGCTGCCGCGAGCTTTCGCGTGCGCGAGAAAGCCAGCGTAAAGATTCGCGTGAAGCGCAGCGATGGAGGCTCGCTGCCAGCCAGCACGGAAATTGCGCTGGCGGCGGTCGACGAGGCGCTGCTCGAACTGGCGCCGAATCCGAGCTGGGAACTGCTCGACGCCATGATGGGCGAGCGCGGACTCGGCGTCTGGACTTCGACGGCGCAGATGCAGGTCGTCGGCAAGCGCCATTACGGACGCAAGGCAGTTCCGCATGGCGGCGGGGGTGGACGCCTGCGGGCGCGGGAGTTGTTCGAGAGTCTGCTCCGCTGGCAGGCACGCGTGAAACTTGATGCCAATGGCGAGGCGATGGTCGACATACCGCTGAACGACTCGCTATCGTCGTTTCGGATCGTTGCGATCGCCCACGCTGGCGCAAGTCACTTCGGTACCGGTAGTGCCAGCATCACGACCACGCAAGACCTGATGCTGTTGTCGGGGCTGCCGCCCTTGGTGCGTGAGGGTGATCGGTACGACGCGACCTTCACCGTCCGCAACACGACAACCACACCGATGACGGTCGAGGTCGCGCCGCGAGTCACACCCGCAGTCGCCGAGGCGCTTGCGACTCAGCAGTTGAGCCTAGCGCCTGGACAGGCACGTGACATCGTCTGGTCCGTCACCGCACCGGTCGGTCACACGGAGCTTGAGTGGGATGTCACAGCAGTGGATTCCACTGGATCGGCTCGCGATCGCGTGCGGGTTACTGAATCGGTTGTGCCGGCGTTTCCCGTCCGCACCTATCAGGCGACGCTGATGCAACTGGAGAAACCACTCGAGATGGTGCTCGAACGGCCAGCACGCGCGATTCCCGGACGCGGCGGAATCGAAGTCAACTTGCGTTCGAGCCTCGGCGGAAGCCTCGATGGCGTCCGGGAATTCATGTCGTTCTATCCCTACGCCTGCATCGAGCAGCAGTTGTCGAGCGCGGTGGCGCGGCGCGACTCGAACGCATGGGCGACGTGGACTGAGAAGTTGCCGGCGTTTCAGGATCACGACGGCCTCGTGCGCTACTTCGCGACCGAACAGCTTGAAGGCGACGACACGCTGACCTCATATGTGTTGGCCGTCGCCGACGCGGCTGGCTACACCATCCCGAAGCCAACTCGCGACCGGATGATCGCCGGGCTGACCGGATTCGTCGCGGGGCGAATCACACGCCACTCCGCGTTGCCGACTGCCGATCTCGCGATTCGCAAATTGGCAGCAATTGAAGCTCTTGCGCGTCATCAGTCGGCGCAGCCGGCGATGCTCGAAAGCATCACCATCGAGCCGCAACTATGGCCGACGTCCGCGGTGCTCGACTGGCTCTCAATTCTCGACCGCATCGAAAACGTCCCCCATGGCCAGAAGCTGAGGCAGCAGGCCGATTCGATCCTGAGATCGCGTCTCAATTTCCAGGGTACGACGATGGGCTTCTCCACCGAGCGCAGCGACGCCTTGTGGTGGCTGATGATTTCGACGGACTCGAACGCCGCGCGCCTGCTGCTGACGGTCGCGGATCGTCCGGCCTGGCGCGAGGATACTCCGCGCCTCGTCCGCGGGCTGATCGGCCGGCAACAGCGTGGACACTGGAATACGACGCTCGCGAATGCCTGGGGCGTGTTAGCGATAGAAAAGTTTTCCACACTGTTCGAGGCGACGGCCGTGACCGGACGCACGACCGTCGGCTATGGGAGAACGTCGTCGAGCCTGGAATGGAAGACGCCGCCGACCGAACTCGAATCAAGCCTGCCGTGGCAGGAAGGTAAGAATTCGATCGCGATCCGGCATGTTGGCACGGGATCACCGTGGCTCATGCTGCGCTCGCAGGCAGCGCTACCGCTCGCAGCGCCACTCTCCACCGGCTATACGATTCGGCGCACCGTGACGCCGGTCAGCCAGGAGGTACCGGAACGGTGGAGGCGCGGCGATGTGATGCGTGTTCGCCTTGAAATCGACGCGCAGTCCGACATGACCTGGGTGGTCGTCGACGATCCAATTCCTGCCGGTGCCACAATTCTCGGGAGTGGGCTGGGCGGACAATCGGAGTTGCAGCAGCGCGATGAACGAAGCGAGGGCTGGGTATGGCCGGCTTTCTTCGAACGGCGCTTCGAGGCGTTTCGCGCCTACTACCGCTTCGTGCCGAAAGGGAGTTTTTCCGTCGAGTACACGGTCCGGCTGAATAACCCCGGCGAGTTCCTGCTCCCCGCGACGCGCGTCGAGGCAATGTACGCCCCGGAGATGCTGGGCGAGTTACCAAATGCTCCGGTTGTCGTTGTGCCGGGATCGTGACGATGCGCTTGCCACGGATCGGCCATTGCACGCAGATTGCGATCACGGCAATGGTCGCCGCCGCCATCATCGCGGTCTTGATGGCGCCGGCGCGCGGCGTCGCGGATTTCGATGCCGTGCGTGCGGGGTATGTCCCCTCCGATTCCTGGTTGTTGGATCGTCATGGGCGATTACTCGACCGCGAGCGTCTGGATTTCGGTGTGCGCCGGCTGGAATGGACATCCCTGGAGAGCATTTCTCCCGCCCTTGTCGACGCGGTGATCGCGGGCGAAGACCGCCGGTTTAAGGGACACGGCGGCGTGGACTGGCGCGGAGTCGCCTCCGCCTTGGTGGACACTCTGCGCGATGCGAGACCGCGCGGAGCCAGCACGATCACGATGCAGCTCGCCGCCATGATCGACCCACGGGCGGCGCGCGATGATGCCAAGCCGGACTGGAGGCGCAAACTCGCACAGATCCGGATCGCACTCGCGATCGAGCGTCGCTGGTCCAAGCCGCAAATCCTAGAGGCTTACCTGAACCTGCTCGGGTTCCGCGGTGAACTGCAGGGCATTGGCGCGGCCGCGGAGGTCCTCGTGGGCAAGACGCCATCGGGACTGGAAGTGACGGAGAGTCTCGTGCTCGCCGCGCTCCTGCCTGCGCCCGCCGCGGATTCTGCAACCGTGGCTCGGCGCGCGTGTCGCCGTGCCGAATTGGCACAGATTGCAGTTCAATGCAGCGCAATCCGCGCGACGGCCGACTCGATTCTTTCTCGGAGCCGAACTCCGTTGCCGGCGCCGGCTCTGGCCCCGCACGTTGCGCGGGCACTTCTGACCGTCCCGGGCGCGCACGTCGGGAGCACCCTCGATTTCCGCACGCAGCAACTCGCTGCCGATACGCTCGGCCGCCACATCGCGATGCTGGGCGACCGCAATGTGCGCGATGGCGCGGTGCTGGTGGTGGACAATGCGACTGGCGACGTCCTTGCATACGTTGGCTCCGGCGGGCCGGCGTCGCGTGCCGCAAACATCGATGGCATTCGCGCGCGCCGCCAGGCCGGATCAACACTGAAGCCATTTCTTTATGGTCTGGCCCTCGAACGTCGCTACTTGACCGCTGCATCGCTGCTGGACGACTCGCCCGTCAATTTGGATACAGCGAGCGGCATCTACCTGCCGCAGAACTACGACCAGGTTTATCGCGGGCCCGTCAGTGTACGAACTGCGCTTGGCAGCTCGCTCAATATTCCGGCAGTCCGGACACTGGTGCTCATTGGCGTCGAGCCGTTTCGCGACCGGCTGTGGAAGCTCGGCTATGGGGGCATCGTGCAGGATGGCGAGTACTACGGCTATTCGCTGGCGCTCGGATCCGCGGAAGTCAGCCTGTGGGAACAGGCCCAGGCGTATCGGGCGCTCGCCCGCGGCGGCCTTTTCTCGCCGCTGCGACTGTTAGCCGGAGACGATGTGCCGGATGAACCGATATTGCCGGCGGAAGCCGCATTCATCGTGTCGGACATTCTCGCGGATCGGGCGGCGCGCATGACCACATTCGGGTTGACGAGCTACCTCGATACTCCCTTCTGGAGCGCGGTGAAGACCGGCACGAGCAAGGATATGCGCGACAACTGGTGCATCGGCTTTTCGACCGCGTACACCGTGGCGGTATGGGTCGGCAACTTCGAAGGCGACTCGATGCACGATGTCAGCGGCGTCACTGGCGCGGCTCCAGTCTGGCAGGAGATCATGTTGGCACTGCATGAAGGAAGCCCAGCGCCGCCGCCTACCGCGCCAATGCAGCTCGTATCAAACCTTGCGCGATTCAATCCTGCGGTCGAAGCGCCTCGACAGGAGTGGTTTATTGACGGCACGGTGACGAGCGAGATCGGTGCTGTGATGCCGGGATCCGGCATCGCGAGAATCACGAGTCCGCCAAACGGCATGGTAATCGCGCTCGACCCGGACATTCCGTCAGCGCACCAGCGCGTGCCGATCGAGGCAGCTGGCGGCTCCAAATCGATGCAGCTTCGTCTCGACGAGAAGGCAATCGGCAGCGCAACGGACCTGCATCTCTGGCAGCCGAGCGCGGGCGCGCATCGGCTGGCACTCGTGGACGATCGGGGGCGCGTGGTGGATCAGGTGCTATTCACGGTTCGGTAGTCTTAGACGAGACTCAGCTGCAGCTGAGCAATTGGACTCATGTTGTAGACAATTGCATTGCAGATGGCCTTATGACAGCCTCGGCCAGACGCCGTCGCTGATGTTCCTGCCGAGGCCACATCTGCCGTGGGAATCTAGTTTTAAGCAGTGTACTTGGCGGGGGAGCTTACGGGCGATGGTCAGGCGTCAAGCTTGACGCGCGCCGTCGCAACAGCCGTTGGTAGCGCCAGTAGCTACGTGCTGCATGTTGAACCGGCGCTTCCATCGATCGCGGCAGGCACGGTCGGTCTGATTTCCCGCGGGTAGAAAAAGGGGTCGCTAAGCCGTGCCTGACGTTATGAATTTTTACGTTGACGATTCTGGCACTCGCACGCCTGACCGCGGGCCAACGCCGTTCGATCCTGGCGTACCAAACCACTTCGCATTGGGCGGGGTGCTTGTCTTAGAACGGGATGAGGGAGTCGTTCGCAGGTCCTACGATATTCTGCGTGATAGATGGGGTATCAACTATCCGTTGCACTCGGTGGAAATACGCCATGGGTCTGGCAACTTCAGCTGGTGCAAGCGATCGGCGCCGGACTATGAGCCCTTCATGCGTGACCTTACGACGATGCTTACGTCTATCCCCGTTCTTGGTCTCGCCTGTGTAATTGATCGGCCGGGATACGATGCTCGCTACCGACCGCGTTACGGCAGAAGTCCTTGGCGTCTATGCCGCACGGCCTTTTCAATCGTGATTGAACGCGCGGCCAAACATGCGCGCCGGCATGGTTGTCTGCTGAGGGTGTTGGCGGAGGAGAGCACCAAGAAGGATGAAAGAAAGCTGAAGGATTACTACGATCACCTGCGCACCCAAGGATTGCCCTTCGATGGCGCATCTTCCGCTGCCTATGCACCGCTTGGTGCGGCCGAGTTCAATGAGTTGCTTTATGAGTTTCGAATCAAGAAGAAATCGTCGCCACTAATTCAGATAGCCGATGTATTTTTATGGCCGCAGGTTGAGGAGAAGTACCATCCTGGTTACAGGCCGTACCAGCAGTTCCATGGTGCAGGCCGACTTGCAGAATGTGGACTCACCGCAGCGGAGTGCGTGCGCCTTGGAACTAAGTACAGCTGCTTTGAGTTGGTCGAGCAGGCCCGGCGTTAGGGCCTATAACGACAAAGGCCCGAACCTAAGTCCGGGCCTCTGCGGCGGCCTCATTGCGGAGACCTCGTGGGCTATGCCCGAGTGAAATATTAGGTACTTCGCTTTAGGTTGGCAAATCTGTTGCGCCGCTCTGTGAACTAGTCTTAAGGCACGGCGGATCGCCATTCCGTACGGATTCCGTATTTCCGTACCGAATCACAACTAACATATTGATTTATTGGCGCTCCCAGAGGGATTCGAACCCTCGTACCAGCCTTGAGAGGGCTGTGTCCTAGGCCTCTAGACGATGGGAGCGGTGCGCGATTGCTTTCGGCCGGTGCCCGCAGCGGGGCTGGTATTATATCGGCCCATCACTCGACCTCAAGCGGACCCACTTTCTTGAACCAGCCCAGCGACCGGGGTCCAGACCCGGTAATCGTCGCACGCGCGGACCACCCGATCTCGCGCTCCATGATCGCCAGCAGCGCATTGAAGGTGCTTTACCGGCTCAAGGATGCCGGCTACCAGGGCTTCCTGGTGGGCGGATGCGTACGCGACCTGCTGATCGGCCGGGAACCCAAGGACTTCGACGTCGCGACCGATGCCTCGCCCGAGGAGGTCCGGCGGCTCTTTCGCAACTGCCGCCTGATCGGCCGCCGCTTCCGGCTCGCCCACATCCGCTTCGGCCAGCAGATCGTGGAGGTCGCAACCTTCCGCGCCGCCGGCGAGCCGATTACGCCGGATGCCGAGCCGGACGAAAGCGGCGATGCCGAGACCGACGGAGAGACCGGCGGTAACGCGGACGTCGACGAGTTCGGCGACGTGAACGGCAACGTGGACACCGGGGACGACGGCGACGACGACATCGGCAACCGGGCGGCGCCGCGCGCGAACACCGACCTGGTGCACGATCACCGCGGGCGGCTGCTGCGCGACAACATCTACGGCACCATCGACCAGGACGTCTGGCGCCGCGATTTCACCTGCAACGCGCTCTACTACAACATCGAGGATTTCTCGATCTGGGATTTCACCGGCGGCGTCGCAGACGTCCGTTCGCGCACGCTGCGGCTGATCGGCGATCCCGAGACGCGCTACCGCGAAGATCCGGTCCGGATGCTGCGGGCCGTGCGCTTCGAGGCGAAACTCGGCTTCACCCTGCACGAGGGCACGCGCGCGCCGTTTGCGACGCTGGCGGGCTTGCTCGAGAACATTCCGCCGGCGCGTCTGCTCGACGAATTCCAGAAACTGTTCATGGCGGGCTTCGGTGTGCGCTCCTTCGAGCTGCTGCAGCATCACGGGCTGCTCGCGCACCTGTTCCCCGCGACTGCGGCGCACCTCGCGAGCGAGCAGGACGGCCTGGCGCTGCGCCTGATCCAAGCGGGGCTCGCGAACACCGACCGGCGGGTCGCCGAGGACCGGCCGGTGACGCCGATGTTCCTGTTCGCCGTATTGCTGTTCGGGCCGATCTCGGCGGCCGCGCAGCGGCGCTTCGAGACCGGCGCGCACCCGGGGCAGGCGATTGCCGAGGCGGTGGATGAGGTCGTCGCCGAGCAGAACCGCCGCATCGGCATTCCCAAGCGCTTCTCGATGCCGATGCGCGACCTGCTGGCGTTGCAGCCGCGCTTCCATCGCCGCGAAGGGCGCCGCGCGCTCGGGTTCCTGGGCCACCCGCGGTTTCGCGCGGCCTACGACTTCCTGCTGCTGCGGGCCGAGGCCGGGGGCGAGGACCCCGAGCTCGCGCGCTGGTGGACCGAACTGCAGACGCTGCCGCAGGACGAACAGCTGCGGCGCGTCGGTGCCGACACCGCCGAAGGCGACGAAATGCCAGGCACTCCGCCGCGCCGGCGCCGGCGTCGCGGCGGCCGGGGGCGGCGCAGGGCACCCGCGCCAGAAACCTGAGACGCCATGACCTGGCGTCCCGCCTTTGTCGCCATCGGCAGCAATCTTTCCGACCCGCAACGCCAGGTGGTGGCCGCATTCGAGGCGCTGGCGGCGATCCCCGACACCCGGCTCGTGCAGCGCTCACGATCGTGGCGCAGTCGACCGATGGGGCCGCAGGACCAGCCCGAATTCGTCAACGCGGTCGCGGGCCTGGTGACGACGCTTGCGCCACGCGAGCTGCTCGGGGAACTGAAGTCCATCGAAAAACGGATGGGGCGAGCCGAACCGACGGTGCGCTGGGGTCCCCGGTTGATCGACCTCGACCTGCTGCTGGTGGGTGAACTGCAATCCGCCGAGCCGGACCTGCAGTTGCCGCACCCGGGCCTGCACCAGCGCAATTTCGTGCTGTATCCTCTGGCGGAAATCGCCGCGGAACTCTGGGTGCCCGGACATGGCCGCGTCCGGTCGCTGCAGCAACGGGTTTCCGGAGAAGGCATCGAGCCGCTGGCCTGACGGGTAACCAGTGTCTGTATCAAAGCAGCAAAACTGGCCGCATCGACTGGTGGTGGTCGAGGGCCTGATCGGCGTCGGCAAGACCAGCCTCGCGCGCAAGCTCGCGGCCGCGGTCGGCGCCGGCACCGTGTTCGAGCAGCCGATGGAGAACCCGTTCCTCGAGCGCTTTTACAAGGACCGCCGGGCAGCGGCGTTTCCGGCGCAGCTGCACTTCCTGTTCCAGCGCGCCCGACAGCTCTCGGAACTGCGCCAGCACGACCTGTTCGCCCAGGTGCGCATCGCCGACTACATGCTGGACAAGGACCGGCTGTTCGCGCGCATCGTGCTCGACGACGAGGAATTCAAGCTCTACGACCAGGTGTACACGCGCCTGGCGATGGACGCGCCGGTGCCGGACCTCGTGGTGTTCCTGCAGGCGCCGGTGGACGTCCTGCTCGAGCGCATCGACAAGCGCGGCATCGCTTACGAGAAGTACATCGACGCCGCCTACCTCGAGCGCCTCGGCGAGGCCTACACGCGCTACTTCCACCAGTACACGGCGTCGCCGCTGCTGATCGTCAACACGGCGGAGATCGATCCGGCCAACAACTCGCGCGATTTCGACGACCTGTTCGAGACCATCCGCCAGACCCGCAGCGGCCGGCACTACGTCAACCCGGTCCGGGCCTGACTCCCTGGCGCGCGAGCGCCCAGTGCACGTGCTCGCGCACGACCGGATCCGCATCCTCGCGGCGCGCGGCGAGGGCGGCAATCACTGATTCCGAGCCCGGCGCATTGCCGAGCGCGACCGCGATGTTGCGCAGCCAGCGCCGGTAACCGAGGCGCCTGAGCGCCGAGCCCTCGGTCCGTTCCAGGTAATCCGCCTCCGACCAGCCGAACAGCGTGACGAGATCCGCCGAGTCCAGTCCGTGCCGTGTGCGAAAGCCGGGTTCCGCTGCCACGCGCGCGAACTTGTTCCAGGGACAGACCAGCTGGCAGTCGTCGCAGCCAAAAATCCGGTTGCCGATCGCGGGCCGCAACGATTCCGGAATGCTGCCGTGGTATTCGATCGTCAGGTAGGAGATGCAGCGCCGGGCATCGAGTTGGTAGGGCGCAGTGATCGCGCCGGTCGGGCAGGCCGGCAGGCAGGCGCTGCAGCTGCCGCAGCGATTCTTGGCCGGCGAGTCCACGGGCAGCGGCAGGTCCGTGAACAGCTCGCCGAGCATGAACAGTGATCCCGCGCGCTCGTTGATCAGGTTGGTGTGCTTGCCGATCCAGCCGAGACCGGCATTGCGCGCCAGCGGCTTCTCCATCACCGGCGCCGAGTCGACGAACGCGCGATAGCCGAAAGGGCCGACCTCGGCTTCGAGCCGTGCGGCGAGCTGCGCCAGCCGGCTGCGCAGGATCTTGTGGTAGTCGCGGCCGAGCGCATAGCGCGCAACGTAGGCCTTGCCGCCGTCGGCCAGCACGGCCTGTGCCTTCTCGGCATCGGGCGCGCTGCTCGCCATGCGCACGCTGATGACGCGAAGCGTTCCCGGCACCAGTTCGTCCGGCCGGCTGCGGCGCCGTCCGTGGCGCGCCATGTATTCCATATCGCCGTGGCGCCCGTCGGCGATCCAGCGTTCCAGGTTGGCCTCGTCGTCCGGCAGCGCGACGCCGGCGACGCCGACCTGGTCGAAACCGAGTTCCTGCGCGAATGCGTCCAGCTGCGAGCGCAGCGTGGCGAGTTCACCGGCGGTAAGGCTGCTTGGCATGTCAGCGCGGGAGGCGACGGGCGGCCAGTATAATCGCGCCGATGGAAGCGATTCCCGTCGAGGTCTATGCGGCCGCCCAGGTGCGCGCGATGGACCGCTACGCGATCGAGCAGGCGGGCATTCCTGGCTACACGCTGATGCAGCGGGCGGGCGCGGGGGCGCTCGCGACGCTCAGGCGCCGCTGGCCCGGCGTTTCTTCCATTGCGGTCCTCTGCGGCAGCGGCAACAACGCCGGCGACGGTTACGTGCTCGCAAGGCTTGCGGTTGCCGCCGGCCTGAAGGCGCAGGTCTTCGCGCTCAGCGATCCGGCGCAGCTCAAGGGCGACGCGGCGACGGCGTATGCGGACTTTGCCGCGGCCGGCGGCCGCCACGAGAGCTTTGATGCGTCGGCATTTCCGGGCAGCGGCCTGGTCGTCGACGCGCTGCTTGGCACCGGCGCCGACCGTCCGGTCGAGGGGATGCTGCGCGCGTGCATCGAGGCGGTGAATGCGAGCGGGCTGCCCGTGCTTGCGCTCGACATCCCCTCCGGGCTCGATGCCGATACCGGACTGCCCCACGGCGTCGCGATCCGCGCGACCTGCACGATCACTTTCGTCGGCCTGAAGTCGGGGCTCTATCTCGGCGAAGCGCCGGATCACGTCGGCGTGCTGGAGTTCGCGGGGCTCGGGGTTCCGGCCGCCGCGCGCGCCGCGCAGCCGCCGGTGCTGCGCCGGATCAACGAGGAGATTCTCGCCGCGGCGCTGCCGCCGCGCCGTCGCACGGCGCACAAGGGCGACAACGGGCGCGTGCTGATCGTCGGCGGATTCGCGATGGCGGGGGCGGCGCGGCTCGCCGGCGAGGCGGCGCTGCGCACCGGCGCCGGCCTGGTCGGTATCGCAACGACGGCAAAGAGCGCCGCCGCGATCGTCGCGGGACAACCGGAACTGATCTGTCACGCGCTGCGCTCTGCCGCCGGCCTCGAGCCGTTGCTTGTCGCCGCCGATGCGGTCGCGATCGGGCCGGGGCTCGGTCTCGGCCGCGGCATGCCGAAATTTCTCGAAGCTGCCGCCGGTGCCGGCAAGCCGCTGGTGATCGACGCCGATGCGCTGACGCTGCTGTCCCGGCAGCCGAAAATGCGCGCGAACTGGATCCTGACGCCGCATCCGGGTGAAGCCGCGCGCCTGCTCGGTAGCGATGTCGCCTCGGTGCAGCACAACCGCCTGGATGCGGTGCGCGAGATCGTCGAGCGTTACGGCGGCATCTGCGTGCTGAAGGGCGCCGGCACGCTCGTGCATTCGGCCGCTGCGGGCACCTGGGTCTGCGATCGCGGCAACCCGGGCATGGCGACTGCCGGCACGGGCGACGTGCTGACCGGCGTCATCGTCTCGCTGCTGGCCGCCGGTGGCGATGCCCTGCAATGCGCGCTGGCGGGCGTATTGCTGCACGCCGAGTCGGGCGATCGCGCGGCACGCGCGGGCCAGCGCGGGCTGATCGCGGGAGACCTGATCGCAGAACTGCACCGCGCGGTCAACGAACCGTGGAAATGATGCTGCCGGACGAGGCGGCGACGACCGCGGCCGGCGCCGCGCTCGCGCGTGGCCTGCCGGACGTTTCCGGCCAGAGCCTGTTGCTCGGCCTGTCCGGCGAACTCGGCAGCGGCAAGACCACGCTTGCGCGTGGCCTGCTGCGCGCGCTTGGCGTGACCGGCACGATCAGGAGCCCTACGTTCACGCTGGTCGAAGCCTACGAGACGGCGCTCGGCTCCGTGCATCACCTCGATCTCTACCGCCTCGGGGCTGGCACGCGCGAACTGGAGGCGCTCGGGTACCGGGACATACGCGCGCTGCCGGGCCTCGTTATCGTCGAGTGGCCGGAGCGGGCGGCCCTGGGCCTCGGCGCCCCGGATCTCCAGATCACGCTCGAGCACCGGCAGAAGGGGCGCGCGATGCGCCTGGCGGCCTCGACACCCGCGGGCGCGGGATGGCTCGCCGCGCTGTCCGGTTCTGCTCTAAGATAGTTGCGTATCTGGCTGAAATACTTGAATTAAAAACGACGCGTCGCTAGAGTAGCCCGAGACCCGTACCACCCAGGTCGTCATGCGTCGACTCGACCGGATCTGCGCGCTGGCCTTGCTGTTCGCCTCGGCAGCGGCGACGGCGGAGCCCGTGGTGCTCAAGGACATCCGCCTGTGGGCGAGTCCGGACTCCACGCGCGTCGTGCTCGATCTCTCCGCGCCCGCAAGCCACGCGATGTTCGCGCTCACGGACCCGGAACGCATCGTCGTCGATCTCGATGGGACCGCTGCGGATCTCACCGCGCTCAAGATGCCCGAAGGCACCGGCATCGTCAGCGCAGTGCGGCTCGGCGCGCGCGAAGGCGGCGGGCTGCGGGTGGTGCTCGACGTCAGCGCGAAGGTCCAGCCGAAGAGCTTCCTGACGCCGCCGAACGAAACCTACGGCGACCGGCTGGTCATCGATCTCGGGCTGCAGCAGGCGCAACGCGCGGTCAAGGTCGCCAACCATGACGGCCAGCGCGACGTGGTCGTCGCGATCGACGCCGGTCACGGCGGCGAGGACCCGGGCGCGATCGGCAAGGCCGGTACACGCGAGAAGCATGTCGTGCTCGCGGTGGCGAAGAAGCTGGCCGAACGGATCAATGCCGAACCCGGCATGCGCGCGGTGCTGACGCGCGATGGCGATTATTTCGTGCCGTTTCGCGAGCGTATCCGGCGCGCGCGCACACAGCAGGCCGACCTCTTCATTTCGGTGCACGCGGACGCCTTCGTGAACCGCGACGTGCACGGCTCCTCCGTGTACGTGCTCTCGACCCGCCGCGCGAGCAGCGAGGCCGCGCGCTGGCTGGCCGAGCGCGAGAACGCGGCCGACCTGATCGGCGGCGTCTCGCTCGACGACAAACCCGACGTCCTGGCATCCGTGCTCCTCGACCTGTCGCAGAACGCCTCGATCAGCGCGAGCCGCGATGCGGCCGCGCGCGTGCTCACCGAACTTGACCGTATCGGTCAACTCAAGAAGAGTGAGGTGCAGCACGCGAGCCTGATCGTGCTGACCTCGCCCGACGTGCCCTCGATGCTGGTCGAAACCGCCTACATCTCGAACCCGACGGAAGAAAAGCGGCTGCGCGATCCGGGGCACCAGGGCCAGCTGGCCGGCGCGATCCATGCCGGCGTGCGGCGTTATTTCTACGACAATCCGCCACCCGGTTCGCGCATCGCGATGCTCGCGGCGCGCGAGCGCGGCCAGGCGCTGCGCCACGTGGTATCGCCGGGCGAGACGCTCGGCGACGTCGCCGGCCGCTATGCGGTCAGCGTCGATGCGCTGCGCCAGCAGAACCGCCTCGAGACCGAGCAGGTCGTGACCGGCACCATCCTCGAGATCCCGGTCACCGGCATCTGACGACGCGCTGCTAGACTGGTGTGCACGACTGCACGCCATGCCGATCCGCATCCTCGCAGACCCGCTCATCGACCAGATCGCCGCCGGCGAGGTGATCGAGCGCCCGGCGTCGGTCGCCAAGGAACTGATCGAAAACGCCCTCGATGCCGGCGCGCGGCACCTGACGATCGATGTCGAGCATGGCGGCATCCGGCTGCTGCGTGTGCGCGACGACGGGACCGGCATCCCGTCGACGGAGCTGCCGCTCGCGCTCTCGCGCCACGCGACCAGCAAGATCGCGAGCCTGGAGGAACTGGAGCGGGTCGGCACCCTTGGCTTTCGCGGCGAGGCGCTGCCCTCGATCGCGTCGGTTTCGCGCCTGAAGCTGACGTCGCGGGCCGCCGGGGCCGGGCAGGCGGCGGAGATCGAGTCGGCGGACGGGCGCACCGGCAAGACGAAGCCCGCCGCGCATCCGCCCGGAACCACGGTCGAGGTGCGGGACCTCTTCCACAAGGTGCCGGCCCGCCGCAAGTTCCTGCGCTCGGAGGCGACCGAGTTCCAGCACGTGCTGCGCACGGTGGTACGCCTTGCGCTGTCACGCTTCGACGTCGCCTTCACGCTGACGCACAACCGGCGCGAACAGTTTGCATTGCCGCCCGCGCGCGAGCGCCGCGAGCGCGAGGCGCGCGTCGCGCGCCTGGTCGGCGCCGACTTCATCGCGAATTCCCGCTACCTGGCGCATGCGCAGGGCGGGTACTCGCTCGAGGGCTGGATCGGCCTGCCCGCGCAGTCGCGCGCGCAGGCGGATCGCCAGTACCTGTTCGTGAACGGCCGCATGGTCCGCGACCGCCTGCTCGCCAGCGCCGCAAGGCTCGGCTACCGCGACGTCAGCTACGGCGGCCGCCATCCTGCCTGGCTCCTGTACCTGACGCTCGACCCGATGCAGCTCGACGTCAACGCGCACCCGCAGAAACTGGAAGTGCGGTTCCGCGACGGCCGCGCGGTGCACGACTTCCTGTTCCGGACCATCGAGCGCGCGCTGGCCGAAACCGCGGCCGCGCCGGACGGCGCGCCGCCGGTGCCGGGGGCGGCCCTGCTGGGGCAGGACCGGCCCGCCGCGAGCGGCGCGCTGCCGTTCGGAGTCGCGATGCAGGTCGCCTATGCCGGCTACGCATCGGGCCTGAGGGCGGCCGTGGCGGAAGCCCCGGATGCCGTGGATGAACTGCCGCTCGGTCACGCGATCGCACAACTGCACGGCATTTATATCGTCGCGCAGACCGCGGAGGGCATGGTGCTCGTGGACATGCACGCTGCGCACGAGCGCGTGCTGTATGAGAGGCTCAAGTCGGCGCTGGATGCGGGCGACGGACCGCGCCAGAAGCTCCTGGTGCCGGCAGTGCTCGAGACCAGCGAAGCGGACGCGGCACTTGCCGAGCAGCATCGCGACGAACTCGGCGCCGCCGGGCTGGTCGTGGACCGCATCGGCCCCGCAACGCTTGCGATCCGCGAAGTGCCGGTCGCGCTCGCGGGCCAGGATGTCGCCGGCGTGCTGCGGGATGCGCTCGCCGATCTCGCCCATACCGGCGAGACGCACCGCATCGCCGGGGACCAGAACGAACTGCTCGCCAACATCGCCTGCCGCAGCGCGGTGCGCGCGCACCGGCAACTGTCGATTCCCGAGATGAACGCGCTGCTGCGCGACATGGAACGGACCGAGCGCTCCGGCCAGTGCAGCCATGGCCGGCCGACCTGGACCCGGGTGACGATGGCGGAACTCGATCGACTGTTCCTGCGCGGCCGTTGATGCAGCGGCCGCCGGCAGTCCTGCTGATGGGCCCGACCGGCGCCGGCAAGACTGCGCTTGCGGTGGAACTGGTCGAGCACCTGCCGCTCGAAATCGTGAGTGTCGATGCCGCGATGGTCTATCGCGGCATGGACATCGGCACCGCCAAACCGGCGCGCGAACTGCTGGCGCGCGCGCCGCATCACCTGATCGACCTGATCGATCCCGCCGAGAGCTACTCGGCGGCGCGGTTCCTGGCCGATGCCACGCGCGTCATGCGGGAGATCGCCGCGCGCGGGCGAACGCCGCTGCTGGCCGGCGGCACGATGCTCTACTTCCGCGCCTTGCAGTCCGGGCTCGCGCAACTCCCGGCGGCAAACGCCGCGATCCGCCGCCGGCTGGAAGCACGGGCAGCCGCTGAGGGCTGGCCCGCATTGCATGCCGAACTCCGGCAGCTCGACCCGGCGGCGGCTGCGCGCATCGGTCCCGGCGACCGCCAGCGCATCCAGCGCGCGCTCGAAGTCATCGAGCTCATCGGCGGCCCCATTTCGACGCGCCAGCGCGAAGACCTGCGCGGCGCAAGCTCGGGCCGCGACCTTTGCCTGGTGCTCGCGCCGGCGAATCGCGCGCTCCTGTACGAGCGGCTGGCGCTGCGCTTCGAGGACATGATGCGACGCGGCCTGCTCGACGAGGTGCGCCGGCTGCACGCGCGCCCGGACCTGCACGCCGGCCTGCCGGCGATGCGCCTGATCGGCTACCGGCAACTGTGGAACCATCTCGACGGCGGCTCGTCCATAGAAGCGGCGGTGCAGAAAGCGATCGTCGCCACGCGCCAGCTGGCGCGCCGGCAGTTGACCTGGCTTCGAGCCGAGCCCGGCGCCATCGGGTTCGATCCAGAGGACCGGCAGACGCCCGGGCAGGTCGCGGCACGTATTGCCCAATGGCAGGGCGGGGGCTAAGACCCGCTCCAGACGAGGTGCTAGACTTGACGCTTGCGGGCGACGCCACTTGCGTTCAACCAATGCCCGGTTCAGATATGTTGGAGCCGCCGGACCCTCGAGAGCGGCAAGAAAGTACTAGAAAAAACAAGGAGTTATCATGGCCAGAGGCCAATCACTGCAGGATCCGTTCCTGAATGCACTGCGCAAGGAGCGGGTGCCGGTTTCCATCTACCTGGTCAATGGCATCAAGCTCCAGGGCCAGGTCGATTCCTTCGACCAGTTCGTCGTGCTGCTGAAGAACTCCGTCAGCCAGATGGTCTACAAGCACGCGATCTCGACCGTCGTCCCGGCGCGGAACGTCAGGTTGCCGTCGGCCGAGGGTGAGGAAGCGGACACCGTGAAGGAAGCGGAGCCCGTTTGACCGGAGCGCCGGCAGGAAACCTTGTTCGAACGTCCTGAGCGGGGCGAACGCGCGATCCTCGTGCGCATCGGCCTGGGCGCGCCGGCCGATGCCGACGAGCTGGCCGAATTCGACGCGCTCGCGCGTTCCGCGGGCGCCGTGCCGGTGGCGACGATCACGGGCTCCCGCAAGACACCCGATCCCCGGTTCTTCATCGGCAGCGGCAAGGCCGAGGAAATCCGGCTGCGCACGCTCGCCGACGAGGCCGAGCTGGTGCTCGTCGATCACGACCTGTCGCCGAGCCAGGAGCGCAATCTCGAAAAGCTGATCGGGCGGCGCGTGCTGGATCGGACGGGCCTGATCCTCGACATCTTCGCGCAGCGCGCGCGCAGTGCCGAGGGCAAGCTCGAGGTCGAGCTCGCGCAACTCAAGCATCTCTCCACGCGCCTCGTGCGCGGCTGGACCCACCTCGAGCGCCAGAAGGGCGGCATCGGGCTGCGCGGGCCCGGCGAGACCCAGCTCGAGACCGACCGCCGGCTGATCGGCAAGCGCATCCGCACGCTGTCAGCGCGGCTCGAGAAGCTGGCGCGGCGGCGCGACACGGGCCGCAGCGTGCGCAAGCAGGTGCCGGTGCCCGCGGTCGCATTGATCGGCTACACGAATGCCGGCAAGTCCACGCTGTTCCGGTCACTGACTGGCAGCGATGCCTATGTCGCCGACCAGCTGTTCGCGACGCTCGACCCGACGGTGCGGCGGCTGCGGCTGCCGCACACGCCGGACCTGGTCATCGCCGACACGGTCGGCTTCGTGCGCGACTTGCCGCACGAGCTGGTCGCGGCCTTCCGCTCGACGCTGATGGAGGCGCGCGACGCGGACCTGCTGCTGCACGTGGTCGACGCCGCCGATCCCGATCGCGACCGGCACATCGAGCAGGTGGATGCCGTGCTCGCCGGCATCGGCGCCGGGGAGATCCCGCAGCTTCGCATCTACAACAAGATCGACCGCCTCGGCCGCACACCCGAGCTGGTCAGGAACGCGGAAGGCAAGCCCGGCTCGGTCTGGCTGTCGGCGGCGACCGGCGCCGGCGTCGGCATGCTCCGCGACAGCCTGCAGGAGATTTTCGGCCAGGCGGCGATGCGCCTGCAGCTGGTGCTGCCGCCGTCCCAGGGCCGGCTGCGTGCACGGCTGTTCGAACTCGGCCTGGTGCGCGAGGAAGCGCCGATGCCCGACGGCGGCACGCGCCTGGTGGTCGAATCCTCGCACCAGCAGCTC
The DNA here is from genome assembly GCA_050179155.1 of Steroidobacteraceae bacterium. Lineage (GTDB taxonomy): Bacteria > Pseudomonadota > Gammaproteobacteria > Steroidobacterales > Steroidobacteraceae > SCUD01. Next base: position 22,698 of record JBFXFJ010000002.1, read on the forward strand.
GAATCCCTGTGCCGCGAGGCGGGTGTGGACTTCGGCCGCGCCGTTTCGCCTTGTTTGCCCGACGCAGGCTTCGTAGAATTCCCGCGCGAGACCGCCAGTTCCGCGGCCTGAACCCAACCCATGTGCGAGCGTACGTAATGGCCTGGAATGATCCCGGCAAGAACGAGAATCCCTGGAAGCGCAAGCCCGAGCAGGGCCCGCCGGACCTCGACGAGGTCCTGCGCCGCTTCCAGAAGAAGCTGCGCTCGTTTTTCGGCGGCGGTGGTCCGCGCCCGGTCGGCGGCGGATCGTCCGGCGGCAGCGCCGCTTTCGGTATCGGCTACATCGTCGTCGGGCTGCTGCTGCTCTGGGCCGTAGGCGGCTCCTTCTACCTGAACGAAGCGGCCGAGCGCTCGGTCATCACGCGCTTCGGCAAGTACGTCAAGACGACCGGCGCCGGCTTCAACCTGCGCCTGCCCTGGCCGATCGACCGGCGCACCGTGGTCAACGTGACCGAATTCCGCAGCTTCAGCGACCGCACCCGGATGCTGACCCAGGACGAGGCGCTGGTGGACATCAACCTCGCGGTCCAGTACCGGCGCGCCGACCCGGTCAAGTTCACGTTCAACGTGCGCGACCCCGAGGAGACCCTTGGCGAGGTCAGCGAGAGCGCGATCCGAGAGATCATTGGCCAGAGCAAGCTCGATTTCGTGCTGGAGCTCGGGCGCCAGGAGATCAGCGCGAGGACCAAGGAGCTGGTGCAGCGCACGATCACGGCCTACAACACCGGCATCGAGGTGATCAGCGTCAACCTGCAGGACGTCAGCGTGCCCGAGCAGGTGGCGCCGGCGCAGAAGGACGCGATCAAGGCGCGCGAGGACAAGGACCGCGCCACGCTCTCGGCGCAGACCTATGCCAATGACATCGTGCCGAAGGCGCGCGGCCTCGCGGTCAGCGTGGTCGAGGGCGCGCTCGCCTACAAGGCCCGTGTGGTCGCCGACGCGGACGGCGAGACGTCGCGCTTCTTGCAGCTGGCAGCCGAATACCAGCGCGCGCCTGCGGTGACGCGCGAGCGGCTCTACCTCGAGACCATGGAGCAGGTGCTCGGTCCGTCGGCCAAGATCATCGTCGACACCAAGGGCACCGGCAACATGATCTACCTGCCGCTCGACAAGCTGTTCGAGCAGCGCGGCCTCGCGCGGGGGGCGGTCGAGACGCCGCCGACGATCCGGCTCGAGGACGGCAGCGCGGTCGAGGCGGAAGACCCGCGCGCCAGGAAGGAGCGCTGATGAACGCTCGCATCATGCAGGTGATCATCGGCGCGGCCGTGGCCGTGTGGCTCCTGAGCGGCTCGATGTTCCAGGTGAACGAGACCGAGCTCGCGATCAAGTTCCGGCTGCGCGAGATCGTCAAGACGGATTACGAGCCCGGGCTGCACTTCATGATCCCGCTGATCAACGAGGCGCAGAAGTTCGACCGCCGCGTGCTGACGCGAAACTACCCCTCGGAGCAGTTCCTGACCAGCGAGGGCAAGATCCTCAACGTCGACTTCTTCGTGAAATGGCGCGTCTCGGACGTCGCCCAGTACTACCTCGCGACCGGCGGGGACGAGGAGCAGGGTGCCGGCCGCCTGGCCGAGATCGTCAAGGACGGCCTCAAGGGCGTGATCGCCAAGCGCACGATCCAGCAGGTCGTCGCGGCGCAGCGCGCCGAGTTCATCGGCGACATCCTGCAGTTCGCCGGCGAGTCGGTCAGCCAACTCGGGCTGACGCTCGTGGACGTGCGCGTCAAGCGCATCGACCTGCCGGACGAGGTGTCGGACTCGGTCTACAATCGCATGCGCCAGGACTTTGCGCGGCAGGCCTCGCAACTGCGCGCCGAGGGCGACGAGCAGGCCCAGCGGATCCGCGCAGAGGCGGAACGCGAGCGCACGGAACTGCTCGCGATCAGCAACCGCGACGCCGAAGTCATCCGCGGCGAGGGCGACGCGAAGGCGGCGGAGACCTACGCACGCGCCTACCAGCGCTACCCGGAGTTCTATTCGTTCCACCGCAGCCTGCAGGCCTATCGCAAGTCGCTCGGCCAGCCGAACGACGTGTTTGTGATCGCCCCCGAAGGCGAGTTCTTCAAGTACCTGAAACAGCCGGGCCGCTGAGCGGACCATGGATATCGCCTGGCCCGATTTCGCGGCCGCGCTCGGCCTGATGCTGGTCATCGAAGGCGTCCTCCCGTTCCTGAGCCCGCGCGGCATCAAGCGCGCGCTCGCCACCATGGCGACGCTCGATGACGGCGCGCTGCGCGTGGCCGGCGCCATCAGCATGGTGGCCGGCCTGTTGCTGCTCTGGCTGATCCGCGCCTGAGGCCGCCGCGCCATGGGTAAATTCGTCGTGGTGGTCGGCGCCCAGTGGGGCGACGAGGGCAAGGGCAAGGTCGTCGACCTGCTGACCGAGCGCGTCGCCGCGGTCGCGCGCTTCCAGGGCGGCCACAATGCCGGCCATACGCTGGTGATCGGCGGTGAGAAAACCATCCTCTCGCTGATCCCGTCCGGCGTGCTGCACGACGGCGTGCGCTGCTTCATCGGCAATGGCGTCGTCGTCTCGCTGCAGGCCCTGCTGTCGGAGGCGGACAAGCTCACCGCGCGCGGCATCCCGGTGTTCGAGCGCCTGATGATCAGCCCGCAGTGCCCGCTGGTGCTGCCGTCGCATGCGGCGATCGACCGCGCGCGGGAGAGCGCGAGCGGGGAGCGCAAGATCGGCACGACCGGCCGCGGCGTCGGTCCCGCCTACGAGGACAAGGTCGCGCGCCGCGCCGTGCGGGTCGGCGATCTGCTGGCGCCCCGGCATTTCGAGAGCCGCCTGCGCGAGCTGCTCGACTGGCACAACTTCCTGCTCCAGCATCACCTCAAGGAAGCGCCGGTCGATTTCGCCGCGACGCTCGCCGAATGCTGCGCGCAGGCCGAGCGCGTCCGGTCGCTGGTCGGCGATGTCACGCAGGAGCTGCACACACTGCGCGCTGCGAGCCGCAATGTCCTGCTGGAAGGCGCCCAGGGCACGCTGCTCGACGTGGACCACGGCACCTATCCGTTCGTCACCTCATCCAATACCGTTGCCGGGTATGCCTCCGTGGGCACCGGGCTCGGGCCGCGCGACATCGACGCCGTACTCGGCATCGTCAAGGCCTATACCACGCGCGTCGGCGCCGGGCCATTCCCGACGGAACTCGACGACGATGCCGGCCGTCACCTCGCGCGGATCGGGCAGGAGTTCGGCGCCGTCACCGGCCGCCCGCGGCGCACCGGCTGGTTCGACGCGGTGGCCATGCGCCGCTCGATCATGACGAACGGCATCACGGCGCTCTGCGTCACCAAGCTCGACGTGATGGACGGCCTCGCCGAAGTGAAGATCTGCGTCGATTACGGCGACGACGGCCAGCCGGTGTACGAGACGATGCCCGGGTGGAGCGGCACGACCGCCGGGTTGCGCTCGCTCGCCGATATGCCGGCGGCGGCACGAAGCTATCTCGCGCGCCTCGAATCGGTCTGCGGCGTGCCGGTCACGATCGTCTCGACCGGACCGGACCGCGAACAGACGATCATTTCCAGGAATCCGTTCGACTGAACCGGGCGCTCAGGCCAGGAGCCGCTCCAGGCGATCGAGCGTCGAGCCGAGGTCCTGCATCACGCGCTGGTCGGCCCGGCGCTGACGCGCGAGTGCGGCCTGGAAACTGTGCGACGGATCCACCAGCGCCGCGCGATTGAGGTGCAGGCCGTGGCGCGCCAGTACCGGGGCGATCTCGCCGGCGTGACGCTCGAGGTCGCGGCGCGTGCATTCAAAGGCGTGGTCCACCAGCTTGCGCCGGTCCGAGTAGCGGAACACGTTGGCGAAGAACATGCGCTGGTCACCGCGGTCCGGCTCCAGCAGCAGGATCTCCGAGCGCGGGAAGCGGTCGCCGTAAGCCGCGACGCCAACCTGCATGCGCGAGCGGATCAGCGCCCGGAAGGTCTGGCCGAGCACGATCGGCAGGCCATGGTCGGTCAACTCGATCTCGCGCGGCCCGACGCCGTCCGCGGAGGCGTCGAACGGGACCAGCGGATTGATGCCGAACACCAGGTCGACGCCGGCCTCGAGCAGCACGGAGGCATGCATCGTGCGCAGCAGCGCACCGTCCGCGTAGGTCTCGCCGTCGATCTCGACCGGCGAGTAGAGGCCGGGCAGGGCGGTGCTCGCCTGCACCGCGCGGGAGATCGGCACGTGGTCGAGACCGGGCTCGCCGAAGCGTGCGGCCTCGCCCGTGTTGAGGTTGGTCGCGACCACGAACAGGCGCCGGCGCAGCTTGCGGAAATCGTTGGTCCGGCCGCCGCCCTCGTAGAGCCTGCGCAGGTAGCGCTCGAACGGCGCGCTCTCCAGGAATCCGGCGGGCAGGGTCGCCGCGAGCGGCGCGAGGACTTCCGCGAGGCTTTGCGTCAGGGGCGCGCGCGCATATTGCGCGAGCGCATCGAACGCGAGCCGCGGCAGGCGCGCCAGGCGCCGCGCGTATTCGCCGAAAGCCGGCTGCAGGAACAGGCCCGGGTGCGCCGAGTCCTGGCCCGAGTCGTTGCTGATGATGATGCGGCCGATGTCGACCGGCGTCAGGCCATTCGCGAGGCCCGCTGCCAGCATCGAGCCTGAACTGACGCCGGCATAGGCGTACAGGTCGCAGGGATCGAATCCCTCGATGCACTCGGCGAGCGCCTGCAACGCACCCAGTTCGTAGAAAGCGCCGAGCGGTCCGCCACCCGCGAGCGCGAGTCCGATGCGCCCCGTCCGGCGCGGCCGCGCGGATTTTTGCAGTGTCAACACGCTGTCGGTGTTCGTCCTTTGATCCGGTCCGGCCCGTTACTTGGCGCGGCGCGCGCGCTTGGGCGCCGCATGCGCGCCCCCGGCCAGGCGTTCGACACTCGCCGACAGGTGCTCGACCTTGCGGGTGAGGGCGCTGATTTCCTCGGCGGTCGGCATGCCGAGCTGGTGCATCGCGCGCTGCACGCGCGTCTGGAAAATCTTCTCGAGGTTGTCCCAGGTCTCGCTGGCCTGTTCCTTGACCGTGCCGACACGCTGGTTGACGGTCTTCTGCGCGCCCTGGAAAGCCTGCATCACCACTTTCTGGGCCGCGTCGAGCGCGCCGCCCTGCAGCTTCGAGCCCTCGCGCATCAGGTCGTCGAAGACCTTCGGTGCGCCGGCCTGCGCGCGGGACAGCGCGCCGAGCCCGGCCAGCCAGATCTGGTGGGCGGAATAGAGCAGGTTCTGCTCCTCTTTCGGCGCGCCGCCGCCGCCGAGCTTGCCCTTTTTCTTCGCCGCCATGATCCTCTCCTTGCCATGGGCCGCTAGTGCGCCGGTCCATTTGGAAGAATACCGCTTTCCGACCAGGAGTTCATGATGGCTGCCGCGAAATCGCCCGGTTTCCCCTACGACCAGAAACTCTATACCTACGACGGCGAGGCGCTACACAAAGCCTGGGACCGGCTGCACAAAGGCGACTGCGAGCCGTACCCGGAGACCGCGGCGCTGCAGCAGGCCTGGCGCGCGTTCCATCGTGGCGACTTCGCGGATGCGATCGCGCGGGGCGCGAAGCTCGCGGCGCCGGGATCGGTGGTCGCCAGCAAGGCCGCGGCCGTCGCAGCGACCTACCTGGAGGAAGACGACGGGCGTGCGATCAAGCTCCTCATGGAGGCCGCGAAGCGCGCCGACGAGGCGACGCGGAAACTGCCGGACCATGCCAACGTCTGGTACATGCAGGCCTTCGTGCTCGGCCGTTATGCGCAACGCATCTCGATCGTCAAGGCGCTGGCCGAGGGCATCGGCGGCAAGGTGCGCAAGGCGCTCGACCGCGCGCTGGAACTTACGCCTGCGCACGCCGACGCGCACATCGCGCTCGGCCTGTATCACGCGGAGATCATCGACAAGGTCGGCGCGCTCGCCGGTCGCCTGACCTACGGCGCGGACGCCGCGAAGTCGGTCAAGCACTTCGAGCAGGCCCTGAAGCTCAACCCGGGATCGGCCATCGCACACATGGAATATGCGAACGGCCTGCTGATGCTGCACGGCGATTCGAAGAAGAAACAGGCCGTCGAGCTCTATCGCAAGGCCGCAGCCTGCAAGCCGGCGGATGCGATGGAGCGCCTCGACGTCGAGCAGGCGAAGGCCGAGCTCGAATGAGCGCTGCCCTAGCGGCCGTTCCTCAGATACGGGCCGAGCAGCAGCGACAGCACGACCTTCTCGAATTCCTCGTGGAACTTCGCCGTGACCCGCGCCGGGTCCGGCACGCGCTTGTAGTCGGCGATCAGGCCGAACTGTACCTGGCCGTCGTAGGACAGGATGCTGATGCCGAGCCCGATGTCGCCCGACTGCGGCACCCAGAAGATCAGGCGCGAGATCCGTTTGCCGGCGAGGTACATCGGGTGCTGCGGTCCCGGCACGTTGGTCGCGACGGTCGTCGCCTTGGTGGATAGCAGGTCGATGGCAGCGGCCTCGACCGAGCCCGGCATCCGGCCGAGCGCCGCCATCAGTCCGAGCGTCAGCACCGGCTGGTAGGAGCTCTTGAGTGCGGTCATCGCCGCGTGCACTTCGAAGACGCGCTCGAGCGGGTTCTGGATGCCGACCGGCAGGTCGAGGAAGACGAGGCCGAAATAATTGCCGAGCGATGCCGCGGCCTTCGGATCACGCAGGTTGACCGGCACGGTGGCGCGGATGGTCATGCCGTCGGTGTCCTCGCCGTGCTCGCGCAGGTAACTGCCGAGGGCGCCGGCGGCCGTTGACATCAACAGGTCGTTGATCGTGCAGCCGAGCGCCCTGGCGACGCACTTGACGTCGGCGAGCGGCAGCGGATCGGTCCAGGCCGCGATCTTGCGCGTGCCGAGCGCGCCCTTGAAGCGCGTCGGCGGGTCGTCCTTGAGCGTTGCGACGCGCGCGAGCTCGCCGGCGATGCCAAGCGCGTGCCGCGCGATTTCGTTCGCCTGCTGCGGATCCTGGGCGAGGTCGACCGCTCGCGCGAGCCATTCGGCACCTTCGGAATAGGCTTTCTGCACCAGCGCGATGCCCGGCACGTGCAGGCGCCCGAGCCAGGGCAGGCCGTCGTCGTCCGCCGCGGCCTCCGGCTTCCCGGCCGATGCCGGCGCCGCCGCCGGCGCCTCGGGCCGTGCCGCGGGGTCGGTCAGCGTCAGGAACACGCGCACCATCGCCGTGCCGTCGGCATAGCAATGGTGGATGCGCAGGATGACGGCGGTGCCGCCGCAGAAATTCTCGACGAAATGGAACTGCCACATCGGCCGGCGGCGGTCGAGGTCGGTGCCGGCAAGGCGCGACACGAGGGACTCGAGTTCCGCCTGGCCTGCTGGGGCCGGAAGCGCGATGCGGGTGACGTGCTGGTCGAGGTCGAAATCGGGGTCCGGCTCCCAGCCGGCGGACACGGTGTCCTGCACGGCGCGGCAGCGGAACCGCGGGAACTTCAGGAATCGCTGCTCGATGGTGCGGCGGAAGCGCCGGAAGTCGACCCGGGAATCGAACACGATGACCCCGATGATCATCATCAGGTTCGTCGGGCGGTCCATCCGGAGCCATGCGGCATCCACGGCGGACATGCGTTCCGTTTCCGCGCTCATCAGTTTAGAGTATCTCAAATGGCGTATTTCGTGACCGGCGCGACCGGCTTCATCGGCCGCTACCTCGTCGATCGCCTGCTGGCGCGCGGCGAGCGTGTCTATGTGCTGGTGCGGCCACAGTCCATGCCGAAATTCGAGGCGTTGCGCGCCTGGTGGGGGCCACACGCCAATCGGGTCGTGCCGGTCGCCGGCGACCTTGCGGAGCGCGACCTCGGCGTCTCGAAGGCCGACCTGCGCAAACTGCACGGCAAGATCGATCACCTGTTCCATCTCGCGGCGATCTACGACCTGCAGGCCGGCAGCGAGGAGCAGGACACGGCCAATATCGTCGGCACCGACCACGCGCTGCAGTTCGCCGAGACCGTGCAGGCCGGCTGCTTCCACCTGACGAGTTCGATCGCCGCGGCCGGCCTCTACAAGGGCAGTTTCCGCGAGAACATGTTCGAGGAGGCGACCGGCCTCGACCACCCGTACTTCCGCACCAAGCACGAGTCGGAGGCGATGGTCCGCAACCGCTGCAAGCGGCCCTGGCGCGTGTATCGCCCGGGCATCGTGGTCGGGCACTCGCAGACCGGGCAGATCGACAAGGTCGACGGCCCGTACTATTTCTTCAAGGCGATCCAGAAGCTGCGGCAGTCGCTGCCGGCCTGGTTCCCGCTGATCGGGCTCGAAGGCGGCTACATCAACCTGGTGCCGGTCGACTACGTCGCGGCGGCGATGGACCACATCGCGCACGCGCCCGGCCAGGACGGGCAGTGTTTCCACCTGACCGACCCGCGGCAGCGCCGGGTCGGCGAGGTGCTGAACCTCTTTGCGCGCAGCGGGCATGCGCCGACGATGGCGTTCCGCGTCGATCCCAAGCTGCTGGACCTGATCCCGGCCGCGGTCTCGGCCTCGGTGTCGAATTACCGCCCGCTGCAGCAGGTGATCGACACGATATTGCGCGACCTGCGCATCCCGCGCGACGTCATGCAGTTCTTCAACTGGCAGACGCGCTTCGACTCGACGCGCACCCAGCGCCTGCTCGAGGGCACGGACATCCGCGTGCCGTCGCTCGAGGACTACGCCTGGCGGCTGTGGGATTACTGGGAGCGTCACCTCGATCCGGACCTGTCGCTCGACCGCAGCCTCGCCGGCGCGGTGCGCGGCAAGGTGGTCGTCATCACGGGCGGCTCGTCGGGCATCGGGCTCGCCGCCGCCGAGCGCTGCGCGGATGCCGGCGCGAAGGTCGTCATCGTCGCGCGCGACTCCGAGAAGCTCGAGGCGGCGCGCGCCCAGATCGCCGCGCGCGGCGGCACGGTCTTCGCCTACCCCTGCGACATCGCCGACTACGCGGCCTGCGACCAGTTCGCGCAGCGGGTGCTGGCCGAGCATGGCGGCGTGGACGTGCTGGTCAACAACGCGGGGCGCTCGATCCGGCGCTCGATCGACCTGTCCCACGACCGCTTCCACGACTTCGAGCGGACCATGCAGCTCAATTACTTCGCGGTCGTGCGCCTGACGATGGCGCTGATGGCGTCACTGCTCGAGCGCGGCGGCCATGTCGTGAACATCTCGTCGATTGGCGTGCTTTCGAACGCGCCGCGCTTCTCGGCCTATGTCTCGTCGAAAGCGGCGATGGAGGCGTGGACGCGCTGCGCCGGCGCCGAGTACGCGGACCGGGGCGTGACCTTCACGATCATCAACATGCCGCTGGTGCGCACGCCGATGATCGCGCCGACCAAGATCTACGAGCAGATGCCGGTGGCGACGCCGGACGAGGCCGCGGACATGATCGCCGAGGCGATCACCGACCGGCCGAAGCGGATCGCGACCAAGCTCGGGATCGCCGCCGAGGTGCTGCACCTGGTCGCCCCGCGCATCACCGAAGTCGTCATGAACACCGCCTACCGCATGTTCCCGGATTCCGCGGCGGCCAAGGGCGAGCAGGGCGAGAAGAAGCCGGATGCGCCGCCGACGCAGGAGGCGGTCATGTTCGCGTCGATCCTGCGCGGCGTGCACTGGTGATGCGCGCGCGCGTGGCGCGCGGCAGCTGACACGACAGCGGGTCAGGCGGCCCGCGCGGGCGCTCGGGACAGCAGCACTTCGAATGGCGAACGCTCGGGATGGCGCATGCGGGAGCGCCGGACGATCATGGTCGTGACCAGCGCGAATTGCCCCGCGAGGCTCGCGTGGCTGACGCCGTCGGTGAACACCATCCACGCGCTGTTCGGCGGAAAGCGGATTTCCTGGTAGCCGGACGTGTCGGCCTTGAACGTCACGTCGTCCTTCATGTAGTTGTGCAGGCGGCGCATCGCGCGGTCGTACGGGCTCGAGTCGAGCACGGTCGCGAGCGGATTGAAGCGCGCGAGCCCCGAGACGACGGCGCTGAAGGCGCGATCGCCCGCGCCCTTGGTGATCGGCACGCAAAGCCGCCCGGAGCCGTCGAGCAGGCCCGCGCGGCCGCCGTAGCGCTCGAGCACGTCTTCGAACGGTCCCTTGGTCGCCCATACGCGGTCGCGCTCCGGGTGCACGTTGACGAAGAACCGCAGGATCCGGTCGCCATTGGTGGCGCCATAGGCGCCGGCATCGACGTGCACGAGCTCATTGCTCGCGTGCGGCTTCAGGTTGCGGCCCTTTTCCTCGATCGGACGGAAACTGCAGGTGCCGATGCGGGCATCCCGGGTCAGGTCGCCAGTGACGCGGCGCAGGAACCCGCACACGTCGTTGAGGTGCGAGCGCAGCACGTCCGTCACGCGCAGGGTAGTCGCGGCGTCGGCGTCGATGCCGCTGACCTTGCCGGCCTCGGGATGGAAGCTGATGTTCTTGAGCTTGAGCCGCGCGGGCAGCTCGCGGCGCAGGAAGTCGAGCGTCGCCGCATCCGGCAGCGGCACGGGACAGGTCGGGAAGAAGACGATGCGGTTCGCCTCGAGCGCGTCGCGGATCCGCTCGGGATCCTCGCGCCAGCCGCTGCCGTCAACGGTCGCCTTCATCAAAAAAATCTACGCCGGGCGCCATGCAGTGTCAAACCGGCTGGCGTACAATCCCGACGCGAAAATGGTGCCCAGGAGAGGACTCGAACCTCCACGCCTCTCGGCACTAAGACCTGAACCTAGCGCGTCTACCAATTCCGCCACCTGGGCACAGGTTGCGGCCGGGGGGACCCCGGCGAGGGCGCGTCAATTTACGCAGGCACCCGTTCGATGTCAAACATGAAAAACCCATGAGCCGCAAGCCACGCTGGCAGGATCAGGATCCGCGCTTCAAGGATGAATCGGCGCGCTACCCGGAGCCGGTGCCGAGCCGCGAACTGCTGCTGAAGAAGCTGTCCGAAGCGCGCCAGCCGCTGCGTTTCGACGCGCTCGCGGGCGAGCTCGGCATCGGCGAAGGCGCCCTGCGCCAGGCGCTCGCGAAACGGCTCGGCGCGATGGTCCGCGACGGCCAGCTGCTGCTCAACCGCGCCGACGAGTACTGCCTGATCGACCGCCTGCCGGTGATCGTCGGAACGGTCAGCGGGCATCGCGACGGCTTCGGGTTCCTGGTGCCGGACGACGGCGGTGACGACCTGTTCCTGCCGTATCGCGAGATGCGCATGCTGATGCACGGCGACCGCGCCGCGGCGCGCGTGACCGGCCGCGACGAGCGCGGGCGCCCCGAGGGCGCGGTGGTGGAGGTGCTCGAGCGGCGCACGAAGCAGGTCGCCGGGCGGTTCTCGCTCGAGGGCGGCATCGGCTTCGTCGTGCCGGACAACCGGCGCATCAGCCAGCGCGTGGTCGTGCCGCGCGAGCAGGCGGCACCGGCGCAGCACGGCGACCTCGCCGTGGTCGAAATCACCGAGCAGCCGAGCCGCAACCGCGATCCCGTAGGCCGGGTGCTGCGCGTGCTGCCGGAGGGCGGTGGCGCTGCGACCGCCATCGACCTCGCGATCGCTTCGCACGGCCTGTCGCACGAGTTTCCCGGGGAAGTGCTGCGCGAGGCGGACAAGTACGGACGCGAAGTGCCGGCGGCGTCGCTTGCGGGCCGCGAGGACCTGCGGAAGCTGCCGCTCATCACGATCGACGGCGAGGACGCGCGCGATTTCGACGACGCGGTGTGGGCCGAGGAAAACGCGTCCGGGTTCCGGCTGATCGTGGCCATCGCCGACGTGAGCCACTACGTGCGGCCCGACATGGCGCTCGATGCCGAGGCGCGCCTGCGCGCGACCTCCGTGTACTTTCCGAACCGCGTGCTGCCGATGCTGCCGGAGCAGCTGTCCAACAACCTGTGCTCGCTGATGCCGAAGGTGGACCGCCTGTGCATGGTCTGCGACATGCAGGTCGGCCGCACGGGCGCGATCTCGCGCAGCCGTTTTTACGCGGCCGTGATGCATTCAGCGGCGCGCCTGACGTATACGCAGGTCGCCGCGCAGCTCGAGGGCCGCGATCCGGGCGCGCGCGCAGAGCTCGCGCCTGCGCTGCCGGTGATCGCGTGCCTGCACCGCGTGTACAAGTCGCTCCGCAAGCACCGCGAGGCGCGCGGCGCGCTCGATTTCGAGGCGCCGGAGGTGAAGGTGCTGGTGGGCGCCGACGGCAACGTCACCGACATCCGCGAGTACCCGCGCAACGATGCCCACCGCCTGATCGAGGAATGCATGATCGCGGCCAACGTCGAGGCCGCGGGCTTCCTGAAGAAGCACAAGCTGCCCGCTCTATTCCGCATCCACGGCAAGCCCGACGAGGAACGCATGGAAGAGCTGAAGCGCTTCCTGTCGATGCGCGGCGTGCATCTCGACATCACCGGCGACCTCGAGCCGTCACGGCTGCAGAAGACGCTGAAGCTGATCGCCGGACGGCCCGACGCCGGGGTGCTCGAGAACGCGATCATCCGTTCGCTGCCGCAGGCGCTCTACCAGCCGATGAACATCGGCCACTTCGGCCTGGCGCTCGCCGAGTACGCGCATTTCACCTCGCCGATCCGGCGCTACCCGGACCTGCTGGTGCACCGCGGCATCCGCCACGCGCTGGCGGGCGGCACGGCGGCCAACTTCGGCCATTCGCCGCGCGAGATGGAATCGCTCGGCCAGGAATGCTCGATGCGCGAGCGGCGCGCGGACGAGGCGGCACGTTCCGTCGTCGCCTGGCTGAAGTGCGAGTACATGCGGCCGCGCGTCGGCGAGGAATTCGATGCGGTGGCGACCGGCGTCACCGAGTTCGGCGTGTTCGTGCAGCTGAAGCAGATGCAGATCGACGGCCTGGTGCACGTCACCTCGCTGCCGCGCGACTACTTCCGCTTTCACGAGAAGGATCGCACCCTGGTCGGGGAGCGGACCAAATTGCGGTTCTCGATCGGCGATGAGATGCGCGTGCGCCTGGTCCGGGTCGACTCGGCGGAGCGCAAGATCGACTTCGAGCACGTCGCCAAGACCGGCGAGCACTTCCATCCGCGCAGGCGCGGCGGCAAGGCGCCCGCGCGCCACAAATGAGCGGCGGTTCGGTCGTCTACGGCCTGCACGCCGTGCGCGCCGTGCTGGTGCGCAGGCCAGGGGACGTGACGCGCCTCTCGCTCGCCCAGGGACGGGACGACCAGCGCATGCGGGAACTCCGCGAATTTGCGTCGGCGCGCGGCGTCAAGGCCGCCACCGTGCCGATGGCGACGCTCGACCAGGATACCGGTGGCGCGGCGCACCAGGGCGTGGTCGCCGAGGTCCGCCCGAGTGTCGCACTCAACGAGAACGGCCTGCTCGACCTGCTGACCGCTGCGGCCCCGCCGGCGCTCGTGCTGGTGCTGGACGGCGTGTCGGACCCGCACAATCTCGGCGCCTGCCTGCGCACGGCGGACGCTGCCGGCGCGCTCGCGGTGGTGGCGCCGCGGGATCGCGCCGCCGGCCTGACGCCCATCGTGCGCAAGGTCGCTGCCGGCGCCGCCGAGACGGTGCCGTTCGCGCAGGTGACCAACCTGGCGCGCGCGCTCAAGGACCTCAAGGACGCGGGGCTGTGGATCGTCGGCACGGCCGAGGATGGCGAGCAGGACCTGTTTGCCGCGGACCTGCGGGGTCCGCTGGCGGTGGTCATGGGCTCCGAGGGCCGGGGGCTGCGCCGCCTGACCCGGGAGGGCTGCGACTTCTGCGTCTGCCTGCCCATGCTGGGCGCGGTCCAGAGCCTGAACGTCTCGGTCGCGGCCGGAATCGTGCTGTTCGAGGCAGTCCGCCAGCGCCGGGCCGCGGTTGCAAAATCCGAGCGGGTCCGGTAACTTACGCGGCCCTCGCCCCCACCCGGGGGCGTTTTCTCCTTGCTCCACCGCCAGCGCGTCAGCGGGGGGCTTACAGCCATGAGGAGTACAAGATGCGGCATTACGAGATCGTATTCCTGGTCCATCCGGACCAGAGCGAGCAGGTACCGGCCATGATCGAGCGGTACCGCGGCCTGATCGCCGCGGACGGCGGAGCCGTGCACCGCCTCGAGGACTGGGGCCGGCGGCAACTGGCGTTTCCGATCGCCAAGATGCACAAGGCGCACTACGTGCTGATGAACGTCGAATGCAGCGGCAAGGCCCTCGAGGAACTGACCGGCTCATTCCGTTTCAGCGACGCCGTGCTGCGGCATCTGGTCGTCAAGATGGAGCGCGCCGTCACCGATCCGTCGCCAATGGCGAAGGAGCCGGAGGAAGGCGAGCGCTCCGATCGCGGCGAGCGCTCCGATCGCGGCGATCGTGGCGATCGTGGCGATCGCGATTCCATCGACGCCATGGGCGTTGACTGAACCACCTGCGGAGACCCGACATGTCACGTTTTTTCCGGCGCAAGAAATACTGCAAGTTCACGGCCGAGGAAACCGACCAGATCGACTACAAGGATCTGGCGACCCTCAAGGCCTACATCACTGAGACCGGCAAGATCGTCCCGAGCCGCATCACCGGCACGCGTTCGTTCTACCAGCGCCAGCTCGCGGTCGCGATCAAGCGCGCGCGCTACCTGGGCCTGCTGCCGTACACCGACCAGCACTGAGGTCCCCGGGCGCGAGCCCGCGGCTGAATGCGATCCGATGACTGCGCTGCTGCACTGGGTGACCGCGAATCCGGCCCGGGCCTTCCTGGCTGCCGGCATCGCGTCGTTGCTGGCGCTGGTCGCGCTGCCGATGGCGGCCTGGCTGCCGGCCGGCATCGTCTCGCTCGCGCTGCTGGCGAACGGTCGCATCGCCGCCGCGGCCGCGGCGGCGGGCGCCGCGATCACGATGCTGTGGGCGTTCGCGCCGGCCTTCGGTCCGGGTCCCGCGCTGATCATCGTGATCGCCGTGCTGGTCCCCTCATGGCTCGCGGCGACCGCGCTCGTCAGCACGCGCAGCCTCAGCTTCGTGTTCCAGTCGCTGACCGTCGCCAGCTGCCTGCTGGTGCTCGCCATCCACGGGCTGCTCGGCGATCCACAGGGCGTGCTGATGCCGCTGATCACCGAGCTCGAGCCGATGCTGCGCCGCACCGCCGATACCCTGTCGCAGTTCGGCATCCAGCGCTCCCCCGAGGAGATCGGCGCCGCCACGGCGCGCGTCGCCTGGGCGACGCTCGGCTGGATGGTGCTGCTGCACGCGCTGCTCGCGCAGTGCGCCGGCCTCTGGGCATTTGGCCGCATGCGCGAGCCCGGCCTGTTCGGGCGCGAGTTCCGGCAGCTGAAGCTTGGCCGCTTCATTGCCTGGGCGCTGGCCGCGACCTTCGCTGCCAGCCTGATTGCGCACCGCACGCTCGGCCACGGCTGGCAGGCGGTCGACGACGTCGTGTTCGTGCTGGCGGCGGCCTTCCTGTTGCAGGCGCTCGCGGTCGTGCACGGCCTGCGTGAACTCCAGGTCTTCGGCATCCTGCCGGTCATCCTCGCCTACGTGGCGGTGGTGCTGGTGCCGATGGCCCTGGTCGGCATCGGTTTTGCGGACACCTGGTTCCGCTTTCGCGAAAGACTTGTGAAAAGGTAGAACACCATGGAAGTCATCCTGTTACAGAAAATCGCCAACCTCGGCGACATCGGCGACCGTGTGAACGTCAAGCCGGGTTATGGCCGCAATTTCCTGCTGCCGGGCGGCAAGGCGACCCTGGCGACGGCGGAAAACGTCGCTCGTTTCGAGGCGCGCCGCGCCGAACTCGAGTCCAGGGCAGCGGCCGACCTCGCCAGCGCGCGCACCCGCGCCGCTGCGCTCGAGGGATTCAAGCTCAGCATCGCCGCGAAGGCGGGCAGCGAGGGCAAGCTGTTCGGCTCGATCGGCACGACCGACATCGCCGAGGCCTGCAAGGCTGCCGGCCACGCGATCGAAAGGGCCGAAGTGCGCCTGCCGGGCGGCCCGATCCGGACGGTCGGGGAGCACGTGATCACGCTGCACCTGCACAGCGACATCGATCTCGAAGTGCCGCTGACGGTGACCGCGGAGGAATGACCGCGGACGGCTGCGGGAGGCACCTCGCTGCGAGTATGCTGAACCCATGGTCGCGATGATCCGCCAGGACGAGGTCCGCACGCCGCCGCATTCCGTCGAGGCGGAACAGGCCGTGCTCGGCGGCCTGATGCTCGATGCGAACGCCTGGGATGCGGTCGCCGACATCGTCACGGCCGGCGATTTCTACCGCCGCGATCACCGGCTGATCTTCGAGGCGATCGCCGAGGTCGCCGAGACCCGCGGCTCCTGCGACGCGGTCACGGTCTCCGAATACCTCGAGCGCAAGGGCCGGCTCGAGGAGATCGGCGGGCTCGCCTACCTCGGCACGATCGCGCGCGACACGCCGTCGGCATCGAATGTCCGCGCTTATGCGGAAATCATCCGCGAACGCTCGATTTTGCGCCAGCTGGTCGCCGCCGGCGGCGAGATCGCCGCCGCCGCGACCGACAGCCGCGGACGGCCGGCCAGCGAACTGGTGGACGAGGCGGAGCGGCGCGTGTTCGAGATCGCCGAGCGCGGCAGCCGCGGCAAGTCGGGATTCATCGCGATCCGCGACGTGCTGCCGCAGACCATCGACCGGCTCGACCTGCTGCACCAGACCCCCGGCGAGATCCGCGGCGTCCCGAGCGGCTTCACGCAACTCGACAAGAAGACCACGGGCTTCCAGGCCGGCGACCTGGTCGTGATCGCGGGCCGGCCGTCGATGGGCAAGACCACGCTCGCGGTGAACATCGCCGAGAACGCCGCGATCGCGAAAGGCGTGCCCGCCGCGATCTTCTCGATGGAAATGTCGGCCGAGCAGCTGACGCTGCGGCTCATCTCCTCGCTCGGCCGCGTGAACCAGTCGCACCTGCGCACCGGCAACTTTTCCGAGGAGGACTGGTCGCGCATCCAGGGGGCCATGGCCCAGCTGTCGAATGCGCCGCTGTACGTGGACGAGACGCCGGCGCTGACGCCGACCGAGGTGCGCGCGCGGGCGCGCCGCCTGAAGCGGGAGCGTGGCCTCGGCCTGATCGTCGTCGATTACCTGCAGCTGATGCAGGTGAGCGGCACCAAGGAGAACCGCGCGACCGAGATCTCCGAGATCTCCCGCAGCCTCAAGGCGCTCGCCAAGGAACTGCAGGTTCCGGTGATCGCGCTGTCGCAGCTCAACCGCGCGGTCGAGCAGCGCACGGACAAGAAGCCGGTGATGTCGGACCTGCGCGAGTCCGGCGCGATCGAGCAGGACAGCGACGTGATCCTGCTGATCTACCGCGAAGAGGTCTACGACCCGAACACCACGCGCCGCGGGGTCGCCGATATCATCATCGCGAAGCAGCGCAACGGCCCGGTCGGCGAGATCCAGCTGACTTTCCTCGGCGAGTACACGCGCTTCGAGAACCTGGTCGCCGAGTCCTACGGCGAGGGCGCGTTCTGACCGCCACCCTGCGCGCCGTCATCGACACGGCGGCACTCCGGCACAACCTCTCGCGGGTTCGCGAATCCGCCCCCGGCTGCCGCGTCATGGCGGTCATCAAGGCGAATGCCTATGGCCACGGCATCGTCGCCGCCGCCCGCGCGCTCGCGGGCGCGGACGCCTTTGCGGTCGCGCGCATCGAGGAGGCGGTCACGCTGCGCGAAGCCGGCTGCGAGAGGCGCATCGTGCTGCTGGAGGGCGTGCAGGACCTGCAGGAACTCGAGCAGGCCGCGCGTTACGAACTCGAGCCCTTCGTCCATCACCCGCAGCAGATCGCGATGCTGGAGTCCTGGCGCGGCGCGCACCGTTTCCGCGCCTGGCTCAAGATCGACAGCGGCATGGGCCGCCTGGGATTCCGGCCGGCAGAAGCGCCGGCGGCCGCCGCCAGGCTCGCGGCCTGCGCTGCCCTCATGCAGCCGTCGAATCTCGTGACCCACCTGGCCGATGCCGAGCACCGCGGTGGCGCCGCGACGCGCGCGCAGCTCGAGGCGTTCGCGCGGGCGACCGCGGGCCTGCCGGGCGAGCGCAGCATCGCCAATTCCGCCGGGCTCATGGCCTGGCCGGAGGCGCGCGCCGACTGGGTCCGGCCCGGCATCATGCTCTACGGCATCTCGCCATTTGCGGATTCGACCGGCGCGGAACTCGGCCTGCGCCCGGTCATGACGCTCGAGACCCGCGTGATTTCGGTGAAGGCGGTGGAGCCGGGCGACCGCATCGGCTACGGCGGCACCTTCACCGCAACCCGCGCCGGCCGGATCGCGGTGGCCGCGGCCGGCTATGGCGACGGTTACCCGCGCAGCGCCGCCAACGGCACGCCGGTCGCCGTCAACGGCAGGCACGCCGTGATCGCGGGGCGCGTTTCGATGGACATGCTGACCATCGACGTGACGGACCTGCCGGACGTCGCGGTGGGCGATGGCGTCGAGCTCTGGGGCCCTGCCGTGCCGGTCGAACGCGTGGCGGTGGCCGCCGGGACGATCGGTTATGAACTGACCTGCCGCGTCAGCCGGCGCGTGCCGCACGACCTGCGCGGCCCGTGAAGGTCCTGGTGACCGGATCGTCCGGCCGGATCGGCGGCGCGATCGCCGCGCGGCTCTCGCTGCGCCACCAGGTCACGGGTTTCGACCAGCGGCCCGGACCGCTCACGACCGCCACCGGCGACGTGTGCGACACCGGGCTGCTGGCCGGCCTCGCGGCAGGCATGGATGCCGTCGTGCACACGGCCTCGCTGCACGTGCCGGATCTCGCCGCGCGGTCGGCGCAGGATTTCCGCGAGGTCAACGTCGGCGCGACGCGCCGGCTGCTGCAGGCCTGCGGCGAGGCCGGCGTAGGGAGATTCGTCTACACCAGTACGACGTCGCTCTACGGCGATGCGCTCGTGCCGGATGCGGGCAACGCGGTCTGGGTCACCGAGGACCTGGCGCCCAGGCCGCGCGACATCTATGACGAGACCAAGCTCGCGGCCGAGGCCGCCTGCGCGGAGGCAGCCCGCAGCGGAATGTCCTGCGTGAGCCTGCGCATGTCGCGCTGCTTTCCCGAGGAGCCACGCCTCCTGGCGATCTACCGGCTGTATCGCGGCGTCGATGCCGACGACGTCGCGCAGGCGCACGAGCTGGCGCTGGCAACCAACGCGACCGGCTTCGACGTCTACAATGTCTCCGCGCCCCAGCCGTTTCAGGCCGCGGATTGCCCGCGGCTGCTGGCCGCAGCGGATGCCGTGGTCCTCGAGCGGTTCCCCTGGGCGCAGGCCGAGTTCGCGCGCCGCGGCTGGCTGTTGCCAAGCTCCATCGACCGCGTTTATGTTGTGGACAAGGCGATCACGGGACTCGGCTACCGGCCGGTGCATGATTTTGCGTCGCTGTTCCGGCGTCCGGCACCCTGACCGGGCGCCGCGGGGGAGAAAGACTGATGTCGAACGAGGGATACCACGAGCCCATCGGGGAACTGTCGGACGCGACGCGCGACATGCACCGCGCGATCGTCTCGCTGATGGAAGAACTCGAGGCCGTGGACTGGTACAACCAGCGCGCCGACGCCTGCAAGGACCCGGAGCTGCGGGCCATCCTCCAGCACAACCGTGACGAGGAGAAGGAACACGCCGCGATGGTGCTGGAATGGATCCGGCGCCGTGACGACGTGCTGTCGAAGGAACTCAAGGAGTTCCTGTTCAGCAACAAGCCGATCACCCACGGCTGACCGGACCCGAGGGAGCAATTCCATGTCCATCGTGTGGCCCGCGTTTGCGCTGGTCGCGCTGACGCTGCTGGTCGTCATGCGCCTTGCCAGCCAGCGCTTCGCTGCCGCGCGGGCCGGTCGCGTCGACCCGCGCTTCTACAAGCTGTTTCGCGGCGCGGGCGAGCCCGACGACGTCGCGGCCACGGCACGCAACTTCAACAACCTGTTCGAGGTGCCGACGCTGTTCTATGCCGGCACCGCGATCGCGTTTGCAGGCCAGGTCGCCGGAACGCCGCTGGTGGCGCTCGGCTGGGCCTATGTCGCGCTGCGCTTCGTGCACACCGGGATCCACCTGACGTCGAACAAGGTGCTGTGGCGCTTTCGCGTGTTCGCGCTCAGCCTGCTCGTGCTCCTCGCTTACTGGGTCGTGCTCGGGATCGAGCTTGCGAAAGCTGGCGCCGCCGGCTGACGCGCGCAAACCCGCCCGCTCCCGGCACCGGGTTGATCCATGACCGGCGCAATCTGGAAGGCACTGGCCTTCGGCATGGTTCTCGCCGGCTCGATCGGGCCGATCGCGCTGCTGATCTTCGGCACGGCGGCACGGCGCGGCTTCGCGGCCGGATGCTTCGCCGGCCTCGGCGCGGCGCTCGCCGACCTCGTCTATGCGCTGCTTGCGTTCTCCATCGGCGCGCTGCTGCTGCCGGTCTTCCTGCTCACCCTGGTCAACCCGATGACCATCGTGGTGTTCGCGGGTTTCGTGCCGCAATTGCCGCTCGCGGGCTCCCTGCCGGCGGCAGTCACGCTGGCTATTGCGCTCGCCGCCGGCAGCTATGCCGTCGCCTTCGCGGTCGCGGCGGCGGGCGCCGTGCTTGGCCGGGCCCTGCCGGGGCGTGGCTGGCAGCGCGCGATCAACCTGGCCGCGGCGGCCGGCATCCTGGCATTCGGACTGACGGGACTGCTGGCGGCCATCTGAGCGGCGGATCGCTCGGCCAGGCTGCGGCGTAGAATGCCGGCAGCCGCGCCGCGGTGCGCGGATCCAAAGGGGAGGGCCGCCACATGACGCTCGAACTTCACTATCTCGTGCTGGTCACCGCGCTGACGGCGGTGCTCTGGGTTCCGTACATCCTGAACCGCATCGCGGTGCGCGGCCTCACCGAGGCCGTCGGCTATCCGGAGAACCCGAAGCCCGCGGCGCCCTGGGCGAAGCGGATGCAGGCGGCGCATGCAAACGCCGTCGAAAACCTGGTGGTGTTCGCGGCGCTGGTGCTGGTGGCCCACGTTGCGGGAGTCTCGAACGACGGCACCGTGTTCGCCTGCCAGATGTACTTCTGGGCGCGGCTCGTGCACGTGATCGCCTACACCATGGCATGGCCCTGGTTGCGGACGATCGCGTTCGTCGCGGGTTTCGCCGGCCAGGCGACGCTCGCCTGGCAACTGCTCGCCTGAGCCGCGTCAGGCTTCGAAGAAGCCCATCTTCACGCCGGCGAGCGTGACCACGTCGTTGTCCTGCAGCCGCCGGGCCTGCGGCCCGATCGGCTGGCCGTTGACCAGCGGGAAATCACCCGGCTTGCTGCTCTCGACGTGCACCACGTAGTAGCCGTCGGCACGGCGGCTGATCGCCGCCACCTGCACACCGGGACGGCCGAGCGTGGTCAGCGTCTTCGCGAGCTCCAGTTCGCGGCCGGCGAACTGGCCCGACAGCACCTGCAGCTTGGCGGGCCGTGACGGTGCGCCTTTTTCGCTGGCGGTCATCGCCACCGAGGCGCGTGGCGCCGCGGCTGGAGCCGATATGGTGGGCGGCGCTATCGAATCCGCGGCCGCCTTGAGCCGGGCCTCGTTGACCTGGCCGGGCTGGATGACCAGCGTGCGCTCGAATTCGTCCTGCTCGGAACTCTCGACCTGGCTGTCGACGAACCGCAGGTGGTGGTGGCCGATGGTGATGACGTCGCCGTGCGTCAGGGCGTGCTTCTTGATCAGCTTGCCGTTGACGTACGTGCCGTTCGTGCTGTTGAGATCCTCCAGGAACGAGTCGTTCAGGATATTGATGATCAGGCCGTGGTGACCGCTGACGGCCGCATTGTCGATGCGCACGTCATTGTCCGGCAGGCGACCGACCGTATACCGTTCCTTGGTCATGTTGTATTCGGCCAGAACCTGACCGTCGAGACTCAAGATAAGGCGCGCCATCGTCTCCCTCGCACTCGGTTATCCGAACCAGGCCAATATTCTGTCAAGTATGCCGCGCCGCGCGGGGAAAAGTTCGACCACCTGCGCCAGCACGACCGAGATGTTGTCCCTGCCGCCGCTATCATTGGCCAACTGCACCAATTGTCTAGCGACTGTATCAAGATTACCGCCGAAAGTACTGATTGTTAAGTGAATATCCTCGTCCTCGACCATATCGGTCAGGCCGTCGGAGCACAGCACCAGCCAGTCACCGGGCTCGACCGGCAGCTCGTGGACCTCGACATCCACGGTCGCCTCGACGCCGAGCGCCCGGGTCACGTAGTTCTTGTTGGTGGCGCGCTGCGCCTCCTCGGCGGAGTAGAAACCCCGGTCCACCAGCTCCTGCAGCAGCGAATGATCCATGGTCAGCTGCTCGAACGTGTCCTTGCGCAGGCGGTACATGCGCGAGTCGCCGACGTGCGCCATCGTCAGGCGGTTGTCGTGCATCAGCGCCGCAACCACGGTCGTGCCCATGCCCTCGCACTGGGTCTGCGACTTGGACGTCTGGTGGATGATCTTGTTGGCGCGGGCGATCGCATCCCGCAGGATGATGCTCGGCCGGTGCAGGCCGGTCGCCTTGTCGTTGCCTTCCAGTTCCTGCGCCAGGTAGGCCTCGCGCACCAGGTTGGTGATGGTCTTGACCGCGATGCCCGAGGCGACCTCGCCGGCGTTGTAGCCGCCCATGCCGTCGGCCAGCACGTACAGCCCGATGTCGGTGTCGAGCGCGATCGAGTCCTCGTTGTGCTCACGCACCTTGCCGGTATCGGTCAGGCCGACGGCTTGCACGCGATTGCGGAGCGAAACATAGCGGCTCATCAGCGCAGCGCCGGGTCGATTTCACGCGCGCAGTCGCGCAGCGCCTGGGCCATCTCGGCGCCGCTGCGATAACGCATTTCGGGATCCTTCTCTAGCGCGCGATCGATGACGGCGGACAGCGAGGCGGGCAGGTCGGGACGCACGACGCGAAGCGGCGGGTGCGGCTCGCCGGAGATCTTCTGCATCAGGCCCGGGATCGAATCGGAGCGGAACGGCAGCATGCCGGTCAGCAGCTGGAACACGGTGACGCCCAGCGAGAACAGGTCCGACTGCGCAGTGACCGGCCGGGCATCGAGCTGCTCGGGCGCCATGTAGGAAGGGGAGCCGAGGATCACGCCAGTGCGCGTCGCACGGCTGTTCTCGAGCCGCGCCACGCCGAAGTCCATGACCCGCACGCGGCGGTTCTTCTGGTCGAAGACGATGTTGGCGGGCTTGATGTCGCGGTGGATCACGCCGCGCTGGTGCGCGAAATAGAGCGCATCGGCGACCCGGGCGCACATCTCCGCGACCAGGCGCGGCGGCAGCATCCGTCCCTCGGTTGCGTGCATGCCGAGGTTGACGCCCTCGACGTATTCCATCGCCAGGTACACGAGCCCCTCGTGTTCGCCGGCTTCGCGGATCTCGACGATGTCCGGATGCGCGAGCGAGCCGGCGGCGTCCGCTTCGCGCAGCAGTCGCAGCTTGGCTTCGTCCAGCAAATCGTCCGGCCAGTCATCCGTCAGCGTCAGCATCTTCAAGGCGATGACGCTGCCGTTGCGTTCATCCACGGCCTTGTAGACGGTCGCAGTGGCGCCGCGGCCGAGCTGGTTCTGCAGGCGGAAGTGATGGAACAGCTGGCCCGGCCGGAATGCCTGGCCGCGTGCGGTCCTGGCGGGCTCGGCGCCGCCGCCGGGCGGCAGCGTTTTTTCGGCAACCGCCATCGCCAGCGGCTTGCCGATCTTTGGGGCCGGATCGCCGGCTGCCTTGCCCGCCATGCCGGATAGATTGCGCAGCCATCCGCCGCGGTTCGATTCGTCAGGCATTCGCCGTCCGATCCGTTACCACCCTGATCCACGGATCATAAACGGGCAAGCGTTGCTGCGGTACTGGCAGGGGCCGGTTTTTCAACATGTTAGGGGCCAAACCGCGACCTGGGCCGCAATCCGGCTCGCCGCTTGCCAGTGCGATTCGCGTGCTAGCATCGCCGCTCCCGCGTTTCCCCGATCCGGACCCGACGATGGCCAAGCCCCGCACCGTGTTCGTCTGCTCCGCCTGCGGCGCCGACGCGCCGCGCTGGGCGGGGCAATGCGCGTCGTGCGGCGAGTGGAACACGATGGCCGCCTTCACCGAGTCGCGCGCGGGCGGCAAGGCGCAGCGTGGCAAGGGTGCGGCGACCCGGGCCGAGCCCATCGCCAGGCTCGTGACCCAGGACGAGGCGCGGTTGACCACGGGATTCGCGGAATTCGATCGCGTGCTCGGTGGCGGACTGGTGCCGGGCTCGGTGACGCTGATCGGCGGCGACCCCGGCATCGGCAAGTCGACGCTGCTCCTGCAGTGCGCCGCGGCGCTCTCCGGCACGAGTGCGGTGCTCTATGCGACCGGCGAGGAATCCGTCCGCCAGGTCGCGGAGCGCGCGCGCCGGCTCGGCGTCGACGCGGGCGCGCTCGCGCTCGTCGCCGAGACCGGCGTCGAGCGGATCCTGGAACTGGCGGCGGAAGCGCCGGCGCGGGTGCTGGTGATCGACTCGATCCAGACCATGTCCGTTGCCGACGTCGATGCGGCGCCCGGCGCGGTCACGCAGCTGCGCGAGTCGACGGCGAGCCTCGTGCGCCACGCGAAGGCGACCGGCACCTCGGTGCTGCTGATCGGCCACGTGACGCGCGAGGGCGTCATCGCGGGCCCCCGCGTGCTCGAACACATGGTGGACACGGTGCTCTATTTCGAGAGCGACTCCGGCAGCCGCTACCGCGTGATCCGGGCCGTGAAGAACCGCTTCGGCGCGGTCAACGAAATCGGCGTGTTCGCGATGGACGAGCGCGGGCTGCGCGAGGTGCGCAATCCGTCGGCGATCTTCCTGTCGCGCGGCAGCGACCCGGTGCCGGGCTCGGTGGTCACGGTCGCGCGCGAGGGCACGCGGCAGATGCTGATCGAAGTTCAGGCGCTGGTGGACGCAAGCCAGCTCGCGAATCCACGCCGGGTCGCGGTCGGCTTCGAGTCGAACCGCGTCGCGCTCCTGCTGGCAGTCCTGCACCGCCACGCGGGCATTGCGCTCGTCGCGCACGACGTGTTCGTCAACGTGGTCGGCGGGGTGCGCCTGGCGGAGACGGCGGCCGACCTCGCGGTGATCGCGGCGTTGCATTCGAGCATGAGCGGCAAGCCGCTGCCGCAGGACCTGGTCGTGTTCGGGGAAATCGGGCTGACCGGTGAAGTCCGGCCGGTGCCCTATGGCGAGGAGCGCCTGCGCGAGGCTGCGAAGCACGGATTCCGCCGCGCGATCGTGCCGCGCGCCAACCTGCCGCGCCAGGACCTGGAGGGGATCGAGATCGTCGGCGCGGCGCGGATTTCCGAGGCGCTCGCCGTGCTCAGCTAGGCCGGGCCGCCATCCGCCGCCTGGCGGATGCGCGCGGTGCGCACCGCGTTGTCGGCCACCTGCAGCACCTCGATCACGTGGCTCCCGACCGTGAGGCTGGCGCCGGCCTCCGGGATCGCCTCGAGCTGTTCTACGATAAGGCCCGACAGGGTCCGCGGGCCGCCGGTCGGCAGGTTCCAGCCGAGCATCCGGTTGATCTCGCGCAGCGCCAGGGACCCCGGCACCACGTAGCTGCCGTCGGCATGGCGGCTGATCCGCGCCAGTTGCGGTGCGGGCTGGGTCGTGAACTCTCCGACCACCTCTTCCAGGATGTCCTCGAGCGTGACCAGGCCCTGCAGGTCGCCGTACTCGTCCACCACGAACGCGATGCGCCGGCGCAGGCGGCGGAATCGCAGCAGCTGGTCGTAGAGCGTCGTTCCTTCCGGCACGAACAGCGCTTCGCGCCGCGCGGCGATTTCGACCAGGCGCTCGCGCGTCAGGCGGCCGGAAGCCAGCTCGTTGGCGACCAGGCGCATGTGCACGATGCCCTGCACCCGGTCCAGGTCGCCGTCGTAGAGCGGCATGCGCGTGTGCGGCGTCTGGCGCAGCCTCGCGCTGATCTCATCCCAGTCGGCTGTGCTGTCGATGCCGTCGATCTCGCTGCGCGGCACCATGACGTCCTCGACCGTGCGCTGCTCGAGATCGAGCAAGGCCTCGACCATGCGCTGCCGTTCGGCCGATTCGGTCGCCAGCGCATCGGCGAGGTCCGCGATGGTCTCTTCCGGATCGCGCGGCGGGGAGGGGCGCGCGACGGGCGCCTTCGGCAGCAGCAGGAAAAACGGCGCCAGCATCCAGAGTGCGACCAGCGCGGCCCGCTCGCCGTGGCGTGGTCCGCGGCGCAGCCAGCCATTACCCAGCAGCAGGAACAGCAGCGCAAGGCCGGCCGCGGCAATGATGGCAACCAGCAACCGCGCCGGGGCCGGCGCGAAGCCGATGCAGGCAAAGAGCCCGGCCAGCAGGGTCACGCGCAACAGCGATGACGCGAGCCGCGCGCGCCGCGGCTCGGAACCGATCCGGCGGCGCAGGCGGCGGGGCAGGCTTTCGCGCGTCGCGCCTTGGGCGCGCACGCGTGCGCGCAACACCGGCATGGCGGCTTCGACCAGGCCCGCGAGCAGCACCAGCGCGAACGCCGCTGTCGGCGCGACCCAGGCGGTGGTCCCGAGGCCGCTCAAGCGCTCAACCCCAGTGCTGGCCGAGCAGGATCTCCAGCACGAACTTGCTGCCGAAGTAGGCGATCGCGAGCACCACGAAACCCGCGATGGTGTAGCGGGCCGCCTTGCGGCCGCGCCATCCATACCGCCAGCGGCCGATCAGCAGCGAGGCAAAGATCACCCACGCGACGATCGCCAGCGTGGTCTTGTGCACCAGGTGCTGCTGGAACAGGTTGGTGACGAACAAGAGGCCCACGACGATTGCGAGCGTGAGCGCGGCCGTGCCGATCGAAATGACGGAGAACAAGGCGCGCTCGAGGCTTTCGACCGGGGGCAGCGCCGCCAGCCAGCCGGCCGGCCGCTTGCTGCGCAGCTGCGAGTCCTGCAGCGCGAGCAGCACGACGAACACCGCGGCGATCGTGAACATGCCGGCCGCGCCCATGGCCAGCACGGCATGCACCGCGAGCGGCCAGCCCCGCGGCATGACCTCGCGCGGATGCGGCAGGTTGCCGGTGCCGGCCGCGAGCAGCGCGGCCAGGATCAGGACGACCGCGGCGGCGCCACGAAAGCGCGGGGCCAGCAGCGCGAGCGCGCCGCCGATGCCGATCGCGAGGCCCATCAACGACGCGCTGTCGGCGAGCCCGAGCGCTGCCTCACCGAACGGCCGCAGCGTGTCCACCAGCCAGCAGGCGTGCGCGAGCACCGCCGCAAGCGCGAGGTACCACGACGGCTCGCGCAGCACGGCACGCGCGCTGCCGCGCCGCGCGGCGTGCAGTGCCGCCGCGGCCGCGACCAGGTACAGGAGGATGACGATGAATCCGCGCAATGAACGCTGGCTCCACGGGTGCGCCGGGTCATTGTACAGGGGGGCGGAGAACCGCGGCGCGGGCCGCCCTATAATCGGCGCCGGCACGGTATTGCGGCGTCGCCGCCAGGCTGATTCCCGATGTTCGACATGCTCGCCGACCGCCTCGGCAAGGCCGTCGATTCGCTGCGCGGTCGCGGCCGCCTGACCGAGGAGAACATCGCCGACACGCTCCGGCAGGTGCGCATGGCCCTGCTCGAGGCGGACGTCGCCGTGGCGGTCGTGAAGTCCTTTACCGACGCCGCGCGCGCGCGCGCGGTCGGCACCGAGGTCATGAAGAGCCTGACGCCCGGGCAGGCCTTCATCCGCATCATCCACGAGGAACTGACGCGGGTGATGGGCGAGCCGGGACGCGGCCTCAACCTGCGGGCGACGCCGCCGGTGGTCGTGCTGCTCGCGGGCTTGCAGGGTGCCGGCAAGACGACGACCGCCGCCAAGCTCGCCCGCCACCTGATCCTGCAGCACAGGCGCAAGCCGCTGCTGGTCAGCACCGACGTCTACCGGCCGGCGGCGATGACCCAGCTCGAGCGCCTGGCCGGCCAGGTGGAGGCGGAGTATTTTCCGGCGCCGGCCGGCGCGCTGCCGGTCGACATCGCGGTCGCGGCGATCGAGCATGCGCGCCGCCACCAGCACGACGTCGTGATCGTCGACACGGCCGGCCGGCTGCATGTGGACGCGTCGATGATGGAGGAAGTCCGGGCGATCGACCGCGCGACCGGGGCGACCGAGCGCCTGTTCGTGGTCGACAGCATGGCCGGCCAGGACGCGGTCAATGCCGCGCGCGCGTTCGACGCGGCACTGGCGCTGACCGGCGTGATCCTGACCAAGGCCGACGGCGATGCGCGCGGCGGCGTCGCCCTGTCCGTGCGCCAGGTGACCGGCAAGCCGATCCTGTTCATGGGCGTCGGCGAGAAGACCGACGCGCTCGAGGCATTCCATCCGGAGCGGGTCGCGTCGCGGATCCTCGGCATGGGCGACGTGATGTCGCTGATCGAGCAGGTGCAGACGAATGTCGACCAGGAACAGGCGAAGAAGCTGGCCGACAAGCTGACCCGGGGCCGCGGCTTCGATTTCACGGACCTGCGCGACCAGCTGACCGAGTTCAACCGCATGGGCGGCCTGGCGTCGCTCGCCGGCAAGCTGCCGGCGCAGGCGCTGCCGCCGGGCGCGCTCGCCCAGGTCGACGAGGGCTCGATCCGCCGCCAGATCGGCATCATCAACTCGATGACGCCGGACGAGCGGCGCCGGCCGGCAATCATCGCCGCCTCCCGCAAGCGGCGGATCGCCACCGGGGCCGGCGTGCCGGTGCAGGAAGTGAACCGCCTGCTGAAGCAGCACCAGCAGATGGAAAAGGTCATGAAGAAGATGCGTTCCGGGGGACTCTCCAAGGTCTTGCGGGCGCTTTCCGGCCGCCGGCCGGGCGGCGGCGGGCCGCGCTGAGCCGAGGCTCCGGACGGGCCGGCGTAAGCCTTTCATTGACGGGGGGATTTGAGTAGAATGCGCGGCTCTTTGACGGGGCCGCGCGAGCCCCAGAACTGACGCAGCGAGGCTGCGGGGGACTCATCCGATGGTCACGATTCGACTGACACGCCGTGGGGGCAAGAATTCGCCCTTCTACCACGTCGTCGTCACCGACAGCCGCAAGCGCCAGGGTGGCACGGTGCTCGAGCAGGTCGGTTTCTACAATCCGGTTGCCCGGGGCAAGGACCGCAAACTCGAGCTGGACCTGCCGCGGATTGCCTATTGGACCGGCACGGGCGCGACGATGTCCGATCGCGTGCGCACGCTCGTGTCCTCCGCCCGGAAGCAAGCGGCGGCCTGAGCGCCGGCGCGAGCCACTCGACACCGGTGGCACCGTCACGGGAAGCCGGGCGGGAGCAGGACAGGGTCGTGCTGGGCCGCATCACCGGGCCGTTCGGCGTGCGCGGCTGGCTGAAGGTCATGTCCTTCACCGACCCGCCGGAGCAGATTCTCGACTACCCGACCTGGCGAGTGGACTTGCCGCGCGCGGGACGGCGCGAACTGCAGCCGCTGGAGGGCCGCCGCCACGGCAAGGGCCTGGTGGTGCGGTTCGAGGGGATCAACGACCGCGATGCCGCCATCGCGCTCGGCCGGCTGGAAGTATGGGTGGAACGCCGGGAACTGCCGGCGCTGAAGAAGGGTGAGTATTACCGGGCGGACCTGGTCGGGTTCGAGGTCGTGAACCTGCAAGGCCAGACGCTCGGTCGTGTGGATCATTTTCTGGACATGCCGGCGAACGCCGTGATGGTGGTGGCCGGCGAGCGCGAGCACTGGCTGCCGCTGGGGCCGGATCAGGTTTTCCGGGTCGACCTCGAACACGGTCGTATCACGGTGGACTGGGATCCCGGGTTCTAGATGCAGATCGAAGTCGTCACGCTGTTCCCGGCATTGATCGAGGCGGGCCTGGCTGCCGGGATCGTCGGACGGGCGCTGGCCGCGGGACGGCTCGCGGTCGGCACGGAGAACCCGCGGAGCCACGCGCCGCTGCCGCACCGCAGCGTGGACGACCGGCCGTTCGGCGGCGGGCCCGGAATGGTGCTCCAGCCGGCGCCGATCGCAGCGGCGATACGCGCCGCGGCGGCGAGGCTGCCGCAGGGCGCGCCGATGATCGGGCTGTCGGCACAGGGCGCGCGGTTCACGCAGGGCGAGGCGCGGCGACTGGCGGCGCTGCCGGCGTTCGGGCTGGTGGCCGGGCGCTACGAGGGCATCGACCAGCGCGTGTCGGACGCGCTGATCGACGAAGAGCTGTCGATCGGCGACTATGTGCTGTCCGGCGGCGAGCTGCCGGCACTGGTGGTGATCGACGCGGTGGCGAGGTTGCTGCCGGGGGTGCTGGGCGACGAGGACTCGGCCGCGCAGGACTCGTTTGGCGACGGCCTGCTCGACTGGCCGCACTACACGCGGCCCGAGGCCTGGGAAGGCCGCCGGGTGCCGGAAGTGCTGGTGGGCGGCAACCATGCCGCGATCCGGCGCTGGCGGCTGATGCAGGCGCTGGGCCGGACCTGGCAACTGCGGCCGGACCTGCTGCGCGAGCGCAGCCTGACGGACGACGAGCGGCAGCTGCTCGAGGAATATTGTGCCGCGGAGGGCATCGAGCCGCCGCGGTGAGCACGGGTGGTAATGGTCAATCGGATACCGGGAACGCACGTATGAACAAGATCATTCAGGAACTGAATTCGCGCTCGCTGAAGCGCAAGCTGCCCGAGTTCGGGCCGGGCGACACCGTGGTGGTGCAGGTGAAGGTCCGCGAGGGCGACCGCGAGCGCGTCCAGGCCTACGAGGGCGTGGTGATCGCGTGCAAGAACCGTGGCCTGAACAGCTCGTTCACGGTCCGCAAGGTGTCGCACGGCGAGGGCGTGGAGCGCGTGTTCCAGACGCACAGCCCGTCGATCGCGGAAATCGAAGTGAAGCGCCGCGGCAAGGTGCGCCGCGCCAAGCTCTATTACCTGCGCGACCGTTCCGGCAAGTCGGCACGCATCGAGGAAAAGCTCGGCGGCTGAGGAATCGACGATGCCCGTGCTCCGCGCGTTGTGGGCGTTCCTGAAGGGCCTGTGGTTGGCCCTCGACGGGCTGCGCAAGGTCCTGCACCTGCTGCTGCTGCTGTTCCTGTTCGGCGCGCTGTTCGCGGCGAGCCAGACGGAGCTGCCGTTCATCCCGGGCCGCGCGGCGCTGGTGCTCTCGCCGCAGGGTTATCTGGTCGAGCAGCACTCCGGCGATCCGCTGGAACGCGCCCTGGCGCGGGCCGCCGGCGAAGACCGGCCGGAAACGCGGCTGCGCGACCTCATCGACGTCGTCGACCAGGCGCGCGACGACGATCGCATCCGCGCGCTGGTACTCGACCTTGAAGGCCTCGAAGGCGCGGGCCTGCCGATGCTGCAGGATCTTGCCCAGTCGATCCGCTGGTTCCGCGAGTCCGGCAAGAAGGTCTACGCGCACGGCCAGGGATTCACGCAACGCCAGTATTTCCTGGCCGCCCAGGCCGACGAGGTCTACCTCGATCCGATGGGTTACGTGCTGCTGGACGGCTACGCGTACTACCGCACGTACTTCCGCGGCACGCTCGACAAGCTCGCGGTGGACGTCAACGTCTTCAAGGTCGGCAGCCACAAGTCGGCGCCCGAGGAGTGGACGCGCAGCGACATGTCCGCCGAGGATCGCGAGGATGCGCGGGTCTGGGTCGGCGCGCTGTGGGACAGCTACAAGGGCGACGTCGCCGCGGCGCGCGACCTCGAGCCGGCACTGATCCAGGCCTATGCCGACGAGGCGGCCGCGGGCGTGCGCGCAACCGGCGGCGACGTCGCGCAGTACGCGCTCGCGCGCGGGCTGGTCGACGGGCTCAAGACGCGCGCTGAGTTCGAGCAGCTGGTCGCCGAGGTGGCGGGCGAGGACGAGGACACCGGCAGTTACCAGGCCGTCGACTGGGAGGCGTACCTGACATTCGTGCGTTCCGAGGAGCGGCTTGCGCGCCACGCCGGCCCGTCCATCGCGGTCATCGTCGCCTCCGGCGAGATCCTGGACGGCGAGCAGTCACCCGGCCTGGTCGGCGGCGACACGCTGGCGGCGCTCCTGCGCGACGTCCGGCTGGATGACGACTATGCGGCGGTGGTGCTGCGCATCGACAGCACGGGCGGCAGCATGATGGCGTCCGAAGTGATCCGCCGCGAGGTCGTGGCGCTGCGCGACTCCGGCAAGCCGGTGGTCGCCTCGATGGGAACGGTGGCCGCGTCCGGCGGTTACTACATTGCGATGGATGCCGACCACATCGTTGCGGCGCCGACCACGATCACCGGATCGATCGGCGTGTATGTCGTGATTCCGACGTTCCAGCGCACGCTGGCGAAGATCGGCGTCACCAACGACGGCTTCGGCACGACGCGGCTCGCCGGCCAGGCGGAGCTCGACCGCGAACTCGGCCCCGAGGCCCGCCAGATCCTGCAGGCCTCGGTCGAGCACGCCTACCGCACCTTCGTCGATTACGTGGCGCGCGCCCGCGACCGCCGGCCCGAGGAAATCGAGGGACTGGCCCAGGGCAAGGTCTGGACCGGCGCGGATGCGCGCGCGGCCGGCATCGTCGACGAACTCGGCGGCGTGGACGAGGCGATCGCGGAAGCCGCGCGGCTTGCGGACCTCGGGGATGACTACGACGTGGACTGGATCGAGCAGCAGTTGAGCTGGCGCGATGCCTTCGCGCTGCACCTGCGAAGCGCCGCGGCCTGGGTCGTCGAGCAGATCACGCCGCGCCGGATGGCGCTGCCGGGAATCGGCATCGCGCTCGCGCAGGCGCGCGCCCTGGTCGCGCTCGCCGCCGAGGGCCGTCCGGTCTACCTGTGCAACTGCCGGGTGGATTAGACCAGAGGGGACAGTCCCCTTTGCCGCAAAGCCGGCAAAGGTGACAGTCCCCAAGCCGGCAAAGGGGGCAGTCCCCTAAGCAGCCCAGTCCAGGATCACCTTGCCGGACTGGCCACCGCTCATCGTCTCGAACGCGCTTTGGTAATCGGCCACGCCGAACCGGTGCGTGATGACCGGGCTGACGTCGAGGCCGCTCTGCAGCATGGCCGCCATCTTGTACCAGGTCTCGAACATCTCGCGGCCGTAGATGCCCTTGATCACGAGGCCCTTGAAGATCACCTGGTTCCAGTCGATCGCCATCTCGCCGGGCGGGATGCCGAGGAGCGCGATGCTGCCGCCGTGGTGCATCACGCGTACCAGGTCGCGAAACGCCGTCGGGTTGCCGGACATCTCGAGGCCGACGTCGAAGCCTTCCTCCATCCCGAGGTCGCGCATCGCGTCGTCGATCTTCTCGCGCGACACGTTGAGCGCCCGGGTCGCGCCCATCCGGCGCGCGAGGTCGAGGCGGTAATCGTTGACGTCGGTGATGACGACATGGCGCGCGCCGATGAAGCGCGCGATCGCGACCGCCATGATGCCGATCGGCCCGGCGCCGGTGATCAGCACATCCTCGCCGACCATGTTGAAGGACAGCGCCGCGTGCGTCGCGTTACCGAGCGGGTCGAGGATCGACGCGATCTCGTCCGGAATCCCCGCCGGCAGGCGGAACACGTTGGCGGCCGGCAGCACCATGTACTCGGCGAAGCAGCCGGGCCGGTTGACGCCGACCCCCTGCGTATTGCGGCACAGGTGACGGCGGCCGGCGCGGCAGTTGCGGCAGTGGCCGCAGGTGATGTGTCCTTCGCCGGAGACGCGGTCGCCGACCGCGAGCCCGCGCACTTCGCTGCCGAGGGCGACGATCTCGCCGCAGTACTCGTGGCCGACCTGCATCGGCACCGGGATCGTGCGTTGCGCCCACGCATCCCACTGGTAGATGTGGATGTCGGTGCCGCAGATTGCGGTCTTGCGCATCCGGATCAGCACGTCGTTGGGCCCTGCCACGGGCTGCGGCAATTCACCCAGCCAGATACCAGGCCTCGGCTCCGCCTTGATCAATGCTTTCATGACTTCCTCAGGTACCGATGATGCCGAGTTCCCGGCCGGCCTGGCCGAAGGCGGCGACCGCCGTCTCCAGCATCGGGCGGGTATGGCCTGCGCACATCTGCGTGCGGATCCGCGCCTTGCCGAGCGGCACGACCGGGTAGGAGAAACCGATCGCATAGACCCCGAGTTCGAGCAGCCGGTCGGCCATGCGCACCGCGAGCGCCGCATCGCCGATCATCACCGGAATGATCGGGTGTTCGCCCGGCACCAGCCGGAAGCCGAGGGCCGTCATCTGCTCCCGGAACCAGCCGGCGTTCTCGCGGAGCTGCTGCCGCAGTTCCGGCGCCGACTCGATCAGGTCGAGCACGGCGAGCGTGGTCGCCGCGACGACCGGCGCGATCGTGTTCGAGAACAGGTAGGGCCGCGAGCGCTGGCGCAGCCAGTTGATGACCGCTGCGCGTCCCGAGACGTAGCCGCCGCTGGCGCCGCCGAGCGCCTTGCCGAGGGTGCCGGTCAGGATATCGACGCGGCCCATCACGCCGCAGTGCTCGTGCGTGCCGCGGCCGCCCGCGCCCATGAAGCCGGTCGCGTGCGAGTCGTCGACGATCACGGTCGCCCGGTAACGGTCGGCGAGGTCGCAGATTTCCGCGAGCCGCGCGATCGTGCCGTCCATCGAGAACACGCCGTCGGTCACGACCAGGCGGGTGCGCGCAGCGGCCGCTTCCTGCAGGCGCTGTTCGAGCTGCGCCAGGTCGCCATTGTCGTAGCGCAGGCGCTTCGCCTTCGACAGGCGGATGCCGTCGATGATGCTGGCGTGGTTCAGCGCATCCGAGATGATCGCGTCGTTCTCGTCGGTCAGCGTCTCGAACAGGCCGCCGTTGGCGTCGAAACAGGACGAATAGAGGATCGTGTCGTCGGTGCCGAGGAAAGACGACAGGCGGCGTTCTAGTTCCCGGTGCACCGTCTGCGTGCCGCAGATGAAGCGCACCGACGCCATGCCGTAGCCGTAGCGGTCGAGCGCCGCATGAGCCGCGCCCACCAGCGCCGGGTGACTGGCGAGGCCGAGGTAGTTGTTGGCGCAGAGATTGATGACCTCGCGGCCGTCCTCGAGGCGCACGACCGGGTCCTGGCCCGAGGCGATCACGCGCTCGCGCTTGAACAGGCCGTCCTGCACAAGTTGCGCGAGCTGTTGGTCGAGCCGCTGCAGCAAGGCCGGATCCATGCGTTCCCCGGGAATTCCGCCAGCCGCGGATTATACCGGTGGCCCGCACGCCGCCTCGTATAATCCGGGTCCGGGGAGGGCCGGTGGCCGGAAACGCGCGCGACAGGAATGCGGCAGATGACCGTCACCGGCTCGATCGCTGGCTGTGGTTCGCGCGCTTCTTCAAGAGCCGGTCGCTGGCGGCCCAGGCGGTGGCTGGCGGCAGGGTCCACGTGAACGGCGAGCGCGCGAAGCCGGCGCGCGACCTGGCCCCGGACGACCGCCTCGACATCACGCTTGGCCCGGACCTGTGGACCGTGATCGTCCGCAAGCTGCCGTCGCGCCGCGGTCCCGCGACCGAGGCGAAGGACTGCTATGAAGAAACGCCGGACAGCGAACTGCGGCGCAGCGTCGCCCGCGACCGCCGGCGCACCGACCGCTTGCTGATCGTCGCGCCGCCCGGGCGGCCCGACAAGCGCAACCGCCGGGCGATCCGGCGGCTGCACGGGAGGACGGACACTTGACGGACGAGCGCCATGGCTCGGCTGCCGCGGTCGTTGCCTCGCGTCCCGCGCGGCTCTTCATCCTGTTGGCCGGCCTGTTCGTGACCAATGCGCTGATCGCCGAGTTCGTCGGCGTCAAGATCTTCGCGCTGGAGGACACGCTCGGCCTCGAGCCCTTCGACTGGCGGCTGTTCGGCCAGAGCGGTTCGCTGTCGTTCACCGCCGGCGTGATGCTGTGGCCGATCGTCTTCATCATGACCGACGTCATCAACGAGCATTTCGGCGTGCGCGGCGTGCGCCTGATCTCCTGGCTCGCAGTCGGGTTCATCGCCTACGCGTTCCTGTTCGCCTACCTCGCGATCGAGCTCACGCCCGCGGCCTGGTGGGTCAGCGTCAGCGTGGAGCGCGGCGTCCCGAACATGCAGGCGGCGTTTGCGAGCGTGTTCGGGCAGGGCCTGTGGACCATCGGCGGCTCGATCACGGCCTTCCTCGTGGGCCAGCTGATCGACGTCGCGGTGTTCCATCGCATCCGGCGCGCGACCGGCGAGCGCTTCGTGTGGCTCCGGGCCACCGGCTCGACGGCGGTCTCGCAGTTGATCGACAGCTTCATCGTCCTGTACATCGCTTTCGTGCTGGGGCCGCAGCAATGGCCGATCCCCCTGTTCCTGGCGGTCTGCACGGTCAACTATCTCTACAAGATGTCGATGGCGGTCGCGCTCATTCCGCTCCTGTACCTCGGCCGCCGGCTGATCCGCGCCTACCTCGGCGCCCCCGCGGCCGCACAACTGCGCGCCGCGGCATCCGCGAACGGGAGCGGCGCCTGATGCCGCGGCCGCGCACGCCGCAACTTGCGGTCGACGTCGTGATCGAGCTGACGGACCGGCCCGGACGGCCGATCGTGCTGATCGAGCGCCATTACGCGCCGCCCGGCCACTCGCTGCCGGGCGGCTTCGTCGACGTCGGCGAGACGGTGGAGGCGGCGGCGGTGCGCGAGGCGCGGGAGGAAACCGGGCTCGACATCCGCCTCGGCCCGTTGCTCGGGGTCTATTCGGACCCGGGGCGCGACCCGCGCGGCCACACGGTCAGCATCGTGTACCTCGCCACCGCGACCGGCGATCCCGCGGCCGGCGACGATGCCCGGGCGGTGCAGGTCACCGATCCGGCGGCGGCGCCCGCGCTCGCCTTCGACCACGACCGCATCCTCGGCGATTACCTCGCGATGCGCCGGGCCGGCGGCGTGTCGCGTCGCTAGAATTGCACGATGAAAGAGAACGGCATGCCGAAGTTCCTGCAGGGCGACGAGCGCGAGTTCGAATCCGCCGCCGGCGCCGCCATCAACGGCCGCTTCCTGGCGGACGAGGCCGAGGTGGTCGCGGAGGTGCTCGACCTCGCGCGCCTGCCCGCGGCTGATCGCGCGGCCGTACGCCAGGATGCGATGCGCCTGGTGACCGCCGCGCGCGGCCGCCGTGAGGGGAAGAGCGGCATCGAGGCCTTCCTGCAGCAGTACGACCTGGGCTCGCAGGAGGGCATCGTCCTGATGTGCCTGGCGGAGGCGCTGCTGCGCATCCCGGACGCGGACACTGCGGACCGGCTGATCGCCGACAAGATTTCGACCGGGCAGTGGTCCGACTACCTGGGCGAGGCGGATTCGCTGTTCGTTAACGCTTCGACCTGGGGGCTGATGCTGACCGGGCGGCTGATGCGCGCGCCGGAAGCCGAGCTGCGCGATCCGGCCGGGTTCCTGCGCCGCCTGGTCGCGCGCCTCGGCGAGCCGGTCGTGCGCACGGCCTTCCGCCAGGCCATGCGCATCATGGGCCACCAGTTCGTCATGGGCCG
Source organism: Steroidobacteraceae bacterium (assembly GCA_050179155.1). GTDB lineage: Bacteria > Pseudomonadota > Gammaproteobacteria > Steroidobacterales > Steroidobacteraceae > SCUD01. Next base: position 59,969 of record JBFXFJ010000002.1, read on the forward strand.
CGACATTGGCGAGGCGCTCGCGCGCGCGGGGGAGGGCGACGCCGCGCGCTATCGCTACACCTACGACATGCTGGGCGAATCGGCACTCACGGCGCCCGATGCCGAGCGCTACCTCCAATCCTATGGCGCCGCGATCGCCGCGGTCGGCGCCTCGGTCCGCGCGGGCAGCGAGCCCGCCGCCTGGCCCAGCATCTCGGTCAAGCTGTCGGCGCTGCATCCGCGCTATGAATTCGGCCGCGCTCGCCAGGTGCTGGACGAACTCGGCCCGCGCGTCGAATCGCTGGCGCTGAAGGCCAAGTCCGCCGGAATCGCGCTCACGATCGACGCGGAAGAGGCGGACCGGCTCGAGCTGTCGCTGCGACTCCTCGATCGCCTGCTTGCGCACCCCGCGCTCGCCGGCTGGGACGGGCTCGGGCTTGCTGTACAGGCCTACCTGAAGCGCGCGCCCGACGTGCTGCGTTACCTGAGCCGGCGCGCGGACCAGGCGGGGCGGGTGCTGAATGTGCGGCTTGTCAAGGGCGCCTACTGGGACAGCGAGATCAAGCGCGCGCAGGAACGCGGCCTGCCGGGCTATCCCGTGTACACGCGCAAGCCGAACACGGACGTCGCCTATCTCGCCTGCGCCCGCATCCTGCTGGACAGCAGCCGCCGCGTGTATCCGCAGTTCGCGACGCACAATGCGCACACCGCGGCCAGCATCATCCACCTCGCCGCCGCCCGCGGCCGCGCATTCGAGTTCCAGCGCCTGCACGGCATGGGCGAGGAACTCTATGCGGAGCTGACCGATCCCGCCGGCCGCGCGCTGCCCTGCCGGGTCTATGCACCGGTCGGGTCGCACGAAGACCTGCTGCCGTACCTGGTGCGGCGGCTGCTCGAGAATGGCGCGAACACGTCGTTCGTCAACCGCATCGTCGACGAGTCGCTGCCGGTCGAGGCCGTGGTCGGCGACCCGGTCGCCGAGGTCGAGCGCGTGGGTCCGGGCCAGCATCCGCGCATTCCGGCGCCAGGCGGCCTGTTCGGCAGCGAGCGCGCCAATTCCGCCGGCATCAACCTGTCCGACGGGCGCGAGCAGAGGAAGCTGGCGGCCGCCTGCACGCTCGCGCTCTCGCGGCCACTGGCCGCCGCGCCGATCGTCGGCGGCAAGGTGCAGGACGGCGCGCGCCGGCCCGTGCTGTCGCCGGCCGATCTCGATCGCGTGATCGGCGAAGTCGCGGAGACGGACCCAGAGCTCGCCAAGCGCGCGATTGACCTGGCCGTCGCCGCGCAGCCCGCATGGGACGGGATGCCGGCCAACGCGCGCGCCGCGATCCTGCGCCAGGCGGCGGACCGGCTCGAGGCGGAGATGGCCCGCTTCGTCGCCATCTGCGTCGCGGAAGCGGGCAAGACCGTGCCCGACTCGATCGCCGAGGTGCGGGAAGCGGTCGATTTCCTGCGCTACTACGCGGCGCGCGCCGAGGAATCCTTCGGCCGGCCGCTGCCGCTGCCGGGCCCGACCGGCGAATCCAACCGCCTGGGACTGCGCGGCCGCGGCGTGTTCGCCTGCATCAGCCCGTGGAATTTCCCGCTGGCGATCTTCACCGGGCAGGTGACCGCGGCGCTCGCCGCCGGCAACAGCGTCATCGCCAAGCCCGCCGAGCAGACGCCGCTGGTCGCGGCCGAAATGGTGCGCCTGCTGCACGACTGCGGGGTGCCCGGCGACGTCCTGCACCTGCTGCCGGGCCGCGGCTCGCGGATCGGCCCGGTGCTCACCGGCGACCCGCGGGTGGCGGGCGTCGCCTTCACCGGGTCCACCGAGACCGCGCGCCTGATCAACCGCTCGCTCGCGGCGCACGACGGACCGCTGCCAGTGCTGATCGCGGAGACCGGCGGCCAGAACGCGATGCTGGTGGACAGCTCGGCGTTGCCGGAACAGGTCGTCAACGACGCGATCACCTCGGCGTTCAACGCGGCCGGGCAGCGCTGTTCGGCGCTGCGCGTGCTGTTCGTGCAGGAGGACATCGCGCCGCGGGTGCTCGAGCTGCTGGCGGGCGCGATGGATCTGCTGACGATCGGCGAGCCGGCGCTGCTCGCGACCGACGTCGGGCCGGTCATAGACGCGCAGTCTCTTGGCACACTCGAGCAGCACGCGGCAGCGATCGTCGCCGGCGCCCGCTGGCATCACCGGGCGCGGCTGCCGGCGGGCCTTGCGCGCGGCCATTTCTTCGCGCCGCTGGCGGTCGAGATCGACGGCATCGCCCGGCTCGAGCGCGAGGTGTTCGGGCCGATCCTGCATGTCGTGCGGTTCCAGGGCTCGCGCCTCGACGAGGTCGTCGACCAGATCAACGGCAGCGGCTACGGCCTGACGCTTGGCGTGCACACGCGCATCGACAGCGTCGCGCGGCGGGTCGCCGCGCGCGCCCGGGTCGGCAACGTGTACGTGAACCGGAACATGATCGGCGCGGTGGTCGGCGTGCAGCCCTTCGGCGGCTGCGGACTCTCGGGCACCGGCCCGAAGGCCGGCGGTCCGCATTACCTGCCGCGCTTCGCGACCGAGCAGACCGTCACGATCAACACCGCGGCGGTCGGCGGCAACGCGACGCTGCTGTCGCTCGAAGAGTGAGGCGCCGCCTCGAGAGGGGTCGCATCCCTTTTCAAAGGGATGCGACCCCTTTTACATCATGCCGGTCTGCAGGCGCGCAGCCTCGGACATCATCGAATGGTTCCACGGCGGGTCGAACACGAGCTCGACATTGGCCTGGCGCACGGTCGGGATCATCAGCAGCTTGTCGCGCACGTCGGCGACCAGCACCTCGCCCATGCCGCAGCCCGGCGCCGTGAGGGTCATGCGCACCGCCACGTCGCGGGCGCCGTCGGCGGCGGGCAGGATGCTGCAGTCGTAGACCAGGCCGAGGTCCACGATGTTGACCGGTATCTCCGGATCGAAGCAGGTGCGCAACTGATCCCAGACCAGGCGGCTGACGTCCTCGTCGGTCGCGCCGGGCGGCAGCTCCGGGCGTGGCAGCGGCTCCTTGCCGATCGCATCACCGTCGGCACCGGCGATGCGGAACAGGTTGCCTTCGACGTAGACCGTGAAGCTGCCGCCGAGCGCCTGCGTCATGTAGCCGACGCTGCCGGTGCGCAGTTTCACCTCGATGCCGGCGGGGACAATCACGGCGCGCACATCGCGCTGCACGACGATCGGTTCGTGGTCGGTGCGGCGCATGGCTATTCGGTCGTGACCGGCCGGGCGTCGTCCGCGAGCGCCGCGTTCAGCGTGTGCCAGCAGAGGCTCGCGCATTTCACGCGCGCCGGAAACTCGCGCACGCCTCCGAGCGCCGCGAGCTTGCCGAGTTCGACGCCGGCTGCATCGGTGCTCCCCGTGAGCATGCGGTGCACGGCCGCGAACAGGGCGGCGGCCTCGGCGCGGCTCCTGCCCTTGACCGCCTCGCTCATCAGCGAGGCGGAGGCGGTCGATATCGCGCAGCCCGTGCCCTCGAACCGCAGGTCGCGGATGACATCATCTTCCACATCCACATACACGCGTAACTGGTCGCCACACAAGGGATTATTTCCCTCGGCCCGGTGATTGGCCGACGCCAGCGGACCGCGGTTCCGCGGCCGGCGGTTGTGGTCCACGATCACGTCGCGGTAGAGCTCGGCGAGGTCCATCAGCGCAGCATCCGGATGGCCTGCAACAACGCGTCGTGCAAGGCGTCGATTTCCTCGCGCGTGTTGTAGAGCGCGAACGAGGCGCGCGTGGTCGCCGGCACGCCGAAGAATTCCATCACCGGCATCGCGCAATGGTGCCCGGTGCGCACGGCGATGCCCTCGGAATCGAGCACCGTGCCGAGGTCGTGCGGATGCACGCCGTCGACGGTAAAGGACACCAGCCCGGTCTTGTGCGGCGCCGTGCCGATGAACGTAAGGCCCGGGATCGTAGCGAGCCGGCGGGTGGCGTGATCGAGCAGGTCCTGCTCGCGCGCGGCGATCCAGTCGAGACCCGTGCGCCCGAGATAGTCGATGGCCGCGCCGAGTCCGATCGCACCGCCGATGTTGGGCGTCCCGGCTTCGAAGCGGTGCGGCAGGTGGTTCCAGGTCGAGCCGGCGAAGGACACCGTCAGGATCATGTCGCCGCCCCCCTGCCAGGGCGGCATCGTCTCGAGCACGGCCTCGCGCGCGTACAGCGCGCCGATGCCGGTCGGACCGTACATCTTGTGCGCGGAGAAGGCGTAGAAGTCGCAGCCGAGCGAATGCACGTCCACGGCCAGGTGCGGCACGGCCTGGGCACCGTCGACCACCGTCGCGATGCCGCGCTCGCGCGCGGCGCGCAGGAAATCGGCGAGCGGCAGGACCGTGCCGAGCGCATTCGACACGTGCGCGAGCGCGACGAGGCGCGTGCGCGGGCCGAGCAGCGCCAGGTACGCATCGAAATCCACGACGCCGCGGCGGTCGATCGGCACGACCCTGAGCACCGCCCCGGTCTGCGCACACAGCAGCTGCCACGGCACGATGTTCGAGTGGTGCTCGAGGTGCGTGACCACGATCTCGTCGCCTGCCGCGAACCGCGGCCTTCCGTACGACTGGGCGACCAGGTTGATCGCTTCGGTCGTGCCGCGCACGAACACGATTTCCGCGGTGGAGGCGGCGTTGATGAATTGCCGCACGAGTTCGCGCGCGCCCTCGTACAGGGCGGTCGCTTCCTGCGACAGCGTGTGGACGCCGCGATGCACGTTGGCATGGTGGGAGCGGGCGTAGTCGGCGACCGCGTCGATCACGCAGCCTGGCTGCTGCGACGAGGCGGCGTTGTCGAGATAGGCGAGCGCGCGACCGTTGATGCGGCGCGCGAGCACCGGAAAATCGGCGCGAATGCGGCCGACGTCCGGCCCGGCCCGCTGTGCGGCGGCGGCGGGCATCAGGCCAGCCCCCGGATCAGTTCGCGGTCCGGCAGCGTGCCGGCGACCATGGCTTCGACCGTGGCGCGCAGCTCCGGCAGCGGCAGCCTGCCGACCACGTCCTGGCAGAAGGCGAAGGTGAGCAGCGCGCGCGCGGTGTCGGGATCGAGGCCGCGCGAGAGCAGGTAGAAGAGCTGCGCCGGATCGAGCGTGCCGATCGTCGCCCCGTGGCGGCACTGGACGTCGTCGACGTGGATCTCGAGTTGCGGCCGCGAGTCGATTTCGGCGAGCGGGGAGAGCAGCAGGTTGCGGCTCTGCTGGCTCGCATCCGCGCCGCGCGCGGACGGGTGCACGACGATGCGGCCGTTGAATGCGCCGCGACCGCGGTCCGAGGCGATGCCGCGGACGTCCTGCACCGTGCGTGTCGCCGCGCCCTCGTGGGAAATGTGCGTGTACAGGTCCACCTGGCGCTCGCCGTCCGCCAGGTAAAGTCCGGTGAGCCGGCAGTCAGCGCGTGCTCCCTCGAGTGTCAGGTCGAGGCTGGAGCGGACCAGCCGGCCGCCGAACGCGAGCAGGTGCTGCTCGTAGCGGCTGCCGGCGGCAAGGCGGGTCACCCAGGTCTCGACCTGGGCCGCCGAATCGCCGTGCTGGTGCAGGCGCAGGTGGGTCATGGCCGCGTCCACGCCGAGGCGCAGCTCGGCGGCAAGGTTGCCGAGCGCGGCGGCCGCGCCGAGCGCAATGAAGTGCTCGACCAGCACCAGCTTCGCGCCGGCGCCGACCTCAATGACGACGCGGGACTGGTGCGTGGCCGGCGCCGCCGCCGTGCTCACGTGCACCAGGTAGAGCGGTGGCGCGGGTGCCGCGCCCGCTGCCACGCGGATCAGGACGCCGTCGGCGGCGAATGCGTCGGCGAGCAGCGCATAGCGGTCGTCGGCATCGTCGCCGGGCGCGCGCACCCGCGCGAGCGCGGATGCGGGATCGCGGGACAGCAGGGCACCGAGATCCTCGACGCAGAGGCCGTCGCCGGCATCCGCCTGCGACAGGTCCGCGTCGAACCGGCCGTCGACCAGCACCAGGCGGCGTGCGCCGGCAACCGGCAGCAGGTGACGCCCGAGCTGCTCCCGGTTGACGCCGACACGCGTCACGGCGTCAAAGCGGTATTGCGCGACGCGGGCGTGATCGAGGTACTTCCAGTTCTCGTCGCGCCGGTCGGGCAGCCCGCGGTCGAGCAGCGACGCGAGCGCGCGCTGGCGCCGCTCGGCCCATGCGGGCCCGCCGGCGAAGCCGGGCGCGAGCGCGGCGTGGCTCGCGGCGATGCGTTCGAGGACCGGCGCCGCGTTCACGCCGCCGCCGTCCCGGTGCGCAGCCAGTCGTAGCCACGCCGTTCCAGTTCCTGCGCGAGCTCGCGCCCGCCGCTGCGGACGATGCGTCCGCCGGCGAGCACGTGGACCCGGTCCGGCACCACGTAATCGAGCAGGCGCTGGTAGTGCGTGACCAGGACGATCGCGCGCGATGGCGCACGCAGCGCGTTCACGCCTTCCGCGACCAGCTTGAGCGCGTCGATGTCGAGGCCCGAGTCGGTCTCGTCGAGCAGCGCGAGCGTCGGCTCCAGCAGGCTCATCTGCAGGATCTCGTTGCGCTTCTTCTCGCCGCCGGAGAAGCCCTCGTTGACGCCGCGGTTCAGCAGGGTCTCGTCCATGCGCATGCCGGCGAGCTTTGCGCGGACCAGGTTCAGGAATTCGAACGCGTCGAGCTCCGGTTCGCCGCGGTGCTTGCGCAGCGCATTCAGCGACGCCTTCAGCAGGTAGACGTTGTTGACGCCCGGGATCTCGACCGGGTACTGGAACGCCAGGAACAGGCCTTCGCGCGCGCGCAGTTCCGGCGGCATCGACAGCAGGTCGCGGCCGAGATAGGTCGCCGAACCCGACAGCACCTCGAGTCCCGGGCGTCCCGCCAACACGCCGGTCAGCGTGCTCTTGCCGGAACCGTTCGGCCCCATGATCGCGTGCACTTCGCCGGCGCGCACGGCGAGCGACAGCCCGTCGAGGATCACGCGGTCGCCGGCGCGCACGCGCAGGTCGCGCACGTCGAGGATCACGGGGTTGGAATCGCTCATCGATCGATGCTCCAGGATTTCATCCCACCGCGCCCTCGAGGCTCACGGCCAGCAGGTTCTGCGCCTCGACCGCGAATTCCATCGGCAGCTCGCGGAATACCTGCCGGCAGAAACCGTTGACGATCATGTTGACCGCGTCCTCGGCGGAAATGCCGCGCTGCAGGCAGTAGAACAACTGGTCGTCGGAGATCTTCGAGGTCGTCGCCTCGTGCTCGACGACCGCGGTCGGATTGCGGACCTCGATGTACGGAAACGTGTGGGCGCCGCAGTGATCGCTCATCAGCAGCGAGTCGCACTGCGTGTGATTGCGCGCGCCCTCGGCGCCCGGCAGCACCTTGACCAGCCCGCGATAGGCGTTCTGGCCATGGCCGGCCGAGATTCCCTTCGAGATGATGGTCGAGCGCGTGTTGCGCCCCATGTGGATCATCTTGGTGCCGGTGTCGGCCTGCTGGCGGTGGTTGGCGAGCGCGACCGAGTAGAACTCGCCGACCGAACCGTCGCCGCGCAGGATGCAGCTCGGGTACTTCCAGGTGATCGCCGAGCCGGTCTCGACCTGGGTCCAGGAGATCTTCGAATTGCGCCCGCGGCAGTCGCCACGCTTGGTGACGAAGTTGTAGATGCCGCCGACGCCGTTCTCGTCGCCCGGGTACCAGTTCTGCACGGTCGAGTACTTGATGCGCGCGTCGTCGAGCGCCACCAGTTCGACGACCGCCGCGTGCAGCTGGTTCTCGTCGCGCATTGGCGCCGTGCAACCCTCGAGGTAGGAGACCGACGCGCCTTGGTCCGCGATGATCAGCGTGCGCTCGAACTGCCCGGTCTTCGAGGCATTGATGCGGAAATAGGTCGACAGCTCCATCGGGCAGCGCACGCCCTTCGGCACGTAGACGAACGAGCCGTCGGTGAACACGGCGGAATTGAGCGCCGCGTAGAAATTGTCGCCGGGCGGGACCACGGTTCCCAGGTATTGCTGGACCAGCTCCGGGTGCTTCTGCACCGCTTCCGAGAACGGGCAGAAAATGACGCCGGCGTCAGCCAGTTTTTCCTTGAAGGTCGTGGCGACCGACACGCTGTCGAACACGGCGTCGACCGCGACACCGGCGAGCCGCGCGCGCTCGTGCAGCGGAATGCCGAGCTTGTCATAGGTCTCGAGCAGCTTCGGGTCGACCTCGTCGAGGGACTTCGGCCCGTCCTGGCGCTGCTTCGGCGCCGAGTAGTAGGAGATCGCCTGGAAATCGATCGGCGGATAGCGCACCCGCGACCATTCGGGCAGCGTCATGCGCAGCCAGCGCCGCCAGGCCTTCAGCCGCCACTCGAGCATGAAGGCCGGTTCGCCTTTCTTGCCCGAGATCAGACGGATCACGTCCTCGTCGAGCCCCGGAGGCACGGTATCGCTGGCGATGTCCGTGACGAAGCCGTGCCGGTACTTGCGGGCGACCAGCGAGTCCAGTTCGGTCTGGTTGGAGGGCATGTGCTGCCGCCGGTTCAGCCGCGCACCAGCGGCCGCCAGCCCTGTGGCATCTGCTGCAACGCGGACACCCTGGGATTGCCCTCGCGGCGCACCAGCTCCTCGAGGCTGACCTCGCGCAGCGCGTGGTGGATCGCCAGGCTGATCCGTTGCCAGCCGTGCCCGACCTGGCAAGTGGCCTCGATGCCGCACTGGCCGGCGCCGTTCGCGCACTCGGTCAGCGCGACCGGCCCTTCGACCGCGTCGATGATGTCCGCCGCGTTGATCTCGGCGCTGGGCTTCGCGAGCTGGTAGCCGCCGTGCGCGCCGCGCACCGAGCGCACGAGCCCCGCGTGCTGGAGTTCTTTCAGCAGCTTGCTGACGGTCGGCACGCCGATGTGGGTGCGCAGCGCGATGTCGGCGGCGCTCGCGAGCGCGCCACCGCCGAGGCTGGCGAGGATCACGGTCGCGTAGTCGGTCAGGCGGCTGATGCGCAGCATGGAAGCATTCTCCGCGGTCGTGGAAATAAACAGTACAATTTTAGTACTATTACGCCCGGAACGGTAGGGGGTCGCGGCGCTCTGGTATCCTTCGCGCCCGGCGCCGCCTGCCGGCCGCCCCGACCCCGACAGACGCAAAGGACCCGGATTCATGGACAGCCTGGAACTCGATTCGAACGCCAAGGCCATGGTCGCACCCGGCAAGGGCATCCTCGCCGCGGACGAGTCGACCGGAACGATCAAGAAGCGTTTTGACAAGATCGGGCTCGAGTCCACGTTCGAATCGCGGCGCGCGTACCGCGAACTGCTGTTCACTGCCCCGGGCGCCGAGCAGCACATATCCGGCGTCATCCTTTACGACGAAACCATCCGCCAGAAGGCCGCCGACGGCCGTCCGTTCCCGGCGCTGCTGGCCGCGCGCGGCATCCTGCCGGGCATCAAGGTGGACGCGGGCGCGAAGCCGCTCGCGGGATTCCCGGGCGAGACCGTGACCGAGGGCCTCGACGGCCTGCGCGAGCGCCTCGCGGAGTACCGCGAACTCGGCGCGCGCTTCGCGAAGTGGCGCGCGGTGATCGACGTCGGCGCGGCCATCCCGACGCCGTTCGCACTCGAGGCGAATGCGCACGCGCTCGCGCGCTACGCGGCGCTGTGCCAGGAGCTGTCGATCGTGCCGATCGTCGAGCCCGAGGTGCTGATGGACGGCGACCACACGATCGAGCGATGCGAAGCGGTGACCGACGCGGCGCTCGAGGCCGTGTTCGACGCGCTGTTCCGCCACCGCGTGCGGCTCGAAGGCATCGTGCTGAAGCCGAACATGGTGATCGCCGGCAAGAAATGCCCGAAGCAGGCGACGCCCCAGCAGGTGGCCGATGCGACGCTCCGCTGCCTGCGCCGGCACGTGCCGGGTGCGGTGCCGGGGATCGCCTTCCTGTCCGGCGGCCAGAGCGAGTCCGAGGCGACCCTGCACCTGTCGCTGATGAATCGCGCGGACCACCGGCCCTGGCAGCTGTCGTTCAGCTATGGGCGGGCGCTGCAGCAGAGCACGCTCGACGCCTGGCGCGGCCTGCCCGCCAATGTCGCAGCAGCCCAGCGGACGTTCCTGCGCCGCGCGCGCCTCAACGGGCTGGCGCGCGACGGCAGCTACGAAGCCGCCATGGAACAGGCCGCGGCCTGAAGCCGCGCGCCGCGGGTCCCTGAATTGACTGCCGAACAGCGTCGCGATGCCAGCGCCGTCGTGCGCCTGCGCGACGTGCATTTTTCGGTGAGCCGGCGCGCCATCTTCAGCGGCGTGGACGTCGACATCGGACGCGGATCGGTGACGGCCATCATGGGCCCGAGCGGCACCGGCAAGACCACGCTCCTGCGCCTGATCACCGGCCAGCTGATGGCCGACCGCGGGCTGGTGGAAGTCGAGGGCCGCGACGTCGCGACCATGAGCCGGCCCGAGATCTACCGCATGCGCCGGCGCATGGGCATGCTGTTCCAGAATGGCGCGCTGCTGACCGACCTCAATGTCTACGAGAATGTCGCATTTCCGCTGCGCGAGCACACCAACCTGCCGGAGCGGCTGCTGCGGCACGTGGTGCTGACCAAGCTGCACGCGGTGGGGCTGCGCGGCGCCTGGCAGCTGATGCCGGCGGAGCTCTCCGGCGGCATGGCGCGCCGGGTCGCGCTCGCGCGCGCCATCGTCATGGACCCGGAACTGCTGATCTACGACGAGCCGTTCGTCGGCCTCGACCCGATCTCGATGGGCATGGTGTTGCGCCTGATCCGGAGGCTGAACGATTCGCTGGGACTGACCAGCATCGTCGTATCGCACGACGTGCGCGAGATCTCCGCGGTCGCCGACATCTGCTACCTGGTGTCGGGCGGCGGCATCGTCGCGAGCGGGCCACCCGCCCACCTCGCGCACAGCGAGCAGGAAGAGGTGCGCCAGTTCATGCACGGGCTGCCGGACGGGCCGGTGCCGTTCCACTATCCGTCGCCGGACTACGAGAGCCAGTTGCGGCAGGTGCCGGCGTGATCGTCCCGCTGGCCCGCGAGGTGCTGACGTCGCTGCGCACCGCGCTCGAGGCGCTCGGCGCCTACACGCTGTTCGGCCTGCGCCTGGTCGCCGAGACGCCGCGCGCGCTGTTGCGCTTCAGCCTGGTGGTGCAGCAGATCCACAACGCGGGCGCTCACTCGCTCGTGATCATCATGATGTCGGGCCTGTTCGTCGGCATGGTGCTCGGGCTGCAGGGCTTCGACCTGCTGGAGCGCTTCGGTTCCGAGGAATCGCTCGGCACCGCCGCCGCGCTCGGGCTGCTGAAGGAGCTCGGGCCGGTCGTGACGGCGCTGCTGTTCGCGGGCCGCGCCGGCACGGCGCTCGCCTCCGAGCTCGGCCTGATGCGCGCCACCGACCAGCTCGCGGCGATGGAGATGATGGCGGTCGACCCGGTACGCCGGGTCGTGATGCCGCGCTTCCTCGGCGGCACGCTGTCGATGCCGCTGCTGGCCGCGATCTTCAGCATGATCGGGCTGTTCGGCGCGCAGCTCGTCGGCGTGCAGCTGATGGGCGTGGATTCCGGCCAGTTCTGGTCGCAGATGCGGGGCGCGGTCGAGTTCGGCGACGTCATGGAGGGGGTGCTGAAGAGCGCCGTCTTCGGCGTCGCCTGCAGCCTGATCGCGGTGTTCGAGGGTTATCACTCGGTGCCGACCGCGGAAGGCGTGGGCCGGGCGACGACGCGGACCGTCGTCATTTCGTCGGTGGTCGTGCTGCTGCTCGACTACATGCTGACCGCGGTAATGCTTTAAGGAGTATCGTCATGCGCCAGACGCGCGCCATCGAACTGGGAACCGGGCTGTTCGTGCTGCTCGGGTTCGCCGCACTTTTCTTCCTGATCACGCAGATCACCAGCCGGGAATTCGGCTTCGGCGACGGCGGCTACCGGCTGACGGCGATGTTCGAGCAGGTCGGCGGCCTCAAGCCGGGCGCGCCGGTATCCATGTCGGGCGTGACGGTCGGCCGGGTCGAGGCGATCGAGTACGATTTCAACGAGTACCGCGCGCGCGTGACGATGCGCATCGACGGCGCCTACGACCGGATTCCGGACGACAGCGACGCCGGCATCCTGACGGCCGGCCTGCTGGGCGGCCAGTATGTCGGCATCGGTCCGGGCAGCTCGGAAACTTTCTTTGCCGACGGCAATCAGATCCAGTTCACGCAGTCCGCCATCGTGCTCGAGAACCTGATCAGCAAGTTCCTGTTCTCGAAGGCGGCGGAAAAACCGGCCGACGGCTCCCCGGAGGAATCCACGCCATGACGCGACGCCTCGCTACCCGCTTGTGCTGCCTGCTGGCGCCGCTCGCGCTCGCCGGCATTGCCTGGGCCGCCGACCCCGTGCCGGGACCGACGCCGCAGGAACTGATCGAATCGGCGGCGACCCGCATGCTGCAGGCGCTCGACGCGGACCGCGAGGCGGCGCGCAAGGATCCGAAGCGCGTGCAGAAGATGGTGGACGAGATCCTGCTGCCCGCCTTCGACACCGATTATTCCGCGCGGCTCGTGCTCGGCAAGCACTGGCGCGGCGCCACGGCGGAGCAGCGCAAGCAGTTCATCGACGCCTTCTACCAGTCGCTGCTGCGCAATTACGGCACGGCGCTCGCCGAGTTCACGGCGGACCGCATGGTGGTGCTGCCGTTTCGCGGCGACCTCGCGACCGGCCAGGCGACCGTCCGGACCGAGGTCAAGCGCAACGATGGCACGCGCGTTCCCGTCAATTACACGCTGCGCGCGACGCCCGCCGGCTGGAAGGCCTGGGACGTGACCATCGAGGGCATCTCCTACGTGCGCAATTTCCGCAACGACGTCGGCGCGGAGATCGACCAGCGTGGGCTCGCGTCGGTCATCGAGCGGCTCGAGGCGGAGGCCCGCGGCGAGACGCCCAGGCGCGCGCGCTGAAAAAATGACGCAACCGGCCTCGCTCGAAAAGCTCGGTGACGGACAGTTCGCGCTGTCGGGCGACCTCGTGTTCGAGAGCGCGCCGCGGCTGCTGCTCGAGGGCGAGGCCGCATTCGGCGCGGCCGGCCGGGCCGAGATCGACCTGGCGCGGGTCGGGCGCATCGACAGCGCGGGTCTCGCGCTGCTGCTCGAGTGGTCGATCGTGGCGCGCGCCGGCGGCCGGTCGGTCGGCTACCGCAACATGCCGGCCGGGCTGGCGGCGCTCGCGGGCATCAGCGACGTTTCGGAGCTGCTGCCGGCCACGGCATCCGGCGCCGGCTGATCTTCCGGATCCTCCAGGAGCTCGGGGTCCTCGAGGTCCTCCGGCGGCGGGTCGTCGGGCACCTCGCCATCCCGCACCTGGTACTCGCGGCGCTGCAGCCAGGCGTTGCGCACGAACGCGTAGGGGTCGTAGGCCGCTTCGATCGACTGATCGATCGAAAGCAGTTCCGCGCGGCGGTCCATGACCGTGAGCACGCCGAGCGCAACCTTTTCATCGGTCTCGAGATCGAGCTGCACACGCAGATCGGTCTGCGCGTCGGCCAGCATCGATGGCGCATCGCGCAGCGTCGACGGCCCGAACAGGGGCAGCACGACATACGGTCCCGCCGGAACGCCCCAGCGGCCGAGCGTCTGGCCGAAGTCCTCGTTGTTGCGCGGGATCCCGAAATGCGAGGCCGGGTCGAGCAGCCCGCCGATGCCGAGCGTCGAGTTGATCGCGAACCGGCCGAGGTCGATGGCCGCATCCTTGAGCTTGAACTGGAGCAGGTCGTTGATGATCGTGGTCGGGAAGGCGAGGTTGCTGAGCACGTTGCCGATCCCGGTGCGGACCACCCGCGGCACGCCGTTGCGATAGCCGGTTGCCACGGGCCTCAGCACGGCGCGGTCGATGGCGGCATTGAACCGGTAGGTGCCGCGGTTCATGCGCTCGAGCGGGTCGCCGGCGGTGGCCGGTCCGGTGGTGGCGCAGCCGGCGAGTGCGAGTGTCAGTGCCAGGCACAGGCCGGCGCGGAGGTCGGCGGTCATCGTCGGGTCCTTTGGCGCGATCCCAGCGGCAATTCTAGCCGGTGGCGCCGCCGTCCGACTGCGGATTCGTCGGCTCGGCCACCTCGCGGGCACGCCTGCCTTTCGGCAGGTATTCCTGAAGCTCGCGGATGCGGGCGTCGAAGCGCTCCCGCTGCACGGCATTGAGGCCCGGCACCGCCTGCGCGAGCCGAAGCTGGCCGATGGCCAGCATCAGGTCGCCGCTGATCACGTGGTACTCGGACATGTAGTAGTAGGCGTCCGCGACGTCGCCCGCGGCGTTCGCCGCGAGCGCCGTGTAGCGCGCCTGCTCGGCCGACGGCGGCACGTTGTTGAACAGGTCGAGCAGCACGACATGGGCGCGCTTCGGGTCGCCATCGCGCATCAGCGTCTCGGCATAGCGCATCGTGACCGGGACGTTGCGCGGGAACAGCTCCATCGCATGCTCGAGCGTCGCCCGCGAGGCCTCGACGAGGCCCGCGGCCAGTTGCGCCTGCCCGAGCGCGGTGTGGTAGAGCGTGACGTCGGGCCGGCGCGCGAGCAGTGCCTGCAGCAGCGGAATCGCCTCGTCCGGTGCTCCTGCGCGCATCAGCGCCATTGCGCGGCCGTACTGCTCGCCGTCGGTCGACGGGTAATCGGCGTTGCGCGCGTTGGGGTACAGGTCGCGGAACGAGGCTTCCGGCGACATCGTGTCGACGTTCAGCCGCTCGCGGACCAGCGCATAGCTCGTGCTGTCGGGCGTCCGCGGCCGCTCGAGCTGGTTGGCGCGGTCGCGGGTCTCGGCGATGCGCTCGGTCGTCACCGGGTGCGTACGCAGCAGTTCCGGGATGTTCCTGCCGGCGCTGCCCGAGCGCTGCTGCAGGGTCCAGAAGAACTCCGGCATTGCGACCGGATCGAAGCCGGCCGCGGCCAGGATGCCGATGCCGACGCGGTCCGCCTCGCTCTCGTGCGTGCGCGTGAAGTTGATCTGCGATTGCGCGGCCAGGCCCTGCGCGGCGGTCACCGAGCCGAGCACTGCGTCGCTCGGCATGCCGGTCGTTGCGCCGATCAGCACGGCGGCCAGGATTGCGGCCGCCGACGCCAGGTTGGCGCGGCCGGCATTCTGGATCGAGCGGGCGATGTGGCGCTGGGTCACGTGCGCAATCTCGTGCGCGAGCACGCCTGCGAGCTCGCCTTCGCTGCGCGTCGCGGTAACCAGTCCGGCGTTGACGCCGATGAATCCGCCCGGCAGCGCGAAGGCGTTGATGCCCGCGTCCTTGATCGCGAAGAACGTGAAGCGATGCGCGCCTTCATGCGCGTTGCTCGAGAGTCGCATGCCGAGCGACTGCAGGTACTCTGTGACCTCGGGATCCTCGACGATCTGGCCCGCGTCGCGGAGGCTGCGCACGATCATCAGGCCGATCTTGTACTCGTCGATGAGCGAGAGCGTGGTGCTGGCCGGCGTGCCGATGTCGGGCAGGTCGCTGCCGGGCGCCTGGGCGGCGGCCACCGGCCCCTGGCAGGCGAGCAGCAATGACAGCAGGATGGCGGGTGCACGCATCGATTCGGTCCTGGCGGAACTGCCGGTTCGACCGCGCGCGCGCCGCATGGTTCGCCAGCGCGCTCCTCAGAGCGCTTCGGACGCGAAATCGGCCAGCCGCGAGCGCTCGCCGCGCACCAGCGTCACGTGGCCGGCGTGCTGCCAGCCGCGGAAGCGGTTGACGACGTAGGTGAGCCCGGAGGTGGTCTCGGTCAGGTAGGGCGTGTCGATCTGCGAGATGTTGCCGAGGCAGACCAGCTTGGTGCCGGGGCCGGCGCGCGTGACCAGCGCCTTCATCTGCTTCGAGGTCAGGTTCTGCGCCTCGTCGAGGATCAGGTAGCGGTTCAGGAAGGTGCGGCCGCGCATGAAGTTGAGCGAGCGGATCTTGATGCGATGACGCAGCAGGTCCTGGGTCGCCGCCCGGCCCCAGCTGCCGCCCTCCTGGCCCTGCGTCAGCACCTCGAGGTTGTCCATCAGCGCGCCCATCCAGGGCTCCATCTTCTCTTCCTCGGTCCCCGGCAGGAAGCCGATGTCCTCGCCGAGCGGGATCGTCACGCGCGTCATGATGATCTCGCTGAAGCGGTTGGTATCGAGCGTCTGCGCCAGGCCCGCGGCGAGTGCCAGCAGTGTCTTCCCCGTACCCGCGGGGCCGAGGATCGTGACGAAATCGACCTCCGGGTCGAGCAGCAGGTTGAGCGCGAGGTTCTGTTCGCGATTGCGCGCATTGATGCCCCACACGGCGTGCCGTCCGCCGCGGAAGTCCTGGGTGACCTCGAGCGTGGCGACCTCGCCGTCGATCGAGCGCACGATCGCCTCGAAGGCGTCGCCGGACGTGTCGAACAGGAACTGGTTCGGGTGCCATTCGCGCACCAGCGGGCCGCGCACGCGGTACCAGGTGCGCGCCTGGTCCTGCCAGGACTCGACGTTGTTGCCGTGGGTCTCCCAGAAATCCGCCGGCAGCGCGGTCACGCCGGTGAACAGGAGATCGGCGTCCTCGATCGTGCGGTCGTTGAAGTAATCCTCCGCGTGCACGCCGAGGATCGCGGCCTTGATGCGCAGGTTGATGTCCTTCGACACCAGCGTCACGCGCGTGCCCGGCAACTCCAGTTGCAGCGCCAGCGTGTACCCGAGCAGCGCATTGTCGATGCCGTGGCCGGGCAGGGTGTCCGGCAGCCCGGCGGCGAGCCGGCGGGTCTGGAAGAACAGCCGGCCCTGCGGCGGCTTCTTGCCGTGATTGCCGGAGCGGCCCGCCGGCAGCTCGAGGCCGCGGTCGATCTGCTCCTTGGTGGCGTTCGCCATCAACTCGTCGAGGAAGCGGCTGACCTGCCGCACGTTCCGCGCCGACTCCGAGAGGCCCTTCTTGCCGGCGTCGAGCTCCTCGAGCACGCCCATCGGCAGGTAGATGTCGTGCTCCTCGAAGCGGAATATCGCCGCGGGATCGTGCATCAGCACGTTGGTGTCGAGGACGAATGCGCGGCGCGCGTCCTTCGCGGGTCGGCTCTTCAGCATGCTGCCGTCAAAGCACGCGTGCCGCGGCCAGGACCTGTGCTGCGTGGCCCGCCACGCGGACCTTGCGCCATTCCTGGCGCAACACGCCGCCGGCGTCGATCAGGAAAGTGCTGCGTTCGATGCCCATCATCTTCTTCCCGTACATGTTCTTCTGCTTCCAGACGCCGAACAGCCTGGCGATGGCGCGGTCCTCGTCGGAACCCAGTTCGAATGGAAACTTCATCTTGTCCCTGAACCGGTGGTGCGATTCGATCGTGTCCGTGGAGATCCCGAGTATCGCCGTGCGGGCCTTGCGGAATGCCGGCGCGAGGTCGCGGAAGTCGCTCCCTTCCAGCGTGCAGCCCGGCGTATTGTCACGCGGATAGAAATACACGACCAGATTTTCCTTGCGAGGCGCGCCCAGGCGGAATTCGCCGGCGGTCGTCGGGATCGTGAAATCGGGTACCTGCGAGCCGACGCTGATGCGGGACATCGCGGCTCAGTTCTTGACCGGTTCCAGGATCGCGTCGAGGTTCATCTGGTCGCAGAAGTCCATGAACTCCTCGCGCAGCGCGCCGACGTGGATCCGGGTCGGCACGTTGATGACCATGTAGACGGAGAACATCTGGGCGCCGGTGTGCGCCGCGGCGTAGCTGCGCGTGGACAGTTCGCCGATGTCGATGCCGCGGGCGGCGAAGAACCCCGACAGCCCGGCAACGATGCCGGCCTGGTCGATGCAGACCACGTCGACGGAGTAGGGGATCATGTCCTCGCGCACCGGGCGCTGGACGGTGCGCCGCACCTGGATCGTCACGCCGGCTGTCTCGGCGAGCTTGCCGAGGTCGGTCTCGATCCGCGCGATCGAGTGCCAGTTGCCGGCGACCAGCATCAGGACCGCGAAATCGGAGCCGAGCGCCGTCATGCGACTCTCGCTGATGCTGCCGCCGCAGTCGGCGACGACCTTCGAGAGATCGTGCACCAGACCGATGCGATCGTCGCCGATGGCCGAAATTGCGATGAATTGTTTCATGCGGGGAAGAACAGGGGCGTGACGCGCAGTTTACCGGTATCGGCCGCGTGATGATATCGCGGCCTTGCGGCCCGCTTGCGCCCGCGCGGCGCGCGCCAGTACGATCCCGCCTCCGGTGCCGGCCGAACAACCGGGGGGTGCGATGTTTCGCGGCAGCCTGGTTGCGCTGGTGACGCCGATGACGGAATCGGGCGACGTGGACCACGTCGCGTTCGGGCGCCTGCTCGACTGGCACGCGCGCCAGGGCACGGACGGCATCGTGATCGCCGGCACGACCGGCGAGTCTCCCACGGTCACCGCCGCGGAAGCGGCCGAGTTGTTGCAGATCGCGGTGCAGCGGATCGGCGGCCGTATGCCGGTCATCGCGGGCACGGGCGGCAATTCGACCGCCGAATCCATCGAACGGACGCGCGCCGCCTGCGAGCTCGGCGTCGACGGCGTGCTGGTCGTGACACCTTATTACAACCGGCCGCCGCAGGAAGGACTGTACCGGCACTTCAGCCTGGTCGCCGACGCCTCGAGCGTGCCGCTGATCCTCTACAACGTGCCATCGCGCACCGCCTGCGATCTGCTGCCCGAGACGGTCGAGCGGCTCTCGTTCCATCCGCAGATCATCGGCATCAAGGAAGCGACCGGCAGCGTCGAGCGCGGCGCCGAGATACTCCGGCGCTGCGGCGACGATTTCCTGCTGCTGTCGGGCGACGACGCGAGCTGCCGCGAGCTGATCGGCGCGGGCGCGCAGGGTGTCATCACGGTGACCGGCAACGTGGCGCCGCGGATGATGCACGAGATGGTGGAGGCGGCGCTGGCCGACGACCCGGTGGGCGCGAGGGAACTCGACGGGCGCCTCGCGGGTCTGCACACTGCGCTCTTCGTCGAATCGAACCCGATCCCGGTGAAGTGGGCGCTCGGCCGGCTGGGGCTGATCGGACCCGGGATCCGGCTGCCGCTGGTGCCGCTGGCGGAGTCGAACCAGGTGGCGGTGCTGGCGGCGATGCGCCGCGCCGAAGTGATCGAATGAGGAATCGCATGAATCGAATGGTGATCGTGGTGTCGGCATTGCTACTGCTGGCGGGCTGTGGCCTGCTGCCGGATGCCTACTCCGGATGCGAAAAGGCCCAGCCCTACCAGGCGGCGGAGCAGATGGCGCCGCTCACCGTTCCGGCGGGCGCCGACCTGCCGGATACGCGCAATGCGCTCAAGATCCCGGAAATCAAGGCGCCGCAGATTCCCGCGGAGCCCGGCAAGTGCCTCGAGCACCCGCCGAGCTACGGCACCGCCCGCCCGCGCGCCGGGTGAGCGGCCCGCGGTTGCCGCACTGACGGTGGTCCGGTAGGCTTCGCGGCCGCGGAGAGGTGGCCGAGCGGTCGAAGGCGCTGGACTGGAATTCCAGTAATACCCACAAGGTATTCGTGGGTTCGAATCCCACCCTCTCCGCCACAGCTTTGGGTAGCCAAGCGAGGCGGACCAACTTCGCTCGCGCCGCCGGAACTTACGCGCTCGCTCAGTTATCCGCCTCGCTTGGCTACCCAAAGCTGTGGCGGCAAGGGTGTGTGGACGGACCCAACCGGGTTCGACGAGGCGCGCGCAGCGCGCCGAAGGACGGAGCCGCGTAGCGGCGACGGTCCCGAGCGCAGCGAGGGATGCGGGCGCAGCCCGCACAATCCCACCCTCTCCGCCAGTAAAAGGGGACGCAAGAGGGGACGCACCCCTTTTCTAGTCGTCGCGGTCGCCGGGATCGCGCGGGCTGCCGCCGGCCGTGATCGTCTCGTAGGCGCGCGCGAAGGCGGTCAGGAACACCGCCGGCAATCCGGCCTCGCCGGTCTGCGCCGTGGCGCGGAACAGCTCCTGGTAGCGGCTCCACAGCAGCGCCTGCAGCTCGGGCCCCGCGGCGGTGCGCGAGCGGCGGCCGAGCTGTTCCTCCAGTGCCTCGGGATTCAGCTTTGCAAGCACCGCCGACAGGGCCTCGCGCAGCGCGCCCGTGATCGCGGTCTCGTGACTGCGCGCGCGCGCGAACTGGCTGCGCACCTCGTCGATCGCGCGCGTGTCGCCGGGCCCGCGGCCGGCCAGCAGCAACTCCAGGATCTGCTCGACCGCCGCGAGCTGCAGCAGCGGACTGGTGGCATCGCGCCGCCGCGCGCCCGAGGAGATCGTGAACTCGCTGGCGAAATCGGCGCGCGTGCGCGCAAGCTCGGAAAACCCGACCAGCATCTCGCGCAGCAACTGGCCGGCCTGGGCCAGCGCCGTCGCGCGCACTTCCGGCGGCAGCGCGCGCGGATCGATGCCGGCGCCCTTGCAGAGCGCCGCGAGCCCGGGCCACAGCTCCTGCTCCTCGCGCGCGCGGGCCGAGGCGACGGGCGCCGCGGCGGGTGCGGACACGGGCGGCGCGACGCGCGGCACAACCCGCGCCGGGCGAGCCTCGCGCCGGCCGGTCGAAATGAATGACTTGACCTCGAAAGAGGTGTCGAGGTCGGCGGCAGCGAGTGCGGGCGGCTCCTGCGCCAGGAAATCGTTGCCCCCGGTGATCTCGACCTCGATCTCGTACTCGCCGATGCGGAAATGGTCGCCGGAAGCGAGCTGGTGCGGGCGATCCGGTCCAAGCGCCTCCTCGGAATCGTTGATGAACGTGCCGTTGGTGCTGGTGTCGCGCAGCCACCAGGTGCCGGCGCGATGCTCGATCTCGGCATGGCGTCCGGAGACGTAGCGGGACGGATCGCGCAGGACCCAGTCGTTGGTCTCGTGGCGCCCGATGTGGCCGCCATTGACGCCGAACGTCCAGCGCGGGTTGTCGCCGGCCGCTGCCGCGTTGTCGCTGATGATTTTCAGACGAAGCGCCATTGCCTGACCCCGGAACGAACTGCGCCCGCGGTACAGCCCGCATCACGCCTGCTTGGACCGCTATAATAGCGCGCCCACGGCAGGACGACCCCCACCCCGATCATGGCCGCAAGTCACATATTCAGGATCGTGTTCGTCAACCAGGGCAAGGTCTACGAGATCTACGCCCGCAAGGTGAGCCACGGCAGCCTGTTCGGATTCGTCGAGGTCGAGGAACTGGTGTTCGGCGAGCGCAGCAGCGTGGTCGTCGATCCCGGCGAGGAGCGCATCCAGTCCGAGTTCGCGGGTGTCAAGCGCAGCTACCTTCCGTTGCACTCGGTCATCCGCATCGACGAAGTGCGCAAGCAGGGCGTCAGCAAGATCAGCGCGCTCGAGGGCGGCAACATCGCCCAGTTTCCGGTCGCCATGTATCCCGCCGGCAATGATCCGGGCGTGAAGCGCTGACGGCTTGATGCTGCTGTTCAGAGGCGCGCCGGCACTTTCCTCATTCCGGATCGAGAGGCTGCTCGCCGCGCAACGGCGCGTGATGCCGGCGCTCGATCGCATCAGCGTCGATTACCTGCACTTCGTCGACCTGCGCCGGAACCTGACCCGCGCCGAGACCGCGGTGCTGGAGCGCCTCCTCGATGTCGACCGGGAGCGCGCGCCGCCGGACGGACCGGGACGGCTGCTCCTGACGGTGCCGCGTCCCGGCACGATCTCGCCCTGGTCGTCGAAGGCCACCGACATCGCCCACGTCTGCGGCCTCGACGCGGTCGCCCGCATCGAGCGGGGCAGGGCCTGGCAAATCGACGCAGGCGCAGCGCTTTCGCACGCCGAGTTCGGCGCCATCGCCGCGGCGCTGCACGACCCGATGACCGAGGCGGTGATGACGGATGCGGCAGAGGCCGCGCGCCTGTTCGAGACGCACGAGCCGCGGCCGCTTGCGCACATTGCGCTCGGCCATGACCCGATCGCTGCGCTCGCGCGCGCCAACTCGGCACTCGGGCTCGCGCTGTCCGCGGACGAGCTGGCCTACCTGGCAGCCGTGTTCGCGCGTCTCGGCCGGGACCCGACCGACGTCGAGGTGATGATGTTCGCGCAGGCCAACAGCGAGCACTGCCGGCACAAGATCTTCAACGCCGACTGGGTGGTCGACGGCAGGGCGGCGCCGCGTTCGCTGTTCGCATCCATCCGGCACACGCGCGACCGCAGCCCGCAGGGCGTGCTGTCCGCCTACAGCGACAACGCCGCGGTGCTTGCGGGCAGCCAGGGTGCGCGGTTCTTCCCGCAGGGACCCGGCCACGCCTATGGCTGGCACGAGGAACCGGTCGACATCCTGATCAAGGTCGAGACCCACAATCACCCGACCGCGATCTCGCCATTCGCCGGCGCCGCCACGGGATCGGGCGGGGAGATCCGCGACGAGGGCGCGACCGGCCGCGGCGCGAAACCGAAGGCGGGGCTGGTCGGGTTCACCGTGTCGAACCTGCGCATCCCGGGATTCGAGCAGCCGTGGGAAACGGACCATGGCCGTCCGGCGCGCATCGCCTCCGCGCTCGAGATCATGCAGGACGGGCCGATCGGCGCGGCAGCATTCAACAACGAGTTCGGCCGGCCCGGCATCCTCGGCTATTTCCGCAGCTTCGAGCAGCGGGTCGCCGGCGACCCCGCGGGGGTCGTGCGCGGCTATCACAAGCCAATCATGATCGCGGGCGGGCTCGGCAACGTGCGCCGCATGCACGTCGAGAAGCAGGCCGTGCCGGTGGGCGCGCCGCTGGTGCTGCTCGGCGGACCGGCGATGCTGATCGGCCTCGGCGGCGGCGCCGCATCGTCGCAGGGCAGCGGCACAGCGAGCGAGCAGCTCGACTTCGCCTCGGTGCAGCGCGGCAATCCGGAGATGCAGCGCCGCGCCCAGCAGGTGATCGATGCCTGCTGGGCGATGGGCGAGGGCAACCCGATCCTGATGATCCACGACGTCGGCGCCGGTGGCCTGTCGAACGCGGTGCCGGAAGTGGTGGCAGCCGGCAGTGGCGGCGGACAGATCGAGCTTGCCGCGGTGCCGAGCGACGAGCCGGGCATGTCGCCGCTCGAGATCTGGTGCAACGAGGCACAGGAGCGCTATGTGCTCGCGCTCGAGCCGGCGCGGCTCGACGACTTCATCGCCCTGTGCCGCCGCGAGCGCTGCCCCTGCGCGGTCATCGGCCGCGCGACCGGCGACGGGATGCTGGTGGTCCTGGATTCGCGCGCGGGCAGCCGCCCGGTCGAGATGCCGGTCGCCGACCTGCTCGGACGGCCGCCGCGGATGCGGCGCGACGTGCGCCGGCGCGCGCGGCGCGGCGACGGGTTCGATGCGGCCTCGCTCGATGTCGCTGCCGCGCTGGAACGGCTGCTGTGCCTGCCGGCGGTCGCCGACAAGGGCTTCCTGGTGACGATCGGCGACCGCACGGTCGGCGGCCTGATCAGCCGCGACCCGCTGGTCGGCCCCTGGCAGGTGCCGGTCAGCGACGTCGCGGTCACGCTGTCGGGGCTCCGCGGCTTGACCGGAGAGGCCATGTCGATCGGCGAGCGACCCGCCATCGCGCTGCTCGACGCACCCGCGTCCGGTCGCATCGCGGTCGGCGAGGCGATCACCAATATCGCCGCCGCCGACGTGCGGCACATCGGCGACGTCAAGCTGTCGGCCAACTGGATGGCGGCCTGCGGCGATCCCGCCGAGGACGCCGACCTGTTCGACACCGTGCGGGCGATCGGCGAGGAACTCTGCCCGGCGCTCGGCATTGCCATTCCGGTCGGCAAGGATTCGCTGTCGATGCGCTCGAGCTGGCGCGACGAGGGCGGCAACGGGCGCTCGGTGGTCGCACCGCTGTCGCTCGTGGTCTCCGCATTCGCGCCGGTTGCGGACGTCCGGCGCACGCTGACTCCGGTGCTGGCAGCGAGCGCCGGCCCGACGGTGCTGCTGCTGATCGACCTCGGCGGCGGGCGCGACCGCCTCGGCGGTTCCTGCCTGGCCCAGGTGCATGGCGCCATCGGCGACGTGCCGCCGGACCTCGATGCGCCCGGGCGCCTGACCGGCTTCTTCGCGGCCATCCGCGAGCTCGCCGACGCCGGCGTGATCCTGGCCTACCACGACCGTGCCGATGGCGGGCTCGCGATCACGCTGCTCGAGATGGCGTTCGCCGGGCGCGCTTCGCTCGACATCGACCTCGGCGCGGTCGAACGGCCGGCGGCCGCGCTCTTCAGCGAGGAGCTCGGCGCCGTGCTGCAGTTGCGCGCGCGGGACCTCGAGCGGGCGCAGGGCGTGCTCGCGCGCCATGGGCTCGGCGGTTGCTCGCGCGCGATCGGGACGACCGGGGCCGGCCGCCGGATCCGCGTCATGGCCACCGGGAGACTGCTGCTCGACGACGACCGCGTGAGGCTGCACGAACTCTGGTCCGGGACCAGCTGGCGCATGCAGCGCCTGCGCGACGACCCTGAGTGCGCGGACGAGGAACAGGCCGCGCGCCTCGACCAGGACGACCCGGGCCTCAGCTGGAAGCTCACGTTCGATCCCGGCGAAGACGTCGCGCGGGGACTGATCGCGGCCGGCGCGCGGCCGCGCGTGGCGATCCTGCGCGAGCAGGGGGTCAACAGCCAGGTCGAGATGGCGGCTGCTTTCGACCGCGCTGGTTTCGCGACGGTCGACGTGCACATGACGGACCTGATCGATGGCGGCGCGACGCTCGAGGGATTCCAGGGCCTGGTCGCCTGCGGCGGCTTCAGCTACGGCGACGTGCTCGGCGCCGGCGAGGGCTGGGCCAAGTCGATCCTGTTCAACCCGCGCGCACGCGCGCTGTTCGAGGACTGGTTCGGGCGGGGCGATCGTTTCACGCTCGGCGTCTGCAACGGCTGCCAGATGCTGGCCGCGCTTGCAGAGCTGATCCCGGGCGCCGCCTGCTGGCCGCGATTCCATCGCAACCGCTCGGAGCAGTTCGAGGGCCGCCTGGCGCTGGTCGAGATCGCCGAATCGCGTTCGCCGTTCTTCACCGGCATGGCAGGCAGTCGGCTGCCGATTGCGGTCGCGCACGGCGAGGGGCGGGCACAGTTCCGCGGGGCACAGGACGAAGCAGCGGCCGCGGCCCTGACCGTGCTGCGCTTCGTGGACAACCGGGGCGGCGTCGCGACCCGCTATCCCGCGAATCCGAATGGCTCGCCGCAGGGTGTCGCGGGTTTCACGTCAGAAGATGGCCGGGTGACCATCATGATGCCGCACCCGGAGCGCGTGTTCCGCACCGTGCAGAATTCCTGGCATCCGGCGGATGCGGGAGAGGACAGCGGCTGGATGCGGATTTTCCGCAATGCGCGGCGCTGGCTCGGCTGAGCCCGCCGCGCGGGATCAGGAGCGCGCGCCGGGCAGCGGCGTCACCTTCGACGCAGCGTCCTCGGCGAAGTAGCGCCGCACCATCATCGCCTGCTGCAGCCGGCCGCGGCGCACATAGGCCTGGTACAGCAGGTCCTTCACGACTTCGAGCAGCATGCCCGCCTGGAAGGCGTCGATCACCGGCAGGTTGGCGCGGCCCGTCGCGTCGACGTCGAACAGCACTTTCTTGACCACGGCGAACGACTCGTCGTCGAGTTCAGCGAGCTTGCGGATATTGGCCAGCTCATCGTACATCGCGAGCTTGCCGTCCTCGCCGAGATCGGCAAACACGCATTGCGCGACGCGCCGGCACATCGAGGCAAAGGCGTTGTAGCAGCCCGCGGAGAAGCAGGCGAAGGCCTCTTTCAACAGGAGTTCCGCATCCTCGGGCAGGTAAGTGAAATTGAAGCGCTCGCGCGGGCGCTCGAGTTCCACGAAGTTCGGCGCGAGTTCGATGCGGCTGCCGCCATAGAGCTTGACCGCGAAGCGCAGGAAGATCGGCGCGTTGCAGGCCTCGCAGCGGTACACGAGGCCGACCTGTGCGGGCTTGTGCTGCTGCAGCGCGTTGAAGTCGGGCACCGAGACCGGCGTGATGTGGGCCAGCACCTGGCAGTGCGGGCAGTTGAGCGCAAGCCCGCTTTCCTGGTCGTGGTGCAGACGGCCGGCCGAGTCGATGTAGACCGCCATAGGCGGGGAAGTCTAGCAGGAAGAGGGGACAGTCCCTCCGTCCAAGAGGGGACAGTCCCCTTTTCCCAGAGCGGAAAAGGGGACAGTCCCCTAAGCGTGCAGCGGCTTGTACCGCAGGCGGTGTGGCTGGTCGGCCTGCTCGCCCTTGCGCCGGCGCAGGTCGGCCACGTAGTCCTGGTAATTGCCCTCGAACCAGACCACCTCGCTGTCGCCCTCGAACGCCAGGATGTGCGTGGCGATGCGGTCTAGGAACCAGCGGTCGTGGGAGATCACCACGGCGCAGCCGGGGAAGTTCAGCAGCGCCTCTTCCAGCGCCCGCAACGTCTCGACGTCGAGGTCGTTGGTCGGCTCGTCCAGCAGGAGCACGTTGGCGCCGCTCCTGAGGAGCTTCGCGAGGTGCACGCGGTTGCGCTCGCCGCCGGACAGCTCGCCGATCTGCTGCTGCTGCTGGTTGCCGCGGAAATTGAAGCGGCCGACATAGCTGCGCGACGCGGTCTCGTAGTTGCCGACCTTGATGATGTCCTGGCCGCCGGAGATCTCCTGCCAGACGGTCTTGCTGTCGTCGAGGATGTCGCGCGACTGGTCCACGTGCGCCATCTGCACGGTCGGTCCGATGCGGATGCTGCCAGCATCCGGCTGTTCCGTTCCGGTCAGCATCCGGAACAGCGTGGTCTTGCCGGCGCCGTTCGGCCCGATGATGCCGACGATGCCGCCCGCGGGCAGCCGGAACGACAGGTCGTCGATCAGCAGGCGTTCGCCGTAGGCCTTGCGCAGGTG
The DNA here is from genome assembly GCA_050179155.1 of Steroidobacteraceae bacterium. Classification (GTDB taxonomy): domain Bacteria; phylum Pseudomonadota; class Gammaproteobacteria; order Steroidobacterales; family Steroidobacteraceae; genus SCUD01. The sequence continues at coordinate 86,619 of JBFXFJ010000002.1, forward strand.
CTCCACCTCGATGACCAGGTCGCCGAGCCGCGGGCCCGGCGGGATGTAGATCTCGTTGGTCTCATTGCGGGCCTGGAATTCGACCGAGGACAGCTCGTCGAACTGGCGCAGCCGCGCCTTGCTCTTCGCCTGGCGCGCTTTCGGGTTGGCGCGCACCCATTCGAGTTCGTGCGCGAGCGTGCGGCGCAGCCCTTCCTGCTGCTTCTCCTCCTGCGCCAGCCGCTGCTCCTTCTGCTCCAGCCAGGACGAGTAGTTGCCCTGCCACGGGATGCCGTGGCCGCGATCGAGCTCGAGGATCCAGCCGGCGACGTTGTCGAGGAAGTAGCGGTCGTGGGTCACGCAGATGACGGTGCTCGGGTACTGCTCGAGGTACTTCTCGAGCCAGGCGACCGATTCCGCGTCGAGGTGGTTGGTCGGCTCGTCGAGCAGCAGCATGTCCGGCTTCGATAGCAAGAGCCGGCACAGCGCGACGCGGCGGCGCTCGCCGCCCGACAGTTGCGCGACCTTCGCGTCCCAGGGCGGGAGGCGCAGCGCGTCCGCGGCGATGTCGAGCTGGCGCTCGAGGTTGTGGCCGTCGACCGTGGCGAGGAACGCCTCGAGCTGGCCCTGTTCGGCGGCAAGCTTGTCGAAGTCGGCGTCGGGCTCGCTGTAGAGCGCGTAGACCTGCTCGAGCCGCGCCAGCGCATCCTTCACCGGCCTGACGGCTTCCTCGACGATCCCGCGCACGTCGCTCTCCGGGTCGAGCTGAGGCTCCTGCGGCAGCAGGCCGATCTTGATGCCCGGCTGCGGGCGCGCCTCGCCCTCGATGTCGGTGTCGGTGCCCGCCATGATCCGCAGCAGCGTCGACTTGCCCGAGCCGTTCAGGCCGAGCACGCCGATCTTTGCGCCGGGGAAGAACGACAGCGAGATGTCGCGCAGGATGTGCCGCTTCGGCGGCACCACCTTGCCGACACGGATCATCGTGTAAATGTACTGGGCCATGGGGGCGCGGATTATCTGCGATGCGCGGGCCTGCCGCCAGACCTCCGTGGTAGGCTCGATCCACACTTCCCTCTGCGGCGGCATCGCTTGGCACAGAACGGCGATCCAGGCACCTGCGTCGTCACCGGCGAGCGGATCGCCCGCTACGGCTTCGGCGACGGCCACCCCTTCGGCCCCGACCGGCACGAGGCGTTCTGCCGCGAGCTCGCGGCGTCGGGCCTCGACCGGCGGGTGCGGACGCTGGCGCCGCGCGCCGCCACGCGCCGCGAACTGGAACTGTTCCACGAGCCGGCCTACATCGACATGGTCCAGGCGCGCTCGCTGACCGGCGAGGGATTCCTCGACGCCGGCGACACGCCGGCCTGCAAGGGCATTTACGAGGCCGCCTGCGACGTCGTGGGCGCCGCGCTGGTCGCGACCGAGGCGCTGATGAGCGGGCAGGCGCGACGCGCGTTCGTGCCGATCGCAGGGTTGCATCACGCGGGGCGCGGCCACGCCGCCGGCTTCTGCGTGTTCAATGACTGCGGCGTCGTCATCGAGCAGCTGAAGCAGGCGCACGGCCTCGCGCGCATCGCCTACGTGGACATCGACGCGCACCACGGCGACGGCGTGTTTTATGCCTTCGAGGACGACCCGACCGTGATTTTTGCCGACCTGCACGAGGACGGCCGCTTCCTCTATCCGGGCACGGGTACCGCCGTGGAAGCGGGCACCGGCGCCGCGCGCGGCACCAAGCTCAACATCCCGCTGCCGCCGGGCGCCGGCGATGAGGCCTTCCTGGCCGCCTGGCCGGCGGTCGAGGCGCACCTCGAGCGGCACCAACCGCAGTTCGTGCTGTTCCAGTGCGGCGCAGACAGCCTGGGCGGCGACCCGATCACGCACCTGTGCCTGACCGAGGAATCCCACGCGCACGCCGCGCGCCGGCTGTGCGGCATCGCCGATCGCCATGCCGGCGGGCGCATCCTCGGCGTCGGCGGCGGCGGTTACAACCGGCGCAACATCGCGCGCGCATGGACCCGGGTGGTGCAGGCATTCGTCGAGGCGTGATCGCAGGGCTTTCGGTTAGACTGCGCCGCTACCATGTTTGACCCCGGCATGAACATCCAGGAGTTCGATCCCGAACTCGCGGCAGCCATCGGCGCGGAGCGGCTGCGGCAGGAGCAGCACATCGAGCTGATCGCGTCCGAGAACTATGCGAGCCCGCGGGTGCTCGAGGCGCAGGGCTCGGTGCTGACCAACAAGTACGCCGAGGGATATCCGGGCAAGCGCTATTACGGCGGCTGCGAGCACGTCGACGTGGCGGAGCAGCTCGCGATCGACCGCGCGAAGAAACTGTTCGGCGCGGCCTATGCCAACGTGCAGCCGCATTCGGGTTCGCAGGCCAATGCCGCGGTGTACCTGGCATTGCTCAAGCCCGGCGACACGCTGCTCGGCATGAGCCTCGACCACGGCGGCCACCTGACCCACGGCGCGAAGGTCAATTTCTCCGGCAAGATCTTCCATGCCGTGCAGTACGGCATCGATCCCGCAACCGGCGAGATCGACTACGCCGAAGTCGGGCGCCTGGCGCGCGAGCACCGGCCGAAGATGATCCTCGCGGGATTCTCGGCGTATTCGCGGGTCGTCGACTGGCAGCGCTTCCGCGCCATTGCGGACGAAATCGGCGCCTGGTTCGTAGTGGACATGGCGCACGTCGCCGGCCTGGTCGCCGGCGGCGTCTATCCGAACCCGGTGCCGGTCGCGGACGTCGTGACGAGCACGACGCACAAGACGCTGCGCGGGCCGCGCGGCGGCCTGATCCTCGCGCGGCCCCACCCGGAGCTGCACAAGCGGCTCAACTCGATGATCTTTCCCGGCACGCAGGGCGGGCCGCTGATGCACGTGATCGCCGCCAAGGCCGTCGCGTTGCTCGAGGCGCTCACCCCGGAGTTTGCGGCGTACCAGCGGCAGGTCGTCGACAACGCGCGCGCCATGGCGAAGGCGCTGCAGGAGCGGGGCCACCGTATCGTCTCCGGCGGCACCGACAATCACCTGTTCCTGCTCGACCTGATCGGCCGGAACTACACCGGCAAGGAAGCCGACGCGGCGCTCGGGCGCGCGCACATCACGGTCAACAAGAACGCCGTGCCGAACGACCCGCGTCCGCCGTTCGTGACGAGCGGCCTGCGCATCGGCACTCCCGCGATCACGACCCGCGGTTTCGGGCAGGACGAATCGCGCCAGGTCGCCGCCTGGATCGCGGACGTGCTCGACGCCATCGGCGACGAGGCCGCGGTCGGGCGGGTGCGCGAGCAGGTGCTCGCGATCTGCAATCGATTTCCCGTCTATCGCTGAGAGCGCACCCGGAGGGCGGCAGTGCACTGCCCGTTCTGCAACCACGACGACACCAAGGTGACCGACTCGCGCCTGGCCGGCGAGGGCCACCAGATCCGCCGGCGGCGCGAATGCCTGTCCTGCGGCGAGCGCTTCACGACCTTCGAGACCGCCGAGCTCGTGATGCCGCAGGTCGTCAAGAACGACAACACCCGCCAGCCCTTTGACGAGGGCAAGCTGCGCGGTGGCATCATGAAGGCGCTCGAAAAGCGCGCGGTCGGACGCGACGAGGTCGAGTCCGCGATCGAGCGCATCGGCCACCGGCTGCGGGTGCTCGGCGAGCGCGAGGTCGCGTCGCGCACGATCGGCGAGATCGTGATGGAGGAGCTGCGCCAGCTCGACGAGGTCGCGTATGTCCGCTACGCGTCCGTCTACCACCGTTTCCACGACGTCGATTCATTCCGCGAGCAGCTCGAGCAACTCGACAAGAGCCGGCAGCGTGATCCCGCCGCGGGCCAGATGTCGCTGCTGCCGGCCCAGGGCCGCGAGCCTCGGAACAAGCGATGACCGGGACGGCGCTGGACCGGCGCCACATGGCGCGCGCGCTGGAGCTGGCACAGCGCGGCCTGTGGACCACCGATCCGAACCCGCGCGTCGGCTGTGTCATTGCCCAAGGCGAGCGCGTGATCGCCGAGGGCTGGCACGAGCGTGCCGGCGGGCCCCATGCCGAGGCGATGGCGCTCGCGGCGGCCGGCGGACCGGTGCGCGGCGCGACCGCCTACGTGACGCTCGAACCCTGCTGCCATTACGGCCGCACGCCGCCCTGCGCCGACGCGCTGATTGCGGCCGGCGTCCAGAGCGTCCATTACGCGGTGCGCGACCCGAACCCGCGCGTCAGCGGCGGTGGCGTGGCGAAGCTCGAGGCCGCGGGCATTGAAGTGGCCGGCGGCCTGCTGGCAGAAGAGGCCCGCGCGCTGAACCAGGGTTTCCTGAGTCGATTCGAGCGCGGGCGGCCGTGGGCGCGGGTGGTGGTCGACGAGATCCCGGAGCAGAGCACGCGCCTGCAGTGGTTACGCGCGCGGTCGAGCGCCGTCCTCACCGGATCGGGAACGGTACTCGCCAGGAACCCGCGGCTTGGAGTTGACTTGCCGGACGCATCGCGCCAGCCCTTGCGCGTGGTGCTCGATTCCAGGCTCGCGATACCGCCTTCATCACACGTGCTTACGGGTCCCGGCCGGCTGCTGGTGCTGACATCCTGCACGGACGACGGGCGGCGGGCGACGCTCGAACGGGCGGGAGTTTGCGTCGAATGGCTGCCGGCGCAGCCAGGCGGCGTCGACCTGGCTGCGGTCATGCGGCGTCTCGCTGAGCTCGAGGTGAATGAATTGCAGGTGGAGGCTGGCAGGCGGCTGACGGCCGCCATGCTGGCTGCGGGTCTCGCAGACGAGCTCGTTGGGGCGGATTCGCTCGACAACGGGCACTGAGCGGCGCGACACTCGGGTCGCCGGCGCGCGACAATCGTGGCGGGACGCGATGGAAAAGGCACAGACCAGTACCAGCAGGATGCAGGCGCAGCGGGCGCCGCGCGGAAGCCGGCTGGTGTTCGCCGGCGAGCTGGAACAGGAGTTCCGGGTGGCGCACCTGGCGCGCGCGCGCGGGCGCACCCGGCTCTGGCAGTCGATCGAGTTGCTGGTTCCACCATCACTGGCGCTGCTCTACGACCGCGCGCGGGGCGGCGCCGAATGGCAACCGGAAGTGCTGGCCTGCCTCGGCATCAGTATGGCCCTGTCGCTAGTGCTGGCGCTGCTCGCGTTCCTGGGTTACGGCCTGCGCGTGTACCTGCGAGCGGCATCCTGGCTGACGCCGGCTCGCTCGATCGCGTATACGGTGGTCATTGCGGCCTTCGTCGGGATCGGCGGCGCCGGCACCGCGGTACTGACCGCGAGCACCTTTGGGCATTTCTTCTTTTCGGGCCTGTTGTTCCACCAGGCGTTCGTGGCGGCGCTGGCGGTGCTCGCGGGCTACCTGGCGGCGCTCCTGTGGTTCGACGTGCCGGCCGGCGTCATCGGCTACGCCGTCGTGACGTTAGGCGCGGTACAGACGATGGCAGCGGTTGTCGCGCACGACGCCCAGCGCGCGGCCCGCATCGCATTCCTCGAGCATGGCGCTGTGCTCATCCGGGCGGAGCACGATGGCCTGACGGGTCTGCGCAACCGGCGCGATTTCGACCAGCGTTTCGCGGCTTACTGGGATCAGGCACTGGCCGTCGGGGAACCGCTGACCGTGCTCATGATCGATGTGGACCACTTCAAGGCCTACAACGACCGCTATGGCCACCAGGCCGGCGACGAGGTGCTGCGGCGCGTGGCGCGCGCCGTGCGCGTCGCCGCGCGCGGCAGCGACGTGGTCGCGCGTTATGGCGGCGAGGAGTTCGTGATGCTCGCCCCGGGACTCGATGAGCCGGCGGCCGCCGCGCTTGGTGAACGCATCCGCGCGACCGTCGAGCAACTGGCGATTCCACACGAGGAGTCGGAGTGCGGACGGGTTGTCACAATCAGCGTCGGCGCGGCACATGTGCTGCCGCTGCCGGACCGCACGCCGGCTGGCGTGCTGCAGCTGGCCGATGAGAACCTGTACCGGGCCAAGCGCCAGGGGCGCAATTCGTTCGTGTTGCACGGTGCCGACTACGATTCCCTGCGCACCGGCCGGTTTCGCCACGACGATTGACCGTCGGCAGGCGGCGACGGCCCGATGGCGAGCGGGCGCCTGCAGCAACCGGCGCCGCTATACTCCCGCCATGGTCCGCGACACACATCTGCAGCGCTTGGCCGGTGGCCGCCGATGAACGCGTCGCCAGCACGCAGCGCTGCGCGCCGCCTGCTGGTGCAGGCGCTCTACCAACGCCTGGTGGGCGGCCAGGCCTGGCAGGAACTGCACGGCCAGTACAGCACCGACCGGACTTATCCGCGCGCGGATGCGGCGTATTTTCGCGATGCGCTCGAGGCCGTTTGCGACGGCGCGGGCGGACTCGATGAAGCGCTGCGGCAGTTCTCGGACATCCAGCCGGAGCGGCTGGATCCGGTCGAGCACGCGATCCTGCAGCTGGGACTCTGGGAACTGATGGCGCAGCCCGGCGTCCCCTACCGGGTCGTGATCAACGAGGCCGTCGAGCTCGCCAAGCGCTACGGCGCCACCGACGGGTATCGCTACGTCAACGCAGTGCTCGACAAGGCCTCGCGCGTGCACCGCGCGGTCGAGCGGGGCGAGGTCGCCTGACCGCTTCGCACCTGCCGCCCGGTGAATTCGAGCTGATCGAGCGCTTTTTCACCCGGCGCGGCGCGGCCCGTGCCGACGTCGTCCTCGGTGTCGGCGACGACGCAGCGCTGGTGACGGCGCCCGCCGGCGCCGAGTGCGTGCTGGCCCTCGATACGCTGGTCGCGGGCGCGCATTTCCCGGCTGGCATGGACGCGCGATTCGTCGGTCACCGGGCGCTCGCCGTGAACCTGAGCGACCTGGCCGCGATGGGCGCGGAGCCGGCCTGGGCGTTGCTCGGCCTGACGCTGCCCTCGGTGGACGAGCACTGGCTCGCCGGCTTCTCCGCAGGGCTCGATGCCCTGGCGCGGCGCTTCCAGGTCGCGCTCGTCGGCGGCGACACGACGCGCGGGCCACTGACGGTGACCATCGCGCTCGCCGGCATCGTGCCCGCGGGCCAGGCGCTGCTGCGCAGCGGCGCGCGTCCCGGCGACGATCTCTGGGTCAGCGGCACGCCGGGCGACGCGGCGGCGGGGCTCGCGGTCCTGCAGGGCCGCCTGCCGGCTCAGGGTCGCGCGCGCGACGCGCTGCTGCACCGGTTCCAGCTGCCGGAGCCGCGCGTGGCGCTCGGCGTGGCATTGCGCGGCATTGCGTCGGCCTGCATCGACATCTCGGACGGACTGGCAGGGGACCTGGCGAAGCTCTGCGCCGCGAGCGGCGTGGGTGCCGACGTCGAAAGCCGCGAATTGCCGCTGTCTGCGGGTCTCTGCTCGGCTGCGGGGCCGGAGGCGCGGCTGGGTTTTGCGCTCTCCGGCGGGGACGATTACGAACTCCTGTTCACCGCGCCCGCGGCACAAAGGGCGTCGCTCGCCGCACTCGAGGCCGGGGCGGTGCTGCGCCGGATCGGCGTGATCAGCGATACCGCCGGCGTGCGCATCGACGGCGCGGCGCCCGAGCGAGAGGCGGGTCACGGTTTCGACCACTTCGCAGGCTGACCCCGCACCCCCCGGCGAAGCGCGATCCGGTTCACGGTTCCGCCGGGTTTGACGAAATATCCTCACGCGGTGATCCGGTGGCTCCTGCCGCCGGGCGTCGCTGGAGGATCGGGCCATCGCCACCGCAACCGTGCCAACGCTCCGCCGGCCCGAGGACCTGGAATCCGGGATCGGCGACCGCATCGGCAAGTACGAAGTGATCCGCGAGGTCGGGCGCGGTTCGACCGGCACGGTCTACCTCTCGCACGATCCCGATTACGGCCGCGACGTCGCGATCAAGGCCTACCGGATCGGCGCCGAGGACGACCCGGCGCGCGCCAAGGTCGCGCGCAAGATGTTCCTGTCCGAGGCGCACATGGTCGGGATGCTGCAGCATCCGAACATCATGCCGATCTACGACGCCGGCGAGGAGAACAGCTACCTCTACGTCGTCACCGAGTTCATCCACGGCGCGCGCACGCTCTCGGCCTATACGCGCCCCGACAACCTGCTGCCGGTCGACGACGTGCTGACGATCATGTTCAAGTGCGCCAAGGCCCTGCACTACGCGCACTCGCGCGGCGTCATCCACCGCGACATCAAGCCCAGCAACCTGATGCTGACGACCGACAGCGACCTGCGGCTGATCGATTTCGGCATTGCGCTGCATGCCGATGCCGATTTCTCGCGTATCGAAGGGATTGCCGGCAGCCCGAGCTACATGTCGCCCGAGCAGGTGCAGTCGCTCGAACTGACCAACCATTCGGACCTCTACTCGCTCGGCGCCGTGATGTACGAGCTGCTGACCGGGCACCGGCCGTTCCGCGCCGGCGCGCTCGCCAAGCTGCTGCACCAGATCGTCTATGCGACGCCGCCGCCGATGCTGTCACTGCGCCCCGACCTGCCGGCGGAACTCGAGGCCGTGGTCGCCATGGCGATGCACAAGGAACCGGACAAGCGCTACCCGAACGGCGCCGAGTTCGCCAATGCGATCGCGCGCGTGCATGCGCAGCAGCGCACGCAGGCGGACAAGGGCGAACGCCAGGAGCATTTCAACCTGCTGCGGCGGCTGAAGTTCTTCCACGACTTCGCGTCCAACGAGATCTGGGAGGTGCTGCGCGCCGGCAGCTGGCAGTCGCACGCGCCCGGCGACGAGATCGTCCGCGCCGGCGGCATCGACGACCGTTTCTACGTGATCGTGTCCGGCGCCTGCAACGTCGAGCGTGACGGCGCGCTGGTCGGGCGGCTGGAGGCGGGTGACTGCTTCGGTGAATCGAGCTACCTGCGCGGCGCCAAGCGCCAGGCCGCGGTGATCGCCGGCAACGACGTCACGATCCTGCGCGTCAGCTCGACGCTGCTGGAACAGGCCTCTTCCGCCTGCCAGCTGCGCTTCAACAAGGTCTTCCTCAAGGCGTTGATCTCGCGACTGCAGAACGGCGAATCGCGGGCGACGAGCTGAGCTGACGGCCCCGGGCGGGGCATCCCTCGCTCGCGCCGCCGGAACTTACGCGCTCGCTCGGGACCCCGCCCGGGCAGTTCGCTCAGCCCGTCACGCCGACTTGTCGTCCTTGTTGCGTTCGACGCGTGCGTAGGCCGAGTGGTTGTGGATCGACTCGAAGTTCTCCGACTCGATGATATAGGCGCGGATGCGCTCATCGGTGTTGAGGCGCACCGCGATGTCGCGGACCATGTCCTCGACGAACTTCGGGTTGTCGTAGGCGCGCTCGGTCACGTATTTCTCGTCCGGCCGCTTCAGGATGCCGTAGAGCTCGCAGCTCGCTTCCTGCTCGGCGACGTCGATCAGCTCCTCGAGCCACACGTGCTCGGAAATGCGCACCGAAATCGTCACGTGCGAGCGCTGGTTGTGCGCGCCGTAATCCGAGATCTGCTTGGAGCAGGGGCACAGGCTGGTCACCGGGACCACCACCTTGAGCCAGGTTTCGATCGCCCCGTCCTTGAGTTCGGCCGCGAGCGTCGCCTTGTAGTCCAGCAGGCTCTGCACGCCGGTCACCGGGGCCCGCTTCATGACGAAGTACGGGAACGTCATCTCGAGGTGGCCGGCGCCCGAGTCGAGGCGCGCGGTCATCTGCGACAGCATGTCGTTGAAGGACTCGACCGAGATCTCGCGCTCGTGCTCGTTGAGGATCTCGACGAACCGCGACATGTGCGTGCCCTTGAAATTGTGCGGCAGGTGCACGTACATGTTGAAGTTCGCGATCGTGTGCTGCTCGCCGCCCGAGCGGTCCTTGACCCGCACCGGGTGGTAGATGTCCTTGATGCCGACGCGGTCGATCGGGATCCGGCGCGTGTCCGGGCGGCCCTGGACGTCGTCGATGATCGGCGTGACCTTGGCGGGAGCGTGGGTCGCGTTCATAGGGAAATCATACCATATCGGTACTGATTAGCCGGCGGGCACCGCGCGCGGAACCGCCTGCCGGCGCCAGAACTGGTCGATTGCCTGGCGCACGGCGGGCGCATCGAGCCCGGCGGCGGCGAGATTGTCCTCACGCGTGCCGTGCTCGACGAATCCGTCGGGCACGCCGACCTGCAGCACCGGGACCGTGCTGCCGATGCGCTGCAGGCACTCGAGCACCGCGCTGCCGGCGCCGCCGGCGACGGCATTCTCCTCGAGCGTGACGATGGCGCGGTGCGTGGCAGCGACCGAGGCGACGAGCTCCTCGTCGAGCGGCTTGACGAAGCGCATGTTGACCAGCGTGGCATCGAGCGCGTCCGCGGCTGCGGCAGCGGGCGCCAGCATCGTGCCGAAGGCGAGCAGGGCGAGGCCGCTGCCGCCGTTCTGGCGGATTTCGCCGCGCCCGACGGGCAGCGCCTGCAGCGTGCGCTGCACGGCGACGCCAGGCCCGCGCCCGCGCGGATAGCGCACCGCCGCCGGCTGGTCGAGCTGCAGCGCGGTGTAAAGCATCTGCCGGCACTCGTTCTCGTCGGCCGGGGCCATCACCACCAGGTTCGGCACGCAGCGCAGGAAGGTGAGGTCGAACACGCCCTGGTGCGTGGCGCCGTCGCCGCCGACCAGGCCGGCGCGGTCGATCGCGAACACGACCGGCAGGCGTTGCAGCGCGACGTCGTGGATCAGCTGGTCGTAGGCGCGCTGCAGGAACGTGGAATAGATCGCGACCACCGGGCGCATGCCGTCGCAGGCGAGGCCGGCCGCCAGGGTCACGGCGTGCTGCTCGGCGATGGCGACGTCGAAGTACTGGTCGGGAAAACGCTTCTCGAACTCGACCAGCCCGGAGCCCTCGCGCATCGCCGGCGTGATGCCGACGACCCGGGCGTCCTGCTCGGCAACGTCGCAGAGCCAATCGCCGAAGACCTGCGAATAGGTCGGGCCGGCGGCCTGCTCCTTGAACAGCGTGCCGCTCGCCGGATCGTACGGACCCGGACCGTGCCATTTGATCGGATCGGCTTCCGCGGGTGCGTAGCCCTTGCCCTTCTGCGTGACCACGTGCAGGAACTGCGGACCGGGGAGCATGCGCATGTTGCCGAGCGTCGTGACCAGCGCATCGACGTCGTGACCGTCCACCGGCCCGATGTAGTTGAAGCCCATCTCCTCGAACAGCGTGCCGGGCAGCACCATGCCCTTGGCGTGCACTTCCGAGCGGCGCGCCAGCTCCCAGGCTGCGGGCATCGAGCGCAGCACCTTCTTGCCGCCCTCGCGCAGGTGCGAGTACACGCGCCCGGACATCAGGCGCGCAAAGTAATTCGACAGCGCGCCGACGTTCTGCGAGATCGACATGTCGTTGTCGTTCAGCACGACCAGCAGGTCGATGTCGAGGCTGCCCGCGTGATTCAGCGCTTCCCACGCGAGCCCGGCGCTCATCGCGCCGTCGCCCATGACGGCGACCACGCGCCGGTCGCTGCCGGCGGCGCGGTTCGCGATCGCCATGCCGAGCGCGGCGCTGATCGAGGTGCTCGAGTGGCCAACGCCGAAGCTGTCGTAGACGCTCTCGGCGCGGGACGGGAACGGCGCCAGGCCGCCCTGCTGCTTGATGCTGCCGAGCCGGTGGCGGCGGCCGGTCAGCACCTTGTGCGGGTAGGCCTGGTGCCCGACGTCCCAGATCAGCCGGTCGTAGGGGGTGTCGAAGACGTAGTGCAGCGCCACCGCGAGTTCGACCGTGCCGAGGCCCGCGGCCAGGTGACCGCCCATCGGGCCGACGGTGTGGATCAGGAAGTCGCGCAACTCGCCCGACAGCGCGGCGAGCTCGTTACGCGGCAATGCGCGCAGGTCGGCCGGCGACTCGATCGCCTCGAGCAACGGAGCGGACTTGCCGTCAGTCATGGCGGAAGTCTACTGGAGGCAGGCCAGCGGGCATACGGCGGGCCACCCGCGGTGTCAGCGCCCGCGCGCGACCAGCTGGCCGGCGAAATCGCGCAGCTGCCGCGCCGCAAGGCCGAAGCCTGCGAGCGCCTCGATGCCCTCCTGCGCCAGCTCATTGGCGCGCGCGCGCGCCGCGGCGACGCCCGCGATCGCGGGGTAGGTCGGCTTGCCGCGCAGCGCGTCCAGGCCCGCGCCCTTGCCGGTGACCAATGGGTCACCGAGCACGTCGAGGAGATCGTCGACGATCTGGAACGACAGGCCGACGGCCTGGCCGTAGCGATCGAGCGCCTCGCGCTGCTCCGCGGGCAGCGCGGGCGCAGCCGCGCAGGCGAACAGCACGGACGCGCGGATCAGCGCGCCGGTCTTGCGCGAATGCATCGCCTCGATCTGCAGCGGCTCGAGGCGGCGGCCGGTGGCGGCGAGATCCATGGCCTGGCCGCCGGCCATGCCCTGCGTGCCGCTCGCGCGGGCGAGCAGGCGGATCATGTCGACGCGCCCTGCGTCGCTGACCGTCGGCATCGGGTCCTGCGCGAGGATCTCGAAGGCGAGCACCTGCAGCGCATCGCCTGCCAGGATCGCGGTGGCCTCGTCGAAGGCGCGATGGGTCGTCGGCCGGCCGCGCCGCAGGTCGTCGTCGTCCATCGCCGGCAGGTCGTCGTGCACCAGCGAATACGCGTGGATCAGTTCGGCCGCGGCGGCGGGCGCGTCGAGCGCCTCCGGCGCCACGCCGATCGCTGCGCCGGTCGCATAGACGAGCAGCGGGCGGATGCGCTTGCCCTGGCCGAGCGCGGCATAGCGCATCGCGCGATGCAGTTGGACCGGCTCAACATCCGGCCCCGGCAGGCGCCGTTCCAGCAGCGCCTCGACACGTTCGCGGTATTGCGCCTGCCAGGACGCGGCTGTCGATTCGACCAGCATTGCGGGACCCGGTCAGTCCTCTTCCGGCGCCTGGAAATCCTGCTCGACGATCTCGCCGTCCTGTTTCTTCGCGAGGATCCGGATCTTCTGCTCGGCCTGGCGCAGCGCCTTCTGGCAGCCGCGGGTCAGTTCGACGCCGCGCTCGAACTGGCGCAGCGATTCCTCGAGGGACAACTCGCCCTGCTCGAGGCGCTGCACGATCTGTTCGAGTTCGGACAGGGCCGCCTCGAAATCAGGGGTGGCCGGTTTCGGTCGCGTCACGGGGATTGCCTGGGTGGGCTGGTGGGGCGGGAAGTTTCACAGCCGCGGCGGACGTGGTCAACGACGGCGCGGTGCCGCGGCCGCGGCCATCGCCCCTTTCCCCCCGCATCCGCGGTGTTAGAATCTGTCTAAACCACTGGCCGCAACGGCCGACCCAGACGAGGAGAGCACCGTGAACCTGAAGGGCAGCAAGACCGAAGGCAATCTGAAGGCGGCTTTCGCCGGCGAGTCACAGGCCAATCGCCGCTACCTCTATTTCGCCCAGAAGGCGGACGTCGAGGGCTACAACGACGTTGCTGCCGTGTTCCGCTCGACGGCGGAGGGCGAGACCGGGCATGCGCACGGCCACCTCGAGTATCTCGAACAGGTCGGCGATCCGGCGACCGGACTGCCGATCGGCGCGACCTCGGACAACCTGAAGGCGGCGATCGCCGGCGAGACGCACGAGTACACGGACATGTACCCGGGCATGGCGAAAGCCGCACGCGACGAGGGATTCGGCGAGATCGCGGACTGGTTCGAGACGCTGGCGAAAGCCGAGCGTTCGCACGCGAACCGGTTCCAGAGGGCCCTGGACCAGCTCAACTGAGCGGAAGCCACCGATCGGACCGGGGCGCATGAGCGAGCGCCCGACCAGCGCCGGCCGCGAGGGCAGCCTCGAGGCGCCGACCCGCCACGCGCTCGACTGGCAGAACCCCGCGTTCTGGGACGAAACCGCGCTCGAGCGCGAGCTCGAGCGCGTGTTCGACATCTGCCACGGCTGCCGCCGCTGCTTCAACCTGTGCAACGCGTTCCCGGTGCTGTTCGACCACGTCGACCGGTCGCCGACGGGCGAAGTCGCCTCCATGCCGAAGGAGGCGGGCTGGGAGGTGGTGGATCACTGCTATCTCTGCGACATGTGCTACATGAGCAAGTGTCCCTACGTTCCGCCGCATGAATGGAACGTGGATTTCCCGCACCTGATGCTGCGCGCCAAGGCCGTGCGGTTCAGGGACCGCGGCGCGTCGCTGCGCGACCGGGTGCTGTCGTCGACCGACGTGGTCGGCCGCATCGCCGGGATCCCCGTGGTGCGCGAGATCGTCAATGCGGCCAACCGGAACCGGACAGGCCGCCGGCTGCTCGAACGCGCGCTCGGCGTGCATGCCGACGCGCCGCTGCCGGTATTCCACGGCGACACCTTCCGCCGCCGCGAATCCAGGCGCAGCAAGCCGGAACTCGAGTCCGTGCCGACCGGGCAGACCACGGGACGCGTCGGCCTGTTTGCGACCTGCTACGGCAACCGCAACGAGCCCGGCATCGTCGAGGACCTGGTCGCGGTGCTCGAGCACAACGGCATACCGGTGACACTCGCGGGCAGCGAGCGCTGCTGCGGCATGCCGAAGCTCGAGCTCGGCGACCTCGCGGTGGTCGCGAAGCTGAAGGAACAGAACATTCCCGGGCTCCATGCGCTCGTGGAGTCGGGCCACGACATCCTGGCCGTGATTCCCTCCTGCGTGCTGATGTTCAGGCAGGAGCTGCCGCTGATGTTCCCGGACGACCCGCAGGTGCAGCGCGTCGCGCGGCATGTCTTCGACCCGTTCGAGTACCTGATGCTGCGGCACGCAGAGGGCCGCCTGCGGACCGACTTCAGCTCGAGCCTCGGCCTGGTCGCATACCACGTTCCCTGCCACCTGCGCGTGCAGAAAGTCGGGCTCAAGACGCGCGACCTGTTAGGAATGGTGCCGGGCACCACGTTGACGACGATCGAGCGCTGTTCCGGCCACAATGGAACCTACGCGGTCAAGCGCGAATTCCACGAAGTGTCGATGAAGATCGCGACGCCGGTGGTGCAGCGCGTTGCCGCGGCGGCGCCGGCACACCTGGCGAGCGACTGCCCGATGGCCGGGGCGCAGATCGCCGAGGGCCTGGGCGGCAACCTGAAGCCCGAGCATCCGCTGCGCCTGCTGCGGCTGGCCTACGGAATCTGAGGAGCCCGCCATGAACTCCCGCCCGCGCGCGCTGGCCGCATCGGACCTCATGAGCCTCGAGCAGTACGCCCGCGAGCGCGATGCGTTCCGGGCCAGCGTCATCGCCCACAAGCGCCACCGCACCGTCGCCATCGGCCCGAACATGACCTGGGTGTTCGAGGACCGCCTGACGATCCAGTACCAGGTGCAGGAAATGCTGCGCATCGAGCGCATCTTCGAGGCCGCCGGCATCGCCGAGGAACTCGCCGCCTACAACCCGCTGATCCCGGACGGCGGCAACTGGAAGGCGACGATGATGATCGAGTACCCGGATCCACGGGAACGGGCGGCGGCGCTCGCGCAACTGCGGGGGGTCGAGGATCGCTGCTACGTCGAGGCCGCCGGCTGCGGCCGCGTCCTGGCGATTGCCGACGAGGACCTCGAACGCGAGAACGCCGACAAGACCTCCGCCGTGCACTGGCTGCGGTTCGAGCTTCCCGCCGCCATCCAGGTTGCCGTCCGCGCCGGCGCCCCGGTCAGCGCGGGCGTGGACCATCCCGCGTATCGCCACAGCGCGCAGTTGCCGGCGGCAACGGTCCAGTCGCTCGCGCGTGATCTCGGCTGACATCCGCTTGCGCCCCGCGCGCGGCCGCGGCTGCTAGAATCGCCGCGCCGGCGGCGAGCAGCCGCCCACAGCAAAGGACCAGATGAGCCAGTCGTACACTGCCTCGGACATCGAGGTCCTCACCGGCCTTGAGCCCGTGCGCCGCCGGCCGGGCATGTACACGGACACGCGCAGCCCCAACCACCTGGTGCACGAGGTGGTGGACAACAGCGTCGACGAGGCCCTTTCCGGCCACTGCAAGAACATCGCCGTCATCGTGCACAAGGATGGCTCGGTGTCGGTGGACGACGACGGCCGCGGCATGCCGGTCGACATCCACCCGAAGGAAAAGGTCAGCGGCGTCGAGCTGATCCTGACCCGGCTGCACGCCGGCGGAAAGTTCTCGGACCGCAACTACGAGAGCGCGGGCGGCCTGCACGGCGTCGGCGTGTCGGTCGTCAACGCGCTGTCGAAGCACCTCGAATGCAACGTCCGTCGCGACGGCCGCGAATGGAACATCGGCTTCAAGGACGGCAAGGTCGTCTCGAAGCTCGAGGCCGTCGGCGAAGTGAAGCGCGGGCGGACCGGCACTTCGTTGCGCTTCTGGCCGGACCCGGGGTTCTTCGACTCGCCGAACATTTCGGTGCCGCGGCTCAAGCACGTGCTGAAGGCCAAGGCCGTGCTGTGCCCGGGGCTGCGCGTGAAACTCAACGTAGAGGCCAGCGGCGAGACCGACGAGTGGTTCTTCACCGGCGACCTGGCCGCGTACCTGGTCGAGCAGCTCGGCGATGCCGAACGCCTCCCCGACGAGGCGTTCACCGGCCACGTCAAGGGCGGCAACGAGACCGCCGACTGGGCTTTCTGCTGGGCGCCCGGGACCGACTCGCTGGTCGCGGAGAGCTACGTCAACCTGATCCCGACGCCGCAGGGCGGCACGCACGTCAACGGCCTGCGCGCCGGCGCGACCGACGCGGTGCGCGAGTTCTGCGAATTCCGCAACCTCGTGCCGCGCGGGCTCAAGCTCGCGCCCGAGGACGTCTGGACTGCGGTTGCCTTCGTGCTGTCGGTGCGCATGCAGAACCCGCAGTTCGCCGGCCAGACCAAGGAGAAGCTGTCCTCGCGCGAATCGGCGGCTTTCGTGTCGGGCGTCGTCAAGGATGCCTTTGCGCTGTGGCTCAACCAGCACCCGGAGGCCGGCGAGAAGATCGCGCAGTTCGCGATCTCGAATGCGCAGGAGCGCACGCGCATGGCGGCGCGCGTCACGCGCAAGCGCATCGTCAGCGGGCCGGCGCTGCCCGGGAAGCTCGCCGACTGCACGCTGCAGGAGCCGGAGCGCTGCGAGCTGTTCCTGGTCGAGGGCGATTCCGCCGGCGGCTCTGCCAAGCAGGCGCGGGACCGCTCCTTCCAGGCGGTCATGCCGCTGCGCGGCAAGATCCTCAATACCTGGGAAGTGGAGGCCGCCGACATCCTGGCCTCGCAGGAAGTGCACGACATCGCGACCGCGATCGGCGTCGATGCCGCCTCCGGCGACCTGTCGGGACTGCGCTACCACAAGATCTGCATCCTGGCGGACGCCGATTCCGACGGCGCCCACATCGCGACGCTGCTGTGCGCGCTGTTCCTGCGGCATTTCCGGCCGCTGGTGACCGCGGGGCACGTCTATGTGGCGATGCCGCCGCTGTTTCGCATCGACATCGGCAAGAATGTCTTCTACGCGCTCGGCGAATACGAGCGCGACGGCATCCTCGACCGCATCCAGGCCGAGGGCCTGCGCGGCAAGCCCGTGATCACGCGCTTCAAGGGCCTCGGCGAGATGAGCCCGCTGCAGCTGCGCGAGACCACCATGTCGCCGGACACGCGCCGCCTGGTGCAGCTGACCATTGATGCGAAGGACGGCGCCGACCAGCTGATGGACATGTTGCTCGCGAAGAAGCGAGCGTCGGACCGCCGCGACTGGCTCGAGAGCAAGGGCAACCTGGCGACCATCTGACCATGAAGGAACAGTCACTCGACTTCGAGGGCATCGAGCGTCAGCCGCTCAAGGCGTTCACCGAGAAGGCGTACCTCGACTACTCGATGTACGTGATCCTCGACCGCGCGCTGCCGCAGCTCGCCGACGGGCTGAAGCCGGTGCAGCGGCGCATCGTCTACGCGATGAGCGAACTCGGCCTCGCGGCCGGGTCGAAGCACAAGAAGTCCGCGCGCACGGTCGGCGACGTGATCGGCAAGTACCATCCGCACGGCGACAGCGCCTGCTACGAGGCGATGGTGCTGATGGCGCAGGATTTCTCCTACCGCTATCCGATCGTGGACGGGCAGGGCAACTGGGGCTCGACCGACGACCCGAAGTCGTTCGCGGCAATGCGCTACACGGAATCGCGGCTGCGGCCGTACGCGCAGACGCTGCTGTCCGAGCTCGGGCAGGGCACGGTGGAATGGACGCCCAACTTCGACGGCACGCTCGACGAGCCGAAGTTGCTGCCCGCCCGGCTGCCGAACGTACTGCTGAACGGCACGCAGGGCATCGCGGTCGGCATGGCGACCGACATCCCGCCGCACAACCTGAAGGAAATGGTCGCGGCGTGCATCGATCTGCTCGACGACCCGGACGCGTCGATTGCGACGCTCTGCAAGCAAGTGCAGGGGCCGGACTTCCCGACCGGCGCGGAGATCATCACGCCGAGAAGCGAGCTGCGTGCGATCTACAAGACCGGCAATGGCACGTTCCGCGCGCGCGCAATCTACGAGATCGAGGACGGCGAGATCGTCATCGTCGCGCTCCCGTACCAGGTCTCCGGCGCCAAGATCCTGGAACAGATCGCCGGCCAGATGCGCGCCAAGAAGCTGCCGATGGTCGAGGACCTGCGCGACGAGAGCGATCACGAGCATCCGACGCGCCTGGTGATCACGCCGCGCTCGAACCGGGTGGACGTCGAGCAGGTGATGGCGCACCTGTTCGCAACCACCGACCTCGAGCGCAGCTACCGCGTGAACATCAACGTCATCGCGCTCGACGGCCGCCCGAAGGTGTTCGGGCTGAAGGAACTGCTGACCGAATGGCTGCAGTACCGCACCGAGACGGTCCGGCGCCGGCTGAAGTTCCGCCTGGCGAAGGTGCAGGCGCGCCTCCACATCCTGGACGGCATGCTGATCGCGTTCCTGAACCTCGACGAAGTGATCCGCATCGTGCGCCGGGAGGAGGAGCCGAAGCCGGTGCTGATGAAGCGCTTCAAGCTTTCCGACGAGCAGGCGGAGGCGATCCTCGAGACCAAGCTGCGGCATCTCGCAAAACTGGAGGAGATGAAGATCCGCGGCGAACAGAAGGAACTGGCGGCGGAACTCGAGTCGCTCGAGAAGACCCTGAAGAGCGCGGCGAAGCTCAACAAGCTGGTCCGCGAGGAACTTGCCACCGATGCGGAGCAGTACGGCGATGCGCGCCGCACGCGCATCGTCGAGCGCGCGGCGGCCCAGGCAATCGATGAAACGGAGCTGGTGACGTCGGAACCGGTGACCGTCGTGCTGTCGACCCTCGGCTGGGTGCGCCAGGCCCGCGGCCACGACCTCGACCCGACCCAGCTCTCGTACAAGACCGGCGACGCGTTCCAGGCCGCGGCCTGCGGCCGCAGCACGCAACAGGCGGTGTTCATCGACTCGACCGGCCGCGCGTATTCGCTGCCGGCGCACACGTTGCCGTCGGCGCGCGGGCAGGGCGAACCGCTGTCGGGCCGGCTCGATCCGCCCGAGGGCGCCACTTTCGCGGCGGTGCTGATCGGCGAGCCTGCCGACAAATGGCTCCTGGCCTGCGACGCGGGGCATGGCTTCATCGCGACGCTCGCAGCGCTCGCGAGCCGCAACCGCGCCGGCAAGTCGGTGTTCAACCTGCCGGAGAACGCGAAGGTGCTCGCTGCCGCGCCCGTGCCCGCGGCGGACGGCACGCTGGTCGTCGCGGTCAACAGCGAGGGCCGGATGCTCGCCTTCCCGGTCGCCGACCTGCCGGAGATGGAACGGGGCCGCGGCAACCTGATCTTCGGCATCCCCGGCAAGAAATCCCGCGCCGGCGAGGAACTGA
The DNA here is from genome assembly GCA_050179155.1 of Steroidobacteraceae bacterium. Lineage (GTDB taxonomy): Bacteria > Pseudomonadota > Gammaproteobacteria > Steroidobacterales > Steroidobacteraceae > SCUD01. The sequence continues at coordinate 106,273 of JBFXFJ010000002.1, forward strand.
TGGTCGCGACCACCGTGGTCGCGCCCGAGCAGACGCTGGCCATCCATTGCGGCGACCGCAAGATGACCCTCTCGTGGAAAGAGCTGCAGCACTTCCTCGGCGCCCGCGGCCAACGCGGGGCGGTTCTGTCACGCGGCTGGCGCAAGGTGGACCGGCTCAGCGTGGAATGACGCGGGCCCGGCCCGCCGAGCGTGCCTGGGCCGACGTCGAATCAACGATCAGCCGAGCACGACTTCTTCCGGCGCGTTGACGAAATAGCCCTGGATGAACTCGACGCCGAGCTGCCACAGCACCGCCATGGTGTTGGCATCCTGCACGCGCTCGCCGATCGTGACCGCCTTGCAGCCGCGCGCCAGCTCGACCATCGCCTTGACCCGCGCCTGCTTGTCCTGGTCGGCCGACAGGCCCTGCATCAGCGCGCCGTGGATCTTGACGAAATCCGGCTTCAGGTGGCCGAGCATCTGCTCCGTGTCCCGGCCGAGGCCGAAGCCCTCGATCGCGAAGCGGAATCCGCGCTTGTGCAGGGCCTTGTGCAATGCGACAGCGTCCTTGATCTGCTGCGCGGCGGTCTCCTCGCGCACCTGGAAGACGATGCGCGCGGGCTCGATGCGCGCGGACTTCAGCTGGTTGTCGAGCCAGGCCGGCAGCGTCGAGTCCGAAAGCGTTTCCTGGGACAGGCGCACGAACAGCGCGCCGGGCTTGCGTGCCGCGCAGAACGACATGGCCGCGCCGATGACCCAGCGGTCGATGTTCTTCATCAGGTCGTTGCGCTCGGCGGCCGGCATGAACACCGAGGGCAGCACTTCCTGACCCTTCTCGTCGAGCATGCGCAGCAGCACGTCGAACATGCCGAGGTCCTCGCCGACCAGGCTCGCGATCGGCTGCTGCACCAGGCGGAAGCGGTTTTCCATCAGGGCCGCCTTGATCTGCTTGACCCACACGCGGTCCTGGTCCTGAAGGCGCAGGATGGCGCCGGTGTGCTCGAGCAGCTGCACGCGATTGCCGCCGAGGCCACGGCCCTGGCGCAGCGCCATGTAGGCGTCGTTGGCGGGGCCCTCCGGAGTCTGGATCTCCGGCGGCACCGGGCCGAGGCCGACCGTGCAGGTCGTGGACAGCGACTTCGCGCCGGCCTGGAAGACCTCGGTCGCGACCTTGTGCACGACGTGTTCAGACCAGGCTTCCACGTCCTGGGTGTTGCCGCGCTCGAGCAGCATCATGAATCCGTGGCCGCCGAAGCGGCCCGCGAGGTCGCCCGGCTGCACCTGCTCGCGCAGCAGGCGCGCGAAATCGGTCAGGAAATCCTCGCCGACCAGCACGCCGAGCTCCTCGTGCACCGCTTCGTACTTGTCGGGCTCGATATAGGCGAGGCAGCGCACGCCGGCTTTCACCGGCTCGGCGAGGCGCGCGCGCAGCTTCTCGACGAAATAGCGGCGGTGCATGAACCCGGTCGCCGGGTCGCTCTGCATCGCTTCCTCGAGCTTGCGCTGGTATTCGCCGGAGTCGCTGACCCGTGCGGGCACGACTACCTGCACGCAAGGGTCGCCGTCGAATTCCGCGCGCACCAGCTGGAACTCGAGCGACGGCGTGTGGCCACTGACCACCAGCGCCGAGGCGTGCAGCGTGTGGCCGGACCACTTGCCCTGCATGCACGCGACCAGCGCGCCCTTGATGGCCGCGTGGTCGTCGGGATCGAAGGCGTCCATCAGCGGGGTGCCGACGACTTCCTCCGGCGTCGAATAACCGAACAGCGCGAGCCACGCGGGATTCGCGTCGACGATGATGCCTTCCTGCACCTGCGCGATCGCATCGGTCGAGCCCTCGACGATGTGCTGCAGCTGCTTCTTGTATTCGCGGGCGGAGGCGAGCGTCGTCGAGAGCGCGCGGTCGAGGCGGTAAGTGCGCAGCTCGCGGCCCACGACCAGCTGCAGCCGCGGGATGTTCGTGAGCGTGACCGCATCCTGCGCGCCGAGCGCGAGCGCCTGCGCAATGGCATCCTCGTCGAGCTTTTCGCGCACGATCAGGACCGGCACGTCGGGCGCGAAGCGCGCGCGGAAATCCATGGCGCTCGACAGGTCGACGATGCCCTCGTCGGCGAACAGCATCAGCATCTCGGCGGACGCCTGGGTCAGTGCATCGCCGAGATCACGGGCATCCGGCAGCCAGGTCACGTGGACCGGGTGGCCGGCGTTGCGCAGCGCCTTGTTGATGGCCTCGACATTGTCCTGACTGCGGGTCAGGGCAATCATCGGGACGGCGGCGGTTTGCTTCAAAATCCGGCTCCGGGGGGCTGCAGGCCAGCGTTGGATGCCGGGGATAGTAGCACCGGGAAAACCGTCCATTTCGCGACCCGCGTCATGCTCCGGGCCCCGGGTGGCCGCTTCAGCGGCCAGCGGCTATGATACGCGGCCTTTTCCACTACCCACACCCGGCCGACCGGGTCCCGGCACCGATATCCATGTCCAGCATCAGCACCAACGATTTCCGGTCGGGCGTGAAGGTCATGCTCGACAACGATCCCTGCTCGATCGTCGAGAACGAGTTCGTGAAGCCGGGCAAGGGCCAGGCTTTCAACCGCGTGCGCATCCGCAACCTGCGCACGGGCCGCGTGATCGAGCGTACCTTCAAGTCCGGCGACAGCCTCGAGGCCGCCGACGTGGTCGACATGGACATGCAGTTCCTGTACGCGGACGGCCAGTTCTGGCACTTCATGCAGCCGGAATCCTTCGAGCAGTTCGCGGCGGGCGAAACCGCGGTCGGCGACGCGGCGCAGTGGCTCAAGGACGGCACGGTCTGCATCGTGACGCTGTGGAACGGCCAGCCCCTGACCGTGACGCCGCCACCGCATGTCGAGCTGAAGATCGTCGAGACGGATCCGGGCGCGCGTGGCGACACCGTGACCGGAGGGACCAAGGTCGCGAAGCTCGAGACCGGCGCCACCGTGAAGGTGCCGCTGTTCGTCAATCAGGGCGAAATCATCCGCGTCGATACGCGCAGCGCCGCCTACATCGCGCGTGTGAAATAAAGGGGTCGCATCCCTTCAGCACAGCGCCGGCTCGCAATTCCCGGAGAAAATTTCGCTGAAGGGATGCGACCCCTTTTCAAAAGGATGCGACCCCTCTAGAAACATCAAAACCCGTCGATGCCGGCGAGCCGCCAGTCGCAGGCGGCGACCAGCGCCCCCGCCAGCGCCTCGAGCAGGGCCGCCTCATCGGGGCCGAAGCGCCCGTAATCCGGGCTGTCGAGGTCGAGTACCCCGATCAGCGTCCCGCCTGACAGCAAGGGCACGACGATTTCCGAGTTGGAGGCTGTGTCGCAGGCAATGTGGCCGGGAAATGCGTGGACGTCGGCGACGATCACGGTCCTGAGCGACTTCGCCGCCGTGCCGCAGACCCCATGGCCGAGCGGAATGCGCACGCAGGCTGCCCGGCCCTGGAATGGCCCGACCACCAGTTCGCCGCCGCGCAGGAAGTAGAAGCCGGCCCAGTTGAGGCGGGGCAGCAATTCGTAAACGAGGGCAGCGGTGTTCGCCGCATTCGCCCAGGGGTCGCGCTCGCCGGCAAACAGGCCGGCGGCCTGCTGCAGCAGGTCTGAAGTGTCGCCAGCGGGACGATCCATCGTGCCTCCCTCAGGCCCGGTCGGCTGAAAAACACATGGCCGCCGCGAGCGACGGCAGGCCGAGCGCAACCATGACGAGGCGGTCGAAGCCCAGCGCAACGCCCGCGCAATCCGGCAGGCCCCGCGCGAGCGCCGCGAGCAGCCGCCGGTCCAGCGGATTCACCGGCTGGCCGCGCGCCCGGCGCTGTTGCAGATCCTGCTCGAACCGCCGCTGCTGTTCCAGCGCATCGAGCAGTTCGTGAAAGCCGTTGGCGAGTTCGACGCCGTCCACGTAGAGCTCGAAGCGTTCCGCGACCCGATGCCCGTCGGCGTCCGTGCCGAGACGCGCGAGCGCGGCCTGCGATGCGGGGTAGTCCCGGACGAAAACCGGCGCATCGTGGCCGAGCCCGGGGCCGACCACCGCGCCCATCAGGAGATCCAGCCAGGCGTCGCGGTCCCAGTCCGCGGTGCCCGCCGGCAGCACGCCGCGCTCGGCCAGCACCGACCGGATCTGTGCGATGCCGGCCACGCGGCAATCGATGCCGCAGGCGCCGGCGATCACCTCGCGATAGGTCAGGTGGCGGGCCGGCGCGAAGTCGCGGATGCCCTGGCAGGCGGCGCCGAGCAGCCGCTCGACGTCCTGCTGCAGCCGCCCGACGTCGAAGCCGAGGCGATACCACTCGATCATCGTGAACTCGGGGTTGTGCAGGCGGCCCGACTCGCCATCGCGAAACACCGGGCAGATCTGGTAGCAGTCGCCGATGCCGGCGGCCAGCAGCCGCTTCATCGCGTATTCAGGCGAGGTCTGCAGGAAGCGGCGCGGCCCCGCGGCCGGCTGCGCCGCGATCGACTCGATCTGCGGATCGCTCACGGCGGCCTCCGAGAGCAGGGGCGTCTGCACCTCGAGCACATTCTCGCCGGAAAAATATCCGCGGATCCGGCCGAGCATCGCCGCGCGCTGCCGGATGATCCCGATGCCGGCGCCCGGCGCCCAATCCGCTTCATTCATGGCGACAGCGCGAGGCGCTCGCCGACCCGGACGGCGCGTCCCGGCCGGCAGCCCTCGACCAGCACGGGCCCCTGGCGCGGGAACATCACGATGACCGTCGAGCCCATGTTGAACCAGCCGAGCTCGGCACCGCGGTCGAGCGCGATGATCGGATCGTGGACCGGAAGGTCGTGGGGCCCGCGACGCTGCGCGCGGATCTGGCCCGCCCATGCGAGGCTCATGCTGCCGACAAACAGTGCGCCGACCAGGACGACGGCCATCGGGCCGGCCGGCGTGTCGAAGACGCAGGCAATGCGCTCGTTGCGCGTGAAGAGCCCGGGGACGGCTTCCGCCGTCGCCGCATTGACGCTGAACAGGTCGCCCGGCACGAACCGCGCCACGCGCAGCGTGCCGGCGAGCGGCATGTGGATGCGGTGGTAATCGTGCGGCGCCAGGTAGAGGGTCGCGAAAGCGCCGCCCGCGAATTCCGCAGCGAGCGCCGCATCGCCGCCCAGCAGCGCGGCGGCCGAGTAATGCAGGCCCTTCGCCTGCAGCAGCGTGTCGCCCTCGATCACGCCAGCCTGCATGACCAGGCCATCTACCGGGCAGAGCGCCGCGCGCGGATCCGGGTCGTGCGACCGTGCGCCCGCGCGCAGGCGGCGCGTGAAGAAATCATTGAAGCTCGCGTAATCGGCGACTTCGCTGCGCGCCGCTTCCGACAGGTCGACGGGGTAGTGGCGCAGGAAACTGCGGATCAGCGCCGTTCTGACGAAGCCGACGCGGCTGTGCGCCACCCAGCGGATGACGCCGGTCAGGAAATGCTGCGGCAGCAGGTACTGCAGTCCGATGAAGGCGCGATCGGCAAACCGGCTCATGCCGCGACCTTACTGCGGCCGCGCCGAGACGATGCGGCGATAGTCACGCGCGATGGTCGCCGCATCGTGCGGCGCGCTGAAGAGCGCCGTGAATGCTGCGGTCGGATCGACCAGGAAGACGGCCGCGGAATGATCCACGGTGTAGCTGCCATCGGCGGCGGGCTCGCCGATCATGACGACGACGCCGAGATCGCGCGTGAACGCCTCGATCGACTCCCGGCTGCCGGTGATACCGGTGAACGACGGATCGAAGTGCGCCACGTAGCGCGCAAGCGCTGCCGGCGTGTCGCGCACCGGGTCGACCGTCGCCAGCACGACCTCGGGTAGCTCGTCGGGCGGCAGGTCCGCGAGCTGGCGCCGCACCTCGGCGAGCGTCGCGAGCGTCGTCGGGCAGACGTCGGGGCAATTCGTGAAGCCGAAGAACAGCAGGGTCCAGTGGCCGCGCATCCGCCCCAGATCGAAGGTCCGTTCCGACTGGTCCTGCAGCGCAATGGCAGGCAGCGGCCGCGGCGCCTCGAACAGTGTCGCCCGCTCGAGCACTGGCGGGGCCGGCTCGGTGCGCGTCAGGAAATAGGCCGTCGCGACGCCGGCGAGGGCGCCGGCCACGGCCACGGCGGCAAGGGTTGCACGGTTCATCAGTGCCGCGAATTATCCCACATCGTCCTCGGCGAATCGCAGGGCGCCGGTTAGACTTCCGCCGATGAAGCGAAGGGAACGCAGCGGCGCCGGCCCGCCCCGCAATGTCGGCGAGCTGCTCGACCAGGCTACGCGGAGGCTTAAGCGCGCCAGGCTGCATTACGGCCATGGCACCGGCAATGCGCGCGACGACGCGGCGGCGCTCGTTTTTCACGCACTGGGACTCGCCCATTCCTCCGTACCCGCGAGCTACGCCCGCACGGTATCGGCGCGCGGCGTCGCGCGTGCGCAAATGCTGGTCGGGCGCCGTATCGATGAGCGCATTCCCTCGGCCTACCTGACCGGCGTCACCTGGTTCGCGGGGCACGAGATCCACGTGACGCCGGACGTGCTGGTGCCGCGCTCGCCGATCGCGGAGTTGTGCCAGCGCGGCTTCGAGCCATGGATCGATGCGCGGAAGGTGCGCCGGGTGCTCGACATCGGCACCGGCTCGGGATGCATCGCGATCGCCGCGGCCCATGCGCTGCCGAAAGCACGGGTCGATGCCACGGACATCTCGGCCCGGGCGCTCGCCGTCGCCCGCGCCAATGTCCGCCGCCACCGTCTCGGGCGCCGCGTGCGGGTGTGCCGCGCCGATGTGTATGCCGGCCTGGGCGCCCGGCGTTACGATGTCATCGTGAGCAATCCACCCTATGTCTCCGCGGCCGAAATGCGCGCGCTGCCGCCGGAGTATCGCGCCGAGCCGGCTATCGGCCTGCGTGCCGCGCGCAAGGGTCTCGCGATCATCGAGCGAATCCTCCGGGGAGCGCGGCAACACCTCACGCCGGGCGGCATCCTGGTGGTCGAGGCCGGCGATACCGCAGCGGCGGTCCGGCGCCGCTTTCCACGGCTGCCATTCACCTGGCTCGAATTCGAGCGGGGCGGCGGCGGGGTGTTCCTGCTGCACGCCTGCGAATTGCCAGGGTAAGGCAATGTCCGGCAATACCATCGGCCGACTGTTCTGTGTCACGACTTTCGGGGAGAGCCACGGCCCGGCGCTCGGTGCGATCGTCGACGGCTGTCCGCCGGGGCTGGAATTGTCGGAAGCCGACCTGCAGCAGGACCTCGAGTTGCGGCGCACCGGCACGTCGCGCCACACGAGCCAGCGCAAGGAGCCTGACCAGGTCCGCATCCTGTCCGGCGTGTTCGAGGGCCGCACAACCGGCGCGGCGATCGGGCTCGTGATCGACAACGTGGATGCGCGCTCGCGCGACTACGAGAAGATCAAGGACCGCTTCCGCCCGGGCCACGCGGACTACACGTACCAGCAGAAGTACGGTTTCCGCGACTATCGCGGGGGAGGGCGTTCCTCGGCGCGCATCACGGTCGCGACCGTCGCCGCCGGCGCGATCGCGCGCAAGTACCTGCGCGGAAAGCTCGGTCTCGAGGTGACGGGCTATTTGTCGCAGGCCGGGCCGCACCGGCTCGACTGCGTGGACCTCGCCGGCGCGCGCGGCAACCCGTTCTTCTGCGCCGATCCGGCGAAGCTGCCGCTGCTCGAAGACTATCTCCGGCAGTTGCGCAGGGACGGCGACTCCGCGGGCGCAAAGGTCACGGCGATCGCGAGCGGCGTGCCGCCGGGGCTCGGCGAACCGATGTTCGACCGCCTCGATGCGGACATCGCCTTCGCGATGATGGGCATCAATGCGGCCAAGGCGGTCGAGATCGGCGACGGCGTCCTGGTCGCCGCGCAGCGCGGCTCGGAGCACCGCGACGAGCTGCAGCCTGGCGGTTTTTCCTCCAACCACTCCGGCGGAACCCTGGGCGGCATCAGTTCCGGCCAGGACGTGATCGTCCACGTCTCGTTCAAGCCGACCTCGAGCATCCAGGTGCCCGGCCGGACCGTGGATGTGGACGGTGCCGCCACCGAGATCGTGACCACCGGGCGTCACGATCCCTGCGTGGGCCTGCGGGCGGTGCCGATCGTCGAGGCGATGCTGCTGCTGGTGCTGATGGACCACTACCTTCGGCACCGGGCCCAGTGCGCCGACGTGGTCTCGCCGACGCCCGTCATCACACGCTGAATGCCTTGGAATCAACGCATTGCGCGCTCCCCCGGGCGGGCGTCGCCCGGCCCTGATTGCGTGACGCGAAGCAAGATTTTGGTAAATGCGGCGTGTAAGCTATAGTCCAAAGGATCAGGGACTTGTGATCGGTTTCACACCCATTTCGCAAGCTCGCGGCCGACGATCGCTCGGACGTCGCGGCCTTGGGGAGTCACGATGAGTTGGAAATTGCGCGTCCTTATTTCGGCGATGCTGCTGGCGCCGTCGGCGGTCATGGGCCTCGGCCTCGGCGAAATTCGCCTGAACTCGGCGCTCAATGAGCCCCTGTCGGCGGAAATCGACCTGGTTGCCGCGACGCCCGATGAGGTGGGCGCGCTGCAGGCCCAGCTCGCTTCCGCCGAAGTCTTCCAGCGCTACGGCCTCGACCGGCCGGCCTACCTCAATTCGATCGAGTTCCGCGTGGGCCGCGGCCAGGACGGCCGCAGCGTCCTGCTGGTGCGTTCCAGCGAAGCGATCAGCGAACCCTTCGTCTCGTTCCTTGTCGACGTCAACTGGTCGCGTGGTCGGCTGCTGCGCGAATACACCGTTCTGCTCGACCCGCCAGTCATGGCCGCTGCCGGAGAAGGTCCGGCGCCGGCTGCGATTGCGGCACCCACTTCCATGCCGGCGCCCGCGCCCAGCGCCCAGCCGCCGGTTGCCGAGACCGCGCCCGCCACCGATGGCTCGACCTACACCGTCCAGCGCGGCGACACGCTGTACCAGATCGCGGGCAGTCATGCCGGCGGCGATCCCCAGGCCGCCCAGCGGCTGATGATCGGGATCTTCCGCGCCAACCCCGAAGCGTTCAACGGCAACATCAATGAAATGCACGCCGGCGCGATCCTGCGCGTGCCGGGTTCCGCCGACATCGCCGACATCGGCGCCGCGGACGCGGCGAGCGAAGTCCGTCGCCAGACGACCGCCTGGCGCGCGGCGGGCGGCGGCGCGGACGCCGGGCGCCTGCGCCTCGTGACCCCGCAGGAAGGCGCGGCCGACGCCGGCACGGCAGAGACCGCGAGCAGCGGCAATGTCCGGTCGCAGATCGAATCGCTCGAGCGCGACATCGCGGAACAGCGCCGCCTGCTGGAACTGCGGAACCAGGAACTCGCGAAGCTGCAGCAGGACCTCGCGCGGACGCGGGCGGCCGAATCCGCCGCAGTCGAGAAGGCCGCCGCTGAGAAGGCTGCGGCCGACAAGGCTGCCGCAGACGAGGCGGCCGCTGCCCAGGCTGCTGCAGACCAGGCCGCCGCCGATCAGGCAGCGACACCGCCCGCCGATGAAGCGGCCGTGGCGCCGGAAGACGACACGCCGCGCGCCGAGGCGCCGCCCGAGGCCGCCGAACCTGCGCCGGGCGCGAAGGCGAAGCCCGCGCCTGCGGCGGACGAAAAGTCGATTCTCGAACGCCTGACCGACAACTGGATGTTCCTGCTGGGGGCGCTCGGCCTCCTGCTGGCCGGCCTGTTCGGCTACTCCGCCATGCGCCGCCGCCGCGAGGCGGACGTCGATGTGGCGCTGAAGGGCTTCGAGCTGCCGGCGACGGCGCCGGTGCCGAGCGAGACCATGCGCCTGCGCGCGCTCGCGACCGGCGACGAGACGGCCGAACTGGAACGGCCGGCAACGCTCGAGGAGTCGGACAACTTCCTCGTCGAGGAGCGTCCGGTCGCCCGCCCGAAGGCGGAAGCCCCGCGGCCGAGCGTCGGCCACGAAGAGACGATCAGCGCCGAGGCGGCGCTCGATCTCGACCAGGCCGACCCGCTCGCGGAAGCGGACTTCCACATGGCCTATGGCCTGTACGACCAGGCGGTGGACCTGGTGCGGATGGCGCTGCAGCATTCCCCGGACCGCAACGACCTGAAACTGAAACTGGCCGAGATTCACTTCGTGGCCGGCGACACGCCGCAGTTCCTGAGCGTCGCGCGCGACCTGCGCAAGACGCTCGGCCCGGGCGGCGACTGGGACCGTATCGTGATCATGGGCCGGCAGCTGGCGCCCGACGAACCGATGTTCGCGGGCGGCGTGCGGGATGCCGGCGTCGACCTCTCGCTCGAGGGCGGCGACAACCTGGTCGACATCGACCTGCTGTCGGCGCCGGAAGGCGACGAGGGGCTGGACCTCGACCTCGGCAAGGTCGCGGCCATTTCGGACAGCACCGACGCGACCGGCGAAAACACGGCAATCGAGTTCAACCTCGACGACGTGCCGCTGTCGCCGACCACGACGCAGAAGATCGTCAATCGCGAGGGTCCCGGTACGGTCGAGATGCCGACGCTCGAATTGCCGTCTTCGGAAACGCCGACCGTGGAGACGCCGACGTTGCGTCTGCGCGGGGGCCAGAAGGCAGCCGGCCCGGCGACCGACGTGACGGCCGAGATGGCGATCGACGACCTCGGGCTCGATGTCGGCGATCTCAGCGGTCTGCCGGATGCCGACGATGCGACCGCGATTGCGGCCGGGAACGGCGACGAGGCGACGCAGATCGCGCGGCGCGAGGACAGCACGCAGGTGATGACGCTCGAGGACGAGGCAACGGCCCTGATGCCGGCCAGCGGCACGAGCACGACCTCGATGTTGCCGAAGCTCGATCCCGCCGATGTGGACTTCGACCTCGGCGGCGCCACCGACGCGGACGATTCACCGACCGCGCAGAACCGCATGGTGACCGAGCAGTTGCCGCAGCTGTCCGACCTCGAACCGGTGACGATGAGCGAGGTCGGCACCAAGCTCGACCTTGCGCGCGCCTACATGGACATGGGCGACCCTGACGGCGCCCGCAACATCCTGCAGGAGGTGCTCGCGGAAGGCAGCGCCTCGCAGAAGCAGGAAGCGCGCCGCCTGATCGATTCCCTGCCGGGAGCGTGAGCGGCCCTTCGCGACGACTGGCCGTCGGCTTCGAGTACGACGGCACCCGCTATGCCGGCTGGCAGTCGCAGGCCGGGCTGCCGACCATCCAGGATTCCCTGCAGCAGGCGCTTTCCGCGGTCGCCGACCACCCGGTCGCCGCGACCGCTTCCGGCCGCACCGATGCCGGCGTGCACGCCGTCGGCCAGGTCGCCCATTTCGATACCACGGCCGACCGGCCGGTCCGGGGCTGGGTGCTGGGGGCGAACACGCACCTGCCGGCCGACATCGCCGTGAACTGGGCGATGGAAGTGGATCGAAGCTTCAACGCCCGCCACACGGCGCTCGCGCGCAGCTACAGCTACGTGATCCTCCGGCGCGCCACGCGCCCGGCGCTCCTGCGCGACCGGGTCTGCTGGGTGCGCGCGGAACTGCAGGTGACGGCGATGCACGAGGCCGCACAGGCGCTGGTTGGCGAGCATGACTTCACGTCGTTCCGCTCGGCCGAGTGCCAGTCGCCGACGGCCATGCGCCACATCGACTCGATCAGCGTCACGTGCGCGGGGGCGTTGACCACGATCGAAGTCAGTGCCAATGCCTTCCTGCAGCACATGGTGCGCAACATCGCCGGCACCCTGCTGCAGGTCGGCGCCGGCGAGCGGCCCCCGTCCTGGGTGGCGGAGACCCTTGCGGCGCGCGACCGCACGCGGGCGGGCATCACCGCGCCGGCCAGCGGCCTGTACCTGTGGCGCGTGCGCTATCCGCCCTCCCTGCAGATCCCCGAACTCGTCCCGACCCGGCCATGGGCTATGATCGCTGGCGCCTGAGGCAGGGGTTTCCCGGCGATGACCTGGTTCGAAAAGATCATACCGTCGCGGATCAAGACCGAACGGCGCACGCGCTCGGTGCCCGAAGGCCTGTGGATGAAGTGCCCGGCCTGCGATTCCGTGCTGTACCGGCCGGAGATCGAGCGCAACCTGCAGGTCTGCCCCAAGTGCGCGCATCACATGCGCATCGGCGCCCGTGAGCGGCTGACCCAGTTCCTCGATCCCGACGCGACCGTCGAGATCGGCGCCGAGGTGCTGCCCGAGGACCCGCTGCGGTTCCGCGATTCCAAGCGCTATCGCGACCGCCTCGCGGCCGCCCAGAAGAACGTCGGTGAGCGGGATGCACTGGTGGTGATGGCCGGGACCCTGGACGGCATCGAAGTCGTGGCCGCGGCCTTCGAGTTCGCGTTCATGGGCGGTTCGATGGGCTCGGTCGTCGGCGAGCGCTTCGTGCGCGGCGTCGAGCATGCGATCGCGCACCGCATGCCGCTGGTCTGCTTCTCGGCCAGCGGCGGCGCGCGCATGCAGGAGGGGCTCCTGTCGCTGATGCAGATGGCCAAGACCAGCGCCGCGCTCGCCGCGCTCGCCGCCGCGCGCCTGCCGTTCATCTCGGTACAGACCGACCCGACCACCGGCGGCGTCTCCGCAAGCCTGGCGATGCTGGGCGACATCAACATCGCAGAACCGAAGGCCCTGATCGGTTTCGCGGGCCCGCGCGTGATCCAGCAGACGGTGCGCGAAACGCTGCCGGAGGGCTTCCAGCGCAGCGAATTCCTGCTCGACCACGGCGCCATCGACATGATCCTCGACCGGCGCGACCTGCGCGACCGGATCGCGGCACTGCTGCGCATGCTGCTGCGCCGGCCGGCGGCCTCCGGCTCCGGTTAGACAGGTCGCGTGCGCTTCGACACGGTCGCGGAATGGCTGGCCTGGCAGGAGGTCGCGCACCCCATTGCCGTGGACCCCGGGCTCGAGCGGGTCGGCGCGGTGTGGCGCCGGCTGCAGCCGGCGCGCGCAGCGACGGTGCTGACGGTCGGCGGTACCAATGGCAAGGGCTCGGTCTGCGCCTACCTGGATGCGATGCTCCGGTCGGCCGGCTATGACACCGGACTCTTCACGTCGCCGCACCTGGTCCGCTACAACGAGCGCATCCGCGTGCGCGGCCGGGACGTCAGCGACGCGGCGCTGCTCTCGGCATTCGAGCGGATCGAGGCGGCGCGCGGCGAGACCTCGCTGACTTTCTTCGAATGGAACACGCTGGCGGCCTTCGTCGTGTTCGCGCACGAACGCGTGGACGTTGCGGTGCTGGAGGTCGGCATGGGCGGGCGGCTGGACGCCGTCAACCTGCCGGATGCCGACGTCGCCGCGGTGGTCTCGGTGGGGCTCGACCATTGCGAATGGCTCGGCGCGACGGTCGAGCAGATCGGCGTCGAGAAGGCGGGCATCTTCCGCGCCGGCCGGCCGGCGATCTTCGGTTCGCGTGGCATCCCGCAAAGCGTGCTGAAGGGCGCGGCCGACTGCGGCGCCCGCCTGCGCCGCCTGGGCGTTGACTTCGATTTCGTCGAGCGCGCGGACGGCTGGGATTACGTCGGCTTCGGATCGCGGCGCCGCGAACTGCCATTGCCCGCGCTCGAGGGCAGCATGCAACTCGGCAACGCGGCGACCGCGCTCGCGGTGCTGGAAGCGGCCGAGCCTGCCGTGCTGGTGCCGGACGAAGCGGTGCGCGCGGGCCTGCAGGCGGTCCGCCTGCCGGGCCGGTTCCAGGTCGTCGCGGGCGATCCGGAGTGGATCCTCGACGTGGCCCACAACCCGGATGCCGCGCGCGCGCTCTCCGCCGCCCTTGCGGCGCGGCCGCACCGGGGCCGCACCATTGCCGTGTGCGGCATCCTCGGCGACAAGGACATCGATGCCATCGTCCGGATACTGGCGGGCCAGGTGGGGCAGTGGATTGCCGCCGGTCTCGAAGGGCCGCGCGCGCTGCCATCCGCCGAGCTGGCGCGGCGCATCGCCGCCGCGGGCGGCGCGCGCGTGACGGCCACCGACAGCGTGGTCGCGGGCCTGCGCGAAGCCCGCGTGCTGGCGGCTCCGGGCGACCGGGTGCTGGTGTTCGGCTCGTTCCTGACCGTGGGCCCGGCGCTCGGCATCCTCGGCACCACGGCGTAAGGCCATCGCGCGACACTGGCGCAGGCTACAATTCGTCCGCAATGGAAGTCCGCGTGCGTGAACGGCTGGTCGGCGCCCTGGTGCTGGTCGCCATCGTCGTCCTGCTGGTGCCCGCCGTGCTGAAGGGCCCCGAGCGCGCGCCTGAAGCAACCGGCGCGCCGGTCAACCGCAGCGTCGAAGTGCTGCTCGACGATTCGGATCCACCGGCTCAGGACGAGCTCCTCGTGCCGGAGCCTGCTGCCGCACAGGCCGCGCCCCCGCCGCCCGGCCAGCCGCCGGCGCAGGCAACCGCAAAGCCCGCGGGCAGCGGCGAATCGACCGCCGCGCCGTCGCCGGCTCCCGTGGTCGCGGCGCGGCCGTCGCAATCGCCGCCGGCCGCGGGCAGCGCAGTCGAAACGCCGGCCTGGGCCATCCAGCTCGGCGCATTTTCGACCCGCGAGAAGGCCGATGGACTGGTGGCGGACCTGCGCAAGCGCGGTTACGCGGCGTTCGTGCTCGAATACCGCGCCACCGGCAAGGTCCTGTACCGCGTGCGGGTCGGGCCGGAGCAGGATCGCGAGCGAGCGGTCGCGATTGCCGAGCGCTTGCGCAAGGACGGATTCCAGCCGGTCGTCGCGGCGCATCCCTGATCGGCTAGAATGCCGCACGCCTTGACGGGAGCAACGGACCGATGAGCGGCGCCGATCACCTGTTCGCGATCATCCTGCTGGCTTCTGGCGTTCTCGGATACGTACGCGGCTTCATCCGCGAGGCCATCGCGCTGCTGTCCTGGCTGGTCGGCCTCTGGGTCGCCTGGCACTACGCGTACCTCGTCAATCCCCTGCTGGGTGGCGCACTCGCCGAGCCCGGCGTGCGCGAATGGGCGGGCCGCGCCATCGTGCTGTTCCTGGTGTTGCTGGTCGGCGCCGTCGTTGGCGGCGTTACCGCGTATTTCCTGCGCCGCGCGGCCGGAATGGCGGTGACCGACCGGCTGCTGGGCGCGCTGTTCGGCCTGATGCGCGGCGCAGTCGTGATCGGGCTGCTGGTGATCGGCGGCCGCGCGGTCAACCTCGACCTCGAGCCGTGGTGGGACAAGACCCGGTCGATGCCGGTGGCGGAGGCCATCGCCAACTGGCTCGAGGACTATGCGCAGCCGGCGGCCGAAGAGCTGTACGAGAAGGCGGCGGAAAAGGTCGGTAGCTGACCTGATGTGCGGCATCGTCGGCATCGTCGGCACGTCCGCGGTCAACCAGCGGATCTATGACGCCCTGACGGTGCTGCAGCACCGCGGCCAGGATGCCGCGGGCATCATGACGATGGACGAGAATGCGCTGTTCGTGCGCAAGGACACGGGACTGGTACGCGACGTGTTCCGCGAGCGCGACATGCGCCAGCTCGCGGGCAACGCCGGCATCGGCCATGTCCGCTATCCAACGGCGGGCTGCGACGGCGCCGACGAGGCGCAGCCCTTCTACGTCAACGCGCCGTTCGGCATCGGGCTCGGCCACAACGGCAACCTGACGAATGCCGACGAACTGTCGCATACGATGATCGCCGAGGACCGGCGACACCTGAACACGCGCTCGGATTCCGAAGTGCTGCTGAACGTCTTCGCGAGCGAACTGCAGCGCTCGAACACCTCACGGCCGTCGGCCGCCGACGTGTTCCGGGCGCTCGAATCGGTATTCCGGCGCTGCCGCGGCGGCTATGCGGTGGTCGCGCTGATCGTCGGCCATGGCGTAGTCGGATTCCGCGACCCGCACGGCATCCGGCCGCTCGCGCTCGGCCGCCGCGATACGCCGCGCGGGCCGGAATGGATGCTCGCATCCGAGAGCGTGGCATTCGACATGCAGGGCTTCAGCCTGGTGCGCGACGTCCGCCCGGGGGAGGCC
Organism: Steroidobacteraceae bacterium; assembly: GCA_050179155.1. Lineage (GTDB taxonomy): Bacteria > Pseudomonadota > Gammaproteobacteria > Steroidobacterales > Steroidobacteraceae > SCUD01. Next base: position 122,149 of record JBFXFJ010000002.1, read on the forward strand.
ATCTACATCGACATGCAGGGCCACATGCACGCGGCGCAGTGCGCGACCGCGGAAAAGCACACGCCCTGCATCTTCGAGTACGTCTATTTCGCGCGGCCGGATTCGATCATCGACAACATCTCGGTGCACAAGGCGCGCATGCGCATGGGCGAGCGGCTCGCGGACAAGATCGCCCGCCTGCGGCCCGGCCACGACATCGACGTCGTGATCCCGATTCCCGACACCAGCCGCACCAGCGCCCTGCAGCTCGCGCTCGCGCTCGGCATCAAGTACCGCGAAGGCTTCGTCAAGAACCGCTACATCGGCCGGACTTTCATCATGCCCGGCCAGGAACAGCGGCAGAAGTCGGTGCGCGGCAAGCTCAATGCGATCGATCTCGAGTTTCGGGGCCGCAACGTGCTGCTGGTGGACGATTCGATCGTGCGCGGCACGACTTCGGCGCAGATCATCGAACTTGCGCGCGAGGCCGGCGCGCGCAAGGTCTACTTCGCGTCGGCCGCGCCGCCGGTGCGCTATCCGAACGTCTATGGCATCGACATGGCGGTCGCCGCCGAACTGGTGGCCTCCGGCCGCAGCGAGGAGGACATCGCGGCGTTCATCGGCGCCGACTGGCTGATCTACCAGGATCTCGACGACCTGGTCGCGGCCTGCCGGCACGACGACGCGCGCATCACCGAGTTCGACACCTCGTGCTTCTCCGGCCATTACGTGACCGCCGACGTCACCGCGCAGTTCCTCGCGCGCCTCGAACACGACCGCTCGGACGGCGCGCGCGCCCAGCGCATGCTGGATCTTCCGGGCGGCCGCACCGCCCGCGCCGTCTGACCTGCCGCCATGGCCGCAGGAGCGGCGGATCCGCGGCGGCGCCTGCTGCTGGACTTGTACCGCGCGGCGCTGGCGGCCGTCGAAGGGCGCCGCCGCGTCCGCGCGGCGCTGGCGGCAGACCCGGGACGGGATCCGGTCAGCGCGGTGGCAATCGGCAAGGCAGCGGCCTCGATGATGCTGGGCGCAGTCGACGCCCTCGGCGAACGGCTGCAACGCGGCCTGGTCGTGGGCGCGGACGGCAGCATCGCGGGTGAACTCGCCGGCCGGCCGGGCCTGCAGTGCCTCGAGGCCGGCCATCCGCTGCCGGACGAGCGCAGCCTCGCCGCCGGCCGGGCGCTGCTCGCATTCGCTGCTGCGACGCCGCCGGGCAGCCGGGTCCTGCTGATGGTGTCGGGGGGCGCCTCGGCGCTCCTTGAGATTCCCGCGCCCGGCGTGTCGCTTGCGGACCTGCAAAGCCTCTACACGGAGGCGACGGCGCAGGGCCTGGACATCGAGAGCCTGAATGCCCGGCGCCGCGAGCTGTCGCAGGTCAAGGGCGGGGGGCTGCCGGGGCTGTTCGCGGGCTCGAGCGTCGAAGGGCTCGCGATCTCGGACGTGCCGCGCGACGATCCCGCGGTGATCGGCAGCGGCCTGCTCGCCGCGCCCGGTTGCCGGCTGACGCTGGTCGGCAGCCTCGACGACGCGCTGGACGCGATCGAGCGTGCGGCGCGCGCGCGGGGGCTCTCAGTGCACCGGATCGCGGATCGCCTCAGCGGCGAAGCCGAGGCCGCCGCACGACACTTCTGCCATGAGCTCGCGATCGGCGAGGCCGACCTGCTGGTCTGGGGCGGCGAGGCAGTCGTGCGCCTGCCCGCCCAGCCGGGACGCGGCGGGCGCTGCCAGCATCTTGCGCTTGCCGCCGCGCAGTGCATCGCGGGCCATCCGGAGTTGGTCGTGCTGGCGGCGGGCACCGACGGGCGCGATGGCGCCAGCGAGGATGCGGGCGCCATCGTCGACGGCGCGACCGCGGAGCGCGCGCTCGACGCCGGCTTCGATGTCGCCCGTTGCCTGGCCGCTGCCGACAGCAGCCCGCCGCTCGAAGCAGCCGGCGATCTCGTCTACACCGGCGCCACGGGCACCAATGTCGGCGACGTCGTGCTCGGGCTGCGCCTGCCGCCGGACTCAGGCCCGGCCATGTAGAATGCCGCGATGAGCGTCCGTGTTCTGATCATCGGCGACCAGAACGATTTCCGGCGGTTGCTGGCCCATCACGTTGCGACCGGTTTCGACTCGCCATCCATTGCCGAATACGATCCCGCGGCGCGCGGCCCGCTGCCGCTGGATTTCTCCGGCAGCGCGTACGACGCGGTACTGCTGGGGGACACGCCGGGCACCGGGGACGGACTCTCGCGGCTGCGCGACCTGAGCCGCCGCAACGGCTTTCCGCCGATCATCTACCTGTTGTCCGATCCGACCGCGGAGGCGGAGGAGGCGGCGGTTGCGGCCGGCGCCCGCGTCACGCTGTCGGGCCGCAAGATCGACCATGTCGGCCTGATCGACGCGCTGCGCGCCGCCCAGGCGCGCAGCGGCGCGCCGTCGCGGCCCTCCGCGCGAGTCGAGGAGTTCTCGCGCGCTACCCGCTTCGGCGACGTGTCGATCCGCGGATACCGCTACGTCAGCGCGCTTGCCGAGAACCAGGCGTCGAGCGTATACCTCGCGGAGAGCGAGCGGACCGGCAAGCAGGTCGCGCTCAAGGTGCTGCACCAGCCGCCCGACGACGGCAGCGGCGCCAAGACCTTCGACCGCTTCCTGCGCGAGTACCAGATCGCCGCCGCGATCGAGCACCCGAACGTCGCGCGGGTCTACGATTTCGGGGTCGCCGACGACCACGCCTTCATCGCCATGGAGTACTTCCCGCTGGGCGACCTGCGCGGCCACATCAAGAGCGGCATCCCGCCGCTGCGGGCGCTGACGTTCCTGCGGCAGATGGCGGAGGCGCTGGTGGTGCTGCACCGCGCCGGGGTCCTGCACCGCGACCTGAAGCCGGGCAACGTCATGCTGCGCGACGAGGCGTCGGTCGCGCTGATCGACTACGGCCTGTCCAAGCACATCCAGTTCGACGCGTCCCTCACCAATGCCGGCGAGATCTTCGGCACGCCCTACTACATGAGCCCGGAGCAGGGCCACGGCAGGGACACCGACGCGCGCAGCGACATCTACAGCCTCGGCATCATCTATTTCGAGATGCTGATGCGGCGCAAGCCCTATGTCGCGGGCACGCCGATGCAGATCATCTACAAGCATGCGCACGCGCCGCTGCCCGAGCTGAAAGCGGAGCTGAAGCGCTTCGAGGGCCTGCTCTACAACTGCATCGCCAAGGATCCGCAACGGCGCTACGGCAGCGCGGAGCAGCTCCTGGACGCGGCGCGCGAACTGGAACGCGACGAAATCGAACGTTGAGCCGCCTCAGCCGGGACAGGCCTCGAGCCGCCAGCCCGCGTCATCCCATTGCAGCACCGTGGACGTTGCGTGCCAGTCGCCGAGCACGATGCGGGTGCGCTCGATGCCGTCCGAGCGGAAGCGATGCACGCCGGGCCGGTGCGTGTGGCCGTGGATCATCAGGTCGACGCCGGCGGAACGCATCAGGGCCTCGACCGCGGCCTGGCTGACATCGGTGATATATCCGGGTGCGGTCGTCAGGTGCTCGCGGCTGCCGGCACGGGCCTCGGTGGCGAGCCGGCGCCGGCTCGGGAGCGGCAGGCGCGCGAACCCGCGGCGCACACCCTCGTCCTGCACCAGCGCCCGCAGGCGTTGGTAGCTGGCATCGTCCACGCACAGCCCGTCGCCATGCGACAGCAGCACGCGGGTGCCGGCGATCGTGACGATCGCCGGGTCGTCGAGCAGCAGCGCGCCGCTCTCGCGGCAGAAGCGCTCGCCGATCAGGAAGTCCCGGTTGCCGCGCATGACGTATACGAGCGTGCCGCCGGCCGCGAGGGCGGCGAGGGCGGCGATCACTTCGCGATGGGCCGGCTCCGGGTCGTCGTCGCCGATCCAGGCCTCGAACAGGTCGCCGAGCAGGTAGAGCGAACGGGCGTCGCGCGCCGGACCGGCAAGGAACTGCCGGAAACGGGCGGCGATTTCGGGCGTCGCGGGGTCGAGGTGCAGGTCCGACGCGAACCAGTTGCTCACCGCGCCTGGTCCGCCGATTCCGGTTCGGGTTGCGGCGGTGGTGCCGCGGCAGGCGCGGCGCTCTCGATCACGTAGGCGCGGCGGATCAGCGGGCGGGCAACCGGCACGTCGGGGCCGATTGACTTGACGGTTTCCGTCGGCAGGTGGGCGATGCGGTCGATCACCTCCATGCCCTCGACCACGCGCCCGAAGACCGCGTAACCCCAGCGGCTCGGCAGCGGATCAAGGCCTAGGTTGTCCACCAGGTTGAAGTAGAACTGCGCCGAGCCGGAATGCGGGCTGTCCTCGCGCGCGAGCCCGACCGTGCCGCGCCGGTTCGACAGGCCGTTGCCGCTCTCGTTCGGGATCGGCGCGCGCGGCGCGCGCTGTGCGAGCTTCTCGTCGAAGCCGCCGCCCTGGACCACGAAATTCGGGATCACGCGATGGAACACCGTGCCGTCGTAGGCGCCGTCGCGCACGTAGCCCAGGAAGTTCTCGGCCGTGAGCGGTGCGCGCACCGCATCGAGTTCCATCACGAAGTCGCCTTCCGTGGTCTCGACGCGGACCCGCGGCGCGAGGGAGCTTGCCGGCTGGGCGGTGGCCGCGAGCGACAGCAGCGTCAGGAGGAGGGCAATGGCGGCATTCGGCATGGTGGTCTCCTGCAGGAATATTAGCGCACCGGGCGCGTGAGCCGCGCGGCCCGATACCTTAGACTGTGGCGGCCATGGAACCTGCGATCGTCACGCGGTTTGCGCCGAGCCCGACCGGCGCATTGCATCCCGGCAATGCCCGCACGGCACTGTTCAGCTTCCTGCTGGCGCGAGGCGCCGGCGGGCGCTTCATCCTGCGCGTCGAAGACACCGATCGCGCGCGCGACAGCGACCTGCACGTCGCGGGGCAGATGGAGGACCTCGCGTGGCTCGGCATGTCCTGGGATGCCGGGCCCGACCGCGATGACGGGCAGGGGCCGTACCGGCAGTCGGAACGTGCCGCGATCTACGAGGGCCTTTACCGGCGACTCGAGGAACAGGGCAGCACCTATCCGTGCTACTGCACGTCGTCGGAACTCGACGTCGCGCGCAAGGCGCAGGTGGCGTCCGGCCAGCCGCCGCGGTACTCCGGCACCTGCCGCGGGCTCGACTTCGCTTCGCGCCGCGCGCGGGCTGAAGCCGGCCGCGTTCCCGCCCTGCGTTTCGCGGTGCCGGAGAACGAGGTGCTGCAGTTCGACGACCTGGTGCGCGGACCGCAGACCGTCCAGGCGGCAAGCCTCGGCGATTTCCTGGTGCGCCGCGCCGACGGCGGCGCCGTGTTCTTTTTCTGCAATGCGGTGGACGACGCGCTGATGGGCATCACGCACGTGCTGCGCGGCGACGATCACCTGAGCAACACGCCGCGCCAGCTGCTGTTGCTGCGCTCGCTCGGCCTGCGCACGCCGCGCTACGGGCACCTGCCGCTGCTGCTGGACGCGTCTGGCGCGCCGCAGTCGAAGCGCCGCGGCAGCATCACGGTCGCGCAGTTACGGCGCCAGGGTTACCTGGCATCGGCCGTCGGCAATTACCTGCTGCGGCTCGGGCATCACGGCGCGCCGGACGACTGGGTCGAGCCGTCGGAGCTTGCACGGCATTTCCGCGCCGACCACCTGGGGCGCGCACCGGCGCACTTCGACACCGTGCAGCTCAATCACTGGCAGCGCGAAGCCGTCCGCCGGCTGACTCCACCGCAGGCCGCCGACTGGCTCTCCGGCGTGTTCCCCGGCGATTGGCCGCCGGCCCGGCGTGAGGGCATCGCGGGCCTGCTGCAGGGCAACCTGCTGCTGCCGGAGGATGCGAGCGGCTGGCTCGCGGTGCTCGGCGGCGACTTGCCGGCGCTCGAGGCGGCGGAACAGGGCGTGGTCGCCGAGGCGGGCTCCGAATTCTTCCTCGCCGCCCTGGCCGCCTACGCCGAGACCGGCGGCGACCTCGGGCGGCTCGCGCGCGAGATGAAGACGCGCACCGGCCGCAAGGGCGCCGGGCTCTTCATGCCGTTGCGCCTCGCGCTGACGGGCCGGCATGACGGGCCCGAGCTCGCGGCGCTGCTGCCGGCCATTCCGGAGGCACTGGTGCGGGCGCGCCTGACGAACGCGGCGCGGATGCGCCAGGACTGAGCCCCGATGCTGCGGATCCACAATTCGCTGACCGGACGCAAGGAGCCATTCCAGCCGATCGATCCTCCGCACGTGAAAATGTACGTCTGCGGCATCACCGTGTACGACTACATCCACGTCGGGCACGCGCGTTCGCAGATCGCCTTTGACGTCGTCCGTCGCTGGCTGCGCGCGAGCGGCTTCGCGGTTACCTACGTCCGCAACATCACCGACATCGACGACAAGATCATCCAGCGCGCGCGCGAGCGCGGCGAGGCGTTCGAGGCGCTGACCGACCGGTTCATCCGGGCAATGCACGAGGACTTTGCCGCCCTCGGCCTGGAGCAGCCCGATCACGAGCCGCGCGCGACCGCCTACATCCGCGAGATCGTGCGGATGATCGAGACGCTGGTGCAGCGCGGGTTCGCGTATGTCGGGACCAGCGGCGACGTGCTCTATGCGGTCGCGAAGTTCGAGAAGTACGGCCGGCTGTCCGGCAAGAAGCTCGCCGACCTGCGCGCCGGCGCCCGCGTCGACGTCGACGAGGCCAAGCGCGATCCGCTTGATTTCGTGCTGTGGAAGCGCGCCAAGCCCGGCGAACCCGCCTGGGACTCACCGTGGGGCGCGGGGCGCCCGGGCTGGCACATCGAGTGCTCGGCCATGGCGGTCGCCCTGCTCGGCGAGCACTTCGATATCCACGGCGGCGGCATGGACCTGATGTTCCCGCACCACGAGAACGAGATCGCGCAGAGCTGCGCCGCCTGCGACTCCCGCTTCGCCAATGTCTGGATGCACAACGGCTTCGTGCGCATCAACGAGGAGAAGATGTCGAAGTCGCTCGGCAACTTCTTCACCGTGCGCGAGGTGCTGCCGCGGCTGCGGCCGGAGGTGCTGCGCATGTTCCTGGTGTCGAGCCATTACCGCGGGCCGGTCAATTACGCGGAAGACAACCTGAGGCAGGCGGATGCCGCGCTGCAGCGCCTGTACCTCGCGCTCCGCGACGTCAAAGGGGACGCAAGAGGGGACGCACCCCTTAAGAAAAGGGGTGCGTCCCCTCTTGCGTCCCCTTTTTCTGCTGGTGCCTCGCGGCGCTTTGCCGAGGCGATGGACGACGATTTCAATACGCCCGAAGCGCTCGCCGCGATGCAGTCGCTCGCGCGCGACCTCAATGTCGCGAAGTCCGCGGGCGAGGGCGCGAAGGCCGAGGCGCTCGCGGCCGAGCTACGCCACCTGGGAAGCATCCTGGGCCTGCTGGCCTGCGAGCCCGGGGCATGGCTCGAAACGCGTTCCGAGCTGACGGGCGGTGCGTCCGGAGAAGGCGCGGCCATCGATCCTGCCGAGATCGACCGGCTGGTGCAGGCGCGTATCGCCGCGCGCAAGAGCCGCGACTTCGCCGCATCCGACCGCATCCGGGACGAACTGGCGGCGAAAGGCGTGGTGCTCGAGGACGGCCCGACGGGCACGACCTGGCGGCGGAAGTAGCGCCTCAGCCCCGCGCCTGCCGCCGCGTGGCGGCGTCGAGCGTGTTCTTCATCAGGACCGCGACCGTCATCGGCCCGACGCCGCCCGGCACCGGTGTGATGTAGCCGGCGCGCTCGCGCGCGGTCTCGTACTGCACGTCGCCGACCAGGCGCCCGTCCGGCAGGCGGTTGATGCCGACGTCGATGACGACCGCACCCTCGCGGACCCAGGCACCCGGCACGAACTCCGGCTTGCCGATGGCGGCGACCAGCAGGTCGGCGGCAGCGACGCGCCCCGGCAGGTCCTTCGTGCGGCTGTGACACACGGTGATCGTCGCGCCGCGCATCAGCAGTTCCAGCGCCATCGGCCGGCCGACGATGTTGCTGCGGCCGACGATGACGGCGTCACGCCCGTCGATTGCGATGCCGCTGCGTTCCAGCATCAGGATCACGCCGTAGGGCGTGCACGGGCGCAGCAGCGGCGTGCCCTGCGTCAGGCGCCCGATGTTGTACGGGTGGAAACCGTCCACGTCCTTGGACGGGTCGATGCGCTCGATCACGGCATCCGCGCGGATCTGCTGCGGTAACGGCAGTTGTACGAGAATGCCGTCGATCGCGGGGTCCGCATTCAGCCGGTCGATCAGCGCCAGCAGTTCGCCCTCGGTCGTCGACTGCGGCAGGTCGTGGGCCACCGAGACGATGCCGGACTGCTCGCAGGAGCGCCGCTTGTTGCGCACGTAGACCGCCGAGGCCGGGTTTTCGCCAACCATGACGACGGCGAGCCCCGGCCGGCGCAGGCCGCGCGCCGCGAGCGCGTCGGTGCCAATGCGCACCTCGCGCTTCAGGTCCTCGGCAATCGCCTTGCCGTCGATGATCTTCGCCGTCATGCCGGCAATTCTCGCACGTGGAGGCCAAAAAAAGGGGCGCCCGAAGGCGCCCCTGATCAGCTTGCAGCCGGTGTGATCAGAACCGATAGGTCGCCTTGCCGTAGATGAAGCGGCCGCGCGGATCGTGCTGGCTCTGGACATAGCCATACAGGTCCGAATCGCCGTCGCCCACTGCAAAGGGCGGTTCCTCGTCGAGCAGGTTGTCGACGCCCAGCATCAGGGTCGTGTTCTTGATGCCGTTGTACTCCACCTGCACGTTGGTGGTGACCATCGAATCGACCTTGCGCGTCTTGACGGTGTCGAAATCCAGCACGCCGTCGAAGTCGTTGTCCGGCCGGTCCTCGAACGAGCCGATATAGTTCAACGCCGTGTTGATGCCCCAGTCACCGATGGTCCAGGAACTGGTGAAGACCGCCCGATCCTCCGGGTACTCGTATTCGCCGGTCAGATCCCTGGAAACCAGCGCGGTCGCGCTCGAATTGAGCTCAACGCGCTCGAAATCCAGCAGGTGCGAGTAATTCAGGCCCAGCGCCACCGTGGCGCTGCCCACTTCACGCGTGTAATTGACCTCGAGGTCGACACCCGATGCGGACTGCTCGCCGATGTTGATGAAGCTCGCTGCAATCGACGTCAGTTCGCCGAGCGTGTCGCCTGGCAGTGGGGCCTGGCGGATGCAGACCGTGCTGTTCTGCACGCCGCAGAATTGCTGGTAAAGGAATCCGAACGGAACTTCGTCGATCTTGTTTTCCTGAGTCAGGTCCCAGTAGTCGACCGCCATGTTGAAGAAGCCGCTCGGCTGCCAGACGAAGCCGAAGTTGTACGACTCCGATGTCTCCGGACTCAGGTCCGGGTTGCCCGAAAACACGATCGTGTAGTCGAGCACGGGGCAGGGACTGACTCCCTGGTCGGCGCAGAGGAACGTGTCCTGGAAGAACTGCGACTCCTGCGACGGCCCGAGGCCGACCTGCGCCAGCGATGGCGCGCGGAATCCCTCGGCCCAGGATCCGCGCAGCGCGAAGCTGTCGGTAACCGCCCAGCGCACGCCGACCTTCGGGTTGGTCGTATCGCCGAAATCGCTGTAATCATCGTAGCGTCCGGCGAGCTGCACCTCGAGATTCTCGAGCACGGGCACCGAAAACTCGACGAAGAACGAGGTGATGTCGCGGTCCGCCTCGGCCGAGACCGACTCGGTGCCGAAGATCAGCCCGCGCTGGAACTGGTCGTCCGGTATGTCGGAGACGCTCTCTTCGCGATATTCGGCTCCTACCGCCATTCGCACTGGACCCGCCGGCATGTCGAACAGACTGCCGGTCACCGTCGCATCAAAGGCTGTCAGGTCGGACTTGCCCTGGCGCACCAGACTGGTCGTGATCTGGTCGATCACGTCCTGCGGATTGACGAAACCGCCGAATGGGTTGTAGGCGCCGCTATCGATCTGCTGCTGCAGCAGGTCGGTGCGGACCCAGCCCATCGACCGGTCGCCGGTCTGCTTGGATTCGCTGCGGCCGCGTTGCCCGGCGATCTCCCAGTCCCAGTCGCCGATCGAGCCGCGCAGGCCGACCAGGGCGCTCAGATTGTCGGTTTCGATGTCCCACTGGCGCGAGCCGGCATCCACCGTCCGGAAGCGCGACACGCCCATGGTGTTGACGGTCGCGAACGGGTTGTTCGGGTGGGTCGCCGGAACGGTCAATCCGGCATCGCCGTCCAGCGGAGTCGGTGCACCCTCGGCTTCGCTGCGGTTGTGCTGCACCGAAACCTGCGTAAACACCTCGACGCCGCCAATTTCGCGGGTGCCGAGCAGCACGAGGCCGGTGCGCTCCGATGCCGGGATCGCGAGATTGAACGGGCCGTAATCGAACAAGCAGAAGGGGGCGGCCTGCTGCGCGGTCGGGCAGCCTGGATCCATCGTCGCCACGCCGTCAACAACGAACGTGCCCGGAAAACCGCGCGACGACCGGAAGTCCTCGCCGCCTTGCGCGGTCTGGTCGGCGGAACCGAGCGTTCCGCGTTCGGCATTGCCGAGCCGGGTGTTCTTGAAGTAATCGAAGATGATCGTCACGTTGCCGGCTTCGCTGCCGGTGCCCCAGACCGCCGACGCGTTCACTTCATTCGTGCCGTCCGCTTCGCCGTAGCTGCTCGAAAGCTCGAAGCCGTCGAAATCATCGCGCAGCACGATATTGATGACGCCCGCCACCGCATCCGATCCATAGACCGCCGAGGCGCCGTCCTTCAGGACTTCAATGCGCTCGATCGCGGAGACCGGGATCGTGTTGATGTCGACGAAGTTGGTCGTGATGCTCTCCGCAAACGAACTGATCGCGACGCGCCGGCCGTTGACCAGCACCAGCGTGGCGTCGGCGCCGAGGCCGCGCAGGCTGATGGCCGCGCCGCCGTTGCCGGTCGAGTCCTGGTTGTTGCCGCGGGTCGAGAACGTGCCGTTACCTGAAGACGGCAGCTTGACCAGCAACTGCTGCAGGTTCGTGTAACCGGAATTTTCGATGGCTTCGCGGTCCACGGTGATGATCGGCGACGAGCTTTCGAAGTTGCTGCCGACGCCGATACGCGAGCCCACGACAACGACTTCTTCCTGCTCCGTCTGCGCCGCCACATACGGCGCGGCGAGCGCTGCCGACAGTCCGGCGGCGCTTCCGATCGCGAGCCGGATGGCCCTGGCGAGCGGTGTGCGAATAGTCATGGATGAATCCCCTGTTGGTTCAGAAACAACAGCCGCAAAGCGGCCGCAACGCCTGCAAATCTACACCTTCTGATGGCCCGGTTACTACTGTGGTTTGAAAAGAACAGCCGCCGTCCGCGCCCTTGCGAACGGCCGATGAATGCGCCGGCTTAAATTGACGGGTTGCGGGTGCCTACGTAAGATGCGGGCCCGCGCGCAGGCCGGCAGGGTCGGTGCGGCAGAACCGGCAGTTTTTCTGGCGGGGCATGGCGCAGTCTGGTAGCGCATCTGCTTTGGGAGCAGAGGGTCGCAGGTTCAAATCCTGCTGCCCCGACCATCGAACGGGCGTGCCTCGGGCAGGTTTCAGGCGCCCGTAGCTCAACCGGATAGAGCACCGGCCTTCTAAGCCGGCGGTTGCAGGTTCGAGTCCTGCCGGGCGCACCAGGTGCATGGCGGGAAGATTGCAGAGGACGATGGCGGGCGTAGCTCAGCTGGTAGAGCCCCGGATTGTGATTCCGGCCGTCGCGGGTTCGAATCCCGTCGCTCGCCCCAGATTTCCGGGCCATTAGCTCAATTGGTAGAGCTCCGGACTCTTAATCCGTAGGTTGTAGGTTCGAGTCCTACATGGCCCACCAGTCCCAGGCCCCGCAGCCCGCGCTGCGGGGCGCTGGCAAGAGACAGCGATGGAACCACGCCGCCCGATCCCCGAGCCGACCTACCACTGGCCGGGTGGCCCCACGGCCGATGACGACCCGACGCCGGTCGAGTCCGCGCTGGCCGCGCTCAAGATCGGCGCCATCCTCGCGGCTGCGGCCACCATCGCCTTCTTCTACTTTGCGACCTACGGCGGGGTGGTGATCGGGCGCGTCACGACCAGCCTGACGGTACTCGCGGCATTCGTACTGCCGAGCCTGGTCGCCTTCCTCCGCACCCGCTGGTCACGGCGCCGGCGCGGCCCGGACCGCTGAATGCCTTACGCTATACTTACCGGCTGTAAATGACGCGGGCCAAGCGTGTGCGGCCGGTTCCCGATGCGAAAGTGGCGGAATTGGCAGACGCGCCGGATTTAGGTTCCGGTGGGGAAACCCTTGAGAGTTCGAGTCTCTCCTTTCGCACCAAGAGGTTGATGGACAGATGATGGTGTCAGTCGAAACGTTGAGCGGCCTGGAACGGCGCATCCAGGTATCGGTGCCGGCGACCCGCGTCCGTCAGCAGGTGGACGCGCGCCTGCTGAAGGTCAGCCGCACGGCCCGCATCAAGGGCTTTCGGCCGGGCAAGGCGCCGATCCACGTCGTGCGCAAGCACTACGGCCCGCAGGTCCGCGACGAGGTCGTCTCCGACCTGATTCGCGAGACCTTCGCCGAAGCACTGCGGCAGGAGAAACTCCTGCCGGCCGGCGGTCCGCGCATCGAGCCGCAGAAGACGGACCAGCAGGACGACCTGCGCTACACCGCGACCTTCGAGGTCTACCCGCAGTTCGAGCTCAAGAGCGCCGCGGCGATGCGCCTGACGCGGCCGACCGCGACGGTGACGGATGCGGACCTCGAAGTGATGATCGAGAGCCTGCGCAAGCAGCGGCCGGACTGGACCGTGGTCGAACGCGGCTGCCAGGACGGGGACCGCATCACGCTCGACTTCGAGGGCCGTATCGGCGGAGAGGGCTTCGACGGCGGCAAGAGCGAAAACCTCGTGATCGTGCTCGGCGCCGGCCGCCTGCTGCCGGACTTCGAGCAGGGCGTGCGTGGCGCCGCCGCCGGCGAGAGCCGCGAGTTCGACCTGCGCTTCCCGGATGAGTACCAGGCCAGGAACCTGGCCGGCAAGACGGCGCGCTTCCATGCGACGATCCGCCAGGTCGAGGAGCCGAGGCTGCCCGAGGTCGACGCGACCTTCTGCGAGGCCTTCGGTGTCACCGAGGGCGGCATCGAGGCGCTACGCGCCGAGGTACGCGAGAACATGGAGCGCGAGCTCGCCCAGGCCGTGCAGGCGCGGCTCAAGTCGCAGGTCATGGAGCAGCTGCTCGCTGCCAACCCGATCGCGGTGCCGAACGCGCTGGTTGGGGCCGAGATCCGCGACATGCAGATGGAAATGCTGCGGCGTATGGGTTCGCGCGACACGAGCCAGCTGCCGCCCCGCGAGTCGTTCGAGCAGGCCGCCCGGCGCCGCGTCGCGCTCGGCCTGATCCTGAACGAGGTGATCCGCCAGGCCGGGATCCAGCCGGATGCGGCGCAGGTCCAGGCGCGGCTCGACGAAATCGTGGCCGGCTTCTCGGACCCGGAAGCGGCGCGCCGCCAGTATCTGCAGAACGAGGCCGCGACACGGCAGCTGCAGATGTCGGTGCTGGAGGACCAGGCGGTCGCCTGGGTGATCAATGTGGCGCAGGTCACGGATCAGCCGGGCACGTTCAAAGAGATCATGAACTTCGGCGCCGATGCGGCGTCGGAAGGGTGAGGTAGACCCAGTGGGTGGCAACACCGGACCGCAGGCGCTGAATCTGGTCCCGATCGTGGTCGAACAGACCGCGCGCGGCGAACGCTCGTACGACATCTACTCGCGGCTGCTCAAGGAGCGGGTCGTGTTCATCGTCGGCGAGGTGCACGATCAGATGGCGAACCTGATCGTCGCGCAGCTCCTGTTCCTCGAGTCCGAGAACCCGGACAAGGACATTCACCTGTACGTCAATTCGCCGGGCGGATCGGTCTCGGCGGGACTCGCGATCTACGACACGATGCAGTTCATCAAGCCGGATATCAGCACGATCTGCGTCGGCCAGGCGGCCAGCATGGGCGCGGTGCTGCTGGGCGCGGGCGCCAAGGGCAAGCGCTATGCGCTGCCGAACTCGCGGATCATGATTCACCAGCCGCTGGGCGGCTTCCAGGGCCAGGCGACCGACATCGAGATCCACACGCGCGAGATCCTCGACGCGCGCGACCGGCTCAACAAGATCCTGTCGCTGCACACCGGCCAGCCGATCGACAAGATCCGCCAGGACACGGACCGGGACAATTTCATGAGCGGGGAGCAGGCCCGCGAGTACGGCATCCTGGATGGCGTGCTCGAGAAGCGCGGCGGGCTACCACATGTGGGCAAGGGCTGAGTGAGATTCAGCACCAGCTTGCATTGGCAACTGGTTGAGCTAAAAAGGGTTTTACCGGCAGAAACCGGCGTGCTATAAGACGGCAGCCGACCTCCCGGCCAACGAGGGCCACGACGCATGGTGGACGATACGCGGGGCAAGCACGAAGACGGCAAGCTGCTGTACTGCTCGTTCTGCGGCAAGAGCCAGCACGAGGTCCGCAAGCTGATTGCAGGGCCCTCGGTGTTCGTCTGCGACGAATGCGTCGAGCTCTGCAACGACATCATCCGCGAGGAACTCGAGGAGAAGCAGGAACGGTCCCGGGACCGCCTGCCGAAGCCGCACGAGATCCGCAAGGTCCTCGACGAATACGTGATCGGCCAGGACCGCGCCAAGAAGATCCTGGCGGTCGCCGTCTACAACCACTACAAGCGCCTGCAGGTGCGCCCGGGCGACAAGCGCCACCGCAACGACCGCGACGAGGTCGAGCTCTCCAAGAGCAACATCCTGCTGATCGGCCCGACCGGCTGCGGCAAGACGCTGCTGGCCGAGACCCTCGCGCGGCTGCTGAACGTGCCATTCACGATCGCGGATGCGACCACGCTGACCGAGGCCGGCTACGTCGGCGAAGACGTCGAGAACATCATCCAGAAGCTGCTGCAGAAGTGCGACTACGACGTCGAGAAGGCGCAGACCGGCATCGTCTACATCGACGAGATCGACAAGATCTCGCGCAAGTCCGACAACCCCTCGATCACGCGCGACGTGTCGGGCGAGGGCGTGCAGCAGGCGCTGCTGAAGCTGATCGAGGGCACCATCGCCTCGGTGCCGCCGCAGGGCGGCCGCAAGCATCCGCAGCAGGAGTTCCTGCAGGTCGATACCGCCAACATCCTGTTCATCTGCGGCGGCGCCTTCGCCGGCCTCGAGAAGATCATCGAGAAGCGCAGTTCCCGCGGCGGCATCGGCTTCGCCGCCGAGGTGCGGGCGCCCTCCGAGCGCCCCCAGGGGGCCGACCTGTTCAAGGACGTCGAGCCCGAGGACCTGATCAAGTTCGGCCTGATCCCCGAGTTCGTCGGCCGCCTGCCGGTGGTTGCGACGCTCGAGGAGCTCGACGAGGACGCGCTGGTCACGATCCTGACGCAGCCGCGCAATGCCCTGTCCAAGCAGTACGCGCGCCTGTTCGAGATGGAGAGCGTGGAACTGGAACTGCGCGACGACGGGCTGCGGGCGGTCGCCCGCAAGGCCATGGAGCGCAAGACCGGCGCGCGGGGCCTGCGCACCATCCTCGAGAACGTGCTGCTCGACATCATGTACGACCTGCCGTCGCTCAAGAACGTCGCCAAGGTGGTCGTGGACGAGACCGTGATCCTCGGCGACAGCAAGCCCTACCTGGTCTACCGCAGCGACGAATCGCAGGTCGCCGCCCCCGAGATCCGCCGCGCCGCCGGTTCCGACGGCCACTGAGGGGACGCAAGAGGGGACGCACCCCTTTTCCCCCTTTTCCCCCTGCCGATTTTTTGTGACCGGCTGCTCCTAAGAGGGGACAGTCCCCTTTTCTGCAAAAAGGGGACAGTCCCCAACTGCGACTTGTGCAGCACAACCGTCGCCCCCATGACGTATCCTTCGAAACGACCAACCCGCGGCGCCTGACCCGCGCCGGAGGATGACCAGGTGACCGAAGAAAGCCGCAAGCCCCTCGAGACGACCACCGCCACCCGCGTGCCGGTCCTGCCGCTGCGCGACGTCGTGGTCTACCCGCACATGGTCATCCCGCTGTTCGTCGGCCGCGACAAGTCGATCGTGGCCCTGGACGAGGCGATGCGCCGCGACAAGCAGATCCTGCTGGTGGCGCAGAAGGCGGCCGACGTGGACGACCCGAAGGCGCGGGACCTGTACACGGTCGGCACGGTCGCGACCATCCTGCAGCTGCTCAAGCTCCCGGACGGCACCGTCAAGGTGCTGGTCGAGGGTGTCGCGCGCGCCATGGTCGAGAACATGGAAGTCGACGGCTTCTTCACCGCCGACATGACCCCGCTGCCGGACATCGAGCAGTACGAGGAACGCGAGATCGACGTGCTGACCCGCTCGGTCGTATCGCACTTCGAGCAGTACGTGAAGCTCAACAAGAAGGTGCCGCCGGAGATCCTGACCTCGCTCGCCGGCATCGAGCAGCCGGGCCGGCTCGCCGACACGGTCGCGGCGCACATGGCGCTGAAGCTCTCCGAGAAGCAGAAAGTGCTGGAATCGCAGGACGTGCGCGTCCGGCTCGAGCAGGTGATGTCGCTGATCGAAGGCGAGATGGAAGTGCTGCAGATCGAGAAGAAGATCCGCGGCCGCGTCAAGTCGCAGATGGAAAAGAGCCAGCGCGAGTACTACCTGAACGAGCAGATGAAGGCGATCCAGAAGGAGCTGGGCGACCTCGACGACGCGCCGAACGAACTCGGCGACCTCGAAAAGCGCATCGCCAAGGCCGGCATGCCGAAGGAGGCGCGCGAGAAGGCGACCGCCGAGCTCAACAAGCTGAAGCTGATGTCGCCGATGTCCGCCGAAGCGACGGTGGTGCGCAACTACATCGACTGGCTGGTGAAGGTGCCGTGGAAGAAGCGCACCAAGGTGCACCACGACATCGCCGCCGCCCAGAAGGTCCTGGACGAGGACCATTTCGGGCTGGAGAAGGTCAAGGAGCGCATCGTCGAGTACCTGGCGGTGACGCAGCGCGTCAAGCGCCTGAAGGGGCCGATCCTGTGCCTGGTCGGGCCTCCGGGCGTCGGCAAGACCTCGCTCGGCCAGTCCATCGCGCGCGCCACGAACCGCAAGTTCGTGCGCATGAGCCTGGGCGGCGTGCGGGACGAGGCCGAGATCCGCGGCCACCGCCGCACCTACATCGGCTCGCTGCCGGGCAAGGTGCTGCAGAACATGGCGCGCACCGGCGTGCGCAATCCGCTGTTCCTGTTCGACGAAGTCGACAAGATGTCGATGGACTTCCGCGGCGACCCGTCGTCAGCGCTGCTCGAGGTGCTGGACCCGGAGCAGAACACGTCGTTCGCCGACCACTACCTGGAGGTGGACTTCGACCTCTCCGAGGTGATGTTCGTCTGCACCGCCAACACGCTCAACATCCCGGCGCCGCTGCTCGACCGCATGGAAGTGATCCGGCTGCCCGGCTACACCGAGGACGAGAAGCAGAACATCGGGCGGCGTTTCCTGCTGCCGAAGCAGATCCGGCAGAACGGCCTGAAGGAAGGCGAGCTGTCGATCGACGACCCTGCGATCCTCGACATCATCCGCCACTACACGCGCGAATCCGGCGTACGCAACCTCGAGCGCGAGACCGCGAAGATCTGCCGCAAGGCGGTCAAGCAGCTGCTGCTCGAGCCGGAGACCAGGAAGATCGAGGTGACGGCCGACAACCTGGACGACTACCTCGGCGTGCGGCGCTTCCGTTTCGGCAAGGCGGAGGAGGCCAACCGCGTTGGCCTGGTGACGGGACTCGCCTGGACCGAGGTCGGCGGCGAACTGCTGACGATCGAGGCGGCGGTCGTGCCGGGCAAGGGCAAGCTGCTCTACACCGGCCAGCTCGGCGAGGTGATGCAGGAATCCATCCAGGCCGCGATGACGGTCGTGCGCAGCCGCGCCGACACCATCGGGCTCGAAACGGACTACCACCTGAAGACGGACGTGCACGTGCACGTGCCCGAGGGCGCGACGCCGAAGGACGGCCCGAGCGCCGGCACCGGCATGTGCACGGCACTCGTCTCGGCACTGACCAAGATCCCGGTGCGCGCGGACGTGGCGATGACCGGCGAGATCACGCTGCGCGGCGAGGTGCTGCCGATCGGCGGGCTGAAGGAGAAGCTGCTGGCGGCCCAGCGCGGCGGCATCACGACGGTGCTGATCCCGAGCGAGAACGAGAAGGACCTCGTCGAGATCCCGGCGAACATCAAGGACAAGCTCGACATCCGGCCGGTCAAGTGGATTGAGGAGGTGCTCGAGATCGCGCTCGAGCGCAGCCCGCAGGTCGCGGTGAAAACCGCCGCGGCGCCCGCGCCGGTGGAGCCGCCGAAGGAACTGGAACGCCGCGCCACGCGCCGCACCATCAAGCCGACGCAGCCGCATTGACCGCGGCTGCCGCGGCTTGGCACTGCGGGGTCGATGCCGTATAGTCTCGCGCCTCCCAGGGGGCCGGATTCCGGTCCACCGGGGTGCTTAGCTCAGCTGGTAGAGCGTCGCCCTTACAAGGCGAATGTCGCAGGTTCGATCCCTGCAGCACCCACCAGTAACCTGGAGCGGTAGTTCAGTTGGTTAGAATACCGGCCTGTCACGCCGGGGGTCGCGGGTTCGAGTCCCGTCCGCTCCGCCATCATCCTCGCAAAGGGTCGTCAGCAATGACGACCCTTTTTCGTTGCTGGCGGGCCTGCGCGGCGCGACTCTTCCTCGCGAGCGCCGCCGGAACTTACGCGCTCGCTCGAAAGGTCGCGCCGCGCAGGGCCGCCGGGCGCGTCAATCGTTCGCTTGCGACGACGGCTCGCCCGGATCGGCGGGGTTCGGCGCGGGCGGCGGTGATGCGGGGTCGTGCTTGGCGAACCAGGCGAGGATGTAGGCGATGCGGGCGTTGACCAGGCTCGGGCGCGCGTCGAGGGAGTGGGAGGCGCCGGGGACGCGCACCAGCAGCGTGTCGATGCCGCGCAGGCGCAGCGCCTGGTAGAACTGCTCGGATTCCGAGATCGGCGTGCGGTGGTCCTGCTCGCCGGTCACAACCAGGGTCGGCGTCTTGACATTGCCGACCAGCGACAGCGGCGAGCGGCGCCAGTAGCTTTCGTAATCCTCCCACGGCGGCGCCGCGAACCAGTACTTGTAGAAGACGTTGGTGGCATCCGCCGTCAGCACGAAGCTCGCCCAGTTGATCACGGGTTTCTGCACCGCCGCGGCGCGGAAGCGGTCGGTGCGCCCGACGATCCACGCGGAGAGCACGCCGCCGCCGCTGCCGCCGGTGACGAACAGGCGCTCGCCGTCGATGCCGCCGCTCGCGATCGCCGCGTCCACTGCGGACATCAGGTCGTCGTAATCCCGACCGGGATAGGCGTGGTGGATCAGGTTGCCGAACTCCTCGCCGTAGCTCGTGCTGCCGCGCGGGTTCGAGAACAGCACGGCATAGCCCGCGGCGGCGTAGAGCTGCAATTCGGCGGCGAAGCGCGGACCGTAGTTCGCGAACGGCCCGCCGTGGATCTCGAGGATCATCGGATACTTCTTCGACGCGTCGTGGCCGGGCGGACGCATCAGCCAGCTCTGGATGCGGCGGCCGTCCACCGCCGACGTGCTCCAGATTTCCTCGACGCGGCCGAGTTCACGCTGGCCGAGCAGGTCGGCATTGAGCCCGGTCAGGCGCTTCAGCTTGCCCTGCTCGAGCAGGCCGACGTCCGCCGGCGCCAGCGCCTCGTTCACCGTGTAGGCGATCGTGCCGTCGCGCGCGACCGAGAAGGAGCCGCCGCCATAGGGGCGCGACCAGCCCTCGCCGCCGAGGTCGTCGATCAGGTTGGTCACGCGGCCCGACAAGTCCACGGCCGCGACGCGCGTGGTCCCGTGATCGTCGTACTCGAAGTAAAGGCTGCGTCCGTCGCGGCTCCAGACCGGGTTCTGGGCATCGCGGTCGAGATCGGCGGCCAGTTCACGGATCTCGCCGCTGTCGCGGCGCATCACGTAGAGGCGCTCGCGCTGATAGCCCTGGAAACGGTCGTCGAAGCCCGTGTAGGCGACGTAACGGCCATCCGGCGACACGGCCGGGGACTTGTCCGGGCCGAAACGCTTCGTCAGCGCGCGGATCGAGCCGTCCGCAAGGGTGATGGCGTGGATCTCGGTATCGGCGGGGACGAGGTCCGCGTCGGGCCGGCGATTGGCCGACACCAGCAGTTCGCGGCCGTCCGGCGTCCAGGACAGGTCGTCGTGTTGCCAGGTCCCCTCGGTCAGCTGGCGCGCCGAACCGCCTTCCGCCGGGACCACGAATACCTGGCGCCAGGCATCGGGAAGGAAGCCCTCTCCGTCGGCCCGATAAACGACGCGGTCGATGGCCTGCAGCGGGTCGGCCCACTTCGCGCCCTTGGGCGGCTCGGGGAGCTGGACCTTGAGCGGCTCGCGCTTGGCCGGAACCCGCATGACGAAGGCGAGCTGGCGTCCGTCAGGCGACCAGGCGAGGCGCGACGGCGTATCGGTCAGGTTGGTGACCCGAGACGTCACGCCCTGGGCCAGCCAGTGCACGTGGATCTGCGCGCTGCCGTCGGCGTCGCCCGCGACGAAGGCGATGCGCGTGCCGTCGGGCGACCAGCGCGGGCTCGCCTCCCTGGTGGCGCTGCCGGAGAGCGGCCGGTGGTTCGAGCCGTCCCTGCCGACGATCCAGATCGCGCCGCGGGGGCTGTCGCTGCGGATGTCAAAGGAACGGCGCACGTAGGCGACCTGGGAGCCGTCCGGCGAGATCTCCGGATCGCTCGCCCATTCGAGTGCGAACACGTCCATGGCCGAGAACACCGGCCGCTGCGTAGTCGCGGCGTGTACCGGCGCCGACCAGGCGACGGCGAGGGCAATGAGCAACAAGGATCGGATGAGCATCGCGGACTCCGGGCTACGGGGCGGAAAGCCGTTCATGCTAACCTAGCGCCCCGTTTTTTGGGGTCGCATCCCTTTCCAGCGCTGACGCAGGAAAGGGATGCGACCCCTCTTTGGAAACCCATGCTGCAGACGATTCACGACAAGCTGAAGGGCATCTTCGCGATCACGATCCTGGTGGCGCTCGGCGTCGTGTTCGTGTTCTGGGGCGTGGACGTCAGCGTCGGCTCGTTCACCAAGGCGCGCGGCATCGAGGTCAATGGCCGCGAGATCGCCGTCGAGGACGTGCGCCGCTCCTACCAGGAGCAGTTGTCGCGCATGGAGGCGGCCTTCGGCGACGCCGGCGTGCCGGAAGACATGCGCTCCGCGCTGCAGAAGCGCGTGCTCGAGCAGGCGGTGCAGGCCGAACTGATCCGCCAGCGCACCCGCAAGCTGCGCTTCGTGGCGAGCGACGAGCAGGTGCTCGAAGCGATCCGCCAGGTTCCCGCGTTCCAGGTGGCCGGCCAGTTCTCGGCGGACGCATACCACGCCGCGCTGCGCTCGATCGGCATGTCGGCCGACCAGTTCGAGGCGGAGCAGCGCACTTTCGTGGTTGCGCGCCAGCTCGACCGCGGCATGTTCAGCTCCGCCTTCGTGCTGCCCGCGGAACTCGACCGGCAGGTGGCGCTGCGCAACGAGACGCGCGAGCTCGCATGGGTGACCGTGCCGGCCGCGGAATTCACCGCCGGCGTGCAGCTCGACGAGGCCGCAATCCAGGCCTATTACGACGCCCACAAGGACGCGTACACGACCGAGGAACAGGCAACGGTCGATTACGTGGAACTCGACATCGAGACGTTTGCCGCCGCTGTCGTCGTCGACGAGGCCCGGCTACGCGAGTACTACGAGACCAACAAGGACCGGTACACGAAGGCCGGGCGCCGCCACGCGCGCCACATCCTGATCGAGATCGGCGCGGACGCGGCGGCTGCCGAGGCGCGGGCGAAGGCGGCTTACGAGCGCGCGAAAGCCGGCGAGGATTTCTCGGCGCTCGCGCGCGAGCTTTCGGACGATGCCGGCTCCCGGGATTCGGGCGGCGACCTCGGCATGGCCGAACGCGGCGATTTCGTCCAGGCCTTTGGCGATGCTGTCTGGAGCATGACGCCCGGCGAGATCCGCGGCCCGGTGAAAAGCGAATTCGGCTGGCACGTGATCCGCCTCGAGGCCGTGGACCCGGAAGCGACGCAGTCCTTCGACCAGGTGCGCGCGGAACTCGAGCCGGAATTGCGCCGGACCGAGGTCGAGAAGGCCTTCGGCGAGGCCCAGGAACAGCTCGACACGCTGGCATTCGAGGCGGCGGGCGACCTCGAGGCGGTCGCCGCGAAAATGAACCTGCCGGTGCGCCGCATCGAGCGGTTCACGCGCTCCGGCGGCGGCGGACTTGCCGCGACGCCGGAATTGGCCGCCGCCGTGTTTTCCGCGGACGTGCTCGCGGGCCGCGAGCTGCGCACGGTCGAGCTCGCGCCGGGGCGGATCGTGGCAGTCGGCGTCAGCGCCTACCAGCCTGCGCAGGCGCGCCCGCTCGCGGAGATCCGCGTGCAGATTGCGCTGGCCGCGCGCCAGGAGCAGGCGCAGAAACTGGCCGCGGCGCGGGCCGCGGAGGTCCTGGCACAACTGGCCTCGGGCGCGGCGTGGGACGCGGCGACGCGGTCCTGGCAAGCTTCCACACCCGCGGCGACGCACAATCCCCGCCTGGTGCGGCGCGACGACCCGCTGCTTCCGACGGAGATCCTGGCAGGGGCATTCGCCGTGCCGGCGCCGCAGGGCAAGCCGCAGTACGGCACGGCCGAACTCGCCAGCGGCGACGCCGCCATCTGGACCGTGACGGCCGTGCGCAGCGGCACGCTCGCCGCGTTGTCTCCCGAGGAGCAGCAGCTCGAGCGCAACCAGGCGCGGGAACGCGCGGCGCAGTGGGACGCGAATGTATACGTCACGTCCATGCGGGCGAACGCGGACGTCGACGTTAACCCGCAGCTCTTCGAGTAAGCGGCTATGGGCGGCCGGCCGTGGTTTGGCCGGACCACCCTCGCTCGCGCTCCCGGAACTTAGGCGCTCGCTCGGGGGTCCGGCCAAACCGGAGCCGACCGCCGTAGCCGATTGCGCGCTTCGCATGAACCGGCCGGAATGACGCCACCGCAGCGCTGCGCAGGCGGGCCGGGCGGGGGTCCCGAGCGAGTGCGTAAGTTCCGGCGGCACGAGCGAGGGATGCCCCCGCCCGGCCCGCAAAGCGCAGCTCGGCGATGTCTTATTC
This sequence comes from Steroidobacteraceae bacterium, assembly GCA_050179155.1. Classification (GTDB taxonomy): domain Bacteria; phylum Pseudomonadota; class Gammaproteobacteria; order Steroidobacterales; family Steroidobacteraceae; genus SCUD01. Next base: position 145,224 of record JBFXFJ010000002.1, read on the forward strand.
CGGGAAACTCATCCCGACGTGCGAATACCCTGAATCGACGTACAGCGTCTCGCCCGTGATGCCTGCCGCCAGATCGGAACAGAGGAATGCTGCGGCATTGCCAACGTCCTCGGTCGTGACATTGCGCTTGAGCGGTGCGTACTGCTCGACGTGGTGCAGCATCTTGCGGAATCCCGGGATGCCGGCCGCCGCCAGCGTCTTGATCGGTCCGGCGGAAATCGCGTTGACGCGGATGCCTTTCGCGCCGAGGTCCGCGGCCAGGAACCGCACGTTGGCCTCGAGGCTTGCCTTCGCGAGGCCCATCACGTTGTAGGACGGAATCGAGCGGACCGCGCCGAGGTAGGACAGCGTCACGATCGCGCCGGCGCGTCCCTCCATCAGCGGCAGGCCGGCGCGCGCGAGCGCGGTGAGGCTGTAGCTCGAGACGTCGTGCGCGACGGCGAAGGCCTCGCGGGTGGTCGCCGCGACGAAGCCGCCGGTCAGCGCCTCGCGCGGCGCGTAGGCGACCGAATGCACGATGACGTCGAGCGCTCCCCATTCCGCGCGCAGGCGCGCGAATGCGGCGTCGATCTCGGCGTCGATGCCGACGTCCATCGGCATCACGAGCGTCGAGCCAAGCTGGTTGGCGAGCTCGAGGACGCGGTCCTTGATGCGCTCGTTCTGGTAAGTGAGTGCGAGTTCGGCGCCCTCGCGCCGCATCGCCTGGGAAATGCCCCAGGCGATCGAACGGTCGGTCGCAAGGCCGACGATCAGGACCTTCTTGCCTGCCAGGAACCCCATGCCTTCCCCTCCCGCGGCGACGTCAACCGCCGATGCCCGAATCTCCCCCGACATGGATTGTCAGGCGCTGTCCGGCGCGCAGCGCCGTGCTCCCGCCCATGTTATTCCAGACCTGAAGCTGCCGGACCGTGACGGCGAACCGGCGCGCGATGCCGGAGAGCGTGTCGCCGCTCTTCACGCGGTAATCCACCTTGCCCGAGGCGGCCACTTTCGCCGTCGCGGCGCTGGCGGATGCGACCGGGCCCGAGACCTGCAGGCGCTGGCCCGGCTGCAGCACGGCGCTCGTGGAGATGCCGTTCTGCCGCGCGAGCTGCGAGACCGTCATGCCGTGCCGGCGCGAGATGGTCCACAGGGAGTCGCCGTTGCGCACCCTATACACGCGCCGCTCGAGATCCGAACCGAGTCCGGCCCGCAGCTGCGACACATCACCGGCCGGCACCAGCAATACGTCGCCCGGCTGCAGCTCGGCGCGCTTGCCGGCATTGACCTGGTCGATGAAGTTCTCGGGCACCTTGTAGCGCCCGGCGATCGATGCCAGCGACTCGCCGGCGGCCACCGCATGCTCGCCGAGGCGGGCGCGCCCATTGGCATCGAGCGAGGCGAGCTGGGTCGTGAACCCGTCCGCGACGATATCCGGGATCAGCAACCGGTGCGGGCCGTCCGGGTCGGTGATCCAGCGGTTCCACGCCGGGTTGAGCGCCAGCAATTCCTCGCTATCCACCCCTGCGAGTTCCGCCATCAGCCGCAGGTCCACCGGCCCGTCGGTCGGCACGACGCGGAAGTAAGGCGCGTCCGGGATCGGCGGCAGGTAGAAACCATAGGCCTCGGGATCGCGGATGATCTTCGCGAGCGCGATCAGCTTCGGCACGTAGGCGCGCGTTTCCGCCGGCAGCGACAGCGAGAAGAAGTCCGTGCGGCGGCGCAGCGCCAGGTTGCGGTTGATCGCGCGCTGCACGTTGCCCGGGCCGTAGTTGTAGGCGGCGATCGCCAGGAACCAGTCGCCGTTGAAGCGCTGCTGCAGGTGGTCGAGGAATTCGAGCGCCGCGCGCGTCGATTCGACCACGTCGCGCCGCTGGTCCTGCCAGTAGTTGCGCTTCAGGCCGTAGCGCTCGCCAGTTCCCGGGATGAACTGCCAGAGGCCGGAGGCATGGCTGCGGGAATAGGCGAACGGGTTGAAGGCGCTCTCCACCACCGGCAGCAGGGCCAGGTCGCCCGGCATGCCGCGCGCCTCGACTTCGTTGGTGATGTGATGCAGGTAGCGTTGGGCGCGGCCGAAGACCCGGGCGACGTAGTCGGGATTGCGCTGCAGCCACTCGATCTCGCGTTCGACACGCTGGTGCTCGACCTGCGGCAGCGAGAGGTTGTTGCGGATGCGGACCAGCACGTCGCCGTACACCACGGGCTCGGGCGGCAGCTCGTCGTGCATCGGCGCCTCGAGCACCGGCAGCGGCAGGGCGGGGGCCTCGGCTTCGTCCGGGAACGCGATCGCGCCCGGGTCATTGACGATCTGCTCGTCCGGGAGGGAGCTCGCGGTGGTCGCGGTGGGGCCAGCGCAGCCGGCGGCCACCGAGGCGGCCACGGAGGCGGCTGCGAGCCGGATCAGCCAGATTCGCGGTTCAGTCATCGAAACGTATCCTTCCATCTGCGGATCTCGGCGAACACCGCGACCGGGGTCGGCAGGACCCTGCCGGCCCGGCGTTCGGCCGATAATTTGACATTTTCATGGCGGCTGCGCAGAAAAGGATTGACGCGCTTCTCAAGCTCGATGGTTGAGGGCAGGGTGGGGCGCCCGGAAGCCCTCAGGGCGGTGGCTTTCCGGACATAGTCCACGACCTCGGCATTGCCGTTTTCGACCGCCATGGCGAACCGCAGATTGGCCAGTGTGTATTCATGACCACAGAACACCCGGGTCTGTTCCGGCAGGCTGGCAAATGCGTCCAGCGAGGCCAGCATCTGCTCCGGCGTGCCCTCGAACAGGCGGCCACAGCCGGCGCTGAACATCGTATCGCCGCAGAACAGCACCCCATGGCCGTAATAGGCGATATGGCCCGCCGTGTGGCCCGGCACGTCCAGCACCCCGAAATCCAGGCCGAGTTCCGGCAGCCGCGCGCGGTCGCCGCCCGCGAGTGGCGTGACCGCGACCGGCATGCGTTCGCGCCGGGGCCCGAACACTGCCGCGCCGGTCGCCGCGACCAGCGCCGCGACGCCGCCGACATGGTCCGCGTGATGATGGGTCGCGAGGATCGCGCGCAACCGGAGTCCTTCCGCGGCGAGCGCGGCCTGCACCGGTCCGGCATCGCCGGGATCGACGACCGCCACCTCGCGCGGATCGCGCGCCCCGCGGATCAGCCAGATGTAATTGTCCTGGAACGCCGCGATTGGCGTGACGTCGAGCATGCGTGAGTTTGCGACAAATGACGGCCTGCGGCCAAGCGGGCGCGACGGCGGGGCGCCGGGTATGCTTTCGCCATGAAGCCGCACGCGCAGGATCTCGACGCCTGGTTCGCGGGTCCGCTCGCCGCCATGCTGCTCGAACAGGAGCGCGCGATCGTCGCCCAGTCGCTCGAGTGCGCCTTCGGCCTGCATTGCCTGCAGGTCGGCGCCTGGGGCGAGCCCGACACCTTCCTGTCGCTTGCGCGCACGCGCCGCACGGCGCTGGTCGCGGGCGCAAACGCGCGCGGCGTGGCGCTCGTGGCGCAGCCCGACGCGCTCGCGCTGCAGTCCGACAGCGTCGACGTCATGCTGCTGCCGCACACGCTCGAGTTCGCCACCGAGCCGCACGAAGTGCTGCGCGAGGCGGGCCGGGTGCTGACCGGCGAGGGGGAACTGCTGGTGCTCGGCTTCGAGCCGCTCGGCGGCTGGTCCCTGCGACATGCGTTCACGCGCGGCGGATTCCCGCCGGGCCGGATCCGCACGATCCCGGCGCAGCGCCTCTGCGACTGGCTCAAGCTGCTCGGATTCGAGGTGGGCGCCGCCGAGCGCTTCCTGTACGTGCCGCCGCTCTCGAGCCTGCAGACCGGGCGGGCGCGCGGGATGTTCGAGCGGATCGGCCGACGCGCCTGGCCGCGGCTCTCGGGCGCGTACCTGCTGCACGCGCGCAAGCGCATCCGCTCGCTGACGCCGGTGCGGATGCGCAATCGCCTGCGCACCGCCGTGATCGGCGGACTGGCCGAACCTGCCGCGCGGCGCGCCTCTTGAGCCGCGTCGAGATCTACACCGATGGCGCCTGCCGCGGCAATCCGGGCGTCGGCGGCTGGGGCGCGCTGCTGCGATTCCGCGACCGGGAACTCGAGCTGTTCGGCGGCGAGCCCGCGACCACCAACAACCGCATGGAACTGACGGCCGCGATCCAGGCGCTCGCCGCCCTCAAGCGCCGCTGCGAGGTCGCGTTGTACACCGATTCGCAGTACGTCAGGCAGGGCATCACCACCTGGCTCGCCGACTGGAAGCGCCGCGACTGGCGCACCTCGGATCGCAAGCCGGTGAAGAACCAGGACCTGTGGCAGCAGCTCGATGCGCTTGCCGCGAAGCACGACATCGCGTGGCACTGGGTGCGCGGACACACCGGCCACCCGGAGAACGAGCGCGCCGATGCGCTCGCCAACCGCGGCATCGACGAGCTTCGCTAGGGTATCCTTCGGCCCCATGCGCCAGATCGTCCTTGACACCGAAACCACCGGCCTCGAGCTCGCCGACGGCCACCGCATCATCGAGATCGGCTGCGTCGAGCTGATGCACCGGCGCCCATCCGGCCGCACCTGGCAGCGCTTCCTGCAGCCGGAGCGGGCGGTGGAAGCGGGCGCGCTCGCGGTGCACGGCATCACCAACGAGTTCCTGGCGTCCCAGCCGCGGTTCGCGGAAGTCGCGGCCGAGTTCCTGGAGTTCATCGAAGGCGCGGAACTCGTCATCCACAATGCTCCGTTCGACGTCGGATTCCTCGATGCCGAGCTGGCGAAGGCCGGCATCGGCAGGGCCATTGCGGACTGCTGCCGCGTGATCGACACGCTGGTGGTCGCGCGGCGGCTGCATCCGGGCCAGCGCAACAGCCTGGATGCCCTGTGCAAGCGCTATGGCGTGGACAATTCACGCCGCGACCTGCACGGCGCGCTGCTGGATGCGCGCATCCTGGTGGACGTCTACCTGGCGATGACCGGCGGACAGGCGGCGCTCACGCTCGACGGCGACCCGGCGACGGCGGACGTGCGGGCGGCGGCCGGGCGCCGCCAGCGCGGTGCGGTGCAGATCCCCGTGATCCGGGCGAACGAGCAGGAACTCGCCGCGCACGGGCGCTCGCTCGAGGCGATCGAGCGCGCATCGAATGGCGAAGCGCTGTTCCGTGCGACGGATCGCCAGGCCGGGGAGGGCTGATGTCCGGCACGCTCGCCGGGGCCTTCTGGCGCAATTTCCTGGGGCACGCACCCGACTGGTACAAGTGGCTGATCGTCGGCTGCCTCGCGGCGAACCCGCTGTTGCTCGCGCTCGCCGGCCCGGTCATCACGAGCTGGGCGATGCTCTTCGAGTTCATCGTCACGCTGATGATGGCGCTGCGCTGCTACCCGCTGCAGCCGGGCGGGTTGATCGCAATCGAGGCGACACTGCTCGGCCTGGTCACGCCCGCGGGCATCCAGCACGAGATCGAAACCGGCCTGCCGGTGATCCTGCTCTTGATGTTCATGGTCGCGGGCATCTTCTTCCTGCGCGAGATGCTGGTATTCACGTTCACCAAGCTGCTGGTGCGGGTGCATTCGAACACGGTCCTCGCGCTGCTGTTCGTTGCGGTCGGCGCGCTGCTGTCGGCGTTCCTCGACGCGCTGACGGTGCTGGCCGTGATGATCACGGTGGCGGGCGGGTTCTACGCCGTGTACCACCGCGTGGCCTCCGGCAAGACGCAAGCCGCGCTGGATCACGATGCCAGCGCCGACGCCGGCGTCGGCGACAGCCACCGTTCCGACCTCGAGCAGTTCCGCCGCTTCCTCTGCGGGCTGATGATGCATGGCGCGATCGGCACGACCATCGGCGGCGTCTGCACGCTGGTCGGCGAGCCGCAGAACCTGCTGATCGGCAAGGAGGCAGGCTGGGACTTCATCCGCTTCGCCATCGAGATGGCGCCGGTCACGGTGCCGACGGTCATCGCGGGACTCGCGACCTGCGTGCTGGTCGAGAAGCTCGCCTGGTTCGGCTATGGCACGCCGATGCCCACGGCGGTGCGGCAGGTGCTGACGGACTTCGAGCGCCAGGAATCGGAGCAGATGACGCCACGGCACCTGCAGGTGATCCTCGTGCAAGCCATGGTCGCGGTGCTGCTGGTGCTGGCGCTCGCGCTGCACGTCGCCGAGATCGGCGTCATCGGCCTGATGATCATCGTGCTGGCGACGGCTTTCACGGGTGTGGTTGACGAACACCGCCTCGGCAAGGCGTTCGAGGCGGCGCTGCCGTTCACTGCGCTGCTGGTCGTGTTTTTCGCGATCGTCGGCGTGATCCACCAGCAGCACCTGTTCCGGCCGTTCCTCGACTGGGTGCTGACGCTCGATCCCGTCACGCAGCCGATCGCGCTGTTCAGCGCCTCGGGATTCCTTTCGGCGATCAGCGACAACGTGTTCGTGGCGACGATCTACATCAGCCAGGCCAAGGAGGCGTTCCTCGCGGGCGCGGTGTCGCGCGAGCAGTTCGACGCGATGGCGGTGGCGATCAACACCGGCACCAACATCCCGAGCATCGCCACGCCGAACGGCCAGGCCGCGTTCCTGTTCCTGCTGACCTCGGCGCTCGCGCCGCTGATCCGTTTGTCTTATTTCCGCATGGTCTGGATGGCGCTGCCGTATCTGGCGACAATGACGGGTGCCGCCGTCTACGGCGTCCTGTATCTGCTTTAAAGAAAAAGGGGACGCAAGAGGGGACGCACCCCTTTTAGAGAGGAAACTGATGGCCCGCAAGAAGAATCCGCCGCTTGGACTTCGTAACTGCCGCATCGGCGTGATCGGCCTCGGCTATGTCGGGCTGCCGCTCGCGGTCGAGTTCGGCAAGCACTACGACACCACCGGCTTCGACGTGCGCGCCGAGCGCATCGCGGAGCTGAAGCGCGGGCGCGACCGCACGCTCGAGGTGGAACCCAAGGAACTGCGGGCGGCGAAGCGGCTGCGCTACACGGCCGACCTCAAGGACCTGCGCCGCTGCCGCGTCTTCATCGTCACCGTGCCGACGCCGATCGACGAGCACAAGCGCCCGGACCTGACGCCGCTCGAGCGCGCGAGCGAATCGGTCGGCAAGGTGCTGAAGCGCGGCGACATCGTGATCTACGAATCGACCGTCTATCCGGGCTGCACCGAGGAAGTCTGCGTGCCGATCCTCGAACGCCTGTCGGGGCTCAAGTTCAACCGTGATTTCTTTGCCGGCTACAGCCCGGAGCGCATCAACCCGGGCGACAAGCACCATCGCCTGCCGACCATCCGCAAGGTGACCTCGGGCTCGGCCCCGGATGCGGCCCGCTTCGTGGACCAGCTCTACGGCTCGATCATCACGGCCGGCACGCACGCGGCCTCCAGCATCCGCGTCGCCGAGGCGGCCAAGGTGATCGAGAACACGCAGCGCGACGTCAACATCGCGCTGATCAACGAACTCGCGATGATCTTCAACCGGCTCGGCATCGACACCCAGGAGGTGCTCGAGGCGGCCGGCAGCAAGTGGAACTTCCTGCCGTTCCGGCCGGGACTGGTCGGCGGGCACTGCATCGGCGTCGATCCCTATTACCTGACGCACAAGGCGCAGCAGATCGGCTACCACCCGGAAATGATCCTCGCCGGGCGGCGCATCAACGACAACATGGCGCTCTATGCCGCGGGCGAGGTCGTGCGGCTGATGACCGCCAAGCGCATCCACGTGAAGTCCTCGCGCGTGCTGGTGATGGGCCTCGCATTCAAGGAAAACTGCCCGGACCTGCGCAATTCCAAGGTGGCGGACCTGGTCAGCGAACTGCAGAAGTACGGCGCGGCGGTGGACGTCTGGGACCCCTGGGTCAGCTCGAAGGAAGCGCAGCACGAGTACGGCATCCGGCTCGTGAAGAAGCCCGCGCGCAACCGCTATGACGGCATCGTGGTGGCGGTCGGGCACCGGCAGTTCCAGGCGATGAAACTGGCTGAAGTGCGCAAGCTCGCCCGGCGCAATCACGTGCTCTACGACATCAAGTACGTCTTCCGCCGGCAAGAGACCGACGGGCGCCTCTGATGCGGGTGCTCGTCACTGGCGCCGCGGGGTTCATCGGTTACCACGTGGCCGAGCGGCTGCTGGCGCGCGGTGACGAGGTCATCGGCCTCGACAATCTCAACCCGTACTACGACCCTACGCTCAAGGAGGCGCGCCTCGCGCGGCTGCGTCCGCATGCGCGCTTCAGCTTCGAGAAACTCGATCTCGCCGATCGCGCGGGGATGGAAGCCCTGTTCGCGCGCGGCAAGATCCAGCGCGTCGTGCATCTCGCGGCCCAGGCCGGCGTGCGCTACTCGATCCAGAACCCGCATGCGTACGTGGAGAGCAACATCACCGGCACGCTGCACGTGCTGGAGGGCTGCCGGCACCACGGCGTCGAGCACCTGGTGTTCGCGTCCACGAGTTCGGTCTATGGCGCCAACACCAAGATGCCGTTCTCCGTGCACCAGAACGTGGACCATCCGCTGTCCTTCTACGCCGCGACCAAGAAGGCCAACGAGCTGATGGCGCACACCTACGCGTCGCTGTACGGGTTGCCTGCCACCGGGCTGCGCTTCTTTACGGTTTACGGGCCCTGGGGCCGGCCGGACATGGCGCTATTCCTGTTCGCGCGCAACATCCTGGCCGGTCGGCCGATCGAAGTCTTCAACTACGGCAACCACCGGCGCGACTTCACCTACGTGGACGACATCGCCAACGGTGTCGTGGCCGCGCTCGACCACGTGGCGACGGCCAACGCTGGCTGGAACGGTGATGCGCCGGACCCGGCGACGAGCAAAGCGCCCTACCGGCTCTACAACATCGGCAACAACCGTCCGGTCGAGCTGATGCATTACATCGGGGTGCTCGAGAACTGCCTCGGGCGCAAGGCCGAGAAGAACCTGCTGCCGTTGCAGGTCGGCGACGTGCCCGACACCTGGGCCGATGCCGAGGACCTGGTGCGCGACGTCGGCTATCGCCCCGCGACGCCGGTCGAGGAGGGCGTGAAGCGATTCGTCGAGTGGTATCTCGATTACTACAAGGATGGCGGGCCGCCGGACCCGACGGTCACGAACCTTGGCTGATATGGCTAGACAGGCTATTTAGATCTGGCCATAATGGCCAGATGGAAAAAGTCAGCATTTCGAGACTCAAGGACCAGTTAAGTGCTTACCTCAAGAAAGTCGAGGCGGGCCAAACTGTCGTCGTGACCGATCGCAATAAACCCGTCGCACGTCTGGCACCGATTGCTGCCGCCAGTCGCGAGTCGGACCGTATCAAGGCGCTCGTGCAGCAAGGCCTGGTTTCGATGCCCAAGGCGCCACCGCTCAGCATCGAGGAGATCCGCGGGAAGCGTCCTGTGGCGTCCGGCGCCCGTCTGCTCGAGGCATTGCTCGAAGAACGCGAGTCGGGCTGGTGAGATTCTGGGACGCCTCCGCGCTGGTGTCGCTGCTGGCCGGCGACGCGGGCGGCGAGCGCCTGGAGGAACTCTATGGAGACGGCGCTGGTGTCTGGATCTGGTGGATCACACCGGTCGAGATCGCCTCTTCGATCGCGCGACGCGAACGGTCGGGCGAACTGACCGCGGAGTCCGCGGCCCGCGCTTACGCGACCCTGGCCCGCATGGCAGCGACCTGGCACCAGGTCCTGCCCGGCGAAGCGCTGCGCGAATCCGCCAAGCGCCTGTTGCGCATCCATCCCCTGCGCGCCGCAGACAGCCTGCAACTGGCGTCCGCACTCACGCTGGCCGGACCCGAGCATGCCCCGATCGAATTTGTTTCGCGTGACATGCGGCTGATTGATGCCGCAGGCAAACAGGGATTGACCGTACTGTGCCCGTGACCGTCGTCTTCGTCACTGCCGGACCCCAGGGTGATTGATCTTGGCTGACATCCTCGCCTATCACGCGGATCGCCTGTCTGGCGTGGCCGTCAGGGACCTGTTCGCGAGGGACCCGGATCGATTTGCCGCCTTTTCGCGTGAGCACGATGGCCTGCTGCTCGACTTCAGCCGCCAGCGCCTCGATGCCGAGGCGCTGAATGCGCTCATCAGGCTCGCGGACGCCGCGACGCTGCGCGAGCGCATCGACGCGATGTTCGACGGCGCCCTCGTCAATGACAGCGAAGGCCGCGCGGCGCTGCACACCCTGTTGCGGACGCCCTCGGGCGCGGCACTGCCGCCGGCGCTCGCGCCGCTGCATGCCGAAGTCATGGCCGTGCGCGCCCAGTGCGCCGCGTTCGTGCGCGAAGTGCAGGACGGGAGCCGAACGGGTGCGGGCGGCGCGCGCTTCACGGATGTCGTCAGCATCGGCATCGGCGGCAGCGACCTCGGCCCGGCGATGGCGGTCAACGCGCTCAAGCCGTTCCACAGCGGCCAGCTGCACTGCCACTTCGTTTCCAACGTGGACGGCACGCAGTTCGCAGATCTCGCTTCCGGCCTCGACCCGGCGCGCACCCTGTTCATCGTCTGTTCCAAGACCTTCACGACCCAGGAAACGCTCGCGAATGCGCGCCGTGCACGGGCCTGGCTGGCGGCGGCTCTCGGCGAGGCGGCGGTCGCGAAGCATTTTGCGGCGGTCTCGACCAATGCCGCGGCCATGGATGAGTTCGGCATCGGCCGCGATGCGCGCTTCGCAATGTGGGACTGGGTCGGCGGGCGCTATTCGCTGTGGTCCGCCGTCGGGCTCGCGATCGAGCTCGCCGTCGGCACGCAGCATTTCGAGGCGATGCTCGCCGGTGCGCACGCGATGGACACGCACTTTCGCCGCGCGGCCTGGGCCGACAACCTGCCGGTGCTGCTGGGGCTGATCGCGGCGTGGAACCGCAATGCAATCGGCTGCCCGAGCCACGCAGTCCTGCCGTACAGCCAGCGCCTCGCGCGGCTGCCCGCATATCTCCAGCAACTCGAGATGGAGAGCCTCGGCAAGGGCGTCATGCGGGATGGCGAAGAGGTCACGCAGGACACCGGGGCCGTCATCTGGGGCGAGCCCGGCTCCAATGCGCAGCACTCGTTCTTCCAGCTGCTGCACCAGGGCACGGCGGACGTCAGCCTGGATTTCCTGCTGCCGCTTGCCGGCGCGGCCGATGCGGCGGCGGATGAACTGGTGATCGCGAATTGCCTCGCGCAGGCGCAGGCATTCATGGCGGGCCATGAGGCGACCGACGCGGCACGCCGGCATCCCGGCAGCCGGCCGCTGACGCTGATCGCATTTCCGCGGCTCGATCCGGCGACGCTCGGCGCGGTGGTCGCGCTCTACGAGCACAAGGTGTTCGTCGAGTCCGTGCTGTGGAACGTCAATCCTTTCGACCAGTGGGGTGTGGAACTCGGCAAGAAGCTCTGTGGTGGGATCTTGCCTGGGCTGCGTGATCCGGCAAAGGCGGGAGAGGCGCCGTCGGAGCTGGCCGGGCTAATGGGCTGGGTCCAGCGTCGGCGCTGACCGCCGGCGATGCCAGTCATGCGCGTGGCGGTTTCCACACCTGGAGAGGGCAGTGCGCGGCCATATGGACGAAGTCGTGGTCGGTCGTCAGCATCGTCAACGAGTGCCGGATACAAAGCTGGGCCAGCAAGGCGTCAATGGTGCCGGTCTGCACGCCGGCGCGGCGGCATCGGTTACGTAACTCGGCGGCATCGACATGGTCCTGCCGGTCCGGGGCAAGTAACGGCAGCGCACCAAACCGTTCAATGATGTCCTTGCGCGCACGAGGACCCGAGAATCCCTGCAACAGTTCTTGCAGTATCAGACCCGTCGTGACGATGGTGTCGCCGCCTGTGAGCGACTGACGCAATACCGCAATCTCGGCCGCCGTGGAAGCCGCATCGCGGCGAAAAGCCAGCGACCAGACACTGGTATCGACAAACAAAGTCACGAGCGGGAACGCGCGGCCTTGTAGTCGAAGGCGCCATCCCACTCGAGCTTTCCCATCAGATCGAGCAAGCGTTTTTGCCTGCGTCGCAGGATGAACTCTTCCAGTGCGCGCGTCACCGCGGCCTTCTTTGTGCGTTCACCGCTTACTTCAAGAGCGCGTTCGATCAAGTCGGGATCGATGGAAAGATTGGTAGCCATGTGTCACTCCTTACACATCAGTCTACACATCGCGTCATCTGACGGCAAGCAACGACTGCAAGGCGAATTGTCGTGGACTCGATTGCCCGGCGGTTGCCGCGAAATTCACGCGATCGGGCGAATTGGCTCCTGGCGTCAGCGGACAGGCCGCAGAGCCGGTTGCGCGTACTTGCTGGATCGCCCGCCACCGCTGAAACCGATATTCTGTTGCATCCGTTTCGCCGGGGTGCCTACAATGCCCGGAGAATTTGCTAACAGGATCGCGGAGTTACGTCTGTTTTCTCTCCCGAAGATCAGAACGTTGCCGCTGGCCCTGCCGATCCTGGCGTGCCTGGTCGCGGCACCCGCAGGAGCCGATCCCTGGATCGCGCCGGGCGATGCGCGCCTGCGTCATGACCTTCAATTGCTCTCGGACGCCGGGATCGTGCGTGCGCCGCTGACGGCTTGGCCGGTGTCCTGGGGAGAAGTCTCGCGCAACGTGCGAAACGTGGCCCAAGATCCCGGCCGGCCCGCCTGGCTCGACGCGGCGCTCCAGCGCGTGCGCACCGCGGCCGCCGATGCGACACGGGTCGGCGAGATCGAGTGGAATGCGCGCATCGCGGGTTCGGAAAATCCGATGGCCCTGCGGCGCTTTGGCGAAGTGCCGCGCGAGGAAGGCGAAGCGTCGGCGGGTGTCCAGTACACCGGCGACCGATTCGCGTACCGATTGCAGGCGACCGGCGTCGCGAATGCCTCGGACGACCAGGATGTCCGCGCCGACGGCAGCTACGTCGGCATGGTGCTCGGCAACTGGATACTGTCCGCGGGCTATCTCGATCGCTGGTGGGGACCCGGCTGGGAAGGGAGCCTGATCCTCGGCACCAATGCGCGCCCGATGCCGTCGGTGACGATCGAGCGCAATTATTCCGATCCCATCGATCATCCCTGGCTCGCATGGATCGGCCAGTGGCGGATCAGCGCGACCATGGGCCAGTTCGAAAGCGGCCGCAACGACGTCGAGGATCCCCTGTTCTTCGGCGCGCGCCTGACCTGGAAGCCGCACCCGCGGCTTGAAGTGGGTCTCTCGCGCAGCGCGCAATGGTGCGGCGACGGCCGGCCTTGCGGGCTGGACACATTTTGGGACCTGTGGAGCGGCAACGACAATGACCAGGCACTAGCAGACCAGCCGGGAAATCAGCTGGGCGGCGCCGACGTCCGCTGGTCGCTGCCCTGGGCGCCAGTCGCCTTGTATGTGCAGGCGATCGGGGAAGATGAGGCAAACTTTCTGCCGAGCAAGTACCTTGGCCTCATGGGTGCGGAAATCTGGGGTGGATGGGGCGAACGCTCATGGCGCGCGCACCTGGAGTATTCGGACACGGTCTGCGCTTTCAACGAAAGCGAGCCGCAGTTTGGCTGCGCCTACCGCAATGACATCTTCCTGGACGGCTATCAGTACCGCGGCCGCGCGATCGGCCACGCGATCGACGGCGACAGCCGGCAGACCGCGTTCGGCGCGATGCTCGTGAATGGCGATGGCAGCAGTTGGGAGCTGGCCGCACAGACCGTGAAGGTCAATCGGGAGAGCGCCAATCCGGTCCATTCGGTAGCCCTGTCTGCAACCCGAATCCGCTCGGCCGATCTGTTCCATCGGCGCCTGCTGCTCGGTGGTAATCTGAGAATCGGCATCGGCTACGAAGAATGGGAGCCGAGCGTCGCGGGACCGGACGCCGGCGATTGGCGCGGACAAGTGGAATGGGCCAAGAATTTCCAATGAAGAAACTCATCGGCACGCTGCGGCTGCTGTGCATCGCCATGTGCAGCCTGGCGAGCCTGGCGGCGCTTGCGCAGCAACCGACGGCCGAGCAACTCGCCATCTTCAAGAGCCTGCCGCCCGAGACCCAGAGGCAGTTGATCGAGGAGATGTTGAAGGAGCAGGACCAGTCACCTACCGAGCAGGCGCCAACGGAAACGGCAGAAAGTCCGCCGGCTGCACCCGCGACCGTCCAGCCCGAAGATCTGAACCTGCGAATTCGACCCAAGTTCGACGGGGAAGTCGTCCTGCGGGCCGGCGACTCCATGCTGGTGCAATTGAAGCTCGTCGAGCTGAAGATCGGCCAGCCGCCGCCGAGTCCGGACGAGATAGTCCGGATGCAGAGTCTCTCCGAGCGCGTGCTCCAGGACAATCCTTATCGCCTGACCCGACAGGGTGCGCTGGAATTGCCCGGACTCGCCCCGATTCCGCTGGCTGGCCTGACAATGGACGAAGCCGCGAAGCGCCTTGAACTCGATCCTCCTTTACGCGGATTGAGCGTAAAGATGACGCTTCTGCCGCTCGACCCGCAGGGAACGGATGCGCTCAAGCCTTTCGGCTACGACCTGTTCCGCGACGAGGCCGGCCGCATGGCGCCGGCGACGAATGTCCCGGTTCCGGCGGAGTATGTCGTCGGGCCCGGCGACGTGCTGGAGGTGCAGACCTATGGCAAGGAAGCCGGCCGCTATTCGCTGGAGGTCGGCCGGGATGGCAGGATCGATTTCCCGGAGCTTGGACCGATCGCCGTTGCGGGTCAGCGATTCGAAACGGTACGGACCCTGATCGAGCGGCGGGTCGGCGAGCAATTGATCGGTGTCGACGTCAGCGTCTCGATGGGCGAGTTGCGGGGCATCCAGGTGTTTGTGCTCGGCGATGCGGAGCGACCTGGTTCCTATACCGTGAGCGGGCTGTCCACCATCACCAATGCACTGCTCGAGAGCGGCGGCGTGAAGGCGATCGGGTCGCTGCGCGACGTCCAGCTCAAGCGCAATGGCACCATTGTCCGCCGCCTCGATCTCTACGACGTCCTGCTGAACGGCGACACCAGCAACGACGTGCGCCTGCTGCCCGGGGACGTGATCTTCATCCCGCCCGTCGGCGCCACCGCCGCCATCGAAGGTGAAGTGCGCCGGCCCGCAATCTACGAAATCAAGGGCCCAGGCCGCGCGGCGGACCTGCTCCAGCTAGCCGGCGGGCTCACGCCCGAAGCGGATCCGCGCCTCGTGCGCCTGACCCGCATCGACGACAACGGCCGGCTCACGGTCGTCGATCTCGACCTGAGGTCGGCGGCGGATCGCGAGGCGACGCTTCGCACCGGGGATATCCTGCGCGTTTTCCGGATCCGCCCGACGCTCGAAAATGCCGTGGCGCTCGAGGGACACGTGTTCCGTCCCGGCCCCTCGCAGTACCGGCCAGGTTTGCGGTTGAGCGATGTGATCCATTCCGCCGACGAACTGCGGCCAAACGCAGATCTCGGGTACGTGCTGATACGCCGGGAGAGCGGCCCAGGGCGCCTCGTGGAGGCTCTGTCCGCGGACCTGGGTGCCGCATTGCGCGCGCCCGGAAGCGCCGCAGATCCGGAATTGCAGGCACGCGATCGCATCATCGTGTTCGACCGGGAAGGCGGCCGCGAGCGCGTCGTCGAACCGATCCTGCTCGATCTGCAGCGGCAAAGCGCGCCGGCTACGCCCTTCCAGGTCGTCAGCATATTCGGCAGCGTCAATGCGCCGGGCCGCTATCCGCTCGAGCCCGGGATGACCATCGCGGACCTGGTGCGGGCCGGCGGCGGACTGCGGGATGCCGCCTACGAGGTAGTAGCTGAACTAACGCGCCTGACTGTCGAGGGCGGGAATTTGCGGCGCACGGAAGTGAAGGATGTCGATCTGGCGGCAGCGTTGCTCGGAGAGTCGACTGCCGATGTCATGCTCGGCGCCTATGACTATCTGAATATCAAGCAGATCCCGGAATGGGAGAAGCAGGGCGTGGTCCAGATCCGGGGCGAAGTGCGATTCCCGGGCAAGTACCCGATCCGGCGCGGCGAGACGCTGACGTCGGTCATCGAGCGCGCTGGTGGACTGACATCGTTCGCGTTTCCGGAAGGGTCAGTGTTCCTGCGCAAGGACCTGCAGGAGCGGGAACGTCAGCAACTCAAGACGCTCGCAGACCGCCTGCAGGCGGACCTCGCCACGGTTGCGCTGCAATCCTCCCAGGTCGGGGGTGCGTCGCAAGGCGCCCAGGCACTGGCGGTTGGTCAGCAGCTGCTGACGCAATTGCAAACTACGGAGCCGGTCGGAAGGCTCGTCATCGACCTGCCGCAAATACTCGCGGCTCAGACCGGCGCTTCACTGGATGTCGTGATGCGCGATGGAGACCAACTGCTCGTGCCGAAGCAGTCGCAGGAGGTGACGGTGCTGGGCGAAGTCCAGAATGCCACTTCCCACTTCTTCCGCGAGGGCATGGATCGAAACGAATACATTGCGCAGAGTGGCGGTCTCACTGCACGGGCTGACAAGAGACGCATCTACGTGGTGCGGGCCAACGGCAGCGTGATCGCGAACCAGTCGGGCGGTTGGTTTGGCCGCGGCGGCGTGGAAATACGTCCGGGTGACACGGTCGTCGCGCCGCTGGAAGCGGACCGCATCCGGCCGTTGACGTTGTGGACTAGCGTGACGCAGATTCTCTACAACGTTGCCGTGGCGGTCGCGGCAGTTAACTCGTTCTAGCCGTGCACGTGCCGAATGCCGCACGGATGTTCAACGCGAGCCGGGATTGATGGAAACTCCTGAAACGACTCTAAACAAGCCAGGAGCACCAGTGCCTGCACAATCCGAGGCGCGACTTGTATACGTAATTCCACAGGCTGCCATGGCCGCCGCACAGGATGAGGACATAGATCTCTTTAAACTCTGGCACATCCTGTGGAACAGCCGGTGGTTGATCGTGGCTGTCACTGCGGCGTTCGCTTTGGGGGCGGTGCTGTATGCATTGCTGTTGCCTCCTTGGTATCGCGCGAGTGTGCTGCTGGCGCCGGCCAAGGAGAAGCCTGCCGTCAGCTTGACGGGACAGTTGGGCGGTCTTGCCAGTTTGGCGGGCATCAGCACGGGAGGGACCGGCAGTGTCGAAGCTGTGGCCGTGCTGAAGTCCAGGGATTTTGCGCGGGCATTCATTGAAGACCAGAAGCTGCTGCCGGTGCTCTTTGCGGAGGACTGGGATGCGACGGCCAGTCGATGGACGGTTGCCGATCCTCCCGATCATCGCGAGGCCGTCGAATTGTTCGACAAGAGCATCCGAAAGGTCGAGGAGGACCGGAGAACAGGCCTGGTGACGCTGTCGGTCGAGTGGAAGGACCCGGAGTTTGCCGCGGCGTGGGCCAACCTTCTGTCGGTACGGCTGAATGATCACATGCGCGAGCGTGCATTGACGGAGGCGGAATTAAACGTCAAATTTCTGCGGCATGAACTGGAATCGACGCCCATCGTCGGGCTTCAGCAATCCATCAGCCGGCTCCTGGAAAATGAAATGGAGAAGGTAATGCTTGCCCGCAGCAATGCGGAGTTTGCATTTCGCATCATTGACCGCGCGGAAGTTCCGAGGCTCAAGTCGAAGCCGAAGCGGACACTGATGGTCGTTGTTGCAACCCTTCTCGGCGGCATGTTTGCGGTGATGGTTGTGCTCGTTGGGGATGCTGTCAGGAAGCGCGCCGTTGTGACGGCACCGGCGAAAGGAACGTCCTCCGTCCGCACGGGGTGATCGGCAAAGGTCATAGACTCGCATGCAGCAGGACATGGCCACCGTGCAGAAGACTGCCCTGATTACCGGCGTTACCGGCCAGGACGGCTCGTACCTTGCCGAATTCCTGCTGAGGAAAGGCTACATCGTCCACGGCATCAAGCGCCGGGCTTCGCTGTTGAACACCGAACGGGTAGACCACCTGTATCAAGACCCGCATGTCAGCAACCGTCGCTTTGTGCTGCACTACGGCGATCTGACTGACAGCACCAATCTGATCCGCATTGTCCAGCAAACGCGGCCTGATGAGATTTATAACCTGGGCGCCCAAAGTCACGTCGCCGTCAGCTTTGAGCTGCCGGAGTACACCGCCAATGTGGACGCAATGGGAACGTTGCGTCTGCTCGAAGCCATTCGCATTCTCGGGCTGGAGAAGAAAACACGCTTTTACCAGGCCAGCACGAGTGAACTGTACGGCCTGGTGCAGGAAATCCCGCAGAAGGAAACGACACCCTTCTATCCGCGCAGTCCGTACGGCGTGGCCAAGCTCTATGCGCATTGGATCACGATCAATTACCGCGAGGCCTATGGCCTCTACGCCTGCAACGGCATCCTGTTCAACCATGAAAGTCCGCGCCGCGGCGAGACTTTCGTCACCCGCAAGATCACCCGGGCGCTGGCCAATATTGCCGTTGGACTTGAATCCTGCCTCTACATCGGCAATCTCGCCGCACTGCGCGACTGGGGCCACGCGGCCGACTATGTGCGGATGCAGTGGCTGATGCTGCAACAGGACCAGCCTGAAGATTACGTCATCGCCACGGGCAGGCAGTTGAGCGTGCGCGAGTTCATCCGCCTGAGCGCGCTACAGCTCGGCATCCGCCTGCGCTTCGAGGGCCATGGCGCCGAGGAAGTGGGCATCGTTGACGGCCTGGCGCTTGATAAGGATCTGGCAGTCGCTGCGGGCGATGTCATTGTTCGGGTGGATTCACGCTACTTCCGTCCAACCGAGGTCGAAACACTGCTGGGCGACGCAAGCAAGGCCAGAGAAAAGCTCGGTTGGGTTCCCGAGTTCACGCTCGATCAGATGATCGAGGAGATGGTGGCATACGATCTCGATCAGGCGCGCCGCCGTGCACTGCTGAAAACCCATGGCTACCAGGTTTCGGTAAGCGTGGAGTGAACTGGCATGAGCCAAAGCGCGCGCATTTTCATTGCTGGCCATCGCGGCATGGTGGGGAGTGCCATCCTGCGCCGCCTGGTGGCGACGGGCTGCCAAAACCTCGTCACCCGGACTCGCGCTGAGCTGGACCTGACCTGCCAGAAGTCAGTCGAGGGATTTTTCCGGGCAGAGAAGATCGAACTGGTCTATCTGGCAGCCGCCAAGGTTGGCGGCATTCTGGCGAACCACACGCACCCTGCGGAATTCATTCGCGATAATCTGGTCATTCAAGCCAATGTTATTCATTCCGCCTGGCGGCATGGGGTGCGCAAATTCCTGTTTCTTGGCTCATCCTGCATATACCCTAAATTGGCCCCACAACCGCTGAAGGAGGGGTGCCTGCTGACCGGCCCATTGGAGCCCACCAATGAATGGTACGCAGTGGCCAAGATCGCGGGCATCAAGATGTGCCAGGCCTACCGGCGGCAGTATGGCTTCGATGCGATCAGCGTGATGCCGACGAACTTGTACGGCCCCGGCGACAACTTCGATCTGGAGTCATCACATGTGATGCCGGCGCTGATTCGCAAGTTCCACGAGGCAAAGGTGCGTGGAGCAAGTGAAATCGTGCTCTGGGGTACGGGGACGCCGCGACGCGAATTCCTGCACGTGGACGACCTGGCCGATGCCGCAGTATTCCTCATGGAGAATTATTCGGGCGAGGACCTCATCAATGTCGGCGCGGGCACCGATCTGAGCATCCACGAACTGGCGGAACTGGTCGGCCGCATCGTGGGTTGCGATGCGAGTATCGTCACCGACCCGGCCAAGCCGGATGGAACGCCGCGCAAGCTCCTGGACGTGTCCCGGTTGCGAGCGTTGGGGTGGCAGGCCCGAACGACCCTTGAAGATGGGATTGCCGCTACTTACCGCTGGTTCCTTGCCAATGCCGATGCGCGCGCCAGGTAAGCGCCCGGCTCATGACTGAAATCCGCAAGTAGACCGCCATCGATGATGCCAGAGCCAGTCACCCTGACGATCACGATCTATGGATTACTGGGATTCATCATAGTCTCAGTCGAGGCGTTTCGATATTCGCACCGCCGTACCGTCGATGCGCTGACTTTCTTCAGTTTCTTCTATTTTCTTTTTTTTGTCTTGGCGCCAGTCAATGTACTGCTGCTTGGTGAGACCGTTGTTCGCCAGAAGTACGCGTACCACGCATACGGGCCCGGTGACGAGATCACGGCCCTGTGCCTGATGGCCTGTTACGTGCTGTTCCTGCTCGGATACGTGGCGGTTCCCTCCGCAGGGAAGGGGCCATCTCCCCTGAAGATGGGTCCAGCGGAGACCTATTCGCTGAAGAAAGCGGCGCGCATAGCCGTAGCATTCTTCTTAATTGGTGCGCTGGCGATGGCCTACAACGTCGCACAAGTCGGCGGGCTGCTGGAGGTTATTTGGCAAGCGCCAAACATCCGATCAGGGGAGTTCGCGATCGAGAGCAAGTTTGTATTCGTCAGGCAGTTCATTTCGTTTCTTTCCTGCGCATTCGTACTGTACCTGGTTATTTATCTTGAGAAGCGAATAGGCGGCACCAAGTTGACCGCCAAAGACTGGGTGTTGCTCATCGTGATGGGCATTGCCTTTTCTTACTATGCCCTTGGTGCCGGCGGACGCCGCGAGTTTGTCTACCCCGTGCTGCTCTACTTCCTCGTCTCTTCGTGCGCGGGGCGCAGTTTTGGATTCAGGAACACCATTTTCATTGTACTCCTGCTCGTCGTGGGCGTCGCTACGGCGTCTCTGGCACGGTCAGGCCTCATGGGCGTCGACGAGTTACTGGTGTACCGCAGGGAAGTTGTCGATATTGCCTACCTCAATACCGTTCAGGGAGTAGCAGATTCCTACATCCATTTTGTCGGTATGCAGCATGCTGAGCTTTGGCAGTTCGGTTTCCTCAAGGATTTTGTTGAACTGCCACTGCAACTGGTTCCTACAAGACTGTTCGACTTCGAGCGGGGACGCGGTGTGTTTGGCGAGACAAGCCAGTTCTTTCTCGGTGAAGGGCTTGCCGACAACCTGTCCGGCGAAGAACCTCCGGGCTTCCACGGCTACCTGCTGGTGAATTTCGGGTACTTCGGCATGTTCGTGTGGTTCTTTTTTCTTGGAGCTGGCTATCGATTCCTCCACAATTTGCTTAGACCGGCGCAACGGCAGGATGCAATTGCGTGGCTCATCTATTGGTGGGTATTTTTTGGGTTTCTCGTGTTGTTCCGCGAAGGAGTACTTGCATTGGCGCTCAAGCAGCATGCATCGTGGTGGCTGGCGATCGCGCTCTTGATGCTGACGAGACGGCGACGCGAGGAGTCTCGAATGGGACGACTGCCATTGCAGACTGCCGAGCCATACAAGTAAGGTTGCCTGGAGTTCTTCTTGATGAAATTACATCTCGGCTGTGGCAAGCGTCATATCCCCGGGTTCATTCATATTGATGCCATCGATTATCCGCATGTCGATCACGTTGCGGCGATCGACAATCTGTCGTTCATTCAGGACGCCACCGTTGAGCTCATCTATAACTGTCACGTGCTGGAGCATTTCAAGCGCAGGGACGTCGGCCGGGTCTTGCAGGAGTGGTTCCGCGTGCTGAAGCCACAGGGCACGTTGCGAGTGTCTGTTCCAGACTTTGCAAGCCTTTGCGACGTTTATCAGAGATACGGACGACTCGAATTGGTCATCGGGGCATTGTTCGGCCGGCAGGATTATCTCTACAACATTCACTACAATGTTTTCGATCATGACGAACTGTCAAAAACCTTGGAGCAAGCGGGATTCATCAATGTAAGGCGTTACGACTGGCGCCAAACCGAGCATGCGCACGTCGATGACTACTCTCAGGCCTACGTTCCACACATGGATAAAGAGCACGGCACGCTGATCAGTCTGAACGTCGAATGCGACAAGCCCGGCTGATCAGGCACCGATGATGCGTTTGCGCTTCGCCGCGACCGCGGACCGGTGGCGGGTGTTCATTGGCCACTCACCTTTGCACAGGTTGGGCAACGATGCCCTGGTGGCCGTCGTCACCTCGATGTTCGCCAAAGGCTTCGGCTTCATCAAGGAAGTCCTGATCGCAGCCTTGTTCGGAATCTCCGGTGCACTTGACATCTACCTTATGGCGATCGTGCTGGTCGGTTTTCCCGTCAGCATTCTTGTCAATGCCTTCCAGACTACCTTGATCAGACAGCTGGCCACCGAGCAGTCCGCTGCCGCCAGGCCAGGTAGTCTCAGTACGGCAACAATTCTGCTCACCGTGGCGAGTCTGGCAGCGCTCCTGCCGCTCTGGCTGGCACTGCTTCGCGAGTTCATGCCCTGGCTGGCATCCGGTTTTTCGCCCGAGAAGCAGCAGGAAACGGCGGCAGCCTTGTCCTGGTTGGTCCCATATTATTTCTTGAATGGCATTAACCTGCTGGGTTACGGAGTTCTCCAGGCGAGGGGGCGCTTCCTTGCCAATGGCCTGCTGCCGTCACTCACGCCGATCGTCACCATTGTAATTCTGGTCGCGACGGATCCGGCAGGCGACTGGCGTTTCCTGACAACGGCGCTGGCGGCCGGGACTGCCCTCGAATGTGTCGTCCTGGTTGCTACCCTTTATCGCTGCAACCAGCTAGCGATTCCGCGCTGGCTGGATATTCGCAGTGCCAAGGCCAGCGCAACCGCCGGATTGCTGCTGCTGCCCGGCACCTTCATGATGGCGGTCGGTCCGGTCATCGAACAAGCTATTGCCGCGTCGATGTCCGGTGGAACCAACGCGGCATTGGGTTACGGACTGAAGCTCCCTGCGGCTTTGCAGGGCATTCTCCTGACCGCCGTTGGTATCACGGTTCTTCCTTTCTTTGCCAGTCAGCTCGGGCAAAATCGCGCAGCTTATTGTCTGCATAGTCTGAACATGCTTGGCCGCTGGCTCCTCGTCGGGGGCGTCCTTCTGATCATTCCGTTGGTTGCTTTCTCCTCGGAGATCGTCATGCTGCTTTATCAGCGCGGCGCGTTCGATGCGACGGCAACCGGCCGTGTAGCGCCGATTCAGCTTGCTTATTTTGTGCAGTTGCCATTCGCCATCGTCGCCATGGTCGGCCTGAAAGCGCTGGCTGCGCTGGGCCGTGAAGGGGTGATGAGTACGTATGTCTCCATCGGCGTGGTCTTGCAGTCCGTCCTGGCCTACGGGCTCGGCGCCCGGTTTGGCGCCGCTGGCATCGCCTGGGCGGCATCGGTCGTCTCGGCACTGCTGGCGGCCGCCTACTTCTTTACTGCGCGCGCCGCGTTCCGCAGGTTGTCTCAATGAAGAAAGTCTGCCTGTTCAATTTCCGGGAGATGGCGGATTTCCACGGGTATCGCATCGAAACCTTTGATCCACTGGCCTATTTTCCGAAGGGTTCGCGGTGGTCACTTTCCGATGTCGTCGCATGGGGATTGAACGGCTACGACCAGCGCCGCGCCCTGACGGCCGGCGCCGCCGGAGTTGATCGCCTCTACCGGGAGCGCAATCCACATTACATGCGGATGCTCGCGGATTTCGTCGACCGCTTCCGGGAGTTCGATCTCATCGTCATGAGCACCTACAACTTCATCCACCCCGAAGTGCTCGCTCGTGAATTGAAAGGACCGATCAAGGTGTTGGGATTCATCGATGACCCTTTTTCTACCTATCAGCGTGGTATCCCTTACCTGTGGGCATTTGACGGAGCATTCTTCATCTCTCCGGGCTATATCGACGATCAATTCTTTGGCAAGTCGCTGGAGCGATGGGGCTGCAAATCTGCTATGTGGTGGCCGCTAGTGCCATTTCCTTTTGTTCGACCGGAGAATGCTGACGAAACGTTCTTCCATGAACGCGATGTAGACATCGTTTATGTAGGGAATCCCAGTGCCTCCAAAATTGATCGATTGAGCAAGCTAAGGCGCCATTTTGGCAAACGCATGCGCATTCATGGCCGCTGGCCATTTGGTGGTTACCATGGATTCGTGCGCGGCCTGCTTGGAAAGCCATTGTTTCCGCACCGGGTTACGAGTCTTACAACGGAACAGCGCACACAACTGTATTGGAGAGCCAAGGTCGGTTTTAACATGCACGTTTCCGAGCGTCCCTATGAAACCGGGAACATGCGAATGTACGAAGTGCCGGCGCACGGAATGATGATGGTGTGCGACAAAGCAGCCGCGAGTAACCACGCCCGCATCTTCGAACCCAGCACGGAAGCCGTTTACTACGACGGCGTGGGGGAGGCGATCGAGCTGATCGAACACTATCTCGCACACGACGACGAGCGAGTAGGAATCGCGAAGGCGGGATTCCAACGTTTCTGGCGTGATTATCAGTGGGAACCCAACCTGCTTCGTTTTCTGAACTGGGCAACCTCGATCCAGCGAGGACAATAAGACATCAGGCTGCGCGCAAAGGACGATGACCGTGGGGAAAGCGGATCAGGATCAGGCGGGGCAGGGGTACTGGGACCAGGCGTGGAGTGCCAGTCCTCTGCCGGCATTGTGGCCGGTGGACTCCCGCAAGATCGGTGCACATGTCGAACGTGCGCTTTTTGCGTACATGGCTGATGCGTTCGCCTTGCATGATGCTGACCGCCGGGGCAAATTGCTCATTGAAGCGGGTTGCGCGCGTTCCGGCGTGTTGCCGCTCTTTGCAAAGAAACTGGGATTTTGGGTCTCGGGAATCGATTACTCCCCCAATGGATGCGAGCAGACCCGTCTCATGCTGGAGCGGGAGGGCATCCAGGCAGAAGTCCATTGCTTGGACGTCTTCTCGATTCCTGACGATCTGGTCGAGCGATATGACGTGCTCGTCTCCTTTGGATTGATCGAGCACTTCTCGGACACCACGGCAATCGTGGCTGCCCTGGCGCGATTGATCAAGCCCGGCGGTCTGATTTTCACAAACGTTCCCAATATGTTCGGAGTGACTGGCTTTTTACAAAAGGTCATGGACAAGGACGTATTCGACATACACGTGCCGTTGAGCGCGGAAGCAGTGCGCAACGCTCACGAGCTCGCGGGGTTGCAAGTGGTGGACTGCGACTATTTTCTGTCCGTGAATCTCGGAGTCGTGAACCTGAATTCCATTCGAACGCACAGCCTTGAATGGTGGATCAAGAAGATAGCGCTGGCCGTGCTGGTCAGGTTATCGATGGCGGCCTGGTGGTGGGAACGCCTGCTGGGACAACTGCCGGTCAGTCGCGCGTTCTCGCCGTACGTCAATTGCATCGCGACAAAGCCGGGTATGGTGTCATTAGCAGGTGCTGATACGGCATCTGGGCGCGGCGTGACTTCAACCGGCTCGCAGGAATGAAAAGCCTTTACTTCGACTGGAACAATCGGTGCATGACGTGACGCTGTCGAGACTCGGCAGGCTCTACCGAGCGGTTTACTCGGCATTGTGCGGCCAGCCTCCGCGCGAACGACCATGGCATTTCCAATGGCTTTCCACATTGCCTTTGCATAGGAGGTTATCGCGATTGCTGCCAAACTACGGAGGGCGGGTACTCGATGTGGGGTGTGGGGACAAACCGTACCGAACATGGTTCGGTGAGGTACACGAGTATGTTGGCTTGGACGTTGCAGCCGGACCGGAGGTGGATGTTGTCATTACTCCGCACGGGCGATGGCCATTGCCGGATCGATATTACGACGTATTACTTTCCACTCAGGTAGTCGAGCATGTGGAAAGCCTTGAAATCGCCGTGGAGGAGATGAAGCGTGTTGTCAAGCTGGGTGGCGTAATCATCTTGTCGTTTCCATTTCTCTACAATGTGCATGGCGCACCGAATGACTTTCGACGTTTTACGCATTTCGGCGCAAGTAAGATCCTGTCCAATTGCGAAATACTTCACCTGGAGACACAAGGAGGTATCGGATCGACGCTGGTGATCCTGTTTCTCAATTGGATTGACACGGCGTTGAGCAGGAATTCGACCACGCGCATCTTCAAGGGACTACTAATGCCTTTCTTCATTCCGCTTTCGTTCCTCCTCAACCTGCTGGGTTTGGCGCTGGACAGCCTGGATCGAACGAAGTCCTACTATTCGAACATCTTGCTGGTCGCACGTAATCAGACTGGACCCGAGCTTCCGTGCTAGGCGAAGCCCCGATGGCCTGTAATCGCGGTCAGGAAGCGAACGTCGTTTGAGAAAGATTCTTGTGCTATCGAGTTCGATGGGCATCGGCGGCGCCGAGCGTGTGGTGGCCTTGCTGGCGAACGCGTGGGCGTCGCGAGGCGATCAGGTTACGCTCATGCCGACTTATTCCGGAGGCGGAGATTGTTTCTACAAACTGTCCCCAGACATCCGCCTGGAGTTTCTGGCGGACCAGGTTTCGAGCCAGAAACGAACGCTCAGCAATCGGCTGGCTCGCCTTTGCGCGCTGCGCCGGTTTGTTGCGGCACTGCGTCCAGGCGTCATCGTGTCGGTGCTGTCAAACGTCAATGTAGCTGCACTCCTGGCGTCGGCGGGTTTGAGGATTCCCGTGATTGTCTGCGAACGCATCGATCCGTTCGTCATGCCGACGCCACTTCTGCTGCGCATGGCCCGTCATTGCACCTATCGATTTGCTGATGCCTTGATGGTGCAGACACACGCGGTCGCAGCCAAATGCGCGACTTCCGGTTGGACATTGCGTCGGCTCGACGTGATTCCGAATCCGATCCCGCCATGGGTACTTGACATCAGGCGTCGCGACCCCTCCGAGGAGCAAAAGCGTCTGTTGAGCATTGGAAGGTTGGATGAGCAGAAGCAATTTAGCCTTCTTGTTCGCGTATTTGCGGATGTTGCAGGACGTTGCCCGGAATGGTCTTTGAGGATCGTGGGCGAAGGGCCATTGCGTAGCGCCCTTCAGCGCCAGATCACCGAACTTGGCGTCGCAGACCGCGTCGAGATGCCAGGGCCGACGGAGGCCGTTGGCGTGGAGCTTGCGGAGGCCGATGCGTTCGTGCTCACGTCGAGGTACGAAGGGTTTCCGAACGCACTGCTTGAAGCGATGGCCGCCGGCTTGCCATGCGCAACGTTTGATTGCCCAAGCGGACCTAGGGAGATCAGCATGGACGGGCAGGTCGCCTTGCTTGTGCCCCCGGATGACGAGCCGGCACTAGGACGGGCGCTTATGCGATTGATGTCGGATGAAAGTTTGCGGCAGGACCTTGGAAATCGTGCGCAGGCATCGGTGCTGGAACGATACTCTCTGGATCGGGTGATGGCACAGTGGGATTCGCTGTTTGAAGTGCTGGGTGTCAGGCGTTGAAGGTATTGCACATCATCGTCGGGCTGGAATTGGGCGGTGCCGAGTCGATGCTCATGAGATTGATCCGCTCGGCTCCCGCGAGCGTTCCGGACGTCGCTGTCGTGTCGCTGACGACGCCGGGCACGATCGGTGAATCGTTGCGTGCAGAAGGGGTCCGAGTCCATGCACTCGGCATGACATCTCCTCTCGGAGCGCCAGTCGCCTTGTGGCGGCTCACGAGAATCATTCGTGAATTCCGGCCTAGGGTTGTGCAAACGTGGCTTTACCACGCCGATCTGCTGGGCGGGCTGGCTGCGAGATTGGCTGGCTCGCGTGTCGTTTGGGGAATTCGCTCGACCACGATTCCCCAAGGGCCATGGAGCGTCACCTACTGGCTCGTTCGTCTTTGCGCCGTGTGTTCGTATTTCATTCCGCACCGAATTATCTGCTGCGCCCAGTCAGCTCTGGAAGCGCACAAAAGGCTGGCGTTTGCCGTCCGCAAGATGGCTGTCATCCCCAATGGGTATGATTTCTCTGAGTTTGATCGTCACCTGGCATCAAGGGCCAAGGCTCGAGTCGAGTTTGGTTTCAGCGAGGACGAGATGGTAATTGGCACAGTCGGCCGTTTTGATCCGTTGAAGGACTTTTCCAATTTTGTTGGAGCCGCATCTGAGTTGGCTGCGAGACGGCCTTGTGTCCGATTTCTGATGGTGGGGAAAGGCATTGACTGGTCAAATCCGCAACTCAGGGGCTGGATCGAGCAAGGAGGGGCGACGAGCCGCTTTCGTCTCGTGGGTGAGCAATCAGACGTTCCGTACCTGCTTGCCGCCATGGACTGTTTCTGTCTTTCGTCGGTCAATGAGGCATTCCCGAATGTTCTGGTGGAAGCCATGGCCGCGGGATTGCCGTGCGTTGCCACGCGGGCAGGGGACGCAGCGAAGATTCTCGGGGACAGCACGTTCGTCGTACCGGTGATGAATTCAGCTGCGCTTTACGATGCGCTGCTTCATATGTGTGATATGCAACCAGAGGCGCGCAGCAAGCTGGGTCAACGCGGCGCCACGAGGGTGAGAGCGGCTTACGACATCAAACGCATCAGGCAAGAATATGACGAGTTCTACGCGGAGGTCGGAGGCCAATTGAGCGAAAATCGGGCCAGAAATGCGGACCCCCAGATCGTCGAAGGGTTTGGCGATGAGTGGACGCGATTCGATCAGTCCGGCATGTCAACCGAAGATGCTGAGCGGCTGTTCGAGAGCTATTTCTCCATTTTTCCCTGGTCGGTGCTGCCGCATGGCGCCGAAGGATTCGATCTGGGCTGTGGCAGCGGTCGGTGGGCGAAATTTGTCGCGCCTCGGGTGGGTACGCTGCACTGCATCGACCCAAGCCTGGCGATTGAGGTGGCGCGAAGGAACCTTGCCTCACGCGCCAATTGCGTGCTTTATCGCGCAGGCGCCGATGACATGCCCCTGAAGGACGGATCCATGGATTTTGGCTATAGCCTGGGCGTACTCCACCACATTCCCGACACTCGCGCCGCACTTGTCGCTTGCGTTGCCAAACTGAAGCCGGGAGCGCCATTTCTGCTGTACTTGTATTACGCCCTTGACAATCGCCCATTCTGGTTTCGCCTGCTTTGGCGGGTCAGTGACTCGGTACGCCGGGTCATTTCACGTCTGCCTCTTGGCTTGCGATATGCCATTAGTCAGGTCATCGCTGGTCTTGTGTACTGGCCACTGTCGCGCGCGGCCAGGCTGGCAGAAGCACTGGGGATGAGCGTGCACAGCTTCCCCCTTTCCTTGTATCGCCATCGTGGTTTTTATGTGATGCGTACGGATGCGCTGGATCGATTCGGTACCCGGTTGGAGCAGCGATTCACCAGAGCGGAGATGAAGTCAATGATGGAGAACGCCGGTCTTGAAAATGTCAGGTTCAGCGAAGAGCCGCCTTATTGGTGCGCCGTCGGCTTCGCGAAGGCACAATGAGGCGGTGGTGCAGGTTGAATTCGCGGAAGCGGCATATGTCGCATCGCATCGGAACCCGTCACACGATTAGTCGTCGCTACGAACGCTTCACATGTGCGGAATCGCAGGATTCTTGACCCATCGGCCGGTGGCCGGGCTGCGCGACACTGCCCGACGCATGAGCGACAGGCTGCGGCATCGTGGCCCGGACAGTTCCGGCGAATGGTCCGACGATGCGAACGGTATTGCACTCGCGCATCGGCGACTCTCCATTCTGGAACTTTCGCCCGCGGGCCATCAGCCGATGATCTCCGCGTCGGGTCGTTACGTACTCTCATTCAACGGCGAGATCTACAACCATCTCGAGCTCCGGGCAACTCTGGAGAACGAGGCGTTGAGCCGGCCTTGGATCGGGCGCTCGGACACTGAGACTCTGCTTGCGGCATTCGAAGCATGGACGCCCGAGACCGCGCTTCGACGCGTGGTTGGTATGTTCGCGTTCGCCTTGTGGGACCGGGCGACGAAGGAACTGCTGCTGGCACGTGACCGCCTTGGCGAAAAGCCGCTGTATTACGGCTGGCAAGGCGACACGCTGCTGTTCGCTTCTGAACTGAAGGCGCTCCACGCACACTCTGCGTTTCAGCGCAATGTCGACCGAGGGGCCCTGACGCTGTTTCTGCGCCACAACTATGTGCCAGGGCCTTTGTCGATCTTCCAGGGCATCCGGAAGCTACCCGCCGGACACTATGTGCGCTTGTCGGCGCGCGCTCCGGATTCCGTTCCAGTGCCGTACTGGTCTGCCTTGGAGGTCTGCAACGACGGCAGGGCGGTGCCATTCACGGGCACATTCGCTGAGGCTGAACAGGTACTGACCGAGCGGTTGAATGTCGCAATCGCCGGTCAGATGGTGGCAGACGTGCCGGTTGGAGCCTTCCTTTCCGGGGGTATCGATTCGTCGCTGGTGGTCGCGCTGATGCAAGCGCAGTCGTCCCGCCCGGTCCGCACTTTTACGATCGGCTTTTCCGAGCAGGAGTTCAACGAAGCCCATCATGCCGCGCGGATTGCCAGGCTGCTCGGGACAGATCACACGGAACTCTACGTTTCGCCGCGGCAGGCACAAGACCTGATTCCGTCACTGGCCGCAATCTACGACGAGCCGTTTGCGGACTCGTCCCAGATCCCGACTCTGCTGATCTGTCAATTGGCGCGCCGCGACGTCACGGTCAGCCTTTCCGGCGACGGTGGTGACGAGCTATTTGCTGGCTACAACCGCTACACGCTCGCTGCGCAGGCTTGGGGCAAGCTGAGTGTAATTCCGCGATGGGCGAGGAATGCGATGGCCCGAGCCATTGAATCGATTTCCGTCGGGCACTGGAACCGCGCGTACGGTGTCATTGACGGTTTGATTCCGTCACGCTGGCAGCTCAGCAATGCCGGCGATAAGGTCCGCAAGATCGGCGAGGTTCTGAAGGAGGCGACTCCTGAGGCCGTGTACCTCAATCTGGTCTCACATTGGAAGAACCCGGGAGACATCGTGCGTGGAGGCCATGAGCCGCCAACAATCCAGCGAGCCGGAGCAGTCGGGTTGCCCGATCGCAATTTCATCGAGCAAATGATGTACGTCGACCTGGTTACGTACTTGCCGGATGACATCCTGTGCAAAGTGGACCGCGCGGCGATGTCGATATCGCTGGAGACCCGGGTTCCGTATCTTGATCATCGCGTGGTCGAGTTCGCCTGGAGCCTGCCGCTCGAGTACCGGCTCAACAAGGGAGTCGGCAAGCAAATCCTGCGGGAGATACTTGCGCGTCATGTCCCGCGCGAATTGTTTGAGCGGCCCAAGATGGGGTTTGGAATTCCCATCCAATCGTGGCTGCGTGGACCCTTGCGTGATTGGGCGGAGAACCTGCTCAGCGAAGCGCGCCTCGATCAGGAAGGGTTCTTTGACTCTGGTTATATCCGGACCGCGTGGAACGAGCACTTGGCCAGCCGCAGAGACTGGGGCTATCACCTGTGGGACGTCCTGATGTTCCAGGCGTGGCTTGACGCGGAACGGAAGGAATCGTGACTGAATTTGCGGTACGCCGGACGCTTCTTTACGTCGTCAATTCGCCATCATTTTTTCTGTCGCATCGACTGGCGATCGCGAATGCGGCACGAACGGCGGGTTACGACGTCCAAGTTGCGACCATGAACGGTGACGGGATGGAGCAGATCAGTTCGCACGGATTCGTGCATCACACGCTGCCGATGACGCGTAGCGGAATCAATCCGTTGACGGAGTTGCGTACCTTATTGGCGATATGGATCTTGCTGCGCCGAGTGCGGCCGGACATCGTTCATCTGGTGACGATAAAGCCGATTGTCTACGGCGGCCTGGCGGCGCGTGCGACGCGAGTGCCGGTGGTAGTCGCAGCGATTTCGGGTCTCGGGTTCGTTTTCATCGCACGCGGTCTCCGCGCCCGTATCGTCCGTTGGGTTGCGGTTTGGAGCTACCGTGCTGCTTTGAGGAACTCCAGGCTGTGCGCAGTGTTTCAAAACAGGAGCGACCAGGACGCGTTCGTCAAACGAGGCATCGTTAGGATCACCCAGTCGACGATAATTCGTGGTTCTGGCGTCGACTTGGCGGAGTTCGCGCCGCTGCCGGAGTCAGCTACGACACCGGTCGTGGTGATGGCTTCGCGCTTGCTGGTCGACAAAGGCGTGCGTGAGTTCGTGGAAGCCGCACGGCTGTTGCGCGCGCGCGGCGCCGCTGTGCGCTTTCAGCTGGCAGGCGATGTGGACCCTGGCAATTCGGCAAGCATCGACGCCGCCGAGCTTGATGTCTGGCGTGGGCAAGGAATCGTCGAGCTGCTCGGGCAGCGCTGCGATATTGCGCAAGTCTTTGCCGCAGCCAGCGTCGTTGTGCTGCCGTCATACCGAGAGGGTCTGCCGAAGGTCTTGATAGAAGCGGCGGCCTGTGGTCGTGCGGTTGTCACGACGGATGTGCCGGGGTGCCGAGACGCGATCGAACCGGGACACACAGGACTGCTCGTACCCCCGCGCGATGCGGGCGCACTCGCGGACGCGATTGAGCGCCTAGTCGCGGATCGCGAGCTGCGCGCCAGTCTTGGCCGAATGGGCCGCGCACTCGCCGAGCGGGAATTCGATGTGCGCGGCGTGATCGCGGCGCACCTGGCCGTTTATCAAAATTGTGGCAGGACAAGGGACCAGTAAGTCCCATACTCGGACGCGGAACATTGTCAGTCACGGAAGCTCGTGAGAACGCATGTCCAAGCGCTATTACCTGACCGGGAGCACGGGGTTCGTGGGCCGTCATGTGCTCGCGAGGCTTACTGGGGATGGCAATTACGTTGTTGCTGCGGTTCGCCAACGAACGGCTGCCGTCATGCCGCCGGGAGTTGGCACGAGCATTTTCGACCTTGAACGTCCCGAAGTGCTCGCTACTGCTGACCTTGATGACGTCGACACTGTTGTGCATGCAGCGGCACGGGTTCATGTGGCTAATACGACTGGCGACGAGATCCGCAAGTTGTGGCGGTGCAATGTTGTCGCAACCGACGCACTTGCGCGCGCGGCGGTCACAGCCGGTGTCCGGCGGTTCATTTACGTGAGTTCGATCAAGGTCAATGGTGAGCGCACGACTGACAGGCCGTTCACGTCGTTTGATGAGCCGGCCCCCGGAGATCATTACGCGCGCTCGAAGCTTGCTGCGGAGGAGGCATTGAAAACGCTTGAATCTGGGAACGGGATGGAAGTTGTCATTGTGCGGCCACCACTCGTCTATGGCCCAGGCGTCGGGGCGAATTTCCGAAGGCTCCTGACGCTCGTGTATCGGGGCGTCCCGCTGCCGCTGGCGGCAATCGACAATCGACGCAGTCTCTTGTCTGTGTGGAATTTCGCGGATTTCATTGCGACGATTGCCAGTCACACCGGAGCGACACGTGGCACGTGGCTTGTGTCAGATGGCGAGGATCTCAGCACCGCAGACTTGGTGCGTCTGATTGCGGCGGCAATGGGGCATCGACCGAGGTTGTTTCCGGTGCCGCTCCCATTACTTCGGGTCGCCGGACGGTTACTCGGTCGCGAAGCCGAAGTGTCGCGCCTTTGTGACTCGCTGCAAGTCGACGCTGCACCAGCGCGGAAAGCATTCGGATGGGCACCACCAATTGCAGTTGACGAAGCGGTCAAAAAAACGGTCAGCTTGTTCGTTGCCGGATCGTGTGCGCATGTTTGATACTGCAGTCATTGTCCTTGCATTCATTGTTTCGTTATCGCTGTCGGCAGTGGTCAGGCGTTACGCGCTCAAGACCGGCATGATGGACGTGCCGAATCCGCGTAGCTCGCATACGACACCGACACCGCGCGGGGGTGGCATTGCGATTGTTGTGGCGGTGTGCTTTACATCGGCGGGTCTCTTTGCATTTGGGTCGAGTGACTGGCGGCCAGTCGCAGTGTGTTTTGTGCCGGGGGCATTGGTCGCGCTAATCGGGTATTTGGACGACCGCCTGAATGTCGCAGCGAGAATCCGCATTCTGGTGCACATCGTCGCAGCAATCGTAACAGTCAGCCTGACATGGCCTTGGCCAGGTTTGGCGGTGATGAATGGGGGAATGCAGGCGTTGTCTGCGCTGGCGGTCATTTTTGGAATCTGCTGGATGATCAATTTATACAATTTCATGGATGGCATCGATGGCTTGTCGGCATCTGAAGCTATGTTCGTATTTGGTTCAGCCGCCGTGCTTGTATGGCTGAGCAGCGAAGATTCATATTGGGTGGCCCTGCTGGGCGCTGCCGCGTCGGCGGCCGCAGGATTTCTTTGGTGGAATTCGGCGCCCGCTCGAATATTCATGGGAGACGTGGGCAGCGGTTTCATTGGCTTGCTAATCAGCGGATTTGCACTGCTGACCTGGAAAGATGGCCTGCTGCCATTAGCCACTTGGCTGATTGTCGTGAGCCTGTTCGTGGCAGATGCGAGTGTGACACTGGTACGGCGGATGATTCGAGGGGAAAGGTGGTATTCGGCGCATCGTAGCCATGCCTACCAACGGCTCTCCCGTTCCG
This sequence comes from Steroidobacteraceae bacterium, assembly GCA_050179155.1. GTDB lineage: Bacteria > Pseudomonadota > Gammaproteobacteria > Steroidobacterales > Steroidobacteraceae > SCUD01. The sequence continues at coordinate 179,231 of JBFXFJ010000002.1, forward strand.
CGCTGGGACACGCCGGGGTAGTCCAGCTTAGTTGGGCTTGGAACTTGGTTGTGCTGGCGCCTGCCGCGTACTGGTCCGTTCGGACGCCAGAGTATCGGTTTGTACTTGCAGCATTCGCGATGTCCGCGTCGATCGCGTTGGTTCTAATTTCCGGCGCAGGTCGACCGGAGCAAGATCGACAATCCAAGGCGTCGTTCATGTGAACGGTGGCAGGTCGCCTTAACTGCGGGCCTTTGAAGTTTCACTCTCTTTGAAGTCCGGATGAACGATGCCGGTTGTGAGGCGCGACGCCCACTCAAGAATGGATTTCGTGATACGTGCTGTCGCGCGTCGAGTCGGCTCGAGGTTACGTGGCAAGCAGTTGGCATAGGCGCTCCAGAGTTGCCGTATGGCTGCGTTCGAAGGGAATTCGCATTCTCTGTTCGCCAAGATCATTGACATAGCCATTCCGAATCAGAGCCCGCACCATTCCGCTCACATCGCGCGGCGGTTGCAAGATACCGCTGCGCGAGAGCCACGCGCGGACCCCCGAACTTGCGCGCCACTTCAGTTTGAGTATTCGATCGGGAAGCTCGAAGACATCCACTGGTTTCCCGGTGCTGATCAGTTCGCTGATCATCGAAATGCTGTCCGATGTCGCAACAAAGTGATCGCATTCCATTAGCGCGGCAGGATAGGGATTTCTCTGCGGATCGAATGTCCGATACGCCAGATGCGGCGCCGAAAGGTCCGCCTCGATTCGCGCAATGACATCCGGCACGGAGCGCGGCGAGGGGATGAGTAACAGGGTGCCATTCATCTGATCAGCAAGCGAATTGAGCCGTTGACCCAGTAATCGCGCTTCGCGTCTTCCCAATTTCAACGGGAACTTAGCATTGCCGATGGCAACCCCAATCAGCGGTCTGCGCAGTCCGGCCCATTCATCACGCCAGGTAGCCAGTTCGAGCGCATCGACTGCTCGCGATGCGACAAAAGGCAAGGGAATCTCCATCACGTTCGCCGCGGGTGGCAGCCCATATTGCGGCGTCGTGATGACCAGATCGAAAGCCGACAGCGAAGTGCGCGGACGGCCCAGGTGAACCGCTTTGGTTTGTTCCCGCGACTGTCGCTTGATCCAGCGCGCAACCGGAGCGCTGCGTCTCCCGATGGCGATGACCAGTTTCGGCCAGGGCGGCGCCAGGCTCTTTCTGGACTCAGTCTCAACACTGGCGATCGAAGCGCCAAGCATCAGGCTCGGCAGGACGCAGAGGTTGTTGAAAGTCAGGTGTTTGCAAACGACCTGCGCGTCGAGCATTGAGGCGAGCGCGTGCGCCTGGGCGTTGTCCCCGGCGCGTGGCCCCTGCAGGACCCAAATGACAGGCTTCGGCCGCTCCAGCATCCGGGGCAGAAGGTTCTCCTGCACACCGGCATTGGTCGGTATCGTTTGTCGGGCGGAAGTCAGCATTGAGTACGTCGTAAAGCGGCCTGACAGGCCTTTGCCGGGCCTTAAGGCGCCTCGATGCAGCAAGTTGAGTCGGGCTGTTCCATGTGCCGCTAGCACCAGCTTTGCGTAAGCATCCCTGCCTTATCGGGCGGATGCTAACGGAAGGACTGCCCGTCCGGCAAATGACACAATGCATTTCGCCGGCCACGCAGCGCTCGACGGACGGATCGGGCGCGATAAAATTGGCGTAGACTTCTGCCTCCACCTGGCAAGGAGCCGGTAGGGACATGCGCCGAATCAAGGACGGTCGATCCAGCCTGTCGATCCCACGCAGCCGACTTGCAAAGTCGGTGCTGGGATGGCCCCGCCCGGCCAAACGCCTGCTGATGTTTGCCTCGGATCTGATTGGCGTGCCAGTGGCCCTATGGGCTGCCTTTGCCCTGAAGTACGACTCGCTGTCCGACGGCTTCGAGCACGACCCGACCTTCTACATCGGTGTCGCCGCGGCGAGCACGTCGATCTTTGCCGCGATCGGTCTCTATCGGGCGGTCGTGCGCTACATCGGCGGCCGGGTGCTCGTATCGATCGCGACAGGCGTGTTCGGCTCGGCCCTCGTGCTCTGGCTTCTCGGCAAGACGATTGCACTGCAGGCGGTTCCATTCTCGGTGGTCGTGATCTTTACTCTGCTGGCGCTGGTCTGGATTGCGGGAACGCGACTGGTCGCGCGTTGGCTCCTGACACCGGTTGAGAAAAACGGCATTCGCGTCGTTATCTACGGCGCAGGCGATGCGGGTGCGCAGTTGTCCATGGCCATTTCCTCGGATCGCCAGTTCACATTCCTGGCATACGTTGACGAGAAATACGCGCTACAGGGAACTTCGATGAACGGGGTTCCGGTCATCACGCCAGATCAGTTGGCGGATTTTACCGAGCGAAACCAGGTTGATCGCATCCTGCTGGCCGTGCCTTCTGCCTCGCGCAGGCGCCGAGCAGAAATCCTGCGCCGCCTCGAAGCGCTCAATGTGCACATTCAATCCGTGCCGGACCTGCACGATGTCGTTTCCGGCCGCGCGAAGGTGGACGAATTGCGCGAAGTCGATGTCGCCGACCTGCTGGGACGGGATCCAGTACCGCCGCATTGCGAGTTGCTGGATGCTTCCATCCGTGACAAGTGTGTCATGGTGTCTGGCGCCGGCGGCTCGATTGGCTCCGAGCTTTGCCGGCAGATCGTGCTGCTGGCGCCGAAGCGCGTCGTTCTTTTCGAAATGTCGGAGTTCGCGCTTTACGACATCGAGCGCGAATTGAGTTCCATCATTCAATCGCGTGGGCTTTCGGTCGAAGTCTTCGCGCTGCTCGGCAATGCCCATCACAAGTACCGCGTGCGCGACGTGCTGCAGTCGTTTGGCGTGCAGACCGTCTATCACGCGGCTGCTTATAAACACGTGCCGATCGTCGAAGAGAACCTGATCGAGGGCGTGCACAACAACGTGTTCGGCACCTGGCATGCAGCCGAGGCTGCGCTCGAGATCGGGGTCGAGACCTTCGTGCTGATTTCGACCGACAAGGCCGTGAACCCGACCAATGTGATGGGCGCGACGAAGCGGCTGGCTGAAATCGCTTTGCAGGCATTGCAGACGCAGACCCGGAAAACCCGGTTCTGCATGGTGCGATTCGGCAACGTGCTGGGTTCGTCCGGCTCCGTCGTGCCGTTGTTCCAGGAGCAGATCCGCCACGGCGGGCCGGTCACGGTGACGCACCACGACGTGCGCCGTTATTTCATGACGATCCAGGAAGCCGCGCAGCTCGTCCTCCAGGCCGGCTCGATGGGTACTGGCGGCGACGTATTCGTGCTCGACATGGGCGAGCCCGTGCAGATCGACGACCTGGCGCGCCGCATGATCAAACTGACCGGGCTGAGCGTGCGCGACAAAGACCATCCCGAAGGAGACATCGAGATCCAGTACTCGGGGCTGCGTCCGGGCGAGAAGCTCTATGAGGAATTGCTGATCGGCAGCAATGTCACCGGCACCGGGCACCCGATGATCATGCGCGCGATCGAGAGTTGCCCGACCTGGGACGAGGCCCGGGCACTGCTCGAGGAACTCGCCATTGCCGTGGGCCGCTCTGACTGTAAGCGCGTGCTCAAGCTGCTGGAGCAGGGGGTCAAGGAATATTCCCGCGCAGCGGAAATTCACGACCTGGTCTGGCGGCAGCGGCCGGCGGCCGAAGCCGCGATGGAGGCCGGGGATCCGAAAGTCACGGTGCTCGCGGAGCATCGCTCGCAGAAGATTTCCAGCTGATCGAGCGCGCTGGCACTGCCAGCCGGCCGTGACGATTGCCCGATCACTTGTCCTCGATCAGTAAAGGAAGTAAGATATTCTTACTTCCTTCCCGGGACGCTCACATGCTCGCCAAGCTGACTTCGAAAAACCAGCTCACGCTGCCGAAAGCCGTGGCCGGCACCTTCCCCGGCGTCGAGTATTTCGATGTTTCGATTGCGAATGGCCAGATCATTCTCGCGCCAGTCGAGATACAAAGGGCCGGGGCCGTGCGGGCCAAGCTGGCGGAACTGAACATGTCCGAGTCCGACGTGCGTGAGGCGGTCGAATGGGCGCGCGACCGCGGCCCATAGCGGCACCAACGCGTGTCGTGCTCGATACCGCGGTAGTCGTGTCGGCGCTGATATTCGATGGCGGCCGGCTCGCTTGGCTGCGCCGGGCCTGGCGCGGCGGGATCATCCGGCCGTTGGCCTCGAAGGCGACCGCGGCGGAGCTGCTTCGGGTACTCGCGTACCCCAAGTTCAGCCTTGCGCCGAAGGAGCAGCGAGTCCTGCAGGCGGACTATTTGCCGTTTTGCGAGCCGGTGACCGCGACCGTGCCTGCGCGAAGTGTGCCGCGCTGTCGCGATCCGTACGACCGGCCGTTCTTGTCGCTCGCCCTCGCGGGCAGCGCCGACTTTCTCGTTTCTGGCGACGACGACCTGCTCGTTCTCGCGCCGCGGTTCCCGGTGCCAATCGTGAAATCGCCGGAACTGCGGACGGCGTTGGGCTTGAGCGACTGAATCGCACCCCTCGTCAGCAGCGGTTCTTCGAGATCCAGGTGTGTTCTCAAGTGTCCCTTAGCCCGCCGGTGCCGCTGCAATCCTGAGCGGAGCGATCCGCGCAATCACTTCATAGTCGGGATCCTGCGCCAGGATCGGCATGTCGAGCCGCAGGCAGGTCTGGGCTATCAGGCAGTCGATCGTGGAACGCGGAGTGGCGCCGTGTGCGCGGCAGGCGCGATACAAGGCAGCCGCGTCGATGTAGTCCTGCTCGTCGAGTTCTGGCGGCATCGGCAGTCCAGACATCAGCTCCGCCACGCGATCCGCGTGGGCCTCGCTCGGCAGACCCTGCAACAGTTCGGTCAGGACCAGGCCGGGCAGCAGGATCAGGTCGCCTTCATCGAGAGCGCGCGCAAGCACGTTGGCCTTGGCCGTCGCATGGCCGTTCAGCAGGTCGATCCACACCGAGGTATCGACGACCACGATCAGGAGAAGCGGCTCTTGCGCATCTGGTCGAGATCGCCTTCCCAGCGAACCTGGCCGCGCAGGGCGAGCAGTTCGCGGCGCTTGCTCAACCGGACGTACTCAAACAATGCGGCATTGACCGCCGCCCGCTTGGTGGAATGACCACCGCGTCGCATGGCTTCCGCCAGCAGTTTTTCGTCCAGATCCAGATGTGTCTTCATGTTGGCCAAATGACCGGATGTACAAAAAAGACCGAATTTGTGTACAGAGTTTACGCGAAGCAGTCAATCGGATAGGCTGACTTATTATTTTATTAATGAAATCAGGCAATTAACGTGCGCGTCACGATCTTCGGTTCCGGCTATGTCGGTCTGGTCACCGGCGCCTGCTTGGCGGATGCCGGCAACGAGGTCGTCTGCGTGGACGTGGACGCCGCCAAGGTCGCGCGTATCAATGCCGGCGACATCCCGATCCACGAGCCCGGTCTCGACGACCTGATCGCGCGCAATCGCAAGAAGGGACGCCTGAGCTTCACGACGGATGCGAAGGCCGCCGTCGCGCACGGACTGTTCCAGGTCATCGCGGTCGGCACGCCGCCCGACGAGGACGGCTCGGCCGACCTGCGCCACGTGCTCGCGGTCGCGCGCACGATCGGCGAGCACATTACCGAGTACAAGGTCGTGATGACCAAGTCCACCGTGCCGGTCGGCACTTCGGACAAGGTCAAGGCCACCATCGGTGCGACCCTGATCGCGCGCGGCGCCGCGGTCGAGTTCGATGTCGTGTCGAATCCCGAGTTCCTGAAGGAAGGCGCGGCGATCGCGGACTTCATGAAGCCCGACCGCGTGGTGGTCGGCACCGACAACCCGCGCACGGCCGAGCTGCTGAAGGCGCTCTATGACCCGTTCACGCGCAATCACCAGCGCATGATCGTGATGGACCTGCGCTCGGCGGAGCTGACCAAGTACGCGGCCAATGCGATGCTCGCGACCAAGATCAGTTTCATGAACGAGCTCGCGAACATCGCCGAGCGCCTGGGCGCCGACATCGAGAAGGTGCGCACCGGCATCGGCTCGGATCCGCGTATCGGCTACTCGTTCATCTACCCAGGCGCCGGTTATGGCGGTTCCTGTTTCCCGAAGGACGTCAAGGCGCTGAAGCGTTCAGCACGCGATGTCGGGCACGCGGCACATGTGCTGGCCGCGGTCGAAACGGTCAACGACAGCCAGAAACGCGTGCTGTTCGACAAGATCTCGCGGTTTTTCGGCGGCAAGCTCCGTGGCCGTACGTTCGCGGTCTGGGGCCTCGCCTTCAAGCCGAACACCGACGATCTTCGCGAGGCACCCTCACGCGTGCTGATGGAAGCGCTGTGGGCGGCGGGCGCGGCGGTGCGCGCCTACGATCCGGTCGCGATGGAGGAGACGCGGCGCATCTACGGGGCGAGGGGCGACCTCGAACTCTGTGCGAGCGCCGTGGCGGCCCTCGACGGCGCGGACGCGCTCGCGATCTGCACCGAGTGGCAGGAATTCCGCAGCCCTGATTTCGCGCGCTTCAAGAGCGCGTTGAAACAGCCGGTCGTGTTCGACGGCCGTAACCTCTATGAGCCGTCGCTGATGGTCCAGCAGGGCATCCGGTACTTCGCGATCGGGCGAGGAGAGCGGCTGCCGGACTGACGCCGATCGCCTGATTCAGTTGAAGAGCGGAACACCTGCTTCGCGCGCGGCGCGCGCGAGGTCCTGGTCCAGGGTCGCGAGCGGCGCGTCAAGTCGGATGGCGAGTTCCAGGTAGGCGGCGTCGTAGCACGTGAGCCTGAACTGCTCTGCGAGTGCTGGAATCAAATCCCAGCCACGCTCGCTCGTTTCAGAATCCGCCTCGATCGGCAATGCCGCAATTTCCACAAGTAGCTGCTGCCATTTGCCACTCTTCAGGCGCCCACGGCGTTCTCCGACGATCAAGGTATTCGTAACCTCCAGAATCCAATGGGCCGGGACACGCGCTCCGTTCGCGACGACGTGGTCGATGACCGCATCCGGACGGCCGCTTTCCTCGACATAGGCCCACGCGAGCGTAATCGAGGCGTCAAGCACGAGCATCAGTACTTACGACCTTCGCGGATCATCTCAACAATGCTCAGGCCGCCCAGGCTGCGTTCCTTGCGCGTGCGCTTTAACCACTCGGCGGCTTCGAGCGCTCGTGCTCGATCGAACTTCCCCGCAGGGACGAGCTTTGCAACTGGGCGACCGTGCTTGGTGATTGTCACTTCCTCGCCATTCTCTGCGGCATCCAGTAGCTCGCTCAGGCGGTTTTTCGCCTCGAAAGCGCCGATTGTCTTCACGGGAGACCTCCGAAGCATCTAGATGCAGCTAGATTAATCAGGGACCACCGTGCTTGCAACAATCCAAGCGCGATTTCGGCACTGGCACGAGGTAACGGTCTCAAGTAGCTGTTTCTAGGCCGTTTTTCCGGCACAATCGACCCTGCCCGCTGCTTGCGGGCCAGGGAGTGCGCACCCCGTCATGGCCTGGGAAATCTGGTTCACGCTCGCGATCGTCGTGACGGTGCTCGTCATGCTCGCAACGACCCCGGCCCCGACCGAGGTCGTGTTGCTGGGCGCGATGATCATCCTGTCGATCGTCGGCGTGATCTCGCCGGGCGAGGCGCTGTCCGGTTTCTCGAGCCCGGGTGTCATGACCGTGGCCGCGCTCTACGTCGTGGTCGCGGGGCTGCGCGAGACCGGCATGATCGCGTGGTTCTCGCAGCTCGTGTTTGGCCGGCCGAAGAGCCTGTTGTCGGCGCAGGTCAAACTGCTGGGGGCGAGCGGACTCCTGTCCACCGTCATCAACAACACGCCGGTGGTCGCGATGTTCATTCCAATCGCGCAGGAGTGGTCGGCGCGCTTTGGCCTGTCGATTTCGCGCCTGCTGCTGCCGATGAACAACGTGGTGATCCTGGCGGGCATGTGCACCCTGATCGGCACCAGCACCAACCTGGCGGTTTATGGACTGCTGATCCAGACCAAGCCCGACGTCGATCTCGGCCTGTTCGACCTGGCCGCCGTCGGCGTGCCCCTGACAATCGCCGGATTCATCTATGCGCTGGCGTTCTCGCGCTCGCTGCTGCCGGACCGCAAGGGGCCGATGGAGCAACTCGAGAACGCACGCGAATATGCGTTTGAAGTCCGCATCCACAGCGGCGGACCGATGGCCGGCAAGACGATCGCCGAGGTCGGGCTTCGCAACCTGAAGAGCGCCTATGTGCTCGAGATCGAGCGCGAGTCCCGGCTCATCACCTCGGTAGGACCCGACGAGGTGCTGCGCGCCGGCGACCGGCTGACCTGCGTCGGCGTCGTGGACGCAATCAAGGACCTGAGGCGCATGCCAGGCCTCACGATTGCCGAGGACCAGGGCTACACGCTCGACCTCAAGCACACGCAGCGCCAGCTGGTCGAGATCGTGCTGTCGCCCACATCGCCACTGATCAACCGGACGGTGCGCGAGAGCGGCTTTCGCGACCTGTATGGCGCGGCGATCATCTCGATTTCCCGCGACGGCAGCCGCATCCCGGGCAAGGTCGGCGACATCGTCTTCCGTCCGGGCGACACGCTACTGGTCGAGGCGGGCGCGACGTTTGCCGACAAACACAAGTACAGCCGCGATTTCCTGCTGGTGAGCGCGCTGCAGGACTCGGCGCCGCCGGACTTCCGGCGCGCGCCGCTCGCGCTCGGCATCCTGATCCTGATGATCACCGTGGCGACGCTCGAGTGGGTCCCGCTGTTCGAAGCTTCGTTTATCGCGGCGGGCCTGATGGTCGCGACCGGCTGCCTGACCATGCAGACCGCCACGCGCAGCATCGAATACCACATCGTCGCCGGCATCGCGGCCTCGTTTGCGCTGGGCGTCGCCTTGACGCAATCCGGCGCCGCGAGCCTGATTGGCGGCGGGCTCGTATCCATCGCGGCGGACAACCCCTGGCTGGTGCTGGCCGCGCTCTATTTCGTCACGGTGATCGTGACCGAACTCATCACCAACAATGCAGCGGGCGTGCTGATGTTCCCGATCGCGATCGCCGTGGCGGACGCCAGCGGCGTCAACTTCATGCCATTCGTGATCGCCGTGATGATTGCCGCTTCCTGCGGCTTCATTACGCCGATCGGCTACCAGACCAACCTGATGGTCTATGGACCGGGCGGCTACCGTTTCATGGATTTTGTGCGCTTCGGCCTGCCGCTGAATATCCTCTGCGGCATCATTACCTTGATCATCGTCCCGAGGGTGTGGCCATTTTGAGCAATCCCGCGCAACACATGACGCAGCTCCAGCGGCTCGAGGCCGAGAGCATCCTGATCATCCGCGAAGTCGCTGCCGAGTTCGACAACCCGGTGATGCTGTACTCGATCGGCAAGGACAGTTCGGTGCTGCTGCACCTGGCGCGCAAGGCCTTCCATCCGGGCAAGCTGCCGTTCCCGCTGATGCACATCGATACCACCTGGAAATTCCGCGAGATGATCGAGTTCCGCGACCGCATGGCGCGCGAGCTCGGTTTCGACTTGATCGTGCACACGAACGAGGCGGGCGTCGCGGCTGGCGTCACGCCATTCACGCACGGCTCCAAGTACACGGACATCATGAAGACCGAGGCGTTGAAGGCCGCCCTGTCGAAGCACAAGTTCGATGCCGCCTTCGGCGGCGCGCGCCGCGACGAGGAGAAATCGCGGGCCAAGGAGCGCGTGTTCTCTTTCCGTGACTCGCAGCACCGCTGGGACCCGAAGAATCAGCGCCCGGAATTGTGGAACATCTACAACGGGCGCATCCACCAGGGTGAAAGCATTCGCGTGTTCCCGCTATCGAACTGGACCGAGCTCGACGTCTGGCTCTATATCCACCTCGAGAAGATCCCGGTCGTGCCGCTGTACTTTGCCAAGCCGAGGCCGGTGGTCGACCGCGACGGCATGCTGATCATGGTGGACGACAAGCGCCTGCCGCTGAAAGAGGGCGAGCAGCCGCACATGGAAACGGTGCGCTTCCGGAGCCTCGGATGTTATCCGTTGTCCGGCGCGGTGCGATCCACGGCCAGGGACCTGACGACCGTGATCGAGGAAATGCTGGTAACGCGCACGTCCGAGCGCCAGAGCCGCGCCATCGACTTCGACCAGGCGGCGGCGATGGAGATGCGCAAGCGCGAGGGTTACTTCTGATGGCTGCCGTGAAACTGGCGGATTTCCTCCGCAAACACGAGGCCAAGAGCCTGCTGCGGTTCATCACCTGCGGCAGCGTGGACGACGGCAAGAGCACGCTGATCGGGCGGCTGCTGCACGACACGCAGCAGATCCTCGAGGACCAGCTCGCGGCCGTGACCTCGGACAGCCGCAAATGGGGCACGACCGGCGGCGAGGTGGACCTGGCGCTGCTGGTGGACGGCCTGCAGGCCGAGCGCGAACAGGGCATCACGATCGACGTGGCCTACCGCTACTTCGACACCGACAAGCGCAAGTACATCATTGCGGACTGCCCGGGCCACGAGCAGTACACGCGCAACATGGCGACCGGCGCCTCGACCGCAGACCTCGCGGTGATCCTGGTGGACGCCTCGCGCGGCGTGCAGGTGCAGACACGCCGGCACGCGTTCATCGTTTCGCTGCTCGGCATCCGGCACATCATCGTCGCGGTCAACAAAATGGACCTGGTCGGCTACGACGAAAAGGTGTTCCAGCAGATCCGCGAGGACTGCTTCGGCGTTCCGGGCATCCGCGAGGTGGATGCCCGCGTGGTGCCGGTCTCGGCGCTCAAGGGCGAGAACGTCGTGACGCGCGGGACCGCCATGCCGTGGTACCAGGGGCCGACGATCATCGAACTGCTCGACACGATCGACGTCAGCGGCGACCAGCCGCTCGCGGACCTGCGCCTGCCGGTGCAGTACGTCAACCGGCCCGACGCGTCATTTCGCGGTTATGCCGGGACGATCGCCGCTGGCCAGGTCGCTGTCGGCGACGCGGTCATGGCCGTGCCGTCGCGGCGGCTCAGCAAGGTGCGCGCAATTGTCTGCTTCGACGGCAATCCGGGGAAGGCCGCGGCCGGCATGGCCGTCACCGTAACGCTCGAGGACGAGATCGACATCAGCCGCGGCGACCTGCTCGTGCATCCGGATCGCGCGCCGAGCGTCGGGCGCATTTTCGAGGCGCACCTGATCTGGATGAGCGATGCGCCGCTGCTGCCGGGCAAGCAGTACGAGTTCAAGCTGTCGCACCGGTATCTCCGCGGCACGGTGGAGAGCATCCAGCACCGCATCGACGTCAACGACCTCTCAGAGCATCCAGCCGCCGAGTTGCGGCTCAACGAGGTCGGCCTCTGCCGCATCGTGCTGGCGGAGCAGGCCGCGTTCGATACCTATGCTACTTGCCGCGCGACCGGCTCGCTGATCGTGGTGGACCGTCTGACCCATGCGACCGCAGGCGCCGGCATGATCCTGCGGAGCGCCGCGCCGCAGGGCGCGCACCAGGACGTGTCGGTGTTCTGGCAGCCGACGCGGGTGCGCCACGAGCAGCGCGCCAATCAGAAGGCGCAGCGTCCCTGCATTCTGTGGTTCACGGGACTCTCGGGCGCGGGCAAGAGCACGATCGCGAACGCGGTCGAGCAGACGCTGTACCTGCGCGGGCATCACAGCTACCTGTTGGACGGCGACAACATCCGCCACGGCCTGAACAAGGATCTCGACTTCAGCGACGCCGGGCGTGTCGAAAACATCCGCCGCATCGGCGAGGTCGCCAAGCTTTTCGTGGATGCCGGCCTGATCGTCGTGACCGCCTTCATCTCGCCGTTTCGCAGCGACCGGCGCCTGGTGCGCGACCTGGTGGAGCCCGGCGAGTTCGTCGAAGTATTCGTCAGCACGCCGCTCGAGGTTTGCGAAAAGCGCGATGCGAAAGGTCTCTATGCCAAGGCACGCGAAGGCACCATCAAGAACTTCACCGGCATCAGTTCGCCCTACGAGGCGCCGGAAGCGGCGGAGATCGAGATCGACAGCTCGAAATTGTCCATTACCGAGTGCGTGGATCACGTGATCCGCTATCTTGAGGCGCAGGGTCGCCTGAAGAACTAGGACAATGCTGATTCCAGTCATTCTGTCGGGCGGCGCGGGCACCAGGCTTTGGCCGTTGTCGCGCGAGCTGTATCCGAAGCAGTTCCTGTCGCTGGTTGGCGAACGCACGATGATCCAGGACACGGCGCTGCGGTCCGAGGGGCTGCCAGGGATCGCCGCGCCGATCGTCGTCTGCAACGAGGCCCACCGCTTCCTGGTGGCGGAACAATTGCGCCAGATCGGCGTCACGCCACAGTCCATCCTGCTGGAGCCGGTCGGCCGCAACACCGCGCCGGCCGTTGCGATCGCCGCGCTGGTGGCGCTGGCCAACGTGAAGCCGGGCGAAGAGCTGCCGTTATTGCTTGTCCTGCCGGCCGATCACGTGCTCGCGGATGTAGCCGCTTTCCGTCGAGCCGTAGAATCCGCGGTGCCCGCCGCGCGCGAAGGCCGGCTCGTGACTTTCGGCGTCGTGCCGACGCAAGCAGAGACCGGCTATGGTTACATCCGCCGGGGCGCGGGCGAGGGTCCGGTGCGCCCGGTGGCGGCATTCGTCGAAAAACCCGATGCGGCGCGCGCGGCGGAATTCCTGGCGAGCGGCGACTACTTCTGGAACAGCGGCATGTTCCTGTACTCCGCCAGTGCGTATCTCGAGGAACTGGCGCGTCATGACGTGACGATGCTGGCGGCCTGCCGCCGCGCGCACGACGCGGCGGTCCGCGACCTCGATTTCATCCGGCTCGACCGGGCGGCGTTCGAGTCCTGCCGCGCCGATTCGATCGACTACGCGGTGATGGAAAAGACCGATCACGCCGCGGTGGTCGCGCTCGACGCCGGCTGGAGCGACGTCGGCTCGTGGGCGTCGCTGCAGGACGCGCTGCCGGCCGATGCTGCCGGCAACGTCACGCGCGGCGACGTGGTCACGGAGGACTCGAAGGACTGCCTGCTGTACTCGACCGAGCGTCTGGTGGCGACGGTCGGCCTCGAAGGCCACGTCGTGATCGAGACCAAGGACGCGGTAATGGTCGCGCCCAAGGGCCGCGTGCAGGACGTCAAGCGCCTGGTGGAGCAGATGAAGCGGGCAGGGCGCAGCGAACCGGGACTGCATCGCGAGGTGTTTCGTCCCTGGGGCAGTTACGACAGCGTGGACGCCGGCGCTCGATTCCAGGTCAAGCGCCTCACGATCAAGCCGGGCGCGACGCTGTCGCTGCAGATGCACCGCCATCGCGCCGAGCACTGGGTGGTGGTCAAGGGCACGGCGCGCATCACGCGGGGCGAGGAAGTGTTCCTGCTCTCGGAGAACGAATCGACCTTCATCCCGGTCGGCACCGTGCATCGCATCGAGAATCCCGGCACCGAGCCATTGCAGATCATCGAGGTGCAGTCCGGCGGCTACCTCGGCGAGGACGACATCGTGCGGCTCGACGACAACTACGGTCGCAAGGGGCGCACGGACTGAGCGACGGGTCTGCCTGGAATTGACGCCTTCCGGGCTGATTTGACGATTGTGCGAGGCGGATCGTAGTATTACAAGTAAGCTATCGATCAAATAATCGTATGACAGACGTCACCGTGTCGCCGAAATTCCAGGTCGTGATCCCCAAGGCCATCCGCGAGGCGCTCGGCATCCGCCCCGGCGCGCGCCTGCACGCGATCCAGTACCAGGGCCATATCGAACTGGTGCCGGTGCGTTCGGTGCGCCAGGCGCGCGGATTCCTGCGTGGCATCCAGACCTCGGTGCCGCGGGAGCGGGATCGCGATTGAACGTCGTCGATTCATCGGCCTGGCTCGAGTACTTCGCCGGCGGCCCGAATGCCGACCGCTTTGCGGCGCCGATCGTTGCGCTGCGTGAACTGCTGGTCCCGTCGCTGGCGATTCACGAAGTCTTCAAGCGGGTTCGCCAGCAGCGCGGCGACGGCGATGCGCTGCAGGCCGTGGCCATCATGGAGCAGGGCCAGGTTGTCGATTTCGACCGTTCCCTGGCGCTGGCTGCCGCCCGCATTTCCGCGGACCACGATTTGCCATTGGCGGACAGCGTGATGCTGGCGACAGCGCGGCAATTCCAGGCGACGCTCTGGACGCAGGACGCCGATTTCGAGCATATCGAGGGAGTGCGTTATTTCCCCAAGCAGGCCTGACAAGCTGACGGTCCCGCTGCTCGACCTGAAGCCGCAGTACCAGGCGCTGAAGGCGGAGCTGGACGAGGCGATGCTGAAGGTCGCCGCGTCGCAGATGTTCATCCTCGGTCCGGCCGTGCGCGAGCTCGAGGAGAAACTGGCCGCTTACTGCGGCGCGAAGCATGGCATCGGACTCTCGTCCGGGACCGATGCGCTGCTGATCGCGCTGATGGCCTATGACATCGGCGTCGGCGACGAAGTCGTCACGAGTCCCTACACGTTCTTTGCGACGGCCGGCACGATCGCGCGCCTCGGCGCGCGGCCGGTCTTTCTCGACATCGATCCGGGAACGTACAACCTGAGCGCAACGCTCGTGCGGAAGTTCCTCGAGGAGGACTGCGAGCGGCGCGCCGGGGGACTCTACAACCGCGAGACCGGCGGCCGGGTGCGCGCGCTGATGCCGGTGCACCTGTTCGGGCTCGCGGCCGACATGGACCCCCTGATGGCGCTGGCGCGCCAGCACGGTCTGGCGGTGATCGAAGACGCGGCGCAGGCGATCGGCGCGGAATACCCGGTGGGTCGGCGGGTCGGCGGCATCGGCGACATCGGCTGCCTGTCGTTCTTTCCGACCAAGAACCTCGGCGCTTTCGGCGACGCCGGCATGTGCGTGACCAACGAGGATGCGCTGGCCGCGAAGCTGCGGATCCTGCGGGTACACGGCGGCGAGCCGAAGTACTACCACGCCGTGATCGGCGGCAACTTCCGGCTCGACGAATTGCAGGCGGCGGTGCTGCTGGTCAAGTGTCGGTACCTTGAGCAGTGGCACGAGGGCCGCCGGCGCAATGCGGCATATTATGACGCGGCGTTTCGCGAGGCCGGGATGACCGTTCGACTCTCCACACCGACCGCCCAGCCGGGCTACTGGCACGTCTACAACCAGTATGTGATCCGGGTCCCGGATCGCGACCGCCTGCGCGCCTACCTTGCAGAATGCGGTGTCGGAACCGAGGTTTATTACCCGGTGCCGCTGCACCTGCAGCAATGTTTCGCGTACTTGGGGTATCGTCCCGAGGACTGCCCGGAATCGGCGCGCGCGGCGCGGGAGACACTGGCGTTGCCGGTCTATCCGGAGCTGAGCGAAGCGCAATTGCAGTACGTGGTTGATAGAATTTCCGAGTACCTTGGCAGGGGATGAGCGACATGGATCTGTCGGGCTGCTTCAAGGCCTATGACGTCCGCGGGCGCGTGCCCGAGGAACTGAATCCGGATTCGGTTTACCGGATCGGGCGCGCTTATGCCGACTGGCTGCGGCCGCGCCGCGTTGCCGTCGGCCGCGATATCCGCCTGTCGAGCAACGAACTGGCCGCTGCGCTGATCCGCGGCCTCAACGACGCGGGCGTGGATGTCGTGGACATCGGCCTGTGCGGGACCGAGTGCGTTTACTTCGCGACCTTCTCGCTCGGCCTCGACGGCGGCGTCATGGTCACCGCAAGCCACAATCCGCCGGAGTACAACGGCCTCAAGTTCGTGCGCGAGCAGTCGCGGCCGGTCAGCGGCGATACCGGGCTGCAGGACATCCGGCGTCTCGCCGAAGCGGGCGAGTTCGGCAACACCGCCGTGCGCGGCACGGTCGTCACGTTCGACATCATGCCGTCCTGGCGCGATCACGTGCTGGGCTACGTGGAGCTCGACAAGCTGAAGCCATTGTCGATCGTCTGCAACGCCGGCAATGGCGGCGCCGGTCTCGCGCTCGACCTGCTCGAGGAGAAGCTGCCGTATCGTTTCACCAAGATCCAGCACGAGGCGGACGGCACGTTCCCGAACGGCGTGCCGAACCCGATGATCGAGGAGAACCGCGAGGTCACCGCGCGCTCCGTGCGCCTGGCGCGTGCCGACCTCGGCATTGCCTGGGACGGCGACTACGACCGCTGCTTCTTCTTCGACGAGGACGGACGGTTCATCGACGGTTACTACATCGTCGGCCTGCTGGCGACGGCGTTCCTGGAGCGCGAGCCGGGCGCAAAAATCGTCCACGATCCGAAGCTGACCTGGAACATCCAGCATCTCGTGCGGGCGCACAACGGGCGGCCGGTGCAGTGCAGGTCCGGCCATGCGTTCATGAAGGACTGCATGCGCAAGGCCGACGCGGCCTACGGCGGCGAGACCAGCTCGCATCACTATTTCCGCAACTTCTCATACTGCGACAGCGGCATGATCCCCTGGCTGGTGATGACGCAGCACCTCTGCCGCACCGGCAAGCCCCTGTCGCAGCTCGTGAACGAGCGCATGAGGATGTTTCCGTCGAGCGGCGAGATCAACCGGACGATCCGCGACGTGCCGGGGGCGATTGCCGCAGTCCGGCAGCAGTTCGTGCCGGGCTCGGTCAACATCGAGACGGTCGATGGGCTTTCGGTCGAGCATCCCCGCTGGCGCTTCAACCTGCGGAGCTCGAACACCGAGCCGCTGGTGCGGCTCAATGTCGAGTCCCGCGGCGACCTCGGGTTGATGCAGGAACGCACTGCCGAAATCCTCGCGCTGCTCGACCAGTTCACCTGAAAAGGGGACGCAAGAGGGGACGCACCCCTCTTGCGTCCCCTTTCAGGCGGTGAGGATCAGCTTGGCCGCGGCGATCGAGAGCACCAGCGCCATTGCCGCCAGCAGCCAGCGCGTGGACAGGCGCGTGATCCCGAACCAGGTGCCGGTCACGGCGCCCGCCAGCACCGCCACCACGAGCCAGGGCAGTTCGGCCGGGAGCGCTGCCCAGGTGGCCGTGCCGGCAGCCAGCGCAATCGCGGAATTGGCCAGGATGAAAGGGGCCGAAATGCCTCCCGTATGTCGTGGCCCGGCCCAGCCGGCCAGCAACACGATCGGGGACAGGAAAATGCCTCCGCCAGTCCCCGTCAGGCCCGACAGCAGGCCGATGACCGCCCCACAGGCCATGGCGGGGGCGAGGGGGACCCGGGCCGACTCGCCGGGATTCTCCGGGGCCACGCCGCCCCAGGCCCGCCAGGCGAGGACGATGGCGGAAAGGGCGAGCGCACAGCCCGCCAGGACGTAATAGAGGCCCGTCGTCAGGCGCAGGGAGCCCCCAAGGGCCGCAAGCGGCACGGAACCCAGCAGGAACGGCCAAAGCGCCCGCCAGGAGAAATAGCCGGCCCGCCAGAAGCGCCAGGTCGTGAAGGCCGCGACCAGGATGTTGAGAGCCAGCGCGGTCGGCCGCATGGTGTCCGGAGCGATCGCGATCAGCGCCATGGCGGCCAGGTAACCGGATGCGCCGGCGTGGCCCACGCTGGTGTACAGGGCGGCCAGCAGGAAGAAGGCCGGCAGCAGGATCAGGAGTTGGTCGGGGGACACTTCGGGATGCCTGCGGGTCTTGCGCGGGAAGGGTCCAGATACCATGCCACAGGGTCACTTGCGCCATGCACACCAGCGGGCGGGACCGGGGCGGCTCGACAACGCATTCTGACCAGACTAGACTAAGTATAATCAAGTGAGACCGGGGAACCCATGACCACGATCAACATCTACGACGCGAAGACGCAACTTTCAAAGCTTGTCGAACAGGCCGCTGCGGGCCAGGACGTCATCATTGCGCGCGGCGGCAAGCCGGTGGCGCGGCTCACGCGCCTTGCAAGGCCGCCTCGCGAGCTGCGCTTCGGTGTCCTGAAGGGCAAGGTCCGAGTCGCCAAAGACTTCGATGCGCCGCTCCCGGCGGAAGTGCTGGCGCAGATCGAGGGCGGCTGATGCGGCTGCTGCTCGACACCCACGTTTTTATCTGGTCGGTCATTGCGAGTCGGCAGCTCAAGGCAGATGCCCGGGCCTACCTCGCTTCGGCGCAGGCGGTGTATGTGTCCGCCGCCTCGATCTGGGAAATTGCCATCAAGGCGCGGCTCGGCAAGATCGAAGGCGATGCCCAGGCTTTCGCCGCAGCGATTGAAGCCAGCGGATTCGAGGAACTGGCAGTGACCGCCGCCCATGCCGCCGCGGTGGCGCGACTGCCGTTGCATCACACGGATCCCTTTGATCGCTTGCTGCTCGCGCAGGCGTTCAACGAGCCGCTGCGGCTGGTGACGGCGGACCGCGCGCTCGCCGCCTATGGCGGTGCGGTCGAGTTGGTTTAGGTCCTGGCTGAGACCGAGAAGAAACTGCCGCAGCCCAAGCCGATGTCCGCATGGCAGGCGGATCGTGAGTACCAGGGCTGGACGTGGGGGATCGTGGACGTCCCCGTCGAAAAGTATTTCGGGCCGGCCGAGAAGATCAATATCACCGTACCCGCGTCGACGTTGCGGCGAATCGATGAATACGCGCAGAAGCACGGAGAGACGCGATCCGGATTCCTGGTGAAGGCCGCTGAGCGCGTGATGCGGTCATAGCCGGCCAGCTGCATCGACCCTGACAGCTGACATCGCTCACCCACCAGCCGCTCTGCGCGGATCGCCCCGCCTTGCCAGGGGTAACGCGCCTGGTTAACATGCATCGCAAATGTAATTCATTGCGAGGGATGCAGGCGATGAAGACCAGCGCCTTACCACCGTTGCGTGTCTCCCCTGAGCTGCGTGCCGAGGTCGAAGCCGTGCTTGCCCCGGGCGAATCGCTCTCCGCGTTTCTCCATGAGGCCGTCACGCGCACGATCGAGTTTCGTCGCTTGCAGCGGGAGTTTGTCCAGCGGGGCTTGGCGAGCGCCACGAATGCGCGACGTACCGGTCGCTACGTGTCGGGTGCCGCGGCATTGAAGACGCTCCGACGTCAGCTCGCACAGAACCCGTCTTCCAGCAAGAAGTTGTGAATCGATACCGGGTCCGTCTGACGCACGAAGCGGTCGACGACCTGAAGCGCCTGCAGGCATTCCAGATCGAGCAGGATCTCGCGGCCGCAGAACGAGCCGTTGACGCCATCGAGCCTGCTTTCGCGCTGCTTGAACACTCGCCCTTCTCCTGTCGCAAGGCCTGGCCGGGCGACCGCCCACGGCTTCGGGAGCTTGTCATCCCGTTTGGTAATGCAGGCTACGTGGCTCTCTTTGAAATCGACGACCCGCGCCACGTCTCGATTCTCGCGGTGCGGCACCAGCGTGAGGAGGACTATCACTGATTCCGGTGGGGCGGGCCAGCCTTGCTTCGGCGCAAGCGGCGTATGTGTCCGCCGCCGCGATCCGGGAAATTGCCATCAAGGTGCAGCACGGTAAAGGCGCTGGCATTCAGTAAACCACTGTGGTTTGTGACGGCGGATCGGGCACTCGGAGCCTATGGCGATACGGTCAAGTTGCTACCAACGCGGCGAGCGGGAGCGGGCGACAAGGGTTCCGTATTGCGGTCGATACGGGAACGGAGAAGCCGCCAGAAATTTCCCAAGCCATTGATCAACTTGGTGGGCGGTACTGGGATCGAACCAGTGACCCCTGCCGTGTGAAAGCAATAACAGCGTCTTTCCCCGTCCACCGCTGTCCCGTAAACCCATGATTTCCCCGGAAATGCGTGTATAGACGTCCATCAGTGTACAGCATAGACTTTCCGTATGGCATCCGTACGGCACAAATCTGAATCGCTCAGCCCGGCACGGATACTCGTGCGGAAACCGCTGCCGCCCGAGGAGCGAAGTTCCAATCAAATTCACAAGGTCGGCGTGCGTAGGGCCCTCAGGCCGCGCAGGGAGCCCTATTGGGGGCCACCGCTCGCGAGGGGTCGCTATGTCGGCTTCCGGAAAATTGCCGACGGCGAGGGCTCCTGGATCGCAAGGGCGCGCGAGGAGGATGGCCACCAGCGTTACAAGTCTCTTGGCATAGCGACCCCCGCGCTCGACTATGACGCAGCCTGCAAGGAAGCCCGGCGTTGGTTCGCGGACCTCGAGGCCGGCGTCTCGGATGAGGCGATTACGGTGGCCCAGGCTTGCCGCGAGTACGTGGACGACCGCCGTCGCGAGAAAGGCGAATCCTCGGCCCGGGATGCCGAAATGCGGTTTTTCCGCACGGTATACGACACGGAATTGGGGCGCCGGCCGCTCTCGAAGGTCCGCACGAATCACATCCTCGTCTGGCGCGACAGCCTGCCGCTCGCCAAGCCATCTGCGAATCGGACTCTGACGGCTCTCAAAGCCGCGCTGAACCTGGCCGTAAGACGACGCCGCGTCTCGGCAATTGCCGCTCGGGAATGGGGTGACGCAAAGCCGTTCCGCGCGGTTGGCAAGCGTCGCGACCTGTTCCTGGACCTGAAGCAGCGGCGCGCGTTGCTTGCTGCTGCGGGAGAGGGCGCGTTGCGAGACCTGCTTGAGGCCGCCATGCTGACCGGAGCCCGGGCGGGCGAGCTCGTCAACGCGACCCGGGCCCAGTTCGACTCACGTACCGGTTCAATGACCTTCATCGGCAAGACGGGAACACGGACGGTTCCGCTCGGGCCGCCGGCGGTCACGCTGTTTAAGCGGCTGGCACGCGACAAACTGCCTGCCGCGCGGTTGCTGACCCGCGATGACGGCAAGCCCTGGGCGCATTCGGACTGGGATGAGCTTGTGCGCGCGGCCGCGGCGGCCGCCAAGCTACCAAGTGGCACTTGCCTTTACACGCTGCGGCATTCGTTCATCACGCAGGCACTAACGGACGGCATGGCGACGCTCGACGTTGCACGGCTGGTCGGTACATCAATCGGCATGATCGAGAAGCACTACGGCCACCTGGTCGCGAGCGCGGCCAGGGAGCGGCTGGCACGAGTCCGACTTCTCTGAGTCGCGCGGCAGACGACGGTCTTTGAAGTCCTGTATGCGCCGACACCGGCTCATCAGCCGGACTCGCAATTTCGCTGGGCCCATCTGTATCTAGTGCCGCGTCCGGGCCAAAAGTCTCACCAAAAAGCGAAATATTTCTTGCCCAATTGATTCGAAAGGGCCGCCAAAGCATTCTCGCGCAGTGGATGCCCGTGCGGATTTTTGCGCGGGTGCCGGCCGGGACGGCCAGGTCCGCGCACCAATCCACGCTAGCCAAATGGGTGTTGAATTGCTTTGGAGTTTGTCAGCCGAAGTTTCATTGAGTTCGAGGAGATGGCGTATGCGCAAGTACATGGCGTTCGTCATGTTGGTGGTTTCCTCGGTGGCCTGGGCACAAGTGCAGTCGATGGCCGTACCAAGGCTTCTAAGGGCGGAAGGCCTACCGATCGAAGTCGAGCCCATAGCTCTGCAGCGACAGTACAACGCGCTGCAAGCAATGCAGTTGAGTAGGCTCGAATATTCGCCTTACGGGCCAGTACATCAAATCGCAGGAGACACTGGTCTGGTGCTCCCCCAAAACGTGATGAGCCTTAAAGAAGGGGATTCGACCGCCCAGTCAACTGGTCAGGTCCTTCAGGTCCTAAAGGACTTGCTGTTGGCCGAAGGCACGGAAACTCTCATTGTAACTCGCAATGGCTTTAGTGCCACTTCAAAGCGTACTTTGAGATTTTCACAGAGCATCCGCGGGATACCAGTGATCGGCGGTGGGTTAGCAATTGGTTACGACCCTGACACGAGACGTGTTTCAAAAATGTCTGCGAACTTCCTTCCAGATCACCGCAGCTTGCCACGAGCACCCAAACTCTCGGCGAGAGCGGCTGAGCAAGTAATCGCCTTAGTACTTGCTGTGGCGATTAAGGATGGCGCCAGGGAATTCGAGATTGCCGGAGGAACATATTTAGCTTACTACATGGTCCCAGCTGAACCTACTCACCCTAAACTTGTTTGGGCAGTTCGCGTGGAAGTAGAGAGAGGGATATACGAACTATTTCTGGTTGATGCCCTCACGGGCATCATTGCCGATCGGCTGCCGGAGACGAGTCAACTCACCCGTATCGTCTACAACGCGGATAACAGTTCCCCCAGCATTCCGAACGGACTCACCCAGGAGATGGAGTTGTCGTCTTCTGAAATAGCAGCGGACTCAGAAGCGAATGAGGCACATATTGACGTTGCAACTGCTGCACGCGCTTGGCCACGAGGCCCGGGTTGATCACCGGAGCCTGGAAGCCCAAGGCCTCGAGCTGGAACCCACCGTCCATCTGGGTCCAGCAGTTAGCGGCATGGAGCGCCGCGGGATCGCGACCGAGGTCGGAGAGCGGATCAAGGCCGAGGTACAGGCGCGGCTTGAACTCGCCGCCGAGATCGGACGGCTGCAGCGCGAAATTGAGCAAGTCAATCGCTCGATCATCGAACTGTCGACCGACATCCGGGCCGCGCTCGCGGCCCGCAACACCGGCCAGAGCCAGGGGCAGCCATGCGATGGGATGGCGAGCCTCGGCAAACGAACGAACAGCTGCGTGAGGCTGCGCGCGAGCAATGGCTTGTGTACCGCGCGCAACAGGCGGCCAAGGGCATGGATATGGATATGAGCCAGGGAATGGACACCGAGGCCGTTCCGGGCAGACGGAAAGGCCTCGAAATGCCGGACGATGACTTTGCCCTCAAGGGTCGAGCATGCTAGTTGGTGGGACCCGTTCTTGACAACCCCATTTGGTAGGTATAATAACCACCATGAAAAGCGATGACTTGATCCGAGAGCTGAAGAAAGCGGGCTGGATCGAAGATCGGATATCGGGCAGTCATCATATTTTCAAGCATCCCACGATAGCGGGACACCTTACGGTGCCGCATCCCAAAAAGCATTTGGGTAAAGGGTTAGTGCACAAGATCAGGAAACAGGCGCGATTGAAATGAAATTCACGATTGCAATTGAAGCGGGTACGAAGAAAAGCGCTTTCGGCGTCGTCGTACCGGATTTGCCGGGCTGCTTCAGTGCCGGCGATACCGTCGAGGAAGCTTTCGATAAGGCGCGGGAGGCGATCGAAGCTCACTGCGAGGTCCTGGCCGAGACCGAGAAGAAACTGCCGCAACCCAAGCCGATGTCCGCATGGCAGGCGGATCGTGAGTACAAGGGCTGGACGTGGGGGATTGTGGACGTCCCCGTCGAAAAGTATTTCGGGCCGGCCGAGAAGATCAATATCACCGTACCCGCGTCGACGTTGCGGCGAATCGATGAATACGCAAAGAAGCACGGAGAGACGCGATCTGGTTTCCTGGTGAAGGCCGCCGAGCGCGTGATGCGGTCGTAGCCGATCTCGTTTCATGTTTCCGTACCGCTGTCCGTACGGCCGCCACGAAGTTCTGAGAAACAACGTAACGTATTGATTGAAATGGTGGGCGGTACTGGGATTGAACCAGTGACCCCTGCCGTGTGAAAGCAGTGCTCTACCGCTGAGCTAACCGCCCGTTCGGGGCCGCGATTCTACGGGCCGCTGCCGTCGAGGGTCAACGCGATACAATCGCGCGCCTCATGACCATCCGCACCCGATTCGCCCCGAGTCCCACCGGCCTGCTGCACATCGGCGGCGTGCGCACGGCGCTCTTTTGCTGGCTTTACGCGCGCCGGCACGGCGGCGTATTCATCCTGCGCATCGAGGACACCGACCGCGAGCGTTCCACGCCCGAGGCGGTGCAGGTGATCCTGGACGGCATGGACTGGCTCGGCCTGCATGCCGACGAGGGCCCGTTCTACCAGACCGAGCGCTACCCGCGTTACAAGGAAGTGATCCGGCAGTGGCTGGCCGAGGGCAAGGCTTATCACTGCTATTGCTCGAAGGAAGAACTCGAGCAGATGCGCAATGCCCAGCTCGCCAGCAAGCAGAAGCCGCGCTATGACGGCCGCTGCCGCGATCGCAAGGCGCCGCGCGAGGGCGTCACGCCGGTCGCACGGTTCAGGAATCCGGCCGATGGCGCCGTCATCGTCAATGACGCCGTGCACGGCAAGGTCGTGTTCCAGAACGTCGAACTCGACGACCTGATCATCGAGCGCTCGGACGGCAACCCGACCTACAACTTCTGCGTGGTCGTGGACGACTACGACATGAAGATCACGCACGTGATCCGCGGCGACGATCACCTGAACAACACGCCGCGGCAGATGAACATGCTGCGCGCGATGGGCGTGGAGCCGCCGGTCTATGCGCACCTGCCGATGATCCTCGGGCCCGACGGCACCAAGCTCTCGAAGCGCCACGGCGCGGTGTCGGTGCTGCACTATCGCGAGGAGGGCTATATGCCCGAGGCGCTCCTGAACTACCTCGCGCGCCTCGGCTGGTCGCACGGCGACCAGGAGATCTTCACGCTCGAGGAGATGACGGCACTGTTCGACATTGCCGACGTCAACAAGTCGGCATCCGCCATCAACCCGGACAAGCTCGCGTGGATCAGCCAGCAGCACATGATGCGGCTGCCGCCATCGCGCATTGCAGTCGAGTTGCGGTGGCAGCTCGAGAAACTGGGTGTGGATGTTTCGAACGGACCGCCGCTCGAAGCGGTCGTGGAAGCGCAGCGTGAACGTTCGAAGAACCTGAAGGAGATGGCACAGGCCAGCCGTTTCTTTTTCATTGCACCCGAGTCCTACGACGAGAAAGCGGCTCGCAAGCACCTCGGGGCGGAGTCCCTACCGCTGCTGGTGCAGGCGCGTGCGGCGCTCGCGGCGATTGGCGACTGGTCGGCCGCTGCGATCCACGGCGCGATCCAGGCGCTGGCCGAGCAGAACGGCGCGGGACTCGGAAAGATCGCTCAGCCCTTGCGCGTCGCGGTCTCGGGCGGCGGCGTATCGCCGCCGATCGATCAGACGCTCGCAATCCTGGGGCGCGAGCAGTCAATTCTGCGACTGGATCGAGCAATCGCGTGGGCGAGTCGCGCCGGCTGATCGTGTAGCATGCTTTCCGCATGTCGGTGCACGATAAGTCATTGATTGCCGAGGCTTCAGAGGTCGCCGCGAGCGATCTCGCGGTCGCGATCCGGGATGCCACGGATGCGGACGCGGCGCTGTGGGACGAGTACCTCGGCACCAACCCGGCGGCCTGCTTCTATCACCTGTTCGGGTGGCGAAAGATCGTCCGGGAGAACCTGGGCCTCGATCCCATTTACCTGATCGCCAGCAGCGGCGGCATAGTCGTCGGCGTCCTGCCGCTGGTCTATCTGCAGAGCCGTTTGTTCGGGCGGATACTCTGCTCCATGCCGTTCCTGAACTACGGCGGACCCTGCGCGTCCACTGACCGCGCACTGCAACAACTGACGAGCGCGGCCATGGAACGGGCCGGGCAGCTGGGTGTCGATTACCTCGAGTTGCGCTGTGCAGGCGCGCTACCGGTCGACCTGGTGGCCGCGACGCACAAGGTCAGCATGACGATCGCGCTGGATGCCGACCCGGACGTTTTGTGGAACGGCTTCAAGTCGAAGCACCGTACGAATGTCCGGCGTGCCGCCCAGGAGGGACTGGAAGTGCAGTCGGGCGGGGCCGAGCTGCTGGACGATTTCTATTCCGTTCTCGAGAACTCCTGGCACCATCTTGGCACTCCGCTCTACCGCCGTGACTTTTTCGAATCCGTGCTCACGACTTTTCCGGAGGGCACGCGGATCTTTCTCTGTCGGCACGGTTCGCGCGTGGTCAATGTCGCCTTCAACGGCATTTACGGCGGCACGGTCGAAGGCATGTGGGCCGGCGGCCTGCCGGCGGCGCGCAATCTCCACGCTAACTACGTCCTGTACTGGGAGATGATTCGCGACAGTTGCCAGCGGGGTTACCGGAATTTCCACCTGGGCCGCTCGACCGCCGATTCCGGCAGCGAGTGGTTCAAGGGCCGCTGGAATGCCGAGGCGCGGCCCCTGTTCTGGTATTTCCACCGGCCCGGCGGCGGGCCGATGCCCGCCCTGAACGTGGACAATCCACGCTACCGGCTCGCCATCGCGGCCTGGCGCCGCATGCCATTGTGGCTGGTGCGCCGGCTCGGACCGCCGCTGGCGCGATGCATCCCGTAGCGTCATGAGCGAGCTGCTGCACGATCTGCTGCCTGCCTCGGCAACGTCCGCGCCCCGGCAGGTTGCGGTCGTCGAT
The DNA here is from genome assembly GCA_050179155.1 of Steroidobacteraceae bacterium. Classification (GTDB taxonomy): domain Bacteria; phylum Pseudomonadota; class Gammaproteobacteria; order Steroidobacterales; family Steroidobacteraceae; genus SCUD01. The sequence goes on from JBFXFJ010000002.1 coordinate 205,218, forward strand.
CGTGAGCACTCGGTCACCTATGCGCAATTGAACGAGCTGGTGGATCGCGCCGCTGCCGGGCTGACGGCGCTCGGCGTGCTGCGCGGCGACCGCGTCGCGGTGCTGATGCCGAAGCGCGTCGAAAAGGTTGCGGCGCTCCTCGCCGCGCTCAAAGCCGGCGGCATCGCGGTGCCAGTCAATGCCCTTCTGAAGGCGCCGCAGGTCGGCCACATCCTTCGCGACAGCGGCGCCACGGCGCTGATCACCAATTCCGCACGGTTGCCCGATCTGCTGGCCGAACTCGGCGTGCTGTCGGGACTGCGGGCGATCGTGGTCGTCGAAGACCCGGGCAGCGAAACCGTCGGCGGGCTCGCAGTCGTTCCATGGTCGCAACTCGTCGCGAATCAGGGCCCGATCGCCGGACGCCCCGCGCCGGATGATGCGGCAATGATCTTCTACACGTCGGGAAGCACCGGCAAGCCGAAGGGCGTCGTCGTGTCGCACCGGAATCTCGTGGTCGGCGCGCGATCGGTGGCCGAATACTTGCAATGCCGCGCGGATGACCGGGTGCTGGCGGTGCTGAGCTTCAGTTTTGATTACGGGTTCAACCAGGTCGCGACGACACTGTTGGTGGGAGCGACGCTGGTACTGCTCGATTACCGGCTGCCACAGGAAGTGCTGCTGACCATCGAGCGCGAGCGCATTACGGCCCTCGCGGGCGTGCCGCCGATCTGGATCCAGCTTGCGGCCCTCGATTGGCCACCCGCCGCGACGCACAGCCTGCGCTACATCACGAATTCCGGCGGGGCGATGCCGCGGACTACGCTGGCCAAACTCCAGAGCGTGCTGCGAGGCACGCGCATCTACCTGATGTACGGATTGACTGAAGCATTCCGTTCGACCTGCCTGCCACCCGAGCAACTTGCGCATCGGCCCGATTCGATTGGCCGCGCGATTCCGAATGCCGAAGTGCTCGTGCTGCGGCCCGATGGGCGGCCCTGCGCGGTCAATGAGCCGGGCGAACTCGTCCACCGGGGGCCGCTGGTGGCGCTGGCTTACTGGAAGGATTCGGAGAAGACGGCACGGCGGTTCCGCCCTGTTCCAGGCCAGGCTCCGGATGCAACGGTCGTTGAGCGTGAAGTCTGGTCGGGCGATACCGTTCGCCGCGATGAGGAGGGATATCTCTACTTCATCGGGCGCCAGGACGACATGATCAAGACCTCCGGATTCCGCGTCAGTCCGACCGAAGTGGAAGAGGAGGCCTATGCGTCCGGACTCGTGCGCGATGCCGTCGCGCTCGGTGCGCCGCACGAGCGGCTGGGGCAAGGCGTGGTGCTGATCGTGACGCCGGCGCAGGATGGCGCATCCGACAGCGAACAACTGCTCGATGCACTGAAACGGCGCCTGCCGCGATTCATGCTGCCGCTGCGGATCGAATGGCGTAAAGAACTGCCGCGCAGCCCGAACGGGAAATATGATCGCGCATCGTTGCGCGGCGAGTTCCAGCGCGTATTTTCAGGCGAGGGTGCCTGACGAAGCGGGCGGCCCTACGGCTGGCTCCTGCGGCCTAGTTCCCGTCTCGCATAGGCTGTCAGGGCCTGATACCCGGCGTCGCTGATATGGCTGCCATCGTCCGCGGCGAATTCGTTCCTTCGCGTTCCGTTCTCGTTCGCAAACACGCCCTCGAAATCCAGCAGCCGGCAACCTTCCCTGGAAGCGAGATCGCGCAGGTAGTCATTGAGCTCATGCACGTGGCCGCTGACCCGGGCGGCATAACTCTGCTTGCCGCGCAACGAACCGATCCAGCCGCGAATGATGTCCAGGAAGCCGTCGGGCTCGGTCCATGGCACTTCCGTGGCAAAGATGACTTCTATGCCGGCGGCGCGCGCCTGTTGCAGCATCTCGGCGTAGTGCGCGCGGGCGGCGCTTTTGGTTGCTTCGAGCTTGTCCGGGGACGAACGCGAGATGTTGTTGACATGGCCCCAGATCAGCACCGCATCCGGTTTCGTGGCCACGACGTCCGGTGCAAAGCGCTTCAGCATGTCGCCAGTTTCTTCGCCGCCCACGCCGCGGTTGATGACGCGGTCGTAGCCGGGAAGGGTGGGCGTGCCCCAGCCCATGGCGTAGGACGCCCCCAGGATGACGAGGGAACGGGGACCGGCGGTCGTCTCAGGCACATTGGCTCCAACGGATTCTGGGGGTCCTGCGACCGCCAGGAAGATGCCCAGGCAAGCCATGAGCGCCAACCGGCGGGTATTTTCCACTCGCATGCAACGGCACCGCAGGTGTTTGATTGGGAGGCAGATTTTGCCAGCCGGGAGCCGGCGGCGCGAGTGCCGGGAATGGTGTCGGAAAACCTGACACTTTCGATGTGAGATCACCGGTCCCAGGGTCCGAACCCTGGGTAGATAGTGCCTAAAGGGCCAAAAAGTGTGAACTGCGTCACATAAAACCCGGCTGGACCCCCGGAATCTGGCACCTGGACCCCAGTGGCACGGTTGTTGCTTTGTTTATGGCTGTCCGCACTGGAGTATTGCGTCCATGACGATCAAGAACCGCGTATTGGCCCTGATGGGTATGGCTGCCGCGCTCGCGCTGGCCGGCCAGAGTGCGCAGGCGCTCTCGATCATCGATCCCGGCAACGCCAATGCGACGACGTATACGACCAACAACAACAATGACCTGGGTCTTGCCGGTGGCGCGTCCCAGACGGTGTTGGTTGGTTACGCGCTTCAGGCCCTGGGCCCGGGCACGCTGACCTACACGTACGTCGGCAAGGAAGCGGGCTACACGAATCGCGTGGCCTTCTCGATCGAGGCCGGCGGTTGCGGATTCAACACGGCGACGGCAGTGGCGGGCCAGACCTGCACGGACACGACTGACGGTGGTTTGTTGAGTTTCACCTTCAGCACCAGCGGACTGAGCGGATCTGGTGCATCGGTCGCGAATGGCCAGGATTTCACGCTGAGCAGCCCGATGATTTTCGGCCTGATCCAGGTCAGCGAGAACCAGTGGTACATCCTGCTGGACGATTCCGGTGGCAATCCGAACGATAAGGACTTCGATGACTTGGGCCTGCTCGTGACCTTCCGGCCGGCGTCGGTGCCGGAGCCCGGCACGCTCGGCCTGCTCGGCCTTGGGTTGCTCGGCATGGTCCCGGCTCTGCGTCGTCGCCGGCTCACGCGCCGCTGATCGACCGGTTCTGCACTAGCTGTTCATTCATTTTCCGCCGCAGGCCCGACTTTCAGGAGTCGGCCTTGCGGCGAATCCGTTAGCAGGTACAGGAAACCGTCCGGTCCCTGGCGCACGTCCCGGATCCTTTCGCGCAGGCCTTCCAGCAGGCGCTCCTCGTGGCGCACGCGCTCACCATCCAGTTCCAGGCGCGTCAGCACCCTGCCGGCGAGGCCACCGACGAACAGGCTGCCAGCCCAACCGGGGATCCGCTCCGACGTGTAGAACGCCAGGCCGCTGGTGGCGATGGACGGCACCCAGTAATGGATCGGCTGTTCCATCCCCTCGCGGTGCGTGCCGACGCCGATCGTTTCTCCCGAGTAGGCGGTTCCGTAGGTGATCACAGGCCAGCCGTAATTGCGGCCGGCGCGCACGATGTTCAGTTCATCGCCGCCTTTCGGCCCGTGTTCGGTGCTCCAGAGTTCGCCGGTTTCCGGATGCAGCGCTGCTCCCTGTGGGTTGCGATGACCGGAGGACCAGATCTCCGGGCGCACATCGGGCTGGCCGATGAAGGGATTGTCGACGGGGATGCCGCCATCGCGCTCGATGCGGATGATCTTGCCGAAATGATCGGACAGCGATTGCGCGCGATCGATGAAGTGCCGCGCCGACCGCTCGCCGAGCGTGACGAAGAGCCTGCCATCGCGGTCGAATACGAGCCGCCCGCCAAAATGCGCGGGGCTTTCGACCGCGGGCTGCTGGCGAAAGATGACTTCGGCAAGTTCGAGCGCGGTTCCCAGCAGCTTTGCGCGCATGACGGCGGTTGCATTGGTGCCGCCGCCGCGGTCCTCCGCATAGGACAGATAGATCCAGCTGTTAGACGGAAAGTCGGGGTCCAGGACGACATCCAGCAGGCCACCCTGGCCGCGTGCGAACACCGGCGGGACACCGGCAATGGGCGGAGACAGGGTGCCGTCCTGCGCGGCGATCCGCAGGCGACCGGGACGCTCGGTCACGAGCATGCGTCCGTCGGGCAGGAACGCGAGGCCCCATGGGTGCTCGAGCTCGCCCGCGATTGCGACGACCTGGATGCGGCCGCACTCAGTGTCGAATTCAGACGCTTCGGCCGGGTCGGCGAGGGCCGCAATCAAGGCAATGACGGCTGCGATGCGATTCATCGAGCGGATTGTAAGCCGTTGACACTGCGGGGCATCTGGCCGAGAATTCGCGGCCTTCGCGTGGGGCCATAGCTCAGCTGGGAGAGCGCTTGCATGGCATGCAAGAGGTCGACGGTTCGATCCCGTCTGGCTCCACCATCGTTTTAGGTCCCCATCGTCTAGAGGCCTAGGACACCGCCCTTTCACGGCGGCAACCGGGGTTCGAATCCCCGTGGGGACGCCAGTCAATTATTTAGTCAGGAAGGGCACGTTTGCCGAAGACGTGGTCCTGGATGCCAACTCGCGGGTCCTGACTGCGGGAAGTCACGGCAAACCCGGAGGCCTCGAGCAACCGCTGTACGTGGGCACGTGTGCGAAACCGCTCGCCGTCATGCCGGTCGGCGCGGAAATCATGGCATGCGACGGCGACGAGCTGCGTGCGCGCGAGCAGGCCAGTGGCGCCCTGCAGCGCAGATGCTTCCGAGCCTTCGATATTCATCTTGAGGAGACCGACGGGGCCCGGAGCGACCACCCGGCAGATGTCGTCGAGCGTGCGGGCCGGCACGGCAAAATCGCCGCCGTCGCCAATCGAGTTGTCCTGCCAGTCCGCGCAATTGCCGATGTGGGCCGTGCCCTCGTAATCGAGGGCCGCCGCGTGAACAGGCACGACGATTGCAAGGCTGTTCAGCTCACGGAATCGCTGCAGCAGGCGGAAAGTTTCGGGATGGGCTTCAATCGCAATGACCCGTCCGGTCGGTCCCACCGATTCGCAAAATGCGAGCAGGTCCTCGCCGCGGCCGGCACCTACGTCGACGACGGTCTCGCCGGGCAAGGGAGCGCCGGCGTGATACCAGTAATCCGTGGATGCAGCGACGCACCGCTCCGCCTGATGCGACCAGCGCCGGAATTCGTCACGGAAATATTGAAATCGGCTGCCATCGGCGAAGGCAATCTGGCCAGAGCGATGGTGCCATACGCCGTCATACCAGATTTCGACGTCGTCCTGCGAAAGCCTGCGCGCGTAGCGCGTTGCCACTGCGGCGAGCAGAGTGCGACCGCCGGGGCGGTCCAGAACATGCGTAATTCCGCTTCGGATTGACATATACGCGGCCCGATCTAGAGTGCAGATCGCATTGCAAAATGAATCGTAGCACGCATCAGCGTCTACTCGAGCCAGATACGCGTGATGTAAAACACCTGCCCGACCTGCTGCGGGCTGCCTTCGCCAAACAGGATGACACCGGCAACCCGTGAGAGATCCAACGACCGGCCTTCGGGGCCCGATGCGATTTCTGAAAGAGGTATGGCAAGTATGCTTCGTTGCGCTGCCGCCAGCGTGAACGTGCGGTTGAAGCGATCACTGGAGCGGTTGTCGTGCATGCGATCGTGCACGCGAAGAGTCAACTTCAACGGCCTCGATTCCGGGTTTGTCATGTCGAGCATCAGCTTGGAATAATCGCTCCAGTCCGGTTGCGGCTCGCTGTGCGTAATGCCAGGCCAGTTTCCGCCAACGATCTGGATCCGCAGGCTCGGCGGATCGCCTGCCTGCGACCATCGTGGCGGCAGGATCGACGGTTCCGACTGCACACCGCGGGTGCGAACAAAATAGCGATCGGCTCGCGTGTCGCCGCCAAGCATCGTAGGAAATTCCCACGCTCGGGCGGCATAGGCGATCGAAGCCTCGGCGACCGGCCAAAGTACCGGTGCCGCCGCGACAACGAAGATGAGCGCTGCCCATCGTCGCCGGGAGGAGAGTGCGGCAGCCAGCGCGAGGCCGGCGATCGCCCCAAGCGTGTCATTTAATAAGTCTACCCACTCGCCGCCGCGGCCGATTGCTGGCTGGATCAATTCGACCAGCCCGCCGATCGCAATGGTTGCTGCGAGGGCGACCGCAAAGCGATGCCGCTCACCCAGCGGACTCACCTCGCGCAGCAGCAGCAGCCAGACCACGGCGAGGGCGCCGAAGACCGGCGCATGCGCCGCGTTGTTGAGCACGGCAAGGATCTGCGGATGCGAGGGCATCTTCGCCACCAGCGCGAGTGCCGGGAGCGCGACGACCAGGGTGCCGAGGAACGCGGCCTTACGGCCTGAGGCCATCGTTATTTGAGGTGCTCGACGAGACGCACGTAAGCCTTCATCGCGACTTCGCGTTTCATGCCCTTGCGCGCTTCCCAGGCATCGTATTTCGCGCGCGCCTTGAAGTCGAATGCACCGGGCTTGTCGCCGGTCACGTCGCCTTCAGTGGCCTGCTTGTAGAACGAGTACAGCTCGAGAAGGGTGTCATTGTCCGGGCGTTCGGCCAGCTTCTGGACATCATCCTGGGCCGACTTGAACTGTTCATCGAGCGTGGCCATCCTGTCTCTCCGGCAGTTTGCGCGGCAGCGTGAACCAAGGGTCGGAATGCGTCAATAGGCGACTCTGGAAAATCGTGGAGCACAATTCATGACGGACCTCTTGCGGATACTCGTCGTGCCGTCGAGTCTCGGCGCGCTCCTGTTTGTCCTGGGTCTGCTTGCGCTGCTGGTGCCAGTGACGCGCCGCCTGGCGCGTCCGTTGTTGCTGGGATCCGGTGCCGTGCTATTCATGTTCAGTTTCGGGCCGGTCGCAACCGTGCTGCTTTCCCCGCTGGAGTACCAATATCCGGCGATGAACGAGCCTGAGCGCTACGGCGAGATCCGCACGATCGTGCTGCTCACGGCGTATGCCTCGGACGATCCGGTCATGCCGCTCAGCAGCCGCATGAATTCATCGTCTGCATTCCGCGTGCTGGAGGCCGCGAGCCTGGCCTATCGACGTCCGGACTGCAGGATCGTGATTTCTGGCAACGGAATTGCCGCTCGTGCGATGGGGCAGCAGCTGCAGGCCATGGGCCTCGATGCCGATCGCATCCAGCTTGAAACCGAATCGGGCAATACCGCGGCGAGCGCGCGAAATCTGCCGGCCCTGATCGGTGACGAAACCGTGTTCCTGGTGACCTCGGCCGGTCACATGCGCCGTTCATTGGCGGCATTTGAACTCCAGGGCATCAAGGCCGTTCCCGTGCCGGCAGACCATCAGCTTCCTTCAAGCGTCGCCCGGGCGGAGTGGAGCGTCAGTCCCTTCAATCTCAATGCGTCGGATCTAGCGTTGCATGAATACGCCGGCCTGGTGTGGTACAGGATGACGGGCCGCATCTAGGTCCTGAGCCGTCGCAGCAGGTGCGACATGACATCCATCACGAGGGCCACGATGCCCGCGAAACTGTATGGATAGTAGACCAGCGTGTGCAGCTCCTGGCTGGAGGTTGCCCAGTCCGGTTGCTGACTGTCGCCGGAGCCGAGGAACTCGTAGCTGCGCAGGCCTTTTTCAAAGGCGCCTCGCAACGTTTCCCAGAGCAGGAGCCGTCCCGGCGATGCACGGCGCGCGGAATCACGATATCCGATCTTGATCTCCCAGAGGCGTCGGTCGAATTCGAGCAGCAGGCACATGGCGACGGCGCGCTGGCCCGCGCGCAGGAAGGAAATCTGCAGTTCGCCCGTTTCGGCGAAACGGCGAGCCAGTTCCACAACGAAGCCGCGAAGGGCATCGTTGCTGCGCATCGAACTGTGGCCCGAGCCTTTCCAGCCGTCGGCTTCGATGTCGAGTGCCTCGTCGAACACCGAAGGCAACTCGCCAGGTTGCGGCCGCCGAGTATCAACACTCACGGTGCCAGTTTTCCCGAGAATCGCGCGCTTTCGCCGCATGCCGGAGCGCACCTGCGACGATCGCGTGGCGAGATAGTCTGCCCAGTTGCCGGTGATGTCGACGCGATGGCATGGCGCGCTGCGTGCGATGAACAGTCGACCCTTGCCGCGCGCGCATTGCCGCAAGCGTGATTCGACGTTGGAGTCCACCGGGATCCGTTGCAGCAGCAAGGGCCGGCGCAATCCGGTCAACTCATCGCAAAGCTGCATGAGATGCGATGGGCTCTCCGCGAGCAGCCCCGAGGGTTCATTCAGCGTCCGAGCGCCGATGAATTCCAGCCGGTTGACGAGATTGCGGCGACTCTGCGTCAGCGGAGCTACCGCCACCAATCGAGTTCCGGTTTCGATCGTTACGACGTACAGCGCATCGTCGGGATGAAGACGTGCCGCTGCGGCGAACCAGCGCGAGCCCAACAATGGGTTCGCACGCGCCTGAGGGAGAGCGTCCCAGGCAGCCGCTGTTTCATCCAGTTCGTCGCGTTTTCTCAGCACACGAACCACGGGTGGCGCCGTGTTCACTGGCGAATGCGCCAAAACCATCCGCGCACAACCCTGGCAAAGCGCAAAAGGGGCGCTACGCCAGGTAGCAGCGAGGCAATCCGCAATGCAAACCAAGGCAGCGGCTGCTGACCGGCGCGAATCGGAGCCGCGCGCGCCAGGACGCTTCGCGCGCAGGCGGAATCTCCGGCAAGCAGGCGGTTGCGTGCAAGCGCCTGCATCAGGGCGAACTGGCGCCGGTTCACGGATGATGCGTGGTGCGACAGGAATGTTGCGTCCTGGCGCCAGACTCGATCGATCAGGTCAATGCGTCGCTCGAGTTGAATCGCGGAGTCCACCCGCGTCAGGCGCACTTCGTCCTCGTGGCTCCGGTTGAGCATCGCCGGAATATCGGCGTAAACGGCGCCGTGGCGGTGGGAGAGGCGCGCAAAGAATTCCCAATCGCCACACAAGGAATCGGACTCGGGAAAAAGCAGGTCGCCCATCAGGCTTCGGCGGATCAGCGAGGAGCTCGTCGGGACCTGTGGCCCGTACAGCGACGCAGCATAGATGTCGCCCGTGTAAACGGAGAAATCTCCTGCCGGAATGCCGTCCGGCGCGAGCAGCCCGAGGTCCCGAAATCTGTGGCAGGTGCCGAAGACGCTATCCCAGGTGAATCCCGGCCCATGCCAGGAACGCAGTCCCGGCCCGAATGGAGGGGAGTCACCGCGCAGTATCAGGAAGTCTGCATAAGCGAAGCCGGATCGAGGAAATCGCGCGAGCAAACCCGTCAGCAGTTCGAGGGCGTGCGGCAGGAAGACATCGTCGCTGTCGAGCAAAGCGACGAATTCGCCGGTCGAGCGCGCGACCGCAGCGTTTCTGGCCGCATTGACGCCCCGATTGGGTTGCCGCTGATAGATGACGCGGTCGCCATACTGGCGTGCAATCTCCGGAGTCTCGTCGGTTGATCCATCGTCCACGACCACGATCTCGACGTCGCGCAGGGTCTGGCGCAGGGCACTGTCGATAGCCTGGGCCAGGAGCACAGCCCGATTAAATGTGGGGATGATTACAGTGACTTTGGCCACGGATTGCTTCAATCGGCACTGTCAGGAACCGGGACCTTGCCGCGCAGCCGATGCCATGAGTTGCGCGTATGCAGGCGAAGCGTGGCGCCTGACACAAATGCAGCTCGCAAGACGGGATTGGCAAAGGCGCGCAGATTAAGGCACTCACGGCGCACGTTGCTGAACCGGTTCTTGAAAGGTTCCAGGCCGGAGGAGAAATCCAGTTCGTCGAGGCCGCGATCGATGGCATCCTGGATCATGTGACAGATCAAGGTCGTGCCCGGCGACTCACGGGCGAATTCCGGACTGAAGCTCGGCTTGTACCAGGAAAGCACGCCGCCATGGCTGAAACCGAAATGGCATGCGACCGGCTTGCCGGCACATTCGAGCACCGAGAAATGCAGCCAACCTGCAGAATTTGCTGCATGGGCCAGATCCCGGTACCAGCCGCAGAATGCCGGATCAGCGAATGGGCTTGGATCGCGGGAATCCTGCCAGCGCCGGATGTGTTGGCTGAAAAATTCCGGCAGGTGGCGATCAATTTCGTCTGGCGTATCGAGCACGCGATAGGCAATTGACCCCCGCGCGGCGAGGCGTCGGATGGCGCGCCGGATGCTGTATCGATTGAGCAGCTGCCGCGTTTCTTCCTCCTGGCCGCGAATACGCAATGTCGGACAAGGCTGGCGTTCCTTGTCCATCGGCTTGTGGCCCAACCGGACCAGAATTTCAGTGAGTTCGCGCACCGTGGGAGAGTCGGCAGGAAGGTTTCGCAGGACTATCATGTCCCAGCGGCTGCGTGCTTCATGCAGAAAGCGACCGAGCGCGTCGATTGCCCCGACGCGCTCTCCGCCAAGGATCAGGTCCTGATAGTCGGCATTCGGCGTGCCGGTGAATTCGAGCTGCCGCATGCCAAGCGGACCGCGCACCAGCATCAGCGGCGCGATGCCGACGATTGCCCCGGCCTGATGAACGGTGAGCACGAAAAGGCGATGTCGGGCACCGAATGCCGACCACCAGGTGTCGAACCAATCAAACGTCTGGAACGCAGTATGAGTGGCATTCCGCGACGCAAGCTCATTCCACTGCGCGCGGTCGATCGGCAAGCGATCGCGTGATTCCGTCAGGCGTACCTGCATCCCCGCTGTCATCCGGGAGATCATACGTGCCGCTGGTGGCCATGACCACGCGGCAGTCGTGGCGGGATTCAGGTCAGTGTGCGTGAAACGACGGTCGAGCGAGCGCTTTCGATGCCTGAGGCATTGTACGAGGTCATCGAGAAGTACCAGGTCGCACTTGACAGATTGTCCACGACCCAGCGGGTGGTACCGGCATTGTTGATGACGACCATCTCGTCGAGGGCGCCGGCCGAGCGTCCGTAGTAAATGCGGTAGCCCGCGAGATCCGTGATCGTGCTGCCGTCGGCATTCGTAGTCGGCGGCGCCCAGGACAGCGTGACGCTGCCCATGGCGACCTGGTTCACGGCGATCGAGAAGGTGTTGAGCGACGCCTGCGCGTGGCCGTCGGAGACGGTGATCCGGACGTTCGTGAACTGGCCGACGTCGCCGGCGCCGGGCGTGCCATTGAGCCGGCCCGTCGATGAATTGAACGATGCCCAGGTAGGGCGATTCTGGATGCTGAACGTCAGCGCATCGCCGTCCGGGTCCGACGCCGTCGGCTGGAAATTGTAGGCCTGACCGACGACGAGTGAGGTCGGGGGAGTTCCGGAAATTGTCGGCGCGCGGTTGGCCGCTGGCGGCGGCGGTGTGCCGCCAGTCGAATCGTCCGGACTCGTGAGGCTCGACTTGGTTTCGAAGCACGCGCTGCAGACCAGCGCGATCGCGCAAACGACAGCGAGCTTCCGTGCGGATGACAATGCGCTCATTTCAGATTTGCCCTCGGCTCCGTGCCAGAACTTGGCGCGAACCTTAGGCGAGCGCGAGGGACGTGTCAGGCAACCGATGTACCTGAACAGCGACAAAGATCTGACTTTGTCGGCAACCCCGCTAGCGTTGGTTCCTGCGAACCGTTAGCCCGGAGGCTTTGCGTCCCTAGCTTTCGCCAAGTTTGCCCTGCGATGCAGTATGCGGACTCGCATCGGCGCACAATGAGAAACGCGTCACGCACAGAACTGTGATCAAGTCGTCGAGAATCCGGGCGCAAGCCCCTGTCCCACAACCGATTCGCCAAACGGCGACAGCCCCCCATCAGGCGAAGCAGGTCTCGTAACTTGCTGATCTATTGGAAGCTTTTCCGTGAAACGTGATCGCGCTCACGTTTTGGCGCGGGGGTTGCTCTAGACTGGCCGCGGTTCGTCGGATTCGGGCGTTTCGGCACCCCAGGAAGGGGCGCCGCATCCCCGCAAAAAACATTCGCCGTGGCGTCATGACAGGGGATGCATGTCGATCCGCATTCTGAGACATCACGTGCAGTTGCCTATCCTCGTGCTGCTGCTGCTCGAGGCCGCATTGGCGGTGTTTGCGCTGTACCTGGTGGCGACGCGCTGGGGGTCGTTGGCGGCCGACCAGGCCCTGCCTCACTGGACGACGGCGCTCCTGTTTGCGATCGCCGTCGTGCTCGCATCCGGCGCGATGGGCCTCTACAACACGCGCCTGCGTGAGCATCTTTTCGGACTCGCGATGCGATTCCTGCTGGTCGCGGTCATGGTCCTGGCGGCCATCGGGGTTGCGCTCTATTCCTTCCCGAACTCTCCGTTGACGCTGGCCGATTTCGCGACCGCGATCGCGCTGACGATCGGCGCGGCCCTGATTGCCCGCTACCTGCTGGGATACTTCGTCAGCGATGGATTCCTGAAAACCAGGATCCTCGTCTATGGCACCGGCCGCCAGGCGCAGAGCATTGCCAATCTGAAACGCCGCTCGGACCGCATGGGATTTACCGTTGTCGGTTACCTGCCGTCCGGTGGAGAAACGCGATCGATTCCCGACGGCCAGGTCGTGGACTGCGGCAGTGACCTGCTTGGCTTTTGCGAGCGCCACGACGTGGACGAGATCGTGGTCGCAATGGACGACCGGCGCCAGGCATTCCCGTTGCGTGAACTGCTGCATTGCCGGATCAATGGCATTGACGTGCTCGAACTGGTCAGCTTTCTCGAGCGCGAGACCGGTGCGGTGCGTCTCGACGTGCTCAATCCGAGCTGGATCATCTTCTCGCCCGGTTTCCGGCGTTCCTGGGCGCGGGATCTGGTAGGGCGGCTGCTGGACATCACGGCGAGCCTGATGCTGCTGGCCATAGCCTGGCCCGTCATGCTGCTGGCGGCATTGGCGATCAAGATCGAGGACGGGCTGTCTGCCCCGGTGCTGTATCACCAGAATCGGGTCGGCAACGATGGAAAGGTGTTCCGCGTGCTCAAGTTTCGAAGCATGAAACGGGATGCCGAGGCGGACGGAGTCGCCCGCTGGGCCACCGAGGAAGATGGGCGCGTGACGCGCGTTGGCGGCTGGCTGCGGCGCAGCCGGTTCGACGAATTGCCCCAGTTGTGGAATGTCCTGCGCGGCGACATGCGCTTCGTCGGTCCGCGCCCGGAACGCCCCGAGTTTGTATCCTCCTTTTCGGAGAATCTCCCGTACTACAACGAGCGCCACAGCGTGCCGCCGGGACTCACCGGCTGGGCCCAGCTTTGCTACCCCTACGGCTCCTCGGAACAGGACGCGGTCGAGAAGCTCAAGTACGATCTTTACTACATCAAGAACCGCAGCTTCCTGTTTGACCTCGCGATCCTGATCCAGACCGTCGAGGTCATCGTCTTCGGCAAGGGAGCACGTTGAGGTGGAGCCTGCCGGCATCGTGGGCTATGGCGTCGCCGCGCTCGCATTCGCGGCGCTCGCCATCCTGTTGGCCATCGGCTGGGAGGGGCGCTCGCGTGGTCTCGGGCTGGTGCTGGCGGCGGCGCTGACCGCGCTGTGGACCGCGGCATTAGCGCTTTTCGCATGGTCCGAGACGGCGCCGACGGGTCTGCTGTTCGTCGGTGAAACCGTGACGACTGGCGCGTGGCTCGGTGTGCTGTCGTCCTTGTCGGGGTCGGCCGATATGCCGCGCCGGCTTGGCCAGTTCGCGCTATTTGCATGGGTCGGGCTGTTGGCGGGCGGCATTGCCGCGATCATGACGCGAGCCGCCTGGGCCGGCGGCCTGGTCATGACCGGCGGGCTTGGTCTCGCGCTGATCGGCCTGGTCTTGCTAGAGCAGATGTACCGCAATGCCAATGCCAGCGGACGCTGGGCGTTGCGTTACCTCTATTTCGGCGTCGGCGGCCTGTTCATCTACGACGTCTTCATGTACTCGCAGGGCCTGCTGCTGGACGGCATCAGCGCCAATGTCTGGCAGGCACGCGGCTTCATCATGGCGCTGACGGTGCCGTTCATCGCAATTGCCGCGCAGCGCAATCCTGCCTGGTCGCTCAAGGTTTTCGTCTCGCGTGACGTCGTGTTTTATGCAACGTCAGTAGCCGCCGTCGGCGCGTACCTGATGCTGATGGCATTCGGCGGCTACATCGTGCAACTGGTCGGCGGTTCCTGGGGAACGATTGCCCAGATCGTCTTCTTTGCGGCGGCGCTTGGCCTGCTCGGCATCCTCGTCGCCTCGGCCGCCCTGCGTCGCCGGCTGCGTGTGTTCCTGGTCAAGCATTTTTACCGTCACAAGTACGACTACCGGGAAGAATGGCTGCGCTTCATCGACACGCTGTCTGGCACAGCCAAGGAAGAGGCGCCGCAGGTGACCGCCGTGCGAGCCGTTGCCCAGATCATCGGCAGCCCGAGGGCGGCACTGCTCCTGTGTGCCGAAGCGCCCGGACAATGGCGCATGGAGGCGGCATGGCCGGGTGGCGAATTGCTGGCGGACACCAACGGTCCCTTGACGTCGGAACCGGGTTTGTATGAGTTCCTCGAGCGGCGTCAGTGGGTGATGGACGTGATGGAATGGCGCGGCGACCCGGAACTGTACGAAGGGCTGGAGCTGCCGCCATGGGTCGCGCAGGGACCGGAATGGCGCCTGCTGGTGCCGGTGCTGCTGGGTCCGCGATTGCTCGGTGTCCTGTTGCTGAGCGAGCCGCCTTCCGGATTCCAGTTGACGTTCGAGGACCGGGACCTGCTCAAGACCACGGCGCGGCACGTCGCCACCCACCTCGCGCAGCATGCGTCGGAGGAGCGCCTCGCCGAGGAGCGCCAGTTCGCCGCCTTCAGCAAGCTGGCTTCGTTCATGATGCACGACCTGAAGAACGCAACTGCCCAGCTCGAACTGGTCGTGGCGAATGCCGAACGCCATCGCAACAACCCGGAATTTATCGACGATGCGATCGAGACGGTCGCGGGCGCGGTCCGCCGCATCTCGCAGCTCATCGCGCAATTGCAGCGGGAAGGCGGGGCTGCGGGCAGCGAACGACTCGACCTGCGAGCGGTCGTTGCGGACGCCGTGGAACGCGCCGGTTCGCGCGAGCCACGCCCATCGTTCGAAGGCGTGGCCGCCGTGCTGCCCGTCGAGGCCGATCGCGAGCGGTTTGCGAATGTCGTCGAACACCTCATCCGGAATGCCCAGGATGCGGCACGCCCGGAAGGGCATGTCACCGTGAAGACCCACGGCGCCGATGGGCGTGCCATCGTCGATGTCGAGGATGACGGTCCTGGCATGAGCCCGGACTTTGTCCGCGAAAGACTGTTCCGCCCGTTCGACAGCACCAAAGGCAGCAAGGGCATGGGCATCGGCGCCTACCAGGCGCGGGAATACGTCCGGTCGCTGGGCGGCTGGCTCGAGGTCGAATCGCAGCCGGGCCGCGGAACGCGGATGCGCATCGTCGTGCCACTGGCGGGTGCGGCATGACGCGCGGCCAAGTCGAAAAAATAGCTACAGCCGTCCTGGTCGTTGAGGACGACCCGGGTCTCAGCAAGCAGCTCAAGTGGTCGCTCGACGGTTACGAGACGGCGTTTGCGGCGGACCGCACGGAAGCGATTGCTCTCCTGCGGAGGCATGAGCCTTCCGTCGTGTTGCTGGATCTCGGCCTGCCGCCGGACGCGGAGGGGGTCACCGAGGGATTCGAGACACTGCGCGAGATCCTGTCACTCGCGCCGCAGACCAAGGTGATCGTGGTCACCGGCAATGCGGATCGCGACAATGCCCTGAAGGCCGTGCGCTTTGGCGCCTTCGACTTCTACCAGAAGCCGGTCGACGTCGAAGTCCTCAAGCTGCTGGTAGATCGGGCCGCGAGGATGGCCACTCTGGAGCGCGAGAATCGCCGGCTCGCCATGCTGCCGGAACGGTCGCCGATCGCCGGCATCATCGCTGCCAACGAAGCCATGCTGAAGCTGTGCAGGACGATCGAGAAAGTTGCGCGCACCGACATCTCGGTCCTGTTGCTGGGTGAGAGCGGAACGGGAAAGGAGCTGCTGGCACGCGCACTGCACGACTTGAGCGAACGCAACAAGCACCGGTTCGTGGCCATCAATTGCGCGGCCATCCCCGAGAACCTGCTCGAGAGCGAACTGTTCGGCCACGAGCGGGGGGCATTCACGGGAGCGCACAAGCAGACGATCGGCAAGGTGGAAGTGGCGAGCGGCGGCACCTTGTTCCTGGACGAGATCGGCGACATGCCGATGCCGCTGCAGGGGAAGCTGCTGCGTTTCCTGCAGTCCCGGGTGATCGAGCGGATTGGCGGCCGCCAGGAAATCCCGGTGGATGTGCGTGTGGTCTGCGCGACCAACCGGAACCCGAAGGAGATGATCGCTGAGCAGCGGTTCCGTGAGGATCTGTTCTACCGCATCAGCGAAGTGACGCTCGAAGTGCCGCCATTGCGGCAGCGCGGCGGCGACGTGATCGTGCTCGCGCAGGCGCTGCTCAACCGGTACTCGCAGGAGTTCGGCCGCAACGTACGTGGATTTGCGCCCGATGCGCTGGTCGCCATCGAGCACTACGGCTGGCCGGGCAACGTGCGTGAGCTGGAGAATCGCATCAAGTCGGCAGTGATCATGAGCGATGGAACGATGCTTTCCGCCACCGACCTGAATCTTTCGGGCGAGGCGAAGGAGGGCTCGTGGTTCACACTGCGGGAAGTGAGGGCGGAGGCCGAGCGCAAGGCGATCATTCACGCGCTGTCGGTGTCCGACGGCAATGTATCCGCCGCCGCCACCCGGCTCGGCATCAGCCGGCCAACGCTCTACGACCTGATGCAGCGCCTCGGCATCAGTGATGCGAAGTGAGGCGGCGATGAGCGACGGTGTTCTGCACGCGACTTCGCGTGGCGCATCGCGCCGTCCGCTGGCCGTCCTGGTGCTGCTCCTGGCGATCGCACTTGCCGCATTCTGGCCGTCCATCAGCGCGCTCATGGAGTTGTGGAGCCACCCGGAGCGCCGGACCTACCAGCACGGTTATGTGATCGCCGCGATTGCACTGTGGCTCCTATATCGTGAACGGCGAAGGATCATCGAGGCCACTGCACGTCCGGCGCCGTCATTGCTGGTTCTCGCGGCGGCTGGCGGCGTGGCCTGGGCCGTTGCATGGAATGCCGGGGTTCAGGCCGCGCACATCCTGCTGTGGCCGGCGATTCTCTGGGCTGCGGCCGCTGGCGCCCTCGGCTTGCGCGCGGGTCGTGTGCTGGCGCGGCCAATCGTGTTCCTGTATTTCGCCATGCCGATCTGGGACGCGCTCATCCCGGGATTGCAGGCCGCCACCGTGCTCGCCAACAACCTGCTGGCCACGGTGATCGGCATGCCGGTGCTGATCGAGGGCAATTACATCCACATTCCGGAGGGCACTTTCGAGATCGCCGGCGGTTGCAGCGGCCTCAACTATCTGATCGTCGGCCTGGCGATCGCCGCGTTGCTCGGCGAGGTCAACCGGGATGGGCCCGGCCGCCGCCTCCTGCTGATCGCAATCGGCGGAGGCCTGGCGATCGCCAGCAACTGGCTGCGCGTTTTCATCATCATCTACGCCGGTCATGTCACCGACATGGACCATTACCTGGTTCGCGTGGATCACTACAATTTCGGCTGGGTGCTGTACGCATTCGTGCTCGCACTGTTCTTCTTCATCGCGCGAAAGCTTCCGGAGTCCAGGGCGACTGCCGGTGCCGATCCCGACCTTCCAGCAGTGCCGTCGTCTGATGGCCGGTCGATCGTGTGGGGAGCGATTGCTACCGCCATCCTGGTGCTCGGACCCTGGCTGGCCGGCACGGTCCGGCTGGTAGGCACCGATGTGCATTCGGCAGGCGCCGGCGTGGGCGTCTCGCAAATTGAGTTGCCGCAGTCCCTGGAGTGGCGACCGGCACCCGCCATCGGCGACTGGGTGCCCATATTTCCGGGAGCGGATGCGGAGTCACTGGTCGAGTTCGCACAAGGCGAATCCCGGGTAACCGCCTACACAGCAACGTATCTGCGGCAGGCCCAGGGTCGCGAACTGATAGGTCACGACAGCCGCATCGAGGGCGACGCAGCAGGGCGTCTGACGCTCTCAGGCGTCAAGCTCGTGGCAGACCCGGCCGTCCGGGTCATGGACGCACAATGGCGCAGCGCAGGCGGATCAGAGGCAATCATCTGGTGGACCTACCGGATCGGTTCACGCGATTTCGCGAACGGCCTGCGCGCGCAGCTCTGGTATGGGCTTGCTTCGCTATGGTCCGACCCGGTGTCCGCCATCGTCGCGCTACGCTCCGAATGCCGACCGGATTGCGGGCAAGCCCGGCTAGCGCTCCAGGAATTCGCCGCAGATGCATTGCCTGGGTTGCTGGCCGCAGCCAGCCGTACGGGAGAATTACTCGAATGAGAAACGCAGCTCGTTTGCTGATCGTGCTTGCCTTGGCCCTTTCCGGCGCCGCCGGTTGCGACCTGCTGGTCAGCCCCGAGACCCGCATCGAACGCGCGACAGCGATGATCGACGACGGCGAATACCGGAAGGCCGTCTTCGAATTGCGCAAGGTCCTGGAGGACGAGCCCGAGCACGCAGAGGCGCGTCTGTTGCTGGCGCAGGCCGAATTTGGCAGCGGCGAAGTGACCGCGGCCGAGGCCGACCTGGATCGCGCGCTGGAGGCGGGCGTCGCCGCTGCGGACACTGCACTGCTGAAGGCGCGCATTCAACTGGTCCTCGGCCGGGCGCAGGTCCTGCTGACGCAGCTCGACGCCGGCGAGATCGTGTTGCCGGAGCCGCAACACTCGCTCTATCGCGGCCGGGCACTGATGGCCATGCGGCAACCTGTCGAGGCCATGAGCGCTTTCGAGGCCGCTTTGCGCCATTCGCCCGACCAGGTCGAGACCCGACTGGGTGTCGCGGAAGGCAAGGCGGCGAATGGTGACGTCAGCGGTGCCCTGGACGATCTCGCGATGCTGCTGACGGCGGAACCGGCTGCCGCCGAAGCCTGGCTGGTGCGCGGATCCCTGTTGCTGCAGCAAGGACGATTCGCGGACGGCGAATCTGCGCTGGGTGAAGCGCTTCAGCACGCCAGGGGGCGCTTGACCGAACCGATGCAGCTCCAGGCATTGGCGGGCCAGATCGAGGCACGGCTTGCCTTGAACGAGGCCGATCGCGCCGGCGAAGGCTTGGCGGAACTCGAACGCCGCGCGCCCAATGCGCCGATCACGCGCCTGCTGAAGGCGCGGCTGGCGATCGCGAACAACGACCTCGGGACCGCAATCACCCAACTGACGACGCTGACCAACGATCTTCCGAATTTCATGCCGGCGCGCCTGCTGCTGGGAACCTCACTGATGGCCCAGGGCAGTCTCTACCAGGCGGAGCGGCACCTGGCGATCATCGTCCAGTCGAATCCGGACAACATGGAAGCCCGTCGCCGACTCGCGGAGATAAGGCTGCGGATGAATCGTCCGGAATCGGCGATGGAACTGCTCAGTTCGTCATTGGACGGCGGCTTCGACGATCCCCGGGCGATTGCCCTGCTCGGCGCCGCGCAATTGAGCGCTGGCGCCGACCCTACCGCGATCCCGCGCCTCGAAGAAGCGATCGCGCGCAACCCGTCCGATCGTGCGGCACGCCTCGACCTCGCTGGCCTCTACATCACCGTCGGGAATCCTGCGCATGCCATCGAGTTGCTGCAGGCCATGCCCGCCGCGCGCGAGGATGCCCGGCGTGAATACCTGCTGATCCGCGCGCTCGCCGCTACCCAGGGCGAAACTGCGGCGCGCAAGGAAGTTGACAGGTTGATCCGCGACAATCCGATGGATGTCGAGCGCCTGAACATGGCGGCAGCATTCCAGTTGTCGTTCGGCGATGCCGCCGCCGCGGTGGCGACGCTGGAGAAGGCATCGGCTGTCCAGCCGGGCCACGTGCTGACTCTGATCAACCTGGGCAAGGCCGGACTTGCCAGGGGCAACCTGGATGCAGCGGAAGCGGCGATGCGCCGCGCGCTTTCGCACGATGCCAATAACGTCGATGCCAGGATCGGACTCGCGGAAATTGCGGGCCGGCGCGGCAATACCGACGAAGCACGGCGCTGGCTGGAAGAGATACGGATGGACGATGCCCGCGCCGCCGCCTCGCGCCTGTTGCTGGCGCGGCTCTACCTGTCCGGCGGCGAGACGGCGAAGGCCTCCAAGGCCCTGGCGGAAGTGCTGGCCACGGCTCCGAACCGGCCCGACCTGCTGATTGCGGCCGGCGCCCTGCAGCAGGATTTCGGTCATCACGAGCAGGCGCTCGGGTATTACCGCAAGGCGGTGGAACTCGATCCGGAGCAGGCCGAGCATTGGCTGCACCTGGCACGGGCACAGGCGGCGCTGAACTACCTTCCGGCCGCGCGGGAATCGTCCGACCGCGCGCTGAAACTCGCCCCGGCGTCCGTCGATGTGGTGGCGCTGGCCGTAACGCTGGACGTCATGGATGGCAGGAACGAAGCCGCGCTGGCCCGCGTTCTCGAGTTGCGGCGCAGGCTGCCTCGGGACGCAGATGCTGCGCTGCTGGAGGGCGACATGCGCTCGACGCTCGGCCAGTACGCCGAGGCGGCACGCGCATTTGCCGAGTCGGCGAGCCTGCGCCGCAGCCTGGTGGCGGTCATACGGCAGGCACAGGCCAGCCAGCGCGCGGGCATGCGCAACGCCGGCGCCCCGTTGCGCGATTGGCTGCGGGACCATCCGGACGACCTGCCGGCGAGGGCAATGAATGCGATCTTCCTGGAGCAGGAAGGCCGGACCGATCAAGCCATCGCCGAATACGAGCGGGTCCTCGCTGCCGGTCAGCCGGATGCCGTTATGTCCAATAACCTCGCCATGCTGTACTTCCAGAAAGGCGATCCGCGCGCTGAATCCCTGGCCCGGCAGGCCTATCGACTGGCCCCGACAAACGGTGCAATTGCCGATACACTGGGCTGGATTCTGGTCAAGAAAGGCTCGCAGGACGAGGGGTTACGAGTACTTCGTGAGGCGGTGGCGCAAGCGCCGGGGGAACCCGAAATCCAGCTTCACCTTGCGGAGGCCCTGGCCGATGCCGGTCAGGCGGCCGAGGCACGGGACATCCTGCAGAAGCTGCTGGCGGACGGGAAGGAATTTGTGGGCCGCCAGCGTGCGCAGGAACTCATGCGCAAAACCGGTGGCTGAACTGTGAGGCAGATGATGATGCGTGGATTCAGGATTGTAGTGGCGCTGGCTGGCATCGGCTTTGGCGCCTGCGGCGGTGTCGCGGCCCAGGAGACGCCAGCGCCCGCAGCAGCCCCCGCGACGACGACCAGCCAGTACATTATCGGCCCCGGCGACACCCTTCAGGTCTTCGTCTGGCGCAATGAGGAACTGACGACGAGCGTGCCGGTCCGGCCCGACGGCAAGATTTCGACGCCGCTGGTCGAGGACATGATTGCCGTCGGAAAGACGCCGTCGCAGTTGGCGCGTGATATCGAGGTGGTGCTCGCTGAATACATCAAGCAGCCGCAGGTCAACATCATCGTCACGACTGCGGTCAGCACCTTCAGCCAGGTCAAGGTGATCGGGCAGGTGACGAACCCGCAGGCCATGCCTTACCGCGAGGGCATGACCGTCATGGATGCCGTGCTGGCAGTCGGCGGGCTCGGGCCCTATGCGGCCGGCAACCGCGCCAAGCTGGTTCGGGCTGAAGGCGCCGGACCGCGAGAAATCAAGATCAAGCTTTCCGACCTGATCAACAAAGGCGACCTGAAGCAGAATGTCGCCCTGCGCCCCGGCGATGTGATCATCGTTCCGGAGTCGAGGTTTTAGCGAATGATCAACATCGTTGATCAGGTGTTGGATGAGCTGCGCGGCGTCTGGCGCTTCCGCTGGCTCGCGCTTGCCGTGGCCTGGAGCGTCAGTGTCATTGGCTGGTTCATTGTATTTTCCATGCCGGACATGTACGAGGCGCGGGCTCGGGTCTACGTGGACACACGCACGCCATTGCGGCCGCTATTGCAAGGTGTGGCGGCGGATCAGGATGTCGAGTCGCAGCTGGTGATGGTAAGGCAGGCCCTGCTGGGCGGCCCCAATCTCGAACGGGTTGCGCAGGAAGCCGACCTGCTGGTGCGCGCATCGACTCCGCAGCAACGGCAGTCGCTGCTGGCCGACATGGCCGAGCGAATCATCATTGCGCTGGAACCGGCCGCTACCCGTGATCCCCGCATTCCGAACACTTTTTACGGGATTACCTACCAGGACCGCAGCCGCGAGAAGGCCATCAAGGTCGTGGACCTGCTGTTGAACGCTTTTGTCGAGGACACTTTTGGCGCAAAGCAGGGCAGTGCGGAGAACGCGCAGGTGTTCCTCCAGGATCAGCTGAACCAGTATCGTGAACGCTTGACGGCCGCCGAGAACGCGCTCGCCGAGTTCAAGCGCCGGAATATCGGCATGGTGCCGGGCGAAGGCGGCGGGTTCTTCCAACGCCTCGACCAGGAAGAGGCCAATGTCCAGCGAGTCGAGGCCTCCTTGCGCGTGGCACTCGCCCGTCGAACGGAGCTGCAGCGGCAGTTGAGTGGCGAATCGGCATTTGTACCGTCGGCTCCGACTACATCGGGGGGCGGGGCAGGGCAGGCACCTGCAGATACCGCCAGCCGCATCCAGGAAACCCAGGCGCGCCTCGACGACCTGTTGCTCCGCTATACCGACAAGCACCCGGACGTCATTGCGGCAAAACAGACGTTGGTGGATCTCAAGGCGCGTCAGCAGGAAGAGTTGGCCGCCGTGCGGCGCGGTGATGCAGGAGCCGCCGCGGTCGCAGGCGCATCCGCCAATCCCGTGTATCAGGGAATTCAGTTGCAGTTGCATGAGACCGACGTGCAGATCGCCGCGTTGCGCGGCGAACTGGGCGACTACCGCGGCAACGTCGCAGAACTGCGTCGCGCGCTCGACACGGCACCGGAGGTCGAGGCGGAGTTCACGCGCCTGACGCGCGACTACGATGTGACGCAGACGCAGTACAACAACCTGCTCCAACGCCTTGAGCAGGCGCGTGTCTCGGAAGATGCCCAGCAGACCGGGATCGTGGACTTCCAGATCGTGGACCCGCCGACTGCGCCCTTCAGGCCCGTGTTCCCGAGCCGACCGCTGCTGCTGGGCGTTGTACTGCTGCTTGCCCTGGGCCTCGGTGCCGGTGTCGGCTGGCTCATGTGCAAGCTGCGGCCGGTCTTTAATCATGGGCGTACGCTCGCCGAGATCACGGGGTTGCCGGTCATCGGTGTCGTCAGCCTCGCCTGGGTCGAGCGGCACCGCTCCACACTAAGGCGCGACTACCTGCGCTATGCGGTGGCGGGAGGTACGCTGGTCGTTATGACGGTGCTCGTCACATTTGTCCATGACTCGGGCGCCAGGCTCGTGCAGCGGTTGCTGGGCTGAGAGAATCAAATGAGTCTCGTCGAGCTGGCGCTCAGGAAATTGCAGGAGACCCGTCGTGCGGTTGGCGGCGAGCCACTGCGCGAGGCGCCGCTCGGCGTCATTCGTGAGGTCGCGGCACCTGCGGTGGTCGCAGCCGATGGCAGTTCGGCGGCGCCGCGGCGCGTTGTGCACCTCGACCGGGCAGCACTTATCCGCGCTGGCTTTCTGCCACCCGACCACAAGCAGCGCCAGATCGCTGATCAGTTCCGCCACGTCAAGCGCCCGCTGCTCGCATCCGCGCTTGGGCGTGGCGTCGAAGCGCTGCCGAATGGGCGGCTGATCATGCTCGCCAGTTCGTTGCCAGGCGAAGGAAAGACGTTTGTCAGCGTCAACCTCGCACTTTCCATGTCGCTCGAGCGGGACATCAGCGTCTTGCTGGTGGATGCGGATGTCGCGAAGCCGCACATCAGCCGCCTATTCGGCATCGATGCTGAGCCGGGCCTGCTCGAGGCGTTGCAGGACGACCGGCTCGACATCGAATCGCTGATTCTGCCTACGGACATCCCGAAGTTCTCGGTGTTGCCGGCCGGCAAGCCAAACGATACGGCGACCGAACTGCTTGCGAGCCGGAGGATGCAGACCATCGTTTCGCGCCTGGCGGCAAGCCAGGACCGCATGCGCGTCGTCATTTTCGATTCGCCGCCGTTGCTGCTGACCAGCGAGTCACGCGTTCTGGCGCAACCGATGGGGCAGGTGGTGCTGGTCGTCAAGGCCGGCAGCACGCCGCAGCACGCTGTGCAGGACGCGATCCGGTGCCTCGGCGAACACAAGCCGATTTCCCTGCTGCTGAACCAGAGCGAAGCCGTCAGCGAGGCGGGTTATTACTACCGGGACGGCAGCTACGGCGAATACGGACGATATGGCGATCGCCCGCAGGTTGAGAACATTCATGGAGCAACTCGATGAATCGTTCAAGCATCGCAATCGGGGTCGCGGCAGTGCTATGGGCTGCCGGCGCCGGCGCAGCAGAATTCCTTTACGGCGTCGAGGTCGGCGTCGGGACTTCCGATAACATCCGCCGCGTGCCGGCCGCTGAGGAGAGCGAGACGATCTTAACGACCGGCGTCGAGATGGCGGTGCAGCGCGAGGAAGGGCGGCTCCATGCGAACGTGGACGTAGACCTCTCCTACAATGACTACCTGGACAATGCCTACGACGGTGAAGTCACAGGCATGGCCAATGCGGACTTTCGCTACCTGATTGTGCCAGGGCGGTTCGAGTGGGTCCTCACGGACAGTTTCGGGCAGAGCGAGATCGATCCATTTGCCGCGTCCACGCCCGATAACCGCGAAAACATCAATTACCTCACAACTGGGCCCGACTTCACTTTGCGCCTGGGATCAGTCGGCAGCCTGACACTATTCGGGCGTTATTCGGCGACGCAGTTCGAGGACTCGAATTTCGACGATGAACGTCTGCTCGGCGGACTGTCGTTGGGACGCGACCTATCGGCGCGCAGCAATGTGTCGCTCAATGTGACGGCCGAGCGAGTGGAGTTCGACGATGTGACAGCCGGGAGCAACTACGACCGTCAGTCGGCATTCCTGGCTTACGAAATCGAGGGAGCGAGAACGACGATCGGCGCTGAAGCAGGCTACAGCGAGATTCACGACGAAGGCACGACCAGCAGCAGCCCGCTGTTCGAACTCAATATTTTGCGCAATCTGTCACAACGCTCGGCGCTAACGTTCCGTGGCGGCGTGCGCTCTTCCGATGCCGCATCAGCACTTCGTGCAGGCAATGAGCTGGGCGGTGGGGCGCCCGGTGGCCCGGACCATACTTCTTCCGCCGATCCATTCGAGACCCGTAATGCATCCTTGGGCTGGCAGTTCACAACGCTGCGCACGCAGTTCAACCTGTCGGCCGGATTCGAGGAGGACCGTTACGAATCGGACGACCAGCTTGATCGACAGAGGCAATATTTCCAGGCGTCCGCAAGCCGCCAGATCACACCGCGCCTGACGCTCCGGGCGTCCGGGTCGATCTACAGTTCGGACTACGACAACTCGAACCAGGATGACGATGAAACCCAATTGGGCCTGTACTTGAGCTGGAATGCTTCGGGTCGCTTCTTCGTCGAACTGGAGATCGAGAATTTCAATCGCGATAGTTCAAACGACCTGTCGGAGTACAACGAGACCCGCGCATTCCTGCGCCTGGCCTGGCGCAATTCCGGCGGGGCATCGGGGGCGAGGTGAAGACTGGTGCCCCGCAGAACGCGCTGTCATTCGACGTCGAGGACTACTTTCAGGTCGCGGCGCTGGCTTCGGCCGTCGACCGCAAGTCCTGGGACGCGCAGCCTGCCCGCGTAGACGCCAACACCGCGCGGCTGCTGGACCTCCTGGCACGGCGCGGCGTGAGGGCAACCTTTTTCGTGCTCGGCTGGATCGCGGAGCGCCACCCGAACATCGTGCGTGACATTGCCGCGGCCGGCCACGAGATTGGCTGCCACGGCTACAGCCACGAGTTGATCTACCGCCAGGCGCCGGACGTCTTCCGCCAGGAAACGAAGCGCGCGCTCGGCATCCTCGAGGACCACGCGCAGACGCGTATCCGCGGCTATCGCGCAGCGACCTGGTCCATCACCCGCCAGTCGCTGTGGGCCCTCGACATCCTGCTCGAACAGGGGTTCGAATACGACTCCAGCATTTTCCCGACACATCACGACCTGTACGGCATCCCGGAGGCGCCGCGCGTGCCGCACCGGCTTGCGTTGCAGGGCGGCGGTACGCTGCTCGAGTTCCCGCCTTCGACCGTGCGCCTGGGTTCCTGGAACCTCCCGGTCGCCGGTGGAGGCTATTTCCGGCTGCTGCCGCTGGCCGTGACGCGCTGGGCCATCCGCCGCATCAACCGGGAAGGCCTGCCGTTCCTTTTCTACCTGCACCCCTGGGAGATCGATCCGGGTCAGCCGCGCCTCAAGGTCGGGCTCAAGTCGCGTTTCCGGCATTACACGAATATTGCGGGTTGCGAACGCAAGCTCGATGCGCTGCTGCAGGAATTCCCGATGGGGCCGGTCTGGGATGCGCTGCAGGCGCCGGCGATCCCGGTTGCGGAACCGCTGCGCTACCTGCAACTCGCCACCTAATCCGCACGGTCGCCTGAACATGTGCGGACTCGCCGGAATCCACTTCGACGACGCGGCGGCTCGCCCGGATCCGGCGATGCTGCGGCGCATGATCGCCGCGATCGGACACCGCGGTCCGGACGGCGACGGATTCCATGACGAGCCAGGCGTCGGACTCGGCCATGCGCGGCTGTCCATCATCGACCTCGCCGGCGGCGCGCAGCCGATCTGGAACGAAGAGCGCACGATCGCGATCGTCTACAACGGCGAGGTCTTCAATTACCCGGAACTGCGGGCGGAATTGATCGCCAAGGGCCATCGCTTCACGACGACCACCGACACCGAATGCCTGGTCCATCTCTACGAGCAGGAGGGCGATGCCTTCGTCGAACGCCTGAACGGCCAGTTCGCTTTCGCCCTCTGGGACCGCAACCGCCGCCGCCTGATCCTCTGCCGCGACCGCGCCGGCATCCTGCCCCTCTACTGGTGCCGGGTCGTACATTCGCAATCTACGGGTTCCGCGGTTGTATTTGGTTCCGAGATCAAGGCGCTCTTCGTCAGTGGCCTCGTCAGGCCGGAACCGGATCCGGAGGGCCTGGATGAACTGTGGACTTTCTGGGCGCCCGTCCCGCCCAGGACCGCCTTCAAGGGCATCGAACAACTGCGCCCGGGAGAGATGATCATCCTGTCGGGCTCGACCATCACGCGCCGCCAGTACTGGCGCTGGGAATTCCCGCTGGCCGGGGACCACCGCCGCGCGCCGCTGCCGGGCCTGACGCGCGAACTGACGGAGCTGCTCGGCGACGCGACGCAGATCCGGTTGCGGGCCGATGTCCCGGTCGGCGCCTATCTCTCCGGCGGACTCGACTCGTCTTCGCTAGTGGCGCTGCTGTCCCGCTCGATCGCGAAGTCGCTGCACACGTTTTCGATCGGTTTCGACGACCCCGGTCTCGACGAATCCGCGCACCAGCGTGCGGTCGCGGATCACCTGCAGACCCGGCACCACCACTTCCAGTGCACCACACCGGATATTGCCGCGACGTTTCCGGATGCAATCCGCCACACCGAGAACCCGGTGCTGCGCACCGCGCCGGCGCCGATGCGCCTGCTGTCGCGCTCGGTCCGGCAGGCCGGCCTCAAGGTGGTGCTGACCGGGGAGGGCGCCGACGAGGTGCTCGGCGGCTACGACATCTTCAAGGAAGCCAAGGTGCGGCAGTTCTGGGCCCGCAACCCCGGCTCACCCTGGCGACCGCTGCTGCTGAAGCGCCTGTATCCGTATCTCGACCTCACGAGCGCGCAGGGCGACGCCTACCTGAAGGAATTCTTCGGCCAGGGGCTCGCCGACCCCGGCGATCCGTTCTTCTCGCACCAGCCGCGCTGGACGACGACAGCGCAATGCAAGCTGTTCTGGAGCGCGGATTTCGCCGCCAGCATCCAGGGCAGCGCCCTCGAGCGCCTGCGCGCCGCGCTTCCGGCCGAGATGCCGCGCTGGCACCCCTTCAACCGGGCCGAATACCTCGAGGCCACAACCCTGCTGCCGAGCTACCTGCTGTCGTCCCAGGGCGACCGGATGCTGATGGCGAATTCGATCGAGGGTCGTTTCCCCTATCTCGACCACCGCCTGATCGCCTTTGCCAATGCCCTGCATCCGGATGCCAAGATGCGGGTCCTGAAGGAAAAGCAGCTACTGCGCCAGGCAATGCAGGAGGCCCTCCCAGCCTCGATCCTGCGGCGGCATAAGCAGCCCTACCGGGCACCCGACGCGGCCGCCTTCCTGGACGAGCGGACGCCGGATTATGTGAACGAGTTGACGGGCCCGGCGGCCCTGAAACGCTATGGTTATTTCGACCCGGACAAGGTCGGCCGGCTGATCGCGAAACTGCGTCGCAGCAAGGCCCCGGCGGTCCGGGACAACATGGCTTTCGTGGGCATCCTGTCCACGCAGCTATGGCATTCCGCATTCATCGAACGCACGCACTGACTGGAGCCGACCCGATGACCGACGCACTGCACGACACGATCCGCCGCTTCATCCTGGAGAATTACCTGTTCACCGACGACCCGGCACAGCTCGGCCTCGACGACTCCCTGCTCGGGCGCGGCATCGTGGATTCCACCGGTATGCTGGAGATCATCCTGTTCATCGAGGAGCAGCTCGGCGTCAAGGTGGCCGACACCGAGATGGTTCCGGAGAATCTCGACTCCGTGAATCGCATTGCCGCGTTCGTCACCTCCAAGCGCAAGGCAGCCTGAGGGCCCGTGCCGCAACCCGAATCGCCATCGCTGACGACGCTGTTACAGGCATCCGCGCGACGGACACCGGATGCGCCCGCGCTCACGTGGAAGACCGCGCGCTGGAGCTACGGCGAGCTCGCCGGCGCGGCGGCGTCGACTGCCGCATTTCTGCAGGGCCGCGGCCGCGGCAAGGGCGATCACATCGCGCTCCTGTTCCGGAACTCCCCGCACTACGTGGCCGCGTACTACGGCGCGCTCTCGGCCGGCTGCGTGACCGTGCCGCTCAATCCGCACGAGCACGCCCAGGTGCTGACGCGGCAGATGGAGCATTGCCAGGCTCGGATGTTGCTCGGCGATCCGGCGCATCCGGAGTGGAACGCGATTGCCGAGCTCGCCCAGGCGAATGGCGTCGAGGCCGTCGAGATACCCGCCGAGGACGACGCCGGCACGCTCGGCCGCTACCTCCGGCAGATGGGAGGTGCTGCCGCGGCGCACCATGGCGCACAGGATGGCGATTCGATCGCGACCATCATCTACACCTCCGGCACGACCGGCCGCCCCAAGGGCGTGATGCTGAGTCATCGCAACCTCGCGGCCAACACCGGCGCGATCATCGAGTACCTCGGGCTGCGATCCGACGATCGCGGCATCGCGGTACTGCCGTTCCAGTTCTCCTACGGCAATTCCGTGCTGCATACGCATCTCGCTGCCGGCGCGGAGCTTCTGCTCGAGGATTCGATCGCCTATCCCCATGCCGTGCTGCAACGCATGGCGGACCACGGGGTGACCGGCTTTGCCGGCGTGCCCTCGACATTCGCCCTGCTTCTGTCGCGCTGCGACCTGTCGGCCTTCGACCTGGGGCGCCTGCGCTATCTCACCCAGGCTGGTGGACCGATGCCAAAGGCCAACATCCTGCGGCTGCGGGCCCAGTTGCCGAACGCGAAGCTCTTCGTCATGTACGGCCAGACCGAAGCGGCGGCGCGCTTGACGTACCTGCCGCCGGAGCGGCTCGACGAGAAACTGGGTTCGGTCGGCATTGCGATACCCGGTGTCGAACTGGCAGTGCTGCGCCCCGACGGCAGCCAGGCCAATCCCAACGAAGTCGGCGAAATTTCGGCGCGCGGCCCGAACGTGATGGCGGGCTACCTGAAGGATCCTGACGCCACGCGTGAGGCGCTGCGTGGCGGCTGGCTGCATACCGGCGATCTCGGACATTTCGACGACGACGGCTTCCTGACCATTGACGGGCGTGCGATCGAGATGATCAAGGTCGGCGCGTTCCGCGTCAGCCCGCAGGAAGTCGAAGAGGTCATCGCGGCCCTGCCGGGAGTCGCCGAGGTGGGCGTGACCGGCATTCCCGACGAGTTGCTGGGCCAGGCCATCAAGGCCGTGCTGGTGATGAAGGAGGGCGGAAAGCTCGACGTGCGCACTGTCAAGGCCCATTGCCGCCAGCAACTCGCGATGTACAAGGTGCCGAAGATCGTCGAGTTCGCGAATACACTGCCATACACGGCGACTGGCAAGGTCCGCCGCCTGGGGCTTGCATGAAACTCGACTACGACGTGCTGAATCTCGATCTGGGCGCGGAAGCGGACCGCATCGCAGGGCGCCTGCGCGAGATCCTCCGCGACCTGTCGCGCCGCGGCATGGTCGTTGCCATGTCCGGGGGGATCGACAGTTCCGTCTGCGCGGCGCTTGCGGTCCGCGCCGTCGGCAAGGACAAGGTCTTTGGGCTGCTGCTGCCGGAGCAGGATTCTTCGAGCGGCAGCGGCCAGCGCGGGCGCCAACTCGCGACCCACCTCGGCATCGAATGCGAACTTGTGGATATCGCACCGACGCTCGCGGCGATCGGCTGCTATCGCTGGCGCGACGAGGCGATCCGCCGCGTGTTCCCGGACTACGACGGCACCTGGAAGAACAAGATCGTAATCTCGGGCGGGCTCGAGGGTCAGGTCAACCACTTCAAGCTGATCGTGCAGACGCCCGCGGGCGAGACGAAAGAGGCGCGGCTGGGCCTTCGCGAATATCTGCAGATCGTCGCCGCGACCAATTTCAAGCAGCGCATCCGCAAGACGGTCGAGTACTTCCACGCGGACCGGCTGAACTATGCGGTGGTCGGCACGCCGAACCGGCTCGAGTACGACCAGGGTTTCTTCGTCAAGAACGGCGACGGCAGCGCGGACCTCAAGCCGATCGCCCACCTGTACAAGACACAGGTCTATGCGATGGCAGACCATCTCGGCCTGCCGGATGAGATTTGCTCCGCGACCCCCACGACGGATACGTATAGCTTACAGCAGGGCCAGGATGAGTTCTACTTCGCGCTGCCGTACCGGCAGATGGATCTTGCGCTGTGGGCACTCAACCACGGCCGGCCGACGTCGGAACTGGCAGCGGCGCTCGGCCTCGGTACGCCGCAGGTCGAACTCATCTACGCGGACATCCAGGCCAAGCGCCGGACCACGCGTTACCTGCATGCGAAGGCCGTGCTCGTGGAAGCCGTTGCCGAACTGCCGGCCTGAGGCGCGGCCGTGGCGACATCCTGCTGGGCGGTCTGGCTGTTTTGGCTGTCATTGACAGCCGTCATATATCCCTACGCGATCTATCCGGGCCTGCTGGCGGCGTGGAACCGGCTCGCAGGCCGGCGATTGCCGGATCCCGATCCCGCGCATCGGCCACGCGTCACGATCATCTGCCCGGTCCACAACGAGGCAGGCCGGATAGCCGACAAGATCAGGAATCTCCTCGCGCTCGACTATCCGCCTGACCGGATGCAGATCCTGGTAGTCGGCGATGGCTGCACGGACCAGACGCTGGAACTCGCGTTGCTGGAAGGCGAAGGCCGGGTCGAGGTGATTCCGCAGTCACAACGTGCCGGCAAGGCGGCCGCGCTCAATGCCGGGCTATTTCGCGCCAATGGCGAGATCCTGTTGTTCACGGATGCCGGCATCCTGCTCGAACGCGGGGCGCTGGCGGCACTCGCCGGGCATTTTGCGAATCCGGCGATCGGCTGCGTTTCCGGTGAGGACGCGATCGAAGGCGGCGGCGGCGAGGGGCTCTACGGCCGATTGGAGCTTTGGTTCCGTCGCGAGGAGGCGAAGCTGCACAGCATCGCGGGCGCGAGCGGCTGCCTGTACGCCGTGCGCCGGTCACTGTGCGCGCCGTTCCGGCCCGGGATGGCGCCGGATTTCCTGTCGGTGCTCGACACCGTGCGCGCGGGATCGCGTGCGATCAGCGAACCGGCGGCGCGCGGCACGATGGCGGCGACCAGCAGCCAGCGAGCCGAGTTTTCCCGCAAGGCCCGCACCTTCCTGCGCGGCATCACGGCGCTTTTCGGCAACGTTGCTCTGCTGAATCCTTTTCGCCACCCGGCCTTCAGCTTCATCTTGTTCTCGCACAAGCTGATGCGCTGGCTGGCGCCGATCGGGCTCATCGGTTGCCTGGTGGGCGCGTTCGTGCTGCGTAGCATGCCGCTGTACTCGGGTCTGTTTTACGCTCAGCTTGCGTTATACCTGCTTGCGGCTGCGGGTCTCGCGCTTCCGGCGCTGGCCGCGCATTCGTTCGTCGTGCGCATCAGTGCGTTCTTCCTTCTGGTCAACCTGGCTGCGGCAAAGGCCCTCGGCATGTGGTTGGTCGGCATCCGCCAGGAAGTCTGGGAACCGACGCGGAGGCCGGCGTGAAAGGGCGCGGACCGATTCGCGTGCTGCACTTACGGGATTCGCCGTGGGTGGACGGGCCGGGGCGGACGATTTTGGAAACGGCCGCGCGCATCGACCGCAGCCGCGTGGATTACCGCATCGCGCCGCTGGTCTCGGACGACGGTGCGAAGCATCCGCTCGTCGTCGCGGCGCGCGAGCGCGGCGTGCCCGTGTGGCCTGTCACGGATTCCGGCCCGTTGGCGCCGCTGGTCGAGCACGTGACCGGACTCGTCGACCGGCTTGGGATCGAAATTCTCCATAGCTCGGAATTTCGCACGAACCTGGTTGCATTGCGCTGCCGGAAGCTGCGCCCGTCGCTGAAGATCGTCAGCACGGCACACGGCTGGATCGCGAACGACCTCCGCGGCAAGGCCAGGACGCTGCTGGACCGGGCATTGCTGCGGCGCTTCGATCGGGTCATTGCAGTGTCGAATGCGGTACGCAAGCGATTGCCTCACTGGTGGATCCCGGACAGACGCGTGCGCGTAATCCACAACGCATTGATGCTCGATACATACGGCCGAGGGCTAAGTGCGCGAGCGAAATCCGTGCGAACGCATGACAGTCCGATCAAGCTGCTGGCCGTGGGCCGTTTGTCGCCGGAGAAGGGGCTGCATCTGTTGCTGCGGGCGATCGCAGAACTCGTACCCAGCTATCCGCAACTGCTAGTCACTGTCGCCGGCTCGGGGCCGGAGGAAACCTCATTACGGCGTCTCGTGCAGGAACTCGGCTTGACAGAGAAAGTAAGGTTCATAGGCTATGTAACTGATATGCGAGAACTCTACAGGCAGTGTGATCTGATCGTGCAGAGTAGTCTCACGGAAGGCCTGCCCAATGTCATGCTAGAAGCTGCGTACCTTGGCGTGCCTGTCGTTGCGACTGATGTGGGCGGGACGCGGGAGGTGATCGAGCATGGCGTGAGCGGGTGGCTGGTGCCGGCGAGGTCCACTGCGGCACTTGCGGATGGAATTCGGTGCTACCTTAAAAATGCCTCGGGATTCGATGAGATGGCTGGGCGGGGTCGCCAACACATCGAGGCGCATTTTTCTATTGACGTGCGTACAGCAAAGCAAATTAGTCTTTACGAGGAACTTGCCGGCCACAGCGTATGAACGTGCGTGCGCAATCCGTAGCAGCTGATACGCCCCGCACTCAGCCAGGTACGGGACTTCTGTACGGCTGGCTGTTAGCAGCGCTTTTTGTCGAATATGCGCGTCCTGCAAATCAGCTTACGTTCTTGCAGTTTCCATATTTCTACAGCCTGGTTCCGATGACACTGATGCTCGTACAGTCGTTCGCGCGCGGGCTGAAGCCAATCAAGGAGATTTTCTCGGACCGGATCGCCAAGTGGGTGCTGGTGCTCTTAGGTGCTGTCGCGGCTTCGTGGGCGGCGAGCGGCTTTAACCACTACGGCTCATTGCCGTTTCAAGCAACGCTGGGCTACGTTTTCCTGTTCGTTCTGATTGCCCGAATCGTAACTACCGAAGCCCGCCTTCGTGGAGTCATCGTTATATTGACATTGGCCCACTTCTATTTGCTCGCATTTAACTCAAACATCCTAACGGATCCGACCCAGCGTCAGTACATTGTCGGGGGTTCATTTCTTGGTGATGGCAACGATTTCTCGCTGTCAATGTGCATACTGATTCCATTGATGGTCGAGATCGCGTTGAGCACAAGAAACCGCTTCTATCAAGTGCTTGCATGGTCTGCAACCGCACTAATCATTATGGCGATAATTGCTACGCAGTCACGTGGCGGAACACTTGGAATAACCGCCGTCCTTGCGTACTTGTGGTGGCGAAGTCCTCGAAAACTGGTATCAGCTGTCGCGATTGCGCTGGTCGGGGGCCTTATCTTGCTATATGCCCCATCTCAGTACTTCCAGCGAATGGGAACCGTCACTGGCGGGACAATTGACGGGTCCGCGCAGGGACGGCTAGATGCTTGGTCGGGTGCAATTGGCATGGGGGCAAAGAATCCGGTTTTTGGCATCGGCACAGGTCAGTTTGGAGCCCGTTGGGGAAAGACAGCACACTCAACTTATATGTTAGCGTTTGCTGAACTTGGAATATTGGGATTCATTTGTTCGATAGTGCTGGTTTTCGGCAACATTCGCGCAAACCTGAAACTCCGACAGAGCATCATCGCGCGACTAGGACCTGCTACGTCTAGAGATTCTACGCAGACACTTCGTCTGCTTGATATGACGAATGCCGCCATGGTTGGATTTGCGGTGGCGGGTGCTTTCTTATCTGCGATCTATTATCCGCACATCTTCGTACTTACCGCGCTAATGCTTGCGGCGCGTCAATTTCCAAACGTCAGTTCCAGTGCAGGCAATTCGGCCAGGATTGTGCCCAGTCCCAAATCCAAAATCCCCGAAAGGATGGCGCGATTCTACAGTTAGAGTAAGGGCTCAATCTTGCGTGCCAGCCGCACGCCTAGTGTTGCCGTCCCTTTTGGCGTCATGTGGACGAAGTCGTAGAAATCACCGTCGGCCCATTCGTCTTCAGCGCCAAGGTCGATGCAAGGTAGGCCGGCGTCCTCAGCAACTGAACAAGTGGTCTTATCAATTAACCTCATCATCAAATACCGGTCCAGGCCGTTGATCCTGCTGCCTTCGTACTCGCCACGCTCGTCAACGCCAACGAGGCTTCCTGCACGTTGACGATGCCAGCGAGTAGGTTGAGTTACAAGGATGGGTTGAGCTCCCATGCTGCGCGTGAGCTGAACTAATGCGAGCAGGCGCGTCCGGTACGCATGGAGACGTGTCTTCGTCAATGCTGAGTGATCACGCTGAAGTGGCTTGTTGGTCCATCCAATTGCATCTAGGTCTACTCTTCCATGAGCCGCTTTAAGTCGAATCCTCGATTGGTAATTTGCGTAAAGTGTGTATGCCAAATGGTACGTTGCACTGTGTTCTCGTAAGTAGTTCCACAGAGCTCGACCTCGCTGCCTTGTGAGATCGTCAAACTCGGCGTTGCGTGGCGTATAGAAATCATTGATACCGACGTAGAAGACTATGTATCGCGGCCTTAATCGTGGAATCTCTGGAAACCACCACTCAAAGTTCTTGAGATGACCAATTGTCGATTGGCCGTCCACGCCTGCGTTGCCGATGCAAATGTGTTTGCCGCGACGTAGGAGTTCGGTTTGGAGTACCGATTGCCACGTCTCGTGATCGGATACGTATCTCTGATCGGTTGTGCTACCGCCAACAGTGAGCATGGTGATGTTCGATGGGTCACCACAGCTTCCGCGAATTCCATATCGGTCGCGCGTGTACGTAGCGACACCATCAGCGTCGGAGTAGAGGTGGCTTGTAGTAAAGCGAAGTGTTCGATTTCGAATCAAGTTGAGCCGATTTAGCGAGTCTTCCCGTATCCATGAGCCAAAGACAAGTTCAAGCGCAGTGATCAAAGTGAACAATAGAATTGCGTTGACCATCACGACGCGGCAAACGGCTTTCAACGTCATTGTGCAATGCATCTTTCAATGGCCACTTTCAAGACATCATTCAGGAGACGATCCTCGCCCTTAAGTTGTTCTGCATACGCCCGGGCACGATTGCTTAGAGAGTGCCGAAGAGAATCGTTATGCCATAAGGCCGTAACTACCGCCGCCATTGCGTGTGCATCGGCGATCGGGATGACCATGGCCTGGTCAGTAATTATGCCGCGCGTTGCTGGCCCATCAGTAATGACTACGGCCTTGCGCATTGCCATTGCATCGATGTATGTCCCGATTCCGCTTGATGAGATCGTAGATCCCAGGATAGGAACTACAATTACCCGAGCATTTCGCAAGTGTTCAATCCAGCTACGCCGACCACCGTCGTGCTTGACTAGCTTTAGGTTGCTTGGCCGATTGCTTGCATCGAAAGTCGTGCCGTGCTTCGCCATCCGCGCGTCGTCCTCGTGCAGCAGTACCGCCGGCAATCCGGTGAGCTGCATAGCAGCGAAGTAAGTCTGGATATCGCGCTTGGTACGGCCGGCTGCAAGCACATACTGGCCATCATTGTTAGTCGTGTCTTCGGGCCGAAGAAGTTCCCACGAATTGGACTTGAAGGGGACATAGGCCGAACGACTAGGGCCAATGCCGTAATAGCGATCGTAGGCAACTAGATCCTTAAAATACAGAATAAAAAGAGACACCTTGCGCAGTAGAAGCTTCTTGATGAAAGCTGCGCACCGCTGAGCGAGACCCTGTGGGCGCGAGACGATGATGTCTACCGAGATAACCGGAGCCGCCGGAAGTGGGACAAGCCACTTCAGTAGACAAAGCCGAAACGTGAGCTGACTGTCAATGTTGACAATTATGGCGTCTGCGCGATCGGGACCCCAAAGGAGCCTTCGAAGGTCGGACCAGCTGCGGTAGCCTTGCAGGTCAACCTGTTCGATGAGTGCGATGTCACCGCATGCTTCGCGCACGCGCGTAAAATTTGTCGCAATTCGAAGGCACCGGTTAGGTATCATCGCTGCCACCTGTTCTCCTATAGCTAGCCGGTGATTTACCTGTATTCAGGATCGAATCGTAGAGTTGCTGTGTCAGTTCGATGTTCCGGCCGATACTGAAGCGCTCAACAAGGCGCCTATGGCCGGCATCGGCAAGCCGGTCGGCCAAGGCTTGATCGCGAATAAGTCGCTCGACCGCGCGAGCGAGGTCGACCGGGTCACCTGGTCTGAACAAGAGCCCACTCTCGCCATCTACTACGATCTCTGGAACGGCGCCAGCGTTGCTGGCGACCAGTGGTTTTCGAAGAGCCATAGCTTCTAATAGTACTCGTCCAAATGGTTCGGGTTCCGTGGACGCATGCACAACAACGTCCAACGCGTTCATACAATCCGCGACGTCCTTGCGATATCCGGTCAACGTTACGGACTCTGACAACCCAAGATCGAGGATCAATTTCTCGAGCCGCGCCGCAAAACTCGATTGATCCGCAGATACGGCGCCGATCAGCAGGCAGCGGAGTCCAACGCAGTTACGCTTTAGTATGGCCATCGCGCGGACCAACGTCTCTTGACCCTTCCACGCCTTGATATTGCCAACCATTCCGATGAGTGGCGCGGCATCCGATATGCCAAGCATGCGTTTGCTGTCGGCGGCGGACTTTGAGACTGGCAGTGAATCGGCATCGAGACCGTTGGGTATTGTAACGAGCCTAATGCCTCGAAAATGTCTCGCGTCAAAATTCGCTCGTACCGCTTCAGATATGCAGATAACTGCTCTGAGTCGTGGCCCCAGGAGCCTTGAACGGAACGAGAAAGATCTATTGATTCCGCGCTCGTGCGTAACGCATGGTACCCTGGCGAACAGGCACGCAATCATCCACTCATGGTTGCCTGTCGTTGAGTTGTTAAGGTGCACGAGGTCGAAACGCTCTGCAGCCAAAAACCTTTGAAGCGAGAGCGGCCAAAGCAGGTTTTCCTGTATTGCGTTCATCACTCGCGCCAGCGGTCGTGGCAGTCGCCACTTCTTGGACAGCACCGCCGGTCGCGGCAGTATTCGCGTGTCGATACCGGCGGCAAGGTACTTGTCCAAGATTGCATGATTCGCAACAAAGGCGACGACCGGTGTGTAGCGCGCCCGGTCGAGTCCCTGAGTCAGGTAATACAGACTAAAGAATGAGCCACCAACAGTCCCATCCATGTTCCCGTCAATATATAAAATCTTGGCTGGCATATTCAGCTACGACGCCACGCGGTTGACTTTGGCGAAACCATACATGCATGTTATCTTTTCAAGGGAAGTGCGTTCCAGCAATCGCGGGCCCAGCGACCGTTGACGGAGCTCGGCATGGCTTGACGGATGGCATCGATTGAGAGTGCGCGGACATCGGATTTGCTGACACAAGCTCGAAAACTGCTGCGTGCCGGTGTGTGGCGAATTGCATGTCGGCGAGCCGCGTCCGGCGCCCACGTGGCGACCGAACAAGCGCTTCATTCGAGTCAGATGCGTCGGGTGCTGGTAGTCTGTCACGGTAATATTTGCCGCAGTCCGTATGCGGCGCAATTGCTCCGCAAGTTGCTGAATTCCGCCGTTGAAGTTCGTTCCAGCGGATCTCACGCGAGCGTTGAGCGGAATTCACCGGACACGGTACGCAGGATTGCCAAGGAGAATGGAATTGATCTGTCCGCTCACCGCTCCGCAGTCCTCTCGAAGGCAGTTGTCACCTGGGCGGATCTGGTCGTGATCATGGATCGCCATAATTGGCAGGCCGTGCGAGCCTTCGGAAGGCATGACGGCATCGTGTGGTTGGGAACCCTTGACTTTGGCCGCGAAATAGATGACCCGGACGGCAAGAATGAAGAAGAGACACGAGACATTTTGGCCCGGCTGCATCGGTGCACCGAGCTGCTAGCAAAAAGGATTTTGTGCCAAATCGCCTCAACGGCCACGTAACCAATGTTGAATCTCGAACAATCCTGGGCATGGGTCGGATAGGCGCAGTACTTCTCCACGCTGTCCGCTGCGCCAAAATCGCAGAAAGTCGTGTAAAGTGCGCCAGCGTCCAGGATGGCTGTCGGGCAATTGCAGTCTGGAGCGTCCGTGCTTCCAGAGCGCGAGCAGTGCATCGAGATCTCCAAGAAACCACCTCGAAATTACACCGACTTGGTAGTCCTCGACAGGCACCACACTCTCGCCCTGCGCAAGTCGCGCGACTATCGCAGGAAAATCGACACCAGCATCTATGGCGAGTTGCAGTGACCCCCAGAAGCGGCCATTGATTTCCATCAACTGTAGCGATCCATCGCGGTTGTCGCGCTTGAACTCGACCATCGCGACCCCGTGCCAGTGCAGGCGCGAAAGCAGGAGTTGTGCATGAGCGGATGCCGCGACATCGAGCGGCACGCTTTCACAGAGCACGCTGACGCCGCCCGAAGGCGGCTTCTCGCGCAGGCGGCGATGCGAAAAAAGGGCCACACGGCGGCCCTCCTGGTAGCAGGCAAACACGCCGACGCCCGGACCGACGATTCGTTCCTGCAGCAGCACCGGAAACAACTCCGCCGGCAGGCTCTCGAGCTTGCGCCGGAGCTCATCGGCGTCCGCTGCATAATCGACGCCGGCGGAAAGCCAGCCCGAGGCTGTCTGCACGCGAGATCGGGCCGGCTTGATAACAATCGGGTAGTTCATCCCGGCCGGGTCAGCGGTCTCCGCCCTGGACGCAATCGTGACGGTTCGCGGGACCGGGATCCCCAGCTCGACCGCGAGCGCGAGAACCTTCGATTTGTCGTTGGCAATGCGCAGCGAATCGGTCAAAGGCAGCGGCAGCACACAGCCTGCTGGCAGGAGTTCCCGATGCTCTGCAATCAGCATGGTGACGATCTCAGTCACCGGCAGAAGCATTCCGATCTGCCGCCGCGCAACGATGCTCGCAATGGCCTGCGAGAATGCCTCGCCACCGCGGTCTGGTGCTGGATACGTTTCGCGTCCCGCGCAAAAGCGCGATGCGGAAGCCAGCGACGGATGCCGCTCCGCCGCAACGATGACCTCGTGCCCCTGGCGCCCAAGCGACCGGGTGATCGCGAGCGCGGGGCGCGTATCGCCGTTGGTGACCAGCACGCGCAATTCAAAATACCCCGAGAATCAGGCAGAGAAACTCCGCCCGCGTGAAAGAAGAGCGGTCGTGAACATTGATACGCCGCAGCCGCAACGGGTCGTCGCCGTTGCTCACGCGACCATGCCCGGTCGCAAATCCCAAGGTAATCCCGGCATCTCGTGCCGCCGCGGCCACTGCTTCGTCCACATTGCCGTTAGGGTAGGCACAGATCGCAGTCGGGGGAATGCCGTGTTCCCGCAACTCTTGCTGGGCCCGCGCCAGCTCGATCTTTGCGCCCGCGTAGCCGAGCGAGGGCAAGGGCGTATGCGTATGTGCATGCGAGCCGATGGTCACCACTCCGCTGTTCTGCAACTCGCGAACTTCATCCCAGCTCAGGAAGCGATCCTCACCGAGATCCGATGCGTTCAGGCCCGCGCTTCTTGCATCGGCCTCGAGCCGCTGGATCAACCGCTCCTTGATCATCGGCTCGCGCAGCTTGAGGGTGGTAACGAGGTTGCGCAGGCGGTACTCGGCCGCAGCATCGTCCATCGAACGGCTGTCGAGGGCGTCGAGTTCTCGCAGCACGTCATCGCCAAACGAGGGCGAGCGGGACGCCAGGAAGAGGAGGCGGGTCAACCTTTCCTGCCAGAACGTATTGGATGTGCCGACAAACGCCGTGGCGACGAAGACGACAGCGGGTATCCCGAGCTTCTTTAGAACCGGAAGCGCGTGACGGTGGTTGTCCTGCCAGCCGTCGTCGAAGGTGACGAGACAACTGCGGCGGCCAAATCCGGGTCCGGTCAGCTCCGCACCGAACTGGTCCGACGTCAGCAGGCGGAAATGCCGCTTCAGGAACTGCATCTGCCGGGCAAACGTCTCCGGCGAGATCACGATCCCGTAATGCGAAAAAGTGTCCGCGCCGGCCGGAAGGACGCGGTGGTACATCAGCACGGCAGCCTTTCCGCGCAGCCGGAACTCGGCAATCAGCCACAGGAAGCCGCTGTAGTACAGCATTGCCGCCAGCACGCGCCGGATGAGGGGTCTCAGCCGAGACATTCGATCAGTGTCTTTCGCGCGCGTTCCGCAATATTCAAGGGGCAGAACGCATGCGTCGGTAAAGTTACGATGGTCCTTGCTACTCTTCGTGCCCACTGGCAGCTGCGGTCCGAAGGCGGGACTTTGGCGATGACTTCCGGGACATCGGCGAGCGATAGCGGGTAGCTGGTCGTGGCGCCAATGCCGGCTCGGTCGAGCGCCGCAACGACCCGGTCGCGGGTTTCCGGTTCGCGCACCCGGAATGGATAGCGCGCGAACGCCGGCTCGGCGCCCGGCAATGGTTGCACAAGCTCGAGTCCCGGTACGCCTTCGAGCGCCGCCTGGTAGGCCGCTGCAAGCGCGCGACGCCTGTCATTCAGTTCCGATAGCCGCTCCAGCAGCCTGGTAGCGACCCCAGCTTGCCACTGGGTCGGTGCCGTGACCGGAAAGCGCGTTTCGTAGTGCGTGTGCCCCAGTCCGGTGAAGGGCAGCTGCCGGATGACGCCGTACAAAACCGGGCGCAGGAAGATTGAATAGATCACCAGCTTCAGCAGGTTGCCCGATGACTCCCGAAACGAGCACTGTGGCAGCTTCGCCAGCGCGGCTTCGAGGTGCGCCGTCAGATCGGACTGCCGGCACACGACGGCCCCGCCCTGGATGGTCGAGATGATCTTGCCCTTGTCAAAGCTATAGAGGCCGACATCGCCAAAGGAGCCGGCCGCGCGCCCGTCCAGTTTCGCACCAAGTGCCTGTGCGGCGTCGTCGAGCAGGAACACGTTGCGGCGCCGGCAAACGGCCTCGATCTCGCCCAGCGCGTTCGGCAGCCCGTAGAGGTTTGCGCTGATCACCGCGAGTGTCCGCGAGAAGTCGCAGCGGTCCAGGGCCTCCGGGTCCATGCCGAGCGTCACTGGATCAATGTCACACAAACGCGGCTTGAGGCCTGCACATTCAATAGCTGCCGGCACCGAGTAGCAGGTGTAAGCAGGCACAATGACTTCGTTGCGAGAAGAGTCGCCACGAGCCTCATGCATTGCCTGCAGGATGATCGTCATGGCCGCGCGTCCCGAGCTGGTGGGCCATGCGTGTTCCAGTCCGGATACGCAGCGCAGTGTTGCTGCAAGAGTCGCGCTTGCCGCGGCGGATGCGCCCAGAGTCGCGCGGGCGATATCGCCGAGCGTCACGGGCGTTCCGGCTGGCGCGTAGTACGTCATCGGATCAGGCAATGGCGGGGAAAGTCCGCATTCAGCACCGGCAGTGGACCGCCTGCCAGCGGAACAGGTGCTGGAACAAACCCGTCTCGCGATCGGCCAGCAAACCTTCCCAGGCGCTGCGGTTCGCGTCCGTCGCCGCTCGAATGACCAGGCCCATGCAGTTTCATGATACCGAGCGCTGCCGAAGGCAGGATGTGATGAATTCGTAGTCGGCCTGAAATGCAGCCCGCATTTCCGGTTTTCGATAGGCCAGGTTCGGGGTATTGGTCTTTTCGACGATGCCGCACGAGTAGCGGCCGCCGTATTCTGCTGCCGCGCGACGCAGCGCGTCGTCCACGACCCGGGTCGCGATCGCGCTGCCCGTGTGCTCGAGCGCCCAGGCCCGGGGGCTGAAATCCCGGTGATGGTCGAGCATGTGGCAGATCTTGTCGGCGAGGTCTTCATCGGATGAAAGAATGCCAGTTGCCGGGTTGATGCGGTTGACGGCGCCGCCGATGCTTCGGTGGTAAACGATGGCCGGCACGTCGGCGAACATCGCCTCCACTAGCGCCTTGTTGTCGCCTTCCTTGCGCGACAGAAAGACGAACACCTTGCACTGGCTGAGGTAACGGGCCAGCTCGACCTGTGAAATGTTCTCGACGATCTCGACTTCGATGCGCGAGCCTGCGATCGCGCTCGCCTCGCGACGAATGTCCGCCGCAGTCCGGCCGGCCCACGGGAAGCCGACCAGCAGCACCCGAACGTGGCGCTCGCGGATCCGGCTCAGTGCGCGAAACAGTTCGGCATGGCGCTTGTGCGCGCCCCAGTTGGCGACCATGACGAGGTCGTAGATCTTTGTCGGCCGGGCAGTTTCCCTGAATATATCGGCACTGACCCAGTCGGCGGGCCCGAGCGGTACGGGCCCGAAGGGCGGCCCGACGCTTTCGACGAAAGCCAGATCCTCCGCCGTGAAACACTGAACGACGACGGGATGACCGGGAGCGAAGTGCATCAGCAGGGGCGCATCGCAGTAACCCGCCCAGCATGGCTCCAGGACGAATGTGTAGTGGGCGCGCACGCGATCGAAGTCCAGCAGCGCCACGACCGCCTCGAACGTGCGCGCGTACTTGAGAAGGATGACGCCTTTTTCGGCCGTGGATGCCGCCTTCAACACGATCAGGTCGCGGAACAGGTCATTCGGCCCAGTGCCGGCGAGCGAAAACTTTTCGGCGCAGCGGCGCGACAGCGAACTTGAGAGGTAGGCTGCGATCAACGGATTCCGGCCCGTGCGGCGAGCGAACTCAAGTTCCCGGTCTATGCGGGCACGGGCAATCCGCTGGAGCGGAGCAACCCGGGAAACCCTTACGATCCAGCAGAAGTCGTTGATTGCACGGTACCGTCGGCCAAGCAACAGGAGAATCGCCCCTCGTACAAGGAATGCCGTGGCCGCAAGCCATCGCACCAGGCGCCACTCAAAAAGTCGCTCGATCCATGCACGTATCATCGGGATGCGCTCGCCAGTTGGCGGTAGATTCGTTCGTGCGCGGCGATCATGCGCTGCACGGTAAAGAATTCTTGATAGCGCGCGCGCCCGGCCTGGCCCATTCGACCGCGAAGTTCCGGGTCATGCAGCAGCGTGCGCAGTGCCTCGGCCAGCGCAGCGGGATTCGCGGGCGGCACCGTGAGCCCAGTCTCGCCGGGCAGCATTACGAGCGGGTTCTCGCCGACTGAGGTGGCGACGACCGCTTTGGCCGAGGCCATGGCCTCCAGAAGGACTATGGACATCGCCTCCCAGAGCGATGACTGCACAAAGATGTCGCAGAGTGGGAAAATCTTGCTTGAGGCCTGAGGCACCCAGCCCAGGAATTGAACATGGCCCTGC
The DNA here is from genome assembly GCA_050179155.1 of Steroidobacteraceae bacterium. Classification (GTDB taxonomy): domain Bacteria; phylum Pseudomonadota; class Gammaproteobacteria; order Steroidobacterales; family Steroidobacteraceae; genus SCUD01. The sequence goes on from JBFXFJ010000002.1 coordinate 249,255, forward strand.
AGATCCAGTGCCTCGGAACGGGCGAGGAGACTCTGGCGCAGCGGGCCGTCGCCGGCGATGAGCAGGACAAAGCGCTCACCGGCTTGCCGCAGCAGAGCCGCCGCATCAAGCAAGTGCTCGAGGCCTTTTTGCTTGATCAGGGTACTAATGCTGGCGATGACCGGCGTACCGTCTGGGATGTCCCACAGCAGTCTGGGCGCCTCGTCTGATGCTATCGGCGTTTTCACACCGTTCCAGACGACCCGGATTCGATTTTCCGGGATCTTGTAGAGCTTTCGAATGGCGGCGGCTTGCGAGTGACTGACGGCGATCAGGGCATCGGCGACGCGCGACAACGTACCCTCGATAAGCTTGTGCCGGATGCGGCGATCAGGGTAGTTCCCATAATGAAAAGTGTGCACGAAGCGCAGACCAGGTGTCGTGAGCCGACAGGCTGCGCCATCAATCAATCCGTGAATATCATGACTATGGATGATCTCTATCCGCCGGCTCCTGATCAATCTGCGCAGCTTGAGGAAAGTCAGGTAGTCTCGATGTCCGGGCCGGAGACCGGGAATCGGTATCAGATCTACGCCGGAACGCAGCATCTGGTCGGCGATGAAACCTGGCTCCTTCAGATAGCAGGCGGCGGTCTCAAAGGTATCGCGGCTGACGTGTTCCCCGAGGTACGCGGCAACCTGCTCCGCGCCGCCTATGTGCAGCGTGGAGTTGACTATCAGCAATCTGATTCTGTGATGTTGCGCCTGGGGCGAGGGCGCGACGGTCGGCATTTGGAAATTGGGCTCCGCTACGGTGGCCGGACAGGCGTGACCGACTTCACAGTTTGCCCGGCTGTCGCCATAAATAGACAACCGCGACTGTATTCGACCACGTGTATTCTATAGTTTGATGGATGTGACCGGGTAGCCATAAGCTCAGACGGAGCAACACCATGCTGATTGTTGACATTTGCCTGGCAGCTCGACGGCTGACTCAGGCCCTGATCCTGGTTGCGGCGACTGTACTAGTTGCTGTACCTGCACTAGCGGCCAATTATCCACTCGAACTTGTATCGCCTCGTGCTGCGGGAAGCTCGCCAGCGGCAGGATTTGAAGTCATCCCCGCAGGTCATCGAATCTTCAGGGCCCATCCAAGCGTCCAATACAACATCCGAGCGGTTGTAATCGGCGGGTCCTATCCGTTCTCATTTGCCTTGGCCAACGCTCCTACGGGCATGACAATCCATCCAGCCACCGGGGAGATCAACTGGCCCAGTCCTACTGGTGTGGCAGTGACGCCGACCTTGACAGTCACAGACGCCGAAGGTACGCGCGTGTCATCCAGCTGGACGATTTCAGTTACCACTGATGGATTCAAGTTTCTCAGTCCAAATGGCAACGATTCTGCGTCGGGAAGTATCGACGCTCCTTGGCGGACGCTGGCGAAACTGCATTCCAGCTCGACGCCAAGCGATATCATCTACCTTCGGTCTGGCACGTACACTACGATGGGAATACCTCGCGGAAGTGTAGGAACCGCGTGGGAGCGAGTGGAATATGGGTCAGACAGATCCGCTCGATGGCTCGCAATTCCTGGCGAAACTCCCGTGATCGACTTCGGCTACATAGCCGGTGTCGACCCTAGTGCCATAATTCGATTTCAAAATAGTTCCCAGTACCCCATTTATCTTGAAGGCCTTGAAGGTCGAAACTTCCGTAACATAGGTTTTCAGATCGTGTCATCCGTAAGCAATTTCACCGTCCTGCGCAAGCTAAGAATTCACGACATGATACTTGGTGTAGATGGAGAAAATCCTGCCGGGATAATGTTCACTAGTGGCTACTCCGATGCATCGCAATACGCCGCCGTGCAAGACTCAGAGTTCTATCGTCTGAATAATGGAGGAGGACTCAAGGTTTACTCTCAGAAGAAAATGATAATCGAGAACAATGTCTTTCGTGACTCGACCGGCGGTTTCGATTTGAAATCGCATGTGCCGCGGTTCGATGTTCGGGGCAATACGTTCCTGAATATCGAAACCTATTCCCTTTTCGGCAATATGCACGAGAACAATGGTGAGCCCGCTAGCGGCGAGATAAGGTTCAACAACATCAATACTCGCACGGCCATGTGGTCATTAGAGGTCAACCAGGATTGTATGGGCGGCGAGATGTTCATCGGCCGCAACACAATCGTCGGTGGAGTAAGGTTGAGGTGTGTACAGTCTACAAACGGACCGTTCAGCTTCTTTAACAATGTAATTGTGAACAATAATCCAGACACCCTCTCTGGCCTCACGTATTACAATGTTGTGGATCGATCACGCATCAGCACAGTTGGGACCCTGTACGGCGGCAGCGATGCAGGTATCGTGGATAGCAACGGGCTACTGACGTCAAGTTATCAGCAATATCTTGGAACCCACGGCCATCAACTTGGTACGAGTCCGATTGTTCGTCCAAATCCACCGATTGGTGTTGTGCTGGAGTAGACTTTACAGAGCGTCCGCGGCGGCTGGATCTGACAGGCTTAACCAAGTCCGGATGAAGTGGATTGCGCGGCATCCGTGTAGAGCTTGTCTAGGTACGGGCGGCACGGATCATCACACAGTCGTACTCGATCACTCTTCCGTTGCTCCAACTCACCGGAAATAGGCCCGCTACGCCAAAGCCTGCGCGCTCGTATGAGGAAATGCTTTCAATCCAAGAAGGACAGCCTTCGTAGATTCGTATCAAGGACACTTCGGACTGAAGCGCAAAAATAAATTTCTCAACAATTCCGAGACCGGCGAAGACTTGAAGATCAAATCCTTGAGTATCCATCTTGAGAAGAATTCGTCGACGATCAATGTCACTCACAATTGTTGGTAAAATTGTCTCTAACCGGGTAACTTCTATTGTCTCCGTCCTTGTTGCCGCCGCCTGTGCGCCCCAGCGGCTCTTAGAAAACGAGTTAGCCTCTAATATCGAGCTAAACTTGGTTGCGCTGGCGACATTTATTGTCGCCGTTTCGTCCCTGGACCCCAGCGCACATTTCACGGTGTGCCACCGCGGGTCTCCCTTTGCGGTCGCCGAGAGCGCCGCATAAGCACTTGACACTGGTTCAAACGAAATCAAGTCTCCCCGATATTGTTCGCGCAAATTCAGTCCAAACTGACCTTCGTTCGCACCTACGTCCAAGACTAAATTTATATCAGTTGATGCAATCACATGGCGCAACGTTACCATGTGAGAGAACCACGCTGACGACGGGCGGCGAGTATCGGCGAGTCCGAGTGAAGTGCCAAACTTGTGAACGCGATAGCCCGTGAGGTTCTCGATTAGTCTCCGAATCTTGGTTCGTACGGGCATCGTGTCACCTCCTTTCAGAAGACTGCGCCGACATCGCAATGAGTGCTGGCCACTCGATGAGGGGTCAGCACCATCTAGCGATCCTCTGCATGAGTGGCGTCAAGATCTCGGGAGACAGTTGCTAGTGATTCAGAGCGCGTTTGCATGTGGCTCCTGCTGCCGATAGTACTCCTGCTCAAGAGCGGCCGGCGGAACATCACCGATCAGCTCGAGCACTTGACCTGTCGGCATTAGCCAATGCCAGTGGTCGCTGGAACATGGCTCAACTAGTTTGGAGTCTTTCACCTGTCTTCCTGAAGCAAGTGATCCGAAATGATGGTCATTTGACGCTATGTCCGGATCGCCGTTAACAAACTTTTCAAGTGCAAGGGCTTAGAGAAGTAGCGAATTATCGATCCAAGTTGCCGTGCAAACCTCCTTGCGGCTGCGCGTTTCTGCCAGCTGGCGAGCGACTCCGTCAAAGTGGAATCAAAAAACTCACACCACTGTGCAATCAGCGATTCGGTTGAAAAGGCAACTGAACGTTCAAGGCCGTTGGCCACCATGTCACGATACAAACTGGGATTGGCTCTCAATCGAATTAGGGCATCCAACGCCTCGGATTCACTCTGCACCTCGATGTAGTCCAGTGTCGTCCGTCGCATGGCTCGAAACGCAGACTCTGGCCCAGCAAGGGCAGGAACGCCCGCAAGCCAGGAATTTACCAACTTCGATGGCGGTTTGGAGTCAGCACGCAGAACGGGATCTAAACGCGAGTGGTCAAGCCTCCAATCCCGCACTGACAATGTCACGTCCACTTGACTGTAGTCATGCCACTGGTTGCGAGGCCGCAAATTCCACTGAAAGCCATGCGTGCGAAGTGTCGCGCTCCAATTGTCTTCCAGGAACTCTGGTGCGAGATTGAGTCGCCGGCCGAAGTAAGCCACATTCGTGCAAACTGTGGCTCGAGCGGGATCTCTCACGATGAGATTGGGCTGCGGCCAATGCGGAAGATCAACTGCATGTCTAGACGGCGCTCCCGGCTGCATTAAGGCATCGTATGGATTCTGTACAACATGATAATCCGCCCAAGGATGCGGGTTTCGGTCCGCCTTAATGCATACGAGAAAAACATTACGACGGGGAGCAAGAAAGACCGGGAGAAAATCGCGGTGTGATACTACAATCCCGGCGCGAGGGAAGTGTGTCACCAATTTGCACGGAAAGCCGGCGTCTTTCAATCGGAGGTAAGTCAGCAAAGTCCACGTGTATTTGCCATCGGCAACGTGGGTGTGGGCTGAAAGCCAGTCGTGAAATCCTTCGGCGCGAATAGGCATCCACTCGATGTGATCAGGATCCGTCGGAAGGTAGAAAAGGACTGGCAGTGATGGATTTTGGTGTGCTGGCATTGACGCAACATGAACAAGCTACGATCACACGATCGTTGACTGGCGCTATATTGGGACGTTTCGTGAAAGTGAAATCAATTTGGTGGCTTCAGCCGTGTCATAGCGCTCGGGCCGAAACGCTGCATAGAGATCGAGTGGGGACTTGCTGGGGTGCATAAGACGCTGTACGAAGCGAAAAGTCAGACTTAGGAGGAAAAGAATCCAGAGCGGCAGCCATATGATCCAAAGGTCGGGTCTCGCCTCACGAAGGTGATGCACCAGATCGCCTCGTGTAGGGGGCGGCGAGTCGTTTAAGTTGACGCAAGGCGGGACGGAATCAAAAGAATGGACCACACTCACAATTGACTTTGTGGCTGTATCCAAACTGCATACAAATATTGGGGTGGAAGCGCGACCCATCGCGACAAACAGTCGGGCAAGTTCGCGGCCGAGTCGCCCTGGTGGCGCAAAAGTGCGATACTCCAACAGTGGTCCAAGGCGAATCGTACGCAGTTCTAACTTACCAGCCTTGGCGTTATCAATGGCGATCAGTTCCGCCTTTGCTTTTGCCCATACATAGGGGCCCCGTGCCAGATTGTCGAGATCAACAGGTGAGCGTTCATTTGACATCCGGCGAAATGCCGAAGGCCTCAGCACTGCAACGCTGCTGATATTCGCTAGCCGGCGCGTCCCGGTCCGAATCATCGCATTGAGCAAGTTTTGCGTGGCTTGGATCGTATTGCGCTCGTGATTCGCCTTGGTGCCGGCGGTTTCCGCAGCAAGGTGAATGACGGTCTCGACCCCCGCCAACAAGCTGTCTGGAACGCTCTCCGCAAGATCGGCCGACACATACTCGATGCCAGGTAGTTGATGTCGCGGAGACAATTGTCGTCGCACTGGCACGCGTACGCGCCAGCCCGCCGCGCGCAGCATCCGTGCGGTCGGTTCGCCCAGCATTCCGGTTCCGCCTGTCAGCAACACGACTCCTCGGTCGTTAAATGGTGGCAACTTCACTTCTTGTGCTTGCAGTTCGAGTGCCGCTCGCTCATCGGCAAGCCGCTCATCTGCATGCAGGCGCGCACTTATAGTCTCGCAGAGACGCACGGTATCCGTGATTTGGGTTGCGCTGATTGGTGGCGGCGTTCCTGCCCGGATACTTGCGTAGAACAATCCGAGCAGTTCGGCCAGACCTGGGTAGCTCTTGTGCCGCCGAAAGATTAGCTTGAGGACCGCCTTGAAGCTGCCCCATCCGATCTGCCACGAGCGGCTGAAGGGTTTGAGGACGACCGATGGTGCCGACGCGCCGGGTCCTGGGTGGCGGATTATCGTGCCCAGGACGAAATCGGCTTCGATCATGCCGTTTCGCCCCATCACGCGCAGCCAGGACTCTACGGGGCGAGCATTCAACGAGACGACGAGCGTGGCGAGAAACTTGCCACGACGTATGACTGCACGTACCTCGCCGTCAATTGAAACATCGAGCGCCGTCACCTCAGCTCGAGAGTTGCCGTCGGTCGGGAGAGCATCCAGCAACAGGTAGACGGGATGCGGCAGGATGTCGATCACTTGATCGACCGGTGTGCTGAGCCCGCCGCCGCCGGCACGTTTACGGACCGGCCGGAACGAGAAGAAGCTTTCCACGTGTGCAATTTCGCCGATCATCGGCAGGTGCTGCCGATAGGCGCGGCCGGAATCCTGGAACAGCACTTGGTGGGCGGCGCAAACGCGCAAACCCTTGGCGTCTGCGAGCTGTAGAACGGATTCGGCATCCGCGGAAGTGAGCGCAAAAGGCTTCTCGACATAAACATTGGCGCCGGCCTCGAGACAGATGCGGGCAAGCTCCGCATGCGTTGCTGGGGGCGTTACGACGTGAACGACGTCCGGCTTTTCCGCTCCCAGCATTTCCTGCACGTCGGAGTAGGGCGCTACATCCGCGCCAAAGCGCACCTTCAGCTCCGCCGCAGGCACCGCAGGGTCCACGACCGCAACTAATCGGGCGTCGCGGCAATGGCGGATGGCCGCCGCATGCTGGTACGCCATCTTGCCTCCGCCCAGCAAGGCAACACGAAGGAAATCCGACATTCTTAAGCAAATCCGCAGACTTGACAGGGGTTCCAGTATACCGTGCAGTTCGACCCTGCATGCGCATCCTCTACGTGACTCAAATCGTGCCGTACCCGCCGCACGGCGGCGTCCTGCAACGCGGATACAACCTGCTCCGGGAACTTGGCAGCCGGCATGAGGTGCATCTGCTTGCATTCCACCATCGCGATGAGCTGCCGCCGGGCGAGCCGGTAGAGCAAAGCAGGCGCGAACTCGGCAGATTTTGCCGGTCCGTCGAGTATTTCGACCTGTGGCCGAAGCGGTCGGTCATTCACCGCTTAGCGGGTCTCGCGGCCGCTGCACTGCATCCGGCGCCATTCAGCGTGCTGGCGCACCGCAGCGGCCAATTGTCCAGGCGCCTGTCCGCAATATGTCACGGCGCGCAGGCGCCGGACATTGTGCACCTCGATACGATCGCCCTCGCGCCCTATGCGAACGACTGCGGCGATCTCCCGGTCGTTCTCGCCCATCACAACATCGAGTCGCAGCTGATGCAGCGCCGCGCGGAGTTCGAGCGCGGCTGGCTCCAGCGCCGCTACGTCGGCCGCGAGGCGGCCAAGCTGCGGCAGTTCGAGGCGCAGGTCGCCGGGCGTTTTTTGTCGAACATCACCGTTTCCGACGCGGATGCCGGTGCGCTCGGTCAGATCTGCCCGGGCGCCGTGACCGACGTGATCCCGAATGGCGTAGACACGGACTACTTCACGCCGCGCCGTGGACAGGAAACGTCGACATTGGTTTTTACGGGCGGCATGAACATGTTTGCCAATCGCGACGGAGTGGACTGGTTCCTGGAGTCCGTCTGGCCGGCGATCAAGGCGCGCGTGCCGGATGCGCGATTCGTCGCCATCGGTCAGCGCCCGAGCGAACGCTTGCGGCAGGCCGTGGGCCGCGATAGCTTCGTTGAGGCGCCGGGCTTCGTCCAGGATGTACGCCCGGCCGTAGCGCGCGCCGCGGTCTATATCGTGCCGTTACGCGTCGGCGGCGGTACGCGGCTCAAGGTTCTCGATGCGATGGCCCAAGGCAAGGCAATCGTCTCGACCGCCCTGGGAGCGGAGGGACTTGACGTGCATGACGGTGTGCATCTGGTGCTTGCTGACGATGCCAGGAGCTTTGCGGACCGGGTTGTCTATTTGCTCCAGCATCCGGATGAGCGGCTCCGGCTCGGCGATGCGGCGCGCAAGAAGGCCGAGTTGAAATATTCCTGGGCCATCCTGGGTGAACGACTGGCTGGAGTTTATGCACGCGCGATCGAGGGGGCACGTCGTTGAAGGCAGCGCTCAAGCGCCTCTATGACTGGAGCCCGGTCGCGGTCCAGAACCTGTTGTTGACGGCATTCAGTTCGCGGCTGAATCGCCAACGCTACGGCGGGCGATTCCCTGAGTTTCGCGCATTGCTCGAGGAGAGCCAGTGGTGGGATCGGAGCCGTATGCGGGGCTGGCAGGAGGAGCAACTCCGTCGGGTACTGACTCATGCCTATGAGCATGTGCCGTACTACCGCGAGTCTTTCCACCGCCACGGCTATGACCCGGCCCGGTTCCAAGGTCTGGAGGATCTCCAGAGGCTGCCCGTGGTCGACCGTGATGTCGTCAAGCATCGGGTTTCCGACCTGAAGTCCCGCGCATTGCCGTCGGGTGGGTTGACCGAAGGGCATACCAGCGGCACGACAGGCTCACCGATTACGCTCTTCTACGACGCGGACATGATTGCGATGAACTACGCCGTCATGGACCGCCAGTATCGCTGGGCGGGACTGCACATGGAGAAAAACGGTGACCGGGTGGCGGTACTCCGTGGCAATGTCATCGTGCCCCTCGGGCAGAAGCAGCCGCCGTACTGGCGCCACAACCGCGCCCTGAACCAGATCATCTTTTCGAGCTTCCACCTGTCGCCGCACAATCTTGGTGACTTCCTGGCCGCACTGCGAGAGTTTGCGCCGGCAGTGCTCGACGGATATCCATCGTCGCTATATGTCCTCGCCAAGCTCCTGCTCAATGAGGGCGAGCGCCTGCCATTGAAGGCCGCGATCACTTCGTCGGAGACCCTGTATGACTTCCAGCGCGAGGCCATCGAGTCGGCGTTCGAGTGCCGTGTGTTCGATTACTATGCGGCGGCGGAGCGAGTCATTTTTTCGGTGGAATGCGATCACCATGCCGGGCACCATTTGTGCGAAGAGTATGGGGTGACGGAACTGCTGGATGAGCAGGACCGGCCGGTGGCCGATGGCGCCGAGGGCTATATGGTGGGCACGACCCTGCACAACCTGGGTATGCCGCTGATCCGCTACCGCACGACCGACCGTGGCGCCCGCAAGGCGGCGGAATGCAGCTGTGGCCGCCCGCTGGCGTTGATGGAAGACGTCACGACCAAGGCGGAAGACGTTTTGCGCCTGCGCGACGGCCGGCTGATCTCGCCCTCGGTCCTGACCCATCCGTTCAAGCCGCTGGATTCCATCGAAGGTTCGCAACTCATCCAGACCGACATGGACCGATTGCTGATTCGTGTCATCCCTGGCGGCAAGTTCACGGATGCCGATCGGCAGCACCTAGTCCGCGAATTGAAGGCCCGCCTCGGCGACGACATGCGCATCGACATCGAGCTCGTCGGCGAATTGCCGCGCACCAGTCGCGGCAAGTTCAAGTGGGTGATCAACGAAGTGGGCACGGGACTCTAGCGATGTGCGGCATTGCAGGCCTGTTCCTGCGCGACGTCGCCTGCGATGCGGCAGTCCTGACCCGGATGCGCGACGTCATCGCGCATCGCGGGCCGGACGATGCGGACAATTTCATCGAAGGGCCGCTCGGCCTCGGCCATCGGCGGCTCAGCATCATTGACCTGGGCACGGGCCACCAACCGATGGCGACGCCCGATGGACGCTTCACCGTCGTCTACAACGGCGAGATCTACAACTATCGTGAGCTACGCCGGGAACTGGAAGCGCGGGGTGTTTCATTCCGGACACAATCCGATACAGAGGTCATCCTGCAGTTGCACGCTTTGTTTGGCGACGCGGGAGTCCTGCGGCTCAACGGAATCTTTGCTTACGCCCTTTGGGACCGCGAGCGCCGGCGGTTGCTGCTGACCCGGGACCGCGCTGGCATCAAGCCCCTGTACTACGCCGCGACTCCGCGCGGGATCGCCTTCGGGTCGGAGATCAAGGCGCTGTTCGAATCCGGGCTGGTCAAGCCACGCATGGATGAACGCCATGTCGCCGAATACCTGATCTTCCGGCAGGTAGCCGGACCGGAGAATCTCTTTGCCGGCGTACTCGCGCTGCCGCCGGGTCATACGCTGGCGGTCGTGGACGGCCGTGCCTCCGAGCCGCAGGCCTATTGGCGTGCCGCCGACGATCTGCCGCCATTCACTGGAAGTTACCGCGATGCCGTCGAAACCCTCGACCGCACGCTCAACGACGCGGTCAAGCGACAGATGATCGCGGACGTGCCGCTCGGGACTTTTTGCAGCGGCGGCATCGACTCGAGCCTGACGACGGCGATCGCGGCACGCCATTCCAGTGAATTGATCAATACCTTCTCAGTCGGGTTCGCGGAGTCCGGTTTCGACGAGAGCGCGTACGCGCGGCTCGCCGCAAAGGCCTGCAACAGCCGGCACCACGAAATCGTCATCAACGAAGCGCGATTTGCGGAATTGTTACCGCGGCTTGTCTGGCACCATGACCTGCCGCTCAATTTCGCGAATTCCGTGCATATCTTTGCGGTCAGCGCACTGGCCCGGCAGAGCGTGAAGGTAGTGCTGACCGGGGAGGGCGCGGACGAACTTTTCGGCGGCTATCCGCGCTACTACATCCCGCGCATTGCCGCGGCGTTGGATCGGCTCCCGGGGTTGATGCGCACACCGCTGCTGGCGCTGGCAGGCAAGTTGCCGGACCACCGGGTCCGCAAGCTGGCGGCGTTTGCCGCCGATAGTCCGGAGCAGAGGTTGCTCTTCAACTCGACATCCGTCGATCCCGCGCTGGTTGGGCTTGTGCTGAAAAAGCCGATAGCGGATTCCGATTGGAAATTTCGACGAGACCTGGTCGCCCGGGCGGGCGACATGTCGCGGATCGATTTCGAGACCTATCTCGTGTCAATTCTCAACCGTCAGGACAAGATGAGCATGGCGACGAGCCTAGAGGCGCGCGTGCCGTTCCTCGACAATGAGGTCATTGATTTGGCGCGCTCGTTGCCGCTGGAATTCAAGCAGACGCTCAGGCATCGCAAGCGCGTGCTGAAGGACGTGGCCCGGCGCTACTTGCCGGGCGATATCGTCGATCGCCGGAAATCCGGTTTTGGTGTGCCGCTGCCGCAGTGGTTGCGAGCCCAGGGTCCCATGGCGACGCTTCTGGCCGAGGCCGTGGCCAAGCCTGCGCTCACCGGTCTGCTGGACGGCGGCTTGCTGTCAAGGACGTTGAAAGAGCATCGTGAAGGCTCGCGAGATCACAGCGAGTTCCTTTGGGGCGTGCTCAACTTGGGGTTGTGGCGCGAGGCCTATCGCTGCTGATTACGATGCCAGCACCGTGTCGAACAGTTTCTGAGTCGTTCGGAGGTTATGCGCGATCGTGAACTCGCCGGACAACCGCCGAAAACCGGCTTGCCCCATGCGTTCGAGGCGCTCCCTATCTCCGAGCAGTTCCAGCAGTCGTTCGGCAAGTGATTCGGAATCGCCGGGCGTAAACAGCAAACCGATCTCGCCATCGACGGCGATCTCCGGAACTGCCCCGCCGTTGCTCGCGACCAAAGGCTTGCGCAGCGCCATACCTTCGAGCAGCACGCGTCCAAAGGGTTCGGGATTGACCGGTGCATGCACCAGGACCTCCAGTGCTGCCATGTAATTTGCAACATCGCGACGAAAGCCCGTGACCAGCACGCGGCCGGTCAGCCCCGCGTCGGCAATTTACCGGAGAATCTGCACGCGATAAGCGGAGTCGTCAGGCGAGGTGTCACCGATCAACAGGCAAACGAGATCCGGGAGGCGATCCCGCAGCATCTCGATTGCGCGTATGACCACTTCCCGGCCCTTCCACGGCTTGATGTTGCCGACGATGCTGCTGTTCAGGTGAACCAGTGCGATCCGCTCGGGCCAGAGCAAGGCAGCCGGGTGCACCGGCTCGATTGTCCAGCCCCGAATCAAGTTGGCAGCTTTCGAAGTGTGTCCGCCGATGGCGCGCCGCATGACAGTCGATGGTGGCGGCCGGCGCACCATCGCGCGAACGCCGGCGGCGTTGAAACGCAGCACCAATGAGTTGTCAGTCGCAAATACGACGATTGGACCGAAGCGCCCGCGATCGAGTCCCGCGACCAGGTATAATGGGCTGTAGTACGATTGTTTATGGTCCCGTCGACGTTCCCTTCGACATAAAGTGTTCGCGTGATGAGCCCTTAGATGCTTGAAAGTATGCAAGCCTGACTGCCGTCCCGCCTTCTCGTGTCATTCAAATTATTTGGCAAACTGAAGCGTTTTGCATTTGCGCAGGATGGGTCCGTCAAGACCCGGGTCGTGCGCTCCGGGATGTGGGTGGGCGCCTCAAATCTCATTGGCTCGATACTCAATGGCGCGCGTTCAATCGTCCTGGCGCGGTTATTGACGCCGGACATGTTCGGACTGATGGGCCTTGCGGGCATCGCAATCCGGGCAATCGAAACCGTGACCCGGCCGGGGGTATCGCAGGCCCTGATCGCGCGCCAGAGTGGATTTGACGAGGCCGCATCCACGGCTTTCACGATGCTGGTCCTGCGCGGGTTGCTGCTGGCCGTGATTCTGGCTGCCGCAGCGCCCTGGGTCGCCGCGTTCTATGAGGCGGATGTCCTTCAGCCGATGCTGCAGGTGCTGGCCGCAGTGTTCGTCATTGGCGGCCTCGCAAACATCAGTACGATTGCGCGGCAGAAAGACCTGGATTTCCGCCAGCTCACTTATCTCGGTCTCGCGACCAGCATCGCCGGCACCATCGTCACGATCGTCGCAGCGTTCTGGCTGCGCAGTGTCTGGGCCCTTGTGATCGGGCAACTGGCGACATCCGGCGTGAATTCGCTGCTGTCGTATTTCTTCATCGGCGGCCGGCCGCGGCTTGGCTGGAACAGGGAGATTGCGCGCGAGTTGCTCGCCTACGGCAAGTTCATCACCGGCTCCTCGATCGTACTATTCATCGCGATGGAACTGGATTCTGCCGTCATCGGCAAGCTGCTCGGGATCGAGCAGCTTGGTTTCTACACGCTGGCCTTCACCATCGCCAATATTGCAACGGCTAATCTGTCGAAAATGGCGTCCAACATCATGATGCCGGCGTACAGCAAGCTGCAGGATGACCGGCCGGCGCTGCAGCGCGCCTACCTGCGGACGTTGTCGCTGGTGATGTTCATCGTGTTGCCGGCGAGTGCCGGGCTGCTGCTAGCGGCTGAGCCGCTGCTGGTCGTTGTATACGGAGGAAAGTGGCTGCCGGCGGTGCTGCCGCTGCAGATCCTCGCGGTGTTCGGCCTGATGCGCGCGCTGGCGGCCTTCAGCGGCTACATGTTCGAGGGTATCGGCCTGCCGAAAGTTGCCTTCCAGCTCGGCCTGATGAGGCTCACGGTAATCGCGCCGCTGATCGTGCCGGTGACGAAAGCGCTTGGTCTCCGCGGTGCGGCGATCACGGTGACCACCGGCATGGCCGTGCAATGGATTGCCGGACTTCTTTATGTGCGCCGACACCTCGGTGTGAGTGTGACACGTAGCCTGGCGGCGTGCTGGCGCGCTGCATGGACGACCGCACTGATGGGGACTGCGATCTTCGGACTGATGCGCCTGATCCCCTACAACACGCTGTGGGGATTCGCGACCGTCGTGTTGGTGGGAGTTGCCGCTTACGGCTTGCTGAACTTCAGGTTCATCAAGGAACTCATGCGGCAGCGCTTCACATAGGGGACTTGGACGATTCTGCTGTTCTCGGCAGGAGTGGAAATCGATCCGGTTCGTCGCGGTTGTCGAGCGTTTCGAATCGACTCGGCCAGGAATTCCAATGCTGGACTGCAACGCACGTAGTCCGGACTTGACCGGTGAAAAGATCGATCCATCAGTTGCGGGCGGTCAAGGCGGATGCGTCTCGAACAGCTGCAACGAGGCCATCCACTTGGGCCTCATCCGATAGCTCGTTTTCAATTCGCAACCTGGCGGCGATTCCCATACGTGTTCTGCGTGGTACATCGTCGATCAGTGTCAATAGCGCCTCTGCGAGGGCGACAGGCTGTCCTGCTGGGACGACGAGGCCAGTAACATTTGCCTCCACGGTTTCCGGGAGTCCTTGACAATCGCTGACAACGACCGGCAGCGACGCGGCCTGCATCTCCAGAGGAGAGAGCGGAAACGAGTCCCACCCTGTGGTCGGAACGCATCCGAGCGTGCAACCGCTGAGCAGTTCAGGAATCTGAGATTGATAGCCACCGTACGTCAAGTTTGACCTGATAGCGGAGACGTCAACAATACGCTCCACACGATCAATATCCCGCGCTGTCGTGCCCAGAAACAGGAAGTGAATATTCCTCCGATCAAGTACTTTGCATATATGAATTGCCGCTCGTAACAGCACATGCACGCCTTTTCGTTCATGGAAGTGCCCCATGTACAGGATGACGCTGCGGCCCTTTGGGATCTGGAATTGGTCAAACACCATCTCGTGCAGAGCGACGATTCGCCGGAAACGATCAAGATCAACACCATTTCGGACAACTCGGATCATCTCGCGTGGAATTCCGCGCCCACCCAGGGCGGTCCTTGCCATCGCCTTGGATTCCACAATTATCAGGTCCGGCTTGGACGGCCGAAGAAACTTCACTTCCATCCGCTTCAGGGCAAGCAATGGTGTTGGAAGTAGACTGCCCAATGGAGCGCCAAAGTACGACACGATTGTCCAGATGCCTGCCGAACGCAGTTCTTTCAAGTACGGGGCCTCGATACCCAGATCGAAGCCAAACAACAGATCGATCTTATGCAGTCTGATGTACTGCACCAATCGTTCAACTGATTCGGCATCGTAACCACGCGGCTGAAACTGGGTATAGTTTGTGAACTGCGCTGGAAGTGCATCACAGGACCCGTCTCCGAGTGACGTGAACGAGAAATGCACGTTTGCCGCGTCGCCCACCAGGCGTACGGCCATTCGGTAAAAGACAGACACGAGCCTGCCAACGGCGTAGCCCACATCGACCGGGTAGTGAATGACGACGAGTATCGAGCGCGGCTGGGGCATCGCTAACCTAATGGGCGGACGTTGACTGAACCTGCCCGGAGGCCGCGATCGCCCCGGCCACGCTGGCTGCAACCAAGCGATGGCCTTCTGGAGTCAGATGACCGTCGAGAGGAAAAAACGAATCGTCTTTAAGGGCAGGCACCACAAGGGACAAGCCTGCACTCTCGATTAACGTCCGATCTTCAAACAGGTGAGAAATTCTCCCGTGCTCATTGATCGGTACGATGAAAATGCGATGACGTCGAACATCGGGGAATGAATCGAGGACCGCAAGGAAGGCCGCAGCGGGAGACATAGATGGAGAAGGCACATCACTGCCTCGTGTCTTGAGGGTATCAAGGAGCTGGCGAAACATTAGCCTCAAAAGGCGCCCAGCAAGCGGCAGCGGCCTTGCCGCAACGGGCTGCCTTTGCTGAATGGGTTCCAAGTCAGCGGGCGTGTACGGCCCAACACGTCCCGTCGCGGAAAAGTGCAAATTCTCCTCATAGTCGTTGTCGCAGTACTGGATTACTAGCACATCATTTGGAGCAAGTGCTCCCCAGTCCTGCAAGCGCAGTAGCTCGCGTGCCGTGCCATAACTGGATACGCCCAAATTTACCGCTGGAACGTTGTGTTCTGATGCCAGGAAAGCGGCAAACGCATCTGAATCACTGACGCCCCATCCCATCGCAAATGAATCGCCAAGCACGATGGCGCGTCGAACAGCGGACTTTTCGAGGCCAGGGTTGGCTGCAGAACCCGCAGTAGCTCGTGCACCGGCGAAATCGAATCGCATGACGGTGTCAAACTCCGCATTCCGGAATCGACACTGTCCTGGCCGGGGTCGATACAGTGTGACAGGATCAAACTGTGCGCACTCCGGGATTCCCTGCCAATCAGTGCGAGCCTGCCAGTAAAGTGACCGCGTGAAGTTCTGAATGATACGCGGCGCGTCGACATACATCTCGGGGCTATTCAGAATGGCTGAGACCCAGGTGCCTATCACGACTAACATTAGCAGCAGTCCCGCCAACGCCGTGGGCAGGAACATCAGCACATGCTTGATGAATTCTCTAGTCGAGTTCGAACTCATTCTTGTAGTCGAGCTTCAGTGATTCGAGCTGTTGCGACTTCTCAAGGTAGCAATCGCCCACCGCCAGCACGTCGATGTCGCTGCCCATGAAGCAGCGGAACGCATCCTCCGGCGAACCGACGATCGGTTCGCCACGCACGTTGAAGCTGGTGTTGACGATCACGGGGCAGCCGGTCAGGCGCTTGAATTCACTGACCAGGGCGTGATAGCGGGGATTCGTGTCCTGGTGAATCGTCTGCACGCGGGCGGAGTAGTCCACGTGGGTCACGGCCGGAATTTCCGACCGCGGGACGTTCAGCTTGTCAATGCCGAACAGTGCCTGCTCGGCCGTGGTCATCGCGCGGCGGCGGTTCTTGACGACATCCGTGACCAGCAGCATGTAAGGACTGTCGGAATCAATTTCGAACCAGTCGGAAACGTCCTCGCGCAGGACCGCCGGCGCAAAGGGCCGGAACGATTCGCGGAATTTGACCTTCAGGTTCAGCATTTTCTGCATGGTCGGTGAGCGCGCATCACCGAGGATCGAGCGGCCGCCAAGCGCCCTTGGCCCGAACTCCATGCGACCCTGGAACCAGCCCAGGGCCTTGCCTTCGGCGAGATCTTTCGCGGCACGGGCAATCATTCCCACTTCGGCCAGACGCTCGAATCTGGCGCCGGCGGCGGACAGGCGCGCTTCGATGTCGGACTGCTCGAACTTTGGCCCAAGGTAGGCGCCGCGCATGGCATCCTGGCCATTGGTAGCGGGCCTCGTGCCTTCCAGCATGCCGTACCAGGTCGAAAGCGCCGCGCCCAGGGCGCCGCCCGCATCACCAGCCGCGGGCTGGATCCAGATCTTCTTGAATGCCCCGTCGCGCAGGATCTTTCCGTTGGCGACGCAGTTGAGCGCCACGCCCCCAGCGAGACAGAGGTTCCCTAATCCAGTCTCGCGCGCGATGGAACGCGTCAGGCGCAGCATCACTTCTTCCGTGACCTTCTGCACCGAGGCGGCGAGATCCATGTGCTTCTGGATCAGCAGTTCCTCCGGCTTGCGGCGCGGCCCGCCGAACAGGTCGGCGAACTTGTCGTTGGTCATGGTCAGGCCGGTGCAGTAATCGAAATACTGCTGGTCGAGCCGAAAACTGCCGTCGTCCTTGAGGTCAACCAGATGCTTCAGGATCAGGTCCGCGTACTTCGGCTCGCCGTAAGGCGCGAGGCCCATCACCTTGTACTCGCCGGAATTGACCTTGAAACCCGTGTAGTAGGTGAACGCCGAATAGAGCAGGCCGATCGAGTGCGGGAAGTGAATCTCCCGCTGAACCTCGAGCCGGTTGCCGCGGCCGATCGCCAGCGAGCTGGTGGCCCATTCGCCGACGCCATCGAGCGTCAGCACGGCGGCCTCGTCGAACGGCGAGGGATAGAAGGCGCTCGCGGCATGGCTCAGGTGGTGCTCGCCGAACAGCAACTTCTCGAACCAGTGCGCTTTGGCGTCCACCTGCTTCAACTCGCGTATCAGGAGGTCCTTCAGGAACAGCTTCTCACGCAGCCAGACCGGAATCGCGATGCGGAAGGAGCGAAACCCGCGCGGCGCAAATGCGAGATAGGTCTCGAGCAGGCGCTCGAATTTCAGGAACGGCTTGTCGTAGAAGGCAACGTGGTCGAGGTCCGACGCCTGGATCCCGGCCTCGGCCAGGCAGTAGGCCACGGCGTGGTGCGGGAAACGCGCGTCGTGTTTCTTGCGCGTGAAGCGCTCTTCCTGCGCGGCGGCCACGATCTCGCCGTCGCGAAGCAGTGCCGCCGCGCTGTCGTGGTAGTACGCGGAAATGCCTAGAACGTGCTTCACGTCAGAAGAGCGTGTAGATGAACGGCGCGACCGCAGAGCCCTGCGACAGCACGATCAGTGCGCCCAGCAGCGCCATGGCGACCAGGGTCGGCGCCAGCCAGAACTTCTTGCGCACCCGCAGGAAGGCCCAGAATTCTTTCAGGAAAGACATCATGTCGTCGTGGCTCCCTAGAACTGGCGGGTCATCGTCGCGTCCGGCTTGCCGGGCGGCACGCGATGGACCCAGTAGCTCTTCGCATCGCGGTCGAGGCGGCGGTGCAGCGGATCCTTGCCCATCGCGCGCATGATCAGGCCGGTCGGCACGACGGCGATGAGATAAACCACGAACAGCATGATCGGGCTGATGATCCGGCCGAGCAGCAGTCCGAAGGCCATCCACAGGTGATTCAGGGGAGCTAGTGCCTTGGGCACGGCGATGGCGAGGACCAGGAAGACGGCGGCCACGGCGAGTGCCCAGATGCGCACCGGGCCGTCCTTGAGGAGTGGCCAGCAGCCGATGACGAGGAACAGGATCGTGAACACGATCCCGAAGGTCCGGTCCGAGCCGCGCTCGGGGCCCGACGCATGGGCGGTCAGGTCGGCCAGGGTGCCGCTGTCTTTCTTTGCCGTCGACATTGACTAATTATGCTTGAAGTCGTCCGGTTGCACGCCATGACGATTCAACAGTTTGTAGAAATCCGTCCGATTCCGGCCCGCCAGCTTTGCGGCCTGCGTCACGTTCCCGCGCGTGATCTGCAGTAGCTGGACCAGGTAGTTGCGCATGAACTCGTCGCGGGCCTGGTCGAAGGTCGAAAGCTGCGGCGCCGTGCCGCTGCCGAGCGCCCTCTGCACCAGTTCCGCGCTGATCACCGGGCCGGTTGCCAGTGAGGCCGCGTGCTGGAGCAGTGTCTGGAGCTGGCGGACGTTGCCGGGCCAGTCGCCGACCATCAGCAGTTCAAGCGCTTCCGGTGCGAGCACGTGCCGTTGGCCGGTCTGGCGCGCCAGCTCGTCCAGGAAATGCGCAGTCAGCAGTGGCACGTCGTCCCGGCGCTGTGAGAGCGGCGGCAGGTCGATGCGGCTCACGCTCAGGCGATAGAACAGGTCTTCTTTAAAGCGGCCGCGGCCGACCAGCTCCTGGAGGTTGCGGTTGGTGCCCGAGATGATCCGCGTCGGCTCCGTGTCCAGCAGGCCATTCAGCGCCATCTGCAACTCGAGCGGCAGGTCGCCGATCTCGTCGAGGTACAGGGTGCCGCGCGGCGCATTGGCCGGCGGCACGGCATCCGACTCGCGCCGCCCGAGCAGCGCAGCCTGCAGCGACTCGATCGTGGCGCTTGCGCAGGCAAGCGTCGAGAAGCGCGCGCCACGCCGTGCACTCGCCTGGTGGATGGCGCGCGCGAGTTGGGCCTTGCCGGTGCCCGGTGCTCCCGTAATCAGCAATGGCGCGTCGGAACCGGCCGCCATCAAGGCCTGCGAAAGGCGTTCTTCCATGACGGGATTGCGCGTGATGATGCCGGCACGCCAGTCTTCCGTGACGCCCGCGAATCCGGAGACCTTCAGGGCCGCCTCGATCTGCTCGAGTAGCTGGTCTTTCTCGACCGGCTTGGTCAGGAATGCGAAGGCGCCGCTCTTGGTCGCCGTGACGGCATCCGGAATCGTGCCGTGCGCGGTGAGCAGGATCACCGGCAAGGCGGGATAGCGGCCCTGGAGTTCCTTCAGGAGTCCGATGCCGTCCTTGTCCTTCATGCGCAGGTCCGTGACCAGCACGTCGGGCTGGAAGCGCGGCACTGACGTCAGCGCCTGGGCCGCACTCTCGCAGGCGGCGACTTCGAAACCCTCCGAGCGCAGGCGGATCGTCAACAGGCGCAGCAGACCCGGGTCGTCATCGACCAGCACGATGCGCGCACGTCGGCCGAGGGGGGTCTTCATGGCTTGCGCTCGCTCGAGCCGCCTTCGAGCGCAGCAATCGCCTCGAGCTTGGCCCGTGCCTCTTCGAGTTCGCGCCGTAGCCGCTCTTTCTCGGCCGTTTCCTGCTGCAGGCGGCGGTTGAGGCTGGCGATGCGATCGCGTTCGCCGGTCGAAGTGTCACTGCGCAAGGCGGCGTTCTCCTGCGTGAGCGTCAGGCGGGCATCGAGCTCGCGCACGATCAGTTCCGCCAGGGCGCGCTCGGAGTTGAGCAGGGTCTCGGGTGTTGCGAGCGCCTCGCCGAGCAGCCGGCGCGCGCCGCCGGAGTCGGTACCTGCATGGCCGGGCACGGCGAGGACAAACGCATAGGTCAGGCGATTGTGCGTGGACGGATCGACCAGGTAGGCGGCCCGGGTCGTTTCCAGTATCTCCGCTTGCACGGCCACACCGCCGCGGCCGAGCCGGTCGAGCGTCGCCAGGTACTGCGCGATGATCTGGCCGTCGTCGACGACGGGAACCGGGGCCGGTTCCTTGCCGCGCTTCAGTCCGGTCCAGTCGTCAACGGCGCCGCAACCTGCAGCGAGCGCGGCGATGAGAGCGAACGCCAGGAGTCGTTCATGCCGCATTGGCCGACTCCTTGCGCACTGCGGCGGGCAGGCGGATGCGGAAGTGTGCGCCCGGGAACTGGCCATCCACGATCTCGATCGTGCCGCCATGCGCCTGCACGAACTCGCGCACGACTGAAAGCCCGATGCCGGTGCCCTTGAGCGGTCCGCCCTGCGGCATCTGTCCCGAATAGAAAGCCTGGAAGACCTTGTCGCGTTCTTCCGGCGGGACGCCCGGGCCAGTATCGGCGATATCGATGACGATCGTCCGTCCGGCCTGGTAAGCATGCAGGTGGATCGTCCCGCCGCGCGGCGTGAACTTGAGGGCATTCGACAGCAGGTTGTCCAGCACGAGTTTCAGCTTGGCACGATCCGCCACCAGTTGCAGTTCGGCGACCTGCAGGTCCAGGGCGACGTTCCGGGCCGCGAGCGCCAGGCGCTGGCTGTCCACGACGGTGCCAACCAGCAATTCGAGCCGGAAACGGGTCGCCTCGACACTGGCCGCGCTGGACTGCCATGCGCTGTAGGAGAGCAGGTTCTCGATCAGCTGCTGCAGTCGCAGCGCATTGTCGCGCAGGATCGAGGCGACCTCGCGCTGGTTGTCGTCGAGCGGTCCCACGGCGCCGTCGAGCAGCAGGTCGGTGCCTTCCCGGATGTTGGCGAGCGGGGTCTTGAGTTCGTGCGACATATGCCGCAGGAAGCGGTTGCGCTCGACTGCAATCTCCAGCAGGCGCGTGCGCAGCCATTCGAGCTGGCGCCCGAGCGCCGCGAGGTCGGCGGGACCGCGGATCGCGATCGGCTGCGAAAAGGCGCCACGGCCAAGGTCGCTGATGGCGCGGTCGATCGCGCGCAGCGGGCGCAGGACGAAGAGCCAGAAGATCGCCGCGAGGATGAGGGAGGCCGGTACCAGGGCCATGATCGCCCACAGCAGCCATTGCTGTGTTGCGCTGGCGCGCTGCTCGGCCTCCAGCAGGCGCGCGTCGATGCCCTGGCGGGTTTGTTCCGCGAGCACGTTGGCCTCGTCACCCAGGATGTCGAAGCGCGCGACCAGGCTCGCAGAGCGGTCCTCGGCGGTCATGGTCTGCACCAATATGGATGTCGCGCGACCGGCTTCGCGCACCCGGGCGACCTGGTCCGCCGGCGCCCGTCTTGCCAGCAGGCCGAGCGTCTGGGCAAAGGCCCGTTCGTTCGCATCGAAAGCGGCGGCAAGGCGCGGGTCGTCCAGCACCACGTAAAGGCTGGCGGAGCGCTCCATCGCGGCGATGTTCTGGAACAGCACCTGAGTATGCTGGGTCAGTTCGATGCTGTCGCGCACGAGCGCATCGCTCGCGCGCGACAGCTGGCGCAGTTGGACTCCGCCATAGACCACGGCCGCGGTCAGCGGCAGCACGATCAGCAGCAGTGCGGCGGACAGGAGCCCACTGAGGGACCGCGGGCGAAGGGTGGCCATGGGCCTATGGTACCGTCAGGCCGGCGGCTGGCGCAGGAGTCGCTGTTCCCAGGCAAATGCGGAGCGGACGATTCCGCCGAGATCCTGATGCCGCGGCTGCCAGCCGAGCCGTTCACGGATGCGATCCGCCCGGGCGACGAGTTGCGCCGGATCGCCCGCGCGCCGGGGTGATTCGACGATCCGCAGCGGCTTGCCGGCCACCTGCGCGACCCGGTCCAGCACCTGCCGCACGCTGAAGCCCTCGCCGTAGCCGCAGTTGAGCGTCGTCGAGGAGCCGCCGGCGCGCAGGTAGTCGAGCGCCTTCAGGTGCGCGGCCGCCAGGTCTTCGACATGGATGTAGTCGCGCACGCCGGTGCCGTCCGCGGTTTCGTAGTCGGTGCCGTAGATTTCGACCCGGTCCCGCTTGCCGGTGGCCTGCTCGCAGGCCACCTTGATCAGGTGGGTCGCCGCCGGCGTGGACTGGCCGATGCGGCCGCCGGGATCGGCGCCGGCGACGTTGAAGTAGCGGAGCGCCACGTAACGCATCGGGTTGACCGCGGCGACGTCGGCGAGCATCTGCTCGCTCATCAGCTTGGACCAGCCGTAGGGATTGATCGGCGCGGTCGGCGTGTCTTCACTGGCGACTCCGCCTGTCGGAATGCCGTAAACGGCAGCCGTTGACGAGAAGACGAAGTTCCTCACGCCGGCCGCCACGCAGCATTCGAGCAGGGTCCGCGTATTCGCCGTGTTGTTGCGGTAGTACTTGAGCGGATCCGCGACTGATTCCGGCACGACGATGTGCGCGGCAAAGTGCATCACGGTCTCGATGCCGTGCGCGGCCAGCAGGCGCCGCAGCAGTGCGGCATCGCCGGTGTCGCCCTGCACGAACTCGCCATGCAGCACGGCGGAACGGAATCCGCTCGACAGGTTGTCGAGTGTGACGAGTTGCTCGCCGCGCTCGCCGAGCTGGCGCGCGACATGGCTGCCGATATAGCCGGCGCCGCCGGTGACCAGGATGGTGCTCATCCGCTCTCCGCGTTATGTTGCCCGGATGATAGCAACTGACGAGGGCACGCCGTTTGCGACGCTGTCACCAGATTTGATCGTGGATGCAGTCGAAGCGGCCGGTTTTCCGAGCGATGGGCGCGTGCTCGCGCTCGGCAGCTACGAAAACCGCGTCTACCAGGTGGGACTCGAGGACGCCGAGCCGGTGGTCGTCAAGTTCTACCGTCCCGGCCGCTGGACCGATGCGGCGATCGCCGAGGAGCACGCATTCGCGCGGGAACTGGCTGCCGCGGAGATCCCGGTCGTGGCGCCACTCGAGACGCCGGCGTCGGAGGATCTGGGGGACGGACCGGTACCGGTCTTTGCTGGATTCCGCCTGGCGATCTATCCACGCCGCGGCGGGCAGTGGCCGGAACTCGGCACCCCGGACGACCGGCAGTGGATCGGCCGATTTCTGGGACGCATCCACCTGGTCGGCGGGTCGCGCGCTTTTGAGCACCGGGCGCGGTTGTCGCCGGCGGTGATGGGCCGCGAGTCGGTGGCCTACCTGATGGACGAGGAGGTGGTGGCGGAATACATCGAACACCGCTACCAGCAGGTCACGGGCGAATTGCTGGATCTCGTCGAGGCGCGTTTCGAGGCGGTTGGCCCGTTGCGGTACCTGCGCATCCATGGCGACTGCCACCGGAACAACGTGCTGTGGACCGCGGCCGGCCCGCACTTCGTGGATCTGGACGATTGCATGATGGGGCCGGCGGTGCAGGACTTGTGGATGCTGCTGGCGGGCCAGCCCGCGGAGCAGCGGGCCCAGCTGGCCGACATCCTGGAAGGCTATTCCCAGTTCGCGACCTTTGAGCCCGCGGAAGCCCTGTTGATCGAAGCCTTGCGAGCGCTCCGGATGATCCATTACGCCGCCTGGCTCGCCCGGCGCTGGCACGATCCGGCGTTCCCGCGGGCTTTCCCATGGTTCGGCGAGCCGCGCTACTGGGAGCGGCATGTGGCGGAACTCGAAGAGCAGTTGATGGCACTGGAGCAGTCATGAAATCAATGCGGGGCCTGGTACTTGCCGCGCTCGCGTGCGCGGCCTGCGCGATCACGACCGAGGTGCCGGTCGAGGTCAAGGTCGTGGGGGCGCCTGACCTGAACATGGATTGGCCAGCACAGGTCCTTCTGGATGTCCGGGCGGGCATCCCGACCGATGGCATCGAAATCGTCATCGAAGGCGACGCCGGGCTGCGGGTGACGGACTACGCACCGAAAGTCCTGCCGGCTACCACGCCCTTAGCGGGCCACCAGGTCTTCGTGGACCTGGTGCCTAAGTCCCGGGGCGACTGGGCGCTGACCGTCAAACTGACGTTCCACCTGGCCGGCAAGAGGCCGACCCGCACCCTGACCCTGCCGCTGACCGTTTCGAGCCCTATAACGGTCCTGCCGCTGCCAGAGGCGGTCACTAGAGGGGTATCCGGAGGATGATCCGGATAGTTGAGGGTTTACAATAAGTTAAGGGTGTTTTCGATGGCATCACCCGAGGCATGCCGGCGGGCGGTTCCCGTGCCGGCCAGAGGGCCCTTCGAACTGGTGTAAGATCGCGGCCCTTTTGCGCTGCGAAACGACCTCGTGATCCAGAATCTCCGCAACATCGCCATCATCGCGCACGTCGACCACGGCAAGACCACGCTGGTCGACAAGTTGCTGCGCCAGTCGGGCACGCTCGATGCGCGCAAGCCCGTGACCGATCGCGTGATGGACTCGAACGCGCTCGAGCGCGAGCGCGGGATCACGATCCTTGCCAAGAACACGGCGATCCAGTGGCGCGACTACCGCATCAACATCGTCGACACGCCGGGACACGCGGACTTCGGCGGCGAAGTCGAGCGCGTACTGTCCATGGTGGACTGCGTGCTGCTGCTCGTGGATGCCGTGGACGGGCCAATGCCGCAGACCCGGTTCGTGACGCAGAAGGCGTTCGTGCACGGCCTCGCGCCGATCGTCGTCGTCAACAAGGTCGATCGTCCCGAGGCGCGCCCCGACTGGGTCGTGAGCCAGACCTTCGACCTGTTCGACCGCCTCGGCGCCAGCGAGCGCCAGCTCGATTTTCCGGTGGTCTACACCTCGGCACTGCAGGGCATTGCCGGCTATTCCGCCACGACCATGGCGAACGACATGACGCCGCTGTTCGAGACGATCGTCGCGCGTTGCCCGGCACCCGACGTGGATGTGGAGGGACCGCTGCAGTTGCAGGTCAGCCAGCTCGACTATTCTAACTATGTCGGCTCGATCGGCATCGGCCGTATCCGCCGCGGCACGCTGCGCCGGGGCATGCCGGTGGCCGTCATCGACCGCGACGGCAAAGTGCGCAACGAGCGCATCGGCCAGGTATTCGGTTTCATGGGGCTCGAGCGGGTCGAAGAGGATGAAGCGCGCGCGGGCGACATCGTGGCTTTTGCGGGCCTCGAGGCGCCGAAGATTTCCGACACCATCTGCGATCCCGATTCGGTCGAGGCGCTGCCGGCGCTGGTGGTGGACGAGCCGACCATCAGCATGACCTTCGAGACCAACAACTCCCCGCTCTTCGGCCAGGAAGGCAAGTTCGTCACCAGCCGGCAGCTGCGCGAGCGGCTGCTGCGCGAGATGCTCTCGAACGTGGCGTTGCGCGTCGAAGAGACCGATGACCCGGATCGTTTCGTGGTCTTCGGCCGCGGCGAGCTGCATCTCGGCATCCTGATCGAGAACATGCGGCGCGAGGGCTATGAACTCGCCGTATCGCGCCCACGCGTGGTCGTGAAGGAAGAGGGCGGCCAGAAGCTCGAGCCCTGGGAACAACTCACCGTCGATGTCGAATCGACGGCGCAGGGAGACGTCATGGAAGCGCTCGGCGCCCGTGGCGCAGAGCTCGTGGACATGGTCCCGGACGGCAAGGGCCGGGTGCGCCTCGACTACCGGATTCCGTCGCGCGGCATGATCGGGTTCCAGACCGATTTCCGCACGATGACCAGCGGCACCGGGCTGATGTACCACGTGTTCGACCACTTCGGTCCGGTGGTGGAAAAATCGCTGGCGGAGCGGACGGCCGGCGTGATGATCTCGAATGGCCGGGGCCCGGTGCTGGCTTATGCGCTCTTCAATCTCCAGGAACGCGGCAAGCTGTTCGTCGGCCCGGGCGACCTGGTCTATGAAGGACAGATCGTCGGTGAGACCGCGCGCGAGGGCGACATGGTCGTCAATCCGCTGAAAGGCAAGAAGCTCACCAACATCCGCACCCAGAGCAAGGACGAGAACGTGTTGCTGACGCCGCCCATCCGCATGTCGCTGGAGCA
Source organism: Steroidobacteraceae bacterium (assembly GCA_050179155.1). Lineage (GTDB taxonomy): Bacteria > Pseudomonadota > Gammaproteobacteria > Steroidobacterales > Steroidobacteraceae > SCUD01. Next base: position 275,397 of record JBFXFJ010000002.1, read on the forward strand.
GGCGATGGAATACATCGGCGACGACGAGCTGGTCGAAGTGACGCCCAAGAACATCCGCCTGCGCAAGCGGCACCTCAGCGAGGGCGATCGCAAGCGGGCGGAGCGGGTGGGCTGATCGGGGGTAACCCGTGCCGGACATTGCGGCCAATCTGCTGTCACTCGTTGCTCCGCGATTCTGGCGGCAGAAGTACGCGAACTGGCGCGCGCGCCGTTTCGACCTGAGGCATGGCATTGAAACGAGCGCGGTCGTGCCGGTCGCCGAGATGCAGGACGTCGATGCGGCGCTCGCAAGCCATGCGGTGCACTACGAGCCCAGTACCTTGCCGAAGTTCGAGCGCGCAATGCGCGCGCTTCCGGTCGAATATTCGCGATTCACGTTCGTCGACTACGGCTCCGGAAAAGGGCGCGTCCTGCTGCTGGCCGCGCGTTATCCATTCCGTCGGGTCGTCGGCATCGAGATGTCGGCAGCGCTCTTGTCCGTCGCGGCGGCAAACATCAGGAGCTATGAACGGCAGAACCGGCTGTCAACGACCATCGAGCTGGTGCAAGGAGACGCCCGCGATTTCGCGGTGCCCGAGGGCGACCTGATCGCGTATTTCTACAATCCGTTCGATGAAACCGTCCTGGGGTCCGTGTGGGACCGGCTGCGGACCTCGGTCCGCCAGAAGCCGCGTTCCCTGTACATCGTCTACATCAATCCGTTGCATCGCCGGATTTTCGACCAGGACGGGGAATTGCACTGCGTGTACACCGATGCTTCGGTTGCAGTTTATCGAGGCGGCTTTTCCGAGCCATCCGGCATGTCCAGGTGACCGGGAATCCTGAAGGGGGAGTGATGCAGATTGATCATGTGTGTGTGGCGGTCCGATCGATCGACAAGGCAGCCCCGAAGTTATGCCAATTGCTCGGCTTTACCGTGAAGACCGGCAAGGTCACCAACACGCGTCAGCAGGTCAACGTGCAGTTCCTGAAGCGTCAGGGTTCGATCGACATAAAGCTCATCGAGCCGTCCGGGGAGGAATCGCCACTTTGGCAGTTCCTGAAGCGCGGCGAAGGACTGCATCACCTGTGTTTCAGGACTGAAGACGTGCGCGGGCAACTTGCCGCGCTGGAAGGACTGGGACTCAGGGTCCTTGCACCGCCCGCGCCGGGCGAGGCGTTTGACGACGGGCTGATCGCGTTCGGATACGCGGGCGCGGGACTCAACGTCGAACTGATCGATACCGACCGGCGCCGGAATCTGCTGCCGGCCTGACTTACGTAGCGTTGTGGACCGGGTAGCACCGGTCGAGCCAGGGCAGGGCCGACTGCAGCAGTTCGTCGATCCAGCGCGGGTCCGACAGCACGTGATTGGCGCCATCGATCAGCAGCAACTGGTAGGGGTGGCCGATTCCGGAAATTTCTCTCGAGAACCGTTCCTCGAACTTCTCGCCGAAATTGAACCGGTGCCGGTCGCCGCTGCTGAACGTCAGCAGGATCGGACGCCGTTGTTTCAGCATCGCGATGAACGCCGGCGCAAATAGCGGATTGGCGTTGTCGGGCTCGGCGGCTGGTGTGGCAGGGGCGGGCTTGCGCTTCGACGGCGCGATCAATTCGCGGAGCGCGCGACCGATCAGGCGGTAGCCGGACTTGCCGCTGAGGAATCGCCCCCAGGCCTTCGGGTCGAAGGCTTTGCGCAGGTAGGTCTGCCCTTCCTGGCGCAATTGTCCGCGGGTCATGAAGCGATCGAAATTCTGCGCGCCGCCTTCGAGCGTGCTCGGCAACCCGATGCCGAGCAGCGCCTCGACGCGCCTGTCGACTTGTGCCGTCAGCAATGCGCTGATGGATCCGCCGCAAAGTCCTGACCCGACGAATCGCTTGACGCCATGGCGTGCGGCCATCCAGTCCATCGCGGCGATCGTGTCGTCGACGTAACGCCCGCCCTGGATGCTGTTGTACATGTCGGCCATCACGCGTTCGCTGAGTTCGCCGGCGGAATCACCGAGGCCGTAATAGTCGAACCGCAGCACGTGAAAGCCCGCCGTCACCAGCGGATCCGCGAGTTTCAAGTACAGGCGATGCGGGCCGACGCGGCCTTTGATTCCCGGCGACAGCAGCAGGATGCAGACGCCGCGCGCCCGCGTCGCGTCCGGTTCATGCAGCATGCCGTGGAGCGTGAGTCCCTGGCGATTCGGAAAGCTGACGGGCTGAAACGGCTTCACGCGATGGCCCCGAGCCAGTCGAAGGTCACGCGCGACAGATCCTCCGCGCGCTGACAAAAGACCTTGATCTCCTTCCAGAAGGCTTCTTCGACCGCGCTCGCTATCTGCAACTGGGAATTGCCGGCGCCGAGTGCGGCGAGATCTGCGCGCGGCGGAGCGGGGCGCGGACTGATGGACACGACCTGCGCCGGCACCTGCCTTACGGCCAGCATATCTGCCAGCCGCAAACCTGACACTCCCCGAAACAGGGTGCCGGGCACCATGTAGCCTTCGACGTTGACCGTCTCTCCACGGTCGAGTCGCTCGACCAGTTGCTCGCGGCTCTCGATGACCTTGCGGTGGATTGCCATCTGCGCCATCAGGTTGGTACGCAGGACGGACTGCATGTACTCCGCGCCATCGGTCACGGGATCCCACAGCACGAGGCGGTCCACGTCATTGCGGGTCGCCGCAACCGCCGCCGCGATCGTTGCGCCGAGGCGCAGGCCGATGAGCGTCACGCGCCCGACTTCCGGCACCTGGCGCTTCAACTCCTCGATCGCCGCGGCCGTGTCTTCGAGCCGCGTCGTGAGGTCGCTTTGCTCAAACGGCCGATCACTGTCGCCTTCGCCCCGATAGTCAAATCGAAGCACCGCCAAGCCGCGAGCGGCGAGGTCGCGAGCGAAGCTGACGAACACGCGGTGCGACCAGAGTTTCTCCTCGGCGAGCGGGGCGCACAGCACGGCGCCGCCACGGCAGGGGCCTGGCGGCCGGTGCAGGAAGGCGAACAGGCGTTCATCGCCCAATGGCAAGAAATAGGCTGTTTCTGTCATTGCGGGGCAGTGTGGGGCGTCCTGCGGGGGCGCGCCATGATATCGCGTTACGTGTCACGGAGTGGGCCCCGCCGAACCGCGAACGACGTCACGTTCGGGCCCGGATCGATCCCATAGCATCTCCGCATTACGTCGCATTCCACTGGATGCGGCGGGATGGCGTTTGGGGGCAGGGTGCCGAAGAAAAGCCGAGGCAATGTCGTGCGATTGCAGGTGGCCACGCCGCCGGGCGTCGTCGCGCCGCCGCACCCGGCACCCGCGCCGGAACGGGAACGCGGCCCGGACGATATTCACCCGGTGCTCGAGCAGCAGTTGCTGGAAGCCGCCGATCCCTCCGGCAAGATCCGGCTGCGCAAGCTGATCGAGTTTGTCAGCCGCCAGTACGACTCCTACGAGAACGATCGCACCAGTCTCGAAACCGTGATGCGCCTCGCGTCCGACGAGACGACCGCCATCACCGAGCGGCTCGAGCGCGAGAGCGCGGTCAAGCTACAGGCCATCCTCGACCACGTGAAGGACGGCATCATCTCGGTTGACCACCTCGGGCGCATCGAGAGCCTCAATCGCACTGCGGAGCGCTTCTTCGGCGTGCGCCAGTGCGACGTGCTGTCGGATCGGCTCGACACCCTGCTGCCGGAACTGGCGCCGGGCGGTGATGTCGCGTCCGAGCTCGCGAAACTGGCGGCCGCGCAGGAGAATACGCACTTCGACCTGGCCGCGCGCGAAGTCGTCGCGAAGCACCGGCGCGGCGAACTGATGCCGGCCGAGATCCTGGTCAGCCTGATGCAGAACCGGCGCCAGCCGACCTACATCGTCTGTGTCCGCGACACGGCGGAACGATCCAAGGCCGAAGAAGCACTGAAGGACAGCGAGGCGCGCTACCGCGTGCTGGTTGAGAACGCGCCGGAGGCCGTGGTCGTCATGGATGTCGACTCCAGCCTCTTTGTGGACTGCAACGACAACGCGGCGGAATTCTTCAAGTTGACCCGCGAGGAACTGCTCCGCATCGGGCCGGAGGCCGTTAGCCCGTCCCTGCAGGCCGACGGCACGCCCTCGTTCGGCGTCACGCGCGGCTACGTGCAGGAGGCGCTGAAGGGAGGCGCGCCGGTCTTCGAGTGGCTGCACAAGGACTCGACCGGCAAGGTCATTCCCTGCGAGGTCCGGCTCGTGCGTTTGCCGAGCTCCAGCGGCAACCTGATCCGCGCCAGCATCATCGACATCACCGAGCGCAAGCAGTCGGAGCTGGTCGCCGCCGGCGAGCGCCGCGCGCTCGAGAAAATCGCCTCGAGCGAGCCGCTGACCGGCGCGCTGAGCGCGATCACCGAGGTGGTCGAACGAGTGCTGCCGGACGCGATCTGCTGCATCCGCATGTATGACCCGGTCCGGCGCACGCTGTACCACGTCGTCGGGCAGAGCCTGCCGCGCGAGTACGTCGCGTTGATGGACAACTATCCCGCGGAGATACGCTTCGGCTCCTGCGCCGCGGCGGTTTCGCTGCAGCGCCAGATCATCGTGCCGGACATCTCCAAGGATGCGCTGTGGGAATTCCGGCGCGAGGCCGCAACACGCGCCGGCCTCAAGGCCTGCTGGTCCACGCCGATCCTGGGCGCGGACGGCCGGATCCTCGGCACCTTTGCGGCGTACCTGAAACGGACGGGCATGCCCTCACGCCGGGATCTCGAGCTGGTCGGCCGCATGGCGCAGCTCGCGAAGATCGCCATCGAGCGGCGGGTCTCGGAGGACGCCCTGCGCGAGAGCGAGAAACGGTTCCGCGGCCTGTTCGAGAATGTCGTCGAAGGCGTGTACCAGGTGACCATGGACGGCCACCTGGTCTCGGCCAATCCGGCGCTGATCGAGATGCTCGGCTACGCTTCGCTGCAGGAATTGCGCGCGATCGGGTCGACCGAGCGGCTGTACGCCGATCCCGGCAAGCGCCGGCAATTGATCGAGCAGTTGATCAGGGACGGCGAACTGGTCGAGGCCGAGTACGACCTCATGCGCCGCGACGGCAGCGTGATCACGATCACCGAGAACGCCAGGCTCAACCGCGACGCCGAGGGGCTGCCGGTCGGGTTCGAGGGGACGGTCACCGACATCACCGAGCGCAAGCGCGCCGAGCAGCAGTTCTACGAGGAAAAGGAGCGCGCCGAGGTGACGCTCCAGTCCATCGCCGACGCCGTGATCACGACCGATCGCTCCGGTACGGTGGACTACGTCAACCCGATCGCGGAGAAGATGACCGGCTGGTCGGCGGGGGAAGCCCGCGGCCGCAGCGTGACCGAGATCGTCAAGCTGGTGGCGGACGGCGGGCAGGAGTTGATCGAGGACCCGGTGCGGTCTGCTCTGGCGAGCGGCGAACCGCTGCACCTTGCCGACCAGACCGCACTGGTCAGCCGGCGCGGGCTCGAAGTCCCGATCCAGGCGACGGTCGCGCCGATCCGGGATCGCGCGGGCAAGACCGCCGGCGCGGTCATCGTCTTCAGCGACGTCAGCCGCGAGCGCCGCATGAAGCGGCTCCTGTCCTACCAGGCGGCGCACGACGCGCTGACCGGCCTGATCAACCGGCGCGAATTCGAGAGCCGCCTGAGCAGCGCGATCGAATCGGCGCGCGCCGACAGCCACGTGCGCCACGCGATGATCTATGTGGACCTCGACCAGTTCAAGGTCGTGAACGATACCTGCGGCCACCCGGCCGGCGACCAGCTGCTGCGCCAGGTCACGGGCCTGCTGCAGACCCGGGTGCGGGCCAATGACGTGCTGGCGCGCCTCGGCGGCGACGAGTTCGGCGTGCTGCTCGAGCACTGCACGCCGGAGCAGGCGCTGCGCATCGCCGACTCGCTGCGCCAGGCGATCCACGACCTGCGCTTCCAGTGGGGCACGAACACGATGCAAATCGGCGCCAGCATCGGCATCGTCGAGATCAACCAGCACACCGAGAGCGTCGCGACGCTGCTGTCGGCTGCCGACATCGCCTGCTATTCGGCCAAGGATGGCGGCCGCAACCGGGTGCAGGTGTACGACCCGGCGAGCGCCTCGGCCCGGCATCGCGAGATGCGCTGGATGTCGCGGCTCACGAACGCCCGCGACGAGGGCCGGCTCGACATCATGTTCCAGCCGATCGTGCGGATCGCGGGCGGAGCCTCGAAGTCGCGGCCGCACTACGAACTCCTGCTGCGGCTCCTCGACGAGAACGGCCAGATGGTGCTGCCGGATGAATTCATCCCAGCGGCGGAACGCTACAACCTGATGCCATCGCTCGACCGCTGGGTGGTCGAGAAGGTGCTGCGCGACATCGTGCCGTCCACGCGCGACGGGATCGAGGAGGCGGCCTTCACGGTCGCGGTCAACCTGTCTGGCACAACGTTGTCGGATCCCGGCTTCCTGGAATTCCTGGTCGAATCGCTGGAGGCGCACGAGCCGACGCCGGGCGTGCTGTGCTTCGAGGTAACCGAGACCGCGGCGATCACCAATCTCGGCCACGCGAGTTACCTGATGCGCGAAATGGCGAGCCGTGGTTGCCTGATCGCGCTCGACGACTTCGGTAGCGGCCTGTCGTCGTTCAACTATCTGCGCACCCTGCCGGTGAACTACCTGAAGATCGACGGTGCGTTCGTGCAGAACGTGGCGAGCGACGCGATCGATCGCAGCATGGTCGAGGCGATCGTGCAGATCGGCAAGGCCATCGGCATTGAGACCGTCGCGGAACGCGTCGAGACCGTCGAAGTCCTCGACGTGTTGCGCAAGATCGGCGTCGGCTATGCGCAGGGATTCCTGTGTGGCCGTCCGGCCGCCATCAGCGGGTTTCCGCACCGCAAGTAACAGCCGTCGGCGATTATGTCCATGTCGCGCTCTGGCGACTGCGCGCCGTTGTGCGTGCCTTGAATCCCGCAAATAGTGCACTCGAAGTGAAACGCGGCAAACCCGTCGAAAGGCGGGGACGCAAAGCTTCCGGTCTGTCGGCCACGAGGCCCACGATAGCGGGGTTGCCACTTGAGAAAGCATGCTACGTCGGCATTCGCCGCGCCTGTCTGCGCCGCAATTGCACTGTTCGCATCGTTCCTGGTATTCGTGCCCACCGCCGAAGCGGCAAGGGACAACTGCAAGTCGCGCCGGATGCGCGACAACTGCGCGGCTCCGTCCACTACCAGCAATCGCGCGCCGTCGATCTCCGGAACGCCGGCAACTTCGGTGACAACCGGGCAGGGCTACTTGTTCACGCCGGTCGCGTCCGATCCGGACGGCAATACGCTGAGTTTCGCCATCGTCAACCGGCCCGCCTGGGCGTCATTCAGCACCTCGACAGGACGCCTGACCGGGACTCCGACGTCTTCGGCGGTCGGCGAGTACGTCGAGATCCGCATCAGTGTCAGCGACGGCCAGGCGAGCGCCGCGCTCGCGCCATTCAGCATCACGGTCACGCAGGGCAATCGCGCGCCGACCATCTCGGGTTCGCCGCCGACCTCGGCACTCGAAGGGCAGGCCTATGCGTTCACGCCAGGCGCCGCCGATGCCGACGGCAATTCGCTGTCTTTCAGCATCACCAACCGCCCGGCCTGGGCCGCGTTCAATGCGGCGAACGGGTCCCTGAGTGGAACGCCGGGCGCCGGCACGGCTGGAACCTATTCGAGCATCACGATCCGTGTCAGCGACGGTGTTGCGACAACCGCCATGCCGGCATTCTCGATCACCGTCCAGCAGGTGGCGACGGGCAGCGCGACACTGTCCTGGCAGCCGCCGACGACGCGGACCGACGGCACCGCGCTGACCAACCTGGCCGGTTACCGCATCCGCTATGGCACGTCGTCCGGCAGCTATCCCAACATGATCGCCATCCCTAACGGCGGCCTGACCAGCGCCGTGGTGGAAGGCCTGTCGCCCGCGAACTACTTCTTCGTCATCAGCGCTTACGACTCGACGGGCGCCGAAAGCGTCAACACCTCGCCGGTGTCGAAGACTATTTCGTAATGACGCCCGCGCGCGCCTGCGCGCGGTGAATTGTGCAGCCCTTGAGGCCGAGGCGGTAGGCGGTGCGGAACAATTCCGGCACGCCGGTTTCGGGAAAATCGTCGGGCAGCGCCACCGTCTTTGAGATCGCGCCGTCCACGAAAGGCTGCAACGCCGCCTGCATTGCGAGCTGGTCTCGCGCCGACACATCCCGCGCCGTGACGAAACTGTCCGGCAGCGGCACGCCAGCGCGGCGCGCCTGCCATGCCGACCAGGCATGATCCTGAGCCACCAGCGACTGCGGCTCGCCGCCAGCGCCGATAATCCGACGTTTGCCCTCCAGCTGGAATATCGGCTCGATGCCGCTACTGACGTTGCCGGCGAGCACGCTGATGCTGCCGGCTGGCGCCAGTGCCGTCAGGTGGCTGTTGCGGATGCCGTGATTACGGATTCCGGTGCGAATGTCATCCGGCAGCGCCCGGATGAACGGGCGTTCCAGGTAAGCGTCCGCGAGAAACGCGGGAAACGATCCTCGCTCCGCGGCGAGCTCAACCGACGTCCGGTAAGCCGCGTCGCGGATCGTCTGCATGGCTCTCGCCGCAGCCTGCCGCGCGGCCTCGCTGTCGTAGCGCAGGCCCAGCATCGCGAGCGCATCACCCAGGCCCGTCATGCCGAGCCCGATGCGCCGAGCGCGATGCGCCTGGGCACGCTGCTGCGGCAGCGGAAAATGCGAAATGTCGATGACGTCATCGAGAAACCGCACGGCGCTCGCAGCGGTCTCGGCGATCGCGGCATCATCGAGTGCCGCGCCCGCCGCAAACGGCTCGCGGACAAACGCGGCCAGGTTGATGGAGCCCAGGTTGCAGGCGCCGTAGGGCGGCAGCGGCTCTTCACCGCAGGGGTTGGTCGCGCTGAGCGTTTCGCAATACCCGAGGTTGTTCCAGGCATTGATGCGATCGATGAACAGCACGCCCGGTTCTGCCGAGGCATGGGCGCTCGCGCACAGGCGTTCCCACAATTCCCGCGCGCTGATCGTTCTCTCGACGATCGCGGCCGCCGGCGGGGCAGGGAAGGCGAGCCGCCACGGCGCATCGTCGTCGAGCGCGCGCATGAACGCATCACTCACCAGCACCGACAGGTTGAAATTGCGCAGCGCCCCGGGCTCGCGCTTGGCGTCGATGAATTCCACGACGTCCGGGTGATCGCAGCGCAGCGTCGCCATCATGGCGCCGCGCCGCACGCCGGTGGACAGCATCGTCGTGCACATCGCATCCCACATCCCGAGGAATGACACGGGACCCGAGGCGGTCATACCGGTCGCCCGCGCGCGGCCGCCGCGCGGGCGCAGCGTGGAGAAGTCATAACCGATGCCGCCGCCACGCTGCATCGTCAGCGCGCCTTCCTTCAGCGCGTCGAAGATGCCCTCGATGGAGTCCTCGATGGCGCCCATCACGAAACAGCTGAAGAGGGTCACGTGGCGCGCGCTTCCGGCGCCCGCCAGGATCCGGCCCGCGGGCAGGAAGCGATATCCGGACAGGAGATCGAGGAACTCGCGCTGCCTGGCCGCCGCATCGCCCTCGACCGACGCGACCGCGGCTGCGACACGGCGCCAGGTGTCCGTGATGTCCGCCTCGGCCGGACGCGCGTCCGGATCGCGGTATCTCGTCTCCCACACGAATCGCGACAGCGTCGGCAGATCCGGGGTGCTCATGAGGACGCCGTCCGGGTCAGAGCGATCCCTTGGTGGCGGCCGCGACGCGGATGCGTAACTGCGCGGCGGGCAGATGCATCAGGTCCTTGGCGATCTGGACCGTGACTTTCGCCCGCATCGCGGCGGGCAGCGCCCGGCGCAGCGTGCCGAGGAACCGGGGCTCGGCGACCAGGATCAGGCGGTCGAAGGCCTTCGCTTTCGCGGCGGCCTTGATCTCGCCGGCGATCTGCCGCGCGAAGACCGTCGCGAGCTGGCGGCGGGGAGTGCGCTCGCCACCGGTCGCGTGGTGTGCCGTGGCACCGCGCCGGCTACCGGGAGCCGCCGCGCGGTTGTAGACGCGACCGGGCCGGTCCGATTTCAGGTCGCGGTCGTGCAGGTGCGCGGCGAGGTTTTCATGCCGGCCGATCAGGCGCAGCGATGCCGGCGGCAGCATCCGGTAGAGGCGGGCTTCTCCCTGGTCGGCGACCACCACACAGGCTGGCGTATTTCCGTTCATGTCGGCTCCTGACTCGTTGCTATCATCGCCGAAAGCCGCCATGACCGATGCCACGCAGGACTGGAAGCTGTCCGTCGCCCCGATGATGGACTGGACCGACGATCTCTAAATCGTTTTGTTCATCAATAGTTTGGCGTCCGCTGAGAAGGCTTGTCTCCTTTACGTCTCCTCAGACGTTCGCCGCCAGAATTCACCAGGCCGGACAATCGGAATTTCCTGGACAGTCTGCAAGTCGAGAAGATCGCGGTCGACGCTGATCAGCAGCGCGCATTTTCCGGCAACCGCGGTACCCAGTACTTGTATGTCCTCAGGATCATGGCACAGGTCCGCCGGAAGGTCGGCGGGCACAACGATTGTGCCCACGCATCGCAGGAAGGAAACGACCTGATCGACCTCGCGCGGCGGGAAGTGGAACTTCTCGATGAGTTTTCGATTCAGCTCTTCAAGGATGAAGTCGGAAATCACCAGTTCATGGTGCAGCAATAAGTCTTCAAGCAGCTCGGCGCAGTTGCCAGCGCGGCTGATGTTCGCCGCAATGAGAACAGAAGAGTCGAGCGCAATCCTCACGTCTTCTTGAGGACTTCGAATACATCTTCGTCGGTGCTGATCCCGCTGGCCTGCGCGCGGGCCACCAGCTGGGTCCGCAGCGAGCGAAATTCTGTGACCCGCAGATAACGCTTCAGCGCCTCACACGCGAGGTCGCTCTTGGAAATCCCAAGCGCGGCGCTCTGGCGTTGCAGCGCCCGGTCCACATCGTCCGGTACGTGAAGTGTAATCGCGCCCACGTAATGCAAAGTACTACAGATCAATGGTGGGCGTCAGCAGCATGCCAAGGCGACAATTCCACCACGGCACGGATCGGCCTATTCTCGGCGATATGGAGGATGGCCCGGAGGACAGCGCACTTCTTCGAGCGCAGTTGGCAGCACTCGAGGAACAGTCTCGTGCCCTGAAGCGACGAATCGAGCGTCTTGAGCCGCCGGCGGTGCGACCATCGACGTCGATATCGCCCGCCGAGGTCACAGCTGCCTCGCCGTCCTCCGAGAAGGTGAATCTGTTCCGCAAGCTGTTTTCCGGACGCACGGATGTCTTTCCAGTCCGCTGGGAGAATTCCGGCACCGGGCGATCTGGTTATGCGCCGGCCTGCCGAAACGAGTGGGTGCGAGGGGTTTGCGACAAGCCCCGAGTGAAATGTGGCGAGTGCCCCAATCAGGCATTCATCCCGATTTCAGACGTCATCATCGCGTCGCATCTGCGCGGCAAGGCCGCAGCAGGGCGAGTTAACGCGCCCTATGTATGTGGCGTTTACCCGCTTCTCGCAAACGATACATGTTGGTTTCTGGCGGTGGACTTCGACGGCGAGGAGTGGAGTGCGGACGCGCTGGCGTTCTTCGAGACTTGCCGGGTCAACGGCGTTCCGGTGGCGATCGAGCGATCGAGATCCGGGGAAGGCGGCCATGTCTGGATCTTCTTCTCACAGCCGGTGCCGGCGCGCGAGGCGCGCCTGCTCGGTGCAAGCCTGCTGACGCAGACGATGGAACGTCGGCCTGAGATTGGGTTTCCATCCTATGACCGCATGTTTCCGAGCCAGGACGTAATGCCACACGGCGGCTTCGGCAACTTGATCGCGTTGCCGCTGCAACGTCCGGCCCGTGAGTACGGCAACAGTGTCTTCGTGGACGAGCGGCTGCAGCCGTTTGCCGACCAGTGGGCGTTTCTCGCATCGCTTCCGCGCCTCTCGCCTCGGGAGGTCAACGCACTCGTGAATGATGCCCAGACAAAAGATCGGGTGCTCGGCGTACGCATGCCGCTGGAAGATGACGATGGAGACGAGCCGTGGTGCAGGCCGCCTTCACGACAGAAAATACCCGCGCTCCTGGCAGATCCGCTGCCGGATCGACTCAGGATTACGTTGGCGGATGGTATCTACGTCGACCGCCTGGCCCTGCCACCTTCGATGGTGGCTCGGATGGTGAGGCTCGCGGCATTCCAGAATCCGGAGTTCTATCGTGCACAGGCGATGCGACTTACGACGCACGACAAGCCGCGCATCGTGTCCTGTGCTTCGCTCCATCGCCGGCACGTGGAATTGCCACGAGGATGTTTGGAAGAAGTCCTCGAGCTCATGAAAGCACATGGCGTGAGAGTGGATGTGGATGATCAGCGCGATCTTGGCGTCGCAGTTGCCTGTCAGTTCACGGGCATTTTGCGCCCTGAACAGCAATTCGCCGTCGGCGCCCTGGTGCCGCATGACTGCGGGGTGCTGGCCGCGACAACAGCGTTCGGGAAGACGGTGGTCGCGGCAGCCATGATTGCCTACCGTCAGCGCAGTACGTTGGTTCTCGTTCATCGCAGGGAGCTGCTGACGCAATGGGTGGAGCGCCTGAAGCAGTTCTTGTCGATCGATGCCGATCAAATCGGCGTCATTGGCGGCGGAAAGCGCAAGCCGACAGGATCCATTGACGTCGCCGTGATCCAGAGCCTGGTGCGTAAGGGTGAAGTGTCGGACTTGATAGCCGGATATGGACATCTGATCGTCGATGAGTGCCATCATCTTTCGGCGGCGAGCTTTGAGCTTGTGGCGAGACGCTCGAAAGCGCGCTATGTGCTGGGCCTTTCTGCCACGGTCACACGCAAGGACGGACACCATCCGATCATCCACATGCAGTGCGGCCCGGTACGGCATCGGGTCAGCGCAAAGCTTCAAGCGGCACAGCGAGCATTCGAACACAGGGTACGCATGCGGAGTACGGAGTTCGTTCTACCCGGCACCATGGACGGCCACCGTGTCTCGATGCCGGCGTTGTATGCCGCATTGGCACAGGACGAGGCGCGCAACGCCGCAATCTTTGACGATGTTCTGGCGTCTCTCGAAGCGGGCCGCTGCCCATTGATCCTGACCGGACGACGCGACCATCTCGAACTGTTGCAAGGCAGATTCGCGCTGTTTACCAGGAATCTGATCGTGCTCCACGGCGGCTTGTCGACTGCCCAGCGTCGGGTGGCGAAAGAAGCACTGCAGGCTTCGTCGGAGGCTGAACGACTCGTGTTGGCAACCGGACAATTTCTGGGGGAGGGGTTCGACGATCCCCGATTCGACACACTGTTTCTGCTCATGCCGATTTCCTGGAAGGGCACATTGGCGCAGTACGTCGGCCGTCTGCACCGCGACCACGACAGCAAGCGCGAAGTCATCGTCTACGACTATGTTGATTCTGCCGTTCCAGTCCTGGCTCGAATGGCAGCAAAGCGGGCGACGGGGTATCGGGCGCTCGGCTACGCTATCGAGTAGCCGGGAACAGGGCATCGCGCGGTCATGAGCCTGAACGATCGAGCCGCAGGAATTCGGCAAGTGCCATCTGCGAGCCGGTCATGCGCTTCATGTTGGGTGGGCGCACCGGTTTCGTGTCGGCAATGTGGAGCTCTCCTGCCTGCAGCCGCAATAACCACGTCAGATATAGCACCCGATAGTCGCCGGACATCAGTTCATTGCGGATCGGCGTCAGCGCGCCGAGCGAGCTGCCCACGACATCGTCCTGGTCATCGGCATCGTCGCTTTCAGACCACCAGCTGAACACGAGATGGGTCTTGTTCACCGAGACCGTAGCGACGCTTGGGTCGCCACGAGATCGGGTCAGGCGTCGCGCACAGTACTGGAGAGCGATCTTCGCATCCAGCTTTGCAACAGGAACCCGCAGCATGAGCTGCCGGGTACCCCAACTTGCGTAGTAGAGAAACGCATCGAAATGCTGGGTGACCAGCGCATGCGGGTCGCCCTTGAAGTCGCCCCATTCGTAGGTGTTGACGAGGCGATTGGCGCTAATGGTTGCGCGGCTTGTTATGGCCCGGAGCTTCTTCTGGACAGCCAGGCTCAGAGGACGATCGATCGCAACGAACTCGTAGTATTGAAATTCGCTCATCGGGGTCTGCTCCAGCGGCGATAGGCATCAATCCATTATCTACTCCGAGAACTGTCGCTTCGAACGGCAAGTCGAGATGTTCTTCAAGCATCGTGTAGAAGCCCATGCGCTGTTCTGACTCGTTGTACGCGTCGACAGTGGCTTCCGCGATCAGGGCCTTCAGCCGGGATCTTTCAGGCGATGTCTTCTTCTTCCTTCCTGCTGTTGGCCGTTGGATGTTCGTCATGTTTGTGGCCGCACCGCAGTGTGCGAAAGTAGCCTATTCAGAGAGTCGATCTCAATGCCCTGATCCGCTCGGCGATATACGCCCGCCGACCTGGCGACTTGACCAGTTCCGTGTATTCCTTCAGGCGCTTCCACTGAAAGCGGGGTGGAATCGTCAATTCGGGAAGCTTCGAGAACACGCGCGATCTTCCAGGTGCGAGATAGACCAGGTCGAATATTGCTTTCTCCGCAGTCGCGATCTTGGCATCCGAGCCCGACAACAATTCGTAGCCTTTGAATAGTTCAGGTGGCATGCGGTGATACGAGATCGTGCCCAGCGGTGTCTGTAGGCGACGTGGTCGCGCCGGCGTGACGGCATAGATGACCGAGGGGATCTGCTCGATCATTCCGTGATGAAACAACGCCGATTGCAGGGAGATGTAAGCCGGGTAGGGGGCCGAAATCAGCTCAGGCAATGTCAGGCGATCGATCTTCGTATTCAATAACCATCGGCCGCGACTCAGGTGGATGATCATCCCTTCGGCAGCAAGGCGTCTGAGTATCGTCGTCGCGTTGCTCGCGGAGACTTGCAACAGCGCGGCGACGTCGCGTGATTCAACGGCCGGCGTTGCGAGTTTCCGCAGTCGCTGCAGGGCTTCGATCTGTTTCATTGCCGCAGGGCCTCCAGACCGTTGACGACTTGCTCCTGCAGCTCGTTCCAAGCCTGCTTATTCCCGTAATGATCCTGATACTCAGGCTCCAGATAGGCGAGAACCTGGCCAGCGAACGCGTCGTAGTCCACCGCCAGTGCATTGTCGATCGCGGCAGTCAGGTTTGCAGCGGCTGCAGCAGGGAGCGGCTGCTCGGCTCCTCCTGCGTCCATCAACAGTTTCAGATCGAAGACATCCCGGGACTGGACCTGTTCGCGCAAAGCCAAAGCTGAAACCTTCTGGGCCAACGCGGCATGCACGGTGTAGTGCTGCACGATCACTGGATAGAGTCGGTAGGTCCGGATGATTCCCGCGTCCACGGATTCCACGGTCTTCTCATCGCCCAGGCCTCGGCGCGAGAACTCGATCTTTGTCGGCATCTCGGCGCCGGATTCCGCCTCACGAAGGGTCAGTTTCCATCGCTGCGTTGTCTGGGTCTGCTTCGGTTGGGCGGTTTTGAGCAATTCGATGCCATGCGCTCGCAGCCCCTGCGCGAAAGCTGGCTCCGCCAGGAGACGATTAACGTTCTTCTGGAGGGTGCCAATGGACATTGTTTGGATGTCCAGATCCATGTCTTCCGAGTAGCGGATGCTTTTCAGGAAGAACCGCAGGTTGCAGCCGCCCTTGAGGGCAAAGAGGGCTTTGTCCACGCGCGCGCCGAAGGCCCGCAGGAACAGCAGGTGGAAGATCTCGATGGTCTGGCGCTCATTCCACATGGGTATCGATATTACGAGTAATCGACACATATGTCGACTACGCGTAATGTGAAAACGTGATGAACTGTCCAGAAGTGACTTGGCAGCAGGGAGGACGCGATGAGTGTAGGCGAACAGGCGCCAAGACTCGTATTGGACACCAATTGCATTATCGGCTTGGAAGAGGGGCGGCCGGATGCAATTCACGTCAGGGCGGTACGGGGCGTGACCAAGCCTCAGAAGAGCGACGGCATCTATCGGGCGATGCGCGCAGGTCGGTCTACTCACATGCGCGCGCGCGCAGAATCCATTGCGGCAGTGCTGCATGCCCGCAATATGCGGGTCGAGCCGGGCAAGAACCGGATTCTCGATACCCGCCGAGACGTGATTCGGCACTGGTTGGGAGTCCAGGAAGCCCTTCGTGCGGAGGGCAGAGCAGGGCTTGCGGACGAGGTCGAGCGTTTCATTGCGGGCATGCCGCCGCCCCGGACGGAGCGCGAATGGATGGCACTGGCTCTGACCGAGCGCATGGGGGGATCTCCGGCGACAGCCGTTGCTTGCCCCAACGAGGTGATCCGTAGCCAATAAATAGGGTTATCGTGTAAATTTAACCCTATTTAGGGTTATGATTACCCCATTTCGGCGACTCCGAGGGCGAGCGTGCATTCCCTGACCGCGCAATTCCTGACCGCACTCCGGTTCGACGCCGAGCAGGCCGCCACGCTGCGGGCCGTGGGCGAATTCAGGGGCCGGCAGGAGCTTTTCTACCGGCAGGCCCCGGAAGTCCTCGCAGGGCTGCTGGAGGTCGCCAAGATCGAATCCACCGAGTCCTCGAACCGCCTGGAGGGCGTGAACGTGCCCCCGGACCGCATCCGGCGGCTCGTCGTCCACCAGGCCCAGCCCCGCAACCGTTCGGAACAGCAAGTCGCCGGGTACCGCGATGCCTTGGCGCTGATCCACGATTCCGGGCGGGAGATGGCGTTCACCCCAAACGTGCTCCTGCAGCTGCACGGCATGCTCTACCAGTACATGCCGAATCCGGGCGGGCGCTGGAAATCCACCGACAACGACATCGTCGAGCGTCGGCCCGATGGCACCTCCCGCGTACGGTTCAAGCCGGTACCGGCGCACCTGACGCCGATGGCGGTGGAAAAGCTCGCGACCAATTACGCCTCGGCCGTGCAGATGCCCAAGCTGGATTCCTTGATCGTCGTGCCGCTCGCGATCCTGGATTTCCTGTGCATCCATCCGTTCACGGACGGCAACGGCCGCATGGCGCGGCTGCTGACATTGATGCTGCTGTACCACTTCAGCTATGAAGTAGGCCGACACATCAGTATCGAGCGCGTGTACGAGCAGACGAAAGAAGGCTACTACGAGACGCTGGAGGCCAGCTCGCAGGGCTGGCATGAAGGCCGGCACGATCCGAACCCCTGGCTGAACTACTTTTGGGGCGTGTTGCTCCGCGCGTATCGCGAATTCGAAGAGCGCGTCGAAGAGGTTAGGAAGCGCAAGGGTACCAAGTCGGAGCAGGTGAGAGCGGTCGTGCTGGCAAAGCAGGTGCCGTTCTCGATCTCCGAAATCGAAGGGGATTGCCCCAACGTTTCCCGGCAAACCGTTCGGCTTGTGTTACGAGAGATGAGTCGGGAGGGGCTGATCGCGTCCACTGGCAAGGGACGCTCGGCGAAGTGGGTGCGGAAGCAGTAACCAAAGTCGATGAGAATTGGAGAGCTCAAGGCCGCAACGCAAGTACCGTAAGTGAACGCAGAAACGCCACAAGTGGAAAATGCCGGAACAACAGGCATCTCCGTTGAGGAAAGCCGCGCCTTGATCGATCGCCGGATCTCAGTCGCGCCCATGATGGACTGGACCGACCGGCACTGCCGGTACTTCCTGCGCCTGTTTTCCCCGCGGGTGCGGCTCTACACGGAGATGATCGTCGCGCAGGCGATCGTGCGCGGCGAGCCTGGGCGCCTACTCGGTTTCGACCCCGCCGAGCATCCGGTGGCGCTGCAACTCGGCGGTTCGGTTCCCGGAATGCTCGCGGATGCCGCCGCCATCGGCGCCTCGTACGGCTACGACGAAGTCAACCTGAATGTCGGCTGCCCCAGTGACCGCGTGCAGAACGCGACATTCGGGGCCTGCCTGATGCTGCGGCCGCGGCAGGTTGGCGATTGCGTGCGGGCAATGCAGGCCGCCGTCACGGTCCCGGTGACCGTCAAGTGCCGGATCGGCGTCGATGACCACGACGACTGGGAATTCCTGCGCGAGTTCGTGGCGGCGGTCGCGGATGCCGGCTGCCGGACCGTCATCGTCCATGCCCGCAAGGCGGTGCTGAAAGGGCTGAGCCCGAAGCAGAACCGCGAAGTGCCGCCGCTCGAATACGCGCGCGCCTGGCGCGTCAAGCAGGAGTTTCCGGAATTGACGGTCGTCGCCAACGGCGGACTGCGCACGGTGCCGCAGGTGACCCGGCAACTCGAGCAGGTGGACGGCGTGATGCTCGGCCGCGAGGCGTACCACAACCCGTTCCTGCTGCCGGCCCTGCATCGCGCGGTACACGATGACGGCTTCCGGACGCCGGACGTCGAAAGCATCGTCGCGGGCATGACGAGCTACGCCGAACGCCAGGTGGCCGCCGGGACGCCATTGCGCGCCATTACCCGGCACATGCTCGGCCTGCTCAACGGCCGCACCGGCGCGCGCGCCTGGCGGCGCGCGCTCAGCGACGGCATCAACCGGCCGGGCGCGACGCCGGCATTGATCGCGGCGGCGCTGCGCGCCGCTAACGCGCCGCCATGAACTGCCGCAGTCGCGTGGCGCCCTTGCCGTCGCGAGGGCCGAGCAGGTCGTAGAGCGGCAGCGGATCGAGCCACGGCGGGGCGGGGCGCAGTCCCAGCAGTTCGCGAGCGCTCGAGAACGGCCAGTCGGTGGGCTGGCGGCAGAACCCGGCGCGCACGGGCGCGAGCAGGGCGTGACGTGCGACTTCGAGCAGGTAGATGTCCCGGTTGACGACGGTCGACAGCCAGTGCCCGCAGCGCAGGCGCGAGCCGATCATTTCGTGGGTGGCGAGCGTGATCGAGGCGGGCGCGCCCTGCATCACGGCGTGCAGGCAGCGGTCGGTGACGCACCAGACCAGGCAGCGCAGGTGATGCCGCACGCAACTGTCCGCGAGCTGCCGCTGGGCCCGCGCGCGCGCAGCCGGGTCGGCGAACAGCGGCTGGCGGCCGCGGGCCTGCGCGACGATGTGCCGCAGGATGCCGGCGGTCGCGAAATCAATACTGAGGGCCATGGTCCGCCTCCCTGCGGAACTGCGGCCCAGCATGGCCGCGCGCGGGTTGCGGCGCGTGGTCCGTTTCCTGCCTATAATCCGAATTATGTAACCGGCGGCGGGCTGCCAGTATTCCCATGGGCCAGGAACAGGAACTCGCGATCCTCTTCGCCGACGTCGTCGGCAGCACGCGCCTGTTCGAGGTGCTGGGCGACATCGCGGCGCGCGACAAGGTCTCCGCGTGCATCGACATCATGCGGCGCGCGACCGAGCAGCATGGCGGCACCGTGGTCAAGACGATGGGCGACGAGATCCTCGCGACCTTCAGCGACTGCGATGCCGCAATGGATGCTGCGGTCGAGATGCAGGCGGCAATCTCCGGGCACCCGGACCTGGAGGTCGAGGGGCAGCACATTGCGATCCGCATCGGCTGCCATTTCGGGCCGGTGGTGCTCGAGACCCGCGACGTGTTCGGTGCGGCGGTGCACACGGCCAACCGGATGACCAGCCAGGCCAAGGCCGGGCAGATCATCATCACGGATTCCATCTACGGGCGCCTGGCCGAGGAGTGGCGCGCCATTGCCCGCCGGGTGGACGTGGCGGTCCCGCGCGGCCAGCACGGCGAGGTCACGATTTACGAGGTGCTCTGGCAGCATGGCGAGACCACCAGCATGCTGCCGGCTATCGCAACCATCAGCGAGCTGCACAAGGAATTCCGGATCCGGCTGCGCTACCTCGGCACCGAACTCGTGCTCGATCATCGCGACCGCACCTACGCGACCCTCGGGCGCGGCCAGGAGAATGACCTGGTGATCAAGGGCAACCTGGTGTCGCGGCTGCACGCGCGCATCGAGGCGGGCAAGAACCGCTTCATGCTCGTCGACCAGAGCACCAATGGCTCGTTCGTGCAGGGCGAGAACGGGGACGACGCCTTCGTGCGGCGCGATGCGATCCCGCTGAAAGGCAGCGGCGTGATCGGGCTCGGCCGCGTGCCCGAGCCGCAGTCCTATCACACGGTCGAATTCACCTGCGAGGAAGGGCCGGCGCTCGAAGCGCCTGCGGCCTAAAAGGGGTGCGTCCCCTCTTGCGTCCCCTTTTAGGCGAGGCGCGCGTTCAGCAAGTCGAGTTGGTGACGCAGCCGTTCCGGCAGGCGCGATCCGAACGTCCCGAAGTAACGGCCGATTTCTGCGGCCTCCTGCCGCCATGCCGCGTGATCGACCGCCAGCAGTTCGGCAACCGTCGCTTCGTCGAGCGCGAGCCCGGCGAGATCGAGCGAGTCGCGCTTCGGCACTGCGCCGATCGGGGTGTCCACCGCGTCGGCCTGCCCGGTGCTGCGGGCGATGATCCAGGCCAGCACCCGCAGGTTTTCGCCGTAGCCCGGCCACAGGAAACGGCCCTGGGCGTCGCGGCGGAACCAGTTGACGTGAAATACGCCCGGCAGTTTCGGCACGCGGTCGCCGATCGCGAACCAGTGGTTCCAGTAGTCGCCGAAGTTGTAGCCGGCAAAGGGCTTCATCGCCATCGGGTCGCGGCGCACGACACCGACATCGCCGGCAGCAGCGGCGGTCGTCTCGGAGGCCATGCCGGCGCCGACCAGCACACCGTGGGACCAGTCGCGCGCCTGGTAGACGAGCGGCGCGAGCGTACGCCGGCGGCCGCCGAATACGATGGCGGTGATCGGCACGCCTTGCGGCGCGTCGGCCATCGGTGAATAGCTCGGGTTCTGCCGCGCCGACACGGTGAAACGCGAATTCGGGTGGGCCGCCGGGCCATGACCGGGGGTGTAGGGGCGGCCCTGCCAGTCCGTCACCGGCACGCCCTCGTCGAGTCCTTCCCACCAGGGCTCCCCGTCCGCGGTGAGGCCGACGTTGGTGAAGATCGTGTCGCGGCGGATCATCTCGTAGGCATGGCGATTGGTCTTCGCATTCGTGCCCGGCACGACGCCGAAGTAGCCGGCCTCGGGATTGATGGCCCACAGCCGGCCGTCCGGCCCCGGGTGCAACCAGCCGATGTCGTCGCCGACGGTCCAGACCTTCCAGCCGGGCATGGCAGCCGGCGGGATCAGCATCGCGAGGTTGGTCTTGCCGCAGGCGGACGGAAACGCGCAGGCGACGTAGTGCGTCTCGCCGGCGGGATTCTCGATCCCCACGATCATCATGTGCTCGGCGAGCCAGCCCTCCTCGCGCGCCTGCCAGCTGGCGATGCGCAGCGCATGGCACTTCTTGCCGAGCAGCGCGTTGCCGCCGTAGCCGGAACCGTAGCTCTGGATCTCGAGCGCTTCCGGGAAGTGCACGATGAACCGGCGATCCGGATCGAGTTCGCCGATCGAGTGCAGTCCCTTGACGAACGTGCCTTCGCCGGCGATGCGCGCGAGCGCAGCCTCGCCCATGCGCGTCATCAGTCGCATGTTGGCGGCGACATAGGCGCTGTCGGTGATCTCGACGCCACAACGCGAGTAGGGCGAATCGATCGGGCCCATGCAGTACGGGATCACGTACATCGTGCGCCCGCGCATGCAGCCGTCGAACAGGGCATCCATCTTGCGGCGCGCCTCGTCGGGCGCCATCCACGGATTGTTCGGGCCGGCATCGGCCTCGGAGTTCGTGCAGACGAAGGTCAGGTGCTCGACGCGGGCAACGTCCGAGGGATGCGAACGGTGCAGGTAGCAGCCCGGGAATTTCTCCGGATTCAGGCGGTGCAGTTCCCCGGCCGCCAGCATGCGGCGAATCAGTTCGCCGTATTCCTCGTCGGAACCGTCGCACCACTGCACACGCTCGGGGCGGGTGCGCAGGGCGACCTGCTCGACCCAGCGGCGCAATTCGGCGGGGGCCATTGCCGGAGATGGGAAACGGTTGGGTGCGGTCGCCATGCCTGCCTCGCGATCAGGAGGGCGGATTATAAGCAGGCGCCGCCGGATGTGGCCGAAACTGCGTGAGGCCGCGCGCGAAAGCCGTTGATCTCGAAAGGGATTGACCGGAGACTGCTAGGGAAGCTCTGCACCGGTGGCGTGGGCGCGGCCGTGGCGGATTTTCGATCCGGCAAGGAACGAGGAGCGATGTGTATCGTGATACATGAGCGACGAGAGACGCCGCCCGATCGAAAATCCGCCCGGCCCCAGGGGGTTGCGCGCGGGCCGTGCGGCCACGGCGTTGCTCCCTCCTCATGTGGATTCACCACACTTCGTCGGTCGCGCCTGGTGGCCGCGCGGCGCGCGCACAACGCGCCTCACGCCACCGGTGCAGAGCTTCCCTGATGGTCGCGCGCGGGCATTTCGCAAAGTTGCTGGGTCCCGAGGGCCCGCTCGCGCGCGTGATCGAAGGCTTCGAATCGCGGCGCGAGCAGCAGGTCATGGCGGATTGGGTGGGTGCGACACTCGACACCCGCGGCACGCTGGCGATCGAGGCGGGCACGGGTACCGGCAAGACCTTTGCTTACCTGGTCCCGGCATTGCTTTCGGGTCGGCAGGTGATCATCTCGACCGGGACGCGCACGCTGCAGGACCAGCTTTTTCACCGCGACCTGCCCACGGTCTCGAAGGCGCTCGGCCGGCCGGTGCGCGTGGCGCTCCTGAAAGGGCGCGCGAACTACCTGTGCCGGCATCGCCTGGACCTGACGGAAGGCATGCCTGGCCTGCCGGGCCTGGAGCCACCGGATGGAAAGATGGTCGCGCGCATCCGCCGCTGGTCGCGCAGCACCACGACCGGCGACCTGTCGGAGGTGAAGAGCCTGCGCGACACGGACCCGGCCTGGGCCGCGGTGACCTCGACGCGCGAGAATTGCCTCGGCAACGAGTGCCCGGAATTCTCCCGCTGCCACGTGGTCGCGGCGCGACGCGAGGCGCAGGCGGCCGATATCGTCGTGGTCAATCACCACCTGCTGCTCGCGGACCTCGCGCTGAAGGACGAGGGCTTCGGCGAGTTGCTGCCGGGCACCGAGGCCGTGATCCTGGACGAGGCGCACCAGGTTCCGGAGATCGCGGCGCAGTTCTTCGGCCGCACGCTGACCTCCCGGCAGGTCGGCGCCTTCGCGCGCGACGCGTTCGCGGAACTCGCCCGCGTCGGCCTGGCGCAGAGCGGCGCGCGCGAGCGCCTCGCCGCGATCGAGGCATCGATCAATGGCGCCATCACCGCCATGGCGGGCCTCGGTGATCGCATCGATTGGGAGGCGCTGCCGGAGGGATTCCTGGCGGCGCTCGAGCAGTTGCGTGAGATGCTGGAATCACTCGGGCCGGATTTCGCCGCCGCGGACCCGGACGACGCGGGGTTGCGGCAGTGCACACGGCGCGCGGCCAAGCTGGTGGAGACCCTTCAGGCGCTGCTGGAAGCCGGCAGCGACAGCGGCCTGCGCTGGGTCGAAGTGTCCGGCCGCGGCTTCACCGTGTCCTACACGCCGTTCGAGGTGGCCACCCGGCTGGGCGAATTGATGAAGGCGCAGGGCGGTGCCTGGATCTTCACCTCGGCGACGCTCGCGGTCGGCGACGACTTCTCGCATTTTCTCGGCCGCATCGGCGCGCCCACGGCGCAGACCGTGCGCATCGACAGCCCGTTCGACTTCGAACGCCAGGCGATGCTCTACCTGCCGGGTGGCCTGCCGGATCCGGCCAGCCGCGATTACACGCAACGCGTGCTCGAGGTTGCGCTACCCCTGATCGACGCCGCCGGCGGGCGCAGCTTCATCCTGTTCACGAGCCATCGGGCGCTGCGGGAAGCGGCGCGCAGCCTCGCGGACCTTCCGGATTTCATGCGCCGCTATCCGCTGCTGGTGCAGGGCGAGGCGCCGCGCGAATCGTTGCTCAAGCGCTTCCGCGAACTCGGTAACGCGGTCCTGCTCGGGACCGCCAGCTTCTGGGAGGGCGTGGACGTGCGCGGGCATGCGCTCGCGCTCGTCGTGATCGACAAGCTGCCGTTCGCCGCGCCCGAGGATCCCTTGCTGAAGGCGCGCCTCGAGGGCATCCGGCGCCGTGGCGGAAATCCGTTCAGGGATTTCCAGTTGCCGCAGGCGGTGCTAGCGCTGAAGCAGGGCTTTGGCCGCCTGATCCGCGACCGCGAGGATTTCGGCGTCGTTGCCATCTGCGATCCGCGGCTGCGGACCCGCGGTTATGGCGCGATGTTCCTGGGCGCGCTGCCGCCGGCGCGCGTCGTGACCGAGTCGAACGAGGCTGCGAAGTTCCTGCGCCGGCGCATCGCCGAGGCGGGCCTCGCACTGCCCGAGGCGCGCGAGGCATGAAGCTGCTCGCCCTCGATACGGCGACCGAGGCTTGTTCCGCGGCATTCTTGCGCGATGGCGTCATCACCGGGCGCTTTGAAGTCATCGGTCGCGGGCATGCCGCGCGCCTGCTGCCGATGGCCGACGAATTACTCGTTGAAGCGGGCATTTCGGTACGGGAACTTGACGCGATCGCTTTCGGACGCGGCCCTGGCGGATTCACCGGCCTTCGCATCGCGGCGGGCGTGGCACAGGGGCTCGCCGCCGGCATCGGCAGGCCGGTGCTGCCGGTCAGCGACCTTGCGGCCCTCGCGGCGGCTGGCGCCCGTTCCTCGGGCAATCACCGGGTCCTTGCCTGCATGGATGCGCGTATGGGGCAGGTTTACTGGGCCGCATTCGATTGCAGTGGCGGCGCGCCGGTCGCCGTGACGGAGGAACACCTCACCGATCCGCAAGGCGTCATGTTGCCAGAAGGAAAGGCCTGGTTCGCCGCCGGCCATGGCTTCGGGGCTTATCCGGCGCTCGGGTCGCGGCTGCAGTCGCGGCTGACCGGCCTGGACGCCAGCCTGTTGCCGCGCGCCTCGGACATCGCCCGGATTGCGGCGCTCGATCTCGAGGCGGGCAAGGGTGTCGCTGCGAGCCGCGCAGTGCCCGTTTACCTGCGCAACGAGGTCGTGCACAGGCGTTGAGGCGGCGGGTGTCATAATTCCGACACAATGAACCGGCACGCTGCCCGACTACGCATGGCGGAAACCCGGATTCTGGTCGTTGAGGACGAGCCGTCGATCCGCGACCTGATTGCATTCGGGTTGCGGCGCGCCGGTTTTCAGGTCGTGGCCGCCGAGCACAGCCAGGCCGCGCTCGCCAGCATCGGCGACCGCCGACCGGACCTGATCCTGGTGGACTGGATGCTGCCCGACATGAGCGGGCTCGAGCTGACCCGGCAACTGCGCCGTGACGCGAATACCCGCGACATCCCCATCATCATGCTGACGGCGCGCGCCGCAGAGACGGACAAGGTGGCCGGTCTCGAGGGCGGGGCGGACGACTATCTGACGAAGCCGTTCTCGGCCCGCGAACTGATTGCGCGGATCCAGGCCGTGCTGCGGCGCAGCGCGCCGGCCGGCGCGGAGGAACGCGTCGCGTTCGACGGCCTGACGCTCGACCAGGCGGGCCACCGGGTGCTCGCGTCCGGCCGGAACGTCAACCTCGGCCCGACCGAGTACCGGCTGCTGGCCTTCCTGATGACGCATCCGGATCGCGTCTATTCACGCGGCCAGCTGCTGGACCGCGTCTGGGGCGGCAACGTGTATGTCGAGGAGCGCACCGTGGACGTGCACATCCGGCGCCTGCGCAAGGCGCTCGAAGCCAGTGGCCACGACCGCCTGGTGCAGACCGTGCGCGGCGCCGGCTACCGCTTCTCGGCGCAGGGGGACTGATCCATGTCGCCAGCCTGGTCCTTCGCGCTTGCCCGCCTCGCGCTCGCGGTCATCGCGGCCGTCGTGCTCGGGTTGATTTTTGGCGGAATCACCCTGTGGCTGACCGCAGTGCTCGGCGGCATGCTCGCCTGGCAGTTCGCCAACCTCTACCGGCTGCAACGCTGGCTGCGGCACCGCTCGCAGGAGGAGCCGCCGGACATCGGCGGCGTCTGGGGCGACGTGGTCGCGCTGATCGGGCGCATCTACCGGCGCAAGCTGTTTCACAAGCGCCGCGTGACCCAGCTGTTCCGCGAGTTCCGCCGTCTCAGCGCCGCGTTGCCGGACGGCGTCGTGCTGCTCTCGCCGGGCCGCGAAATCCTCTGGTTCAACCGCACGGCCGCACGCCTGCTGGGATTGCAGCGCAAGGCGGATCTCGGCATGCCGATCGAAAACCTGATCCGGCAACCGGAATTCTCGCGTTACATGCGCGGGAGCGGCGGCGCCGCCGGTGTGGTCGTGCGATTGCAGGACGCGGAGCGCTGGCTGGCCCTGATCGCCATTCCGGCCGGCGGCCAGTTGCTGCTGCTGGTCCGGGATGTCACGCGCGAGGCGCGGCTTGAAGCGATGCGCAAGGATTTCGTCGCCAATGCCTCGCATGAGCTGCGTTCGCCGCTGACCGTCATCGCGGGTTACCTGGAGCAGCTCGCGGAGGATCCGGAGCTTGCCGCGCCGTGGCGCGAACCGGTCGCCGACATGCGACGCCAGGCCGATCGCATGCGCGAGATCGTCGAAGACCTGCTGGAGTTGTCGCGACTCGAAGCGGGTTCGGAGGAAGCGCCGATGGCGCCGGTCGACATGCGCCAGTTGCTGACGGACCTGGTGCACGAGGCGCAGATCGCGTCCGCATCGTCGCCGCAGTTCCGGCTCGAAATCGATTCCGCGCAGGCAGTGCTGGGCAGCGAGCGCGAACTGCATTCCATCGCGTCGAATCTCATATCCAACGCGGCCAAGTACACGCCCGCGAGCGGCAGCGTGACGGTGAAATGGTCGTGCGACGGCGCCGGTGGGCACCTTGCAGTCAGCGACACCGGCATCGGCATCGCGGCGGAGCACCTGCCACGGCTGACCGAGCGCTTTTACCGGGTCGATCGGGCCCGGGCCCGGGCGAGCGGGGGTTCCGGCCTGGGACTCTCCATCGTGAAACATGCGTTGCAGCGCCACGGCGGGTGGCTCGAGATCGCAAGCGTTGAAGGTCGCGGCTCCACGTTCACGGCGCACTTCCCGCCGCGACGCATCGCGGCGGTCGAGCCGCGCCCTTCGAGCCGCGCCAGCGGCTGACATAAATCCGCAACAATTGACCTTTATGGTGGGCGCGCCGTGGCAGCCGGCGTTTGCTGCCAGCGTTCGACCGATCGACGGTCAATTGGAGAAAATCGTGCAGAAATCACTGGTTGCAGCCGCCATCGCGGGAGTCCTGATGACGCCGGCCGTGCAGGCGCAATCGGCCCGCGATTACATCAGCGTCGTCGGCTCCTCGACGGTGTTCCCATTCACCTCGACCGTCGCCGAGCAGTTCGGCCGCGGCAGCAAGTTCAAGACGCCCAAGGTCGAAAGCACCGGCACCGGCGGCGGCATGAAGCTGTTCTGCGCCGGCGTCGGCGTCCAGCACCCGGACCTGACGAATGCGTCGCGCCGGATGAAGGCCTCCGAGCTCGCCGACTGCCGCAAGAACGGCGTCAACGACGTCGTCGAGATCAAGATCGGCTTCGACGGCATCGTGCTGGCCAACGCCAAGAAGTCGCCGGTCTACAAGTTCACGCGCAAGGACATCTACCTGGCATTGGCGCGGCAAGTGCCGGATCCGGCGGCGCCGAACCGGCTGATCTCCAATCCCTACAAGACCTGGAAGGACGTCAATCCGACGCTGCCCGCGGTGCGCATCGAAGTCCTCGGCCCGCCGCCGACCTCCGGCACGCGCGATTCGTTCGTCGAGCAGGTGCTCGAGCCGGGCTGCAACGCGATTGCCTGGATCAAGTCGCTGAAGGACGTGGACGAGAAGCGCCACAAGCAGGTCTGCACGATGATCCGCGAGGACGGCGCGTTCATCGAGGCCGGCGAAAATGACAACCTGATCGTGCAGAAGCTGGTCGCGAACCCGAGCGCGCTCGGCGTGTTCGGCTACAGTTTCCTCGAGGAGAACATGAACGTGCTGCACGGCTCGCTGATCGAGGGTGTTGTCCCCGATTTCGACACCATTGCCTCCGGCGATTATCCGGTCTCGCGGGCGATGTTCGTCTATGCCAAGAAAGCGCATGTCGGGGTGATCCCGGGCATCAAGGAATTCATCGTCGAATACACGAGCGAGAAGGCGTTCGGCGAGGACGGGTACCTGGCCGACAAGGGCCTGGTGCCGGCGCCCAAGGCTGAACGCGAGAAGGTGCGTCGCGATGCGACGGCGCTGGTGACGCTGAAGAGTCTCTGAGTCCGTCAACTTCCGCTGAAGAAGCGACACCGGAAGGATCCATACAATGAAAAACTGGATGACAGCGGCAACGCTGGGTTTGATCCTGTCCGCCCCGAGCGTGGGGCACGCCGAGACCGCTGGCGCAAGCCAGGCAGAGGTCGAGCAGCTCAAAGGGCTGGTGGCAGTCCTGATGCAACGCGTGGAGCAGCTTGAAGCGACGTTGGCGTCAGCTCCGGCGCAGCCGGCTGCCGACAGCGCGCTGCCGCAGCTCGAGGAACGCCTCGCGGCGGTCGAAGAGTCCAATGACCGGCAGACCGATCAGCTGGCGCAGGGCCTCGCCAATTCGAGCGCCATGGCCTGGGCGCGCAACATCAAGTGGAAGGGCGACCTGCGCTACCGGAACGAATCGTTCGAGGTCGAGGGTTCGTCCTCTGATCGCGTGCGCGACCGGCTGCGCGTGCGCTTTGGCCTGGAAGCGAAAGTCAGCCCCACGCTCCTGGTCGGCATCGAGGTCGCAACGGGCGAAGGGCGCGACGCGCGTTCGACGAACTCGACCCTCGATACTGCCAACCAGCACGAGGAGATCGGTCTCGATCTCGCGTACGTGGACTGGAAGCCCCGCCCCGACATGCTGGTGACTCTCGGGAAGCAGCGGCAGCCATGGTTCAAGGCCGGCAACAGCCTGTTCTTCGACGGCGACGTCAATCCGGAAGGCGCCGCGTTCCAGTACGGCGGCAAGACCGGTCTCTTCGCGAAGGCCTGGGGCTACTGGCTGGAGGAAATGTCGGGCGCGGCAGACTCCAACGTGATCGGCGCGCAGGTCGGCTACGCCTTCGGCAATGGCCTGACGCTGGCTGCCGGTTACTGGGATTACGGTGCGATCCAGGACCAGCCGGCCCTGATCTTTTCCGGCTCGCCCGCCGGCAACAGCACCTACACCGCGAATGCTGCGTGTATTCCGAGCCCCGCGGGCCTGGTGCGCTGCTACGCCAACGACTACGACATCGCGATCCTGGACGCGCAATGGGCCGGCAGGTTCGGCGCGATGCCGGTCACGCTGTTCGGCGGCTACCTGGAGAACATGGATCCAGACGACCTGAACACGGGCTACAACCTCGGATTCCTGCTCGGCAAGGCCGCCGATCCACACACCTGGGAATTCGGCGTGATGTACGAAGACATGGAGCAGGACGCGCAGATGGCGGCGTTCCTGGACTCGGACTTCGCCGACGGCAGGACCCAGGGCAAGGGCTACGTCGTGCAGGGCTCCTGGGCCCCGGTCAGGAACATGACGATGAAGGCGACCTACTTCCTCAACGACCGCGACTACGACACGGCGGCGGAAGTGGACTACAAGCGGCTGCAACTCGACCTGAACTACAAGTTCTGAACGCAACGGCGGTGGGCTATGATGGATCAGTTCCGGCATGACCGGACGGGAGTAGGACGCATGGAGCCCGCCGACCTCGGCCAGCACATCTCGCGGCGCTTCAACGAAGACATGGAGCGGGTCCGCACGCGGGTCCTGCAGATGGGCGGCTTCGTCGAGCAGCAGCTGCAGCAAGCTGTCGTCGCGCTGGTCGACGGCGACAGCGAACTCGGCGAGCAGATTGCGCGTGACGACTACAAAGTCAACCGCATGGAAGTGGAGATCGACGAGGAGTGCGGGCGCATCATCGCGACGCGCCAGCCGACGGCGTCCGACCTGCGCGTCATGGTCGCCATCATCAAGACGATCACCGACCTCGAGCGGATCGGCGACGAGGTCGAGAAGGTCGGCTTCATCGCCGCCAAGCTGGCGACGATGGAGAAACCGACGGACCACTATCGCGAGATCCGGCACCTCGGCAAGCTCGTGATCGGCATGGTGCACGACGCGCTGCACGCGTTCGCCAGGCTCGACGCGGACGAGGCCTTCGAAGTCGCCCGCAGCGACCGCAAGGTGGACGAGGAATACGAGGCGATCCATCGCCAGAACATCACGTTCATGATGGAAGACCCGCGCTCGATCCGGCGCGCGCTCGAGGTCATGTGGGTGGTGCGCGCGCTCGAGCGCATCGGCGACCATGCCAAGAACATCTGCGAGTACACCGTGTACATGGTGCACGGCAAGGATATCCGCCACCTGTCGCTGGACGATGCCGAACGGCAGATCCGCGATTCGGAGCGGGAGCGCCTCGGCTCCTGATGCCCTCGCGGCGGGCCGCCAACGCGATCGGGTTCGGCGCCTGCGCTGCGGCGCTGGCATTCGCTTTCTATGTCCAGTACGGGCTCGGCTTCGTGCCCTGCCACCTGTGCATTTTCCAGCGCGTGACGCTCGCCGCGATGGGCGTTGCGTTCCTGATCGCAGCACTGCTGCCGGGCGGCCGCGGTTTCCGGATTTTCGCCGCCGCGCTGATCGGCCTGGCGGGGTTCGCAACCATCGCCTTGGCCGGCCGCCATGTCTGGATCCAGATGCAGCCCGCGGGCACGGTCGCGCCCTGCGGGGCCGATCTTGCCTTCATGATGGACATCTTCCCGTTGACCGACGTCATCCTGAAGGTCTTCCGGGCCGGCGGGGAATGCGCCAAGGTGGACTGGACGCTGCTCGGCCTGTCGATGCCCGCGTGGGTGCTGGCATTCGCCGTGGCGCTGACGGCGGCCGGCGTCTGGATCAACCTGCGCCGGAACTGAGCCCTTGCGGCTCCTCTCAGCCCGTCCCGGACCCGCCGAGCAGGCGGTCGAGCAATCCGAGATAGACGCGATGCAATTGCTTGATGTCCTCGACCCGGCAGCACTCGTCGATCATATGGATCGTCTCGTTGACGACGCCGAGCTCGATCACCTGCGTGCCGGGCGCGGCGAAGAAGCGCCCGTCGGAGGTGCCGCCGCCGGTGGAGAACTCGGGTTCGACGCCGGCGACTTCGCGCACTACCGCCGCGGCCGCTTCCGCGAGCGAGGCAGGCGGCGAGTAGTAGGGCAGCGCGGACACGAACCAGTCGAGCGTGTAGCGCAGACCGTGGCGATCCAGGATCGACGTAATCGTCATCTTGAGGCTGTCGATGGTCTGCACCGGCGACCAGCGCAGGTTGAAGCGGGCCTTCAGCTCGCCGGGAATCACGTTGGGCGCGCCGGTGCCGGCATTCAGGTTGCTGACCTGGAAGGTCGTCGGCTGGAAGTGCTCGGTGCCGGCGTCCCAGGTACGCGAGGTCAGTTCGACCAGCGCGGGCGCAATGCGATGGATCGGATTGTCGGCGCGGTCCGGGTAGGCGACGTGACCCTGCACGCCATGCACGGTCAGCCGCCCGGAGAGGGAACCGCGCCGGCCGATGCGGATCGTGTCGCCGAAGCGGCGCTGGCTCGACGGTTCGCCGACCACGCAGCAGTCGATGCGCTCGCCGCGGGCCCGCAGGGCCTCGACGACCCGGCGCGTGCCATCGACCGAGGGACCTTCCTCGTCGCTCGTGATCAGGAATGCGATCGCACCGTGGTACGCCCTGCGTCCGCGGATGAATTCCTCCGTCGCGGTCAGCATCGCGGCCAGCCCGCTCTTCATGTCGGCCGCGCCGCGGCCGTACAGCAGGCCGTCGCGCACCACCGGCACGAACGGGTCCGAATGCCATTGCTCGAGCGGGCCGGTCGGTACGACGTCCGTGTGCCCGGCGAAGCAGACGAGCGGTCCCTCGCCGCCACGGCGCACGGCCCAGAAATTATCCACCTCGCCGAAACGCATGCGTTCGACGGCGAAGCCAAGCGGTTCGAGGCGGGCGATCAGCAGTTCCTGGCAGCCGCCGTCGGTGGGGCTGACCGTGGGGCGGGATACGAGCTCGCGGGTCAGTTCCAGGGTCGGCGACATCGGCACGCAGGTTACCTCTCTGGCCGGGGCCTGTCACAAATCGGTAACAGACCCGGCGTAGTAATGATGGGTTACCGAAAAAAGGGGGAAAAGGGGGAAAAGGGGTGCGTCCCCTCTTGCGTCCCCTTTTACCGGGGAAGCGGATGCCAACGTCCACGTTGATCCTGGTGCTGCTCGTGCTGACGGTGCTCGCGTACCAGTTCGGGCGTGCCCGTTCGTTGCGGGTGGCCGGCGGTGCGCGCGGCGCCCGCAAGCTGCATTCGCTGCCATCGCACTATGGCCTCCTGACCGCCATCTGGTGCGGTCTGCCGGCGCTGGTCGTGGTGCTCGGCTGGCAGATGCTGGATCAGCGGATCATCGCCGACCAGGTGGTCGCCTCGATGTCCACGGACGT
The DNA here is from genome assembly GCA_050179155.1 of Steroidobacteraceae bacterium. Lineage (GTDB taxonomy): Bacteria > Pseudomonadota > Gammaproteobacteria > Steroidobacterales > Steroidobacteraceae > SCUD01. The sequence goes on from JBFXFJ010000002.1 coordinate 307,674, forward strand.
GCGGACCCTTTCGGATGGGGAGTTGTCGCTGGTGCTCAATGACGTGCGCAACGTCATCGCCGGCAACGTGGCGGCGGAGGCCGCATCGCCGGAAGTGGCCGCCGCCGCCGCGCACTGGCAGCGACTCGACGGCCTGAGCCGCACCGCCGTGGCCGTGCTCGCATTCTGCATCGCGCTCGCCGGCGGGTGGATCACGATGAGCCGCATTGCGCCGACCATGCAGGCGCGCAATCGCGTCGAGCAGATCGTGCGCTGGGCGCTGCTGGGCTGCTCGCTGATCGCCATCCTGACGACCATCGGCATCATCCTGTCGGTGCTGTACGAGTCGTTGCAGTTCTTCCGGCTGGTGCCGGTGACGGAATTCATCTTCGGCACGCAGTGGAGCCCGCAGATGGCGATCCGCGCCGACCAGGCCGGTTCGTCCGGTGCGTTCGGCGCGTTGCCGCTGTTTGCCGGCACCGCGCTGATCGCGTTCATTGCGATGGCGATCGCGGTTCCGGTCGGGCTGTTCTCGGCGATCTACCTGGCGGAATACGCGAGCCGGCGCTTTCGCGCGATCACCAAGCCGGTGCTCGAGGTGCTCGCGGGCATACCGACCGTGGTCTACGGCTTCTTCGCGGCATTGACCGTCGCGCCGCTGCTGCGCGGTGTCGGCGAGGGCCTCGGGCTCGAAGTTGCCTCCGAGAGCGCGCTGGCCGCGGGACTCGTGATGGGCATCATGATCATCCCGTTCGTGTCGTCGCTCGCGGACGACATGATCACGGCCGTGCCGAACGCGATGCGCGACGGCTCCTTCGGCCTTGGCGCCACGCGCTCCGAGACGATCCGCAAGGTGGTCCTGCCGGCGGCATTGCCCGGCATCGTCGGTGGCGTGCTGCTGGCCGTGTCGCGCGCGATCGGCGAGACCATGATCGTGGTGATGGCGGCCGGCCTGTCGGCGAACCTGACGGTCAATCCGCTCGAGGCGGTCACGACGGTGACCGTGCAGATCGTGACGCTCCTGGTCGGCGACCAGGAATTCGACAGCCCGAAGACGCTGGCGGCGTTTGCGCTCGGCCTGGTGCTGTTCCTGGTGACGCTGACGCTCAACATCGTCGCGCTGCACGTCGTGCGCCGCTATCGGGAGCAGTATGAATAGTCCCGGCCAGGCCCGGACGCCGCAGTCCCAGAAGCGGGTGCGCGAACTCGTCGAGCGCGGGCTGCGGCGGCGCTATCGCGCCGAGCGGCGATTCAAGGCTTACGGCCTGGCCGCGGCGATCTCCGGCCTCGTGTTCGTCGCCTTCCTGTTCCTGTCGATCATCAGCACGGGATACACGGCGTTCGTGCAGACCTATATCCGGATCGACATCCGGTTCGATCCGGAACTGATCGACCCCGAGGGAACCCGGAATGAGGACACGCTGTTTGCGGCGGATTACTCCGGTGTCCTGAAGCAATCGGTCCGCGAGAAATTCCCGGGAGTCGAGGGCCGGCGGGAATTGCGCCAGCTCTACGGCCTGGTCAGCGAGGGCGCGGCATTCGACCTGCGGGACCTCGTGGTCGGGGATCCCGGCCTGATCGGACAGACCCGCGAGTTCTGGCTGCTCGCGACCGACGACATCGACCAGCTGGTCAAGGGCCAGATCGACCGCGACCTGCCGGAGGACCAGCGCGTCCTTTCGGACCTGCAGCTCGGCTGGCTCGATGCGCTCACCGCCGAGGACCGCGTCGAGCGGCGCTTCAACCGCGTGTTCTTCACCGCCGGCGACTCGCGCGAGCCGGAGCAGGCCGGCGTGCTGGGCGCGGTGGTCGGGTCGTTCCTGACGCTGCTGGTGACGCTCGTGCTGTCCTTCCCCATCGGCGTCGCGGCGGCGATCTATCTCGAGGAATTCGCGCCGGCCAACCGGTTCACGGACCTGATCGAGGTCAACATCAACAACCTCGCCGCGGTGCCGTCGATCGTATTCGGCCTGCTGGGACTCGCGGTCTTCATCCAGTTTTTCGGCGTCCCGCGTTCGGCGCCGCTGGTCGGCGGGCTGGTGCTGACGCTGATGACGCTGCCGACGATCATCATTGCGAGCCGCGCGGCCATCAAGGCGGTCCCGCCGTCGATCCGCGAGGCCGCGCTCGGCATGGGCGCATCGCAGGTGCAGGTCGTGGCGCACCACGTGCTGCCGCTCGCAATGCCCGGCATGCTGACCGGGGCGATCATCGGCATGGCGCGCGCGCTCGGGGAATCGGCGCCGCTGCTGATGATCGGCATGGTGGCCTTCATCGCCGACATCCCGGGGAGCCTGACGGACCCGGCGACGGCATTGCCGGTGCAGGTCTTCCTCTGGGCGGACAGCCCGGAACGCGCGTTTCTCGAACGCACCTCGGGCGCTATCATCGTGCTGCTCGCCTTCCTGCTGGTCATGAACGCGGCGGCGGTGATCCTGCGGCAGAAATTCGAGCGGCGCTGGTGAGCGCCATGGACACCGGAGTACCTGGCATGGCAGTGGAGAGCGAGACCCGGAGCCGCAGTGCGGCGCTCGAGAGCGCGACGGCGGCGGCGGGCGGCAGCGAGCCGACGGCGCGCCGCACCGTGGGCGACGTGACCGTGCCGAATCCGGTAATGAGCTGCCGCCAGGTCAACGTGCACTACGGCGACAAGCACGCGATCCGCAACGTCAGCCTCGACATCGCGCACAACGAGGTGATCGCCATGATCGGGCCGTCCGGCTGCGGCAAGAGCACGTTCCTGCGTTGCCTGAACCGGCTCAATGACACGATCCCGATTGCCGTCGTCACCGGCACCATCACGCTCGACGGGCAGGACATCTACGAGAAACGCCAGGACGTCGTCCAGTTGCGCGCGCGCGTCGGCATGGTGTTCCAGAAGCCGAACCCGTTTCCGAAGTCGGTCTACGAGAACGTCGCCTATGGCCCGCGCATCCACGGGCTCGCGGCGGATCGCACCGAGCTCGACGAAATCGTCCAGACCAGCCTGCAGCGTGCGGGGCTCTGGGAAGAAGTGAAGGACCGCCTGCAGGATGCCGGCACCTCGCTGTCCGGCGGCCAGCAGCAGCGCCTGTGCATCGCGCGGACCATCGCCGTCGGCCCGGAGGTGATCCTGATGGACGAGCCCTGCTCGGCGCTCGATCCGATCGCGACGGCCAGGATCGAGGACCTCATCGACGAGCTGCGGCAGAACTACGCGATCTGCATCGTGACGCACTCCATGCAGCAGGCCGCGCGCGTGTCGCAGCGCACGGCGTACTTTCACCTCGGCGACCTGATCGAGGTCGGGCCGACGGACCTGATCTTCACGAATCCGCGGCACCGGCTCACCGAGGACTACATCACGGGGCGCTTCGGCTGATGTCGTAGCCGGCGCGCACGGGATCCGGCGGGGTTTCTCGCTCGCAAACTCCGCCGGAACTTACGAGTTTGCTCGCGAGAACCCCGCCACCTCGTGCGCGCCGGCTGCGGCGCCAGCGATCGCGCGCGGCGTAGCGGACGGGACCCTGCGAGCGATGCGCGTAAGTTCCGGCGGCGCGAGCGAGCAGGAATCCCGGCCGCACCACGCCGCGCGCCCGACCGCTGCCGCTACATCCGCAGGAGCTCGTTGATCGACGTCTTCGCGCGAGTTTGCGCGTCGACTTTCTTGACGATGATCGCGCAGTAGAGGGAGTGCGAGCCGTCGGCGGCGGGCAGGCTGCCGGGCACCACGACCGAGCCGGCCGGGACGCGGCCGTAGGTGATGGTGCGCGATTCCCGGTCGTAGATCCGCGTGCTGGCGCCGATGAAAACGCCCATGGAGAGGACCGAGCCGCGCTCGACGATCACGCCCTCGACGACCTCGGAGCGCGCGCCGATGAAGCAGTCGTCCTCGATGATCGTGGGCTGCGCCTGCAGCGGCTCGAGGACGCCGCCGATGCCGACACCGCCCGACAGGTGAACATTGCTCCCGATCTGGGCGCAGGAGCCGACCGTCGCCCAGGTGTCCACCATGGTCCCGGCGCCGACCCAGGCGCCGACATTGACGAAACAGGGCATGAGGACGGCGTCGCGGGCGATGTGCGCGCCGGCGCGCACGATCGCGCCGGGCACCACGCGCGCGCCGTCGGCGCGAAACTGCGCCGCATCGTAATCCGCGTACTTGAGCGGAACCTTATCGAAGAAGCGCATTGCCCCGGACTGGTGCACCACGTTGTCGTGCGCGCGGAAGTACAGCAGCACCGCCTTCTTGAGCCATTCGTTGACGCGCCAGCCGCCATCGGCGGGCTCCGCGACGCGGGCCTGGCCGCTGCCGAGCAGGGCAAGGCACTCGTCGAGGGCCGCGAGCAGCTCGCGCGGCGCACTGCCGGGCGTGAGCGCCGCGCGCTCCTCGAAGTTGTGGTCGATCAGTTCACGCAAGGTGTCCATGGGGGTGCTCATGCCGCGGCGACGCGCGTATCGAGTGCGTGCTGCAGCGCATCGGCCAGTGACCGGCAGCGCGGCTCATCGAGGGGCCGGCCGGTTTCGTCGGTGACCGTGAAGACGTCCTCGGCGCGTTCGCCGACCGTCATGATCTTGGCGCCATGCAGGTCCACGCGCTGGTCCCAGAGCACTTTGCCGATCTCGGAGAGGAGGCCCGGGCGGTCGCCGGCCACGACTTCCAGGATCGTGCGGCCGTTCTCCGGATCGGCGCTGAAGCTGACCTGCGTCGGGGTCGTGAACATGCGCGCCTGGCGCGGCATCCGGCGGGTCACCGCGGGCGCCGCGGCGGCGCGTTCGGTCAGGCTGCGGGCCAGGTTGCGCTCGATCGCCGCCATGCGCTGGGCGTCGGTGATCGGCAGGCCCGTGTCCTCGAGCACGAGGTAGGTGTCGAGGCTGCCGGCGTCTGCGGTCGGCGTGATGCGCGCGTCCTGGATGCTGAGTCCCATCTGGTCGAGCGCCGCCGTGGTGCGGGCAAAGCCGTGGCGATGGCCGCGGGTGACGACCAGCACGACCGTCGCGCCGCCGCGGCCAGGATGTTCGGCGACCGCGACCAGCGGGCTCGCGTCGGCGGGATCCCGCGCGGCGAGCCGTGCGGTGTGCCAGGCGACCTCCGCCGCGGCGTGTCGCAGGAAATAGGTGTCGGTCAGCGTGGCCCAGACGCGCGCGACCTGTGCTTCCGCGACCCCGGCCGAGGCCAGCTGCTCGCGCGCCTGTGCCTGGGTTTCCGCGATCAGCTGCTCCCGGTCCAGTGGGCTCTCGAGGCCGCGCCGCAGCGCGCGCTTGACGCGCTCGTACAGCTCGTCGAACAGCGTGGCTTTCCAGGTGTTCCACAGCTTGGGATTGGTGCCGCGCACGTCGGCGACCGTCAGCACGTAGAGGTAATCCAGGCGGTGCTGGTCGCCGACGTCCCGGGCGAAGGCGTTGATCACCTGCGGATCGGCGATGTCCTGCTTCTGCGAGGTGAGCGACAGCTGCAGGTGGTGTCGCACCAGCCAGGCGACCAGGCGCGCGTCATAGAGCGACAGGCCCTGCTCGAGGCAGAAGGCCTCGGCATCCACGGCGCCGAGATCCGAGTGATCGCCGCCGCGCCCCTTGGCGATGTCGTGGAAGATCGCGGCGAGGTAGGCGAGTTCCGGCTTCGGCAGCGAGCGGAAGATCTGCGCCAGCTTCGGAAACTCGTGGTCGTAACGCTCGAGCGCGAAACGGCGCAGGTTGCTGACCACGAACAGCGTGTGCGCATCGACGGTCCAGGCGTGGAACAGGTCGTACTGCATGCGGCCGACGATCCGGCCGAAAGCCGGGATGTAGCGGCCGAGCACGCCATAGAGGTTCATGCGCCGCAATTCGTGCGTGACGCCGGCGGTCGCCCGCAGGATCTCGAGGAACAGCCGGTGATTGCGCGGGTTCTGGCGGAATTCCTCGTCGATCAGCCAGAGGTTCTGGGTCACGAGCCGGATCGTGTTCGCGCGCACGCCGCGCAGGCGCGGGTTCTGCTGCAGCACCACGAACAGCTCGAGCAGTGCGGACGGGTAGCGCGTGAAAACGTCCTCGCCGGTGACTTCGAGGTACTCGTCCCGTTCCTGGAACTGGCGCGACAGCGGCACGGCGGGCGCATCTCGGTCCGCCAGGATCTCCTCGCGGAAGTGCTGCAGCAGCAGTTCGTTGAGCCAGCTGACGAACATCGCGGTGCGGTAGTAGCGCTGCATGAACTGCTCGACCGCGAGCGTGTAGGTCGCGTCCTCGTAGCCGAACATGCGCGCGAGCCGGATCTGGTGGTCGAACAGCAGCCGGTCCTCGCGGCGCCCGGTCACCAGGTGCAGCGCGAAGCGGATGCGCCAGAGCCAGGACTGCGCCGCCTGCAACTGCGCGAGCTCGCGCGCGGTCAGGAAACCGTGCCCGGCGAGCTCCTGCAGCGTCTGTGCGCCGAAGTGCCGCTTGGCGACCCAGCCGATGGTCTGCAGGTCGCGCAACCCGCCCGGGCTCTGCTTGACGTTCGGCTCGAGGTTGTAGGCGGTGTCGTGGAACCGGTGATGGCGCTCGGTCTGCTCGCGCAGCTTGGCATCGAAGAAATCGCGCGACGACCACATCCGGTTCGGCGCAAGGGCATGGCGCATCGCGGTGAAGAGCGCGGCCGGGCCGGCGAGCAGGCGCGCCTCGATCAGCGCGGTCGCGACGCCGATGTCGGCGAGCGCCTCGCGCTGGCAATCGTCGATCGTGCGCACGCTGTGGCCGGTCTCGAGGCCGATGTCCCACAGGAACGTCAGGAAGCGCTCGAGCGATGCCGTCCACGCCGGCTGCTCGCCCTGCGGCAGCAACACCATCACGTCGACGTCGGAGCAGGGCAGCAGTTCGCCGCGCCCGTAGCCGCCGACCGCCACCAGCGCCACCGAGGCGGCGGCATCTCCCGCGTGCAGTTCCCAGGCGCGCAGCACCAGCGCGTCCACCAGGTGCGCGCGGTCGCGCACCAGGGCCTCGACCGGCTCCTCGGCCTGGAAGCGGCGCGCCAGCTCGCGGTCGCCCTCGATCAGCGCTGCCCGGAAATCGCCGACGACGCCGTCCGTTGCCGCGAGGCGGGTCCGCAGCGAATCGAGATAGGTCCAGCTTTCGTGCGGCGCAGCCGGCGCCGGGCCTTCATTCGCTGCGCTGTGGCCGCCTGGCACCGCTCAGGCCGCGGCGCGGTCGGCGGCGCCGAGTGTCAGCACTTCGTAGCCGGCGGGCGTGACCAGCACGGTGTGCTCCCATTGCGCCGAGAGGGAATGGTCCTTGGTGACGACCGTCCAGCCGTCGCCGAGCAGCTTCACGTGGCGTCGGCCCGCATTGATCATGGGCTCGACCGTGAAGGTCATTCCCGCTTCAAGCGCCAGGCCAGTGGCGGGCTGGCCGTAGTGCAGCACCTGCGGATCCTCGTGGAATACGCGGCCGATGCCGTGGCCGCAGTACTCCCGGACGATCGAATAGCCCTGGGATTCCACGAATTGCTGGATCGTATGCCCCAGGTCACCGAGCCGGCGGCCCGGCGCCACGGTCCGGATGCCGCGCCACATGGCCTCGAAGCCGACGCTGCACAGCCGGCGGGCCTGGACCGAGGGGTCGCCGACCAGGAACATCCGGCTGGTGTCCCCATGGAAGCCGTCCTTGATGACCGTCACGTCCACATTGACGATGTCGCCGGCCTTCAGGACCCGTTCCCCGGGGATGCCGTGGCAGACGACGTGGTTGACCGAGGTGCAGATCGACTTCGGAAAACCCTTGTAATTCAAGGGGGCGGGGACCGCGCGCTGCACGTTGACGATGAAATCGTGGCAGATCCGGTCCAGTTCGCCGGTCGTGACGCCGGCGACGACCCGGGGCCCGATCATGTCCAGGACGTCGGCCGCCAGGCGGCCGGCGACGCGCATCGCCTGCTGTTCTGCCGGCGACTTGAGGGAGACCTGGGTCTGGCTTTGCATCAACATGGGCTGGTTGCGCTATCCCGTTGTTTCGACGGGACAAAGATGGTATAAAGCGCGGCGTTTTTTCTCAACCAAATCCACACGCGTATCGTCACGTGCGGCTGGGTGCCGGACCGAAAAGTCCGGTTGCCGCATGCGGATCCGCGGAGGACTAACCCGAAAAGGAGTAATCATGGCCAGTTTGTCCATGAGGCAGATGCTTGAGGCGGGGGTTCATTTCGGCCATCAGACCCGCTTCTGGAACCCGAAGATGGCACCGTTCATCTTCGGCGAACGCAACAAGATTCACATCATCAATCTCGAGCGCACGCTGCCGCTCTACAACGACGCGGCCGGCTTCGTGAAGGGCGTGGTCGGCGACGGCGGCAAGGTGCTGTTCGTCGGCACCAAGCGTTCCGCGCGCGATGCGATCCAGGCGGAGGCGACCCGCTGCGGCATGCCCTATGTCAACCAGCGCTGGCTGGGCGGCATGCTCACCAATTTCAAGACCATCCGGCAGTCGATCAAGCGGCTGCAGGAGCTCGAGGAGCTGCGCGACTCGGGCGCGCTCGAGCGGCGCAACAAGAAAGAAGCGCAGATGCTGCGGCGCGAGATGGACAAGCTGTTGCGCAGCCTCGGCGGCATCAAGGACATGAACTCGCTGCCCGACGCCCTGTTCGTCGTCGACGTCGGCCACGAGGAGATTGCGATCCACGAAGCGCGCAAGCTCGGCATCCCGGTGGTCGCGATCGTGGACAGCAACTGCTCGCCCGACGGCATCGACTACGTGGTCCCGGGCAATGACGACGCGATGAAGGCGATCCAGCTGTACGCGGCTGGCATTGCCGACGCGGTGCTGGACGGCAAGTCATCGGTTCCGGTCGTGCCGGCCGGGGAAGACGAGTTCGTCGAGCTCGACGAGGAAGGCCAGCCGCGGCGCAGGTCCGCGGCGCGCGCCCCGCGCAAGGCCCAGAACGTGCGGCGCAAGGTGCCGGCGCGCACGCGCCAGTCCGCGGAAACCTCCTCGGCGGCGACCATGCCGCCGGTCGGTGCGGTGGAAGTCGTCGTCGACGTTGCGGACGACGAACCGGTCGTGGACGAAGTGGCGGTGGATCCCGCTCACGCCAAGCCGGCGGTGCGCCGCCGTCCCGCCGCGCGCAAGCCGGAAAAGAACGGGGGCTGACGATGACGATCACAGCCGAGACGGTCAAGACCCTGCGCGAGCGCACCGGCGCCGGCATGATGGAGTGCAAGAAGGCGCTGGTGGAAACCGGTGGCGACCTCGATGCCGCCGCCGAGATCATGCGCAAGGCGGGGCTCGCCAAGGCCGACAAGAAAGCGGCGCGCATCGCGGCCGAGGGCGTGCTGGTCATTGCGACCGCCGCCGACGGACGCACGGCAGCGCTCGCCGAGGTCAACTGCGAGACCGATTTCGTCGCGCGCCAGCCGGAGTTCCAGGCGTTCGCGCAGCAGGTCGCTGAAGCGGCGCTGCGCGCTTCGGCTGCCGAGCCGGAGGCGGTCGCCGGCCTGCGCCTGGCCGACGGCGAGACGGTCGAGGACACGCGCCGCAAGCTGATCGCGCGCATCGGCGAGAACATTACCGTGCGCCGCGTCGGCCACATGAGCGCGCCGACCCGGATCGGGGGCTACGTTCACGGCATCCGCATCGGCACGCTGGTCGGCCTGCAGGGCGGCGATGCGACGCTCGCGCGGGACCTGGCGATGCATGTCGCGGCGGCCAATCCGCAATACGTGGCGCCGGAGGACGTTCCCGCCGGGACGCTGGCCAAGGAGCGCGAGATCCTCGCCGCGCAGGCGGCCGCCGAGGGCAAGCCCGCGGCGATCGTCGACAAGATGGTCGAGGGGCGGCTGCGCAAGTACCTGGCCGAAATCTGCCTGGTGGGGCAGCCGTTCGTGAAGGACCCGGATACGACCGTCGCCAAGCTGCTCGACGCGGCCGGCGCCAGGGTTACCGGCTTCCTGCGCTACGAGGTCGGCGAGGGCATCGAGAAAAGGCAGGAGAACTTCGCCGCCGAAGTCATGGCGCAGGTCAAGGCCGCCGAGGGGCGGCGCTGAAACCGCCTGGTGCCGGGTCGTACTTTCGTAGTCTGGCTGACTGCGGAGGAACGAAACGGCATCATGCTGACCGCCAGACTACGAAAGTACGACCCGGCACCGTGAGGGGGTAGGGCATGGCCGACACGCAGCCCCGGCAGCCGCTCAAGCGGATCCTGCTCAAGATCAGCGGCGAAGCGCTGCTCGGAACCGCGGATTACGGCATCGATCCGGCGATCCTGAAGCGCGTCGCGGGCGAGATCCGCGACGTCATGGCGCGCGGCGTCGAGGTCGCGGTCGTGATCGGCGGCGGCAACATCTTCCGCGGCGCGGGCCTCGCACGCGCCGGCATGGACCGCGTCACGGCCGACCACATGGGCATGCTCGCGACGGTCATGAACGGCCTCGCGCTGCAGGACGCGCTCGAATCGCTCGGACTCTACGCGCGGGTGCTGTCGGCGCTGCGCGTGCAGGAAGTCTGCGAGGACTACATCCGGCGCCGCGCGGTGCGGCACCTCGAGAAGGGCCGCTGCGTGATCTTCGCCGCCGGCACCGGCAATCCGTTCTTCACGACCGACACGGCGGCGTCGCTGCGCGCCATCGAGATCGGCGCGGACCTGCTGCTGAAGGCGACCAAGGTCAACGGCATCTACGACGACGACCCGGTGCGCAACCCGAATGCGCAGCGCTACCGCAGCCTGTCCTTCGACAAGGTGCTGGACGACCGGCTCGGCGTGATGGACGCGACGGCCATCGTCATGTGCCGCGACAACGGCGTGCCGCTGCGGGTGTTCAACCTGATGAACGAGGGCGACCTGATGCGCATCATCGACGGCGAAGACGTCGGCACCCTGGTCGCCAACGGGCTTTAGACGATCGCGAGCGAGGGGCAGTCATGCAAGACGAGATGAGCCGTGACGCGACGCAACGCATGTCCCGATGCGTGACGACGCTGAAAGAGCACTTCCGCAAGATGCGCACCGGCCGCGCCAACACCGGCCTGCTGGACGGCATCAAGGTCGAGTACTACGGCAGCGAAGTGCCGCTCAACCAGGTGGCGACCGTCAATGTCGAGGATTCGCGGACCCTGGTGGTGTCGCCCTGGGACAAGTCCGCAGTCAGCGCGGTGGAGAAGGCGATCCAGAAGTCCGACCTCGGGCTGACGCCCAATACGGCGGGGCAGGTGATCCGCCTGCCGCTGCCGGCGATGACCGAGGAGCGCCGCAAGGAACTGACCAAGGTCGCGCGCCACGAGGCCGAGAACGCGCGCGTTGCCGTGCGCGCCGTGCGCCGTGACCTGATGAACGAGCTGAAGGAGATGCTCAAGGAAAAGCTGATCTCCGAGGACGACGACCGGCGCGTGCAGGAGGAGATCCAGAAGCTCACCGACCGGCACGTCCACGAGATCGACGCCGTGCTCGCCGAAAAAGAAAAAGAGCTGCTGCAGGTCTGAGATGCCCGGTCCAGCCACCCCTGACGCCGGCGCGGGCACGGTGCCGCGCCACGTCGCCGTGATCATGGACGGCAATGGCCGCTGGGCAGAGCAGCGCTCGCTGCCACGCGCCGCCGGGCATCGCGCCGGCGCGCGCGCCGTGCGCGCCACCATCGAGCAGTCGGTGCGCCACGGCGTGCCGGCCCTCACGCTGTTCGCATTCTCGAGCGAGAACTGGCAGCGGCCGGCCGACGAGGTCGGCGTGCTCATGCAGCTGTTCCTCGAATCGCTGGATCGCGAGGTCGCCGATCTCGACGCAAATGGCGTGCGCCTGCGCTTCATCGGCGACCGCAGCCGCCTGGGGCCGGCGCTGAACGAACGCATGACCGCCGCCGAGGCGCGCACCGCGCGCCGCGAGCGGCTCGACCTGGTCGTCGCGGTCGCCTACGGCGGCCGCTGGGATATCGCCCAGGCCGCCCGGCGCCTTGCCGCCGAGACTCTGGCCGGGAAGCTGGAGCTGGCCGCGATCGACGAAGCGGCCGTCGCCATGCACCTGTCCACCGCCGGCCGTCCGCCGCCGGACCTGTTCATCCGCACCGGCGGGGAGCGGCGCATCAGCAATTTCCTGCTGTGGGACCTGGCGTACACCGAATTGTGGTTCACCGACACGCTGTGGCCGGACTTCGACGGCGCAGCCTACGATGCGGCGCTCGCGGACTTCGCCGGCCGGCAGCGCCGGTTCGGGCGCACGGCGGCCCAGATGGGAAGGCACTGATGTTGTGGCAGCGCATCCTGACGGCGCTCGGCCTGGTGGCGGTGCTGGCGCTCGTCCTGCTGGTCTTGCCACAGCCGATCGCGCTCGCGGGCCTCGGACTGCTGATCCTGGCGGGTGCCTGGGAATGGTCGCTGCTGGCGGGCGTCGAGAGGCCGCTGGCGCGTGCCGCTTACCTGGCGGCCTGTATCGCGGCAATGGCGGGGCTGTGGCGGCTCACCGCGCAGGCCGCGGATTTCGAGCGCGCCATGGTCGTCACGATGCTCGGCTGGGTACCGCTCTTCGCCTGGATCGTGCTGGCGCCGCGCCGCGGCGGCGCCTGGCTCGCGGGAATCGCCGGCATCTGGGCCCTGGCGCCGACCTGGATCGCGTTGTCGCGCCTCTACCTGCAGTCCGACGGCGGACACGAGCTCGTGATCTTCGTGCTGGTGCTGGCCTGGGCCGCGGACATCGGCGCCTATTTCGCCGGCCGGCGCTTCGGGCGCCTGCGCCTCGCGCCGACCGTCAGCCCGAACAAGACCTGGGAAGGCGTCATTGGCGGCCTGGTCGCGGGCCTTCTGGTAGCGTTCGCCGGTCGCGCCTGGTTCGACCTGCCGGCGCTGGCGTTCGTGTCGCTGTGCATTGCCGCGGTGCTCGTTTCCGTCGTTGGCGACCTGCTCGAGAGCATGTTCAAGCGCCAGCGCGGATTGAAGGACAGTGGCAACCTGCTGCCAGGACACGGCGGCGTGCTGGATCGCATCGACAGCCTGACGTCGTCCGTGCCGCTGCTCGCGCTCGGCCTGGTCTGGCTGGGGAGGGTCGCATGAAGGGCCTGGTCGTGCTCGGTTCGACCGGCAGCATCGGCGCCAGCACGCTCGATGTCGCCGGACGGCACCCGGACCGGTTTCGCATCGTCGCGCTCGCGGCGCGCTCGAATCACGAACAGCTGTTCCAGCAATGCCTGCGCTGCCGGCCCGAGTACGTGGCGCTGCTCGACCGCGCGGCGGCATCCCGGCTCGGCACGCGGCTTGCGGCCGAGGGGCTCGTGACTCGCGTGCTCGCGGGGCCCGACGCGCTGACGACCGTCGCGACACTGCCGCAGGCGGACCTGGTCATGGCGGCCATCGTCGGCGCCGCCGGCCTCGCGCCAACGCTTGCAGCGGCCTCGGCGGGCAAGCAACTGTTGCTCGCCAACAAGGAAGCACTGGTGCTCGCGGGCGCGCTCCTGATCGATGCCGCGCGGGCCTCGGGTGCGCGCATCCTGCCGATCGACAGCGAGCACAACGCGATCTTCCAGTGCCTGCCGCCCTCGGCCCAGGGCGGGCCGGCTCCGGGCGTCGCGCGCATCGTGCTCACGGCGTCTGGCGGACCGTTCCTGAAAACGCGACGCGAGGATCTCGCGACCGTGACGCCGGAACAGGCCGTTGCCCATCCAAACTGGCGCATGGGCCCGAAGATCTCGGTGGACTCCGCGACACTGATGAACAAGGGCCTGGAGTTGATCGAAGCCTGTCATCTGTTCTCGGTCGGGCCCGACCGGGTCAGCGTGATCATCCATCCCCAGAGCATCGTCCACTCCCTGGTGGAATTCGAAGACGGTTCGGTGCTCGCCCAGATGAGCCACCCGGACATGCGCGTGCCGATTGCCCATGCGCTCGGATGGCCAGACCGGATTGGCTCGGGCGCGACTTCGCTGGACCTCGTGCGGGTTGGCAGGTTATCGTTCGAAATGCCTGATCTTGAAAGGTTTCCTTGCCTCGGACTGGCGGAACAGGCGGCCCGGGCGGGTGGCACGGCGCCGGCCGTCATCAACGCCGCCAATGAGGTCGCGGTCGAGGCTTTCCTGGGCCGCCGGCTGAACTTTGGCGGCATCGCGGGAGTCATTGAGAGCGTGTTGCAACAGCATCAGACGAGGCCGGTCCGGGACCTGGACGACGCGCTGGCCGCGGATGCCTGGGCCCGCGAGCGGGCGGTTGCGGCACTCGGCTCGCGCCAGGCGGCCGGCGCATGACCCTCGACGTCATCACTTCCATCGCCGCATTCATCGTTGCGATCGGCGTGCTCGTGTCGGTTCACGAGTTCGGGCACTACTGGGTGGCGCGGCGGCTCGGCTTCAAGGTGCTGCGTTACTCGATCGGTTTCGGCAAGCCGCTGTGGCTGCGCACCGGCCGTGACCCCGACCGCATCGAATACGTGCTCGGTGCGATTCCGCTCGGCGGCTATGTGCGGCTTCTCGACGAGCGCGACGGCCCGCTGCCGCCCGGCGACGCCCATCGCGCCTTCAACCGGCGGCCGCCGCTCGCGCGCATCGCGGTGCTGCTCGCGGGCCCCGGCGCCAATTTCGTGTTTGCGATCCTCGCCTACTGGATCCTGTTCATGCAGGGCATGCCCGGACTCAAGCCGGTCATCGGCGAGGTCGCACCGGACTCGCACGCGGCGCGCGCGGACCTGCGCGCTGACGACGAAGTCATCCGGGTCGGGGAGCAGCCGACCGGCACGCGCCAGTCCGCCGTGCTCGGCATCCTGGAACGGGTCGTCGAGGAGGGGCGCGTGCCGCTCGAAGTCCGCGGCGCCGATGGCCGGACCCGCGCGCTCGAGATCGTGGTGCCGGAATCGGAGCGCCGGGCGCTGACCGAGCCCGGGACCTTGCTGCGCGGCCTCGGCATGTCGTTCTGGTATCCGCCGCAGCCCGTGGTGGTCGCGGAACTGACCGCGGGCGAGCCCGCCGCGCGCTCGGGGCTCGCGCTCGGCGACCGGGTCGTGGCCGTGGATGGCATCGCGGTGGATGACTACCCGCGGTTCGTCGCGCTGATCCGCGAGCGCGCGGAACAGCCGACCCGGCTGACGGCGTTGCGCGACGGGCGGCGGCTCGACTTCGAACTGGTGCCGAAAGCCGTGGTCGAGGACGGCCAGCGCGTCGGCAAGATCGGCCTCGGCGCGGCGCTCGGCCAGGCAGGCGGATTCCCCGACAGCATGCTGGCGGTCGAGCGCTACGGCCCGATCGGCGCGATCGCGCCCGCGGTGCGCGAGACCTGGCAGAAAAGCGCGCTGACCGTGCGCTTCCTCTGGCGCATGGTGACCGGCCACGTTTCGACCAAGAACATCTCCGGTCCGATCAACATCGCCCAATACGCCGGCCTGACGGCCACCGAAGGGTTCATTTACTATCTCGGGTTCCTGGCGCTGGTGTCGATCTCGCTCGGGGTGCTGAACCTGCTGCCGGTGCCGGTGCTGGACGGCGGCCAGATCCTGTTCCAGCTGGTCGAAATGGCAAAGGGCGCGCCGCTGTCCGCGCAGGCGCAGGTCATCGGCCAGAAGCTTGGCATCGCGATGCTGGTCGCGCTGATGGGCTTCGCGTTCTACAACGACATCACGCGGCTGTTCGGCTGAAGGCGCAGGGGATTCAAGGCAACATGCTTCGACGACTCATCGGCGGCATCCTGCTGGCTCATGCCGGCATGGCGCTCGGGCAGGGCGCCGGCGACTTCATCGTCGGCGACATCCGCGTCGAGGGGCTGCAGCGCATCTCCGAAGGCACCGTGTACAACTACCTGCCGGTCAACATCGGCGACCGGATGGACCAGCGGCGCGTGCAGGAATCCATCCGCGCGCTGTTCGGGACCGGATTCTTCAGCGATATCGAAGTACGCCGCGACGGCGGGACGCTGGTCGTGGTGGTCCGGGAGCGCCCGTCGATCGAGAGTTTCGAGATCACCGGCAACAAGGACATCAAGACCGAGGACCTGGAGAAGTCGCTGCGGTCGGTCGGCCTCGCGAGCGGCAAGACCTTCGACCGTTCGGTGCTCGAGGAGGTCCGCGGCTACCTGACCGACCAGTACTTCAGCCGCGGCAAGTACGCGGTTCGCATCGACCCGAAGGTCGAGGAAGTGCCGGGCAACAAGGTCCGCATCAAGATCGAGGTCGTCGAAGGCAAGCGCGCGCGCATCCGCCAGATCAACCTGGTCGGCAACACGGTCTATGACGACGAGAAACTGCTCGAGGAGTTCGAGCTGCGCACGCCGAACTGGCTGTCCTGGTATCGCCAGGACGACCGCTATTCGCGCGAGTCGCTGCAGGGCGACCTCGAGACGCTGCAGTCCTGGTACCAGGACCGGGGTTACGCGAATTTCGAGGTCGAGTCGACCCAGGTCGCGATCGCGCCGGAGAAGGACGACATCTTCATCACCATCAACATGCGCGAGGGCGAGGTCTACAAGGTGGGCGAGGTCAAGCTCGCCGGCACGATGAAAGTCCCGGAAGAGGAGTTGAAGCGCCTGCTGGTGGTGCAGCCGGGCCAGACCTATTCGCGCAAGCTGATCACGCAGACGCAGGAACTGCTGTCGTTCCGGCTCGGCGTCGAGGGCTACGCCTTCGCCAAGATCGATCCGGTGCCGCAGGCCGACGAGGAGACGAAAACCGTCAACCTGACGTTCTTCGTCGATCCCGGCAATCGCGCCTACGTGCGGCGCGTCAATTTCATCAATACCAGCGCGATCGATGACGAGGTAATGCGTCGCGAGATGCGCCAGATGGAGGGTTCATACCTTTCGAATGCGCTGCTCGAGCGCTCCAAGGAGCGCCTGCAGCGGCTGCCATACATCGAGAAAGTGGAATTCGAGACGACACCGGTGCCCGGCACGCCGGACCTCGTCGACGTCGACTTCGACGTCAAGGAAGGCCTGCCGGGGCAGTTCAGCGGCGGCATCGGCTATTCCGAGTCGCAGTCGTTCATGCTGAACGGCAGCTTCGTGCACTCGAACTTCATGGGTTCGGGCGAGCGCCTGGCGGTCGAGATGCTGGCCGGAAAGTATTCGAAGTCCTACAGCATCTCCCACACGGACCCTTACACCAACGTGGACGGCGTGTCGCGGACGGTCGGAATCCAGTACCGCGACATCACCCAGTTCGTGTCGGCCGCCTCGGACTTCTCGACCACGACCAAGTCGGCGACCCTCGAGTTCGGCTATCCGATCACGGAATTCCAGGGACTGCGGTTCGGCGTGGTCGCGCAGCAGTCGGACCTGATCGTCAACCCGGCCAACAGCGCACCGGAGGCCGTGACCTGGGTGCGCAACAACGGCAATCCCTACACGCGCCTGATCGAGAATGAATTCCCGGACGGGGACGACCCCGACACCGATCCTGACGTTTTCATCACCACGCTGTTCGGCACGAAGTTCAACACTTACGAGCTGGTCGCCGGGTGGTTCTTCGACTCGCGCAACCGGGCGATTTTCGCCGACCGCGGCATGCGGCACTCCCTCAGCGTTGCGGTGGCGGCGCCGGGCAGCGAAGTCGACTACTACGTCTTCAACTACGACTACCTGCAGCTGCTGCCGATCTCGCGGCAGTGGACCGTTGCCCTGTCGGCCGAGCTCGCATTCGGCGATGCGCTCGGCAACGCAACCTCGGCGCTGCCGCCCTACCGGCAGTTCTTCGCCGGCGGGCCGTCGTCGGTGCGCGGCTACACCGAGAGCCGGCTCGGCCCGAAGGACGGTTTCGGCAATCCCTACGGCGGCAACATGAAGGTCATCGGCCGCACCGAACTCCTGTTCCCGGTGCCGCAGAAATGGCGCGCCAGCACGCGCATCAGCGCCTTCTTCGACATCGGCAACGTGTTCTCGCAGGGCGCGGGCGTGGAATTCGTCGGCCTGGACGGCGTCACGCCGGTGGACTACGAGTTCGATTACAATGAATTGAAGCAGTCCGTCGGCCTGTCCGTGCAATGGCTGGCGCCGATGGGCATATTCCGGTTCAGCTACGGCGTCCCGTTGAACGAGTTCAAGGGCGACGGCGTTCGCTACAAGGACGAAGTCGAGAAATTCCAGTTCACGATCGGTTCCGCGTTCTGACAGTCGAGGCTAGATGATCACCATGACCAGGCATTTCATTTCCTGCGCGCTGCTGCTGGGCGCCACGCTGGCGGCGTCACCCGCCCTGCAAGCGGCCGAGCTGAAGGTCGGCTACATCAATTTCGGGCGCCTGCTCGAGGAATCGCCGCAGGCGCGCGCTGCGCAACAGGCGCTCGAGGGCGAGTTCCTCCCGCGGCAGCGCGAAGTCGCGACGCAGCAGAAGTCGCTGGAAGAGAAGCGCGACCGGATCAAGCGCGAGGCGGCCGTGATGTCGGAGGCCGATCGCATCAAGGCGGAGCGCGAGGTGCGCGATCTCGAACTCAACGTGACGCGCCGCTTCAACGAATTGCAGGAAGACCTGAACCTGCGGCGCAACGAGGAGGTCGGCCGGATGCAGCGCGCCCTGTTGCAGGAAGTGCAGTCCTACGCGCGCGCCAACGGCTACCAGCTGGTTGTCAGCGAAGGCGTCCTGTACGCCGCGGAAGCCATCGACATCACGCCGCAGGTGGTCGCCGCGCTCAAGGCGAAGGCGCCGGCACCGGCTGCGCCGCCCAAGACCTGAGGCCCGGGTAACCGCCAGGGGAGCGCCGCGATGGCGATGACGCTCGGCGAGATCGCGGTCCGGTACGGACTGGAACTTGCCGGCGACCCTGGCCTGCGCGTGACCGGCGTCGCGCCGCTGGCAACGGCGACGCCCGGCACGCTGACCTTCTGCACCGGCGCGAAATTCCGCCGCGCGCTTGCGGCGACGCGCGCGACCGTGGTCGTGCTGCCGCGCGAGATGGTCGCGGAATGCCCGGTGGCGGCGCTGGTGAGCCCCCGTCCTTATGCCAGTTATGCGCGGATTGCCGCGGGACTGCATCCACCCGCGCCCGTTCAGCCCGGCATCGCGCCGGGCGCGCAGATCGCGAAGTCCGCCGCCGTCGCCGCGAGTGCCTGGATTGGCCCGCATGCCGTGATCGGCGAGGGCGCGCGCATCGGCGAGCATTGTTCCATCGGTCCCCACTGCGTCGTCGAAAACGACGTGCGGCTCGGCGACGAGTGCCGGCTGCAGGCCGGCGTGTTCCTCGGGCGCGGGGTCGAGGCCGGCGCGCGCTGCGTCTTCAAGCCGGGCTGCGTGGTCGGCGCCGATGGCTTCGGCTTCGCGCCCGACGCCGACGGCTTCGTGAAAGTGCCGCAGCTCGGCACGGTGCGCCTCGGCAACGACGTGGAAATCGGCGCCAACACGACCGTCGATCGCGGCACCATCGAGGACACCGTCATCGAGGACGGGGTCAAGCTGGACAATCAGGTGCAGGTCGGCCATAACTGCCGCATCGGCGCGCACACGGTCGTCGCGGGCTGCGTCGGGATTTCCGGCAGCACGGTCATCGGCCGCCGGTGCATGATCGGCGGGGCCGTGGGCATCGCCGGACACCTGGAGATCGGCGACGACGTGATCGTGACCGGATACTCGCTGGTGACGCATTCACTGCCCTTACCTGGCACCTATTCCTCAGGCATGCCGGCGATCGCGGCGGCGGACTGGCGCCGCGCGGTCGCGCGGCTGCACCGCCTGGACCCGCGCAAGGACGACACCGCGGGCGGAAAACCGGGAGACGGCGGTCGGGAGAAAGGATCATGAGCGAAGGCTTCGCGATGAACATCGAGGAAGTGATGGCGCAACTGCCGCACCGTTATCCCTTCCTGCTGGTGGACCGCGTCATCGAATGCGTTCCCGGCAAGCGCATCCATGCCATCAAGAACGTGACGGTCAACGAGCCTTTCTTTCCCGGCCACTTCCCGCATCGCCCGGTCATGCCCGGCGTGATGATCCTCGAGGCGCTGGCGCAGGCCGCCGGCATCCTCGCGTTCAAGACCGCGGGAATCGTGCCGGACGAGAATTCCCGCTTCTATTTCGTCGGCATCGACGGCGCCCGTTTCCGGCGGCCGGTCGAGCCGGGCGACCAGCTCGCGCTGAAGGCGACGCTCGAGCGCACGATGCGCGGCATCTGGAAGTTCGCGACGGTCGCCGAGGTCGGGGGCAGCGAAGTCGCCTCGGCCACGATGATGGTGGCGCCGGAGGCCGGGTCTTGATCGACCCGCGGGCGGTCGTCGCCGCGGACGCCGAGATCGGCGACGGCGTCGCGATCGGGGCCTTCTCGGTCGTCGGTTCCGGGGTGTGCATCGGCGCCGGGACCTGGATCGGCCCGCACGCCGTCATCAACGGGCCGACCATCATCGGCCGCGACAACAAGGTGTTCCAGTTCGCCTCGATCGGCGACGCGCCGCAGGACCGGAAGTACGGCGGCGAACCGACCCGGCTCGAAGTCGGCGACCGCAACGTGTTCCGCGAGTTCTGCTCGATCAACCGCGGCACGGTGGGCGGCCGCGCGGTCACGAGGATCGCGGATGACTGCCTGTTCATGGCGTACTCGCACGTCGCGCACGACTGCATCGTCGGAAGCCACTGCGTGCTGGCGAACTGCACGGCGCTCGCGGGACACGTGGAGCTCGGCGACTGGGTGATCCTGTCCGGCTATGCCGGCGTGCACCAGTTCTGCAAGGTCGGCGCACACGCGTTCCTCGCGAACAATGCCGCCGTGACGCGCGACGTGCCGCCCTACCTGCTGGTGGCGGGCAGCCCGGCGGAACCGAAGGGCGTCAACAGCGAGGGTCTCAAGCGGCGCGGCTTCGACGCTGCGCAGATCGCCAACATCAAGAGCGCCTATCGCCTGTTCTATCGCTCCGGCCTCAGGCAGGCCGAGGCCGCGGAGCAGCTGCGCGCGCTGGCGCAGTCGCAGCCCGAGTTGCAGCCATTCGTGGAATTCCTGGGCGCCAGCGAGCGCAGCATCATCCGGTAGAACAAAGGGGACGCACCCCTTTAACGCGCAACAGGGTTCAACAAGCATGCTCGCATACGTTAAAGGGGTGCGTCCCCTCTGTTCTCGCCCGCTGACGATCGGTGTGGTCGCCGGCGAGTCCTCCGGCGACCACCTTGGCGCCGCGCTGATCCGCGCGCTGCGGGCGGCCGTGCCCGAAGCGCGATTCGCGGGCATCGCGGGACCCGCGATGGCGGCGGAGGGCTGCGAGACCTGGGCGGCGTCGTCCGAGCTCGCCGTCATGGGCCTGTTCGAGGTGCTGCACCACCTGCCGCGCCTGCTCGGCCTGCGGCGCCGGATCCGCTCGCGGATGCTGGCGCTCGACCCCGACGTCTTCGTCGGCATCGACGCGCCCGAGTTCAACCTCAACCTGGCGCCCGCCCTGCACGGGGCCGGGATACCGACGGTCCAGTACGTCAGCCCGCAGGTCTGGGCCTGGCGCCGCGGTCGCGCGCGTCGCATGGCGCGGTACCTGGACCGGGTGCTCTGCCTGCTGCCGTTCGAGCGCGAGGTCTACGATCAGGTCAGCCTGCCCGCGGTGTTCGTCGGCCATCCGCTGGCCGACCAGTTGCCGCTGGTGCCGGATCGCGGCGCGGCCCAGGCGGAGCTCGGCCTGGCCGCCGATGCGCCGGTGATCGCGGTGCTGCCCGGCAGCCGCATCGGCGAAGTGACGCGCCTCGGCGACTCTTTCGCCGGCGCCATCGCCTGGCTCGCCGGTCGCCGTCCCGGACTGCAGTTCGTCGCACCGATGGCGGACGCCGCGACCCGGCGCCTGTTCGAGCAGACGCTCGCGCGACAGGCGCCCGGTGTCCCGGTGCGCCTTGTCGACGGCCGCGCCCGGACCGCGCTGACCGCAGCCAGCGTCGCATTGGTCGCCTCCGGCACGGCCACGCTGGAGACGCTCCTGTGCAAGCGGCCGATGGTCGTTGCTTATCGCCTGGGTGCCCTGACGGCGTTGGCGCTGCGCGGTTTCCGGCTGCTGAAGGCGCCACATTTTGCGCAGCCGAACCTGCTGGCGGGTCGCCGGGTGGTCCCGGAACTCGCCCAGTCCGAGGTCACGCCGGAGCGCCTCGGCCGCGAGATCGAGCGCTGGCTGGACCAGCCGGAGGCGGTCGCGGAACTGCAGACCCTGTTCAGCACGATCCACCGGCAGCTGCGGCAGGGCGCGAGCGAACGGGCTGCCGCCGCCATCCTGGAAATTGCCCGCAGGCGGCCCTCGTGAGGGTACCGTGCGAGATTGACGCCTGCGGCGGCCACCGCCTGGTGGCGGGCGTCGATGAAGCGGGCCGCGGATCGCTGGCCGGTCCGGTCGTGGCCGCCGCCGTCATCCTGGACCCGCTGCGGCCGATCGCGGGGTTGCGCGATTCCAAGGAACTGACCGCGGGTGCGCGCGAGCGCCTTGCGGTGGAAATCCGCGGCCAGGCCCTGTCCTGGGCCATCGGCTGGTCGGACGCGGGCGAGATCGACGCCCTCAACATCCTGCAGGCCAGCCTGCTGGCCATGCGGCGGGCCCTGCAGGGCCTCGCCATCGCGCCCCGGCACGTCCGCATCGACGGCAATCGCTGTCCGTCGGCCGCCATGCTGGGCTTCTCCTGCGGTTTCGAGGCGGTCGTGGGCGGCGATGCCACGGTCAGCGAGATCAGCGCCGCATCGATCCTGGCCAAGGTCAGCCGGGACCGATGGATGACGCTGGCCGGGGCCAGCTATCCCGATTACGGCTTCGAGCAGCACAAGGGCTATCCGACCCCGGAGCACCTGCGGCGCCTGGCGCAGCATGGGCCGTGCCGGCTGCACCGGCGGAGCTTCGCGCCGGTAAGATCGCTGCATGCGTTCGCCTGACTCCGCCCATCCCGTTCCGCCATTCGTCCACCTGCGCCTCCACACGGAGTATTCACTGGTGGACGGCATCGTGCGCGTGCCGCGCCTGATGCGGGCGGTGGCAGGCTCTGGCATGGCGGCGGTCGCGCTGACCGACCACGGCAACCTGTTCGCCATGGTCAAGTTCCACCGCGAAGCCGAAAAGCGCGGGGTCAAGCCGGTGATCGGCGCCGACCTGTGGCTCAGCGACGAGGACGAGCGGGCCGAGCCAACGCGCCTGACGCTCCTGGCGCAGGACGAAACCGGCTTTCGCAATCTCACGCGGCTGGTCTCACGCAGCTATCTCGAGGGCCAGGCGCGCGGGCGCCCGCTGCTGGCCCGTGCCTGGCTCGACGCCGGGTCGACGGCCGGGCTGATCGCGCTGTCGGGCGCCGGCGAAGGCGATGTTGGCCGCGCGCTCGTGGCCGGCCGCATGGAGGAGGCGCGGGCGCTGCTCGACGGCTGGCTCGCGCTCTTCGGCGACCGCTACTACCTCGAGGTGCAGCGCACGGCGCGCGCCGGCGAGGAGGAACACATCGCCGCGGTGCTCGCGCTCCTCGAAGAGCGTCCCGTGCCCGTGGTCGCCACGAATGATGTCCGCTTCCTCGAGCGGGACGAGTTCGAGGCGCACGAGGCGCGTGTCTGCATCCACGAGGGCCAGCGCCTGGATGATCCCGGCCGACCGCGACGGCACTCGCCCGAGCAGTACCTGAAGACGCCTGCGGAGATGGCGGAGCTCTTCGCAGACCTGCCGGAGGCGATCTCGAACAGCGTCGAAATCGCGCGCCGCTGCTCGCTGCCGCTGGCGCACGGCGGCATCTACATGCCGGCGTTCGAGGTTCCGGACGGCACGACCGCGCCGCAATACCTGCGGCGGCTGGCCGAGGAGGGACTGGCAACGCGCCTCGGCGGGGGCGGCGACGCCGCCCGCTACCAGGCGCGCCTCGACCAGGAAATCGCGGTGATCTGCAACATGGGCTTCGAGGGCTATTTCCTCGTGGTGGCGGACTTCATCCGCTGGGCCCGCAGCCAGGACATCCCGGTGGGTCCCGGCCGCGGCTCGGGCGCCGGCTCGCTGGTCGCCTGGGCGCTCGGCATCACCGACCTCGACCCGCTGCAGCACGAGCTGCTGTTCGAGCGCTTCCTGAACCCGGAACGCGTCTCGCTGCCGGACTTCGACATCGATTTCTGCATGTCGCGCCGCGACCGCGTCATCGAGTACGTCGCCGACCGCTACGGGCGCGACCGGGTCTCGCAGATCATCACCTTTGGATCGCTCGCCGCGCGCGCGGTGGTGCGCGACGTCGGCCGGGTGCTCGGCCTGCCCTACGGGTTCGTCGACAGCGTCGCCAAGCTGATCCCGTTCGAGCTCGGCATCACGCTGGCCGATGCGCTCGAGAAGGAGCCGGAACTCGCGCGCCGCTACGGCGCCGAGGACGAAGTGCGCGACCTGCTGGACCTGGCGCAGCGGCTCGAAGGTCTCGCCCGCAATGCCGGCACGCATGCGGGCGGCGTCGTGATCGCGCCGCGCCCGCTGACCGACTTCACCGCGCTCTATTGCGAATCGGCCGGCGCCAGCGTCGTCACGCAGTTCGACAAGGACGACGTCGAGCAGGTCGGCCTGGTCAAGTTCGATTTCCTCGGGCTGCGCACGCTGACGATCATCGACTGGACCGTGAAGCTCATCAATGCCGGCCGCCACGAGCGCGGCGAGGCGCCGCTCGACCTGGCCCGGCTGCCGCTCGACGATGCCGACACCTACCGGCTGCTGAAATCCTGCCGCACCACCGCGATCTTCCAGCTGGAGTCGCGCGGCATGAAGGACCTGGTGCGCAAGCTGCAGCCGGACTGCTTCGACGACATCGTCGCGCTGGTCGCGCTGTTCCGTCCGGGGCCGCTGCAGTCCGGCATGGTGGACGACTTCATCGCGCGCAAGCACGGGCGCAACAGCGGCGCGATCGATTACCTGCACCCGAGCCTGGCCGGCATCCTGAAGCCGACCTACGGCGTGATCCTCTACCAGGAACAGGTCATGCAGATCGCGCAGACGCTGTCGGGCTACACGCTTGGCGGCGCCGACCTGCTGCGGCGCGCGATGGGCAAGAAATTGCCTGCGGAGATGGCGACCCAGCGTTCCGTGTTCGTCGAGGGCGCGGTCGCGCGCGGCGTGCCGGCCTCGCGCGCCGGCCAGATCTTCGACCTGATCGAGAAGTTCGCCGGTTACGGCTTCAACAAGTCGCACTCGGCGGCCTATGCGCTGCTCGCCTACCAGACCGCGTGGCTGAAGGCGCACTACCCGGAGGCCTTCATGGCCGCCGTGCTGTCCTCGGACATGGAGCACACGGACAAGGTCGTTTCCTTCATCGACGAGTGCGCCGGCATCGGGCTCGAAGTGATGCCGCCGGACGTGAACCACTCGATGTACGCGTTCACCGTCGCCGGGCCCGGCACGATCCGCTACGGTCTCGGCGCGATCAAGGGCGTTGGCGAGGGCGCGGTGGAAGCGATCGTCGGCGAGCGCGAGCGCCATGGCCCGTTCCGCGACCTCGCGGACCTCTGCCGGCGCGTGGACCTGCGGGTGGCGGGGCGCCGCACGCTCGAGGCCATGGTCAAGTCGGGATGTTTCGACGGGTTCGGCAAGAACCGCGCAACGCTCGTCAATGCGCTGCCGGCCGCGATGCAGCTCGGCGAGCAGCGCACGCGCGCCGTGGCCGCCGGCCAGGACGACTTGTTCGGCGGCCTGGCCGGGCCTGCGGCAGAGCACGCGCCCTCGGCAATTGACCTCGCCGACGTGCCGGACTGGAGCGAATCCGAGCGGCTGCAGGGCGAGCGGGAGACGCTTGGCCTGTTCCTGTCGGGCCATCCGATCGCCGAATACGAGGCGGAACTGCGGCAGCTGGTGCCGGCGCGGATCGCGGACCTCGGCGGGCCGCGCCCGACCGCCGACACGCGCGGTTTCGGCGGCGGCAAGAATGTGACGGTCGCGGGGCTCGTGCTGGAAATCCGCCGGCGCGGTTCGCGCATGACGCTCCTGCTCGACGACCGCAGCGGGCGCATCGAAGTCAGCCTGTTCGACGACGTCTGGCAGCAGCATCGCGCCGTGATCGCGCGTGACGCGATCCTGGTGGTCGAGGGCCAGCTGCGCTTCGACGAGTTCATCGAGGACTGGCGCATCAATGCGAAGAAGCTGACCCCGATCGACGAGCTGCGCGAGCGCGAGGCGCGGCGCCTCGTGATCCGGCTGCCGGCCGCCGCCGGCGACGACCGGTTGCTGCAGCGGCTGGAGGAGACGCTGCGGGCGCGGCGGGGGGGCCAGTGCGGCGTCGCGGTGCACTACATCGGCGACGAGGCGCGCGGCACGCTGTCGCTCGGCGAGGAATGGGCGGTGAATCCGACCCGCCAGCTGCTCGACGAGCTCGGCCAGCTGGTGGGCCGTGACGGGGTCCGGCTGATGTACGGCCCCAGGCCGGAATGACCCCTTTATACTGAACCGCATGCCGCTGCAGTTCCTGGACTTCGAACAGCCGATTGCCGAGCTCGAGGCGAAGATCGAGGAACTGCGCTTCCTCGGCGACGACTCGGAACTCAACATCGCCGAGGAGATCGAGAAGCTGCGCGCGAAGAGCCGCACGCTGACGACCAGCATCTTCGGCAGCCTGACGCCCTGGCAGATCACGCAGCTGGCCCGGCATCCGCAACGGCCCTATACGCTCGATTACATCCCGCTGCTCTTCACCGAGTTCCAGGAGCTGCACGGCGACCGCATGTATGCCGACGACCAGGCGATCGTCGGCGGGCTTGCGCGGCTCTCGGGCACGCCGGTCCTGGTGATCGGCCAGCAGAAAGGCCGCGACACCAAGGAACGTGTGCGGCGCAATTACGGCATGCCGAAGCCCGAGGGCTACCGCAAGGCGCGCCGGCTGATGCTGACAGCGGAACGCTTCGGGCTGCCGGTCGTCACGCTGATCGACACGCCGGGGGCCTACCCGGGGGTCGGCTCGGAGGAGCGCAACCAGAGCGAGGCGATCGCGCGCAACCTGTTCGAGATGGCGACACTCGGCGTGCCGATCGTCAGCTGCGTGATCGGCGAGGGCGGCTCCGGCGGCGCGCTCGCGATCGGCGTCTGCGATCGGCTCCTGATGCTGCAGTACAGCGTCTATTCGGTCATCTCGCCGGAAGGCTGCGCATCGATCCTCTGGAAGAGCGCGGACCGGCGCGAACTCGCCGCCGAGGCGATGGCCATCACTGCGGATCGCCTGGCGCGGCTCAACCTGGTGGACGAGGTCATTCCGGAGCCGCTCGGGGGCGCGCATCGCGAACCGCAGGCGATGGCGGAATCGCTGCGGCTCGCGCTGACGCGCCAGCTCGGGGAGCTCATGGCGATGAGCCCGGAGCAGTTGCTGTCCAGCCGGCAGCGTCGCCTGCGCGATTTCGGGGTCTACGGCGGAACCTGACATGGATTTCGGCGCCCCGTGCCTGGCCGCGGCGCTTGCCAGGCTCGACCCGTCCGGTTCGGCGACCGGATTCTGCGTTGCCCTGAGCGGCGGCCTCGACTCCAGCGTGCTGCTGCACGGGATGGCGGCGCTGCGCGATGCGCCCGACGCGCGGACGCTTCGCGCCGTGCACGTGGACCACGGCCTGCAGCCGGAGTCCGCGGCCTGGGCGGAGGCCTGCCGCGCACTATGCCGCCGCCTCGGCGTGCCGCTCGAGGTCGCGACGCTCTCGCTCTCGCCCCCGCCGGGTGCGAGCGTCGAGGCCGAGGCACGCGACGCGCGTTACGCGGCACTGGCGGCACGGCTGCGTCCGGGCGAGTGGCTGCTGACCGCGCATCATCGCGACGACCAGCTCGAGACCGTGCTGATCCAGCTGTTGCGCGGCGCGGGTGTTGCCGGCCTTTCGGCGATGCCGGAACTCGCGCGTCTCGGCGCGGGTTGGCACGCGCGCCCCTTGCTCGGGCTCGACCGCCCGGCGATTGCCGCCTACGCCGGGCAACAGGGGCTCGACTGGGCGCGCGACCCGATGAACGATTCGACGCGTTTCGACCGCGGGTGGCTGCGCGAGCGCGTGCTGCCCGCGATCCGGGAGCGCTGGCCCGCGGCCAGCGCGACCGTGGCGCGCAGCGCAAGCCACCTGGGCGAGGCGAGGCGCCTGCTCGATGAACTGGCGCAAGCGGATGCCGCCGGGATCGTTGAGGGCGGGCGGCTCGTCATCGACGGCCTGCAGCGCCTTTCGCAGGAGCGGCAGGTCAACCTGCTGCGCTGGTGGATTCGTTCACGCGGCCTGGGCCCGCCGCCGGCGGCGCGCCTCGCGGTGGCGCTGCGCGAATTGCCTGGCGCGCGCGCCGATGCGACGCCGTTGGTGCGCTGGCCGCACGGCGAATTGCGGCGTTACCGCGGCCGCCTGTATGCGATGCATCCGCTGCCGGACGCTTTCGTTGCGCAGCACGGTGCGGAGACGGGATCCCGGGTTCTCGACCTCGGTCCGGGGCTCGGGAAATTCTGCCTGGTGTCAGGCGTACAGGGGGGCTTGCGGCTGCCGCTGACGGGGGAACCGGTCATCCGGTTTCGCGCCGGCGGCGAGGCACTGCGGACGCATCCCGACCGGCCGCGCAAACGGCTGAAGGACCTGTGCCGGGAGGCGGGGATCGTACCCTGGATGCGGGAGCGCCTGCCGCTGGTGTTCGTCGGCGAGCGGCTCGCCGCGGTCGGCGATCTCTGGATCGAAGCGGAACTGGCGGCCCCGGCGGGGGTGCCGGCACTGCGGCCGGTCTGGAGCGAACGGCCCGAACTGAACTAGCGACCTAGCGCCAGCATTCCGCCGTGTTGTCGCCGCCGCCGTCGTCGGCTGCCGTGCGTACCCCGAAATTGCTGACGGTGAATGTGCGGCACGCGGTGTCCTGGAACTGGTTCTGGCCTGCAATCGCAGTGGCGGTGGCGGTGAAGCCGGTTGCCGGATTGGGCGCAGCGACCGCGAGCGCGTACCAGCCATTCTTGCTGTTGGCGGTACTTTGCACGTCGCCTGCCGCGCAGTCGGTCGCGTTGGCGATGTCGGTGGCGTAACTGTTGCACTGGAGATAGTGCTTTTCCTGCGCAGTCGCCAGCGCGAGCAGCGCATCCTTGGCGTCCGCGCGGTTGCTGCGGATCACGTAGTTGCGATACGAAGGGATGGCAACGGCGGCGAGCACGCCGACGATGATCATGACGACGATCAGCTCGATCAGGGTCACGCCGTCTTGTCGATGGATGCGGTTCATGTTGACCTCAGTTCACTCCGGTCTGTCGCCAGAAGGTTCGGACCGGCGCCAGGTTGATGCCGACGCCACAATTCTCGAGGCCGACCAGGCACTGCGGGGGCGGCCGGCACTCGGCACCGACGCAGTTGACCGGGTCCTCCGGGCTCGGGAACAGCCAGACCACTTCCGGCGCGATGCCGCCCTGCGACAGCTCGGTGTCGCGGTCGTCGGTCGAGTCCGGCGGATCGGTCGGGTTCTCGCGGTCGAGCACCGGGGCGCCCGTGTAGGCGCTGACGGTGTAGAGCCGGTTGATGCCGACGCCCGGCGAGCAGGACGTGCTCACGACCGTGGACGCCGAGTTCGGCTCGTAGGTCGAGAACTGGATCCAGCTCTGCACCGTGCGCGCTTCCGACAGCGACTTCTCTCCCGTCCAGGCGCCGCTGGGGCGCTTCAGGTCCATGCGCCAGCCGGAGGCGCCCGGCGGGATGGTCGGCGCGATGTCGGTCGTCACGTCGATCAGGTTGACGTCGGCTTCGGTGATGACCGTCGAGGAGTCGTACTGCGCCTGGGTCAGGCGCGCGAACGGCCGGTGGTCACGCAGGCTGTAGAAACGGTCCTGCGTCAGCAGGTTCAGCGGGTGGCCGCGGTAACCCGAGCCGAGCGCCAGATTGATCCAGGTGCGACCGCCGCTGCTCAGGAACGAGGCGTCCGGCGCGTTGTAGAAGCGCCGGGTCGTCGCGTCCGGGTGGGTCGTCTCGTGCGCATTGCCAAGCGAGGCGAACACGCCGCCGGTCACGAGCGAGGCGCGCGGCTGGCCGTTGTGGATGTCGAAGCGCCACACCCGCCCGCCCATGTCGGCGGCGTACATGCGGTCCGCATAGCCGTCACCGGTCAGGTCGAACACCCGCACGTCAGCCGGGATCGAGTGCGTCAGCGATGCGTGGCGCAGGTCGGCGCCGGTATCGGCGCTCGGACCGGCGTACCAGAGGACGTTGCCGCTGTAGGCATCGACCATGAAGACCTGGTTGCCGTTCGAGTCGACGGCATACGGGCCGTTCTCCTGGACCGTGTCGTAGCCGCCGCCGAACACGAGCACGTACTGCTGGGTGTTCTGCGTCGCGCTGGCGACGTTGACTCGGGCGACCGTCGGCGTGGACCAGCTCTGGCCCGCGTTGGTCGTGCGCTTGGCACCGGCCTCGTTGGGGCCGATCTTGAACAGGAGCGTCGGTGCATCGCGAACGGTGACATCGAGGCCGAAATACTCGCTGCCGCCCATGCGCATGCCGAAGTAGAGCGTCACGCGCTCGCCGAGCGCGGGTTCGAGCACGCCGTTGTCGTTCACCTCGTGCTTGAGCACCCGGATGTTGCCGTCAAGACCGTAGGTGCGATCCGATACCGCGTCGTTGACGTAGAGGTCACGGGCGCGGGCCAGCAACTGCTGCGGCATGAAGGCCCACAGTTCGTCGCCGGTCACCGCGTCGATGGCGTGCAGGTAGCCCTCGTTGGTTACGGCATACAGCACGCCGTCTTCCGGGTCCGGATCGGCGACCGTGCCGCCGTAGATGACCGTCGCCGGCCGCCCGTGCATCGGATCGCCCATGCGCAGGCGCGCGTTGGTCGTGCTGCCGTCGCCGTCCTCGTCCGCGACGTCGGCGCCGCGCATCCAGTTGATCAGCGCGTCACGGCCCGGCGCCTCCGCCGCGCCGAGACCGAGCATCGCCGTCGTGATCGCAGCATTTGTGATCGTCACCTGGTTTGCGGTTCCGGTCAGCGGCGAAAGGCTCGTGATATCGGTATAGACGTTGCGGGAACTCGGCAACGGCAGGCGGTTGGCCGCACCGCCGAGGCGCACGTCATCGCCGTCCACGCCACCGCCCCAGAAACTCTGGGCCGTGGTGCGGAAGAAGCCGGTCGAGAACTCGACCGCCGGCGAGTCCGCCGCGTCCATGATCGTGCCGTCCGGGTCGAGCCGGTACTTCTTGATGTTGCCGAGCCAGTTGTAGGTTTCGCTCGGCCGGAACACGGTCACGTACAGGTCGTTGAGGTTCTGCGTGCGGTTGAAGGCGTTGACCGACACCGCGGGCGCCGTGAACGAGGTGTTGAAGGCCAGGATCGTGCGGACGATGTTGGTCAGCACGGTGGAGAGCGTCGCCGTGTCGCTCGCCTCATAGAAGACGCCGCCGGCGCCGGCGGCGGTATTGCGAAGGGCGGTCGAGCCGCTCACTTCCGGGCCGAAGCCGATCGTGTAGGTCGTAACGTTCTGCAAACCCGAGAGCGAGGGTCGCAGGTCGTTCTCGTACATGTACTGCGCGATCTCCTCCAGGCAGCGCCCGTCGCCGCTGCCGGTGCAGCTGCGCCCGATCAGGCCCTGGATCTCGGTATCCGCCGTGTTGTCCGAGGTCGGCAAGCCGTCGGTCAGCAGCACGATGAAATTGCGCTGGCACGAGGTCGTCAGCGGGCTCTGGTAGAGACCCGTGTTCGGCGCCGGCTGGCGCGAACTCAGGATGCTCGGCTGCTGTCCGCCGGAGGCGGGCGAACGGCGCGAGTTGATGCCGTAATCGACGCGGCCGCCGCTCAGGTACAGGTAGGCCTCGTACATGGTCTCGGACAGCGGCGTGCAGCCGTCGGCATTGAGGGCGGCGATGTCGGCCTGCATCAGGGCGGCGTTGGCCGCCACTTCGCCGATCTCGCGCAGCACCATACCGCCTTCCGCGGTCGTTTCGTCGAAGCAACCGCTGTTGGTGTTGTTGCTGAACCGCATCAGGCCCAGGTTGACGTTGTCCGACGCGGCCAATTGGTCGATGGTCGTCGCCGCGACATCCTGCATGATTTCGAGGCGGGTCTGCGTGGTCGTGCTCGTGCCCCGCAGCCAGTTGATGTAGTTGGCCGAGTAGAAGACGTAGCTGTTGCCGGCGCCATTCGCGCTCCAGGTGATCTGCTGGGCCGAGTTGGCTGACCAGGGGCCATTGGTCGTTCCATCGGCAGCCCACAGGCGCGAGTTGTCGACGCCATCGCCATGCAGGCCGGCATCCGCGCGGCATTCCACCCAGATGGAATTGCCGGTGCCGCCATTGATGCCGCGCCAGCGCCGCGGATTGCCGCGCCACTGCGCGGCGCGGTCGGCCACGTAGTAGCCGGCCGTGGTAAAGGCCTGCAGCGCGGCATCGCACTTGAAGGCGACCAGCGGGACGGACGTGCTGTTGGCGCAGTTGGGCGGGTTGCTGGAAGTGCTGCCCTGCACGAAATAGACGCGGCTTGAGCTGCAGGAACCGGAATAGGTCACGGCCGGATCGAAGGGCACCTGCGTGACCACGTTGGTGTCCATGCTACCCGAGGTGTCCATGATGAACAGGATGTTCGGCTTCTGCGCCGAAACCGTGTTGGCCATGCCGGTGAAGATCTCGGCATCATCCGCGAGCGCGGCGCCGGACAGCGCGACAATCGCGGCTGCGCTGGCCATTGTCATCAGGCGTCTGGCTGTCTGTTTCATGGCAGGACTCACTTTGCGTTCCCGACCGCGACCAGGCGCAACCGGGTGAGGGTTCGGGTATCAGGGCGATAAAAGACATAAAGGCGGACCGTGTCCTTGCCGGCCGCTTCGCGCAGGCGGGCGTAGGGCACGAGTTCCTTGCCGATGTAGTACCTGGTGCGCGCGTCGAACTTCAGGCGCAGCGTTTCGCAGCCGCGGCACTGGGTGGCGGACAGGGTGCCGCCGGCGGCGCCGGGCAGCGCGACCAGGTCAGTGCCCGTTTCCAGGCATTCCTCGACGGTCTTGAGCGGCACCTGCGCTCCAGCGACGGCCGTGGCCAGCACACCGATCGCAGCCGCGATCCAGCCGGCACGACGCGCGGGGCCCGGACGGACCCGTGCAGCAAAGGGGTTGCGGTGGGGGTTGCTCATGACAGTCTCTCCGCGGTGATCAGGTGCCCGGTCCCACGACATAGAAGCTCTGGGTGTGCTGGGACAGGGCGTTGTCCGGGCCGTTGCCGGTGGCATCGACCTGGAAGTGGTAACTCTGGAAAGCCGTACCGATGCTGAATCCCGTCATGCCGGTGCCGAGCGGCGTCTGGCCGACGAACTGCAGCTGGTATGAATAGGTGTCGCCGGGCGAGTTCGGCACGGCCGTGGTCGCCTGCGTGAACGTCGAACTGGTGCTCAACACCGGGTTGGCGAGAGCATCCTCGACGGCAACTTCTGCCGCCTGGAACGATCGCTCCTGGGTCTGCGTATTGCGCACCATGCGCAGTTCCATGGTCGAGGTGAACACGCCGGATACGGCCAGGATCGTCAGCACGAGCAGCAGGATGAGACCCACGACCAGCGCGGCGCCCTGCTGCCTGCCTGCGGTCGGGTGTGCGCGGTTCATCGACGTGTATTCCTCAATGCGATCGTCTTGCTGAACAGCACGCGGCGGAAGTTGTCGCCGGGCGTGTACACGGCTGCGCCGGTACGGCTCGCATAGTCGTAGGTGCGGTTGTCGACGAATCCGAGCTCCGGCTGCTCCGCCCGCACCAGCAGCCACACGCGCGCGGCGACGATCTGGTCGCCGGCCGGGATGGCGGTGCCGGGCTGGACGAAGTAGTCCGCGTTCTGGTCATTGTCGAGGTCGGCGCCGAACTCGATCTGCAGGTCCTCGACGCCCGGGACGATCTCGAGATCCGTGATCGCGGGCGCGCCGCCGACGAAATCGAGCTGCTTGCGGCGCAGCGAGGGCATGGCGGGGTCCTGTTCCGATGCCTGGTCCACGTAATAGCCGTGAGCGACGAGCGGGCGCGTTTCCGACAGCGTCGGGGCGTAGCCGGCCGGCATGGCGCCGCCCGCGAAGAGGGTGCCCTGCACGCGGCTCGTCTGCAGCTTGATCTGACCGTTGCTGGCGGCCAGCGCGCCGGCGGCGATGACCTGGGTCGAGGCGCGGCGGACGGTCAGCTGGTCGGAGCCGCCCGCGTAAGTGCCGAATTCCGCGCAGGCGAAGCCGTAGGCATCGTCGTTGGCCTCTACGTAGGCCGGCAGCTTGACCGCCCACATCGCGCCGCAGGAGTTGATCGTCGCGGCAAAGCCGCTGAGATCCGCTGGCAGCGTGTAGGCCGGATCGACGTCCGGCGGGTTCGCGAGGTCGAGTGCGGGCCCGTTCTCGATCAGGTCGGCGCGGCTCATCAGGCCCCAGTAATTGGCCATGCGCAGGTCGGCCTCGATCGTGCTCATCGCATAGCGCGCGGTTTCCTGCAGTCGCGCGGCCGCATCGTTGGTGCGATACAGGTCGCGGGTCTTGCCGAAGACCGTAATGGCGCCGGCCAGCAGGAACAGGCCGATCGCCATCGCGACCATCAACTCGACGAGGCTCATGCCCTGCTGCCAGCGGGCGCGGTGGAATGTCCTGTTCATGTGGCGAATCCGATCTGGAAGGTGACGGCCGCCGCTTCGCCGACCTCGGCCCACTGCACCGTCACCACATAATTCGTCGGTTCGCCGGCAGCGACCGGCGGCGTGACGACCACCTGGCCCTGGCCGTTCGGCAGGAGCTGGGCGAGCGTGCCCTTCCAGCGCGCCAGGTCGGTGGACGCCAGGTCGGTGTCGATGCAGCCGCCGGTCGTGTAGCAGCCGGCGACTTCCACTTCGGCATCCGCGAACAGCGTGCCATAGGCCGCCTGGGCCGTGCGGTTGGCGCGGATGCGGTCGGCGAGATCTGCCGCGAGATTGACCGCCTGCGTGCGGTAGATGGCCGTGCGGCCCGACTGCAGGCTGTTGAGATAGAGCGCTGCGATGCCGAGCAGGCCGATCGCCAGCACGACGAGGGCTACGAGCACCTCGACCATTGTGAAACCGGATTGCCTGATGCGCTTGTTCATGCTTCAGCTGACCGTGCAACCGCCGATCGCGGCGTTGATGTCGTCGATGAGGACCTGGATCTCGTCCAGGTCGCGGGTGACGCCGGCGCGGCCGGTCACGGCGATGCGGATGCCGCGCGCGCTCGACAGCTCGCCGCCGGTCGGGGTGTTGCCGCGCTCGTCGCAGAGCACCAGCTGGGCGGCGTTCGGATTCAGCGCGAAGCCATTCATCAGGTAGGTGACCCGGAACGGATTGGCGGACGAGCGCGCGGTGATCGTGTCCGGCATCGGTTCACGCTGCAGCAGCACGACTTCGGCGGCGTCGCGTTGGCCGTTCTGGTTGGGGTCCACGAAGGCGATCCAGCCGGTCAGCAGGGCCGAGGCGTCGCAGACCGGGTTGTTGTCCAGCGGATCGGCGCTGGTGCAGAGCGTCACCGGGACGCGCCGCTTGATGGCTTCCGAGCGCGCGAAGTGGAGGCCTCCCATCACGTCGTTGGCAGCGCCCGTGATGCGCGCATTGCGGAAAAAGTTGCCCATCGCCGGGACCCCGAAGCCGAGCAGCAGCCCGGCGATCGTGACGACCAGCATCAGTTCGAGCAGCGTGAAGCCGGATTGGGCCTTTTTCATGGATCGCACTATAGGGTCGCCGGCAGCGGGTCCGGAGCCCCGCCCGACGGGCGACGCCGACCCGGCGACGAACGGCGAAAGCGCCGTCTTTCCGGCCGCTTATGTACGGTCGCCTGTGAACCGCTTCACATTTCTGCTGGCACCCACCGCGCCGCTCTACTAGACTGAACTCCCGTCGTCATCGGGCCATGAAATGCGCGGCCGGCGCTTTCGGTCGCTGTGGTCCGATGGTCCATTGCCAGCGGCGGGGTAACAGATGACGCGTTTCGTGTTCGTGACCGGCGGCGTGGTGTCCTCGCTGGGCAAGGGCATTGCATCGGCGAGCCTGGGCGCCATCCTGGAGGCCCGGGGCCTGCGGGTGCGCATGGTCAAGCTGGACCCGTACATCAACGTGGACCCGGGCACGATGAGCCCGTTCCAGCACGGCGAGGTCTTCGTCACCGAGGACGGCACCGAGACCGACCTCGACCTCGGCCACTACGAGCGCTTCGTGCGCACGACCACGGGCCGCAACAGCAATTTCACGACCGGGCGCATCTACGAGCGCGTGATCGCGCGCGAGCGGCGCGGCGACTACCTGGGCGCCACCGTGCAGGTCATTCCGCACATCACGGACGAGATCAAGCGCAGCATCGCGCTGGGCGCCGGCGACGCCGACGTCTGCATGGTGGAGATCGGCGGCACGGTCGGCGACATCGAGTCGCTGCCGTTCCTCGAGGCGATCCGCCAGATGGGCGTGGAGCAGGGCCGCAGCAACTGCATGTACATCCACCTGACGCTGGTGCCGATCGTCGGCGGCTCGGGCGAGATCAAGACCAAGCCGACCCAGCACTCGGTGAAAGAGCTGCGCGGCATCGGCATCCAGCCCGACGTGCTGCTGTGCCGCTGCCGCGATCCGCTGCCGGAGGAGCAGCGCCGCAAGATCGCGTTGTTCACGAACGTCGAGGAGCGCGCGGTCATCTCGGC
The DNA here is from genome assembly GCA_050179155.1 of Steroidobacteraceae bacterium. Taxonomy (GTDB): domain Bacteria; phylum Pseudomonadota; class Gammaproteobacteria; order Steroidobacterales; family Steroidobacteraceae; genus SCUD01. Next base: position 344,003 of record JBFXFJ010000002.1, read on the forward strand.
GGTGGATGCCGACGACATCTACCGGATCCCGATCCTGCTGCACGAGCAGGACCTCGACGACATCGTCTGCGACAAGCTCCGGATCGACGCGCCGCCCGCGGACCTGCGCGAATGGCAGCAGGTGGTCTCGGCGCGGCACCAGCACGAGGCGACCGTCAACATCGCCATGGTCGGCAAGTATGTGCAGATGCGCGACTCGTACCTGTCGCTCAACGAGGCGCTGCGCCACGCGGGCCTCAAGACCCGCACCCGCGTGCAGGTGCACTACGTGGAGTCGACCGACATCGAGAGCAGCGGCACCGCCTGCCTCGCCGGAATGGACGCGATCCTGGTCCCGGGCGGCTTCGGCGAGCGCGGCATCGAGGGCAAGGTCGCCGCCGTGCGCCACGCGCGCGAGCACGGCGTGCCCTACCTCGGCATCTGCCTCGGCATGCAGGTGGCGGTGATCGAGTTCGCGCGCCACGTGCTCGGCCTGCCGGGCGCGAACTCGACCGAGTTCCAGCGCGCGGCCGCCGACCCGGTCATCGCACTGATTACCGAATGGCGCGACCGTTCGGGCGAGACCTTGCGGCGCGACGACCGTTCGGACCTCGGCGGCACGATGCGCCTCGGCGCGCAGGAGTCGCGGATCCGTGCGGGGACGCTGGCGCGCGCGGTCTACGGCCGCGACACGATCCACGAGCGCCACCGCCATCGTTTCGAGTTCAACAACAACTACCTCGAGCGGATGCAGAAGGCAGGACTGGTGTTCTCGGCCTTCTCGGAGGACGAGCTGGTCGAGATCGTCGAGCTGCCTTCCCATCCGTGGTTCATCGGCGTGCAGTTCCACCCGGAATTCACGTCCAATCCGCGCGACGGCCATCCGCTGTTCACGAGTTTCGTGCGCGCCGCGCGCGAGTATTCGGCCGGCCGGCTGCCGCAGGCGGCGAGCGCGTGAGGCTCGCCGGGCAGGAGATCGGCCCGGACCGGCCGCTGTTCCTGATCGCCGGACCCTGCGTCGTCGAGGATGCGGCGCTCACCGAAGACATCGCAGGCGCGCTCAAGGAAATGACGGACAGCCTCGGCATCCCGTTCGTATTCAAAGCCTCCTTCGACAAGGCCAATCGCACGTCGCGCAGCTCGTTCCGCGGGCCCGGCATCGAGCAGGGCCTCAAGGTGCTGGACGGCGTGCGGCGCAAGTTCGGCGTTCAGGTTTTGACCGACGTGCACGAGGACACGCCGCTCGCCGAGGTGGCGGCCGTGGTGGACGTGCTGCAGACGCCGGCGTTCCTCTGCCGCCAGACCAATTTCATCGTCAGCGCCTGTTCCCAGGGCCGGCCGGTCAACATCAAGAAAGGCCAGTTCCTGAGCCCGTGGGAAATGGCGAGTGTGGTCGAGAAGGCCCGCTCGACCGGCAACGAGTCGATCATGGTCTGCGAGCGCGGCTTCAGCTTCGGCTACAACAACCTGGTGTCCGATATGCGCGGGCTCGCCGTGATGCGCGCGTCCGGCGCGCCGGTCGTGTTCGACGCGACGCATTCGGTGCAGTTGCCGGGCGGGAAAGGCGCGGTCTCGGGCGGTCAGCGCGAGTTCGTGCCGGTGCTCGCCCGCGCCGCGGTTGCGGCCGGAGTTTCGGGCCTGTTCATGGAAACCCACCCCAGGCCGGAGGACGCGCTTTCCGATGGTCCCAACGCCTGGCCGCTGCCGCGCATGCGCGAGCTGCTCGAGGTGCTGGTGCAGCTCGACCGCACCGTGAAGTCACGGCCGTACCCGGAGTCTTCCGCCTGATGCGCATCGTCGACATCCGCGGCCGCGAGATCATCGATTCGCGCGGCAACCCGACGGTCGAGGCCGACGTCGAACTCGAGGACGGCACGCTCGGGCGGGCCGCCGTGCCTTCGGGCGCTTCGACCGGCACGCGCGAGGCGGTCGAACTCCGCGACGGCGATGCCGGCCGCTATCTCGGCCGGGGCGTGCAGCAGGCGGTTGCAAACGTCAATGGCGTGCTGCGCGATGCGCTGGTTGGCCGCGATGCCGCTGACCAGTCGGGCGTCGACCGGCGCATGCTGGAACTGGATGGCACCGACAACAAGTCGCGCCTGGGCGCCAATGCGCTGCTCTCGATTTCTCTGGCGACCGCGCAGGCCGCGGCCCGGTCCCAGAAAATGCCGTTGTACCGCTATCTCGGCGGCGACGACGCAGTCGTGATGCCGGTGCCGACGATGAACATCATCAACGGCGGCGCGCATGCGGACAACAGCCTCGACATCCAGGAATTCATGATCGTGCCCGCCGGACTGCCAAGCTTCGGTGAGGCACTGCGCTGCGGGGCCGAGGTGTTCCACCGGCTGAAGCAGATCCTGCGCGACCGCGGCCTGTCCACGGCGGTGGGAGACGAGGGCGGTTTCGCGCCGGATCTCCCCTCGAACGAGGCGGCGCTCGGCGTGATCCTGGAGGCCATCGCGGCAGCGGGCTACCAGGCCGGGCAGGACGTGTGGCTCGGCCTCGACGTGGCGAGCAGCGAATTCCACAAGGACGGCGTCTACCTGCTGGAATCCGAGGGGCGCCGGTTCACGGCGCCGCAGTTCACGGAGTACCTGGCGGCACTGGTCGAGCGTTACCCGATCCTGTCCATCGAGGACGGCATGGCGGAGGCGGATTGGGAAGGCTGGAGCACGCTGACACGCCGCCTGGGACAGAAGGTGCAGCTGGTCGGGGACGATGTGTTCGTCACCAACACCGAGATCTTTTCACGCGGTATCGCCGAGGACGTGGCCAACGCCATCCTGATCAAGCCGAACCAGATCGGCACGCTGACCGAAACGCTGGCAGCCATCGCGATGGCGGCAGAGGCGAATTACAGCGCGGTCATCTCGCACCGCTCCGGCGAGACGGAGGACTGCACGATCGCGGATATCGCGGTTGGCACGACGGCGACGCAGATCAAGACCGGCTCGCTGTCGCGTTCGGATCGCATCGCCAAGTACAACCAGCTGCTGCGGATCGAGGAGCAGCTCGGCCGGCGCGCCCGCTACGCCGGGCGCGACGCGTTTCCGGTCAAGCCGCGCTGAGCCGGGGGTATTGGTGACGCCCCGTGCGTGGTAATCTCCCGGCCCCATGAAGATCCTGCTTGCCGGCCTGGTCGTGATACTTGCCCTGCTGCAGTACCGCTTATGGCTGTCGGACGAGGGCATGCGCGAGGTCTGGCACCTGGGAGACGCGGTCGAGAGCCAGCGCGCCGAGAATACCGTCCTTGCCGAGCGCAATGCGCAGCTGAAGGCTGAAGTCGCGGACCTGAAGCAGGGACTGACCGCCCTGGAAGAGCGCGCGCGCCACGACCTCGGCATGATCACCGTCACCGAGACCTTCTATCAGGTCGTCGACAGCCCGCACCGCGCCGCCGATGACGGCACTGCCGAGCCGCAAAAGCTCCAGGCGACGGCCGCGGCGACGCCGTGACGTCCCGGTGCCGGAACGCATCTGGTTCGTGATTGCCGCCGCCGGCGCCTCGTCGCGCTTTGGCGGACCCGTCCCGAAGCCCTACCTGCGCGTTGCCGGCCGCAGCCTGATCGAGCATTCGCTGCGCGCCCTGTCGCGCCTGCCCGGTGTCGCGGGCGGCGTCGTGGTGACGACGCCCGGCGACCGCCGGTGGCTACGGCTGCCAAAATCCATTCGCAAGGGCGTCATGGTCGCCGCCGGCGGGCCAACCCGCGCCCTGTCCGTGCTGAACGGGCTCAATGCGCTGGTCACCGCCGCGCCGGAGGACTGGGTGCTGGTGCATGACGCAGCGCGCCCGTGCCCGCCGCGGGAGTGCCTCGACGCGCTGGTCGCACAGTGCCGCCGGGATCCGGTGGGCGGGCTGTTGGCGCTGCCGGTCACCGATACCCTGAAGCAGGCGGACGACGAGGCGCGCAGCGCCCGCACGCTGCCGCGCGAGAAACTGTGGCGCGCGCAGACGCCGCAGATGTTCCGCCACGGGCGCCTGACCCGCGCCCTGACACAGGCGCTCGGCGAGGGTTTCGATGCGACCGATGAAGCCGCCGCGATCGAGGGTCTCGGGCTGCGGCCGCGCCTGGTCACGGGCTCGCCGCTCAACATCAAGGTCACGGTCCCGGCCGACCTTGCGCTCGTGTCGGCGGCCATCCGGGTCCAGCGGGGAATGAAATGAGGATTGGCAGCGGCTATGACGTGCACCGGTTCGGGCCGGGCGATCACCTGTGGCTCGGCGGGGTGCAGATCGCGCACGACCGCGGGCTGGTGGCGCATTCCGACGGCGATGTGCTGCTGCACGCATTGATGGACGCGTTGCTCGGCGCCGCCGGCGCGGGCGACATCGGCCAGCATTTCCCGGTCGACGACGCGCGCTATTCCGGGGCCAGCAGCCGCGGGCTGCTGCGCGAGGTCATGAGGCTGGTGTCCGCGCGTGGCTTCGAGGTGGTGAATTGCGACCTGACGCTGGTCTGCGAGGCGCCACGCATCGCGCCGCACCGCGAAGCGATCTGCGCCAACATCGCGCAGGACCTGGATCTCGATCGCAGCCGCGTCAATCTCAAGGCGACGACCGCGGAAGGCCTCGGCGCCCTCGGCCGCGCCGAAGGTATCGCGGCCCACGCCATCGTGCTGCTGCAGGAAGGCGATGGCGCCTGAGGACGCAGGCACCGCGGCCTGGCGACGAATCGCACTCGATCCCCCGCGCGCCCGGGGTGAGCCGCCGGCGGCCGGCACCATCCGCGCGGAGTCGGCCGACTTCGTGGTGGAGGAGCGGCTCGGCTTCGAACCGGACGGCGGCGGCGCGCATTTCCTCGTGCGGGTGGAGAAGCAGGACGCCAACACGCTGCACGTTGCGCGCGAACTCGCGGCGAGCGTGGGCCGCCCGCCGGCGGAAATCGGCTTTGCCGGCATGAAGGACCGCCGCGCCATCGCGCGGCAATGGTTCTCGGTGCCGGCCGTCAAGGGAAAAGAGCCCGCCGCAGGCACGGTCGGCAACGGGTATCGGGTGCTCGCCGCGCATCCCCATTCGCGGAAGCTGAGGCGCGGGGCGCTCGCGGCCAACCATTTCCGCGTGCGCGTGCGCGACCTCGCCGGCGACGCCGGGGCACTGGAAATGCGGCTGGGGCAGGTCGGGTCCGGGGGCTATCCCAACTACTACGGCGTGCAGCGATTCGGCATCGACGGCGCCAACCTCGCGCGCGTGCAGCAGTGGCTGGAACGCGGCTGGCTGCCGCGCGGGCGCGAGGCCCGCGCGTTCATCCTGTCGTCGGGACGGGCGCTCGCTTTCAATGCCGTGCTCGGCCAGCGCGTAGTGGATGGCAGCTGGAACCGGCTGCTGCCGGGCGAGATCGCGAACCTGGCGGGCAGCGGATCGGTGTTCGCCGTCGACCAGCCGGACGAAACCCTCGCCGCGCGTTGCACTGCCGGCGACCTCTCGCCGACCGGCCCGCTGTGCGGCGAGGGCGGCATGCAGCCGATCGGCGAAGCGGCCCGTGTCGAGATCGCCGTGCTGGCGGCACTCGACCCGCTGCCCGCGCGGCTCGGGGGCGCGGGCTTGCGCGCCGAGCGGCGCGCGCTGGTGGTCCGGCCGTCGGGTTTCCGCCATGAGCTCACGGCGGACGGACTGGAACTCGAGTTTGAACTGCCGCGCGGCGCATTCGCGACCAGCCTGCTGCGCGAGGTGCTGGTGGCGACCGTGCCCGAGGTCGGCGTCGATTGACGCCTAGAGCAGCACGTAGAGCGCCCCGGTGCCGCCGTCGGCGCGGCGCGCCGAACAGAAGGCGCGCACTGCGTCGTTGCGGCGCAGCCAGCGGTTGACCGCCGATTTCAGGACCGGGCCGCGTTGCCCGGAACCGCGCCCCTTGCCGTGGATGATGCGCACGCAGCGCAGGTCCCGATCCACGGACTCGGAAATGAACCCGAGGACCGCGAGCCGCGCCTCGGCCTGGGTCATGCCGTGCAGGTCGAGTTCGTCCCGTCTCGCAAATTGCCCGCGGCGCAGGCGCCGCATGACCGACTCGGGCACGCCCGCGCGCCGCCAGTCGAGTTCCTCGCCGGTCTCAACGCCGAGGTCGGCGGCGTCGAGCGCGAGCGATTCCGCGAGCACGCGCGCTTCATCGGCGCGCCGCGATGTGGCCTTCGGCGGCCTGCGCACGCGCGCGGGCGCAGGCGCAGTCTGGCGCAGCGGCCGCACGTCACGGACGGCGGCGCGGAACAGATCGCGTTCGTCGTCCTGTTTCATGCAGCAACCTCGTTGCGGCGCGCCTGACTGGCGGCGCTTTCCAGTATAGTTCGGCCCGGTCGCGCCGCGCGCGGCGGGGATGTATCGTCTGACCGTGAAGATTCTGCTGGCCAACGATGACGGTTATCGGGCGGAGGGTCTGCGCTTCCTGAAGGAAGCGATGACCGGCGTCGCGCCGCTGACCGTGGTCGCGCCGGACCGCAATTGCAGCGGCGCGAGCCACTCGCTGACGCTCGAGGTGCCGCTGCGCGTGCAACGCGTGGACGAGGACACCTGGTACGTCATCAATGGCACGCCAACCGACTGCGTGCACCTCGCGATCACCGGCTTGTTCGAGCACGAATTCGACATGGTCGTCTCCGGCGTCAATGACGGCGCCAATCTCGGCGACGACGTGCTTTATTCGGGGACGGTGGCGGCGGCCATCGAGGGCCGCTTCCTCGGGCTGCCGACAGTCGCCGTGTCGCTGGTTCCCGGCGAGCAGGGCGGGCCGCATTTCGCGACGGCGGCGCGCGTCGCGCGCGAAGTGGTGCTGCGGCTGCTGGCGAGGCCATTGCATCGCTCGATGATCCTCAACGTCAACGTGCCGGACCTGCCCTACGACCAGTTGAAGGGCTTCGAGGTCACGCGCCTCGGCCACCGGCATCGCGCCAAGCCCGCGGTGCGCGGGCGGGACCCGCGCGGGCGCGAGATCTTCTGGGTCGGCGCCGCGGGTGCGGGGCAGGACGCGGGACCCGGGACCGACTTCCATGCGGTGGCCGGTGGCTTCGTATCGGTGACGCCCTTGCAGGTGGACCTGACGCGCCATGCCGCCCTCGACAGCCTGCGCGAATGGCTGCACGGGCCCTCCGGGCCATGAACGAGCACAGCGGCATCGGCATGACTTCGGCGCGCACCCGCGAGCGCCTGATCCAGCGCCTGGTGGAGCAGGGCATTCGCGACCCGCGCGTGCTCGACCGCATCCGCAATGTCCCGCGGCACCTGTTCGTGGACGAGGCGCTCTCGAGCCGCGCGTACGAGGACACGGCGCTGCCGATCGGCCACGGACAGACGATTTCCCAGCCCTACGTCGTCGCGCGCATGACCGAGGCCGTAACCCTCGGCGGCACGCCGGAGAAAGTCCTCGAGATCGGCACCGGCTGCGGCTACCAGACCGCGGTGCTCGCGCCGCTGGTCGGCAAGCTCTACAGCATCGAGCGCATCGAGGCGCTGCTCGACCGGGCGCAGGACCGCATCCGCGAACTCGGCATCAGGAATGTCCGCTTCAAGCACGGCGACGGCTCGGCCGGATGGAAGTCGATGGCACCGTTCAACGCGATCCTGCTGGCGGCCGCGCCGCATGCCATACCGCAGAAACTGCTCGACCAGCTGGCGGAGGGCGGCCGCCTGGTCGCACCGGTGGGACCGGAGGGCCGCCAGGAACTGCTGCGCATGACGCGGCGCGGCGACCAGTTCCTGCGCGAACGGCTCGGGTTCGTCAGCTTCGTACCGCTGCTCGGCGGTACTTCCTGATGTGAGGCCCGGGGCGGCGGTTTCCGCGCACTGCCGGTGGCTTGCATTGATCGCCGTGCTGGCTATCGCCGCCTGCAGCGGCAACGAACGCCGGCCGGACATACCGTCGCATCACCGGGTCCGCGCCGGCGAAACGTTGTATTCGATCTCGTTGCGCTACGGCCTCGATTACCATGACGTTGCGCGCTGGAACCGCATTGGCCGCAACTACCTGATTCATCCCGGGCAGCGCCTGCGCCTGGATCCGCCGCCGGGCGGGCGCGCAACTGAGCCCGTCGCCCGCACCGCGGCCGAGGCACCGCCGGCACGCGCCTCGCCCGCCGACCCGGCGCACCGCCCGCCCGCCTGGCAGTGGCCGGTGCAAGGCGGGAGCGTCGCCGGCACGGTCGCGCAGCCATCGGGCGGCGTGGGGCTGCGCATCGACGGCGCGCTCAACCAGACGGTGTTCGCCGCAGCGGATGGCAAGGTCGTCTACACGGGCAGCGGGCTGCGTGGCTACGGGCAGCTCGTCATCATCAATCACGTCCGCGGCTGGCTGTCCGCCTACGGCCACAACGCCGTCGTGCTGGTGCGGGAAGGGGACGAGGTGCGGGCGGGGCAGGCGATCGCGAGCATGGGGCAGGGACCCGGCCAGCAGCCGATGCTTTACTTCGAGATCCGGCTCGACGGTCAGCCACTCGACCCGCTCGCGCAACTGCCGCCGCGCTGATCAGAGCATCAGCGCCACGGCGACTTCGCGGAACTCGGCGAGCAGCAGGTTGTAGGTGCGGCAGGCGGCGCCGTTGTCCATGACCTCGAGCCCGACGCGGCGCGACGCAAACGCCGCGTACAGCGCCGGCGCTGGCATCCGCTGGCGCCACCCGGTGCCCAGCAGCACGACTTCGGGCGAGAGCGCCAGCAGCTCCCCGAAGTCATCGATCGAGAGCTTATCCACGGCTGCCGGTCGCCAGCCCTCGATCACGGTGGTGCGCGTGATGATCACGCTCGCCGTGTAGGCGCGATCGCGCAGCCGGATCTCGCCCGGGCTGCAGGCGACGATCGCATTCGGCTCGGTTCCGGGGTCGCGGGTGAATTGCATCGTGCGGTCCGCCCGAAATATAGCCAATCCCGGCAGCGCGCGCGCCGCTATGATTGCCGGCGATGAAAGCCCGCGACCTGCCACGCCAGGCGCCGCCGATGCTACGGCGCAGGCCGCCGGGCGCCGCCGATGCGCTGCCCACAACGATACATCCGGTGCTGCGGCGCGTGTATGCCGCGCGCGGCGTGGTGCAGGCCGAGGACCTGTCGCTCGAGCTGCGCCGCCTGCTGCCGGTGCCGACGCTCGATGGCATCGGCCAGGCGACCGCCGTGCTGCTGGATCATCTCGCGCGCCGCTCGCGGATCCTCGTGGTCGGCGATTTCGACGCGGACGGCGCGACCAGCACCGCGCTGGTCGTGCGCCAGCTGCAGCGGCTCGGTCACGAACAGGTCGGCTTCCGCGTCCCGGATCGCATGCGCCACGGCTATGGCCTGACGCCGGCGCTGGTTGCCGATCTCACACCCGCGCAAGCCGACCTCCTGGTCACCGTCGACAACGGCGTCTCGGCGTTTGCCGGCATCGAGGCGGCGCATGCGCTCGGCATGGAGGTGCTGGTCACTGACCATCACCTGCCGGCGGCGAGCCTGCCAGAGTGCGCCGCGCACGTGAATCCGAATCTCCCGGGCGCCGGTTTCGGCAGCCGCGCACTGGCCGGGGTTGGTGTCGCCTTCTACCTGATGGCGTCAGTCACGCGCGAACTCGAGGCCCTGCGCGGACAAAAGCTGCCCGCGGTGGCGGACCTGCTCGACCTGGTCGCGCTCGGCACGGTGGCGGATCTCGTGCCGCTCGACCGCAACAACCGCATCCTCGTGCAGGAAGGATTGCGCCGCTGCCGCGCCCGTGCCGCGGGTGCCGGGCTGATGGCGCTCGCGCGCGTCGCGGGTTGCCGGGTCGAGGACCTGTCCACGCGCCAGCTGGGGCACCAGATCGCGCCGCGGCTGAACGCCGCCGGCCGGATCGACGACATGTCCATCGGCATCCGCTGCCTGCTCACCGACGACGCGGCCGAGGCGATCGCGCTCGCCGGAGAACTCGACCGGCTGAATCGCGAAAGGCGCGAGATGGAAGCGCGCATGCGCGACGAAGCCACGCTCGCCGTGCGCCGCCTGAACATCTCCGAGGGGAGCCTGCCGCCGGGACTCGTGCTATTCGACCCGGGCTGGCATGCCGGGATCATCGGCCTGGTCGCGTCGCGCATGAAGGAACGCCTGAACCGGCCGGTGGTCGCGATCGCGCCGGCGGGCGAGGACGAACTGCGCGGCTCGGCGCGTTCGGTCGAGGGCGTGCACGTGCGCGACGCGCTGGAGGCAATCGCGACCCACCATCCGGAGCTCATCGAGCGCTTCGGCGGCCATGCGATGGCGGCCGGCCTGACGCTGCGGCCCGGGATGCTGTCGCGTTTCGCCGAAGCCTTCGCCGAGGAGGTCGGCCGCCAGCTCACGCCGGAGCAGATGCAGGGCGTGCTGGTCACCGACGGGGAACTGGCCGCCGCCGAGATCACGCTGGAGACCGCGCGCGCGCTCGAGTCGGGCGGACCCTGGGGCCAGGGTTTTCCGGAGCCGCTGTTCGAAGGCGAGTTCGAGATCGTCGACACGCGCCTGGTCGGCGAGCGGCACCTGAAGTTGTGGGTCCGGCCCACGCCTGCTTCGCATCCGGTCGAGGCGATCGCGTTCGGCCACTTCGACGAGTCCGGCGCTGCGCGGCCGCGGGCCGGGACCCGCGTGCGGCTCGCGTACCGGCTGCAGTCGACGACGTTTGGCGGCACGGCGCGCGCGGAAATGCTGGCGGAATACGTGCAATCCTGCGAATGAGCGTCTGTTAAGATGCGCCCCGCATGGAAACCGCTCCGACCCGCCGCCTGACCGAAGACCTGATTCAGCGCCTCGAGGCGCTGAGGGGGTACCTTTGAATACGATGAAAAACGCGAGCGGCTCGAGGAGCTGAACCACGAGCTCGGCGATCCGGCAATCTGGAATACGCCGGACAAGGCCCAGGCCCTGGGCCGTGAGCGCGCGAAGCTCGATGCGACCATCACCGAACTCGACCAGATCGCCGCCGGGCTTTCGGACTCGTCCGAACTGCTGACTCTGGTCGAATCCGAACAGGACGAATCGGGCTTCGCCGAAATTACGCGCGACGTCGCCAGCTACGAGCAGCGCGTGCGGCAGCTCGAACTCTCGCGCATGTTCCCCGGCGAGATGGATTCGCACGGCGCCTTCCTCGACATCCAGGCGGGAGCCGGCGGCACCGAGGCGCAGGACTGGGCCTCGATGCTGCTGCGCATGTACCTGCGCTGGGCCGACAGCCGCGGCTTCCGCGCGGAAGTGATCGACCAGAGTCCGGGCGAGGTGGCCGGCATCAAGGGCGCCTCGATCGAGGTGGACGGGCCTTATGCTTACGGCTGGCTGCGCACGGAAACCGGCGTGCACCGGCTGGTGCGCAAGTCGCCCTTCGATTCGGGCAATCGCCGCCACACGTCGTTCGCATCGGTGTTCGTTTCGCCGGTCATCGACGACGAGATCGAGATTGCGATCAACCCGGCTGACATCGAGACGGACACCTACCGGGCGAGCGGGGCGGGCGGCCAGCACGTCAACAAGACCGACTCTGCGGTGAGACTGAGGCATCTACCGAGCGGGATCGTGGTCGCCTGCCAGGGCGAGCGCAGCCAGCACAAGAACCGTTCGACCGCGATGAAGATGCTGAAGGCCAAGCTCTACGAGCTCGAAGTCAACAAGCGCAATGCGGCGGCCCGGGTGCTGGAGGACCAGAAGACCGACGTCGGCTGGGGCCACCAGATCCGCTCCTACGTGCTGGACCAGTCGCGCATCAAGGACCTGCGCACGGGTTATGAGACCGGCAATCCGGGTGCCGTGCTGGACGGCGCGCTCGATCCGTTCATGGAGGCAAGCCTCAAACAGGGCCTGTAAGCTTCCCGCCATGACGATGAAGGAACCGCCAGAGGGACCCGACGACAACGCGCTGATCGCCGAGCGGCGCGCAAAGCTCGCGCGCGTGCGCGCAGCGGGCCCCGCCTATCCCAACGACTTCCGGCGCGATGCGCTGGCGGCGGACCTGCATGCGACCTGGGGCAGCCGCAGCGACGAGTGGCTGGCAGCCAACCCGGTGCGCGTGCGCGTGGCGGGCCGCATGATGTTCAAGCGCGTGATGGGCAAGGCCTCGTTCGCCAAGCTGCAGGACGCGAGCGGTCAGATCCAGGTCTACCTGCAATCGGAAGCGCTCGGCGCCGGCTACGAGGAGTTCAAGGGCTGGGACGTCGGCGACATCGTCGCGGCCACCGGCGTGCTGATGCGCACGCGCGCCGGCGAGCTCTCCGTGCGTGCGGAATCCGCCCGGCTGCTGGTGAAGGCGCTGCGCCCGCTGCCCGACAAGTGGCACGGGCTGGCCGACACCGAAATGCGATACCGCCAGCGCTATGTCGACCTGATCGTCAACGACCAGGCGCGCGAGACATTTCGCACGCGCACGCAGGTCGTGCGCTTCCTGCGGGACTTCCTCGATGCGCTGGGCTTCCTCGAGGTCGAGACGCCGATGATGCAGCCAATCCCCGGTGGGGCGGTTGCGCGGCCGTTCGTCACGCACCACAACGCGCTCGGCCAGGACATGTACCTGCGCATTGCGCCCGAGCTGTACCTGAAGCGCCTGGTCGTCGGCGGCTTCGAGCGCGTGTACGAGATCAACCGGAATTTCCGCAACGAAGGCCTCTCCACGCAGCACAACCCCGAATTCACGATGCTGGAGCTGTACCAGGCGTACGCGGATTTCGAGGACTTCATGGGACTGGTCGAGCGCATGATGCAGGGTCTCGCGGACGCGATCGCCGGCACGCGCGACATCAGCTACCAGGGGCGCAGCCTGCATTTCGGCGGATCCTTTGCCAGGATCTCGGTCGAGCAGGCGCTCCTGACCCACAACGCCGGCCTCGATGCGGCGCGACTGCGTGATGCGTCCTACCTGCGCCCGGTGTGCGCCGCCGTGGGAGTCGAGCCCGGCAGCGGCGATGGCGCCGGCAAGCTGCAGATCGGGCTGTTCGAGAAAACCTGCGAGCACCGCTTCATACAGCCCACTTTCGTGCATTCGTACCCGACGGAAGTCTCGCCGCTCTCGCGCCGGCGCGACTCGGATCCCTTCGTGACGGACCGGTTCGAATTCTTCGTCGACGGCCGGGAACTCGCCAACGGCTTCTCGGAGCTGAACGATCCCGAGGACCAGGCCGCGCGTTTTCGCGAACAGGTGGCGCGCAAGCAGGCGGGCGATATCGAGGCGATGTACTACGACGCCGACTACATCCGCGCGCTCGAGTACGGCATGCCGCCGGCCGCGGGCCTGGGTGTCGGCGTCGACCGCCTCGTGATGCTGCTGACGGACGCCCCGAGCATCCGGGACGTATTGCTTTTCCCGCAGCTGCGCAATCAGGCTGACGACTGAGGCGAAGAGGGGACAGTCCCCTTTTTCCCGAGCGGAAAAGGGGACAGTCCCCATTCTCAGTCGTCGGCCTCGATCGCGCCGGGTGCGGGGATGGCGTAGGGCAAGTCAGCCGGGACGAACTCCGACCCGCCGGGCTTCACGCCGAGCAGGTCGCTGCAATACCGCAGCTCCACGACTGCAAGGCATTGGGTGGATCCGGCGTCGCTGGCCGCCGCGACCACCTGCGCGGCGAGCGACTCGCCGCTGAACAGCGCGTGCCCCGGCTGCAGCGCGGCGTGCGCCGGGCCGACGTAGCGGAGCATGCGGCGCTTGATGCGGCCGAGATGCTGGGCGCGCGCGATGATCTCCTGGCCGACGTAGCAACCCTTGCTGAAACTCACGGCGCCCAGCAGGTCGAGGTTCAGCATCTGCGGCAGCCACAGTGCCGCAGTCTCCGGCTGCACCAGCGGTTCGCCATCGGCGATGCACGCCCTCTCCCAGTCGGCGGCACTGCACGGAGGCACCGACGCGAGCGAGGCGTCGAGCGTCGCCCGCGCGCCGATCAGCAGCATCCGGCGCGAGTTCGCGACCATCCGCGTCAGGCCGGATGCGGCGCTGGCGGGCGGCCCACCGCGCGGATCAGGCCCTGCCCCGATCAGGCCGGCCACGGAGATCCGGTCGCTGCGGTCCTCGAAACGCACGTCCGCGCGCAGCACGTACTGGGAAATCTGCCCGATCAGGGTGGCGGCCAGCCGGCGATGCAGCACGATGAGCACGCCCTCGGGGTCGGTCGCCAGGCGCAAGGTAGCGAGCACACGACCCTGGCGGTTGCAGTACGCGGCCAGCATGCCGGGATGCCGCTCGAGGCCGAGCAGGTCGTTGGTGAGTTGGCCCTGCAGGAAAGAGCGCGCATCGCGGCCGGTGACGGCGAGGACGGCTGAGGACGGCAGCGGTGTGCAATGGGTCCAGGCCATCGCGCCATCGTAACGCAGCGCAACTGGCGCAAGACGCGGCATATGGCCATGGGAAGGGGTGCTCCCTTCTGGCAGAATAGCGTGGCGATGCAACCCCCGGCGCCCCCGAAGCCTGAACCGTCGTCCCCGCACGGGGCCGAACGGGTGGATCCGGCCGTTCCGGCGCGCCCGCCGGAGCGGGGCGGACCGCCCGGGCCAGAGCCGACGCGCTACGGCGACTGGGAAAAAGCCGGTCGCTGCATCGATTTCTGAGGATGCCAGTCGTGACCCCGAATGCCAGGCCACTGTCTCCGCACCTGCAGGTGTATCGCCTGGCGTTCACCACGGTTCTCTCCGGACTGCACCGGATCACCGGCCTGTTGCTGACGGCGGCCAGCGTGGTCCTGGTCGCCTGGCTGGTTGCCGCCGCCTGCGGCGCCAGGTCCTATGCCGTGGTCGGCGGCCTGCTCGCGAGCTGGCCGGTCCGCATCATGCTGGCGGGTGCGCTCGGCGTGTTCTGGTATCACCTGTTCAATGGAATCCGCCATCTCGTGTGGGACGCCGGGTTCGGATTCGAGCAGCGCGCGGCGCGCCGCAGCGGCGCGCTGGTGGTGTTGTTCACGGCGCTCGCGTTCGGCGCGACGCTCGCGCTGACGCCCGCCTGGCGCTGGCTGCTGGGGGCGCCATGAGCGGCCCGGGCGCCACGCGGCATTGGCGAAACCAGCGCCTGAGCGCGATGGCGCTCGTGCCGCTCGGCATCTGGTTCGTGCTCGCATTGCTCTCGCAGCCCGACCTTTCACATGCGTCGATCCTCGCCTGGCTCGCCAGCCCCTGGCAGGCGGGCCTGATGCTGGCATTCGGCTGGTGCGCGCTCTGGCACTCGGCGCAGGGCCTGCAGGTGGTGGTGGACGACTACGTGCCGGGGCCACTGCACCCACGAGTGCGCCTGGCCTCGCGCCTGCTGCACGGTGCGGCGGCGGTGGTCCTCGCGGCGGCAATCGTCTTCATTGCGACGGGCGGCGCCGCATGAGCGCCTATCCGCTGGTCGATCACGCCTTCGACGTCATCGTGGTCGGCGCCGGTGGCGCGGGACTGCGCGCCACCATGGGCCTCGCCGAGGCGGGCCTCTCGACGGCCTGTGTCACCAAGGTGTTCCCGACCCGCAGCCACACGGTCGCGGCGCAGGGCGGCATCAGCGCGGCGCTCGGCAACATGGGCGAGGACGACTGGCGCTTTCATTTCTATGACACCGTGAAGGGCTCGGACTGGCTTGGCGACCAGGACGCGATCGAATACATGTGCCGGGAGGCGTCGTCGGCCGTCATCGAGCTCGAACACTACGGACTGCCGTTCTCGCGCACCGAAGACGGCCGCATCTACCAGCGCCCCTTCGGCGGCATGACCACGAATTACGGCAAGGGCATCGCGCAGCGCACCTGCGCGGCGGCGGACCGCACCGGGCATGCGATGCTGCACACGCTCTACCAGCAGAGCCTTCGCCACCAGGCGCAGTTCTTCGTCGAGTACTTCGCAATCGACCTGATCATGGACCAGGGCGCCTGCCGCGGTGTGCTCGCGCTCGACATGGCGACCGGCACCCTGCACCGTTTCCTCGGCCAGCAGACGATCCTGGCGACCGGCGGCTACGGCCGCGCCTACTTCTCCTGCACCTCGGCCCACACCTGCACCGGCGACGGCAACGGCATGGTGCTGCGCGCCGGCCTGCCGTTGCAGGACATGGAATTCGTGCAGTTCCATCCGACCGGGATCTACGGCGCCGGCTGCCTGATCACGGAGGGCGTGCGCGGCGAGGGCGGCATCCTGCGCAATTCCGAAGGCGAACGGTTCATGGAGCGCTACGCACCGAATGCGAAGGACCTGGCCTCGCGCGACGTGGTCAGCCGCGCGATGACGATCGAGATCCGCGAGGGCCGCGGCGTCGGGCCGGCGCGCGATCACCTGTACCTGCACCTCGAGCACCTCGGCCCCGAGGTGATCCAGAAGCGCCTGCCGGGCATTGCCGAGACCGCGATGATCTTCGCCGGCGTGGATGTCGCGCGCGCGCCGATACCGGTGCTGCCGACCGCGCATTACAACATGGGCGGAATTCCCTGCAACGTGCACGGCGAAGTCGTCACGCGCGCAAGCGGAAGCGATGATCGCGTGGTGCCGGGGCTGATGGCGATCGGTGAGGCCGCCTGCGTTTCGGTGCACGGCGCGAACCGGCTGGGTTCGAATTCGCTGCTCGACCTGGTCGTGTTCGGCCGGGCGGCCGCCGCCCGCTGCGCCGCCACGCTGAAGTCCGGTGCCGGCGCCGGCCCGCCGCCGGCGGTAGCGACCGAGCCGTCTCTGGCGCGCTTCGACCGCATCCGCCATGCGGCCGGCAGCCGTTCCACCGCGTCGCTGCGCGAGGAAATGCAGCGCGGCATGCAACGCGACGCCGCGGTGTTCCGCACCGGCGCGAGCCTCGACGAGGGCTGCCGGGCGATCGCGGGCAGTTTCGACTCGTTGCGGGACCTGCGCCTCGCCGACCGCTCGCTGGTCTTCAACACCGACCTGATCGAGGCGCTCGAGCTCGACAACCTGCTGCGGCAGTCGCTGGCGACGATCCGCTCGGCGCAGAACCGCACCGAGAGCCGGGGCGCGCACGCGCGCGAGGATTTCCCGGCGCGCGACGACGCGAACTGGATGAAGCACACCCTCGCCTGGGTCGCCGACGACGGCGCCGTGCGCTTCGACTACCGGCCGGTGCAGCTGCAGACGAAGACCGGAGAAGTGGAACCGATTCCCCCCAGGGCCCGCACCTACTGAGAGCATCCGGTACACCGACCATGGTCCAATTCACCCTGCCACCGGGATCGAGCTATGCGCAGCAGCCGGGCCGCCATTACCCGGCGCCCGAAGGGGCCGCGCGCGTGCGGCAGTTCAGGATCTATCGCTGGAATCCGGACTCGAACCAGCCGCCACGCATCGACACCTACGACCTCGACCTCGATTGCTGCGGCACGATGGTTCTCGACGCGCTGATCAAGATCAAGAATGAAGTCGACCCGACGCTGACATTCCGGCGCTCGTGCCGCGAAGGCATCTGCGGTTCCTGCGCGATGAACATCGACGGCCTGAATGCGCTCGCCTGCACGCGGACGATCGCGTCGATCGACGGGCCGGTCCGCATCTTTCCGCTGCCGCACCTGCCGGTGGTCAAGGACCTGGTACCGGACCTGACCCAGTTCTACGCGCAGTACGCTGCGGTGCGGCCCTGGCTGCAGACGCGGGATCCCGCGCCGGCTGCGGGCGAGCGCCGGCAGCCGCCGCAGGACCAGGAACTGATCGACCGGCCGTCGGCCTGCATTCTCTGCGCCTGCTGCTCGAGCAGCTGCCCGAGCTACTGGTGGAACAGCGAGCGTTACCTCGGACCCGCGGCCCTGCTTGCGAGTTACCGCTGGATCATCGACACGCGCGACCAGGCGCAGGCGGAGCGCCTCGATTTCCTCGACGACACCTTCCGGCTGTACCGCTGCCATACGATCCTGAATTGCGTCGAGGCCTGCCCGAAGGACCTCAACCCGGCGCGCGCGATCGCCGACCTCAAGCGCCGCCTCGCCGCGCGCGGGGACTGAAATCATGCCGGACGCGACCGTGGCGCAACTCCGCTGGCGCTGCCGCCGCGGCATGAAGGAACTCGACCTGCTGCTCGGCGACTGGCTGGCGCGGCGTTGGGACGGCGCGGACGCCGGGCAACGGCGGTCGTTCCAGTGGCTGCTCGAGCAGCCGGACCCCGAGATCGCGGCCTGGCTGATTGGCGGCTCGCGCCCGGGCGATGCCGGACACACGGCGCTGATCGATGACATCGTTCGCCATTGCCATTGAGCCTGACCCTCAGCCCCGGCTCGCGGCGGTCCTGCTGCTGACGCACGGGTTTGCCGCGGCCAGCCCCTGGATCGCGCATTGCCCGCCGCTGCTTGCCGGCGGCCTGTCGCTCCTTGCCCTGGCGGGCCTGCTGTCGTCGCTGGCGCGAGTGCCGGGTCCTCATTGCAGGCTGCAGGGACTGAGGCAGGATGCGGACGCCTGCCGGGTAAGGTTCCTGGGTCAGGACGGGTTCCGGCCAGGGACGCTCGGGCCGGGAACGCGGGCCACTGCGGCGTTCATCGTCCTGGAGGTCGTCGCGGACGGCAGGCAGGTGGGCTGGCTGCTGCCCCGCGGGGCGCTGCCCGCCGCCGATTTCCGCCGGTTGAAGTCCCTGATACGGCTGAGTTGATAGAATCCGGCGCTAGCTCACAACAAGGAGGCGCGCCAGGCCATCCGTCGACGACCTTGCGAACTAACGCAAGGTCGGCCGGTCATATCCGGCGTGATAGCGGAGGGCACAGCGCGGATCGTCGAGCCGATGCGGGCTGAAGCGGGCGATATTGCGCTGGTACGCAGGGTGCAGAAGGGCGACAAAGCCGCCTTCGACGCCCTCGTGCTCAAGTATCAGCACAAGGTGCTGAAACTGGTGCAGCGTTATGTCCGCAATCCGGCGGAGGCCGAGGACATCGCCCAGGAGGCCTTTATCAAGGCCTACCGGGCGCTGCCGGCGTTTCGCGGCGACAGCGCCTTTTATACGTGGCTGTACCGGATCGCGATCAACACGGCCAAGAACGCGCTGGTCGCGAACCGCCGCCGGCCGGTGTCGTACGACCTCGACCTGCAGGATGGCTCGCAGGTGCAGGCCCACGCGAGGCTTTCGGACACCGAGACGCCCGAAGCGCTCGCGCTGACCGACGAGATCCGCCGCACGGTCAACGAGGCCATCGAGGCCCTGCCGGACGATCTGCGCCTCGCGATCGTGCTGCGCGAGCTCGAGGGCCTGAGTTACGAGGAAATTGCCAAGTCGATGGAGTGCCCGGTTGGAACCGTCCGTTCGAGAATCTTCCGCGCGCGCGAAGCGATCGATCGCAGCCTGCGCGAGGTGTTCGACGGCGGCCTCGGGCGTATCGGAGATCTTTGAATGACTGACCGGATCAAGGAACAACTTTCGACTTTCCTGGACGGCGAGCTGCCGGAACCGGAAACCGCATTGCTGCTGAAGCGCCTCGAGCGCGACGACGAGTTGCGCGGCGCGCTGTCGAGGTATTCGCTGATCGGCGCCGTGCTGCGCGGCGACGGCGACGTGCCGGCCGCGCGCCAGGTGGCGGCGCGAGTCAGCGCCGCGATCGCGCGAGAACCTGCACGCGTCGGATCGCTCCTGCGCTTGCCCGGGCGGGAGGCGCTGATGCGTTCGGTCGCCGGCCTCGCGGTCGCGGCGGGCGTGGCGTTCGGCGCAGTCATGCTGGTGCAGCAGGTCGACGGAACCCGTTCGCCGGACGCGGCAGGGGCGGTCATCGCGCAGGCCGCGGAGCCACCGATCATGCCGGTATTGGACGTCGCCGAGCCCGAGGACGAGCCGGCGCTCAGCTACGTGACGCCGCCCGCGACCGATGCCCCGGGCGGGCTGCCGCAGGCGGAACTTGCAAACTACCTGGTCGCGCATTACGGATATGCCTCGCCGCTCGTTCGCCGCAGCGTCGGCGCCGGCCTGATCAGCGCACCCGCCGGCACGACGCCGGCCGAGGGAACAGGCGAAGAGACGCGGATCGGCCAGTGATCCGGCGGGGCGGCATCGCGCTCACGCTGTGCCTGGCGGCCGCGCCGGTCCTGGCGGACAGCGGCGAAGAGTGGCTGGAGCGCATGGGCGATGCGCTCAACAACGCCAGCTACGTCGGCGAATTCATCACCGAGTCCACGGGCCGCAGCGAGCGCCTCAGCATCGTCCACCGTGTGCGCGACGGGGTCGTGTCGGAGCGCCTCGTGTCGCTGTCCGGCAATGGCCGCGAGCTGGTGCGCGAGAACGACGAGGTGGTCGTCTACCTGCCGGACCAGAAGCTCGCAATCATCGAGCGGCGCACTGGCCGCAGCGACCTGATGGGATCGCTGCCGCAGTTCGCCGGCGAGATGTCCTCCTGGTACAAGGTCGACTACGTCGGACGCGAGGCGACGATCTTCGGTCCCACGGCGGTGGTCGCCGTGCGCCCGCTGGATGGCTACCGGTTCGGCTATCGCCTCTGGATCGACCTCGATTCGCACATGCCGGTGCGCAGCGACCTGTCCGATGCGGCGGGCCGCGTCGTCGAGCGCCTGCAGTTCACGAAACTGGCGTTCGACCGCAACATTCCGGACTCCGCCTTCGAGCCCTCGCTCGACCGCAGCAAGCTGCGCTGGGTGCGGCAGACGCCGCAGCCGGAGGAAGCGACGCCGGCATGGCGCGCGGCGAAGGTGCCGCCGGGGTTCCGGCTGTCGGTGAACGGCATGCAGGCGGTCGCCGGCACCAGTGAGCCGGTCAACCACATGGTTTACACGGACGGGCTCGCATCCGTTTCCGTGTTCATCCACGCCCCGACGCCCGGCAAGACGCCGATGCACGGCAGTGGCCGCTCGGGCGTGGCCTCGGCCTTCTCGACCATGGTGGACGGGCACCAGGTCACGGTGGTCGGCGAAGTGCCGCCGCGCACGCTGAAGTACATCGCGAAAGGCCTGCGTCCCGCACCGGCCGCGTCCACCGTGGCGCGCGACCGCGGCGACTGACCGCCGGATGCCGGATCCGCGGTTTCTCGTCTACACCCGCGAAGGCTGCGCGCTCTGCGACGAATTCAGCGCCAGGCTCGCGGAAATCCTCGCCGGGACCGCCGATTCCTTCGAACTGCGCGACGTGGACGCGGATCCCGTCACACGCCGGCGCTTCGGGCTCAAGATCCCGGTGCTGACCTGCGACGGCAGCGTCGTCTGCCATGGCCATCTGGATCCCGCCGCAGTCAGGCGGCTGGCGGCAGCCTGACCGGCCCGGCGGCGGGCGGCTGCTATAATGCGGCATTCCCCGGACTCGCCTGTCCGGCAACCGGGTGCCGGGCTTCCCCTTGATGCAGCAAATACGCAATTTCTCGATCATTGCGCACGTCGACCACGGCAAATCCACGCTCGCAGACCGCCTGATCCAGGTCTGCGGCGGCCTCGAAGAGCGTGAAATGCAGGCCCAGGTGCTGGACTCGATGGACCTCGAGCGCGAGCGCGGGATCACCATCAAGGCGCAATCGGTCACGCTGAAGTATCACGCCGCCGACGGCCAGGACTACCAGCTCAACTTCATCGACACCCCGGGACACGTGGACTTTTCCTACGAAGTGTCGCGCTCGCTCGCCGCCTGCGAGGGTGCGCTGCTGGTGGTCGACGCGGCGCAGGGCGTGGAGGCGCAGAGCGTCGCGAACTGCTACACCGCGCTCGAACAGGGACTGGAAGTGCTGCCGGTCATCAACAAGATCGACCTGCCGTCGGCCGATCCCGACCGCGTCATCGAGGAGATCGAGAACATCATCGGCATCGAGGCGAAGCACGCGGTGCGGGTCAGCGCCAAGACCGGCGAGAACGTGCCCCAGCTGCTCGAGGAACTGGTGCGCCGGATTCCGCCGCCGCGCGGCGACCTCGCGGCGCCGCTGCAGGCGCTGATCGTGGACTCCTGGTTCGACAACTACGTGGGCGTAGTGTCGCTGGTGCGCGTGGTGAATGGCGCACTGAAGCCGAACGACAGGATCCGGGTGATGTCGACCGGCCGCAGCTGGCAGGTGGACAAGGTCGGGCGCTTCACGCCGAAGCGGGTCGAAACGGGCGCGCTCTCCACCGGCGAGGTCGGCTGGATGACCGCCGGCATCAAGGACATCGACGGCGCGCCGGTCGGCGACACGATCACCGGCGAATCCCGTCCCTGCGACAAGCCGCTGCCGGGATTCAAGATGGTGCAGCCAAGGGTCTTTGCCGGCCTGTTCCCGGTGCAGTCCGACCAGTACGAGGCGTTTCGCGACGCGCTGCAGAAGCTCAGGCTCAACGACTCGGCGCTGCATTACGAGCCGGAGGTTTCCACGGCGCTCGGCTTCGGCTTCCGCTGCGGCTTCCTCGGGCTGCTGCACATGGACATCGTCCAGGAGCGCCTCGAACGCGAGTACGGGCTCGCGCTGGTCACCAGCGCGCCGACCGTGATCTACGAGGTGGTCGCCAACGACGGCGAGGCGATGCTGGTCGACAACCCGGCGCGCCTGCCGCCGAGTTACGCGGAACTGCGCGAGCCGATCATCACCGCCAACATCCTGGTGCCGCCCGAGTACGTCGGCGGCGTCCTGAAGCTCTGCCAGGACAAGCGCGGCGTGCAGAAGAAGATGCAACAGCTCGGCAAGCAGATGTCGCTGCAATACCAGCTGCCGCTGGCGGAAGTGGTGCTCGATTTCTTCGACCGGCTCAAGTCGGTGAGCCGCGGCTACGCGTCATTCGACTACGAGTTCAGCCATTTCCAGGCGGCGCCGCTGTCCCGGCTCGACGTGCTGATCAACGGCGACCGCGTGGATGCGCTGTCGATGATCGTGCACCGCGATAGCGCGTACCAGCGCGGGCGCGAACTCGTGGACAAGATGCAGGAGCTGATCCCTCGCCAGATGTTCGAAGTCGCGATCCAGGCGGCGATCGGCGGCCAGGTGATCGCCCGGGCGACGGTCAAGGCGCTGCGCAAGAACGTGCTGGCGAAGTGCTACGGCGGCGACGTCACGCGCAAGCGCAAGTTGCTCGAGAAGCAGAAAGAGGGCAAGAAGCGCATGAAACAGCTCGGCACGGTGGAGATACCGCAGGAGGCGTTCCTCGCGGTGCTGCAGGTCGGCAAGGAATGAAATCCGGGGGCGCGTGATGGTATTCGATTTCTCTTTCATCCTGGTGGTGCTGGCCCTGGTCACGGGCCTGGTGTGGGCCGCGGACCACTGGGTCTTCGCGCCGCGGCGCGCCCTGCGCGGCGCCGGCAAGGAACCGCTGCTGGTCGACTACTCGCGGTCGTTCTTCCCGGTGATCGTGATCGTGCTGGTGCTGCGGTCGTTCCTGTACGAGCCGTTCAGGATTCCCTCCGATTCGATGATGCCGACGCTGATCCACGGCGATTTCATCTTCGTCAACAAGTGGCGCTACGGGCCGCGCCTGCCGGTGGTGAACACGCGGCTGTTCCCGGTCGGGCGACCGGCCCGCGGCGACGTGGTGGTGTTCCGCAACCCGCACGAACCGGCAGTCGTGCTGATCAAGCGCCTGGTCGGGCTCCCGGGCGACACGATCCGGGTGGTCGGCACGCAGGTCTCGGTGAACGGCACGCCGTCACCGGTCGAGGCCGGCGAGTTGTATTCGGGGCCCAAGAACGAGCAGTATCCGTTCTCGCATGTGGGCGAGGAGCAGTTCGGCGGCGTAGCGCACGGCATCCTGCTGGATCCGGCGCGGCCCGGCATGGAAGGCGAATGGCGCGTGCCGGAGGGCCATTATTTTATGATGGGCGACAACCGCAACAACAGCCGCGACAGCCGCTTTGCCGAGGTGGGATTCATCCCGGAAGACCACATCATCGGCAAGGCGGAGGCGATCTGGCTTTCGCTCAATCCGGAGCAAGGCTCGTTCCTGCTCTGGCATCGCATGGGAACCGGAATCCGGTAGGGAGGCAGCAGATGCAGCAGCGACAGCAGGGCATGACATTCCTCGGGATCCTCGTGCTCGTCATCGTGGTGGGCGCGTGGGTCTATGCGGGCATCCGGCTGGTGCCGAAGTACCTCGAGTACATGCGCGTGGCGTCGACGCTCGAGAAGGTGCGCGACGAGTACGACAGCAACCCCGGCACGACGGAGTTCATGCTGCGCAAGGCGGTCGAGCGCCATTTCGACATCGAGATGGTGGAAATCATCACGTCGAACGACATCCAGATCAAACGGGAAGGCGGCACCTTCACGATGCGCGCTTTCTATGACGACACGGTGCCGCTCGCGGGCAACGTCTCCTTCCTGGTCGAGTTCGACAAGACCGTCGAGGTCGCCGCGCGCTGAGCCGCGCCGCGCGCCTGGTGGATCCGGCGGGTCGCTGGCTGCAGGAACGCCTTGGCTGCACCATTGCGGACCCCGGGCTGCTGGCCCGCGCGCTGACGCACCGGAGCGCCGGGCCCGACAACAACGAACGGCTCGAATACCTCGGTGACGCGGTCCTGTCGTTCGTCGTTGCCGAGATACTGTTCCAGCAATTCCCCGATGCCAGCGAAGGCGAGCTGTCGCGCTATCGCGCGAGCCTCGTCAGCGGCGAGGCGCTGGCCGCGCTCGCGGCCGGGATCGGCCTCGGCGACCAACTCCGGCTCGGCGACGGCGAGTTGAAGTCGGGCGGCCAGCGGCGCGCGACTATTTTGGCCGACGGGCTCGAAGCGGTGTTCGGCGCCGTCTACCTCGACCGCGGGCTCGATGCCGCGCGCGGCGTCGCCGGGCGGCTGTTCCGGCAGGCGCTGGCGGCGCTGCCCGAGGCCTCCGAACTGAAGGATCCGAAGACCCGGCTCCAGGAATGGCTGCAGGGTCGCGGCCTGGCGTTGCCGGCGTACACGGTGCTCGAAGTCAGCGGCGAACCGCACGACCAGCGTTTCCGCGTGCGCTGTGACATCGCCGAGCTGGCAATCGCCGCCGAGGCTGACGGCAGCAGCCGGCGCCGGGCGGAGCAGGAAGCGGCCGAGCGGATCCTCGGCGATCCCGCGCTGCGGGGTGGGCGATGAACGCGGATGCGGGCTTCCGCTGTGGCACCGTGGTGATCGCCGGCCGGCCGAATGTCGGCAAGTCCACGTTGTTGAACGCGCTCGTGGGCCAAAAGCTCAGCATCGTGACGCACAAGGCGCAGACCACGCGGCACCGGATCCAGGGCATCGTGACCGAGCCCGGGTTCCAGATGATCCTCGTGGACACGCCGGGCGCGGGCGCGCCCGCCGGCAGCCGCCTGAGCCATGCCATGAGCCGCGAAGCCGCGGCGGGCGTTGCCGCGGCCGACGCAGCCCTGCTGATCGTGGCGGCGCCGCGCTGGCGGCCGGAGGACGACGTCGTGCTCCGGCAGCTGAAATCCTCGGGCTGTCCGATCGTGCTCGCCGTCAACAAGATCGACCGCGTGCGGCCGCGGACACGGCTGCTGCCGCTGCTCGAGCGGGCGGCGGAAAAGCATGGCTTCGCTGCGATCGTGCCGATCTCCGCCGAGCGCCGGGAGAACCTCGACCGGCTCGCCGCCGCCTTGGTCGCGCTCCTGCCGGAAGCGCCGCCGGTCTATCCGGCGGAGCAGGTGACGGACCGGAGCGAGCGTTTCCTGGCAGCCGAGGTCCTGCGCGAACAACTGATGCTGGCGCTGTCGGACGAGCTGCCCTACGGCATTGCGGTCGAAATCGAGCGCTTCGAGGCAACTCCGGACGGCCGCACCGAGATCGACGCCGTGATCTGGGTCGAGCGCGTCGGCCAGCGCAAGATCGTGATCGGCGCGAACGGCGCACGCCTCAAGGCCATCGGCCAGGCGACCCGGCTCGCGCTCAACGAGATGTTCGGCCGCCGCATCCACCTGAAGACCTGGGTCAAGGTGCGCGAGGGCTGGACCGACGACGACCAGCTGCTGCGCCGGCTCGGCCACGACGCTTCATGAACGGACATCCCATCGATCGCATCAGTCGCGCATCGCGATCGCAGCCGGGATCCCCGCTCGCTTGCGCCGCCGGAACTTACGCGCTCGCTCGCGGGATCCCGGCCGCTCGCGACGCGCGACCGTTCATTCGCGAGCACCCCGCCACCTCGTGCGCGCCCGCCGCACAACTGCCGGCGCACATCGAGCGCGCGGCGGGGCGCACGGCAGCCTGCGAGCGAGCGCGTAAGTTCCGGCGGCGCAAGCGAGCAGGACTGCCGGGCGCCATGCGCGCGCGCGCTCTGGCCGCCGGATCCCGTGCGCGCCGGGAGCTGCCGCTGCCGCGGAGAGTCTCATGAGCAGCCAGCGGCGCGTGCAGCTCGAGCCGGCCTACCTGCTCCATCATCGCCCGTGGAGCGACACCAGCCGCATCCTCGAGTTGATGACCCGCGGCCACGGCCGCGTGACCCTGTTCGCACACGGCGCCCGGCGGCCGAAATCGCCGCTGCGCGGCGTGCTGCAACCATTCCTGCCGCTGCTGGTCTCATGGACCGGCCGGGCCGACGGTGGCACGCTCACCGGCGCCGAGATCGGCGGCGCCGTGACCTCCCTGCCGCCCGCGCAGTTGCTGTCGGGTTTCTATCTCAACGAACTGCTGCTGCGGCTGGTGCCGAAGGAAGATCGCCACGAGCGACTCTACGACGCCTATGCCGGCGCGCTCGCCGGGCTCGGCGCAGCGCCCGGCAACCGCGCGCTGCGCACCTTCGAGCAGGTGCTGCTGGAGGAGCTCGGCTACGGCCTCGATCTCGCGCGCGAGGCGGGCAGCGGCGGCACGCTGCAGCCGGAACGGTACTATCATTTCGAACCGGGACGCGGCGTGCTGGCGGTGCGCGATGCCGCCGGCGAGCCGGAGGCGTTTCGCGGCTGTGATGTGCTGGCGGTGTCGCGCGGGGAGTTCGGGGAGCCGCAGGCGCTGACGGCAGCCCGCAAGATCTTCGGCGCGGCCATCGCGCACTGCCTCGAGGGGCGGGGACTGGCGAGCCGCGAGGTGATGCTGGCATTGCGCCGACGGGAGCTTGAAGGATGAGCGCGACCGCGATCATGCTGGGCGTGAACATCGACCACGTGGCGACGCTGCGGCAGGCGCGCGGCGGCCGCGCGCCGGACCCGCTGCTGGCGGCGCTGGTCGCGGAGCAGTGGGGCGCCGACAGCATCACGCTGCACCTGCGCGAGGATCGCCGCCACATCCAGGATCGCGACGTGCGGGCAATGCGGGGCGCCCTGCAGACGCGCATGAACCTCGAGATGGCGGCGACGCCCGAAATGCTCGACTTTGCGGCTGCCGTGCTGCCGCAGGATGTCTGCCTGGTGCCGGAGCGGCGCAGCGAACTGACGACCGAAGGCGGCCTTGAGGTGGCGGGACAGCAGGCGGGGATCGCGGAAGCCTGCCGGCGGCTCGCCGGCAACGGAATCCGCGTTGCACTTTTCATCGACCCCGACCCGGACCAGATCGATGCCGCGGCGCGCGTGCGCGCACCGGTGATCGAGCTGCACACCGGCGCCTATGCCGGCGCCGAGGGACCCGATCGCGGCCGCGAACTCGCGCGGCTCGCGGCGGCGGCGAGGCGGGCGGTCGAGAACGGGCTTATCGCGCACGCCGGGCACGGGCTCGACTACCACAACGTGCAGCCGGTGGCGGCGCTGCCGGAACTGGTCGAGCTGAACATCGGCCACGCGATCGTGGCCCGCGCGGTGCTCTCCGGCCTGGGGCCTGCGGTCGCCGAGATGAAGCGGCTGATGCTCCAGGCGCGCGGTGCATGATCTTCGGCATCGGCACCGACGTCGTGCGCATCGAGCGCATCGCCGCGGCCTACGAGCGCTTCGGCGCGCATTTCGTCGAGCGCCTGCTGCTGCCGCAGGAGCGCGAAGCATTCGACCCGGCGCGGCGGCCGGCGCGGTTCCTGGCGATGCGGTTCGCGGCAAAGGAGGCGATCGTCAAGGCCCTCGGCACCGGATTCGGCCACGGCGTCTGGATCCGCGACGTCGGTTTCCTGGCCAATGCCTGGGGCCGGCCCGAGGTGCTGTTCTCGCCGCGCGGCCGTGCGGTCGCCGACCGGCTCGGAGCAGGCGACGGCCACGTCAGCCTGACCGATGATGCCGGCCTCGTGATCGCGGTCGCCGTGATGATAAAGAAGTCCTGAGCATGGCACTCAACTGCCTGGTGTTCGACATCGAGACCATCCCCGACACGGAGCTCGGGCGGCGCTTGCCGGGCATCCCCGCGGGTGATGACGCGACCGTGGCCGAGGCGATGTTCGCGCGGCGCACCGAAGAAACCGGGTCCTCCTTCCTGCCTTATGAACAACACCGCATAGTCGCCATCTCGGCGCTGCTGCGCAGCGAGGACCAGCTTCAGGTCTGGAGCATCGGCACCCCGGACAGCCCGGAGGACGAATTGTTGCGCCGCTTCTTCGGCGGCCTCGACCGGTTGCGCCCGACGCTGGTGTCCTGGAACGGCTCGGGCTTCGACCTTCCGGTCCTGCACTACCGCATGCTCAAGCACGGGATCGCGTCGCCGGCCTACTGGGATACCGGGGAGATCGACCGCGACTTCAAGTGGAACAATTACCTCGGGCGCTTCCACCAGCGGCACACAGACCTGATGGATGTGCTGTCGGCCTACCAGGGCCGGGGCAGGGCGAGCCTCGAGCACGTGGCGCTGCTGCTCGGCCTGCCCGGCAAGCTCGGCATGGCCGGCGACAAGGTCTGGGACGCGTGGCGCGCGGGCAAGATCACCGAGATCCGCGATTACTGCGAGACCGACGTGCTGAACACCTACCTGGTCTACCTGCGGTTCGAGCTGATACGCGGTCACCTGACTGCCACCGCCCATGACTCGGAACTCGAGCGTGTCCGGAACTGGCTGCGGGATCGCGATGAATCGCACTGGAAGCAGTTTGCCGCGGCCTGGAACGCTGCTTGAAGCCGAAGGTCGCGCCCGAAACGGCACTGATCGCCTCGCTGGACCACGACGGACGCGGCGTCACGCGCATCGACGGCAAGACGGTGTTCGTCGACGGCGCACTGCCCGGCGAGCTGGTCCGCCTGCAGCGGGTCCGCAAGCGGCGCCGCCACGACGAGGCCGTGGTCATCGAGGTGCTGACACCGGCAGCCGACCGGGTGACGCCACGCTGCGCGCATTTCGGCACCTGCGGCGGCTGCTCGCTGCAGCATCTCGCGCACGAGTCGCAGCTCGCCGCCAAGGGCCGCATCGTGGCAGATGAACTGGCTCGCATCGGCGGCGTGCAACCGGGACGCTGGCTGCCGCCGCTCGCGGGCCCGGCCTGGTCGTATCGCCGGCGCGCGCGGCTCGGCTGCAAGTTCGTCGACAGGAAGGAACGGGTCTTCGTCGGCTTCCGCGAGCGCGGCAGCCCGCTGCTCGCCGACCTGCGCCGCTGCGAGGTGCTGGCGGAGCCGGCGGGCGGGCTGATCGCGGACCTCGCGGTCCTGGTCGGCGGGCTGGAACTGCGCCGCCGCATCGCCCAGATCGAGGTGGCCGTCGCCGACAACGTCACGGCGCTGGTGCTGCGGGTGCTCGATGCGCCGCCGGCCGCCGACCTGGCCGCGCTGCGTGACTTCGAAAAGCGGCATGGCATCGAGCTGTACCTGCAAAGCGGCGGGCTCGACACGGTGACGCCGCTGTCGCCGTCGGCGACGCCGCTCCGGTATGAACTGGACGGACTCGCCGCAGGCATCGAATTCGCCCCCACCGATTTCGTCCAGGTCAACGGCGAGCTGAATCGCCGGATGATCGGGCGCGCGATCGAGCTGCTGGGGCCAAAGCCGGGCGACCAGGCGCTCGACCTGTTTTGCGGACTCGGCAACTTCAGCCTGCCGCTGGCGCTCCAGGTCGCTACCGTGACGGGCGTCGAGGGCGACGCCGCGCTGGTGGCGCGGGCGCGCTCCAACGCCGCGCGAAACGCCATCGGCAACGCGGAATTCCATGCCGCCAACCTGGCCGCCGACGTGTCGCAGGCGCCGTGGGCGAAGCAGCCGTACGATCTCGTGCTGCTGGACCCGCCACGCGCCGGCGCGCGCGAGGTGCTGCCGGTGATCGCCGCCTGCCGGCCGCGCCGCATCGTGTATGTCTCCTGTCACGCGGGCACGCTCGCCCGGGACGCGGGCATACTGGTGCAGCAGCATGGCTACCAGCTGAGTGCCGCGGGCATCATGGACATGTTTCCCCATACCTCGCACGTCGAATCGATCGCATTGTTCGAGCCGGCGGCATGAACGTCGAAATCGAGCGCAAGTTCCTGGTGCGCGACGGCCGCTGGCGCGGCCAGCCGGAGGACGCGCGGTGACGCTTGGCCCGGTCATGGTCGACCTGCAGGGCGTCGCGCTCGAACCGGACGAGCGCGAGCTGCTCGCGCATCCGCAGGTGGGCAGCGTGATCCTGTTCACCCGCAATTACGAGAATCCCGAGCAGTTGCGACGCCTGGTTGCCGAGATCCACGCCATCCGTACGCCGGCGCTGCTGATCGCGGTCGACCACGAGGGCGGGCGCGTGCAGCGGTTCCAGCCCGGGTTCACGCGCCTGCCGCCGATGCGCGAGGTCGGGCGACGCTACGGCGCAAGCCCCGCGGACGGCCTCGCGCTCGCCCGGCAACTCGGCTGGCTGATGGCGGTCGAGCTGCGCGCGGTTGGCGTCGACCTGTCGTTCGCGCCCTGCGTGGACATCGACTATGGCGTCAGCCGCGCGATTGGCGATCGCGCACTGCATGCGGATGCCGGGGCCGTCGGTGAACTGGCAGTCGCCTACATGCTCGGGATGCGCGAGGCGGGCATGGCCGCGACCGCGAAGCACTTCCCCGGCCACGGAGCGGTTGCCGCGGACTCGCACGTCGCATTGCCGGTGGACCGGCGCGAATGGCCCGACATCGAGGCGGACCTGCGGCCCTATCGGCGCATGATCGCGAACGGCCTGCCCGCCGTGATGGCGGCGCACGTCGTCTTTCCCGAGGTGGACGAGAAGCCGGCAAGCCTGTCGCGGCGCTGGATCTCGGACATCCTGCGCGGCGAACTCGGTTTCCAGGGCGCGATCTTTGCCGACGACCTGTCGATGGCGGGCGCCGCCGCCTTCGGCGGCATCGCGACGCGCGCAGGGCTTGCACTCGCCGCCGGCTGCGACGTGCTGCCGGTCTGCAATGACCGCGCGGCGACGCTTGAGCTCCTCGACCGCCTGCGCCTGCCGGCGGATCCGGTCAGCCGCATGCGGCTCGCGCGGCTGCACGGGCGCGATGGCGCGGGCCCGGCGCTGGCCGCCGATCCGCGCTGGCAGGCCGCAGTCGCGGCCGCGCGCGAAGTGTTCGACCGGCCGGCGCTGCGGCTGGACGGCGAACGCCCCGCCTGAGGCGGATCCGCACCCGCTTCAGCCGCCCAGTTCCTCAAGCAGCGCGCCGGCCTCGGCGATGCGCCTGGCCGCATCGGCGGCGACCAGCCTGATGCGCAGTCGCTGCTGGCCGTCGAGCCGATAACGGCCGTCCTTGCGCTGCACCAGTCGTATCACGCGCTGCGGGTCCACGCGGTGCTCGCGCGCGAACTCGATGACCCCAGCCGTCGCGCCGAGCTCGAGACGGCGGATTCCGAGGGCGAGAGCTCGATGCCGCAGGCGGTGGATCTGCAGCAGCGTGCGCGCCGGCGGCGGCAGCGGGCCGAAGCGGTCGATCATTTCCGACTGCAGGTCATCGAGGCCCGCATCGTCCGCGGCGCCGGCCATGCGCTTGTACAGCTGCAGCCGCAGGTGGACGTCGGGGATGTAATCCTCCGGCAGCAGCGCGGGCAGCTGCAGGTCGAGCTCGCAGCCGGCCTGCAGCGGCTTCTCGAGATCCGGTTCGCGCCCCTCGCGCAGCGCCTGGATCGCGCGCTCCAGCAGTTCCAGGTAGAGGCCAATGCCGATTTCCTGGATCTGCCCGCTCTGCTCCTCGCCGAGCAGTTCGCCCGCGCCGCGGATCTCGAGGTCGTGGGTCGCGAGCGTGAAACCGGCGCCGAGGTCCTCGAGGGACTCGATCGCCTCCAGGCGCTTCCGGGCGTCCGCTGGCAGCGCTGCCGGCGGCGGTGCGAGCAGGTAGGCCCAGGCCCGGTGGTGCGAGCGGCCGACGCGGCCGCGCAGCTGGTGCAGCTGCGCCAGCCCGAAGCGGTGCGCACCGTCGATCAGGATGGTGTTGGCGGTCGGCACGTCGATGCCCGACTCGATGATGGTCGTGCAGACCAGGATCTGGAAACGGCGGTGATAGAAATCGAGCATCAGCTGCTCGAGGTCCCGTTCGCGCATCTGTCCGTGCCCGACGCGCACGCTTGCCTCCGGCACCAGCCGCTGCAGCCGTGCCGCGCAGGACTCGATGTCCTCGATCGCATTGTGCACGAAGTAGACCTGGCCGCCGCGCCGGATCTCGCGCAGGCAGGCCTCGCGCACCAGGCTGTCGCTCCATTCGCTGACGAAGGTCTCGATCGCGACGCGCTCGGCGGGCGGCGTCGTCATCAGCGACAGGTCGCGCAGCCCGCCGAGCGCCATGTTCAGCGTGCGCGGGATCGGCGTCGCGGTCAGCGTCAGCATGTCGACGTCGGCGCGCAGCTGCTTCAGGCGCTCCTTGTGGCCGACGCCGAAGCGATGCTCCTCGTCGACGATGACCAGCCCGAGGTCCCGGAAGGCGACATCGCGCTGCAGCAGCCGGTGCGTGCCGATGACGATGTCCACGGTGCCGGCGGCGAGCCCCTGTATCACCGCCTGCTGTTCCGCGGCGGTGCGAAACCGCGACAGGTTCTCGACCCGCACCGGCCAGTCCGCAAAGCGGTCGGCGAAGGTCTGCGCATGCTGTTGCGCCAGCAGGGTGGTCGGCACCAGCACGGCGACCTGCCGCCCGCCGGAAACCGCCGCAAAGCATGCGCGCAGCGCCACCTCGGTCTTGCCGAAGCCGACGTCGCCGCAGACGACCCGGTCCATCGGCGTGCCTGCGCGCATGTCCGCGAGCACCGCTTCGATCGCGTCGTGCTGGTCGACCGTCTCCTCGAAGGGGAATGCTGCCTCGAACGCGCGGTAGGCGTTTTCGTCGAAGGCGACCGTGCGACCCTCGCGCGCCGCCCTCCGCGAATACAGGTCCAGCAGTTCGGCGGCGACGTCGCGCACGCGCTCGGCCGCGCGCCGCCGCGCCCTGGCCCATTGCTCGGTGCCGAGCCGGTGCCAGGGCGCCGACTCCGGCGAGCCACCGGTGTAGCGGGTGACGCGATCGAGGGCGTGCACCGGGACGTAGAGCAGGTCGCCGCCGGCGTATTCGATCACGAGGAATTCGGCCGGCTCGCCCGCGACCTGCATGACGCGCAGCCCGCGGTAGCGGCCGACGCCGTATTCGTCATGGACGACCGGCGACCCGGGGGAAAGGGCGGCGAGTTCGCGGAGGATCGCGTCCGGATCCCGTTCGGCGCGCCGCCGCCGGCGTTCCTGCCGCGCGCGTTCGCCGAACAACTGGTCTTCGGCGACCAGCGCGATCGACCTCCCGGGCAGCCAGAGGCCGCGCACGTCGGCCGCCACGGTGATTGCGAGCGGTGCCGTACCTGCGGCGAATGCCGCCCAGTCTTCGAGCGCGGTGGGATGCAGTCCGTGGCGGTGCAGCATCTCGAGCAGCACTTCGCGGCGCCCGGCCGAGTCTGCGGTCAGGAGCGTGCGGCCGCTGAAGCCCTGGAGGAATTGGGCGAGTTTGACGGCAGGCTGCGGCGCGCGCGGATCGGCGCGCAGTTCCGGCGGCGGTTCCGAACCGAAATTGGCGAACGCCTGCGTGGAGGCGAGCGGCTCGACTTTGACCGGCGTGATGGCGATCCGCGGGTGGCGCTCGAACGCCGCCAGCACCGTCGCCGCGCTCACGAAGGCTTCGTCCGGCGGCAGCAGCGGCCGCTGCCGGTCGTGTCGCCGCTGCTCATGCCGCTCGCCAATTTCGGTCCAGGCGGCGGGCAGCGCGTGGGCAAGATCCGCGAGATCCACGATCACGGTGTCGCCGGGCAGGTAATCCAGGAGTGTCGACGTACCCGCGAAGAACAGCGGCAGCCAGGACTCGATGCCCGCCGGCATCAGGCCGTCGGTCACCGAGCGATAGACCGGGCATTGCTGCGGGTCACCCTCGAAACGCTCGCGCCAGCGCGTGCGAAAGCCGGCGATGGCCTCCGCGGACGTCGGGATCTCGCGCGCGGGCAGCATCGGCACGGCATCGAGCCGCTCGGCGGAGCGCTGGTCGGCGGGATCGAAGACCCGGATGCTCTCGATCAGGTCGTCGAACAGGTCGAGCCGGAACGGCTGCGCGGCGCCGGCAGGGAAGAGATCCACCACCGAGCCGCGCACCGCAAACTCGCCGGGGCTCAGCACCTGCGTGACCAGCGCGTAGCCGGAATCGGTCAGGCGCTTGCGCAGGCGCGGCAGGTCGACGCGCTCACCCGCGCGCAGCGAAAACGCGTGCGACGCGATGAACGCGCGCGGCGGCAGGCGGTCAAGGAGTGCCGCCTGGGTCGTGACGATGAGCTCCTGCCGCAGGTCGGGCAGGGCGGCCAGCGTGCGCAGGCGCTGCGACACCAGGTCGGGATGCGGCGAGAACGGGTCCCAGGGCAGGGTCTCGCGGTCCGGAAACGACCAGAGGGACTGCTGGCCGGCGGCGAAGAACGCGAGTTCGGCCAGGATCTGGTCCGCCTCGCGGCCGCTGGCCGCGACCACCAGCAAGGGCCCCGGGGCGGCCCTGGCCGACTCGGCGAGGAAGAACGCGGGGCTGCTTCCATACAGCTCGCCCCAGCGGACATTCTCGCCCGCTGCCGGCAGCATGTTGGCCCTGGTGCTCTCGCGGGTCATGTGGCGCCATCCTGAAGACAAAATTCCCCGTTCCGGGCGAACCCGGCGAGGTCAGGCAGCGCAGGATACCCGTGCCGCGGGCGTCCGCAACGATCAGCCGGCGGGCGGGTTCCTTACGAGGACGGCGTGCAGCACGCGGTCGTTCTCGAAGTACACGGCAAACTGGGGATAGTCCCAGCGCGTGATCGGGGGATCACCGACCGCTGAATGCCGGGTGGTCGGCTCGCCGAAGCGACTCTGCACCGTGGCCATCGAACTACCCCGGTTGGGGTGGTCGGAAGCCGCGGCAGGGGCGTCGGTCGGCGTGCTGAGGGTTTCCGCCAGGGCCGGGTGCGCCACGGTGAGCGCAAGCAGCAGCAATGTGCGTACGATTGGCATCGCGATTCCTCCGTGAGGCAGTGTAGCATCGGGTCGGAACCCGTCGAGGTTGCCCCGATAAATCCTTGATAGGCATCCCGAAATTCGATGAATAGCTGCCCATGCTGACACCCCTGCCGCTGGGGCTTGGATTGCGCTACGTGCGCGCCCGGCAACACCAGTATTTCGTCTCGTTCATCAGCTGGGTGTCGCTGGCCGGGGTCTGCCTGGGCGTCGCCGCGCTCATCACGATCCTGTCGGTCATGAATGGCTTCGAGGGAGAATTGCGCAGCCGCCTCCTGGCGCTTGCGGCCCATGCCAGTCTGCCGGGCCCTGCGGATGCGGGGTCGCTGCGAGCACTGGCCGGCCGTGCCGGCCGCGAGCCCGGCGTCGTGAGTGCCCAGCCTTACGTCGAGGTGCAGGGGCTCCTTTCCAATGGCCCGATGCTCGCGGGTGCGGCGCTGCGAGGCATCGATCCCGCCGACCACGGGCCCGGCACGCCGCTCGCGCTCGCGATGCGCGAGGGTTCGCTCGGCGAACTGTCGCCGGGCAGCCAGAAGGTGGCGCTCGGCCGGGCGCTGGCGCTGCAGCTCGAAGTCGGGGTCGGCGACACGGTGACCCTGTTGCTGCTGCGGACCGGCGCCGATGGCGAGCTGGTGCCGAAGATCGGCGCGTTCGAGGTCAGCGGCCTGTTCGAGATCGGCCTTGCGGACCATGACGCCGGAATGGCGTTCGCCTCGATCGAGGACGTTGCCGCCTTCGCGGGCGCGCAGGCGCCGGCCGGCGTGCGGCTGTTCTTCGCGGACCCGTTCGATGCGCCGCGCCTCGCCGCGGCGGTCGCGGCCAGGCTCGGCGCGGCCACCGTGAGCGACTGGACCACGGAGCATGCCGCGTACTTCCGCGCGATCCGCCTCGAGAAGACGATGATGACCGTCATCCTGCTGCTGATCGTCTCGGTCGCGGCGTTCAACATCATCGCGAGTCTCGTGATGGTCGTCGCCGGCAAGCGCAACGACATCGCGATCCTGCGCACCATGGGATTGTCGCGCGGCAGCGTGGTCTGGACCTTCATCGTGCAGGGCACGGTGATCGGGTGGATCGGCACGCTGGCCGGCGTCGGCCTCGGCATCATGCTCGCGCTGAACGCGGGGGACATCACGCCGGCGCTGGAGCGCTGGTTCGGTTTCGAGATCTTTGACCCTGAGGTGTACTACATCACGCGCATTCCCTCGGAGCTTCGCACCATCGACGTGCTGCTGGTCGCGGCGACCGCGCTCGTGCTGACGCTGCTGGCGACCATCTACCCGGCCCGAAGGGCGGCCGCGACGGAGCCTGCGGAGGCGTTGCGGTATGAGTAATGGCGCCTGGCCCTGGTGGATCGGCCTGCGCTACCTGCGCGCACGCCGGGCCAACCGCTTCGTCGGCTTCATCTCCGGGATCGCCATGGCGGGCATTGCGCTCGGCGTCGCGACGCTGATCGCCGTGCTGTCCGTGATGAATGGCTTCGAGCGCGACCTGCAGCAGCGGATCCTCGACGTGGTCTCGCACGCGACGCTCGAGGGCGGGGACGGCCGGCTGACGGACTGGCAGGAGGTGGCGCGCCGCACCGGCGGGCAGCCCGGCGTGCTGGCCGTCGCGCCCTATATCGAAGGCCGCGGCATGCTGGTCGCCGGCGAACGCTCGGCCGCAGTCGAGCTGCGCGCGGTGCTGCCTGCCGGGGAGCGCAAGGTGTCGGCGCTGGAACGCCACCTGTCCGGCCAGGGACTCGACGAGCTGGCGCCCGGCGCCTGGCACGTCCTGCTCGGGCGGGGGCTCGCAGACCAGCTCGGCGTCGGGATCGGCGATCCCGTGCAGGTGGTGATCGCCCAGGGCAACGTGACGCCGGCCGGCGTCGCGCCGCGCATGCGGCGGTTCGCCGTCGCGGGCTTCATCGACGTCGGCATGTACGAGTACGACCAGGGGCTTGCGCTCCTGCACCTGGACGATGCCCGGCGGCTGTACCGGATGGGCGATGCGGTCACCGGCCTGCGCTATCGGTTTGCTGATGCGGCGATCGCCGGGCGGCGCATCCAGGAACTCGCGGAGGGCCTGATCGGCAGCTACTACAT
The DNA here is from genome assembly GCA_050179155.1 of Steroidobacteraceae bacterium. Classification (GTDB taxonomy): domain Bacteria; phylum Pseudomonadota; class Gammaproteobacteria; order Steroidobacterales; family Steroidobacteraceae; genus SCUD01. The sequence continues at coordinate 381,024 of JBFXFJ010000002.1, forward strand.
CAGCGACTGGAGCCGCCGGCACGGCAATTTCTTCCGCTCGATCCAGGTGACCAAGTCCATCATGTTCGTCGTGCTGCTGCTGGTGGTCGCGGTCGCCGCCTTCAATATCATCTCGACGCTGGTGATGGTGGTCAAGGAGAAGCGTGCGGACATCGCGATCTTGCGGACGCTCGGCGGCTCGCCGCGCGACATGCTGCGGATCTTCGTTGCGCAGGGAGCGGTGATCGGCGTCGCGGGCACGGCCGCGGGCGTCGGCCTCGGCCTGCTGATTGCGGGCAACATCACCGCCATCGTCGCCGGGCTCGAACGCCTGATGGGCATCACGCTGGTCGATCCCCGGGTCTATTTCATCTCCGAGCTGCCGGCGGACGTGCGGATGCGGGACGTGCTGGTGATCGCCGGCACGGCCCTGCTGCTTGGCATACTGGCGACGATTTACCCCGCCTGGCGCGCGGCGACGACGCAGCCCGCGGAAGCATTGCGGCACGAGGTCTGAAGCGAACCCCATGAATGACTCGGTGGTGCTGGCCTGCGAGGGCCTGGTCAAGGAGTTCCGCCAGGGTCCGGCGATCGTGCGCGTGCTCGCGGGCGTCAATACCTCGATCCGGCGGGGCGAGCGCGTGGCCGTGGTCGGCGCCTCCGGTTCCGGCAAGACCACGCTGCTCCAGCTGCTGGGCGGGCTCGACCTGCCGACCGCGGGCCGCGTGCTGATCGACGGGCGCGAAATGTCGGCACTGCCGGACGCGGAGCGCGGGCGCCTGCGCAATGCGGCGATGGGCTTTGTCTACCAGTTCCATCACCTGCTGCCGGAATTCAGCGCGCTCGAGAACGTCGCGATGCCGCTGCTGATCCGGCGGCTGCCACGCGCGCAGGCCTCGCAACAGGCCCGCGACCTGCTCGTGCGCGTGGGTCTCGGCGAGCGCCTGACGCACCGGCCGTCGCAGCTCTCGGGTGGCGAGCGCCAGCGCGCGGCCGTTGCGCGTGCGCTGGTCACGCGGCCGCGCATCGTGCTGGCCGACGAGCCGACCGGCAACCTGGACGGCCTGCACGCGCGCCAGGTCTTCGAACTGATGATGGAGTTGAACCGCGAGCTCGGCACCAGCCTCGTGATCGTGACCCACGACCATGTGCTGGCAGGCCGCATGGACCGCGTGCTGCTGCTGGAAGACGGGATTCTGCGCGAAAGCAGCGGCTGAACGCCGCACCGCGACATGCGCGCCGGGCCATGATCGGCCGGCATCCTCCGCAGGCATACTCCGATGTTCGCCGCCGCGCTGGCGTTCTGCGCCGGCATTGCCACCGTGCACGTGCTGCCGGCCTTGCTGCCGCTGCCGCTCCTGGCGGTGGCGGCGCTGCTGGCGGCGTGGGCAGCGCCGCGCAAGACGCCGCTCGCCGCGTACGGCATCGGCGTGGTCCATGCCACCTTGTTCGCCGCGCAACTGTCGGGGAGCGGCTGGCCCTGCGCGCGTGATCGCGAGGAAGTCACGCTCCGCGGCACCGTCGCGTCGCCCGCGCTGGCGCGCGAGGGGCGCACGGATTTCGATCTGGCAGTTATCGATTCGAGCGCCGGGCGCCCGCTGCCGGGACTGGTGCGCCTGTCCTGGTACGACGCGCCCGCGATGCCGCGGCCCGGGCAGGACTGGCGCCTGACGGCCCGGCTGCGCTGCCGGCAGGGCCTCGCAAACGCGGGTGCCGCGGACCGCGAGCTGGACCTCCTGAGGCAGCGAGTCGTGGCCACCGGCTACGTCGTTGCGAGGGCGCCCGCCGAACTGCTGCAGGACCGGGCGTCGTCGCGGCCGGTCGAACGGCTGCGCGCGCGGATCGCCGCCCGCATCGCGGCGGCACTGCCGGCCGGGCCCTCCGTGTCGGTGCTGCAGGGCCTGTCGGTCGGACTGCGCGGCAACCTGCCCGATGCGTTCTGGGAGGCATTCGCGGTGACCGGTGTCGCGCACCTGATGGCGATCTCCGGGCTGCACGTCACCGGCTGCGCGCTGTTCGCGCTGTGGCTGCTGCGGCTCGGATTGCGATTGCCGCCGCTTCGTGCGATCCGCGGACGCATCGTGACCGAGATGGCCGTCGTGCTCGCGGTCACCGGGGGTTATGTCTGGCTCGCCGGCGCCTCGCTGCCGGCGTTGCGGACGCTGGCGATGGTCGCCATCGTCGCGCTGCAGCGCATGCTGCGCCGCGCGCTGCCGCTGCAAGTGACGCTGGCGCTGGCGGCGGCATTGCTTTGCGCCGCCGACCCGCTCGCCTTGACGTCGGCCGGCTTCTGGCTGTCTTTCGCTGCGACGGCGGCGCTGCTCGCCATCCTCGACACGGATCGCGGCTGGCTTGCACGCGCAGGCACTTTCGTGCGCGCGCAGCTGGCCGTCACGGCACTGCTGACACCGGTACTGGCGGCGGTGTTCGGGCGCGTGTCACTGGTTTCACCGCTGGTGAACGCGATCGCAATACCGGCCTTCAGCTTCATCGTGCTGCCGCTGGTGCTGCTCGCGACGGTGCTCGAGATCGCCACATTGGACGCTGCTGCGCCAGTCTGGCACGGGCTCGCCGTGCTGCTGGATGCGGCGTGGCCGCTACTCTCGGCGATCGCGGAGTGGCCGGCCTCGGCCTGGGCGCCGGCCGCGCAGCCATTGCTGCTGCTGGCCGGTGCGGGCGTCATCACGCTCGCGGCGCTCCTGCTGCCGCTCTCCGGGCTGCGCGCCGCGGCGGCCGCGCTGCTGCTCGCGATCACCGCTGGCGCCGCCGGACGACCGGCAGCCGGGGCGTGGACCCTCACGGTCATCGACGTCGGCCAGGGGCTGGCAGCCGTGGTCGAAACCCGGCGCCACGTGCTGGTCTTCGACACCGGACCTCGCTGGCGCGGCGGTGGCAGCGCCGCGCGCGTGTCGCTCGTGCCGTACCTGCGTGCCCGCGGCATCCGACGCATCGACCGGCTGGTCGTCAGCCACGAGGACATGGATCACGCGGGTGGCGTCCCGGTGCTCGAGCGTTCGGTCGAGGTGGCGGACACGATGGGTGAATTCCGCGGCGAGGCAGCAGCGGGGAGCACGGCCTGTCGTCGCGGCGAGCGCTGGCGCTGGGACGGTGTCGAGTTCCGCGTGCTGCATCCGCCCGCAGCCTTCGACGGCGGCGAGAACGATCGTTCGTGCGCGCTGATGGTGAGCGGCATCGGCGGGCGCGCGCTCCTGCTCGCGGATCCGGAATCGGCGGGCGAAGCATCGCTCGCCTCGGAACGGTTGCGGGCGGAGGTCGTGCTGCTCCCGCACCATGGCAGCCGGACTTCGTCCGGTCCGGCCCTGGTGCAGGCGGTTTCCGCGCGCCTCGGCATCGCCTCGGCAGGATTCGGGAATCGCTGGGGCATGCCGGCGGCTGAAGTCGTCGCACGCTGGCGTGCTGCCGGCACGACCGTGCTTTCGACCGCAGCGATGGGCGCCGTCACCGTGAAATTTGCCGCGCGCCGCCAGGCCATCGAGGTCCATACCGAGCGCGGCGATTCGCCGCACTGGTGGCGCCCGCCGCCGGCCGGCTGACGGCCCCGGGCAGCGGCCCGGCCCGCACGGTATCATGCCGCGCCATGTGGGAAATCATCATCGCGGGCGGCCCGGTCATGTGGCCGATCCTCCTGTGCTCGGTCCTGGCGGCCGCGATCATGCTCGAGCGCCTGTGGACCCTGCAGCGCAAGCGCGTGATCCCGCGCGAGCTGACCGACCGGGTCTGGAAGCTGGTCGAGACGCGCACCCTGAACGACCGGCACATCGAGGCGCTGTCGCGCAACTCGCCGCTCGGCAGGGTCCTCGCGGCCGGCCTGACCAACCGCCACCAGGGCCGCGAGATCATGAAGGAAGTGATCGAGGACACGGGCCGGCACGTGGTCCACGAACTCGAGCGGTTCCTGAACGCGCTCGGCACGATCGCCGCGATCTCGCCGCTGCTCGGCCTGCTCGGCACCGTAACCGGCATGATCCAGGCGTTCGAGGCGATCACCTCGGAAGGCGTCGGCGATCCGCGGGTGCTGTCGGGCGGCATCGGCGAGGCGCTGATCACGACCGCGGCCGGACTGATCGTCGCGATTCCCGCGCTGATCGGCTACCGCTACCTGCGCGGGCTGGTCGACTTCCTGGTGGTCGAGATGGAGAAGGAGGCGATGAAGCTCGTCCAGGCATTCGACCGCATGGGCGCGCAATCGCCGGCGGCCGGACGCCGGCGTGAAGCGGCTTCATGAAGCTGCAGGTCAAGCGGCCGGAGGATCCGGAGCTGAACCTGACGTCGCTGATCGACGTCGTGCTCCTGCTGGTCATCTTCTTCATGATCTCCACGACCTTCGTGCAGGAAGGACGGTTGCGCGTCGAGCTGCCCGAGGCGGGCTCCGCAACGGTTGACCGCTCGCGGCAGCCGATCGTCATCACGATCACCGCGCAGGGCAGCTACCGCATCAACGACCGGGCGCTGGTCAACAACCAGCGCGAGACGCTGCACGCGGCGCTGCAGCAGGTGGCGGGGGAGTCGGGCACGCAGCCGGTGACGATCCGCGCCGACGCGCGCGCGACCCACCAGGCGGTCGTGACCGCGATGGACGTGGCAGCGAGGCTCGGTTTCAACCAGGTCAACATTGCGACAGTCAGCCAGCAAGCGGAAGAATGAAGGCGTCCAGGCGCCGCTGACTGCCAGCGGGCTCAGGATCTACCTGCGGCTGCTGGCCTACGCGCGGCCGCACTGGGCGATGTTCCTGCTGGGTGTCGTCGGCATGGTGCTGTTCGCGGCCGTCGACACCGGCCTCGCCTGGCTGGTCAAGCAGTTCCTCGACGGCGCCTTCGTCGAGCGCGACAGTCAGGTGCTGTTGATGGTGCCGGCGGGCATCGTCGTGCTGTTCACAGCGCGCGGACTCGGCGACTACCTGTCGGTCTTTGCGCCGGGCTGGGTCGGCCGCAAGGTCATCAAGGCCATGCGCCGTGACGTGTTTGCGCACTACCTGCGCCTGCCGACCGCCTTTTACGACCGGAACGGCGTCGCGACGCTGCTCTCGCGGCTGACCTACAACATCGAGCTGGTCGCGGAAGCGGCGACCACGGCGATCACCTCGCTGATCCGGGACACGCTGACGATCGCCGGCCTGCTGAGCTGGCTCCTGTGGCTGAACTGGCGGCTCACCGTGTTCGCGCTCGCGGTGTCGCCGCTGATCGTGGGCCTGATACGCATCACGAGCCGCCTGTTCCGCCGCTACAGCGAGCGCATCCAGTCGTCGATGGGGGATGTCACGCGGGTCGCCAAGGAGTCGCTCGAGAGCCAGCGCATGATCAAGGTCTTCAACGCGCAGGAGCAGCAGGTGCAGGCCTTCGAGCAGGTCAACGAACGCAACCGCGCGAGCTTCATGAAGCTCGTGACGGTGAAGGCGGTCTCGAACCCGGTGGTGCAGCTGATCGCGGCGCTCGGCCTGGCCGCCGTCATGTACGTCGCGATCCGCGACGTGATGGCGCAGGGCCTGTCGGTCGGGCAGTTCACCTCGTTCCTGACGGCGCTGCTGCTGATCACCGCGCCGCTGCGCCGGCTGGTGGGCGTGGTCGGGCCGCTGCAGCAGGGCATCGCGGCGGGCCAGAGCGTGTTCGAGATCCTCGACACCGCGGTGGAGGATGCGGGCGGCGCAACCCGCATCGCGCGCGCGCGCGGGGAAATCGAGTTCCGCGGCGTCTGCTTCACCTACGATGCGGACAAGGGCAGCGTCCTGCGCGGCATCACCTTCCAGGTCGCGCCGGGCGAGACGGTGGCCATTGTCGGCCGTTCCGGCAGCGGGAAGTCGACGCTGATCAGCCTGCTGCCGCGGTTCCACGACCCCGATTCCGGGGCGGTGCTGCTGGACGGCCTGGACCTGCGCGAGTACCGCCTGCACGACCTGCGCAACCAGCTGAGCCTGGTCAGCCAGGAAGTGATGCTGGTCGATGACACGATCCGCAACAACATCGCCTTCAGCGTGCCCGGCGCGGACCGGGAGGCCGTCGAACGCGCGGCGCGCGCGGCCCATGTGCAGGACTTCGCCGACGACCTGCCGCAAGGCCTCGACACGCCGATCGGCGAGCGCGGCACGCTGCTGTCGGGCGGCCAGCGCCAGCGGGTCGCGATCGCGCGTGCGCTGCTGAAGAACGCGCCGGTGCTGATGCTCGACGAGGCGACCTCGGCGCTCGACGCGGAATCGGAGCGCGCGGTGCAGGCCGCGCTCTCGCAATTGCTGCACAGCCGCACGACCCTGGTCATTGCGCACCGCCTGTCCACGATCGAGCGCGCCGACCGGATCATCGTGCTGGACGAGGGGCGCATCGTCGAATCCGGCACGCACGCCGGGCTCCTGGCTGCCGGCGGCGTCTATGCCGCGCTGCACCGGATGCAGTTCAGCGTGTGAGCGCCTGGCTGCACGACCGGCTGCAGGACACCTGGTATGGCGAACCCCCACGCGGACGCTGGCTGCAGCCATTCGCCTGGCTGTTCTCCGGGCTCGTGCGCGCGCGCCGCGCCCTGTACCGCTGCCGCCTGCTCGGCAGTTACCGCTCGAGCCGGCCGGTCATCGTGGTCGGCAACCTGACGGTCGGCGGCGCCGGCAAGACGCCATTCGTGATCTGGCTCGCGCGTCAGCTCGCAGCGCGGGGACTGAAGGTCGGGATTGCGAGCCGCGGTTATCGCGGTGCCGGCGGCCCGGCGCGACGCGTGACCCGGGACGACACGGCGGCGACCGCGGGCGACGAGCCGCTGCTGCTGTTCCAGCGGCTCGGGCGGCCGGTCGCCATCGGCGCGCGCCGCAGCGAGGCGGTGCGGCTGCTGGAGCCGGATTGCGACGTCATCGTCTGTGATGACGGCCTGCAGCATTACGCGCTGGCGCGCGACGTCGAGGTTGCCGTCGTCGATGGCGCGCGGCGCTTCGGCAACGGCCGGCTGCTGCCGGCGGGCCCGCTGCGCGAGCCGCTGGCCAGGCTTTGCGAGGTTGACGCGGTCGTCGTCAACGGCCCGGGATTCGACCGCCCGGGCGCGGTGCGCATGTCCCTCGTGCCGTCCGCGGTCATTGCGCTCGGCGGGCAGGCGCGGCGCGCGCTCGAGGAATTCTCCGGGCAATCCGTCGTCGCGATTGCCGCGATTGGGCACCCCGGGCGCTTCTTCACGCAGCTGCGCGCGCACGGACTGAAAGTGCAGGAGCGCGCCTTGCCGGATCACGCCGCCTGGACACCGGCCAGTGCAGGCGCCGGGGAGGGCAGGCCGGTGCTGATGACCGAGAAGGATGCCGTAAAATGCGCGGGTCCGGGCTGGCAGGATGCCTGGTACGTGGAAGTCGAGTCCGAGGTGGACGCGGCTTCGGCAGGACCGCTGCTCGATCGCATAGCGACCGTGGTTGCAGCACGACACCAAGGAAGCCATCAACGTGAGTGAGCGCCTGACCGACATTCTCGCGTGCCCGGTGTGCAAGGGACCATTGCAATGGTTGCGCGACCCGCAGGAATACCTCTGCCGCGCGGACCGGCTGGCCTACCCGGTGCGCGACGGCATCCCGGTCATGCTGCCGGACGAAGCGCGGCGGCTCGCGGCGGACGATCCCGCGCTCGCGAGCCGCTGAATGTACCGCGTCGTGATTCCCGCGCGGCATGCATCGACCCGGCTGCCCGGCAAGCCGCTCGCGCTGCTGGCGGGCACGCCGATGATCCTTCATGTTCACCGGCTCGCGATGCGATCGGGCGCCCACGAGGTCGTGGTCGCGACCGATGACGAGCGCATTCGCGCCGCCTGCAAGGCCGCGGGAGCCGACGTCGAGATGACGGCGACGGACCACGCGTCCGGCACCGACCGCATTGCGGAGGTGGCCGCCCGGCGCGGCTGGGCCGACGACTCAATCGTCGTCAACCTCCAGGGTGACGAACCGTTGATGCCACCGGCGCTGATCGGGCAGGCCGCGGCGCTGCTCGCGGACAACGCGTCGGCGGCGATCGCCACGCTGGCGACGCCCATCGCATCGCTCGCCGATTACCTGGACCCGAATGTCGTCAAGGTCGCGACGCGGCCCGACGGTCAGGCACTCTACTTCAGCCGGGCACCGATTCCCTGGGATCGCGATGGCGCCCCCGCCGGGCTCGCGAGCCAGACGCGCCACCGCAACGCGCGCCGTCACCTCGGTCTCTACGCCTATCGCGTGAGTGCGTTGCGGCGCCTCGCCGCATTGCCGGCCGCGCCGCTGGAGGAGCGCGAACGGCTGGAGCAGCTGCGCGCGCTGCAGGCGGGAATGCTGGTCCTGGTCGCCGACGCGATCGAGCCGCCGGGACCGGGCGTGGACACGGCGGAAGACCTGGCGCGCGTCGAGCGCCTGATGGCCGCGGGCGGGCGCGCGTGAACGAAGCCGCCGGCAATGTCGCGCCGTTCTATGCCGTCGAACTGAACCGCATCGCCAATGAACGGCAGCGGCGTGGGCTGCCAGTGATCCACATGGAAGTCGGGCAGCCCTCCGCGGGTGCGCCCGCCGCGGCGCTCGAGGCCGGACACCGGGCGCTGCGCGACTGTCCCCAGGGTTACTGGGAAAGCAGCGCGCTCGCGGAACGCCTGGCGCTGCTGTATCGCGAGCGCCATGGCCTCCCGGTCGACCCGTCGCAGATCCTGCTGACCATGGGCGCATCGGCGGCGCTGGTGCTCGCGATCGCCGTGCTGTTTGCGCGCGGCGCCCGCGTCGCCGTGCCCCGGCCCGGCTATCCCGCGCACCGCAACGTCCTGCATGCGCTGGGTCTGGTGCCGCTCGAGCTCGACTGCGGGCCCGAGACCCGGTTCCAGCCGACCGCGGCGATGATCCGCGCGCTCGATCCCGCGCCGGCGGGACTGATCCTGACCAGCCCGTCGAACCCGACCGGGACCATGCTGGCGGATGCGGAACTGCGCGCGATCGCCTCGGCCTGCCGGGACCGCGGCATCCGCATCATTTCGGACGAAACCTATCACGGCATCACCTACGGGCAGCGCGCGCACTCGATGCTCGAATTCGATCCCGATGCGATCGTGGTGAATACGTTCTCGAAATACTGGTGCATGACGGGCTGGCGGCTCGGCTGGGCGGTCGTACCGGCGCCGCTCGTGGACGTCATGCGGCGCTTTGCCGGCAACCTGTTCCTGGTGCCGCCGACGCTGTCGCAGCATGTCGCGCTCGCGGCGATGGACCACTCCGCGGAGCTCGACGGCCACGTCGCGACCTACGCTGCCAACCGGCGGATGCTGATGGATGCATTGCCGGCGCTCGGTATCACGCGCATCGCACCCGCCGACGGCGCGTTCTACCTTTATGCCGACGTCGGACACCTGACGCAGGACTCGTTGCAGTGGTGCCGCGACCTGCTCGATGCGACCGGGGTCGCGCTCAATACCGGCAGGGACTTCGATTCCGTGCACGGCGGGCGCTTCATCCGCATTTCCTTTGCCGTTTCCCCGGACGAGACGGCGCAGGCGATCGAGTGCCTGGGCCGCTGGCTGGCGGCCCGTAAACGCGCATGACGCGGCGCGTGCTGTTCGTGTGCCTTGGCAACATCTGCCGCTCGCCGACCGCGGAGGCGGTGTTCCGCGAAATCCTGCGGCGCGAGGCCCCGGAACTGGCGGTCGAAGTCGATTCCGCCGGCACCCATGCCTACCACGCGGGCAGCGCGCCGGACGAGCGCGCCATTGCCGCGGCAGCGCGCCGCGGCTTCGACCTGGCGCCGCTGCGCGCGCGCGTCGTGACGATGTCGGACTTCGAGCGGTTCGACCTGGTGCTGGCGATGGACGAGCAGAACTACCGCCAGCTCCGGCGCATGGCGCCCGGGCCGCAACGGGACCGCGTGCGCCTGTTCCTCGATTTCGCGCCGCACCTTCAGCGCCGCGACGTACCCGATCCCTACTATGGCGGGACCACGGGTTTCGAGGAGGTGCTCGACCTGGTCGAGGAGGCCGCGCGCGGCCTGCTGGCTGCGCTCGGCTCCCGCGATTGAATCACTCCTTCGGATCGAAGTGATGTCCCTCGCCCGGTGTGGATGACCACACCGTGTAGGTCTGTGCCGGTTTCGGCGCCGCCGGGCTGACCGGCGCTGCCGCCGGCGCTTGCGGCACCGATGGTGCCGGGGGCGGAGGCGGCGCCGCGGCTGCCGGTATCGCCGGCGCGGCGTCGGGTCGCGGCGGCTGCATCATCGGCGGCGGCATGGGCGGCGGCGCATCCAGGTGCGGGTGTGCGTCGCCGTTGCCATTGCCTTGCGGCGCGCCCTGCATCTCGCCGGCGCCCGGAGCATCCGTGCGTCCCTCGCGTGCCTCCCGTCCCCCACGGCCACCGCGCCCGCGACGGCGCCGGCGGCGGCGCTGGGATTCGCCGTCACCTCCCTGCTGTTCCGGAGCCTGCCCCGCTGCCGGCTGCGGCCGTGGCGGCTGTTCCGCAGGACGATCACGATGGCGGGCGGCATCGTCGCGCGGTTGATCGGCACGCGCGCGATCGTCGGGCCGGTTGCGGTCCCGGTCCTGCGGCGGGCGGTTGCGGTCACGGTCACGGTCACGGTCGTGGTCGCGATTGCGGTCCCGGTCCTGCGAACGGTTGCGGTCCCGATCACGATCGCGGTCGCGGCGCGGGCCGCGTTCACCGCGGTGATGGCGGCGGGGGCCGCGCTCGTCGCGGTGATCCCGCGGGTGCCGGCCGCCGTCGCGCTCCTCGCGTCGCGCAGAACCCGACTCCGACTCGGACACTTTCCTGGCCGGTCGGTCCGAGCCGCGCAGGAAGCGCAGCAGGCGCGTCCAGAGCCCCGGCCCGCGCGGTTCGGCGGCTGGCGGCGGGGGCGTCGGCGCCGGTGCCGAGGGCGCAATCGGCGTCACGGCCGCGGGCGCGGCCGCGGGCCGCTTCTCCGCCTGCGACTTGAAGTCGAGTTCGACGATCCCCTGGCCGGCCATCTGGTAGCTGGTCATGGCGTTTTCGGGCAACGCCATCTCGTCGTCGCGGACGCGCCGGATCGCGTAATTGGGCGTCTGCATGTTCGCGTCCGGCACCAGCACGATCTCGGTCTCGCGTTGGCTCTCGAGCTGGTGCAGCCATTCGCGCTTCTCGTTGATCAGGAACGTGGCGACGTCCACCGGCAGCTGCGCGACGACCCGCGTGGTGCGCTCCTTGCGGGCTTCCTCGCCGATCAGGCGCAGGAGCGCCAGTGCCATCGATTCGACACTGCGGATCGTGCCCATGCCACTGCAGCGCGGGCAGGCCATGTGCGTGGACTCGCCGAGCGACGGCCGCAGGCGCTGGCGCGACATCTCCATCAGGCCGAAGCGCGAGATGCGCCCGAGCTGGATGCGCGCGCGATCGGAGCGCACGGCCTCGCGCAGCCGGTCCTCCACGCCCTGCTGGTTCTTCTTCGACTCCATGTCGATGAAGTCGATGACGATCAGGCCGCCGAGGTCACGGATCCTGAGCTGACGGGCGATCTCCTCGGCAGCCTCGAGATTGGTGTTGTAGGCGGTGGTCTCGATGTCGGCGCCGCGGGTCGCGCGCGCCGAGTTGATGTCGATCGACACCAGCGCCTCGGTGTAGTCGATCACGATGCTGCCACCCGACGGCAGCGTCACCGTGTGGGAGTAGGCCGACTCGATCTGGCTCTCGATCTGGAAGCGCGTGAACAGCGGCACGTCGTCGCTGTACAGCTTGATCTGCTTCTGCCCCTCGGCGGTCAGGAAGCGCTGCACGTATTCGAGCGCGCGCTGGTGGGCGCCGGCCTCGTCGATCAGCACCTCGCCGATCTCGTCCGACAGGTAATCGCGCAGCGCCCGCGTCACCGCGTCGCTCTCCTGGTACACGAGGAACGGCGCCGGGCGTTCGGCCGCGGCGTTCACGATCGCGTCCCAGTTGGCGCGCAGGTTGTCGAGGTCCCACTGCAGTTCCTCGGGGCCGCGGCCGACGCCCGCGGTGCGCACGATCGTGCCCATGCCGTCCGGCACGTGCAGCTGCACCAGCGAGTCCCGGGTGACGTCGCGTTCCTCGCCCTCGATGCGGCGCGAAACGCCGCCGGCGCGCGGGTTGTTCGGCATCAGCACGAGGAAGCGGCCGGCCAGGCTGATGAAGGTGGTGAGCGCGGCGCCCTTGTTGCCGCGTTCCTCCTTCTCGACCTGCACCAGCAGTTCCTGGCCCTCCTGGAGGATGTCGCGGATGTTGAAACGCGCGCCCGGCGCCGGCTGGAACCGGAAGTACTCGCGCGCGACTTCCTTCAGCGGCAGGAATCCCTGGCGCTGCGAGCCGTACTCGACGAAGGCGGCCTCGAGGCTCGGTTCGACGCGCGTGACGCGCGCTTTGTAGACGTTGCCTTTCTTCTGCTCGCGGGACGGTAGGTCGATCGACAGGTCGTACAGCTTCTGGCCGTCAACCAGAGCGACGCGCAACTCCTCTTGCTGAGTCGCGTTGATGAGCATTCTCTTCATGGGCCCCTTCCGAGGTGCTGGGGGCCGCTTCGCCAGCGATGTCTGGTTTCGTCACGAGGGGAAACTCATCGCCCTGCAGGCGCGGATCTCGGGCGCACGGGAGCGGGCCGCAGCGCGAGGCTGCGGGGTTCTTGACTCCTGCACCATGTAACGAGATCGACACGCGCGGGGGACATCACATCCGAGCGAAGGGCCGGCGATGGTCCGGCATTGCCGGACCAACTAACATGCGGCCTGCCCGGTACGACACCAACGAATGACCGGGGTCGATTGAGGGAGGGACCGCGTACCGGTCAGCGGCCACGCTCCGCTTCGCGAAGCCTGCGCCGTAAGACCTGATTGCCGGTTACCATATCAGTAATGCGCCCGGAAAATCAACACGTTAGAGCCTATCGGTGACGATGGATCGAAATCCGCCCGGCAAGGTGCAGCGGGTGCTCGCCGGGCCCGCCGGGGAAGGGCAGCGTCTCGACAATTTCCTGCTGCGGGCGCTCGCGGGCGTGCCGCGCAGCCGCGTCTACCGGTTGCTGCGCCGGGGCGAGGTGCGGGTCAACGGCAAGCGCAAGCAGGCGGATTACCGCCTGGCCGCGGACGACGAGGTGCGCTTGCCGCCGGTTCGCGAGCCGCGTATGGACGGCCAGGCGCCGCGCGCGGTCCCGGACGGACTGCTCGCGACGGTGCGCACGGCCATCGTGCACGAGGATGAACGGGTGCTGGTGCTGAACAAGCCGGCGGGGCTCGCGGTGCACGGCGGATCGGGCCTCGCCTTCGGCGCCATCGAGGCGTTGCGCGCGCTGCGCCCGTCCGAGTCGCTCGAACTCGCGCACCGCCTCGATCGCGACACCAGCGGCTGCCTGTTGGTGGCCCGGACGCGGCCGGCGCTGCGCATGCTGCACGCGCTGCTGCGGGAGGGCGAGGTCGAGAAGCATTACACGGCGCTGGTTGCCGGCCGCTGGCGTCTCGGCCGCAAGACGATCGACGCTCCGGTGCTGACGAATGCCCGCCAGGGCGGCGAGCGCGTCGTGCGCGTGCACGCCGAGGGCAAGATCGCGATCTCCGTGTTCGCGCCGCAGCAGCACTATCGCGACCTCGCGACCCGGATGGACGTCGCGATCCAGACCGGCCGCACGCACCAGATCCGGGTGCATGCCAGATTCGCGGGTCATCCCATCGCCGGCGACGAGAAGTACGGCGACCGCGATTTCAACGCGCGGATGCGCGAGCTCGGATTGCGACGCATGTTCCTGCACGCTGCGTCGGTGTCGTTCGCCTGGCCGGACACGAAATCACCCTTCAAGGTTTCAGCGGAGTTGCCGGCCGACCTGGCGACGCTTCTGGCGAAGTTGCCGGGCGGCGATCGCGCTCAGGCGTGAACTGCCGCGAGCGGATCGAGACCCGCCGCGCGCAGGGCCTTCGCCACCCAGATCAGCGGCAGGCCGACCAGGGCGGACGGATCACTGGTTTCGACGGCATCGAATAGCGCGACGCCCAGGCCCTCGCAGCGAAATCCGCCAGCGCAGTCGAACGGCCGGTCGCGCTCGACATAGCTCGCGATCTCTTGGTCGCCGAGCGGACGGAAGCGCACGACCGTGCGATCGACATGCGCGTGCACCACCTCGGGCCGGTGGCGCCGAAGCACGACTGCGGTGTGGAACTCGACCGCGCGGCCGCTGCTGGCCCGCAGCTGCTCGCGACAGCGCGCGGCATCGCCGGGCTTGTCGTGGATGTGCCCGCCGCAGTCGGCAACCTGGTCGGATCCCAGCACCCAGGCATCCGGGTGGCGGACGGACACCGCCAGCGCCTTGGCGTGCGCAAGCCTGAGCGCGCGCGCAGCGGGCGCTTCGCCGGGGATGCTTGCCTCGTCCACCTGTGGCGCCTCGATGCAGAAGGCAGGCCCGAGCCGGGCCAGCTGGGCTGCCCGGTAAGGGGACGTGGAGGCGAGATAGAGTGCCCCTGGCATGGTGGATCAATGCTTAAAAAACAATGATTTGCGTCGAATCTGCTTTGACACCCCCGGCGGGGGTCACTATCATACCGCCCCCATGCCGACGCCCCGGGAGCAGCCACTCGATGTGCTCGACCTGGCCGCAACCGGGCGGGTCGTCGAGCGCCAGTTTCCGGTCGCCGATTTCGGGCGACTGGGCGACCGGCTGGCGGAGCCCGGCGGGTCGGCGCAGGCGAGGCTTGCGCTCGGGATGATCGATGGCACGCCGGCGGGCGTGCTGCGGCTGCAGGCCGGCGTGACACTCGAATGCCAGCGATGCCTGCGGCCGATGCGTCGCACGGTCGAATCGGAATCGAAGCTGGCGTTCATTGCGCAGGAAGACGCGCTGCTGCCGGCGGATCATGAGCCGGTCGTCGGCGATCCGCGCCGGGTCGACCTGGCGGCGCTGGTCGAGGAAGAATTGCTGCTGGCGGTGCCGCTGATTGCAAGGCACGCGCCGGACGAGGAGTGCGGGTTGCCGGCGCAGGCCGGGTCCCGCGTGTCGGAGCCGGCGCCGGCCGCGCAGGAAATGCGCCGCCCGTTTGCCGGGCTGAAAGACCTGATGAAACACTGAACCGGAGATGACGTTCCATGGCCGTACAGAAAAGCCGCAAGACCCCTTCCAAGCGCGGCATGCACCGTTCGCACGATCGCCTGAGCAAGCCTGCCCTGTCGAAGGACCCGACCACCGGCGAGACGCACCTGCGCCACCGCGTCAGCCGTGACGGCTTTTATCGCGGCCGCAAGGTGATCGACGTGCCCGTCGAGGATGCCGGCCAGGAGTGATCCTGCGGCGGCCGCCACGTCGTTCCCTGCACCATGAACCGCTATTCGCGCGTGGCCGGCACCGGCAGCTACCTGCCCGAGCAGGTGCTGACGAACAAGGATCTCGAGGCGCGCGTCGACACGACCGACGAATGGATCCGCTCGCGCACCGGCATCGAGCGGCGCCACATTGCCGCGCCGGATGAAACCAGTTCTTCGCTGGCCGAGCACGCCGCCCGGCGCGCGCTGAAGGCCGCGGGACTGACGCCCGCGGACGTCGACCTGATCGTGGTCGGCACGACCACGCCCGACCTGATCTTTCCCAACACCGGCACGCTGCTGCAGCAACGGCTCGGCATCCACGGCTGCCCGGCCTTCTCGCTCGAGGCCGCCTGCAGCGGCTTCGTGTATGCACTGTCCATGGCGGACAAGTTCGTCCGCCTCGGCGAATCGAAGTGCGCGCTGGTGGTCGGCGTCGAATGCCTGTCGCGGTTCGTGGACTGGACCGATCGCTCGACCTGCGTGCTGTTCGGCGACGGCGCCGGCGCGTTCGTGCTCACGCCGGCCGACGAGCCGGGCATCCTCGGCACGCACCTGCATTCCGACGGCAAGTACAAGGACCTCCTGTACTTTCCCTATGGCGTTTCGAGCGGCTTCGACAAGCTCCGCGCCAATTCGACCGAAGGCCTCAAGATGCTCGGCAACGAAGTGTTCAAGGTCGCGGTGCGCACGCTGTCGCGCCTGGTCGACGAGACGCTCGCCAAGAACGGCGTGGAGCGCGGCGACATCGACTGGCTGATCCCGCACCAGGCCAACCTGCGCATCATCCGCTCGGCGGCCGAGAAGCTCGACCTGCCGATGGAGAAGGTCGTCGTGACCGTGCAGGATCATGGCAACACCTCGGCGGCGTCGATTCCGCTCGCATTCGACACCGCGGTCCGCGACGGCCGCGTGCGTCGCGGCCAGTTGCTGCTGCTCGAGACCTTCGGCGGCGGATTCACCTGGGGTTCGGCATTGATCCGCTACTGATGCGGAAACCTGCGTCGACCGGAGCGGTCCATTTCCACATGAAACCGGTGCGACAGGTTCTGATCCGCTGCGTCGGGTTGACGGCGTTGACGGCAGCCCTGTCTACGGCTGCGGCGGATCAGTACGCGGTGCCCTCCGCAGGCAACGACGTGATCGGCGAAGTCCTCACGGTGCCGATTGCCGGGAAGGAAACGCTGCTCGACCTGGCCCGCCGCCACGGGCTCGGCTACGAGGAAATCACCAACGCGAATCCCGGGGTGGATGCCTGGCTGCCGGGCGTCGGCACCGAGGTCGTCGTGCCCAAGCGCCGGCTGCTGCCGATAGCGCCGCGCGAGGGCATCGTGATCAACCTGCCGGAGCACCGGCTCTACTGGTTTCCGCGGGCCGGGCCTGGCGAGACACCGGTGGTGTGGACCTTCCCGGTCAGCATCGGGAAGATGGACTGGAATACGCCGCTCGGCACGACGCGGATCGTGTCCAAGGCGAAGGACGCTCCGTGGATCCCGCCGCAGTCGGTCCGCGAGGAGCATGCGAAGCGCGGCGACCCCCTGCCAGCGATCGTTCCCGGAGGGCCTGACAATCCGATGGGCCGCTACAAGATGGGACTCGGCATTCCCGGGGGCGCCTACTTCGTCCATGGCACGAATCGTCCAGCCGGCATCGGCATGCAGGTCACGCACGGCTGCATGCGGCTCTATCCCGAGGACATCGAAACCCTCTACGGCATGGTGCCTGTCGGCACGAAGGTCACCATCGTCAATCAGCCCAACAAATGGGGCTGGCACAACGGCGAGCTGCTGATCGAGGTGCATCCGCCATTGCAGGAAGACGCGGTCGAACCGCCGACGCTCACCGATCTCACGCGCCTGATCGTGGAGGCCACCCGCTCACAGCCGCTGCCGATCGACTGGATCGGGGCCGAGCGCGCCTGGCGCGAAGCGCGCGGAATTCCGGCCACCGTGGCGGTGGCGGGGGCGCTGGTTGCCGCCGGCCAATCCGGCGCGTCCGGCACGCCGTAACCCCAAAAAAAACCCCGCGGTGTCGCCACCGCGGGGCCTTTCATTGGCGTACGACGTCGATTACTTCGACATCGACTTTTCGAACATGCGATTGAGCTTCTCGCTGTTCGCATCGCAGCACTGCTGTGCAGCCTGCGCCGCAGACAGGGCCTGGTTGGCCGTGTTCTGCGCCGAGGTGGCGGCCTGCTGCGCGGAGGCCGCGGCGCGGCTGGCGCCGTCTGCTGCGGTCTTCACGCCGTCGACATCACCGGACAGCTTGGAAACCTGCGACTTGAGCGAGTCGACTTCCGCCTGCAAGGGCTTCAGATCGGTGCAGCCTGCGACCAGCGCGAGGACGGCGGCAGCGATGCCCACCTTCAGGATGTTGGTCATGAGATTTTTCTCCAAAGATGTTGCATGGAACGTAACAACCCGCTTCTGCGGTTGCACGGTGGCCGCCGTTCCTTCCCGAACGCGCGGTTGACAGTGCGGATCGTAACTTATCAGCGGATTTCGTTAAAGCACGATCGTCCTGTCGCCGGGAGGCGACACGCGAAACCCGGGGATTTACGAGGCGCACGCGTCGCGTGGTGTCCGGCATGCAGTGGTGCTTTGGGGCGTGGGTGTCGGTTGTGCGCGTGCATGCTGGACTCGTCGCGATGGTTCTTCACTGAACCGCGGACAGGTTGCGCCGGCGGTGCGCGTTGGTCTGTTCGATGCCGCACGCTGGCTCTGGCGCGGAGGTGGTGTCTGGCATGGCTCGGCAGGTGCGGCTTGAACCGGTACCCGTGCTGACCGGGAGAGGGTACTTGCCAGCGACCCGTACCTGTATATAATCACAGGCACTGGTCATTCATACAGGCACGCCATGTCAGACCTCACCCCACGCCAACGCCAGATCCTCGAGTTCATCCAGGACGCCATCGCCGCCAACGGGATGCCGCCGACCCGCGCCGAAATCGCCCAGGCGCTGGGTTTCCGCTCCGCCAATGCCGCCGAAGAGCATCTGCGCGCGCTGCAGCGCAAAGGTGTCCTCGCGCTGATGGCGGGCAGCGCGCGCGGCATCGTGCTGAAGGACGCCCTGCGCGAGCAGTTCGGCCTGCCGCTGATCGGCCGGGTCGCCGCCGGCCGGCCGATCCTGGCGGAGGAACACATCGAGGGCCGCTTCCAGATCGACCCGGCGCTGTTCAGCCCGCGTCCGCATTACCTGCTGCGGGTCAGCGGCATGAGCATGCGCGATGTCGGCATCCTCGATGGCGACCTGGTCGCAGTGCACCGTTCCCCCGATGTCCGCAACCGGCAGATCATCGTCGCGCGCCTCGAGAACGAGGTGACGGTCAAGCGCTATCGGCAGGAGGGCACGGTGGTCTGGCTGATGCCGGAGAATCCGGAGTTCGAGCCGATCCGTGTCGACCTGCGCAAGCAATCCCTGACGATCGAGGGCGTGGTCGTGGGCGTCCTGCGGCGTGGCCGGCCGGATGTCATGCAGTGAGCGATGCGCTCGCCGAACTGCTGCGCCACCCGGCGCTGTGGCGCGGCGGCGCCGTCGGCGACGCGCCGGCCACCGTCTCGACCGGCTTTCGCCGTCTCGATGAACAGCTGCCGGGCGGCGGCTGGCCGCTTCGTACGTTGACCGAACTGCTGGTACCCGCCGCAGGCGTCGGCGAAATCCGGCTGCTGCTGCCGGCGCTCTGCGCATTGTCTGCGGCGACGCCCGGCGAGCCGCGCTGGATCGCCTGGCTCGCGCCGCCGCACCTGCCTTATGCGCCGGCGCTCATCGATGCCGGACTCGATCCCGCGCGCATGCTGGTGATCCAGCCGCGCGCCGGGCTCGACCGACTCTGGGCGATGGAACAGGCCCTGCGTTCGGGTGCCTGTGCGGCGGTGCTGGGCTGGACCGGCGCTGCCGGCGACCAGGCATTGCGCCGGTTGAAGCTGGCGGCGGAAGAGGGCGGCAGCCCCGGTTTCCTGTTCCGGCCGCCATCCTGCCGCGGGGAGTGCTCGCCCGCGGCGCTGCGGATCCTGCTGACGGCACACGATGCCGGCCTCGACGTCGAAATCCTGAAGAGCCGCGGTGGCAGGTCTGCGCGCATCGATCGCCTGCTGGTTCACTGAGCGAGGCATCCCGCACATGCTGGAAGAACGCCCGGCAACGATCACGCCGGCACCGGCCACGCATCGGCCGGCACTGGAACTGGTGCCCCGCCAGCCGGCGGTCGGCGCGGGTTCCCGCGCACGCGAGCTGTGGCTGGCAGCGCATTTTCCCCGGCTGCCGCTGGAGGCCCTGCTGCCGATGGCGGCGCAGGGACGCGCAGCAGCGGTCACCGCGGCCGATGATCCCCGCCGTTCCATCGTCGCCTGCAACGAGCGGGCCGCCCGCCAGGGCATCGCCCCCGGCATGAGCCTCAATGCGGCTCTCGCCCTGGTGCCCGGGATCCGGCTCGAGGAGCAGAGGCCCGCCTCGGAGGCCGCGCTGCTCGATCGCCTGGCGCGCTGGGCACTGCAGTTCACCCCGGTCGTGAGCCTCGAGGCGCCCGCGACGGTGCTCGCCGAAGTCCGCGGCAGCCTCGACCTGTTCGGCGGTGCCATGGCGCTCTGCCGGCGCGCACTGGCCGGCCTGCAGGCCGCCGGCCTGCAGGCTTCCCTCGCGATCGCGCCGACCTCACGCGGCGCCTTGTGGCTCGCGCGCTCGGGCCTCGCGCTGACCGTCACGCGTGCCGATGCGATGCCGGGTCTCGCGGCGCGCCTCCCGCTCGCCTGCCTGCAGTGGCCGGAGGACACGGTCGCCACACTGGCCGGGCTCGGCATCCGGAGCGTCGCGGATCTGCTGCGCCTGCCGCGCGCGGGATTCGCCGCGCGTTTCGGACCGCGGCTGCTCGATGAACTCGACGAGGGCATCGGGCGCCGCCCGGAGCCGCGCCGCCGCCACGTGGTGCCGGAACGGTTCGACGAGCAATTCGAACTGCCGGCGGCAGCGGGCGCGACGCCCCGGTTGCAGCCGGCGCTCGGGCAACTGCTGCAGGGCCTGGAGGCGTTCCTGCGCGCCCGCGCCTGTGGCATCTCCGCGGTGCGCGTGGACCTCGGGCATCGCGGGCACCCGCCGACCCGGATCCGCCTCGGCCTGGCCCGGCTGGCCGGCGACACGGGGCATTTGCGCGAGCTGCTGCGTGAGCGGCTCGCGCAGTGCCGGCTGCCCGCGCCGGTCGTCGCCCTGCGGCTGCGTTCCGGGGTCCTGCTGCCGCTCGCGCTTCGCGACGCCAGCCTGTTCGAGCGCGGCCGCAGAGCGGATCCGGAGGCTACTGCGCGCCTGCTGGACCGCCTGCGCGCGCGGCTCGGCCGGCAGGCGGTGTTCGGCGTCTGCCCGGTGCCGGAGCATCGCCCGGAGCGTGCCTGGCGGGTCGCCGAGCCGGGCAGCACGACGCTGGTGCCCGGGTCATGGCCCATCGCGCGCCCGGCGCGGCCGTTGTGGATGCTCGCCGAGCCGCAGCCGTTCGACGACTGGGATGGCGTGCTGGTCAGCGGTCCCGAGCGCATCGAGACCGGATGGTGGGACGGCCATGACGTCCGGCGCGACTACTACGTCGCGTTGACCCGCGCCGGTGTGCGGCTCTGGATCTTCCGCGAGCGGCCGCCGGGCCAGGGCTGGTTCCTGCACGGCATCTTCGGTTGATGTGCCAGGCCGTCACGCGCGGGATCCGGCGGGGTTTCTCGCTCGCGAACTCCGCCGGAACTTACGAGTTCGCTCGCGAGAACCCCGCCACCTCGCGCGTGCCGGCCGGTCGCAGCCAAACGACGCGCGGTGCGTGCGGACGGGACCCGGCGAGCGAGCGCGTAAGTTCCGGCGGCGCGAGCGAGCCGGGGTCCCGGCCGCGCAACGCCCGCGCGCCGCGAGGCCCCGCCGGATCCCACGCGTGCCGGCCAATCCAATGAGCGATTCGCGATGTCGTATGCGGAACTGCATTGCGTCAGCAATTTCACGTTCCTGCGCGGCGCTTCGCATCCGAAGGAACTCGTTGAGCGCGCGAAAGCACTTGGGTATGCGGCGCTCGCGCTGACCGACGAATGCTCGCTGGCCGGGATCGTGCGCGCGCACGCCGCGGCCCGCGACACCGGCCTCGCGCTGATCACCGGCAGCGAATTCACGCTCGCGGACGGATTGCGGCTCGTCTGCCTCGCCACCAGCCGGCAGGGATACGCGGCGCTTTCGCGCCTGATCACGAGGGGCCGGCGCGCGGCGCCGAAAGGCCATTACCGTCTCGACCGGAAGGATCTCGATGGCGGCCTCGAGGACTGTCTCGCCCTGTGGCTGCCGGGACCGCTGCCCGTGGCGGAAGAGGCGACCTGGCTGCGCGATCGGTTCCCCGGACGGCTGTGGCTCGCGGTGGAACTGCCGGCGGCCGGCACGGACCGCGAGCGGCTCCAGGCGCTCGGTGCGCTCGCGCGCGAGCTGGAACTGCCGGCGGTCGCGGCGGGCGACGTGCACATGCACCAGCGGCGGCGGCGCGCGCTGCAGGACACGCTGACCGCGGTGCGCCTGAAGACGACGGTGGCGCGCGCGGGCCATGCGCTGCATCCGAACGGCGAGCGCACGTTCCGGACACTCGGGCGGCTCGCCGAGCTCTATCCGACGGAATGGCTCGACGCGACGCAGGAGATCGCCGGTCGTTGCCGGTTTTCGCTGGACGAGATCCGCTACGAGTATCCCGAGGAGGTCGTGCCGGAGGGCGTCGCGCCGGCCGCCCACCTGCGCCGGCTGGTCGAGGAGGGCGCGGCCGGGCGCTGGCCGGGCGGTGTCCCGCCGGCGGTGCGCGAGCTGCTCGAGCGCGAACTCGCGCTGATCGCCGAGCTCGGCTATGAGCGCTACTTCCTGACGGTTCACGACCTGGTCGGGTTTGCGCGCAGCCGCGGCATCCTGTGCCAGGGCCGCGGTTCGGCGGCCAACTCGGCCGCCTGTTATGCGCTCGGCATCACCGAGGTGGACCCGGCGCGCATGACCGTGCTGTTCGAGCGCTTCATCTCGCGCGAGCGCAACGAGCCACCCGACATCGACGTCGACTTCGAGCACGAGCGGCGCGAGGAGGTGATCCAGTATCTCTACGCGAAGTACGGTCGCGCCCGCGCCGCGCTCACCGCGACCGTCATCTGCTACCACCCGAAGAGCGCGGTGCGCGACGTCGGCCGTGCACTCGGCCTGGATGCGCCGCAGGTCGGCCGGCTGGCAGCGGCGATGCAGTGGTGGGACGGCAACGAGATCGCCGACTCGCGCGTCCAGGACGCCGGCTTCGACACGGCCAATCCGCTGATCGCGCGCGTGCTCGCGCTGACCCGCGAGCTGATCGGCTTTCCGCGGCACCTGTCGCAGCACACCGGCGGGTTCGTGATCTCGCGCGGGCCGCTCGAGGAGCTGGTGCCGATCGAGAACGCCGCGATGCCGGAGCGCACGGTGATCCAGTGGGACAAGGACGACCTCGACGAACTGGGGCTGCTGAAGGTCGACGTGCTCGGCCTCGGCATGCTCTCGGCGATCCGCCGCGCGCTGGCGCTGGTCTCGGCACGGCACCAGCGCGAATTCCGCCTCGCGGATATTCCCGCCGAAGATCCGGCCGTCTACGGAATGATCTGCCGGGCCGACACGATCGGCGTGTTCCAGATCGAGTCGCGGGCGCAGATGGCGATGCTGCCGCGGCTCGCGCCGCGCTGTTATTACGACCTGGTGATCGAGGTCGCGATCGTGCGGCCCGGCCCGATCCAGGGCCAGATGGTGCATCCGTACCTGCGCCGGCGGAGCGGGCAGGAGGCGGTCGTCTATCCCGGACCGGAAGTGCGCAGCGTGCTCGAACGCACGCTCGGCGTGCCGATCTTCCAGGAACAGGTGATGCAGCTCGCGATCGTCGCGGCGGGATTCACGCCGGGCGAGGCAGACCGCCTGCGGCGCGCGATGGCCGCCTGGAAGCGCAAGGGCTCGCTCGGTCCCTTCGAGCAGCGCCTCATCGAGGGCATGCGCGCGCGCGGCTATGACGAGGGCTTTGCCCGGCAGGTGTTCCAGCAGATCCGGGGTTTCGGCGAATACGGCTTCCCTGAGTCGCACGCCGCGAGCTTCGCGCTCCTGGTCTACGTCTCGGCCTGGCTGAAGCACCACGAGCCGGCGGCGTTCTGCTGCGCGCTGCTGAACAGCCAGCCGATGGGCTTCTATGCGCCGGCGCAGCTGGTGCGCGATGCGCGCTCACACGGCGTCGTCGTGCTGGGCGTGGATGTCAATGCGAGCAGCGTCGAATCGGCGCTCGAGTTCGCGGATGAAGGCGGCCCGCCGGCGTTACGTCTCGGCCTCGGCCTGGTGCGCGGACTCCCGGAGGAAGGCGCCCGGCGCCTGGTCGCGGCGCGTGGCGACGGCGCATACCGCCACGTGCAGGAACTCGCGCGCCGCGCGCAGCTGCCGAAACGCGACCTCGAGGCGCTGGCGCAGGCCGGGGCGCTGGCGGGGCTTGCGGGCCACCGGCACCGCGCAGCCTGGGACGTGCTCGGCATCGAGCCGCCGTTGCCGCTCGCGCCCGCTGCGGAACGCCCGGAGGGGCTGCCGCTGCTCCCGGCACCCACCGAGGGCGAGGACATCGTCGCCGACTATCGCTCGCTCGGCCTGACGCTGGCGCGGCATCCGCTCGCGCTGCTGCGGCCCGGGCTCGAGGCGGACGGGTGGGTCACCGCCAGTGCCGTGGCGGGGCTGCCGGACGGCGCGGCGCTGACCACCGGCGGCATCGTCGTGACGCGGCAACGCCCGGGCGCCGCCGGCGGCGTGATCTTCGTGACGCTCGAGGACGAGACCGGCTACGTCAACCTGGTCATCTGGAGCCGCATTGCCGATGCGCACCGCCGGGCGCTCCTCGGCGCGCGGCTGCTCGGCGTGACCGGGCGCCTGCAGCGCGAGGGCGAGGTGCGGCATGTCGTGGTGGACCGCCTGGAGGACCGCTCCGCGCTTCTCGGCAGCCTGGCGGCGCCGGCGCGAAACTTCCGCTAAAAAAGGGGACGCAAGAGGGGACGCACCCCTTTTCTAACGTCGCCTGGCGGGTGCGCGCCGGGACTTCTTGCCGGCGCCCGTGCCCGATTCATCGATGTCGTAGTCGTCGAAATCCGTCAGCAGCCCGGCGGTGCGCTTCTCCTCGCGGATCCGCTCGAGCTTGCGCCACGCCGGTTCGCCCGGGGACCGCGTACCCCGGCGCTTGCGGGTATCGAAATCCCGCATGAGCTTGTCGACATCGAGGTCCTCCGCGGCTTCCTCGACCTCGTCAGGCTCCTCGTCCTCGAACTCTTCTTTCGGCTTCTCGCTCATGCGACCTGTCCGGGGTCACTGCGGGCCGACTTATAAGACGCGGCGGGCGCGTCCGCAAGGGGGTGTCAGCGCACCAGCTGGTTCAGCTCGAAGATCGGCAGCAGAAGCGCGATGACGATCACGAAAACGAACGCCCCCATCACCAGGATCATCATCGGCCCGAGGATGCCGACCGCGGTGTTGACGACCCCGTCCAGTTCCCGCTCCTGGTTGTCGGCCGCGCGCTCGAGCATGGCCTCCAGCTCGCCGCTGGTCTCGCCGCTCGCGATCAGGTGGACCAGCATCGGCGGGAACAGCTTGCTGGCGCCGAGCGAGCGGGCGATCGGCGCGCCCTCGCGCACGCGCACGGCCGCGTCCTGGACTGCCTGGCGCATGGGCGAATTGGTCACGACTTCGGCGGCGATGCGCATGGCCTCGAGCACCGGCACGGCGCTCGCGGTGAGGATCGAAAAGGTGCGGGCGAAGCGGGCGGCGTTGTTGCCGCGCGTGATGCGCCCGATCAACGGCAGGCGCAGCTTGAACGAGTCGTAGCGCCGGCGCGCGCCGGGCTCCCGGACCCAGCGCCGGAAGCCCCAGGCGCCGCCGACGATCGCGGCGAGCAACAGCCACCACCAGGCGCGCAGGAAGTCCGACGCGGCGATCAGCAGGCGCGTCAGGATCGGCAGCTCCCGCTCGCCGGCCTCGAACACGCGCACCACTTCCGGCACCACGTAGCCAAGCAGCAGCCCGACGATGCCGAGGCAGATGACGGTCAGCAGCACCGGATAGATCATCGCGTTCCTGATCTTCTGCTGCAGGACCTGCCGGTTCTCGGTGTAATCGGCCATGCGTTCCAGCACCGCGTCGAGGTGGCCGGACTGCTCGCCGGCGGAAACCGTGGCGCGGTAGATTTCCGGGAACACCGTCGGAAACGCGCCGAGGCCCTCGGCCAGCGTGCGTCCTTCCATCACGCGCGAGCGGACGCCGGCGATCACGCTCCGCACCCTGACCTTCTCGCTCTGCTGGGAGACCGCGAGCAGGGCCTCCTCCAGCGGGATGCCGGAGCGCACCAGCGTGGACAACTGGCGGGTCAGCAGCGCGAGATCCGAGGCGCCGATGCGGTTGCTGAAGGAGAACTCGAAGGTCTTCGGCGCCGGCGTGTCGCTGATCTCGGTCACGCTGACCGGCAGCAGCGCCTGCTCGCGCAGCAACTGGCGCACCTGGCGCGCGCTGTCGCCGTCGAGCACGCCGCGCTGCTCGCGGCCGGCGGCATCGAATGCCGTGTATTCGTAGGCTGCCATCACTCCTCGCGGGTGACGCGCAGCAGTTCCTCGAGCGAAGTCGTGCCGGCCAGCACCTTGGCGCGGCCGTCGTCGCGGATGCCGGCCGTGGCTTCGCGCGCCGCGCGCTCGAGTTCGTGCTCGCCCGCGCCGTCGTGGATCATCACGCGCATGCGGTCATTGATGATGGCGAGTTCGTAGATGCCGGTGCGGCCGCGGTAGCCGCCGCCGGCGTCCGCGCCGGGGCGATAGAGCGTTGCGCGGCCGGCGTCCGCGGCAGACAGGCCGAGCAGGCGCGCCTCGTACTCGCCCGCCGGGTAGCCGATGCGCGTTTCCGGGTTCAGCACGCGCACCAGGCGCTGCGCGACGACCCCGAGCAGCGTGGAGGCGAGCAGGAACGGCTCGACGCCCATGTCGCGCAGCCGCGTCACCGCGCCGACCGCCGTGTTGGTATGCAACGTCGAAAGCACCAGGTGGCCGGTCAGCGACGCCTGCACGGCGATCTGCGCGGTCTCGGTGTCGCGGATTTCGCCCACCATCACCACGTCCGGGTCCTGGCGCAGGATCGCGCGCAGGCCGCGCGCGAAAGTCATCTCGACCTTGGTGTTGACCTGGGTCTGGCCGATGCCGTCGATGTAGTACTCGATCGGGTCCTCGACCGTCATGATGTTGCGGGTGCGGTCGTTGATCCGCTCGAGCGCGGCGTACAGGGTCGTGGTCTTGCCGGAGCCGGTCGGGCCGGTCACCAGGATGATGCCGTGCGGCTTGTGGATCAGCTCGTCGAGCATGCCCTGGACCCGCGGCTCCATGCCGAGCGAGGCCAGGTCGAGGCGACCCGCCTGCTTGTCGAGCAGGCGCAGCACGACGCGCTCGCCATGGCCGGAAGGCAGCGTCGAGACGCGCACGTCCACTGCGCGCCCGGCGATGCGCAGGCTGATGCGTCCGTCCTGCGGCAGGCGCTTCTCCGCGATGTCGAGGCGCGACATGACCTTGATGCGCGAGATCAGCAGCGGCGCGACCGCGCGCTTGGTCTGCAGCACCTCGCGCAACACGCCGTCGACGCGGAAGCGCACGACCAGGCGGTTCTCGTAGGGCTCGACGTGGATGTCGGAGGCGTTTTCCTTGATCGCCTGCGTCAGCACCGCGTTGATCAGGCGGATGACCGGCGCGTCGTCCTCG
This sequence comes from Steroidobacteraceae bacterium, assembly GCA_050179155.1. Classification (GTDB taxonomy): domain Bacteria; phylum Pseudomonadota; class Gammaproteobacteria; order Steroidobacterales; family Steroidobacteraceae; genus SCUD01. The sequence goes on from JBFXFJ010000002.1 coordinate 407,988, forward strand.
CTCTCCATGAGATCGGAGGGCTCGGGCAGGCCTTCGGCCAGTCCGGCCAGGTCCGTCTCGCCCTCGATGCCCTCGACGATCTGGCCGGCCTCGCCGCTGCCGCCCTCGTAGGCCTTGCGCAGCAACTCGTCGAAGGCCGCCTCGGCGACCCGCTCGATCACCAGCGGGATGCCGAGGAAACGGCGCAGTTCCGCGACCGCTGTCGGCTGCGCGCCCTCGCGGTAGACGACCTGTGCCTTGCCGTCGATGACCGCGCGCACCAGCACGCCGTGGCGCTTCGCGAACGCGAACGGCAGGCGCCCGACGGGCGCGATCGGCTTTGGCGTGCCGGCGATCATCGGCCGATCCCGGTCACTCGCCGCGGTTCTCGGGCGCGTCCGCCGTGTCGGGCGGCGGCGGCAGCGGCGCGGTGGACGGTGCGGTCGGCCCGATCAATGGCGGCAACGACGGCTGCTGCGCGCCAGGCATCAACTTGACCTTGCCGTCATTGCGCTCGAGCTGCTGGTTACGCATGTAGTTGTATTTCGCGTTGGTCTCGATCGCGGCCTGCTCGGCGGTGCGCAGCACCCGCGGACGGATGAAGACCATCAGGTTGGTCTTGGTCTTTTGCGTGTTGCGGACCCGGAACAGGTTACCGATCAGCGGAATCCGGCCGAGCCCCGGCACGCGCTGCTCGCCCTCGATCAGCCGGTCCTCGATCAGGCCGCCGAGCACGATCATGCCGCCATCATCGACGAGTACCCGCGTGCTGATCGTGCGCTTGTTGGTCACGAGGTCGGTGCTCGAGACCTGCGACGCCGCCGCGGCGATGCCGGAAGCTTCCTGCTCGATCTTGAGCAGGATCGTGTCCTCGGCCGTGATCTGCGGCGTGATCTTCAGGATTGTGCCGACTTCCTTGCGCTCGATGGTCTGGAACGGATTGACTGCGCCGCCGGAGCTGCCGGTGTTCGTGTATTGCCCGGTCAGGAACGGAACTTCCTGGGCCACCTTGATCTGCGCTTCCTCGTTGTCGAGCGTGATCACCGTGGGCATGGAGACCACGTTGGTGTCGCCGTCGCTTGCGAGCGCGCGCAGGATGCCGCCGAAATTGGTGCCGGTGTCGCTGATCCGCGCGCCGCCGAGCGTCAGCCCGCCCGGCGCTGCGGTGACCGACGACGGATCATCGATGGCCGCCGCGACGTCCGCCAGGCTCGTGCCCGCGATCGGCGAATTGAACAGGCCAATCAGGAAATTGTCGTTGGTCCCGTCGATGAACCAGTTAATGCCGAGGTCGCGGGTCGCATCGCCCGAAACCTCGACCAGCATCGCCTCGATGATGACCTGCGCGCGCCGGATGTCGAGCCGGTCGATGACCGACATCAGGCTGCGCATCGTCTTGGGCGGGGCGGTGATCACGAGCGCGTTGGTCTCTGGTTCCGCCCAGATCGTCACCGACTTGTCGACGCCGCCGGCTGCGCCCTGCGGGCCGGGCGAAGCCGCGGCGCCTGCGGCGGACTGTTCCTTCAGCTTGGTCGCGAGTTTCTCGGCATCCGCATAGCGCAGGTAACGGACCTGCGTGTCGCCGCCGGCCTCGAGCGGCGTGTCGAGATGCGTGATCAGCGTGCGGAAACGCAGCCGCTGCGACGATTCGCCGGAGATCAGCACGCTGTTGGTGCGCTCGTCGGCCACGACGCGCGCGCCGGCTGCGGCGTCGGCGCCCTGGGCGGCATTCAGCGCGTTGATCACGCGCACGATCTCGGTGGACGAGGCATGCTCGAGCCGGATCATCTCGAAATCGCCGTCGCCGGTGCGGTCGATGCGGGCGACGATGCGCATCATGCGGCTCACGTTCGAGGCGCGGTCCGAGATGATCAGCATGTTGGCGCTCGGATAGGCGGCCAGGTGCGCGGATTGCGGCATCATCGGCCGCAGGATCGGCACCAGCTGGGCGGCGCTGACGTTGCGGACCTGCACCACCTGCGTGACGATCTCGTCCGAGGTCGAGCTGACGCGGTCCGGCAGGTCGTTGGCCGGCATCTGCCGCGAAGTCGCGTCCGGCAGGATCTTGATCACCGAGCCGGACGGCACGGCGACGAAACCGTGCACCTGCAGGATGGCGAGGAAAGCCTCGTAAAAGGCGTCGGCACTCATCGGCGAGGTCGAAAGCATCGTCACCTGGGCCCGCACGCGCGGGTCCACGATGAAGCTCTTGCCGGTCACCTGGCTGACGGCCTCGATGACCTGCCCGAGATCGGCGTCCTTGTAGTTTGGCGTGATCTGCGCGCCCTGCTGGGCCGCGGCTGCCAGCGGCAGCGCCAGCGCAACGAGCAGGGCCATGCGGATGAATCGCATCATGAATCCGTCCTCTCGAGGCAGGGCCTCATTCGGTCACTTCCGACGGCGACGGCTGCTCCATCTCCTCGAGCGGCTGCAGTTCCTGCGCAACCGCGCCCGGGTCCACCGAGAGCTGCTGCTGCTGGCCGTTGCGGTCGATCGAGAGCATCACCGCCGTGCCCGCGCCGATGCCGCGCAGGATTTCCAGGCCGCGATTCGGATCGTCGAGCGCGGCGCCATTCACGGCGGTGACCAGGTCGCCCGGCTGCAGGCCGAGCCGTGCAAACTGCGCGCGGTTGCGTCCCGGGTAGACGCGGTAGCCGCGCAGCGACCCGCCGGCGAAGACCGGCTGCGGCCGCAGCAGTTCGTTCGCCGCGGCCGGGTCCTGCGCCATCAACTGGCGCACGCTGTCGGCGAGCGAGGCGGGCGGGGCGCCGCCGCCTTGCGCATAAGCAACCGGCGTTGCCGTACTGCCGCCGGAGAGGCGCGGCAGCATCAGGGATTCACGCGCACCATTGCGGTCGAGGATCACGCGGTCGGGATAGACGGCGGCGAGTTTCGTGCCGCCCGGCAACGAGGCGCCGGTCGCGTAGACGCGGGCGGACTGGCCGCTCGCGCCGATGATCGCCCAGCCGACCGCCGGGTCGGGGCCTGCGAGCGTGCCCGCAAGGGCCAGGTTTGCAGACGTTGCCGGCGCACTGGATGGATCGCCCGTAGCGGCGGCCACGCCAAAGAGGTGCGCGTTCACGATCGCCGCGAGATCGATGGCGGGCGCTGCGGCCACGTCGACGGCGACCGGCTGCGGCCCCTCGGAACCCGTCGAGCCGAGGGCGCGCCAGAGCAAGGCGGCGAGCTGGGCGGCCAGCACGATGACGAACACGAGTGTCGCGAGTGACGGGCCGGCGGTCGCCACGCCCACGCGCAGGCCGCCCGAGGGGCGGCGCAATGGCGCGACGATTCGGTCGACTAGCTGCATGCGCTCCTGTCCCGGACCCCACCCCCCGGAATCCGCCACATGATACGGGTTGCCGGCGCGGGGCCACAAGGCGCTTGAAAGCCGGAAATCGAAGTAATGGCAAGCACTTGTGCGACACTTCTCAAATGAGGCTTGCGTTCCCCCGGCCGTCTGCCGCTGACGACCCGGTCACTTGTGCGGGCGGTGAGTGAACCCTATAAATGACCTCAGGGCCAAGACGGGTGGTGTAGGTGGCTGGCGACGAGGAACGGGAAAGCGGGCAGGGCGGCCTCAACCTGGTAGTCGAGGAGGCGAAGCCGCAGCTGCGCAAGCCGCCGCTGTACCAGGTCGTGCTGCTGAACGACGACTACACGCCGATGGAATTCGTCGTCGACGTGCTGGAGCGGATCTTCAGCCTGGACCGGACCCGGGCCACGCGGGTCATGCTGGAAGTGCACACCCGTGGCAAAGGCGTCTGTGGCGTGTTCACATTCGAGATCGCGGAGACCAAGGTGGCGCAGGTGATGACCTATTCGCGGCAGCACCAGCACCCGCTCCTGTGCACCATGGAGGAGACCTGAGTGCTTTCGAGTGAACTCGAGTACTGCCTGAACGAGGCTTACCAGAAGGCCCGCGACGCGCGCCACGAGTACATGACCGTGGAGCACCTGCTGCTGTCGATCCTCGACGCGCCGCGGGTGCGCGAAATCCTCAAGGCCTGCGGCGCGGATCTCGCGCGATTGCAGGGCGAGCTGCAGAAATTCATCGACGAGACCACGCCTGCGCTCGCCGCCGACGACGACCGCGAGGTCCAGCCGACGCTCGGGTTCCAGCGCGTGCTGCAGCGCGCGGTCTTCAACGTGCAGTCGAGCGGCAAGAAGGAAGTGACGGTCGCGAACGTGCTGGTCGCGATCTTCAGCGAGAAGCAGTCGCACGCGGCTTACCTCCTGTCGCTGCAGGACGTATCGCGCCTGGACGTCGTCAATTTCATCTCCCACGGCCTGCCGTCGAGCACCGATGCGCGCGAGGCGCCGCGTGAAGACGCCGGCGCGGCCGAGCGCGAGGCGTCCGAGGACAGCGGCGCTGCCGTGCTGGAGAAGTACACGGTGAACCTCAATGCCCAGGCCGCCGCCGGCCGGGTGGACCCGCTGATCGGCCGGCAGCTGGAAGTGCAGCGCACGATCGAGATCCTTTGCCGCCGGCGCAAGAACAACCCGCTTTATGTCGGCGAGGCCGGCGTCGGCAAGACCGCCATCGCCGAGGGCCTGGCGCGCCTGGTGGTCGAGAAGAAGGTGCCCGAGGTGCTGGCCGACTGCACGATCTACGCGCTCGACATGGGCGCGCTGATTGCCGGCACCAAGTACCGCGGCGACTTCGAGAAGCGGCTCAAGGGCGTCGTCTCGGAACTCAAGAAGCGCCCGGGCGCGGTCCTGTTCATCGACGAGATCCACACGGTGATCGGCGCGGGCGCAGCCTCCGGCGGCGTGATGGATGCGTCGAACCTGATCAAGCCGGTGCTCGCGAGCGGCGAGCTGCGCTGCATCGGTTCGACCACCTACCAGGAGTACCGCGGCATCTTCGAGAAGGACCACGCGCTCGCCCGGCGTTTCCAGAAAATCGACGTGGTCGAGCCGACGGTCGCCGAGACCATCGAGATCCTGCGCGGGCTGAAGCCGAAGTTCGAGGAGCACCACGGCGTTGCCTATGCCGACGACGCGCTGGTCGCGGCGGCCGAGCTGGCCGAGCGCCACATCAACGACCGGCATCTGCCGGACAAGGCAATCGACGTCGTGGACGAGGCGGGCGCTTCCCTGCGCCTGAAGCCGGCGGCCGAGCGCGAGGCCACCGTGACGGTCGCCCACATCGAGGCGGTGGTGGCGCGCATCGCCCGCATCCCGCCGAAGAACGTCTCGACCTCGGATCGCGAGGTGCTCGCCAACCTGCAGCGCAACCTGAAACTCGTGATCTTTGGCCAGGACACCGCGATCGACGCGCTCGCCGCGGCGATCAAGATGTCGCGCGCCGGGCTCGGCAACGAGCGGCGCCCGGTCGGCAGCTTCCTGTTCGCCGGTCCCACGGGCGTCGGCAAGACCGAGGTGACGCGCCAGCTCGCGATTGCCCTCGGCGTCGAATTCCTGCGCTTCGACATGTCCGAGTACATGGAGCGCCACACGGTGTCACGCCTGATCGGCGCGCCGCCGGGCTACGTGGGCTTCGACCAGGGCGGCCTGCTGACGGAAGCGATTGCCAAGCAGCCGCATTGCGTGCTGCTGCTCGACGAGATCGAAAAGGCGCACCCGGACGTCTTCAACCTGCTGCTGCAGGTCATGGATCACGGCACGCTGACGGACAACAACGGCCGCAAGGCCGATTTCCGCCACGTGATCATCGTGATGACGACCAATGCCGGCGCCGTCGAGATGAACCGCGCAAGCATCGGTTTCACCCAGCAGGATCACGCCGTGGATGGCATGGAGGCGGTGCGCCGCATCTTCACGCCGGAGTTCCGCAACCGCCTCGACGCGATCATCCAGTTCGCGCCGCTCGACCCGCCCACCATCGAGCGCGTGGTGGACAAGCTGCTGATCGAAGTCGAGGCGCAGCTCGAGCAGAAGGCCGTCGCGCTGGTCGTGGACGATGCGGCTCGGCACTGGATCGCCGTGCGCGGCTACGACCCGAAAATGGGCGCGCGGCCCATGGCGCGCGTGCTGCAGGAGCACGTGAAGCGCCCGCTGGCGGAAGAGCTGCTGTTTGGCCGGCTGGCCGGCGGCGGCAGCGTGCGGGTCACACTGGCGGCTGACGGCGAGAGCCTGGCGCTCGACATCCGGCCGGCCAGGTCGCCGGAGTTGTTGGGGCAGGATTCATAAGAGGGGACGGTCCACCTTTTCCGCTGCGCGGAAAAGGGGACAGTCCCCTAGCGGGCGCGATAGACGATGCGGCCCTTCGACAGGTCGTAGGGCGTCAGTTCCACGGTGACCGTGTCGCCCGTCAGGATCCGTATGTAGTGCTTGCGCATCTTCCCGGAGATGTGCGCGGTCACGATGTGATCGTTCTGCAGTTTCACGCGGAAGGTCGTATTGGGCAGGGTCTCGACGACCTCGCCCTCCATCTGGATTGCCTCTTCCTTCGCCATTACGCCCCGGTGTGTAGCAGAAACCGCGCGGATTGTGCCGCACGCGACCCGCACAAGCAATGCAGTGTCTTATCCGCGCCACATCGGGGCGTCGGCATCGACCAGGCGCGCCAGCCAGGCCGCGAACTCCGGCCGCGGCAGGTTGCGGCTGCCAAGGCTCGTCAGGTGCGGGCTCGGCATCTGGCAGTCGATCAGCGGCACCTCGTGCCGCAGGCATTCGGCGACCAGGCGGGCCAGCGCCACCTTGGAGGCATCGGTCTCGCGCGTGAACATGGATTCGCCGAAGAAGACGCGGCCGAGGCCGACACCGTAGAGCCCGCCCACCAGCCGTTCGCCGTGCCAGGTCTCGATGGAGTGCGCCAGGCCGCGGCGATGCAGCGCCGCATAGGCCTCGTGCATCTCGCGCGTGATCCAGGTGCCCGCCATGCCGTGGCGCGGACCGGCGCAGGCCTCGACGACGGCCTCGAACGCGGTATCGATGCGCGTCTCGTAGCCGCGCTTGCGGATCGAGCGTGCGAGGCTCCGGGAGATGCGGAACTCGGACGGCAGCAGCACCGCCCGCGGATCGGGCGCCCACCACAGGATCGGCTGCTCGGCGGAATACCAGGGAAACACGCCGTGGCGATAGGCGTGAACCAGCCACTCCGGCGTCAGCGAACCGCCCACGGCCAGGAGCCCGTTTGGCTCCCGCAGCGCGCGCGACGTGGGCGGCAGCGCCGACGGCGCGTCAGTCTTCCGCAGCCATGCAATCCCGGACATCGTCGCCGAGCCTAGCGGGGATCTCCGCGGGCCGGAAGGGCAGGTGTCTCACGGCGGCGCGCAGCCAGGCGCGGCGGCGCGCGCGCTCGCGCGCGAGCCAGCCGCCGATGGCCCCGGCAAAACGCGCATTGGCGATCTCGTGCACGGACCACACCGGCGTCGGAATGAACCCGCGCAGCAGCTTGTGCTCTCCCTGGGTGCCGGGCTCGAAGCGCTTCAGGCCCGCGCGGATGCAGTACTCAATGCCGCGGTAGTAGCAGAGCTCGAAGTGCAGGCTGTGATGGTCGCCGCTGGCGCCCCAGTAGCGGCCGTACAGCGTGTCGTCCCCGCGCAGTGACACCGCGCAGGCGATCGGCACGCCGTGGCGCGATGCCAGCTCGATCACCAGCGCATCCGGCAACGCGCGCGCGAGGCGCGCGAAGAAATCGCGGTTGAGATAAGGCGCATTGCCGTAGCGCGCAAAGGTCTCGGCGTGCAGGCCATAGACATCGTCGATCATCCGCTCATCGAGTTCGCCGCCGTGGAGCGTCCGGCATTCGATGCCGGCCTCGCGCACGCGCCGGCGTTCGCGCCGGAGCTTCTTGCGTTTCTCGGCGGTGAACGCCGCCAGGAAATCCTCGAATTCCGCGTATCCCTCGTTGCGCCAGTGGAATTGGCAATCGAGCCGCGGCATCAGCCCGGCCGTGACCAGCGATGCCCGGTCGGCGGCATCCGGGAACAGCACGTGCAGGGACGAGGCGCCGAGCTCGGGCATCAGCCCGCGCGCGGCCGCGAGCAGTGCCGCAGCGGCTCCACCGCTCGCGGCCAGGACACGCGGTCCGGTTGCCGGCGTGAACGGCACGGCCGAGACCAGGCGCGGGTAGTAGCTCAGGCCGAGGCGGTGGTATGCCTCGGCCCAGGCGAAATCAAACACGAATTCGCCCCAGGAGTGCGGCTTCAGGTAGAGCGGCAGCGCGCCCGCGAGGCGGCCGTCATCATCGAAGTGCAGCACGTGGCGCGCGTCCCATCCGGTCGCGGTGGTGGCGCAGCCGGATTCCTCGAGTGCCAGCAGGAACTCGTGGCGCAGGAGCGGCGCGCCGCCGCCGATCAGGGCATTCCACTGCGAAGCATCGACCTCGACGAGCGAGCGTGCGATGCGCGTCGTCACGCCGCGTTCAGCCGGCGCCCTGCCGCTCGAGGTATCGGTCGGCGTCGAGTGCGGCCATGCAGCCGGTGCCGGCGGAGGTGACCGCCTGGCGGTACACGTGGTCAGCGACGTCGCCGGCCGCAAACACGCCCGGAACGCTGGTGGCCGTCGCATCGCCCGCCAGGCCGGTCCTGACGACGATGTAGCCGTTCTTCATCTCGAGCTGACCGGCGAACAATTCCGTATTCGGCGTGTGGCCCACGGCGATGAAAAGGCCGGTCACCGCAATGTCGCGCGATGCGCCGTTGCCGGTCGCGCGCGCGCGCACGCCAGTGACGCCCTGCTCGTTGCCGAGGACTTCGGCGACTTCGTGGTTCCAGAGGAACGAGATCTTGCCCTGGTCGGCGAGCGCCTTCAGGCGGTCCTGCAGGATCGCCTCGGCGCGCAACTTGTCGCGCCGGTGGATCAGCGTGACGTGCGACGCCAGGTTCGCGAGATAGATCGCCTCCTCGACGGCGGTGTTGCCGCCGCCGACGACGGCGACTGCCTGGTCGCGATAGAAGAAGCCGTCACAGGTCGCGCAGGCCGAGACGCCGCGGCCACGGAATTTCGTTTCGGACTCGAGTCCCAGGTAGCGGGCCGATGCGCCGGTGGCGATGATCAGCGCATCGCAGGTGTACTGTCCTTCCTCTCCGGTCAGGCGCAGCGGCCGGCCGGACAGGTCGACGCTCGTGACCTGGTCGGCGACCATCTCGACGCCGAAGCGCTCCGCGTGGCGGCGCATGCGGTCCATCAGGTCGGGACCGAGCAGTCCCTCGACATCGCCCGGCCAGTTGTCCACTTCGGTCGTCGTCATGAGCTGGCCGCCGGGCTGCAATCCGGTGATCAGCAGCGGGTGGCGGTTGGCGCGCGCGGCGTACACGGCAGCCGAATAGCCGGCGGGCCCGGAACCGAGAATGATCAGCCGCGAGTGGCGGGAAGTCGTCATGTATAGTGCACTCCGCATCGCATCGGGCCTGGCGCTTTCCGGCCCCGCGCGTAGGCGCGCATCCTAGGGGATGCGTGCCGAGCCGCGATAGTCCTCTGACGGCCACTTTCCCGGCCGGCATCGTCATCGTGGATGGGTGCTTGCCGCTGGAATTGCAACACTCTTATAATCAAACGGTTATAGCTTTTTCCTTATCAGGATTCTGAACCCGTGGCCAAGATGAGCGCCGATGCCGCGAATGCGGGCGACAAGCTCGATCCGGTTTTTGCCCGCGCGCTTCGCGAGGCCGCCTTCTGGCTGCTCGCGGCGCTCGCGCTGGTGCTGCTGATCGCACTCTCGAGCTACGACGCCTACGACCGCAGCTTCAGCTACACCGGTGAACCGGGCCAGGTCGGCAACCTGATCGGGCCGCTCGGCGCCTGGATCGCCGGCGTGTTGCTGATGCTGTTCGGCTGGCCCGCGTACCTGTTTCCGGTCGCGATCGCATTCAGCGCCTGGGTCGGATTGAAGCGCGCGCCGGAGGAGCCGGGACAGGGCCGTTCGACCATTGCCTTGCGCGTGATCGGTCTGGTCGTGGTGCTGGCGACGAGCTGCGGCCTCGCAACACTGCACTACGTGGGCGAGGGCCTGCCCGCGGGCGCGGGAGGAATCCTGGGCAACCTGGTCGGCAAAGGGATGGAGGACGTCGCCGCGCTGCTCGGCGCCACGCTGATCCTGCTCGCGCTCTGGTTTGCCGGCGTGCAGTCCTACACCGGCGTTTCATGGTGGCGCGTGATGGATTTCCTCGGCCACTGGGTGCTGGCAAGCGCCTCCTGGGTGCGCAACCGCATGGCCGCCTCCCGCGACCAGGCGGCGGGACGCGAATCGCGCGTGGCACGCGAGGCGGTGGTGCGTGAAGTCCAGAAGAAGGCCGCGACGCGCACGCCGCCGCGCATCGAGACTGCGGCGCCGGCGGTGCCCGAGCCGAGCGTGCGGGTGGAAAAGGAAAAGCAGGTGCCGCTGTTCGCGAAGCCGGCCGCGCGCGACTTGCCGGAGCTCAAGCTGCTGGACGATCCGCCGCCGCGCGAGAAGACCTACTCGCCGGAGGCGCTCGACGCAATCTCGCGCCTGGTGGAGATCAAGCTGAAGGACTTCGGCATCGACGTCGAAGTCGTGGCAGTGCTGCCAGGCCCGGTGATCACGCGTTTCGAGCTGAAACCCGCGCCCGGCGTCAAGGTCAGCCAGATCAGCGCGCTCGCCAAGGACCTCGCGCGCGCGCTGTCCGCGATCAGCGTGCGCGTGGTCGAGGTCATCCCCGGCAAGTCGGTGGTCGGCCTCGAAATCCCGAACGAATCGCGCGAGCTGGTCACGCTCGGCGAGATCGTCCGGTCGCGCGCCTATGACGAACTGCCTTCGCCGCTGGCCCTCGCGCTCGGCAAGGACATCGGTGGCGCGCCGGTGGTCGTGGACCTTGCGAAGATGCCGCACCTCCTGATCGCGGGCACCACGGGTTCCGGCAAGTCGGTGGCCATCAACGCGATGGTGCTGTCCCTGCTTTACAAGAGTTCGGCGGAACAGGTCCGCCTGATCATGATCGACCCGAAGATGCTGGAACTCTCGGTGTACGAGGGCATCCCGCACCTGCTGGCCCCGGTCGTGACCGACATGAAGCAGGCCGCCAATGCGCTGCGCTGGTGCGTCGCCGAGATGGAGCGCCGCTACCACCTGATGAAGGAGCTGGGCGTCCGCAACCTCGGCGGATTCAACCGCAAGATCCGTGACGCGCAGCAGGCCGGGCAATCGATCCCCGACCCGCTGATCGCGCGGCTGCTGGCGACCGGCAAGTACGCCGGCGAAGTGCCGCCACTGGAGACGCTGCCGTACATCGTGGTCGTGATCGACGAGCTGGCCGACCTGATGATGATCGTCGGCAAGAAGGTCGAAGAGCTGATCGCGCGCCTTGCGCAGAAAGCCCGGGCCTCGGGTATCCACCTGGTGCTCGCGACCCAGCGACCGTCGGTCGACGTGATCACGGGCCTGATCAAGGCCAACATCCCGGCGCGCATCGCCTTCCAGGTCTCCGCCAAGGTGGATTCCCGGACCATTCTCGACCAGAGCGGCGCGGAGTCGCTGCTGAGCCACGGCGACATGCTGTATGTGCCGCCCGGCACCTCGACGCCGGAACGCGTGCACGGTGCCTTCGTTTCGGACCAGGAAGTGCACCGGATCGTTGCCTCGCTGCAGGGCGGCGTGGCGCCGGCCTATGTCGAGGAAGTCCTGACCGGTCCGCAGGGAACGCTGGCCGGCCTTCCGGACGAGGCCGTCGAGGGCGGCGCAGACGGCGATGCGGGGGGCGAACAGGATCCGCTCTACGACGAGGCGGTGCGCATCGTCACTGAATCGCGGCGTGCCTCGGTGTCCGGCGTGCAGCGGCGCCTCAAGATCGGCTACAACCGCGCGGCGCGCCTGGTCGAATCCATGGAAGCGGCGGGTCTCGTCGGGCCATTGCAGTCGAACGGCAGCCGCGAAGTGCTCGCGCCGCCGCCGCCGGAATCCTGATGCGCCACATCGCCGCGACCCTGTTGCTCGCCGCGCTGGCGATACCCGCACATGCCGATGCTGCAGCCGATGCGGCTGCCGCCCGCCGCGTCCAGTCGTCCATCGGCGAGCTGTCGAGCCTGAGGGCGCAGTTCGTGCAGACGGTCACCGACGCCGATGGCCGGGTGGTCGAACGCGCGGAGGGAACGATGACGCTCGCGCGGCCGGGCCGGTTCCGCTGGGACTATCGCGTTCCGGAGCAGCTGATCGTCTCCGACGGGACCACCGTGTGGTTCCATGACGTCGGTCTCGAGCAAGTGACGATCCGCCCGGCGGCGGACATGATCGTCGGCACGCCGGCCATGCTGCTGGCGGGCGAGGGCGACCTGAAGGCGGAGTTCGAGATCGCCGACGCGGGCCTGGCGGACGGGCTTGCGTGGAGCCTGCTGACGCCGCGGCGCACCGACGGCGACTTTCGCAGCCTGCGGCTCGGCTTCGCCGGCGGCGAACTGCGGCGGATGGTCCTGTTCGACCGGCTGGGCCAGACCACCGAACTGGCATTCGAACGCGTCGAACGCAATCCGCGGCTGGAAGCGTCGGAGTTCTCGTTCACGCCGCCAGCAGGGGTCGATGTGGTCGGCCGCGCCCCGGGCGGCTGAGCTTGACCGGCCGCGCTTTCCGGCGATTCTGGATCGCGGTCATCGTCTTCGGCGTCGCCGTGGTGGTGGCCGCCAGCCTGCTGCCGATTCCGGCCGCTGACCTCGAAGGCGGCACCGACAAGTTCTGGCACTTCCTGACCTATTTCCTGCTTGCGCTCTTCAGCTCCGGCATCGTTCCCGCGGACCGGCTCTGGCGCCTGGCCGTCCGCTGCCTGCTGCTCGGGGCCGGGCTCGAAGCAGCACAGGCGCTGCTGACCGAGACCCGGCAGGCGGACTGGGCCGACCTGGCCGCGAATGCCGCCGGCATCCTATGCGCCTGGATGATCGCGTCGGGCCCGCGCGCAGGATGGGCGCGGCATGTCGAGGCCTGGCTCGTTCGCCGCACGGAACGCTGATCCCGCGGGCGAACGGCTAGAATCGGCGCACCATGCGCAGGCAATCGGAGCTCGCGATCGAGGCGCCGCAGGCGGACGGTTACCGGCCGCTCGCGGATCGCATGCGACCGCGCGCGCTTGCGGAATTCGTCGGCCAGCAGCACCTGCTGGCGCCAGGCCGGCCGCTGCATCGCCTGCTGACCGACGGCATCGCGCACTCGATGGTGTTGTGGGGCCCGCCCGGCAGCGGCAAGACCACGCTGGCGCGCCTTGCGGCCAGAGCCTGCGAGGCGCACTTCATTTCGTTGTCGGCGGTTGTTGCGGGCGTCAAGGACATCCGCGAGGCCGTCCTGCAGGCGCGCGCGGCGCGCCGTGAGGGCGGCCCGGCCACGGTGCTGTTCCTCGATGAAGTGCACCGCTTCAACAAGGCGCAACAGGACACCTTCCTGCCGTTTGTCGAGGACGGCACGCTCGTGTTCATCGGCGCGACCACCGAGAACCCGTCCTTCGAACTCAACTCCGCATTGCTGTCGCGGGCGCGCGTCTACCTGCTGAAGCCGCTCGCGGCCGCCGACCTGACCGGACTGCTCGAGCGGGCCCTGGCCGATGCCGAGCGCGGCCTGGGCCAGGGCCGGGTACGCGCGACGCCGGAGGCGCTTGGCCTCCTGGCCGAGGCCGCGGATGGCGATGCCAGGCGTGCGCTCAACCTGCTCGAGGTTGCGGCCGACCTGGCGGTGGATGCCGCCGACGGCGGGACCATCACCCTCGACATCGCGCGCGAGGCCTCGGCCGGCGGCCACCGGCGATTCGACAAGCGCGGGGAGCTTTTCTACGACCAGATCTCGGCACTGCACAAGTCGGTGCGCGACAGCGATCCGGACGCGGCGCTTTACTGGCTGTGCCGCATGCTGGACGGTGGCTGCGATCCCGGCTTCCTCGCGCGCCGGCTGGTCCGCATGGCGAGCGAGGACATCGGCAACGCCGATCCGCGCGCGCTGACGCTCACGCTCGCCGCCTGGGACAGCTACGACCGGCTCGGCAGCCCGGAGGGCGAGCTGGCGCTGGCGCAGGCCTGCGTATTCATGGCCTGTGCGCCGAAGAGCAACGCGGTTTACGTGGCCTACGGCGCCGCGATGGAAGACGCAAAGTCGCAGGGCACGCTCGAGGTGCCGCTGCACCTGCGCAATGCGCCGACGCGGCTGATGAAGGAACTCGGCTACGGCCAGGGCTACCGCTACGCCCACGACCAGCCGGATGCCCTGGTGCCCGGCCAGCGCCATTTCCCGGATGCGATGACGCCGCGCAATTACTATGATCCCGTGCCACGCGGGCTCGAATTGAAACTGCGCGAGATGCTCGAACGCGTCCGCGGCGGCAGCGAGGCGCCACCGGCGCCGCAGACCAGGAAGGACGACGACCGTGCTTGATATCCGCCAGCTTCGCACCGACCCACAGGGAGTCGCCGGCAATCTTGCGCGCCGCGGCTACAACCTCGACCTGACGCAGTTCACCGCGCTCGAGACCCGCCGCAAGGAAGCGCAGGTCGCGGTGGATGGCTTGCGCAACGAACGCAACACGCGCTCCAAGGCGATCGGCAAGGCCAAGGCCCAGGGACAGGATGTGGCGCCGCTGCTCGCGGAAGTCGAAACGCTCGGCGCGCGCCTGGCGGCGGGCGAACAGTCGCTCGCGGCGCTGCAATCGGAACTCGACCGCCTGCTGCTCGACCTGCCGAACCTGCTGCACGAAAGCGTTCCCGCCGGCCGCGACGCCGCCGCCAATGTCGAGATGCGCCGCCACGGCGAACCGCGCCGGCTCGATTTCGAGGCGGCCGACCACGTCGCGCTTGGCGAGGGCCTCGGCGGACTCGACCCGGTCGCGGCGAGCCGCCTGTCGGGTGCGCGGTTCGCCGTACTGACGGGTCCGGTGGCCTCGCTGCATCGCGCGCTCGCGCAGTTCATGCTGGACCTGCATACGAGGGAGCACGGTTATCGCGAGGCCTGGGTGCCCTACCTCGTCACGCGGCAGACCCTGACCGGCACGGGCCAGCTGCCAAAATTCGAGCAGGACCTGTTCAAGCTGCAGCGCGCGGATTCAGAGAGCGAGCTGTTCCTGATTCCGACCGCCGAGGTGCCGCTCGCGAACCTCGCGGGCGACCGGATCCTCGACGCGGCGGAACTGCCGATCAAGCTGGTCGCGCACACGCCGTGCTTCCGCTCGGAAGCGGGTTCCTACGGCAAGGACACGCGCGGCCTGATCCGCCAGCACCAGTTCGACAAGGTGGAACTGGTGCAGGTCACGCGCCCCGACGATTCCTGGCGCGCGCACGAGGAGCTGACGGGCCACGCGGCGCGCGTGCTGGAACTGCTGCAGCTGCCGTACCGCGTGGTCGCCCTGTGCGCGGGTGACACCGGCTTTTCGAGCGCGAAGACCTACGATCTCGAGGTGTGGCTGCCAGGGCAGGGCGCTTATCGGGAGATCTCGTCCTGCAGCAACTGCGAGGCATTCCAGGCGCGGCGCATGCAGGCGCGCTGGCGGAATCCGGAAACCGGGAAGCCCGAGCCGGTGCACACGCTGAACGGCTCGGGTGTCGCCGTCGGCCGCGCGCTGGTCGCGGTGCTGGAGAATTACCAGCAGGCCGACGGCACGGTGACCGTGCCGCAGGTGCTGCGGCCTTACCTCGGGGGCCTCGAGCGGCTCAATCCCGCCTGATCAATCGTCGGACGCGAAACCGAGCAGGTGCAGCAGGCTCGAGAACAGGTTGAAGATGCTGACGTAGAGCGTCACGGTCGCGAGGATGTAGTTGGTCTCGCCGCCGTGGATGATCTCGCCGGTCTGGTACAGGATCAGCCCGGTCATCAGCAGCACGAACATGCCTGACACCGCCAGCGACAGCATTGGCATCGAGAAGAAGATGGCGACCAGGCCGAGAATGAAGGCCGTCAGGATGCCGACCGCCAGGAAGCCGCCCATGTACGAGAAGCGGCTGCCGCTCCGGATCGCGTAGGCCGAGAGGCCGACGAAGGCGACCGCGGTGATTCCAAACGCGTTCATCACGACCGAATGGCCGTTCGGAATGGCCTGCAGGTAGTAGCCGATGATCGGCCCGAGCGTGTAGCCCATGAAGCCGGTCAGCAGGAATACGAACAGGAGCCCGAGGGCGCTGTTGGCCGTCTTGTGCACGGCGAACAGCAGGCCGAAGTAGCCGACCAGCGTGATCATGAGGCCCGGATGCGGCAACCCGAACGCCAGGGCGACGCCCGCCATGATGGCGCTGAAGGCCAGCGTGGCCGACAGCAGGAGATACGTGTTGCGCAATACCTTGTTGGTGGCGAGCGCCGACTCGCGCACCGCCGACTGCCGCTGGACTACGACCGGGCTGCTTTCCATGTCATTGACCTCCGGACCCTGCCACAGGGCCTGGGACACAGTATAGCGGAACCGGTTCCCGGTCCCGCGCGGCGAGCCTTGCGGGCTGGAGCCGCCCGGCCGACAATTTCAGGTGAGCGCAACGCACCGGAGAGGTGGCAGAGCGGTCGATTGCACCGGTCTTGAAAACCGGAGGCCCTTCACGGGGCCCGTGAGTTCGAATCTCACCCTCTCCGCCATTCAATTGGCGTACTGCGCGGTCTCCAGCGTGCGGTCGCGACGCGCCATCACCGCGCGCTTGCCGCCCTCGAGCGAGGAGGCGTAGATGTACTTGCGCTCCTCGATCGACCAGGGACGCAGGGTGTCCGGCTCGGTGACCAGCCGGTAGCGCAGCTCGAAGTCATAGCTGACCGCGCGCAGCGCCTGTTCCATTTCGGCGCGGGACGCTTGCGGCATTACCCGCGTCACGAACTCGGTGACCGCCCGCGTGATGCCCTCGGAGTCCGGCACGATCCGCACCAGCACCTCGACGCATTCTGGTGCACCGCCGCCGGCGCAGGGCAGCCAGCGCGACACCTTGAAGGTCATGGTCTTGGACACCGGCTTTTCGGAGAATCCGGGCAGGGCCTCTTCGAAGGTGAGGCTGTACCAGTCGCCGTGGTCGAACTCGGCGCCGATCCAGGCGCCGACCGCGATGTCCCACTGGCCGGCGGCCATGGTGGTCAGGAGTTCCGCATTCAGCACGTTGCCCAGGAAGCGGTCGATGTCCTCCCCGGACTGCGCGGTCACGGCCGGCCCGGTTGCAGCGGCAATCAGCTTCTTGACCTCCTGGAGCATGGTCGCGCGGTGCTGTTCGAGATTTCGCAGCTCCTTGAAGCTGCCGTCCTTGCCGACAACCATCTCGGGCAGCGCGGCACTGAGCCCTGCGAGCATGCCCTGCCAGCGCTCGGCATCCGCCGCCGCGCCGAAGCTGCCCGCGGTCTCGACGGTCGGCGTGCCGTCAATGGTCGTCACGAGCACGAAGTCGTCGCGTTCGCGGCGCACGTCCACCTCGCTCTGGTAGCGGGTCGAAACCTCGCCGAACACGCCGTCCTTCAGGTTGGCGCGCTCGACTTCGGTCGACCAGCGCGCCTGGTGCGGCTTCCATGCGAACTCGAATCGCGCTTTGGTCTGGTTGAACTCCCTGACGAAGCGCTCGACGTCGGCCGGGTCCGGATCCTCGCCGCCCGCGTGCCAGCGCAGCAGCGTCGCATAGTCACGCGCGAGCTCGTCGCGGAATCCGAACTCCTGGTCCCAGGCCAGCACCTGTTCGAGGTCCTGCAGCGCACGGTCGAGGTCGCCGAGTTCGCGCCGCGCGAAGGCGATGTTGAACTGCGCGATGGCCATCTCCTCGAAATCCCAGTTGTCGCGCAGCATCGCGACGGCGCGCTCGCCGGTCGTGATCGATGCCTCGAACGCCGCCCTGGCCTGCCCTGCGTCCTCGGCGCACTGCCCGCGCGTGTTCTGGATGGTCTGCAGCAGCGACATCGCATCGCTCGGGCCGTCCGGCCAGGCGAGCAGGGCGTTCGCATCGGCAGCCAGCACCGCCGCGAGCTGCGCTTCCGCCTTATCCAGGTACGGCAGGCAGTCCTCGGCCGCGGCCTGGTGCAGCAGGCGCGCGTAATCCAGGCGCGCATCGAGCGTGTCCGGCTGCAGCGGATCGACGCCCGCCAGCTCCGCGATCCGTTTCTCGAACTCCAGCGACTGCTGCGCGAATTCCGCGGGCGGTGCTTCCTCGGCGGACGCGGCGCCGGCGACCGCCGCCGGAATGGTCATCAGCACGGCGAGCGCGACCCGGGCGCGCAACAGGAACGAAGGCATCAGGGACGACTCCATCCGGGAGGTTCGATCAAGATAACACGCGGAATCCGGCGAATTGTGTGAGGTCCGTCGGCCGGTCGACGTCGCGGGCGGCGCCCGGAATCTCCACTTCGATCACACGCCGGCCCGGTTCCACCAGCAGCTTCCGCGCGCCCGTGTCGCCACGCAGGCGCCGAAGCGCGCCGAACGTAGAGCACGGCAGGATCGCCGGTGGCCCGCGGACTTCCCCCGCGCGCGCGGCGACGATGGCGCGGGGCGCGCGGCGCCACGCCGCGATCAGCAGTTCGAGTTCCGCGGGTCCGATCGCCGCCTGGTCGGCGAGGAACACGAGCACCGCGCGCGCGTCCTGCGGCAGGGCGCCGATGCCCGCCCGCAGCGATCCCGAGAGGCCGGCGCGCCAGCGCTGGTTCACGACGACCTCGACCGGCAGGCCCCGAAGCTCGCGCTGCAGGCGCTGCGCGTGCGCGCCGAGCACCACCACGCAGCCCGCCGGGCGGCAGCCGACCGCCGCGCGTGCCGCGCGGCGCAACAGCGTTTCGCGCTGGAGGCGCGCCAGCAGCTTGGGGCCGCCGAAGCGCCGTGAACCGCCCGCTGCGAGCAGGACCACCCAGGGCCGGAGTATCATCGCCGCCATGCGCAAAGAATACGCGAGCCTGAGGCGGCGGCCCTTCCTGGCCCCGGTCTGGCTTGCGGCGCTGATCGGCGTGTTGGTCGTCGCGCTCGGGATCTGGCTGCTCAGCGCCGCTTCGACGACCACCGTCTTCGTCATGCGGCATGCCGAGAAGGCCGAGACGCCGGCGGAGGATCCGCCGCTGTCCCCGGCGGGCGAAGCGCGCGCGCTGGAACTGGCGCAACACTTCGGTCGCGCGCCGAAGGCGCTCAGTTTCGACAGCATCATCGTCAGCGAATTGCGCCGGACCCAGGAGACGGTCCGCCCGCTGGCGAATCGCCTGGGCATTCCGGTCATCGTCGTCCCGGCCGGCGATCCGGCCGAGGCCGCGCGCCGGGCGCTGGACGAAAATCGCGGTGGGCGCGTGCTGATCGTCGGCCACTCGGACACCGTTCCAGCGCTCGTCGAGGAACTGAGCGGCGAGGAAGTGCCGGAGATGAGCGAGCTGGAGTACGGCGTCGTCTACGTCGTCGCCGTGCCGCGGTTCAGCCGCGCCGCCGTCACGCGCTTCGATCTTCCTTAGCGGCAATCGCCCGCTGCACGAACTCCTGGTGCCGGCTGATCCGCAGGTCGGCCAGCACCGCGTCGACGATGCGCCGCTTGGCGTCGATCAGGAAGGTGGCGCGGCGCACGCCGATCCCGAGCGGGCCATCGACGCCGAAGGCCTTGACCGCCACCTTGTCCTCGTCGGACAGCAGCATGAACGGCAGGGAGTGCTCGTCCCGGAACCGGCGATGGCTCTCGGGCGACTGGGGACTGACGCCGACCACGCGCAGGCCTGCCGAGAGGATCTGGGTGTGCAAGTCGCGCAGGTCGCAGGCCTCGCGCGTGCAGCCGGGCGTGAAGTCCGCGGGGTAGAAATAGAGGATCAGCGGGCGTCCCCCCAGAAGGTCGCCCAGGCGGCGCTTCCGGCCGTCCTGATCGGGCAGTTCGAAATCGGGGGCCAGTTCGCCGGTCGCGAGCATGCGGGTCATCCTGCGCCGTGTGATTCCGGGCCACGGTACACCGTCTCCATGACCTGGTAGTTGGAGAGATGCATGCCGAGACGGGTATAGACCTCCCGGGCGCGTCCGTTTTCGCGGTCCACATACAGGCGGATGCCACAGATTCGGGCGTCGTTCCGGGCCAGATCTGCGAGGTGCTGGTACAGGGCGCGGAACACGCCGGCCCCGCGGTGCGCGGGCTGCACGTAGACCGACTGGATCCACAGGAACACGCCGTTGCGCCAGTCGCTCCACTCATAGGTCGTCATCAACTGGCCGACCGGCTGTCCGCCGGCCTCCGCCAGGTAGTAGCGGCCGAGCGCGGGGTCGTCCAGCACCGCCTGGACGCCGGGACGCAAGAGGGTGGGATCCAGCGCCTGGTCCTCCGATTCCGACGCCAGGGCCATATTTGCGGCCACGATGAACTCGAGGTCGGCCTGGGTCGCGTCCCGGATCTTCATGGGACCAAAACGTTACACGAATGCCGTGGTTGGCGCCGCCGTCCCCGGCGCTTGCTTGCTGCCCCGGCGAGGGGTCATTACAATCCCGCCCCTCGTCGTGGGGCGGTAGCTCAGCTGGGAGAGCGCTGCGTTCGCAATGCAGAGGTCGAGGGTTCGATCCCCTTCCGCTCCACCAATTTCTCCGATTGACAGCGAACCGGTCGCGTCCTAGCGTGATCATCGAGCGTCGCGCACGCGCGACGCACGGCAGGTGTCAGCAACTTTCGGAGTAAATCCCAGATGGCAGCCAGAAAGAAGGCAAAGAAGGCAGCGCGTCGCGCTGCGCCGCGCGTAAAGCGCGCCAAGCGCCGCGTCGCGGCAAAGCGGCGCAAGGTCGCCCGCAAGGCTTCGACGGCACGCAAGACCGTTCGCAAGGTGGCGCGCAAGGCCGCCCGCACGGCCCGCAAGTCGGTGAAGCAGGTAAAGCGCCAGGCGGCGAGCGCGATCAAGAGCACGGCCCGGACCGTGCGCGCAGCGACCCGCACGGTCGAGAAGGCAACGACCCAGATTGTCAGCACAGCGGCCGACAAGGTCGAGCAGGCGACCGTCGCGGTCGAAAAGTCCCTGGTCGAACCGAGCCCGCCGCCGTCGCAACCCCATACCCCGGCTCAGGCCGCCTGAACGGGACCGGGTTTCGAGCCCATTACCCGGGACCGGTCCGTGAGGACCGGTCCTCGGGTAACATTTCGCCGCTCTTGCCCCGGTAGCTCAGTGGATAGAGCGGCCGCCTCCTAAGCGGCAGGTCGTCGGTTCAACTCCGGCCCGGGGCGCCAGATTCCCAGCCCATACCCGCGGATCCCGGCCGGCTCCCCTTTCAGGCGGCGCCCCCGTCATGGCCATGTGCAGCAGTTCGGGTTGTTTCGGACCAACCCCGCTGCCAGCTTGACACCTGCATTGCGCTGGCTGTCAGTCAGCATATTGCCAACGCGCTCCATGTCCGCTTGGATTTCGGCGAAGTGCTGCCTTAGAAGTGGCCCCGGCTTGAAGTTTGCGGGCGTTACACTTTCATACCACTTCGCAATCTTGTCCACCGCATACAAGTGCGCGTAGGCCTGAACGAGATCACCACGCTCCAGGTGATATATGGACAGAGTTTGAAGGGCGACCGTCTCGCCGTAATCCTCCCAACGAATGCGCCACAATCGTTCCTGTTCAACTTCATCCGTGGCCTCGTTTGTGGCATCCCAGAGCCTGTGCAACTCCGGAGTAAATGGGACATTGCTGAACTTCAGCGTGACCACTTCGTTTCCGAATTGCACAGCGCGTTGATGGCTCGGCTGCGCGAGCACTCCACTGCTGGCGAGCGTGGCCATGACGGCAATCCATGCTTTGGCCTGCATGATGTGTCTCCTAGGCTCGGGTTTCGGGCGTGCATTGGAAGTAGCATATGTCGGTAGGGTACGGATTCCCCTGGTAGAACGTCTGCCATGTAACGTGTCGCGTGCCAAAGAAGTAGCTGTATTCGCATACGACCCACGCCACCGGATTGTGCGAGGCTTGGTTGGGCCAACTCATACCCATTCCTGGACTTGTCCAATAGCTCACGGGATTTGCGCTTGATACGGACGGCTCGCCTACGCAAAACCACTTTGACGGGTTATTTGTTCCGGTCCCCGAATAGATCATCTCGCATGCCATTGCGTGCGCTGGCACTGTCTCAAAAAGCCCGATGCCGACCAGCAATGCCAGGGCGAGCAGATTTCGTTTGAACATGTTTCAATCCCCAGTCTGGATGTGGATAGATGCTATCCGCGTCTACCTGATGCAATCGGGTAGTTCCGAACGAAATTACGGCAGTTGCCTAGCACATCATGGCAAGCGACGTCAAGAGAATGGATGGCTTGGCTGAGCCGCTGGAATTCCGGCGACACTTCCCTGATTTGGACGTGCGAACTGGGCGAATAAGTGACCCTAATTGCGCCGCGATTGCTCGGTTTTCCGCAGAGGTAGGGCCCCTCAATGTCTGGTGCGCTAAACAAAGCTTCCCGACGCTCAGAAACTTCGACCCTGGCTGTCGTACGCGCGGGAAACCAATCAGACCGCTTCACTTGATGGTTTCACAGAGCAGCTGACGACGTCCGACGCAAAATCCGCGCCGACAGAGCACCTCGGGTCCGTGCAAGAAGCACGACAACGCTTTGAGCCGCAGCTTGAAGCTTGGTGGCAATGGACCGGGTTGCGAGACGCGGAGGATTTGGAGCTACTGCCTAATCATTCCCACTCATGCCAACGCCCCCCCGCCGGCGGCCGCCTCCTAAGCGGCAGGTCGTCGGTTCAACTCCGGCCCGGGGCGCCAGCTTCCGCGCGTAAGCCGCTGAAAACCTTTCCTTTCCGTACCAGGTTGGTCCGGTATAATTTGCCGGGCATGAGCCGTTCCCTGCGCGAACTTTACGAATCGAGTCCGTTCTCGAGTGCCCAGGCCCCGTACCTCGAAGCCGAGTACGAGCGCTTCCTGTCGGACCCGGCGGCGGTCGCCCCGGAATTGCGGCAATTCTTCGGCCAGCTCGGCGCGGAGCCGCACGCCGCGAAGCGCCGCACAGTCGTGCGCGCGCTGCCCGGCCGGGCAGTCGCCGCCACATCGGCCGCCGTGGACGGCGAGAAGCAATCCGCGGTCTCGCGGCTGATCCAGTTCTACGCCAATCGCGGGCACCTGATCGCCGACATCGATCCGCTCGGCCTGATGCAACGGCCGATGCCGCCGGTGCTCGAGCCGGAATACGTCGGGCTCACCGAGGCCGACCTCGACACCGAGTTCCATACCGGTAGCCGCACGGGCGGCGTCGAGAAGCAGATGCCGCTGCGCGAGATCCTGAAGCAGTTGCGCCACATCTATGGCGGGCGCATCGGTGCGGAATTTGCGCACGTCTCGACCGGCGAAGAGCGATTGTGGCTGCAGGACCGCTTCCAGGAAGGCCGGCTGCATTACCGCTTCGACCGCGAGGAGCGGCTGAACCTGCTGTGGCAGCTCTCCGCGGCCGAGGGCCTCGAGCGCTACCTGCACACGCGCTACGTCGGGCAAAAGCGCTTTTCGCTCGAGGGTGCGGAGGCGCTGATTCCTTTGCTGGACGACGTGGTGCAGCGTTGCGGCGCCACCGGCGTCGAGGAGATCGTCATCGGCATGGCGCACCGCGGCCGGCTGAACGTGCTGGTCAACGTGCTCGGCAAGGCGCCGTCGATGCTGTTCTCCGAGTTCGAGGGGCATGTTGACCTCGACGAGCTGAAGGGCTCGGGCGACGTCAAGTACCACAAAGGTTTCTCCGCCGACCTGCGCACGACCGGCGGCAACGTGCACGTGGTGCTCGCGTTCAACCCGTCGCACCTCGAAGTCGTCAATCCGGTGGTCGAGGGATCGGTGCGCGCGCGCCAGGAGCGGCGCGGTGACACCACGGGCAGCACGGTGGTGCCGCTGCTGATACACGGTGACGCCGCCTTCGCTGGCCAGGGCGTCGTGATGGAGACCCTGCAGTTGTCGCAGGCGCGCGGCTTCAGCACCGGCGGCACGCTGCACGTCGTGATCAACAACCAGGTCGGGTTCACGACCAGCGAGCCCAGCGACGCGCGCTCGACGCTTTACTGCAGCGACGTCGCGAAGATGATCGAGGCGCCGATCCTGCACGTGAATGCCGACGATCCGGAGGCGGTCGTGTTCGTCACGCGGCTCGCGCTCGAGTACCGCATGAAATTCCGTAAGGACGTGGTCATCGACCTGGTCTGCTACCGCCGCCACGGCCACAACGAAGCCGACGAGCCGTCGGCAACCCAGCCGATGATGTACCAGGCCATCCGCAAGCATCCGACCGCGCGCCAGATCTACGGCGAACGCCTCGAGCAGGACGGCATGCTGGACGAGGGCCAGGCCGCGCAGATGATCGAGGACTATCGCCGCGGCCTCGACGAGGGCCGCCCGCAGGCGCGTGCCTTCGCGGGCACGACCGGCAACCGGTTCACGGTGGACTGGAGTCGTCACCTGGCGGCCGACTGGTCCGAGCAGCCGGCGACGGGCGTGGAACCCGGGCGCCTCGCGACGCTTGCGGCATCACTGACGCAGGTGCCCGCCGGATTCACGCTGCACCCGCGCGTCGCGCGCATCGTGGACGACCGCCGGCGCATGTACGCGGGCGAGCTGCCGCTCGACTGGGGCGCGGCGGAAACCCTGGCCTACGCCGCGCTCCTGGCCGACGGCGTCGACGTGCGCCTGACGGGGCAGGACTCCGCGCGTGGCACGTTTTTCCACCGCCACGCCGTCTGGCACGACCAGGCCAGCGGGCGCACCCACGTGCCGCTCGCGGCGATCGCCGAAGGCCACTCGCGCTTCCGGGTGATCGACTCGACGCTCTCCGAGGAGGCCGTGCTCGGCTTCGAGTACGGGTTCTCGACCACCGACCCGGAGACGCTGGTGATCTGGGAAGGGCAGTTCGGCGACTTCGTCAATGGCGCGCAGGTGATCGTGGACCAGTTCATCACCTCCGGCGAAGCGAAATGGGGGCGGGTCTCCGGCCTGACGCTGTTCCTGCCGCACGGCTACGAGGGGCAGGGGCCAGAGCACAGTTCGGCGCGTCTCGAGCGCTTCCTGCAGCTCTCGGCCGAGATGAACCACCAGGTGTGCGTGCCGTCGACCCCGGCGCAGATGTTCCACCTGCTGCGCCGGCAGATGCTGCGGGCGCTGCGCAAGCCGCTCATCGTGATGACCCCGAAGAGCCTGCTGCGCCACAAGCACTCGTCCTCGACGATGGCGGATCTCGCGACCGGCCATTTCCACACGGTCATCGACGACCTCGGGCCGATTGAGCCCGCGCGGGTCAAGCGGCTCGTGCTGTGCAGCGGCAAGGTGTATTACGACCTGCTGGAGCGCCGGCAGGCCGGCAAAGCAGAGGACATCGCGCTGGTGCGCATCGAGCAGCTCTATCCGTTCCCTGCGGAGGAATACCAGGCCATCCTGGGTCGCTTTGCCAATGCGCGCCAGGTTGTCTGGTGCCAGGAAGAGCCGCAAAACCAGGGCGCCTGGTACCAGATCCGCCACCGGCTGCAGGCCGCGCTCACACCCGCGCACGAACTCCTGTATGCCGGCCGCGAGAGCGCCGCGGCGCCGGCCACGGGCATCCATGCGCTGCACCAGCGCGAACAGGACGCCGTGGTCGCGGCAGCGCTTTACTCGACCGCGTTCGAAGAGTCCCATGGCGCGACGCACCGGCTGACGGCCGAATCCACCAGGAAGCATTCATGACCACCGAAGTGCGCGTCCCGCAGTTGCCCGAGTCGGTCGCCGACGCGACCCTCGTCACCTGGCACAAGCAGGTGGGGGATACCGTCGCCCGCGACGAGAATCTCGCCGATCTCGAGACCGACAAGGTGGTGCTCGAGCTGCCGGCGCCGGTGGCGGGCGTGCTGAAGACGCTGTCCAGGGCCGCGGGCACCACCGTGACGAGCGGGGAGCTGCTGGCCGTGATCGAAGAGCAGGCTGCGGCCGCGCCGGCGCCCAAAGCGCCATCCAGGGCGGAGCAGAAGAAAGCCGCGGACGCGAAGAAGACGGAGCCGGGGCCAGTTGCCGCGCCCACGCCGCGCAAGGAAGAGGCCGCCGGCAAGCTCTCACCGGCCGCGCGCCGCCTGGTCGAGGAGAACCAGCTCTCACCGGGACAGATCGCTGGCAGCGGACGCGACGGCCGCATCACGAAGGGCGACGTCGCGCAGCATCTTGAAAGCGCCCCGGCCCCGACGCCGGCCGGCGCCCGCATTGACCAGCGCGTGCCGATGTCGCGGCTGCGCGCCCGCATCGCCGAGCGCCTGGTCGAGGCGCAGACCACGCAGGCGCTGCTGACAACGTTCAACGAGATCGACATGCAGTCGCTGATGACGCTGCGCTCCCGCTACAAGGAGCCGTTTGAGAAGCGCCATGGCGTGCGCCTCGGCTTCATGTCGTTCTTCGTCAAGGCCTGCGTCGAGGCGCTGCGCCGTTACCCGGTAATCAATGCCTCGGTCGAGGGCGGCGACATCGTCTATCACGAGTACTACGACCTCGGAGTCGCCGTGTCCACGGACCGCGGGCTCATGGTGCCGATCCTGCGCGACGCCGACAGGATGGGATTCGCCGACATCGAAAAGGCGGTGACCGGGTTCGCGGAGCGCGCGCGCAACGGCTCGATCACCATCGAAGAGCTGACCGGCGGGACGTTCTCGATCACCAACGGCGGCGTCTTCGGCTCGCTGCTCTCGACGCCGATCGTCAATGCGCCGCAGAGCGCGATCCTCGGCATGCACAAGATCGAGGAGCGTCCGGTGGCGGTCGGCGGGCAGGTGGTCGTGCGGCCGATGATGTACGTGGCGCTGACCTACGATCACCGCATCATCGACGGCCGCGAGGCCGTGCAATTCCTGGTCGCGGTGAAAGAAGCGCTGGAAGATCCGGCGCGGTTGCTGTTGCAGGTCTGACAGGAAACACCCATGAGTGACAGTTTTGACGTGATCGTCATCGGCGGCGGACCGGCGGGTTATCCGGCGGCAATCCGCGTCGGCCAGAACAAGCTTTCGGTCGCCTGCATCGACCAATGGAAGAACCGCGACGGCAGCACGGCCTTCGGCGGCACCTGCCTGAATGCCGGCTGCATTCCCTCCAAGGCGCTGCTCGAATCGTCCGAGCTGTACCACCGCGCGCTGCACGAATTCGCGGTGCACGGCGTGAAACTCGATGGCGTCGCCTTCGACGTGGGCGCGATGCAGAAGCGCAAGGCCGGCATCGTCCGGCAGAGCACGGCGGGAATCATGACCTTGTTCAAGGGGGCCGGTGTGACAGCACTCACCGGGCACGGCAGGCTGCTGGGCGGCCGCAAGGTGGAGTTCACGGGCCATGACGGCAGCAAGCGGACATTGCAGGCGAAGCACGTGGTGCTGGCCTCGGGTTCGGAGCCAATGCCGCTGCGCGGTGTCGCCTTCGATGGCGAGCGCATCGTTGACTCCTGGGGCGCGCTCGATTTCACGGAAGTGCCAAAGCGCCTGTGCGTGATCGGCGCGGGCGTGATCGGGCTCGAGCTCGGCAGCGTCTGGCGCCGGCTGGGCGCGGAAACAGTGGTGCTGGAGGCGCTGCCACAGTTTCTGCCGATGGCCGATGCGCAGCTCGCCAAGGAAGCCGCCCGCCATTTCAAGAAGCAGGGCCTCGACATCCGGCTCGGCGCGAAGGTCTCGGGCGCCACGATCGAGAAGGACGGCGTGCACGTCAGCTACACGGACGGGCAGCGCGCGCAGTCACTGGTGGTGGATCGGCTGATCGTCGCGATCGGCCGGCGGCCGTTTACGAAGGACCTGCTCGGCGAAGCCACGGGCGTCGTGCTGGACGAGCGCGGCTTCATCCAGGTGGATGAGCATTGCCGCACCGCCGCCGAGGGCATCTGGGCCGTCGGGGACTGCGTACGCGGGCCGATGCTCGCGCACAAGGGCAAGGAGGAAGGCGTGGCGGTCGCGGACCTGATCGCGGGCCAGTACGGCCACGTCAACTACAAGACCATCCCCTCTGTGATCTATACCGCGCCGGAGATCGCCTGGGTCGGCCAGACCGAGGAACAGGTCAAGGCCACCGGCCGTGCCTACAAGACCGGCAGCTTTCCGTTCGCGGCGAGCGGCCGCGCTCGCGCCATGGAAGCCGGCGCCGGCTTCTGCAAGGTCATTGCGGATACGGGCAGCGACGAGATCCTCGGCATCCACATCATCGGACCGATGGCTGGCGAACTGATCGCCGAAGCCGTGCTGGCGATGGAGTACTCGGCCAGCAGCGAGGACCTGCAGCGCACGATCCACGCGCATCCGACACTGTCGGAGGCGGTGCACGAAGCCGCGCTCGCCGTCGACAAGCGCGCCATCGACATCCCAAACCGCTAAAAGGGTCTAAAAGGGTCGCATCCCTTCAAAGGGGTCGCATCCCTTCGGCCTCTTCAGCAGCGGACCAAATCACAAACCGCTAAGAGGGGTCGCATCCCTTCAAAGGGGTCGCATCCCTTCGGCCTCTTCAGCAGCGGACCAAATCAGGTTGCAGGCGCCGAAGGGATGCGACCCCTTTGAAGGGATGCGACCCCTTTTTCAGGCGCGGCGGCGGGCGCTGAGCACGCCGGGGAGCGCGGACAGGCGCGCCAGCAGACGCGACAACTCCTCGAGCCCGGCGACCGCGATGCGAAGCGTGAGGTCCGCGCTGCCCTGCCCGGGATCGCCGCGCGAGCTCAGCCGCTCGATGTTGATCTTCTCCTCGGCGACCAGGGTCGTGACGTCGCGCAGCAGGCCGCGGCGGTCCATCGCGTGCACGACGATCTCGACCGGGTAGCGCTTGCCGCCGGCCTTGCCCCAGTCCACCTGCAGCAGTCGCTCCGGCGCCCGCGCGGCGAGCCGCGCGAGGTTGCGGCAGCCAGTGCGATGCAGGGTGACGCCGCGGCCGACCGTCACGTATCCGGTGATCGGCTCCGGCGGCACCGGGTTGCAGCAGCGGGCATGAGTCGACATCAGGTCGCCCACGCCCTCGACCTGCACGGCGGCCGGCTTCTCGCGCCGGGGCACCCCGATCGGCGGCAGCTCGACGGCCGGGGCGGCGGCGTGATGGCGCATGCGCCGCTGCATGGCGGCGGCGACCTGCGCCAGCGTGAGGTCGCCCGAACCGAGTGCGAGATAGAGTGCCTCGGCGCCGGTCAACGCAAACTCGCCGACCAGCTCCGACATCAGCGACTGCTCGCCGCCCTGGCGCGCGAGCTCGCGCTCGAACATCTCACGCCCTTCCCGCAGGTTCTGTCCGGCATTGCGCTTCTTGAACCACGCGCGCACCTTGGCCTTGCTCCGCGGCGAGGCCAGGAATCCCTCCTGCTCGATCAGCCAGTCGCGGCTCGGCTGCGACTGCTTGCCGCTGATGATTTCGACCACCTCGCCATTTGCGAGCTTGTGGTTCAAGGGCACGATGCGACCGTTGACGCGCGCGCCGCGGCAGCGGTGCCCGAGGTCCGTGTGCACGTGGTAGGCGAAGTCGATCGGCGTCGCGCCGCCCGGCAGGTCCACGACCTCGCCCTTCGGCGTCAGGGCGTAGACGCGGTCGTCGAACAGGTCCGCGCGCACGCGGCTCAGGAAGTCGCTGTCGGTCTCGGCATCCGTGGCCGGCGCGAGCAGCTCCCGCAGCCATTCGATCTTGCGGTCGTAAGCCGCATCGCGCGCCGCCCCCTCCTTGTAGCGCCAGTGTGCGGCGACACCGAGTTCCGCGTGATCGTGCATCTCGCGCGTGCGGATCTGGATCTCGAGCGGCACGGCCGAGGGTCCGAGCACCGCCGTGTGCAGCGACCGGTACAGGTTGTCCTTCGGCGTCGCAATGTAGTCGTCGAACTCGCCCGGGATGTAGTGCCAGCGGCCGTGGACTACGCCGAGCGCGGCATAGCAGTCGACCACCGAATTGGTGATGACGCGCACCGCGCGCACGTCGAAGACCTCCTCGAAGGCGAGGTTCTTGCGATGCATCTTCTTCCAGATGCTGTAGATGTGCTTGGGCCGGCCGACGACCTCGGCGGCAATGCCCGCACGGGCCAGCTCGGCGGTAATCTCGGCGATCACCGACTCGATGTACTTCTCCCGGTCCGCGCGCGATTCGTTGAGCCAGCCGGCGATGCGCCGGTACTCCACCGGCTCCAGGTAACGGAATGACAGGTCCTCGAGTTCCCACTTGAGCTGCCAGATGCCGAGCCGGTTCGCGAGCGGAGCGTAGATCTCGCGCGTCTCCCAGGCGAGATGCAGGCGCGTGGCGTCGTCGATCTCCCGCGCGCGGCGCATGCGCCGCAGCTGCTCCGCCAGCCGCACCAGCACGAGCCGCGGATCGGTGACGACCGCCAGCAGCATGCGCCTGAGCGCATCGGCCTGGCCGGCGGACAGGGCCCGCTCCGGCGACCATTGCGCGCCGGCCTGGAATTCGCCGAGCCGCTCCAGCTGGTCCGCGAAGTTCACGGCCGGCTGGCCGAAAACCCGGGCCGCGTCGGCGGGGTCAAACAGGCGCCGCGCCAGCAACGGCTGCAGCAGTGCGCCGGCGATGATCTCGCGTTCCGCATCGAGCGCAGCGACGATGCCGGCGGTTTCGCCTCCCTGTGCGACGGCCTCGGCCCAGCCATCCGCGGCTGCCGGCAGGGCAGCAAGCGCGGCGCGCAATTCGGCCAGCACGGCCATGCCGGCCGCCGGTGCAGAGGTCGTGGTCTTCATGGCAAGCCGTTATCATAACTCCCATGGTGCGAATTCTCGGCCTCGACCCCGGATCCAGGGTCACTGGTTTCGGCGTCGTGGACGCCGGGCAGGCTGGCCTCAGGTACGTCGCCAGCGGCTGCATCCGCGTCGGCAGTGGCGCGATGGCGGCGCGACTGCTGGAGATCCATCGTCATGTGACGGAGCTGGTCGACACCTACGCGCCGGGCGAGATCGCAATCGAGCGGGTCTTCATGCACAAGAATCCGGACAGCGCGCTGAAACTGGGCCAGGCCCGGGGCGCCGCCCTGTGCGGCGCCTGCCACGCGGGTGCGCCGGTGTACGAGTACGCTCCCCGCGCCATCAAGCTGACCGTCACCGGCACCGGCGCCGCGGCCAAAGGGCAGGTCCAGCACATGATCAAGGCGCTGCTGACCCTGGAGGGGCGGCTCAGCGCGGACGCGGCCGATGCGCTCGCGATCGCCGTCTGCCATGCGCAGCACCGCGGCATGCCGCAACGCCGGGCGGGCGCGCGCCGGTGATCGGCCACCTGCGCGGCCGGCTGGTCCGCAAGGCGCCGCCGGCGCTGATCGTCGATGTCGGCGGCGTCGGCTATGAACTCGAGGCGCCGATGTCCACGTTCTACCGACTGCCGGAAGTCGGCAGCGAGGTGGAGCTGCACACCCACCTGGTGGTCCGCGAAGATGCGCACCTGCTTTACGGATTCTCGACGGAGAACGAGCGGCGGCTGTTCCGCGACCTGCTGCGCGTCACCGGCATCGGCCCGAAGATCGGGCTCGCGCTCTTGTCCGGAATGGATGTCGATACTTTCCTGTTCTGTGTCGAGGCCCAGGACGTCGATGCGCTGACGCGCATCCCGGGCATCGGCCGCAAGACCGCCGAGCGCCTGCTGATCGAGATGCGCGACCGGATCCGTGCGCTCGGCCAGATGCCGTCGGCCACGCCGCGCACCGGCCAGCCGGCCGGTGCGCAGGCCGAAGCCTTTGCGGCGCTGGTCGCGCTCGGCTACCGTCCCGCCGAAGTCACGCGACTGCTCAAGAGCGTGGACAATGAAGGCGCCGGAACCGAGGAACTGATCCGCCGCGCATTGCAGGCCGCAGCCCGGTAGCATCCACCCAATGATCGAACAGGACCGGGTGACGACCGCCAGGGCCACGCGCGAGGACGAGGACCTTGCTCGCAGCGTGCGCCCGAAGACGCTTGCCGAGTACATCGGACAGGCGGGCGTCAAGCAGCAGATGGGCATCTTCATCGAGGCGGCGCGGCGGCGCAGCGAGGCGCTCGATCACGTGCTGATCTTCGGCCCGCCCGGCCTCGGCAAGACGACCCTCGCGCACATCGTCGCGAACGAGCTCGGCGTCGCGCTGCGCCAGACTTCCGGCCCCGTGCTCGAACGGCCGGGCGACCTCGCCGCGATCCTGACCAACCTGCAGCCGCGCGACGTGCTGTTCGTGGACGAAATCCATCGCCTGAGCCCGGTGGTCGAGGAGATCCTCTACCCGGCGCTCGAGGACTACCAGCTTGACATCATGATCGGGGAGGGACCGGCCGCGCGCTCGATCAAGCTCGACCTGCCGCCCTTCACCCTGATCGGCGCGACCACGCGCGCGGGCCTGCTGACTTCGCCGCTGCGGGACCGGTTCGGCATCGTGCAGCGCCTCGACTTCTACGCGCAGGACGAGATCCGCCAGATCGTGCTGCGGGCCGCCGGCATCCTCGATCTGCGGATCGACGAGGCGGGCGCGACCGGCCTCGCGCAGCGCTCCCGCGGCACGCCGCGCATCGCCAACCGGCTGCTGCGGCGCGTGCGCGACTTCGCCGAGGTGCGGGCGGCAGGCCACATCGATGCGGCGGTCGCCGCCGACGCGCTCGACCTGCTCGAAGTGGACCGCGAGGGCTTCGACCTGCTCGACCGCCGCCTGCTGATGACGATCATCGAGAAATTCGAGGGCGGCCCGGTCGGCATCGACAGCCTCGCCGCCGCGCTCGGCGAGGAGCGCGACACGCTCGAAGACGTGGTCGAACCATTCCTGATCCAGCAGGGTTTCCTGGTGCGCTCCGCGCGCGGACGCATGGCGACCAAGGCCGCCTGGCGGCATTTCGGCCTCGAACCGCCGGTTGCCGACGCGGGCGGCAGCCTGCCGCTGTTTCGCGGATAGCCGGGGCCGATGGCGCCATTCACGATTCCGGTCCGAGTCTACTGGGAAGACACCGACGCGGGCGGCGTCGTCTATCACGCGAGCTACCTGCGCTTCCTCGAGCGCGCGCGCACCGACTGGCTGCGCGCGCTCGGCATCGACCAGTCGGCGCTGCTGCGCGATGAACGCCGGCAGTTTGCCGTGGTCGAAGCGCACATCCATTATCATCGGGCGGCGCGTTACGGCGAGATGCTGCAGGTTTCGGTGACACCAGGGGAGCTTCGCGGCGCCTCGTTCGTCATGCAGCAGGAAATCCGCCGTGATTCGTCTGCGGGTGAATTGCTGGTCAGTGCGACGATCCGCGCCGCATGCCTCGATTCCGACAGCCTGCGGCCACAGCGGTTGCCGCAGGTGCTGATCCAGAACATCTGAAGGAAGTTACTTGAACGAATCGCATTCAATTCTTCAGTTGATCCTGCAGGCCGGCCCGGTCGTGCAGGGGATCATTGCGCTGCTGCTCGGCGCGTCGCTGGTCTCGTGGACCATCATCTTCCGCAAGCGCCGGCTGCTGCACCAGGCCGAGTCCGAGGCCAACCGCTTCGAGGGCGCGTTCTGGTCGGGCGGCGACCTCGGCAAGCTCTATCGCGCGATCGAGACGCGCGGTGCAGCCGCGGTCGGCATGGAAAGCATCTTCGAGGCCGGGTTCGGCGAGTTCTCGCGCCTGCGTTCCCAGTCCGGCGGCACGCCGGCGGAACTGCTCGAGGGCGTGCGCCGCGCGATGCGGGTGGCGCAGTTGCGCGAGATCGACCGGCTCGAGGAGAGCCTGGCGACGCTCGCGACGGTCGGCTCGACCAGTCCTTACGTCGGCCTGTTCGGCACGGTCTGGGGGATCATGGGCGCCTTCCAGGGCCTCGGCAACGTGCAGCAGGCGACGCTCGCGATGGTCGCGCCCGGCATCGCCGAGGCGCTGATCGCGACCGCGGCGGGCCTGTTCGCCGCGATTCCGGCGGTCGTCGCCTACAACCGCTATGCGGAGAAGGTGAATCGCCTCGAGTTGCGCTACGACGCGTTCATGGACGAGTTCTCGACGCTGCTGCAGCGTCACGCAGCCGCGGCCCGGAACGCCTGAAGTGGCCGCCAACCCGCGCCGCCGGCGACTGATGGGCGAGATCAACGTCGTCCCCTACATCGACGTGATGCTGGTGCTCCTGATCATCTTCATGATCACGGCGCCGCTCCTGACCCAGGGCGTGCAGGTCGAACTGCCCGATGCGGATGCGCAACCGATCGATCCCGACCTGCTCAGGGACCGCGAGCCGCTGGTGCTGTCGGTGGATCGCGACGGGCGCTACTACCTCAACATCGGCGGCGACGAGGATGCTCCGATCGAGGCGGTGGAAGTCGCCCGGCGTGCCCGTGCCGTGCTCGAGCGCGACGCGGCGACCCCGGTGCTGGTCAAGGCCGATGAACGCGTGCCCTACGGCAGCGTGGTGCGAGGCATGGTGCTGTTGCAGCAGGCAGGGGCGAAGAAGATCGGATTCCTGACGGATCCGAAGGCGATGCGCGCGCTCGAGGAACTCGAGCGGCGAAGATGAGCGCCGCGACCCGCCCCGGCATCGCACCCATTGGCTGGTCGATCGCGCTGCACGCGGTGATCGCCGGATTCATGTACCTGGGGCTCACCCTTCCGCGCCCGGAAGCGCCGCTGGTGCCCCTGCCGATCGAGGCCGTGGTCGTGGACCAGGCCCTGATCCAGGCCGCCAGCCGGCAGCGGCGCGAGGACGACCGGCAGCAGGCACAGGAACGGCGGCGCGAAAAAGCCCGCCAGCTGGAGGCCGAACGGCGGGAGCAGGAAGTGACGCGGCGACGCACGGAAGAAGAGGAGCGCGTCGTGGCGGAACAGCAGTCGCGGGCGGATGCGGAGGCCAAACGCAAGGCCGAGGTCGATGCCCGGCGCAAGGCCGAGCAGCAGGCCGCCGCGAAGGCGGAGGCGGACCGGAAGCGGGCAGCGCAGGACGCGCGCCTGCGGCAGGAACGCGAGGCGGACCTGCGCGCGCGCCTCGCGGCGGAAGAGGAGCGAACGAGTGCCGGGTTCCAGAGTCTCAAGGCGAGGTACGTACAGGCGATCCAGGCGCACGTGGAGCAGCGCTGGTTCGAACCGCCGGGCACCGGGCCGGGACTCAGTTGCACCGTGTTCGTCTCGCAGATCCCGGGCGGCGAAGTAGTCGGCATGCGCTTTGGCCCGTGCAACGGCAGCGTCCCCGTGCGACAGTCGATCGAGACCGCGGTGCGCAATGCCTCGCCATTGCCGACGCCCCCGGAGCCCGCCCTGTTCGAACGCGAAGTGCAGTTGATCTTCACGCCCAAGGAGGCACGCCGCTGATGTTTCGCCGCGCTCTCATGATTCTCGTCGCGGCGGCATTGCCGTTGCAGACGGCGACGCCGCAACTGACCGTCCAGATCCTGCGCGGCATGGCGGAGTCCGTGCCGATCGCGGTGATACCGATGGCCTGGGAAGGAACCGGCGCCGCGCCCTGGGACATCGCGGCCACGGTGCAGGCGGATCTCGAGCGCAGCGGCCGCTTCCGGCCCCTGCCGCGCGCGCAGATGATCGAACTGCCCCATGCCGCCAATGCCGTCGACGTTTCCGACTGGCGCATGCTGAAGGTGGATTACGTGCTCGTCGGCCGGCTGTCG
This sequence comes from Steroidobacteraceae bacterium, assembly GCA_050179155.1. GTDB lineage: Bacteria > Pseudomonadota > Gammaproteobacteria > Steroidobacterales > Steroidobacteraceae > SCUD01. The sequence goes on from JBFXFJ010000002.1 coordinate 443,226, forward strand.
CGGCTGGCGGACGGGCGCTTCGAGGTCCGTTACGAACTCGTGTCCGTCGCCAGCGGCGAACGCCTGCTCGGAGCCGCGCTGCCGGCCGATCGCAATGCCCTGAAGCAGGCCAGCCACCGGGTGGCGGATGCGATTTACGAGCGCATCCTCGGCGTGCGCGGCGCCTTCGCCACGCGCATCGCCTACGTGGCGGTCGACGGACCCGCGACTGCCCGCGGCTATCGCCTGATCGTCACCGATGCCGATGGTGCCAACGAGCGGGTCGTGTTCGCTTCGCCGCAACCGATCATGTCGCCGGCCTGGTCGCCGGACGGACGCTCGCTGGCCTACGTCTCGTTCCACAGCGGCCTGCCGGGTATCTACGTGCAAACGCTGCGATCCGGCGAGCAGGTTCGCGTGTCCGCCCGATCCGGCATCAACGGCGCGCCGGCCTGGTCGCCCGACGGCACGCAGCTCGCGGTCGCGCTGTCGCGGCGCGACGGCAACGTGGACGTGTATCTGCTCAACCTCGCGACCCAGGAGCTGCGGCGACTCACCGACGATGCGGCGATCGACACCGAGCCATCCTGGGCGCCGGACGGCCGGTCGATCTATTTCACGTCGGACCGCGCCGGCGCGCCGCAGGTCTATCGCCTGGGGTTGGCCGCCGGGGAGCGGCCGCGGCGCATCACCTTCGAGGGCACTTACAACGCGCGGCCTCGCGTTTCACCCGACGGGCGCGAACTCGCGGTCGTGACCCTCGATGGCAGCGCCTATCGGATCGCGGCAGTGGATGCCGAGCGCGGCGGCCTGCGCGTGCTGACGGGCGGCCGGCTCGACGAGTCGCCGTCGTACGCGCCGAACGGCGCCGACATCATCTACGCGACCCGCGAGGGCGGACGCGGCGTGCTGGCGATCGTCTCGAGCGACGGGCGCGTCCAGCAACGCCTCGCCTCGAGCGCCGGCGAAGTGCGCGAGCCCGCCTGGTCGCCATTTCTCAACTGAACCCGCGTGACGCACCGCGGTCGCTTGTGTTAGAAGAACGCGGCGCGTGACGAGTCGAATGAAGCACAGAGGAGTCCGAACGATGCGCTGGTTGCCAGTCCTGCTGATCGCCGCCTGCACCCTGGTTCTCGCAGGCTGCCCCAAGAAGCCGACCACGGTTCCGGAAGCCCCGGCGGAATCCTCCCAGTCCGGAGACAGCGGCGCGACCAGCGGCGTTGGCGAGGGCCAGGTCGGGGACGCGCAGGCGCTCGGTGGCGAGGGAGCTGCCGTCGGAGCCGCGCCGGCGGGCGTTGCCACCGTCATCTACTTCGATTTCGATCGCAGCGACATCCGCCCGGAGTTCGCTTCCCTGATTGCCGCGCATGCCCGGCACCTGGCGGGTGCGGGCGCCACGCGCATCCGTCTCGAGGGCCACACGGATGAACGCGGCTCGCGCGAGTACAACATTGCGCTCGGCGAACGGCGCGCGCAGGCCGTGCGTCGCGCACTGATGCTCCAGGGCGCAGGCGATGCCCAGCTGACGACGGTCAGCTACGGCGAGGAACGGCCGGCGGCAGAGGGCAGCGACGAGGCTGCGTATGAGAAGAATCGCCGCGTCGAGCTCGTGTACGGCCGCTGAGGTGATGCGGCCCGCTGGCGTTGCGGCCGCCGTGCTGTCGGCGGCAATGGCATTTCCCGCCGTCGCGCAGTCCCGCGGCGAACGCCTCGACACGCTTGAGCAGCGCATGGGCGTGGTCGAACGCCAGCTCGAGAACCAGGGCCTGCTCGAGATGCAGCGGCAATTGGCGACGCTCGACCAGGAACTGCGGCGGCTGCGCGGCGAACTCGAGCAACTCCAGCACGATCTCGAGCGCACGCGCAGCCAGCAACGCGACCAGTACGTGGACCTCGACACGCGGCTGCGCGCCGCAGAGACCGCGCTCAACGCCGCGCAGGCGACGGTTCCCGCGGAAAGCCCGGAAGGTGAGTACCAGGCCGCCTTCAACCTGCTGAAAGACGGCAAGTACGACGAGGCGGCGGTGGCGCTGCGCGAATTCCTGGCACGCCACCGGCAGCACGAACTCGCGTCGAATGCGATGTACTGGCTCGGCGAGGCGCATTACGTGCGGCGCGACTACCCGGCCGCGCTCGCGGCGTTCGACGGCGTGCTGAAGGACTATCCGGGCGCGCGCAAGTCGCCCGATGCGCTGCTGAAGGCCGGTTATTGCCAGTACGAGTTGCAGCGTTACGGACCCGCGCGAACGGCGCTGACGCGCCTGGTGCAGGAATATCCGGATTCCCCGGCCGCCGTCGAAGCCAAAACCCGCCTCGAGCGCCTGAACGCCGAGGGGCGCTGAGGAGGCGCCATGGCTGTCGAAGCCGCCGCCGTTCCCGCCACGGCGCGACTCAAGATCACGGAGACCTTCTACTCGCTGCAGGGCGAGGCGGACGCGGTCGGCTGGCCCACCTTCTTCATCCGCCTGACCGGCTGCCCCTTGCGCTGCCAGTACTGCGACACCACCTACGCCTTCCACGGCGGCGAATGGCAGGGCGTTGCCGCGCTGATCGATCAGGCACGGCAGTCCGGCGCGCGCCATGTCTGCGTCACGGGCGGTGAGCCGCTCGCGCAGAAGCAGTGCCTGGCGCTGCTGGCCGGTCTTTGCGACGCCGGATTCGCGGTCTCGCTCGAGACCAGCGGGGCGATCGATGCGAGCGTCGTTGACACGCGCGTCGTGCGCGTGATCGACGTCAAGACCCCGGGCTCCGGGGAGTCCCATCGCAACCTGGACCTGTCGGTGCAGCAGTTGCGCGCGTCGGACCTGCTGAAGTTCGTCATCTGCGATCGCGCGGATTACGAGTGGAGTCGCAGCAAGGTGCAGGACGAGCGGCTCGATGCGAAGTGCCCCGTGCTGTTCTCGCCCAGCTACCAGCAGCTGCCCGCTGCGGACCTCGCCAACTGGATGCTTGCCGACCGACTCCCGGTCCGCTTCCAGGTCCAGCTGCACAAGGTCCTGTGGGGAGACGTCCCTGGCCGCTGAAACGGAAGGTGGTGCGGGCAGTGCGGCGGTCGTGCTGGTCTCCGGCGGCCTCGACTCGGCCACCGTGCTGGCGATCGCGCGCGAACGCGGGCACCGCTGCCATGCCTTGTCTTTCGACTACGGCCAGCGGCACCGGGTGGAGCTCGAGGCCGCGCGCCGGGTCGCGACCGCACTCGGCGCGTTCGAGCACCGCGTGCTCGCGCTGCCAATCGGCGGGTTCGGACACTCAGCGCTGACCGACACCGCGATTCCCGTGCCCGAGCAACCGACGGCGGGGATTCCGACGACCTACGTCCCTGCGCGCAACACGATCTTCCTCGCTTGCGCGCTCGGGTTTGCCGAGGTGATCGGCGCGCAGGACATCTACATCGGCGTCAATGCGGTTGACTATTCGGGCTATCCCGACTGCCGGCCCGAGTTCATTGCCGCCTTCGAGCGCGTCGCCAACCTGGCGACGAAAGCCGCGGTCGAAGGCCGCCACATCCGGATTCATGCGCCCCTGATCGAGCAATCGAAGGCCGAAATCATTCGCCGCGGCGTCACGCTCGGCGTCGATTACGCAATCACGGTGTCCTGCTACCAGCCAGACGAGGCAGGCCGCGCTTGCGGGCGCTGCGATTCGTGCCGCCTGCGCCGGGGGGGCTTCGAGCAGGCCGGGATCGCTGACCCCACGCGTTACAGATGAAGGCGCGGGGGCGCTCAGGTATCATTCGCGCCGCCTCGATCGGGCCGTTAGCTCAGTGGTAGAGCATCTGGCTTTTAACCAGTTGGTCGGTGGTTCGATCCCACCACGGCCCACCAATAGAATCATTGCGTTATGTGATTTTCTCGGCACTACTGATGAGCCCCAGGTTTTCGAGTCACCACTGAGTTACCAGCTCGAAGGAAGACGAAGTGCTTTTTGCAAAGCGTTTCGACGATCTCGCGCCGACTGATTTTGAAGAACTGTGCCGGCTCGAATACCCTGAAAGCGATCAACTGGAATTAAAGGAATTCGTTCCTGGAAGGGGCGGTCCTGATAAATGGCATTCCGGCGCTGACGGTGTTTCCGACTACGGTCGTAACGAACTTCTGGCTGAGATTATTGGCCTAGCGAACACCCGCGGCGGCCACCTAATCATAGGTATCGCGGAATCAAAGGATGCACCAAAGCGTGCAATCGCGATAAGGAACGTGTGCAGGTGCGTGGAGTTAGCCGACAAGCTGCGGCAACAGACGTATGCATGCATTGAACCGCGACTCGCTGACATTCAATTTGCCGGGATTCCGCTAGCCAATGATGGCAGTGGAGTTGTGGTTGTGCGGATTCGCCAGTCTTCGATTGCTCCGCATCGATTGGAGCCAACGAAGGATTGCTACGTTAGACGCGGCGAAAGTACACAGAGAATGACAATGCGTGAAATCCAGGACTTGACTCTTAACTCAACTCGAGGATTCGATTTTGTCACAACGAGGATGCAGGAGTTTAGAGAAGCGTTTGAGGCCCGCGCTAAGCCTGACGCCATTCTGCCTGGCATTGAGCGGGTTGGCTTTCGAGCGTCGGCTGTGCCTATCCAAAAACTTGCCCTGCCTAGAATCGCAATTGTCGAAGCCGTCGAAGGAACGCGACATCGATTCCAAGTTACTCGTCAAGGAGGCCGGCCCTTCGGCGCAGTCTTGCCTGCGCAAGTCTATAGTCGGAGGCCAATCCTTCGCGGACACATGGTTTCCCAGGAAGATGACGATAGGAAATACTGCCATAGCGCTTTTGACGATGGCAGCCAGTCCGCCTATCTCGTCATTTCGAAGGCCGCAAATCACGAAGCAGCAGGAGTCATTTTTGAAGGGTGGGTAGTAGGTCTTTTGCTTTCGGTTCTTGGAGTAACTCGAGTTCTGGCTACGGCTGCAGGAAGTCCGACTCTAGAATTCGCACTAAACGTGCAATTGACGCGATCCCATCAAGCCGTGCGAGTGTGGTTCGAAGGCCAATTCGTGGCTTCACAGGTAGGTCAAAACAATCTCGCGCTTCCAACCTATTCCTATATCCCAGAGCACGGCGAAATACAGATTGTTGATCTTGTTACAGCAGATCTAAGAAACGCAACGGGCCTCAATCCTGACCCGCCCATCGCCCGCATTGAGTAGGCACAATTTGCCTTCAACGCCCCAATTAATCAGGCTCAGTCCTTGAGCATCTCCAGGCATCATGCTGGGCGCATGACCCCGATTCACCCCGACACCTTCCGCGCCCAACTGCGATACCGCCGGCAGCTCGATTGCTGCTGTTCCGTTGCCGCCATTCGGCTAGCAGCGGTTTGGCGATGCTTGTTGCCAATGGCTTGGACAATCGCCCGATTACCGCCTACCGCCCGTGCGCAGGAGGCTTAACAAAAGGCTAGTCGTTCGCCAATTTCTTGCGTTTAATGTCTTCGACTAACTTGAGCGCCTCTGCCCGGCGAACCCGGAGTGGTTCAATTGCTTCAGTGTCTACATCCGCGACGATGGTGCGACACAGCTGATCCAACTTGTCCGGTGCATTTGTCATTACAGTGTGAAAGGCGATTGTCCCAACACCTTCAAGCATCTCGGCGGTGATATCGCCATCAGGATCGCTCAAGTAGCTCGCCCAAAAATGATCGAGTATTACGCTTGAAACAGCATATCCGGTATGACGGCCATCGCTTTGTGTCTCGAGGACAACGACACTTAGAGTGAAACGAGGCTTGGTACTAACAACGCTAATATCACCTAGCGCGCGCAGTTCGCGATTGATGCAGCTTTTCAACTCGTTCCCAGAGGAATCACTGCCAGTCACATTGACGGACACCGACCAATGTTGAAGCGTTTCAGCGACCGAAGATTCGCTCACAATTGTAATCTGCAGTATCGTTAGACCGAGTGCAGCAAGTAGATTCATTAATGGCTCTCCAGCTTCTCTGTCAATTTGGATCACGACCCAAGCCTTTAGAAAGGTCTACATTTACGATGATTCCTGTCAGCTTCGGTACTGACTTGACTGGCGCCTTGCGGACCAGCTGAATGTTGAGAAGTTGGCTACCGAGACTAGCTGATCCTCAAGGCATTGGGAAAAGGTGAAACTCAAGGCCGAGTTCCCGGGTTCTCAGTCGATCTGCTTTGAGACGATGCCGGACAATTCGCTCTCGACGAAGCCGCTGTCGAAGCTGACCACGGCGAAGTACCACGTGCCCAACGAAAGTCCCGGGACTTTCCACGTCGTCACAGCGGGATCCCGGATCTCAACCAGGCACCGTAACTGGTCGGGCGCGAGTCCGTATTTGATCCGGTATCCCTGGAGATCGTCGAGCGGCGAGCCATCGGTCCTCGTGGATGGTGCTTGCCAGGAGAGCTGCGCCGTTCCCGTGGGTGGCGGCACGGAAACCGGCCTCCCGAGGCAGTCCGTCGCGACCGCCGCTGTGTCGGCAACGAGTGCCGGACTTTGCCGGTCGAGCCATGGCCGCATCCAGCCGAGCGGGTGATGTGTGCGCGCGATCGACGCCATCATCAGATAGGCGAGTACCGCCGCCGCGAAGAACGCGAAGCGGACGGCGCTTGTCGCCCCCTTGTGCAACGCCAGCCAGCCGAGCGCC
>JBFXFJ010000003.1:0-352677 GCA_050179155.1 Steroidobacteraceae bacterium
TCGTCCGTGTCGAGCCACTGCAGGCAGTCCTCCTGCAGGAAGCGGTGGGCGTCGCCGCGAAAGCCGTTGATCTCCATGTTCCGCCGCGCCCAGTCGAGGTAGGTGCGCGACATGTCCACGCTGGTGGTCGTGGCGGCGCGGCCTGCCGCCGCGTACACGGACGCGGCGCCGGTGTAGCAGAAGAGATTGAGGAAATGCCCATCCGCCGCAGCCGCGCGGATCCGCGCGCGCGTCTGCCGGTGGTCGAGGAACAGCCCGGTGTCCAGGTAGTCCGTGAAGTTGACGAGGAACTTCAGGCCGCCCTCCTCCACGACCACGCGCTCGCCCTCATCCGCGAGCGCCTCGTACTGCGACTTGCCTTTCTGCGGGCGCCGCGTGCGCCAGTAGATCGCATCCACCGCAAGGCCCGTCACTTCGGGCAGCACCGCGATCGCTTCCTCGCGCCGCGCGCGCGCGCGGTCGCGGTCGACGGTCGCGGGCGGCGCGTATTCCTGCACGTACAGCCAGCGCCCGGCGGTGCCACCCGGATCGGACTGGTACAGGTCGATGGCGAACGAATACTCGGGCATGTCCGCGTCGTAGAGCCGGTAACACGAAATCGCCTCGCGTCGTGCCCAGGAGGCCAGCGCTTTCAGGTTCTTGCGCAGGCGGTTCGCGAACATCTGCGCGCCCGGTCGCGCGCGCGCCGCGGCCTCGTCGATGACCGGCGGCCGTCCCGGCTCGCGCGCCACGATGAATTCCGACGGCTCGACCGAGAGGCGCAGCAGCCGGCACTCGATCGGGCCGTTCATCATCCGGTGCGTGCGCCGCGCGTTGATCGCGAGTTCGCGGCCGAGCGCCGGATTGCCGGTGAACACGGCCGCCTCCCAGCCGCGATAGCCTGCCCGCAGCCGCTCGCCGAGCAGCGCGTACAGGGCGCGCAGCTCCTCGGTCTCGCCGATGCGCTCGCCATAGGGCGGATTGACCGCGATCAGGCCGCTCGGTGCGGGCGCCGCCGGCAGGTTCGCGAGTTCCGAGCGCTGGAACAGGATCCGGTCCGCGAGACCGGCCCGTTCGGCATTCCGGGTGGCGTCCTGCAGCACGACGGGATCGCGGTCGAAGCCGCGGATGCGCCCGCGCGTCAGCAGGTCCGGCGCCGCCCGCGACTGCGCCTCCGCACGGATCGCCTGCCACGACGCGGCGTCATGCTGCTTCCAGCGCTCGAAGCCGAAGGCCTTGCGCGTCAGTCCCGGCGCGATATCCGCGGCGATCAGCGCGGCCTCGATCGCGAGCGTGCCCGAGCCGCACATCGGGTCGACGAAGGCGCCGCCGGTGGCTGCAATGGCAGGCCAGCCGGAGCGCAGCAGCACGGCCGCCGCCAGGTTCTCCTTCAGCGGCGCGGCTCCCTGCCCGCCGCGATAACCGCGCCGGTGCAGGCTGTCGCCCGACAGGTCGATCGCGACAACCACCCCCTGGCGCGCCGCATGCACGTTGATGCGCAAGGTCGGCGCCGCCCGGTCGACCGACGGCCGTTGCCCGGTTGCATCGCGGAACTGGTCCACGATCGCGTCCTTCACGCGCTGTGCGCCGAACTGCGTGTGGCTGATGCCGGCAACGCTCCCGGAGAAGTCCACGGCGAGCGTGTCGTCGACATTCATGTGGGCGGACCAGTCGATCTCGCGCAGGCGCCGGTACAGGTCGTCGGCATCGGCGACCGGGAATTCGGCGATGCGCCACAGCACGCGCAGGCCGGTGCGCGACCAGAGACAGGCGCGATAGGCGTCGGCCAGCGGCGCCTCGCAGGTGACGCCACCGAGGGTTTCGCGCGCGCCGGCGATGCCGGTCGCCGCGAGTTCCGCGGCGAGCAGGTCGGCCGTGCCGGTCGCAGCGGTGACGAAAAACGTCGGCGCGCTCATGACTTGTCCAGCGTGAGGAGTTCGGCACCGTACATGGGCCGCTCGAGGAATCCAACCAGGACGCGATACAGATCCGGGTCGAACTCGGCGGCGCGCCGTTGGAACTCGGAGAGCTCTACGGCGCCTGACGCCATTCCCTGGTAGCACCAGCGGTCGAATATGTGGATTTCCTCGATTCCGCGCCAGTCGCGTTCACGGATGCCGATGCGCCCGGGAAACGGCCAGTCGCGGCGCTTCTGCCCCGCGAGCGCCATGCGCACGCGCAGCGCGTGCAGCACGGCAGGCTCCTTGCCGACACAGGCGCCGCGGCAGCGGCCGAGCTGGTATCCCAGGCAGGATCCCTCCGCGCGCTCGAGTCCGAGGAGCTTCGCGCACAGTTCGTGCTCGCGCAGCAGGCCTTCCAGCGCCAGGGTGGCGTCCGCGCGCGCGCGGAACATGCCGTAGCCCTCTCCCGGATCGAGGGCGGGATCGAACTCGACGATCCTTGCCAGCGGCGGGTCCGTGTCGCGGCCGAGCCGGATCGTCCAGAACCCGTCCGCGCCGCGCAGGCGGCGGTTCAGCAGCGGCCGACGCTCCTTGATGAGCCGCAGTTCCGTGACCAGCGCGCCGAATTCCCCGGCGGTTTCGATCCACTCGATGCGCCGCACCAGCCGCGACAGCTCCTGCTCGCGCCGGGCGCGGGCATCGGCGAAATGCGCAAGCACGCGGGTCGCCAGGTTCTTCGCCTTGCCGACGTACAGCAGCGCGTCGTTCTCGCCATAAAAGAGGTATGCGCCCGGGCCCTCGGGCAATTCGTCGGCGACCGTCGCATCGAGTTGCGGCGGCAGGCGCTGCGTGGCGCGCAGTTTCTCCACGATCGCGGCGAGCTCCTCCGCAGGCCAGCGCTCGCGCGCGATCCGCAGGAAATCCGCCAGCACCCGGGCGTCTCCGAGCGCGCGGTGCCGGGCATCGCAGGCGATGCCATAGCGCTGCATCACGGCGTCGAGGTTGTGGCCGCGGATGTCCGGCGTCAGTGCGCGCGACAGCCGCACCGTGCAGAGCACTGGCGCGCGAAACCGCCGGCCCAGCCGGCGGAACTCGCTGCGCAGGAATCCATAGTCGAAGCGCGCGTTGTGGGCGACGAACAGCCGTCCCTCGAGCCGCGCCATCAGCTCATCGGCGACATCCGCGAACGGCGGCGCGTCCGCGACCATCGCCTCGGTGATTCCCGTGAATTGCTGGATCGCGTGGGGAATCCGCATTCCCGGATTCACCAGCGTCGAGTATTCCCCGACCACCGCGCCGTCCTGCAGCAGCACGATGCCGGCCTCGATGACCCGGTCGCGCACGGCGTGGCCGCCCGTGGTCTCGAGGTCCACGCAGGCGATCTCGCCTGCGAGCGGCTGCTCAGTCGGCGGCACCGTCCAGCTTCAGGAGCGGGGCATAGAGATCGGGCCGCCGGTCCCGGAACACGCCCCAGGCGTGGCGGTAGCGGCGGATCGCGGCAAGGTCGAAGCTGGCTGTCAGGATCTGTTCGCTGTGGTCGTCCGCCTGCGCGATGACCTCGCCAGTATGGTCGGCGATGAACGAGTGGCCATAGAAAGTGATCTCGAGCTTCTCGCCACGCTCCCTGCCGATGCGGTTCGAGGCGATCAGCGGCATGATGTTCGCGGCCGCATGGCCCTGCATCGTGCGTTGCCAGTGCCAGCGCGAATCGAGCGACGCGTCCTGCGGCTCCGAGCCGATCGCGGTCGGATAGAAGAGTATCTCCGCCCCCATCAGCGCCATCGCCCGCGCCGCCTCCGGGAACCACTGGTCCCAGCACACCGCGACGCCGAGTGTACCAAACCGCGTACGCCAGACTCTAAATCCCGTGTCGCCCGGCGAGAAATAGAACTTCTCGTGATAGCCCGGGCTCTCCGGGATGTGCGACTTTCGGTAGATGCCGAGCGTGCTGCCGTCGGCGTCCACCATCACCAGCGTGTTGAAGTACGCGTTGTGGGCCCGCTCGAACACCGACAGCGGCAGCACCACATTCAATTCCGCCGCGACCTTTGCCAGCCGGCGGATGGCCGGGTTTTCCGCGATGGGCGTCGCGAGCTCGAAGTGGCTCGCGAGGTGGTCCTTGCAGAAGTAGGGCGATTCGAACAGTTCCTGGATCAGGACCACGTTCGCGCCGCGGCCTGCGGCCACGCGGACCAGCCGCTCGGCATTGGCGATGTTGGCGTCGCGGTCGGTGCCGCAGGCCATCTGCGTCGCGGCGACGGTGACTTTCATGACAGGTCGATCCAGGTGGTCTTGAGTTCGGTGTACTTGTCCATCGCGTGCAGCGACTTGTCGCGGCCGTTGCCCGACTGCTTGAATCCGCCGAATGGCACGGTGATGTCGTCGGCGTCGTAGCAGTTCACGTACACCGTGCCGGCGCGGAGCCGCCGGGCGACGCGGTGCGCGGTCGTGATGTCCCGGCTCCAGACCGCGGCGGTGAGCCCGTAGCTGACGTCGTTTGCGATCCGGACGGCCTCGTCGACGTCCTTGAACGTGATTGCGGACAGCACCGGGCCGAAGATCTCCTCGCGCGCGATCTTCATCTGCATGGTCACGTTGTCGAATACCGTGGGTTCGACGAAGAAGCCGCCGCTGTCCTCGCGGGCCCGCCGGCCGCCCATCCGCAGGCTGGCGCCGTCGCGGCGGCCGGACTCGATGTAGCCCATGACCGTGTTCAACTGCACCTGGTCGACGATCGCGCCGAGGCGCGTCTTCGGGTCGAGCGGATCGCCGGGCGCCATCGTGCGGCCGACCTCGACGATCTTCTCGAGCAGCGCATCGCGGACCGACTCGTGAACGACCAGGCGCGAGGCCGCCGAGCACATCTCGCCCTGGTTGAAGAAGATGCCGTAGGCAGCCGCCGTGGCGGCGCGGTCGAGGTCGGCGACGTCGCCCATCACGACGTTCGGCGCCTTGCCGCCGCACTCGAGCCAGACGCGCTTCATGTTGGAGCGGCCCGCGTACTCGAGCATCATCCTGCCGACTCGGGTCGAGCCGGTGAACGCCACGCAGTCCACGTCCATGTGCATCGCGAGCGCCTCGCCCGCCGTGTAGCCGAAACCCGGCACCACGTTCAGCACGCCCTCCGGCAGGCCGGCCTCGAGCGCGAGCTCGGCCACCCGCAGCGCGGTCAACGGCGACTTTTCCGAGGGCTTCAGCACCACCGAGTTTCCGGTCGCGAGCGCCGGCCCGAGTTTCCACGAAGCCATCAGGAGCGGGAAATTCCACGGCACGATCGCAGCAACCACGCCCGCCGGCTCGCGGGTGATCAATGCCAGCGATTCGTGCGAAGTCGGCGCAACCTCGTCGTAGACCTTGTCGATCGCCTCCGCGTACCAGGCGACGCAGTTCGCCGCGGCCGGAATGTCGATCTTGAGCGAGTCGGTGATCGGCTTGCCCATGTCGACGGTCTCGGTCAGCGCGAGCTCCTCGCGGTGCTTGCGGATCAGCTCGGCGAAGCGCAGCAGCACCTTCTTGCGCGCGGCCGGCGCGCGCCGCGACCAGTGGCCGGCGTCAAAGGCGCGCCGCGCGCTCACGACCGCGTTCTCGACGTCCGCTGCGTCGCAGGACGAGACCCGCGCGATGAGCTTGCCAGTCGCCGGATTGATGCAGTCGAAGGTCGCGCCGGAGGCCGCGGGCACGTACCGGCCGTCGATGAATGCATTCGTGCGCGGCGCCAGCGCCGCTGCCCGCTCATGCCAGTCCACCGGTTTCTGCTCGCGGTTCACGGATGGCTGCTCCTGCTCACAGGGTCGGGGGACTGGAGGCGCTGATGATCTCACAGCGCTCACGGCCGCGATTGCGGAACCGGTGCGGCACCGCACTCGCGAAATAGTAGGCGTCGCCGGGCCCAAGCACCTGGGTCTGGCTGCCGATGGTCACCTCCACCCGGCCGCTGACCACGACCCCGCCTTCCTCGCCGGGATGGCTCAGCATCTCCGAACCGGTGTCGGCCCCGGGTTCGTAGATCTCGTGCAGGACCGCCATGCGCCGGCCCGGGCGGCGGGCCGCGACCAGGCGCAACGACACGTCGCCCTCCCCGAGCTCGACCAGCTCGGCGCCGGTGTAGAAAACCTGCGTGGTCCCGGCGGGGTCCATCGTGAAGAACTCGGCCAGGCCCATCGGCAGCCCGTCCAGCACTTTTTTCAGCGACGCAACCGAGGGACTCACGCGCCCCTGTTCGATCAGCGAGATCATGCCGTTGGTGACGCCGGCGCGCTTCGCGAGTTCGCGCTGCGACAGCCCGTGCATCAGCCGCACGGCTTTCAGGCGGGCGCTGACGTCGTTGGCCATTCGCGATTCCACTTGTCTAGGATATTAAACGGAACTCACGTAATATCGCGTTTCCATCCGACGAGTGTCAATTATCCTGATCGCCTGCGACCCGGGGAGCTTCCGCACATGAGTCCTGAAGCAGCCAAGCGCACCACGCTCGAAGCATTCTGGATGCCCTTCACCGCCAACCGCCAGTTCAAGGCGGCACCGCGCCTGCTCGCGCGCGCGGAAGGCATGCATTACTGGACGCCCGACGGCCGCCAGATACTCGACGGTGCGGCCGGGCTCTGGTGCGTGAACGCGGGCCACGGCCGCCGCGAGATCACCGAGGCCGTGGCGACGCAGATCGCCACGATGGACTACGCCCCGCCGTTCCAGATGGGCCATCCGCTCGCATTCGAACTGGCAAACGCCCTGGTCGAGATCGCGCCCGAGGGCATGGACCACGTGTTCTTCACGAACTCGGGTTCCGAGTCGGTCGACACCGCACTCAAGATCGCCCTCGCCTGGCACCGGGTGCGCGGCGAGGCGTCGCGCACGCGCCTGATCGGACGCGAGCGCGGCTATCACGGCGTCGGGTTCGGCGGCATCTCGGTCGGCGGCATGCCGAACAACCGCAAGTACTTTGGCACGCTGCTGCCGGGCGTCGACCACATCCGTCATACCCACGACCCGGCCCGCAACCTGTTCTCGCGCGGCCTGCCCGCGCACGGCGCCGAGTTCGCCGACGACCTCGAGCGCCTGGTCGCGCTGCATGACGCCTCGACCATTGCGGCCGTCATCGTCGAGCCGATCGCCGGCTCGACCGGCGTGCTGATGCCGCCGCAGGGCTACCTCAAGCGCCTGCGCGACATCTGCACGAAATACGGCATCCTGCTGATCTTCGACGAGGTCATCACCGGCTTTGGCCGCACCGGCTCAGCCTTCGCGGCGCAGGAATTCGGCGTGGTGCCGGACATGATCACCTGCGCAAAGGGCCTGACCAACGGCGCGGTGCCGATGGGCTGCGTGCTGGTGCGCGGCGGGATCTACGACGCTTTCATGAACGGGCCGGAAGGAGCGATCGAGCTGTTCCACGGCTATACCTACTCGGCGCATCCGGTGGCCTGCGCGGCCGGGCTCGCGACCCAGCGCCTGTACCGGGCCGGCCTGTTCGACCAGGCGCGCGCGATCACGCCGTACTGGGGCGACGCCGTGCATTCGCTGAAGGGCAGGCCCCATGTCGTGGACCTGCGCGCCTACGGCCTGGTCGCCGGGATCGAGCTCGAGCCGCGCGCCGGGGCGCCCGGCGCCCGCGGCTACGAGGCGCTGGTCGGGGCGTTCGAGGCGGGCCTGCTGATCCGCACGACCGGCGACACGATCGCGCTGTCGCCGCCGCTGATCCTCGAGCGCCAGGACGTCGACCGGATCTTCGAGATCCTGGCCCGGGTGATCGACCGGCTGGCGTGACGGCCGCAGGTCGGTATGATGCGTGAATCCGCATCCGGGTTTCTGGGGAGAACTCACGATGAACCAGTGCAAGACCGCGTGCCGCATGGCACTCGCTGCGACCCTGACGATTCCATTCGCGTCGCAGGCACAGCCGGCGGAGACTGCCGAACAGGAAGTCGTCGGCCTCGGTGAGGTCTACGTCACCGCCCAGAAACGCCAGGAGTCCCTGCAGGACGTGCCGCTGTCGGTCTCGGCTTTCTCGGGCGAGTTCCTGAAGGAAACCCGGATGGGCGACATCCGCGGGCTCGTGGACTTCACGCCGGGATTCAGCGGCCGGACCGAAGACAGCTTCACCGACGCGCTGGCAATGCGCGGCATCGCCACCAACGACTTCGGCATCGGCGGCGATCCGTCGGTCGCGATTTTCACGGACGGCGTCTGGGCCGGCCGGACCGGCGGCGTGCAGACCTCCTTCTACGACATCGAGCGCGCGGAAGTCGTCAAGGGCCCGCAGGGCACGCTGTTCGGGCGCAACGCGATCGCGGGCGCCGTCGGCATCATCACCAACAAGCCGTCCAGCGAGTTCGAGGGCAGCGCCGAGCTGACCTGGGCCAACTACGACCACCGCGAGGGCACGGCGACGCTGAACCTGCCGCTGAACGAGCAGTGGGCCCTGCGCGGAAGCTTCTATACCCTGGAAAACAGCGGCTACCTCGAGAACACGGAAGGCGGTGACGAGCTGGGCTACCACAACATTCAGTCGGGGCGCCTCGCGCTGCGCTATGCCGGCGACACCGTGGACGCGGTGCTGACCGGCAGCTACGAGGACCGCAAACAGGATCCTTCGGTCTACTGGGTGCCCGCCGCCGGGCTGCCGGAAGACCTCGTGTCGATCGACCTGGCAGACAATGGTTACGACCAGGGCGACATCCGCGAGCTGCGGTTGAACGTCGAGTGGTCACTGCCGAACGACTACACCTTCACGTCGATCACCGGCTACAAGGACTTCAATTTCGACTACCTGGAGGACTACGACGGCGGTCCGGCGCGTGTGAATGACTACCGGCAGGCCAACGAGGTCAATTACGTCAGCCAGGAATTCCGCATCGTGTCGCCATCGGACCGCAAGGTCACCTGGTTCGCAGGCGCAAGCGCATACAAGGAAAAGATCGACGGGTTCTTCGAGTACATCTACGACGAGGACGACCTGTGCCGCGCGGTCGGCATCACCGATGCGCCGGACTTCGAGGGGCCGGTGGCCGGCTGTGACGATGAAAACTGGGAAATCTATTGGGAAGACGACATCGACCCGGCGGACCTGCTCACCAACAAGGCGGAGCAGAGCTTCGTCGATGTCGAGAGCAAGGGCTGGGCGGCCTACGGTGACGTCACCATCAACCTGACCGACGCGTGGCAGCTCACGGTCGGCGCCCGCTACACCTACGACGAGAAGAAGATCGACAGCGAGGTGCTGGACAGCGGCGGCGCGCTCGGCAACAACTTCAACTACGAGTTCTACACGGACGGCTTCGTCAGCGACAAGCAGGACTGGAGCGAGTTCACGCCGCGCCTGGCGCTGAGCTACGACATGAGCGAGGACGTCACGCTGTATGCGACCGCGTCCCGCGGCTACAAGTCAGGCGGCTTTGCGACCTTCGGATTCGACCTGCACGGCCTGGACGTGACCGACGAAGGCGCTGCGCCGCCCGGCACGACGCCGGTGGCGTTCGATCCCGAGCAGGTCGACAGCTTCGAGCTCGGCGCAAAGACCCGCCTGCTGGACAACCGGCTGCAGCTGAATGCCTCGCTGTTCTATTACACGTACACCGACCTGCAGATGGTCTACTTCGACACCGGCTCGTCGCTGGTCGCCAACGTGGGCGAAGCCGAGGGCAAGGGCCTCGAGGTCGACCTGCGCTTCGTGCCGACCCCGCACTGGGACTTCTATCTGGGACTGTCGCTGCTCGACACCGAGATCACCGACGCCACCGACATCATCGAGCTCGGCGCCTGTGGCGACTGCGACGGCAACAGCCTGCCGTTCGCACCGGAATTCAGCCTGTCGTCCATCGTCACCTACGAGCGCCCGACGGCCTCGGGCGAGATGTTCTTCACGACCGAGTACGTCTACCGCTCGAAGATGTTCGGCGGCCCGGACAACATCCCGGATGCGACCGTCGGCAGCTGGGACGAAGTGGCTTTCCGGCTCGGTTACCGCAGCGACTCGGACTGGTGGGGCACGCTCTGGGTCGAGAATGCCTTCGACGAGGAGTATTTCGAGCGCGGCTGGGAGAACGCGGACGCGGACAACCAGTACGGTTACGGCCTGTTCAACGAACTGGTCTGGCCCGCCCGTCCCCGCAGCTTTGGCGTGACGATCGGCAAGAACTGGAAGTAGGCGTCAGCCCGCGGGCTTCGCGGCTTCGAAGATCGCGTAGCGCTTGCGCGCGGGCTCGACCGTTTCCCAGGTCCCGCTGAAGCCGGCGGGTATGACCCAGGCGTCGCCCGCGTTGAACTGCCAGCGCTTTCCGTCCGCGGCGGACGTGATCACGACCCTGCCCTCGAGCAGGTGGCAGAACTCGTTCTCCGTGTAGTCGATCTTCCACTTGCCGACGGTGCTCGACCAGGTGCCGGCGAAGAACTGGCCGCTGGGGTCGCTGAAGTAGTTCCGCGCCGAGGTCTTCGGCTCGCCCTTCAACACACGATCGGGCGCCGGCGCCGATTCCTCGCCCTTCATGTTGCGCCGGAAGTCCACGATGCCCGGGGTCGTCATTGCCGTCTCCGCCTGCCTTTGCGCGTGATTGTAATGCCTGGCATGGGCCGGCAATCGGGCGTAGGATGGATTTGCCGCCCGCCACCCCCGAGCGTGGCGGGCCCGTTGCATGAGGTGCCGGGCCATGAGCAATCGCCTGCCTCCCGTGGTCGGAAACTGGTACTCGCACCGCGACAAGGGCGAGATGTTCCAGGTCGTCGCGCTCGACGAGCTCACGGGCACCATCGAGATCCAGGAATTCGACGGCGGAATCGACGAGATCGAACTCGACGAGTGGCGCATGCTGGCCGTGGATTCCGCTGCGCAACCCGAAGACTGGGGCGGACCGCTCGACAGCGTCGAGGCGGACGAATTCGGCTACACGGATCTCGCGGACGGCGCCCATCCCGGCGAAGTGCTGGAACCCGCGATCACGACCTGGGAGCAGATCGTCGAGGACGACGACGTCGACGAGGACCCGATCCACTAGATCGGCGGCAGCACCACCGGCGGCGGGCTGCGACGGCGCGGGACCGGCGTGCGGAATCCGGCTGGTTTCAGCACCAGCACGTCGCAGTTCAGGCGGTCGATCACGCGCTCGGCGGTGCTGCCGACGAACAGCCGCTTCAGCCCGCTGCGCGAAATCGCGCCCATCACGACAATGCCCGCCTCCGTGCGTTCCGCCAGCGCGACGATCTCGTCCGCGGCATTGCCGGCGCGCAGGTGCCGCCGCCGCTCGGGCAGGTCGTACGGCCCGACCAGTTCCGTGAATTCCCGGCGGATGCGCTCGAGCTGCCTGGCGCCGATGTTGACTGGCAGCGGCACCGGCTCCATCAGCACGCCGGAGGTGAACGGCGTCGCCATCTGGTAGACGTGCACGGCGTGCAGGCGGCCGTTGAAATCGCGCGCCAGGCCGGCGGCCGCCGCGAGGATGTCGGCGTCCAGCTCCGCGGGCTTCGCATACGCGTGCAGCGGGTCGATCGCCGCGACGATCCGCGCACGCTCGTACGGCCGCGCGCTCTTCACGAACAGCACCGGGACCGGACACACGCGGATCAGCTGCCAGTCGGTGTTCGACAGCACGATCCGCGCGAGCCGCGTGTGCCGGTGGCTCTCGATGACCACGAGGTCCGACTTCCCGCGCAGCACTTCGCGCACGATGCTCTCGTGGACCGGGTAATCCCAGCGCACGCGGACCCGGACCTGCACGCCGTCGCGCACGTGGGGCGCGGCGATCGCCTCGAGCTGCTGCTTGCGCTGGCGCACCGCGGCCTCGATGTCCCGTTCGAGCCGGTCCGGGCCGATCAGGCTCTCGCCCGAGATCGCCGAACTGTAGAGGCTGTGGAACAGCGTCAGCGTGCCGCCGCCGGCCCGGGCGATCGCGGCCGCTTTCGCGAGCGCCGGGGAATTCTTCGTGGTGCAGTCGGAGACCGCGACCAGGATGCGCCGGAAGTTCATGTCGGATGCCACCGCATGGAAGCCATGCTGCCACCGTTCGCGACCACGGTACAATACGGCCAGCTTCCCGGGAGGTCAGCGTGAACAGCAACGAGTCACTGGTGGCGCGGCGCCAGGCCGCAGTCGCGCGCGGCGTCTCGATGGCGCATCCCGTATTCATCGAGCGCGCCGAAAACGCGCTGTTGTGGGATGTCGACGGCCGCCGTTACGTCGATTTCGCCGGCGGCATCGCGGTCCTGAACACGGGACACCGCCATCCGCGCGTACTCGAGGCGGTCCGCGCCCAGCTCGAGCGTGTCACCCACACCTGCTTCCAGGTGACCGGCTACGAGCCGTACGTCGCGCTGTGCGAGCGCCTGAACCGGCTCGCGCCCGGCCCCGGCCCGAACAAGACGCTGCTGATGACGACCGGCGCCGAGGCGATCGAAAACGCGGTCAAGATCGCGCGCGCCAGCACCGGCCGTTCGGCCGTGATTTCCTTCGCCGGCGGCTTCCACGGCCGCACGCTGATGGCGCTCGCGCTGACCGGCAAGGTCGAGCCCTACAAGGCGGGTTTCGGCCCCTATCCCGCGGAGGTCTACCACGCTCCGTTCCCGAACGCGCTGCACGGCGTGTCGACCGCTGATGCGTTCGACGCGCTGGCCATGCTGTTCAAGTGCGACGTCGCGCCGGAGCGGGTCGCCGCGATCGTGTTCGAGCCGGTGCAGGGCGAAGGCGGCTTTTACGTTGCCCCGAAGGATTTCGTGCTGCGGCTGCGCGAGCTCTGCGACCGCCACGGCATCGTGCTGGTCGCCGACGAGATCCAGAGCGGCGCGGGCCGCACCGGGCGCATGTTCGCAATGGAGCATTACGGCGTCGCCGCCGACCTCACGACGCTCGCGAAATCCCTCGCCGGCGGCTTCCCGCTGTCGGCGGTCGTCGGCCGCGCGGACATCATGGATGCCTGCGCGCCAGGCGGGCTCGGCGGCACCTATGCCGGCAATCCGGTCGCCTGCGCGGCGGCGCTCGCCGTGCTCGACGTGTTCGAGCAGGAGCAGGTCTTCGAGCGGGCCGGCCGACTCGGCGAGAAAATCGGCGGTTTCCTGGAGAAACTGGCGGCACGCCAGCCAGATATCGCCGAAGTGCGCAGGCTGGGCGCCATGATCGCCTTCGAGCTCTGCGAGAGCGGCGATCCGCAGCGTCCCGCGGCGGAGCTGACGCGCCGGCTGACGGCGCGCGCGCGCGAGCTGGGCCTGATCCTGCTGTCCTGCGGCGTGTATGGCAACGTCGTGCGCATCCTCGTGCCGATCACGGCCGAAGATCCGGTGGTCGACGAAGGCCTCGCCCTGCTCGCGCAGGCCGCCGACGAAGTGCTGTCCGACGCGACCGCGAAAGTGCCGCGCCTGCGGCCCGCGCCCTGACGCCGCTCAGGCCGCCTTCTTCGCCGCGATGTAGTCGTCCACGAGCTCTTCGAGGATCGGCAGCGCCACCGCGCCGTTCTTCAGCACGACGTCGTGGAAATCGCGGATGTCGAAGTGGGCGCCGAGCGCGGCCTTCGCCTTCTCGCGCAGCTCCAGGATCCTGATCATGCCGATCTTGTACGACAGCGCCTGGGCCGGATTGTCGAGGTAACGCTCGACTTCCTTGACCGCGTCCTCCGCCGAAATCGGGCTGTTCGCGAGCATGTAGTCGATCATCTGTTCGCGCGTCCACTTCCTGGCGTGGGCTCCCGTGTCCACGACCAGCCGCACGGCGCGCAGCATTTCGTCCTGCAACCGGCCGAAGTCCTTCATCGGATCGGTGAACCGGCCCTGTTCCTTGGCCAGGCGCTCCGCGTACAGGCCCCAGCCCTCGATGTACGCGCCGAAATAGGCGAACTTCTGGAACGTCGGCACGCCGGCCAGTTCCTGCTGGATCGCGATCTGGAAGTGATGGCCCGGCGCGCCCTCGTGATAGGCGACCGTCTCCATGCTGTGCTTCTGCTTCGTGCTCATGTCGTGCAGGTTGACGTAGTAGATGCCCGGGCGGCTGCCGTCGGGCGTCGGCTGGTTGTAGAAGGCGATGGGCGCCGTCGCCTCGCGCCATTCCTCGACGCGCCGGACTTCGAGCGGCGCCTTTGGCAGCACATTGAAGTACCGGCCGACATCCGCGTAGATCGCGTCGATGTAGGCCTTCGACTGGTCTAGGTAGGCCTGCCGGCCTGCGTCCGTGTCCGGATAGAAATTGGCCGGGTCCGTGCGCAGGTGCCTGAAGAACGCCGGCAGGTCGCCCTGGAAGCCGACTTTCTGCATGATCGCCTGCATCTCGCTGCGAAGGCGCGCGACTTCATCGAGCCCGATCTGGTGGATCTCGTCGGCGCCGATATCCGGTTCCGTGGTCCAGAACTCGATCCGGTTCTTGTAGTAGGCGTCGCCGTCCGGCAGCTTCCAGACGCCGTTCGGTCCCGGCGACTTGCCGCGCAGGCTTTCAATGGCGGCCAGCATGGCCTCGACGCCCCCGCGCATCGGACCGCGCATCGCCGCGATGCCGGCGTCCATCAGCCGCTGCTTCTCCGGTTCCGCGATCGCCAGCTTTCCCACCTTGCCGCGGAAATCGGCCAGGATCGCCGATTCCTTGCCGCTGCCGTCGAAAGGCTCGCCGGTCAGCACATTGCGGGCGTCGGCCAGCACCGGGTCGAACGAGTACGACGTCGGCACGATGCCGCGATCCGCGGCAAGGTTCATGACCTCGATGGACTGCCGATAGATGCGCTCGATGCCGGCAAGACGCGAAACATAGGCCTCCGCATCGGCCACGTCATCCACGCGATGGACGTTCTGCATGAACGTGACGAGCGAAGTCACGGGATTCGATATGGTCTGGAAGGCGTAGTTGTGGAAGCGCCACGGGAAGTCCCGCAGCGCTCTTTCCTGCAGAAGCTCGAAGATCCGATAACTGACCTTGGTCCGTTCGGAGAGCGCCTCGTATCTGAATTCGGACCGCAGCCGCGCGAGGTCCCGCCTGACCAGTTCGTTCTGGCGAACGCGTTCGGCATCGGAGAAATCGCCCCACTTGCCGTAGTCCGGCCCCTTCATGCCGAGTTGCGACTGGAGTATCGGGCTGTCCTTCACGTTGCGCTGGAACACTTCCTCGAAGAAGGCCTTGAGGCGTTCGTCCTCGGTCGCCGACACCGGCGCTGCGATGCCGAGCGCAAGAATCATGAGGACGGAGCAGGCCGCCCTGCGGAGCAATGAAGTCATCGAAAACTCCCGGTGCATGGTGCAGGCAACGCTAGTGGCTCGCGCGGCCCGGTGCATCGGCGCCGGTCGCGCGATCCGGGCGACTGGTCGCAATGGACTGAAAATGCCGGGAACAGGGAATAAATGGTGGCTAGGGAGAGAATCGAACTCTCGACCCCGGGGTTATGAATCCCGTGCTCTAACCAGCTGAGCTACCTAGCCACGCGGTGGGAAGGTGCCCCGGGGAGGCGCGATTGTCGGGACCGTGCCAGTGCCTGTCAAGGCAAAACCGGGAACGCGCTCCTAGCTCCTGGACCGGCGCAAGAGCAGGGCCGGCAGCGCCGCCAGCAGCCCGCCAACCGCACCAACGAGCCAGTCCTCGGCGTGCAATGGCTGCAATCCGACGATTGCGGCAGCGGGCCGCCATTGCGTGAAGAGGACGGCCGAGCCGAGCGTCAGGCCGGTGATCAGGCGGGCTGCCCGGGTCGCGAGACCGGTCAGCAGTGCGGCGGCGCCGGCGCCCGCAACGATCAGCGCGACCAGCGCAACCGCACGGGCATGTTCGACGCCACCCGATTGCAGCGCCCACCGGTATCCCGTGAACAGCACGATCGCGACGAGCACGCCGGAAGCGACGATCCCGGTCCAGTCGCCGCCATCGAAGAACCGCGCCTGCCGGCGCGGAACATCGTCCGGATGGCTCACGTCCGCCGGCGCCTGGAAGGCCAGCATGGCCGTCGGGTGGATGATCAGTTCCAGCCAGACGATGTGGATCGGAAGGAACAACAGCGGATATCCGAGCAGCGGTATCAGCGCTGCCATGCCGACGAGCGGCAGGTGAACGATGAGCAGGTAGGCAAAACTGAGCCGCAGGTTCCGGAACAGCTGGCGGCCTTCCGCAACCGCGTTGACGATGGTGCGCAGGTTGTCGTCGAGCAGCACGATAGCGCCCGCCTCGCGCGCGCTCTGCGTCGCGCTCTCGCCCATGGCGATACCGACGTCCGCTGCCTTGAGCGCGGGCACGTCGTTCACGCCATCGCCGGTGACGGCGACGATTTCCCCCGCGCCCTGCAACGCCCGGACCAGGACCAGCTTCTGCGCGGGCAGCGCACGCGCCACGACGCTCAAACCGCCGAGGAACGCCTTTCCTTTCGAGAGGATCGACTGCTCGAGATCCGCGCCGGCCACCGCAACGGAGGCCGCGCCGGTGATGCCGACCTCGCGGGCGACCGCCAGCGCATTCGCCGGATGGTCCCCCGTCACCATGACGAGGCGCATGCCCGCCCGGTGTGCGCGGCGCACCGCATCGGCGGCTCCCTGACGGACAGGGTCCTCGAACGCGAGCAGGCCGGCGAATCGAAAGTCCCGATCCGGCTCCACACCCGCGAACCCGCCCGTACCCAGTTCGCGCCATGCGCAGGCAATCACCCTGCGGGCCGCGGCGAGTTCGTCCGCGCGCCCAAGCCAGTCGCGCGCCTGCACCTGCTCGAGCCTGCAGCGGGCGAGGATGGTTTCAGGCGCGCCCTTGCAGACGGCTATGACGCGGGCCGCGCCGTCGCGCGACGCGACGCGCCAGATCGCAGTCTCCCGGCGCCGGTCTTCGGTGAACGGAAAGAGCGCGAGGCGCTCACCGGCGGCTTCCGTCACGCCCGCGCCCTGAAGGATGGCACGGTCGAGCGGATCCCCGCTTTCGGCGCGCGATGCCAGTCCGGCCATGCGCTGCAATTCCTGCACGGTCACGCCATCTGCCGCCACCTGCTGCGCAAGCTGCAGGCGGCCCTCCGTCAGCGTGCCGGTCTTGTCGAAGCACAGGCAGGAAACCCGCCCGATGTCCTCGACGGCAACGGCGCGGCGAACCAGTGCCTTGCGCTGCGCAAGCCGGAACACGCCGACACCCAGAAAGAACGTGAATACGACCGGGAACTCTTCCGGAATTGCCGCGACCGCCAGGGTGACTGCGCTCAACAGCGCATCGGCCAGTCCATAACCTTGTTGCACCCGCACGGCACCCAGCAGGATGCAGAGGAAGACGGCGGCAACGATGAGCATGAGCACGAGGCGGTCGATCGCCTGCTGCAATCGCGTGCGCTGGCGTTTTCCCGCGAGGGCCGTCCGGATGATCTCTCCGTACAGGGTCCCGGCGCCCGTGGCCACGACGCAAAGCTTCGCGTCTCCCGCCAGCAGTCGCGTACCGGCAAAGCCCCAGTGGCTTGCGTCGACCGCGGGCTCGATGATGCTGCGAAGCGGCGTCTTGTGTACCGGAAAGGCTTCGCCGGTCAGCGCCGATTCGTCGACCTGCAGCGCCTCGCCCCGGACGATCAGCCCGTCCGCCGGGAAGGACTCGCCGGCGGTCAGCAGGACCAGGTCGCCGGGCACCAGGTCGACGGCGGGAACCACGCGGGTGGAGCCGTCGCGCAGCACGGTCGCGCGGCTTGCCAGGCGCCCGCGCAGGCTTTGCGTCGAGACCCGGGTCCTGCGGTGAAGCCAGGCGTCCATCCCCACGACCGGCACGATGGCGGCAAACAGGATCAGCGCCTCGTTGCGGTCGCCGATCAGCGCGTACAGGACGCCGGTGCCGATCAGCAGCCAGATCATCGGGTCGCGGGCCGTGTCCTGCAGCAGTTCCAGCCAGTGGCCGACCGGCTCGTCGACGATGGTATTGGCGCCAAACCGCTGGCGCCGCTCGCCGACCTCGGCGGCGCCGAGCCCGGCGGACACGTCGGCCAGCGCCCCGGTGATCTCGGCGATTCGATCGGATGGGACGGGATGGCGCACGGCCGCAGGAAATGCCGGTCAGACGTTGAAGCGGAAATGCATCACGTCGCCTTCGCGCACCACGTAATCCTTGCCCTCGAGCCGCATCCTGCCCGCCTCGCGCGCGCCGGCCTCGCCCTTCAGTGCGACGTAGTCGTCGTAGGCGATCGTCTCCGCGCGGATGAAGCCGTGCTCGAAATCGGTGTGGATCACGCCCGCGGCCTGCGGCGCAGTCGCGCCCGCGTGCACGGTCCAGGCGCGGACCTCCTTCGGCCCCGCGGTGAAGAACGTCAGCAGTCCGAGCAGGCGATAGCCGGCGCGAATGATGCGGTCGAGTCCCGCCTCGACGAGGCCGAGATCCGCGAGGAATGCCGCGCGATCGCCCTCCTCGAGCTCCGAGATCTCCGCCTCGATCGCCGCGCACACCGTCACGACCTCGGCGCCCTCGGCCGCAGCCAGCGCCGTCAGCGCGTCGAGGTGCGGGTTGCCGGAGAACCCCCCTTCGTCCACGTTCGCGACGTACATCACCGGCTTTGCCGTCAGCAGCATGAGTTCGCGCAGTCGCTCGCGCTCGAACTGGTCGAGCAGCATCGCACGCACCGGCGCACCGGAGTCGAGCTGCATACGGATGCGCGCCAGCGAGTCGCGCCAGCGCATCGCGTCCTTGTCCATCGCCTTCGCCATCTTCTCTGCTCGCTGCATCGCGCGCTCGACCGTCTCGAGGTCGGCGAGCGCCAGCTCGGTATTGATGATGGCGACGTCGGAGGCCGGGTTCACCCGCCCCGAGACGTGCACCACGTCGGGGTCGTCGAAGCAGCGCACCACGTGCGCGATCGCATCCACCTCGCGGATGTGCGCCAGGAACTTGTTGCCGAGGCCCTCGCCCTGCGAAGCGCCGGCGACCAGGCCCGCGATGTCGACGAACTCGACCGTGGTCGGCAGGATTTTTTCCGGGCGCGCGATCGCGGCGAGCGCCGCGAGCCGCGGATCGGGCACCGCTACGATGCCGACGTTCGGGTCGATCGTGCAGAAAGGATAGTTCTCGGCCGCGATGCCGGCGCGCGTCAGCGCATTGAAAAGCGTCGACTTGCCGACATTCGGCAGTCCGACGATGCCGCAGCGGATTCCCATTATTCGGGAACCGCGGATGGTTTCGTATGCAGGCGATTCATCATCTTTTCCGCGCCTTCCGTCAGCAGTCGCGGGAATTCCGCGACTGCGAGTTCAATGGCCTCGCGCATCAGCCGCTCGTCGACGGCGCTCGGGCGCTGCAGCACGTAGTCGATCACCTCGTCCCGGTCGCCCGGATGGCCGATGCCGATGCGCAGCCGCCAGAAGCCGTCGCCGAGGTGGGCGATCACGTCCTTCAGGCCGTTGTGGCCGCCGGCGCCGCCGCCGGATTTCAGCCGCGCCACGCCGGCGGGCAGGTCGAGTTCGTCATGCACGATGAGCACCTGGTCGGCCGGCAGCTGCAGGTAATCGCAGAACGACCGCACCGACAGCCCGCTGCGGTTCATGTAGCCCATCGGCTTCAGCAGCCACAGGGAGACGCCCGCAATCGCGACCCGGCCCGCGTCGGCGTTGTAGCGCCGCTCCGGCTTCAGGCGCCCTTCGTGACGCCGCGCCAGCTCGTCGATGAACCAGAAGCCCGCGTTGTGGCGCGTGTGCTCGTGTTCGGGCCCGGGGTTGCCGAGCCCGACCACGAGTTGCAGCGGTAAGCCGGGCACCCCTTACTTCTTGCCGTCGCCCTTCTTGGCGTCCTTGCCCGCCGGGACACCCTTGGCGGCGGCGCCCTTGGCATCGGCTGCGGCAGGCGCGGCCCCGGGCGCAGCTCCAGGCGCGGCGCCCGCAGCGGCGCCAGGCGCCCCCGGCGCTCCCGGTGCCGCGGGAGTTCCCGCGGCGGCGGCAGCGGCAGCGGCCTCGTCGACGACCGGGGTCTCCTCCTCCTCGACGCGCGGCATGTGAATCGACGCGACCGGCGCATCGCGGCCGGCCAGCAGGTCCACGATCTCGACACCCGCCGGGAGCTTGAGGTCCGACATCTTCCGGACCTGGTTGATCTCGAGCGTCGACACGTCGACCTCGACGAACTCCGGCAGGTCCTTCGGCAGGCAGGTGACTTCGACGTCGTTGCGCACGTGCGAGAGCACGCCGCCCTGCTCCTTGACGCCCCTGGACTCGGCGGCGCCCTTGAAGTGCAGCGGGATGTGCATGCGGATCTTCTCGTCCTCCAGCACGCGCTGGAAGTCGATGTGCATGATCTGGTTCTTGTACGGATGGCGCTGCACGTCCTTCAGCACGGCGGCCTGGCTCTGGTCGCCGACCGTCAGCGCGACGATGGTCGAGTAGAAACGCTCGTTGTCCATCAGCTGCGCCAGCCGGGTGTGGTCCAGCAGCAGGGCGCGCGCGTCGCGCTTTCCGCCGTAGAGGATCGCCGGGACTTTGCCGGTACGACGCAGGCGGCGGCTCGCACCCTTGCCCTGGTCGTCCCGGAACTCGGCGTTGAGTTCGAACGAAATCTTCATTGCAGATACTCCCGAATCATGGAACCGCCGGCCCGCGACCAGGCACCGGCGATCCGTTTTCGGCGCCGCCGGACCCTCCGGCGACTGCCGTTCAGGGGGAAATCCCCCTCAATCCACGTACAGCGAGCTGACGGATTCCTCGTCGCGAATCCGCCGCATCGTCTCGGCCAGCAGCTCCGCGACCGAGAGGACGCGGATGCGCTTGCAGTTCCTCGCCGCCTCGCCGAGCGGGATCGTGTCGGTCACGACCAGCTCATCGAGCGCCGAGGTGGAAATCCTCTCCACGGCCTTGCCCGACAGCACCGGGTGCGTGATGTAGGCGATCACGCGCAGCGCACCCTCGTCCTTCAGCGCCTGCGCCGCCTGGCACAGCGTCCCCGCGGTGTCCACGAGGTCGTCCACCAGCACGCAGTTCCGGCCGCGCACGTCGCCGATGATGTTCATCACCTGCGACTCGTTGGCGCGCTGCCGCCGCTTGTCGATGATCGCGAGGTCCGCGTTGTCCAGGCGCCGCGCCAGCGCCCTCGCGCGCACCACGCCGCCGACATCCGGCGACACGACGATCATGTTGTCGTACTTCTGCTTCCACACCTCGCCCAGCAGCACCGGCGACGCGTACACGTTGTCCACCGGGATGTCGAAGAATCCCTGGATCTGGTCCGCGTGCAGGTCCACCGTCAGCACCCGGTTCACGCCGGCGCGGCCGATCATGTCCGCGACCAGCTTCGCCGTGATCGGCACCCGCATCGCGCGCTGGCGCCGGTCCTGCCGCGCGTAGCCCAGGTACGGGATCACCGCGGTGATCCGCCCGGCCGAGGCGCGCCGGCAGGCATCGGCCATGACCAGCAGCTCCATCAGGTGCTCGTTCGCCGGCGGGCAGGTCGATTGCACCAGGTAGACGTCCTTGCCGCGGACGTTCTCCATGATCTCGACCTGGATCTCGCCGTCGCTGAACCGCCCGACCAGGGCGCGGCCCAGCGGCTGCATCAGGTTCCGCGCGATGTCCTGCGCGAGACCCGGATTCGCATTGCCGGTGAACACCGCCATGGTCGACTGATCCACGCGCTACTCCTATCTGGCTGGGGTGGAAGGATTCGAACCTTCGCATGACGGGATCAAAACCCGTTGCCTTACCACTTGGCGACACCCCAATCTCAAACCCTCACGCCATCGTGGGACGACCGTTCCGCCGCCAGCCGCTCCAGAAGGGGCGACCGGTCGAGCCCGCGGGCGACGTATCCGGCCCAGCCTGCCGGCAGGTCCGTGAGCGCAGCCTCTGCCGCGCCGCGCGCGTCGAACGGCGCGAACACGCAACTGCCGGTGCCGGTCAGGCGCGCGCCGCCGCGCGCCGCAAGCCAGGAGAGCGCCCTCGCCACTTCCGGGTTGCGCCCGCAGACCACCGGCTCGCAGTCGTTCTGTCCGCCTGCCTTCAGGAAACCGCGAATTGTCGTCTTGGGGGAATTTCTTGTCAATTCAGATGCCTGAAAGATCTCGGCGGTTGCGACCCCGACGCCCGGATAGACGATGGCGAAGTACCGCTCCGGCAGGTCGATGGGCGTCAGCCAGTCCCCCACCCCCTCGCCCCAGGCGCTGCGGCCGTGGACGAACAGCGGCACGTCCGCTCCCAGTTCCCGGCCCAGGCGCGCAAGTTCGGCGGTGCCGAGGCCGGCTTCCCACAGCTCGTTCAGCGCGACCAGCGTCGTGGCCGCATCCGAACTGCCCCCGCCAAGGCCCCCCTGCAGCGGGATGCGCTTGATCAGCCGGATGTCGACGCCCACTCGCAGGCCGGCCACTTCCTGCAGCAGGCACGCGGCGCGCAGGCAGAGATCCTCCGCTTCCGGCACCTCGGCCGGGCCTTCGACCCGGCGGATGACCGCGTCCGGCCGCGGCTCGAAGGTCAGGCTGTCGTGCAGGTCGATCAGCTGGAAGACGGTCTGGATGTCGTGATAGCCGTCCGGCCGCCGGCCGACGACATGCAGGAACAGGTTCAGCTTGGCCGGCGCCGGCCACACGGCGCCGCTCATGGACCGAGACGCCAGCCCGCGACCAGGATGCGCAGGCGCAGCCCTTCGCTCGTGATCTCCATGCGTGACGGCAGCACGATCTCCCCGACGCCGCGATAGCTGGTGTAGCCGACCCGCCAGCCGGACTGTTCCAGGCTCGCGAGACGCTGGTCCGCACCCATGGATTCGCGGTGCGGGGACCCCGGCGCCGGCGCGCCCACGAGCCAGTAGCGCAGTTGCCCCACCGGCAACGTCTTGCCGATGTGCCGGGCGATCAGGCGGCGCGCGTCCTCCCCCTCGAACGTCGTGCCGTCAGCGTCGGTGACCGAGATCGCCTCGCCCGCCACGTTGATCGCTATCGCACCCCCGCCCATCGGCGCGCGCAGTTCGATCGCGGCCTGCGGGCCGTCCTGGCGCCAGGACAGGCCGCCGGAAAAACCCTCGGATCCCGCCGCGACTGCCATGCGGCCATCGAGTGTCCAGCGCTCGAGCGACTGCAGTGCCGTCCGCCGCTGCGGCCAATTGGCGGCGCTGCCCGCATCCGGGAGCGTCGCGCAACCCGTGGCCAGCAGCGCGCAGGCGCAGGCGGCCAGTCGGATGTTCACCGGGGGTGGCGCTCGATCGCCCGCAGCAGGGGCCGGCTGTCCGGATGGGCCGCGAGCGCTTCATCCCAGAGGCGGCGCGCGTCGTCGGTCCGGCCCATCAGCCAGAGAGTCTCGCCGAGATGGGCCGCGACTTCCGGGTCCTTCGAGCGGTCCCAGGCGGTCTCGAGCCAGCCTTTGCCCTCGTCAAGCCGGCCGAGGCGCACCAGCGCCCAGCCCATCGAGTCCTGGATGGCGTAACTGTCCGGCTTCGCCTCGATCGCACGCGCAATCAGGCGATAGCCTTCCTCGACCGACTTGGTGCGATCCACCAGCGTGTAGCCGAGGGCGTTCTGCACGTCCGGGTCGCCTGGACGCCGGCCGGACACGGCGCGCATGTCCGCGACCGCCTCCGGCACGCGGTCGAGCCGCTCCAGCAGGAAACCGCGCGCGAGACGCAGGCTGTCGTCGGGCATCAGCGCCAGCGCGCGATCGACCAGCGCGATGGCCAGGTCGCCATTGCCCTCGTCGACCAGGAGTGCCGCGACGCCCGAGACCACGTCGCGGGTTTCCGCCGGCGAGGCGGCGAGGAAATCATCCAGCAGCAGCTCGGCGCGCTCGGCAGCGCCCTGCTCACGCCACAGCCGCCAGGACCGCAACTGCGCCGTGACCGCCCGCGAGCCGTTCGTGATGCGCTGGTACTGGCGCGCCGCATTCACCGGCTCGTCGCGTTCCTCGGCGATGCGGGCGAGGCTCCATTGCATCGTCTCGGCCTGCTGCGGATCCCGGGCCAGCTCGCCGAGCAGCCGGGTAGCGTCGTCGAAGCGCCGCTCGTCCTGCGCGATCGCAGCGAGTCCCGCCAGCGCATCGCCGGCCGCGGGGCCGCCCGCGCGCCGCAATTCCTCGAAGATCGCCGCGGCCTCGGCGCGTCGTTCCTCGCCGAGCAGGAGCCACGCGTGGCTGATCGTCGAGTAAACGTCCCCGTCGGAAGCGAGCGCCTGCGAGCGCTGCAGCGCGTCGTCCATCCGTCCCGACAGCGCGAGCGCGCGCACCTGCGCGAGTTCCGCCTGCCGCCAGCCCGGGCGCAGCGCCAGCGCGCGCTCCGCGGCCGCCAGGGACTTCGCGCCATGCTCCGCGCGCTGCCAGAGGACGCTGGCTGCGTACTGCGCTTCGGCGACTCCGGCGTCTGCCGCCGCGAGGCGATCCATCACGCGCGCAGCGCCGGTTTCGTTTTCCTCTTCGGCCAGGATGCCGAGCAGCACCATGTAACCGCGCGCGCGGTCCGGGTAGGAGGAATCCAGCAGTCCGGCGAACTGATCACCCGCCGCCTGGTCGTCGTACAGCCGCAGCAGGCCGGTCGCGAGATGCCGGCGCGCGACTTCGCTGTCGGGGACGATCTCGAGCCAGCGCTTCGCGCCCGCCACCGCCTGCCGAAGCTGCCGGTTCTCGTAGGCGGTGCGCGTCGCGCGCTCCGCGAGCGCCGGATCGTCGCTGGATTGCGCGGCGCAGCCGTAGAGATCGGCCGCCCGCGGCCAGTCGGCGCGTGCCAGCGCCCGCTCCGCGCCGGCCGCAAGCTCCCAGGCATCGCCCCGGGGACAGCGCGTGCCGGCGGCGTCCGCCTGCAGGGCGCAGGCGAACGACAGCAGGAACGCAAGGCAATGCGGCCGGACCGGCATCACGCGATGATATCCCAGCGCTTGTGCTGCCGTGATTGTTACCGGACAATCCGGCGGGTTCCCGCTGCCGGCTCATCATGTCGCTCGTCGTTCTCGGACTGAATCACCGGACCGCGCCGATCGAGGTGCGTGAACGGATCGTGTTCGATGCCGCGCGCCTGCCCGAGGCGCTCGCGTCGTTGCGCGCGCTGCCGGGGCTGCAGGAGGCGTTGATCGTCTCGACCTGCAACCGGACCGAGATCTACGCTGCGGGCAGCGCTGGCACCGGGCCGCTGGCCGACTGGCTTGCGGCAGCGTCCGCTGGCGGCTGCACGCTCGCCGACTGCCTTTACCGCATCGAGGAGGCCGATGCGGTCCGGCACGTCTTCTCGGTCGCTTCCGGACTCGATTCGCTGATCCTCGGCGAGCCCCAGATCCTCGGCCAGCTGAAGGACGCCTACCGCGCGGCGCAGCAGGCGGGCGCAGCGGGTCCACTGCTGAACCGGCTTTTCCAGACGACGTTCTCCGTCGCCAAGCAGGTCCGCAGCGAGACCGCCATCGGCGCGAGCGCGGTCTCGGTCGCATCCGCCGGCATCCAGCTCGCGCGCCGCATCTTCAGCGACTTCGAGCGTCACACGGCGCTCCTGGTCGGCGCCGGCGACATGATCGAACTCGCCGCCCGGCACCTGCACTCGCAGAAGATCGGCCGCATGATCATCGCCAACCGCAGCCTCAATCGCGCGCAACGCATCGCCGAGGGCCTGCAGGCGTCCGCGATCCTGCTCGACGCGATCGACACGCACCTGTCGCAGGCGGACCTGGTGGTCTGCTCGACCGCGCGTCCCGGCCACGTGATCTCCCTCGAGTCGGTGCAGGCGGCCCTCGAAGCGCGCCGCCATCGCCCGATGTTCATGCTGGATCTCGCCGTGCCGCGCGACATCGATCCGCGCGTCGGCGGGCTGGAGGACGTTTACCTGTACACGATCGACGACTTGCGCCAGGTGGTGGACGAAAACGTCAAGGCGCGGCAGGAAGAAGCGACGGCGGCCCGGCACATCATCGACGAGGCCGTCCTGCAGTTCATGTCCGGGCTCAAGGTGCTCGAGGCGGTGCCGGCGATCAGGGAGCTTCGCGGCCAGGCCGAGGCCGCGCGCGCGCAGACGCTCGAGCAGGCGCGCCGCATGCTGGCGGCCGGTCACGAGCCGGAAGAAGTCCTCGAGTACCTCGCGAGCACCCTCACCAACCGCCTGCTGCACGCGCCGTCCGCGGCGCTGCGCGACGCCGCACAAAGCGGCGATGCCACGCTCGCACAGGCCGCAGCGCGGCTGTTCCGCGCCGGTCGCGACCCGCGGTGAAGGATTCGATCCGCCGCCGCCTCGAACACGTGGCCGACCGGCATGCCGAGATCGAGCGCCTGCTGGTGGACCCCGCAGTGCAGGCCCGGTCCGAGCGCTTCCGCGACCTGTCAATGGAATTCGCGCGCATCGACCCGATCGCCAAGGGGCTTGCGCGACTGACCGAGCGCGAGCGGCAGCTGGTGGCGGCGCGCGCCGTGGCCGCGGACCCTGACGCCGGCCTGCGCGAGCTGGCGCGCCTGGAGATCGCGGAACTCGAGGCCGCGGCCGTGGCCGACGAGGCGCTGCTGCAGCAGCTGCTGGTGCCGCCCGATCCGCTGGATGACCACAATGTCTTCCTCGAAGTCCGGGCCGCGGCCGGCGGCGACGAGGCTGCAATCTTCGCGGGGGACCTGTACCGCATGTACGCACGCTACGCGGAGCGGCGCGGATGGTCGGTCGAGCCGCTGTCCGAGAGTCGCGGCGAGCACGGCGGCTACCGCGAGATCGTGAGCCGCGTTGCCGGACGCGGTGTGTACGCGCGGCTCAAGTTCGAGTCCGGCACGCACCGCGTGCAGCGGGTGCCGGCGACCGAGGCCCAGGGGCGCATCCACACCTCGACCTGCACGGTCGCGGTGCTTCCGGAACTCGCCGAGGTCGAGGCCGTCGACATCAATCCGGCGGACCTTCGCATCGACACCTACCGTTCTTCCGGCGCCGGCGGACAGCACGTCAACAAGACGGATTCCGCGGTGCGCATCACCCACCTGCCGACCGGCATCGTGGTCGAGTGCCAGGACGAGCGCTCGCAGCACAAGAACCGCTCGCGCGCGATGTCGCTCCTGCGCGCGCGCCTGCTCGCCGCCGAGCGCGAGCGCGCGACCGCGGAAAAGGCGCGCACCCGGCGCCTGCAGGTCGGCACCGGCGACCGCTCCGAGCGCATCCGCACCTACAACTTCCCGCAGGGCCGCCTGACCGACCACCGCATCGAGCTGACGCTATACCGCCTCGACGCGATCATCGACGGCGACCTCGACGAGGTGATCGACGCGCTTGCGCGCGAGCATCGTTCGGAAGAGCTGGCACTGCTCGAATGACGCGGGCCGGCGAGGCGCTGTCCGCGCTGCGCCGCCAGCTGGCGGCGTCGCCCTCCGCGGACCTCGACGCCGAACTGCTGCTCGCGCACGTGCTGGGCATCGGCCGCGCCGGCGTGAAGGCGGATCCGTCACGGCCCCTGAGCGTGCGGCAGGCGCAGGCCCTCTTTGCCCTGGCGCAGCGCCGCGCGGCCGGCGAGCCCGTCGCCTACCTCATCGGGCACCGGGAATTCTGGTCGCTCGACCTCGAGGTCACCCCGGACGTGCTGGTGCCGCGGCCGGAAACCGAACTCGTGGTCGAACTTGCCCTCGGCGCGCTCGCGCGCATTTCGCGCCCCGCCGTGCTCGATCTCGGCACCGGCAGCGGCGCGATCGCGATCGCGATCGCGCACGAGCGTCCCGATGCCGTCGTCACCGCCGTGGACGCGAGCGCCGCCGCGCTCGCCTTGGCCGCCGCGAACGCCCGCCGGCTGCGGGCCGGCAACGTCGCCTT
This sequence comes from Steroidobacteraceae bacterium, assembly GCA_050179155.1. Taxonomy (GTDB): domain Bacteria; phylum Pseudomonadota; class Gammaproteobacteria; order Steroidobacterales; family Steroidobacteraceae; genus SCUD01. The sequence continues at coordinate 27,472 of JBFXFJ010000003.1, forward strand.
CCTGGCGGGTTCCTGGTACGAGCCGGTGGGCGGGTCGCGATTCGACTGCATCGTCTCGAACCCGCCTTACGTTGCCGATGACGATCCGGCGCTGGCATTCCTGTCGCACGAGCCGCGCGGCGCGCTCGCCGCGGGACCGGCGGGACTCGATGCGCTCGCAGTCATCTGCGCCGGCGCGCCCGCGCATCTCGCGGCAGGCGGCGCCCTGGCCGTCGAGCACGGCGCGACGCAGGGACCCGGCGTGCGCGAGCTGATGACGCGGGCCGGACTCGCCGGCGTCGCGACCCATGCCGACCTGGCGGGCCGGCCGCGCGCGACGCGAGGCAATTCTTTGCGCGCGGCATTAGAATCGGTGCCTGACGCAGGGGAGTAACCGCGATGATCCGATTCGAGACGACGCTCGGTGATTTCACCGTGGAACTGGACGCCGAGTCGGCGCCGATCTCCTGCAAGAACTTCCTGCGCTACGTGGACGACGGCTACTTCGACGGCACGGTCTTTCACCGCGTCATCCCGGGCTTCATGATCCAGGGCGGCGGGTTCACGGCCGACATGAAGCAGAAGCCGACGCACGAGCCGATCACCAACGAGGCGGACAACGGGCTGCGCAACCGGCGCGGCGCAATCGCGATGGCGCGCACCAACGACCTCCACAGCGCGACTGCGCAGTTCTTCATCAACCTGGTCGACAACGGCTTTCTCGACCACCGTCCCGGCAATTACGGCTACGCGGTGTTCGGCCGGGTGGCCGGCGGCATGGACGTGATCGACAAGATCGCGGCGGTGAAGACCGGGCGCCGCGGCGGGCACGACGACGTGCCGCTCGAGCCGGTCGTCATCAAGCTCGTCCGGCGCGCCAGCGCCCCCTGACGACCCGGCCATGACCCGGCGGCGTTCCTGGCCGGCGCGGTTGGCGCGGTCGGCGGCGATCGCGCTGTTCGCGGCCGCCACGCTCTCGGTCCTCGCGGTCGCCATGTTCCGCTGGCTGCCGGTGCCGGCGACGGCTTTCATGCTGCGCGATCCAACTCCACAGCGGCAGCACCAATGGGTCCCGTGGTCCGAAATCTCGCGCCACGCCGCGGTCGCGGTGATCGCCGCCGAGGACCAGAAGTTCCTCGAGCACGACGGCTTCGATTTCGAGGCCATCGACAAGGCCTTGACCGATTCCAGGCGCGGGAGAAGGCTGCGCGGAGCGAGCACGATCAGCCAGCAGGTCGCCAAGAACCTGTTCCTCTGGCCGGGACAGAGCTGGGCGCGCAAGGGCCTCGAGGCGTGGTTCACGCTGTGGATCGAGCTGCTGTGGCCGAAGCAGCGGATCCTCGAGGTGTACCTGAACAGCGCGGAATTCGGCCGCGGCGTCTGGGGCGTCGAGGCCGCCAGCCGGCATTTCTTCGGCAAGTCCGCCGCGCGGCTGAACCGGCCCGAGGCCGCGCTGCTGGCCGCCGTGCTGCCGAACCCCGCGCGGTTCCGCGTCTCGAACCCGTCGCCCTACGTGCGGCAGCGCCAGGACTGGATCCTGTGGCAGATGCGGATGCTCGGCGGCGCGGGCCTGCTCAGGAAACTCGACGAAACGCCTCGGCCAGCTGCGCCCTGACCGGCAGGTTGCGGATCCTGACGCCGCAGGCGGCGAAGATCGCATTGGTGAGCGCGGGCGCCGTGGTCGGTATGCCCATCTCGCCGCAACCGGCCGGCGACTCGGTGGAGTCCACGATCAGCACCTCGATGTCCTTCGGCATCTGCGCCATTGCCGCGAGCGGGTAGTCGTTGAAGTTGCCCTGCTCGACCCGGCCGTCCCTGATCGTGATCTCGAGGTTGAGCGCCGTGGAGAGCCCGTCGATCGTGCCGCCCTGCATCTGCGCGCTGATGCCGAGCGGATTCACCGGCTGGCCGCAGTCGATGGCGCAGACCACGCGGCGGATCGCGAGCTCGCCGCGTGGCGAGACTTCGACTTCCATCGCGTGCGCGGCGTAGCCGCCGAAGGTGAAGTGCGCGGCGAGCCCGAGCCCGCCCCCGCGCGGCATGCGGCGGCCCCAGCCGATCGCCGTGGCGACGCGCTCCAGCACCGCGCGCAACCGCCCGGTGCTGAACTTCGGTCCGCCGTGCTGCGCGTAATCGAATACGCGATCCTCCCCGAGCATCGCGAGACGCAGCGCCAGCGGGTCCTGCCCGCTCGCCGCCGCGATCTCGTCGAGAAAGCTCTGCACGACGAAGGCATTCGCCGTGTGCGCCGGCGCGCGCCATGAGCCGCGCGGAATGCCGCTCGTGACGCTGTGCCACTCGAGCCGGTAGTTCGGGACCAGCTTCGCCGGGAAGTCGTCCGGATAGAGCTCGGCCTCCCACAGGCCCTCGGGCTGCATGTTCGGGCGGCGGTAATACTTCGATGCGCTCGCGAGCCGCTGGGTCCAGCCGGTGACGCGGTTACCTGCGTCGAGCGTCGCGATCATCTCGTGGTGTCCGAACGGCCGGAAGAAGTCGTGCTGCAGGTCGTCGGAGCGCGTCCACAGCAGCTTGACCGGCAGGCCGGTCGCTTTCGAGATCAGCGCCGCCTCGGCAACGAAGTCGTTGGTCAGCTTGCGGCCGAAGCCGCCGCCCGAGCGCGTCATCTCGACGCTGATCGCCGGGCGCGGGATGCCGGTGACGGTATGTACCGCGCGCTGGGCGCCGGCCGGCTGCTGGAACGGCCCGATGACGCGCGCGCGGTCGGCCATCACGTGCACGAAGGCGTTCTCCGGCTCCAGCGGCGAGTGGCTCACGAACGGCAGGCGGTAGCGCGCGGTCACCGTGCGCGCGGCGCCTGCGCGCGCGGCGTCGAAGTCGCCGTCGTCGTGCACGACCTGGCCGGTGCGCGACAGGAGCCCGGCGCACTGCGCATCGAGCGCGGCGCTCGATTCGGCTGCGAACGGGCCGCGCGTCCATTCGACCTTGAGCGCGGCGCGGCCCTTCAGCGCCGACCAGGTGTCGTCGGCGACGACCGCAATGCCCGTCGCGAGATTGAGCGTCAGCGGCTCACCCGGCTTTGGCCCGGGCACGACGACGACCGCGCGCACTCCGGGCACCGCGCGGGCCGCGCTGTCGTCGTACCGGGCGATGTCGCCGTCGAAGTACGGGCAGCGCAGCATGACGGCCGTGTACGCGCCCGGTTCCTGCACGTCGATGCCGTAGCGCGCGCGCCCGGTGACGATCTCTTCTGCATCGACGACGCGCTGCCCGCGCCCGATGATGCGGTACTCGGCGGGCGTCTTCATCGGCACCGGCTCCGCCGGCAGCGCCAGCGCCGCGGCTGCGGCCAGCAGCTCGCCGTAGGCCAGGCGCCGCCCGTCCGGATGCAGGGCATGTCCGTCCCTGGTCGCGACCTCGCCGTGCGCGACGTTCCAGCGCTGCGCGGCGGCTTCGCGCATCAGCCAGCGCGCCTGCGCGCCCACCTGCCGCAGGTCGGCCCAGGCGTCGGGAATGTTGGTGCTGCCGCCCGCTCCCTGCGGCCCGTATTTCCACTGCGGCGTCGCACCCGAGAAATCGATGCCGAGCGGCAGCTGCTCGACGGTGACGTCGGACCAGGCGGCATCCAGCTCATCCGCGATGATCATCGGCAGCGAGGTCTTGACCCCCTGGCCGATCTCGGCGCCGCGAGCGCCGATGAATACCCGATTGTCGGCTTCGATCCGCAGGTACACGCCCAGCGGATTCGGCGGCGCCACGGGCGCATCCGCGGCGGCGGCCATGCGCGAGAATGCAGGCACCAGCAGGAGCCCGCCGGATGCGGTCATGGAGGCCTGCAGGAAGGCCCGGCGCGAAACCGGCAAGGCCGCGGCGTTCATCCGGACTTCAGCTCGCTGGCAGCGCGCGCGATCGCGCGCCGGATCCGCACGTAGGTACCGCAACGGCAGAGGTTGGTGATGGACTCGATGTCCGCGGGCGACGGGTCCGGATTCTTCTCGAGCAGCGCGACCGCGGCCATGATCTGGCCCGCCTGGCAGTAGCCGCATTGCGCGACATCCTCCTCCAGCCAGGCCTTCTGCACGGCGTGCAGTCCGGGCTGGCCCAGGCCCTCGATGGTCCTGATGGAGCGGCCCGCGACCGCCGCGACCGGCAGTACGCAGCAGCGCTGCGCGGCGCCGTCCACCAGCACGGTGCAGGCACCGCAAAATCCGCCACCGCAGCCGAACTTGGTCCCCGTCAGGCGCGCGTGATCGCGCAGGTACCACAGGAGCGGCATGTCGCCGTCGCCGCCGAAGTCGTGCCCGATGCCATTGACGTTGAAGCGGATGCCCACGGTCCCGCGAGCATACCCAAGGTCGCCGGGCCGCCGGCCACCATTCGTCTCAGGCGGCGCTCGGCTCGACGTCCCTCCCAAGGTTCGGCGCCAGCCAGCGCCGCGCGACCTCCACCGGTACGCCCCTGCGCCGGGCATAGTCCTCGAGCTGGTCGTTGCCGATCGTGCCGACCGCAAAGTACCGGGCGTCCGGATGCGAGAAATACCAGCCGCTGACCGAGGCGGCCGGATACATCGCGAAGGATTCCGTCAGGCGGATGCCGGTTGCGGCCTCGGCATCGAGCAGCCGCCAGAGCGTTCCTTTTTCGGTGTGATCCGGACAGGCCGGATAGCCCGGCGCCGGGCGGATGCCACGGTATTCCTCGCGCACCAGCTGCTCGCTGGTCAGGCGCTCCTCCGGCGCATAGCCCCAGAACTCGCGGCGCACGCGCAGGTGCAGGGCCTCGGCCAGTGCCTCCGCAAAACGGTCGGCCAGCGATTTCAGCAGGATCGCCGAATAATCGTCGTGCACGGCCTCGAAGGCCGCGACCCTGGGCTCGATGCCGATCCCGGCGGTGACCGCGAATGCGCCGACATAGTCCGCGATGCCCGACTCGAGCGGCGCGACGAAATCCGCAAGGCACCACTGCGGCTGGCCAGCCGGCTTGACCTTCTGCTGGCGCAGGTGATGCAGGGTCGCGACCGTGCCACCGCGCGCCCCCTCCTCGAACACCGCGATGTCGTCGCCGACCGCCGCCGCGGGAAAGAACCCAAGCACCGCGCGCGCCGTCAGCCAGCGCTCGCGGACCATCGTCTCCAGCATGTGCCCCGCATCCTTCCACAGCGCGCTCGCGGCCGCGCCGCGCGCCGGGTCCTTCAGGATGTCCGGGAACCTGCCCGGGAACTCCCAGGCATTGAAGAACGGCATCCAGTCGATGAACGGAACCAGGTCCTTCAACGGCACCGACGGCAGCGCGCGCGTCCCGAGGAACCGGGGCACCGGCGGGGCGTAGTCCTTCCAGTCCGGCGCGAACCGCCGCGCCCGCGCCTGCGCGAGCGTCAGGCCCTCCGGGCGCCGCCTGCGGCCCGCGTGCTGCTCGCGCCGCTTCGAATGCTCGGCCTTCACCTGCTCGAAGAACTCCTCGCGGGCGCCGGCCGTCACCAGCGTCTGGCACACGCCGACCGAACGCGAGGCATCCTTCACGTAGACGACGCCGTGCCCGTACTCGGGCTCGATGCGGACCGAGGTGTGCGCCGGGGAGGTCGTTGCGCCGCCGATCAGCAGCGGAATCGTGAACCCCTGGCGTTGCATCTCGTGCGCCACGTGCACCATCTCGTCGAGCGACGGCGTGATCAGGCCCGACAGCCCGATCATGTCCGCCGACTCGGCGCGCGCCATCTCGAGGATCCGCTCCGCCGGCACCATCACGCCGAGGTCGACGACCTCGAAGTTGTTGCACTGGAGCACCACCCCGACGATGTTCTTGCCGATGTCATGGACGTCGCCCTTGACGGTGGCCATGATGATCTTGCCGTTGCTCGACCGGGCGCCGCCCTGCTCGCGCTCGATGAAGGGCACGAGATGCGCGACCGCGCGCTTCATGACGCGCGCGGACTTCACGACCTGCGGCAGGAACATCTTGCCGGCGCCGAACAGGTCGCCGACCACGTTCATGCCGTCCATCAGCGGCCCCTCGATCACGTCGAGCGGGCGCGCGGCCTGCTGCCTCGCTTCCTCGACGTCGGCCATGATGAATTCGTCGATGCCCTTGATCAGCGCGTGCTCGAGGCGCTTGCCGACCGGCCACCCGCGCCAGGCGAGGTCCTCGGCGCGGCGCGCCGCGCCGTCGCCGCGGAAGCGCCCCGCGACCTCCAGCAGGCGCTCGGTCGCGTCGGGCCTGCGGTTCAGGATCACGTCCTCGCAGCATTCGCGGAGTTCCGGCGCGATCTCCTCGTAGATGCCGAGCTGGCCGGCATTGACAATGCCCATGTCGAGGCCGGCGCGGATCGCGTGGTAGAGGAACACCGCGTGCATCGCCTCGCGCACCGTGTCGTTGCCGCGAAACGCGAACGAGACGTTGCTGACGCCGCCGCTGGTCCTGGCGCCCGGGCAGCGCGCTTTTATCATTCTCACGGCCTCGATGAAAGCGACGCCGTAGCCGGCGTGCTCCTCGATGCCGGTGCCGACGGCAAAGATGTTGGCGTCGAAGATGACGTCTTCCGGCTCGTAGCCCGCGCGGTCGGTCAGCAGGCCAAACGCGCGCTCGCACACCGCCACCTTGCGCTCGACGCTGTCGGCCTGGCCCTGCTCGTCGAACGCCATCACGATCACCGCGGCGCCGTAGCGGCGGATGCGCCGCGCCTGCTCGAGGAACGGCGCCTCGCCTTCCTTCAGGGAAATCGAGTTGACGACGCCCTTGCCCTGCAGGCACCGGAGGCCCGCCTCGATCACCGACCACTTCGACGAGTCGATCATGACCGGCACGCGCGCGATGTCCGGCTCGGAGGCGACCAGGTTCAGGAAGCGCACCATCGCGGCCTGCGAGTCGAGCATGCCCTCGTCCATGTTGACGTCGATCATCTGCGCGCCGTTCGCCACCTGGTCGCGCGCGATGGCGAGCGCCGCCACGTAGTCTCCCGCCTCGATCAGCTTGCGGAACTTTGCCGAGCCCGTGACGTTGGTGCGTTCGCCGACGTTGACGAACAGCATCTCCGGCTCGAGGTTCAGCGCCTCGAGCCCGGACAGGCGGCAGCGGCGCGGCAGCGGCGCGGGCTTCCTCGGTGTCACGCCCGCGACCGCGCGCGCGATGTGGGCGATGTGCTCGGGCGTCGTGCCGCAGCAGCCGCCGACGATGTTGGCGAGTCCCGAGCGCGCCCATTCGCCCAGGTGTTCCGCAGTCTCGCAGGCCTGCTCGTCGTATTCGCCGAACGCGTTTGGCAGCCCGGCGTTGGGATAGGCAGAGACGTAGCAGTCGGCGATGCGCGACAGTTCCTCGACGTGCGGGCGCAGCTGCTTCGCCCCGAGCGCGCAATTGAGCCCGACCGCGATCGGCCGCACGTGGCGCACCGAGTTCCAGAACGCCTCGACCGTCTGCCCCGAGAGCGTGCGGCCCGAGGCGTCGGTGATCGTGCCGGAGACGATGACCGGCAGTTCCACGCCCAATTCCTCGAACACCTCGCTGATCGCGTAGAGCGCCGCTTTCGCATTCAGCGTGTCGAACACGGTCTCGACCACCAGCAGGTCTGCCCCGCCCTCGATCAGCGCGCGCGCAGCCGTGCCGTAGGTTGCGCGCAGCAGGTCGAAGTTCGTGTTGCGGAAGCCCGGGTCGTTGACGTCCGGCGACAGCGAGGCCGTGCGGCTGGTGGGCCCGAGCGCGCCGGCGACGAATCGCGGCCTGCCGTCAGCCGCCGTCACTTCGTCGGCAATGCGGCGCGCAATACGCGCTGACTCGAGGTTGATCTCGGCGACGTATTCCTCGAGCCCGTAATCCGCGAGCGAGGGCGCGCTCGCGTTGAATGTGTTGGTCTCGATGATGTCGGCGCCCGCCGCCAGGTATTCACGGTGGATCGCGGCGATCAGGTCCGGGCGCGTCAGCGACAGCAGGTCATTGGCGCCCTTCAGGTCGCGCGGCCAGTCGGCGAAGCGCCCGCCGCGATAATCGCCGTCGGCGAGCCGCGCGCGCTGGATCATCGTGCCCATCGCCCCGTCGAGCACCAGGATGCGTTCCGCCAGCGCCTGGCGAAACGTCGCGATCCGCGTTGCGCGCGCGTCACTCACGGGGCCTGAGTCCCAGCGCGTGGCAGATCGCGTACGTCAGCTCGGCGCGATTGAGCGTATAGAAATGGAACTCGCCGACGCCCTCGCGCCGCAGCCGCGCGACCTGTTCGATCGCGACCGCGGCCGCGATCAGCCGGCGCGTTTCCGGATCGTCCTCGAGACCCTCAAAGCGCTCGGCGAGCCAGTCCGGCACGGTCGCGCCGCAGCGCGCGGCAAACCGCAGCAGCTGCGGAAACCGCGTGATCGGCAGGATGCCGGGAACGATCGGGGTCCCGATGCCCTGCCTGGCGCAGGCGTCGCGAAAGCGCAGGTAGCGTTCCGTGTCGAAGAAGAACTGCGTGATCGCGCGGGTCGCGCCGGCGTCGAGCTTGCGTTTGAGGTTGTCGAGGTCCTGCTCCGGACTCGCCGCCTCCGGGTGGGTCTCGGGGTAGGCGGCCACCGAGATCTCGAAGTCAGCGACGCCTTTGAGGCCGGCCACCAGGTCGGACGCATACGCGAAACCGTCGGCGCGCGGCGCGTAGGCGCCGCTGCCGGCGGGCGGGTCGCCGCGCAAGGCGACGATGTGGCGCACACCCTCGTCCCAGTAATGGCGCGCGATGTCCAGGATCTCGCCGCGGCCCGCGCCGATGCAGGTCAGGTGCGGTGCGCCGGTGAGGCAGGTCTCGCGCTGCACGCGCGAGATGACCCGGTGCGTGCGGTCGCGCGTCGAGCCGTCGGCGCCATAGGTGACCGATACGAAGCGTGGGGCGAGCGGCGCCAGCCGCTTGATCGAAGCCCACAGCGTCTGTTCCATGGCTTCGTCATTGGGCGGGAAGAACTCGAAAGACACCTGGACCGGCGGTCGGATGGACATCTGATCAAGTATACAATGCGTTTCTGTCGCACCCGGAGTCGCCGCCCATGCTGGAAAAACCGCTGGAAAAACTGCTGTTTGCCTGCCGCTGGCTGCTCGCCCCGCTCTACCTCGGCCTTTCGCTTGCGCTGATCGTGCTCGGCATCAAGTTTTTCCAGGAAGCCTTCCACGTCCTCTCGCACGTGACTTCGCTGATCGAGGCGGACCTCGTGCTGACGGTGCTGGCGATGATCGACCTGGTGCTGGTCGGCAGCCTGATCGTGATGGTGATGTTCTCGGGCTACGAGAACTTCGTCTCGAAGATCGACGTCGAGACCGGCAGCGACACGCCGGCTTGGCTCTCGAAACTGGACGCCGGCACCCTGAAGCTGAAGGTCGCGGCGTCGATCGTCGCGATCTCGTCGATCCACCTGCTGCGCGTGTTCATGGATGCGCAGAAGATCGAGAACGACAAGATCATGTGGTACGTGATCCTGCACCTGACCTTCGTCGTGTCCGCCGTGCTGCTCGGCGTGCTGGACCGCATCGCCTTCGCCAGCCATCGCAAGTGACGGGCGCGGACGCGCCTAGCCGGCGGGGGGATCGGGCAGTCTGAGCGAGGCCTGCCCGAACACGTACTTCCAGCCTCGCGGCGTGCGCACGCAGGTGTCGCCCCACACGCGCACGACCTGGGTGCCGGGATCCTCGTCCTGGACCTGGTACTGGATCGATCTCTCGCGCGCGGACTGGAGATGGTCTTCCCGGGTGACGACGCGACCGTCACCGAGGACCAGGATCATTTCATCGTGCAGGATGCGGTCGATCGTCGCGACATCGTGATGCTTGACCGCCGCCTGGAACTCGGTGTCGAGCGCCGCGAAGACAAGTTTGCATTGCATGTGGACATCCATCGGGTCCGGAATGGGAAACTGCCATCAAGCTTAGGCCAAACCGCCACGGGATTCCCGGCCCTTCAATGAAGCCCCGGCGGCGCCTGCCGGGTCGGGCCCTCGGAGAACAGCCCGCTGACGTCCACGGCGTCGAAGCGCCAGGCGCGATTGCAGAACTCGCAGCGCACCTCGACGTCGCCGCGTTCCTCGAGCAGCGCCTGCACTTCCCCGGCGCCGAGCGCCTGCAGGATGCCGGCGACGCGCTCGCGCGAGCAACTGCACTGGAAGAACACCGGCGTACCCTCGAACAGCCGGATGTCGTCCTCGCCGAACAGGCGGCGCAGCAGCGCGTCGCACGGCGTGTCGAGCAGTTCCGCCGGTGACAGCGTTGCGGCGAGCAAGCCGATGCGCCGCCACTCGTCGTCGGCCTGCGCCTGCGCAGCCTCCGCGCCGGTCGCGACGCGCTGGAGCAGGATTCCGGCCGCCCGGTCGGGCGTCGCCGCGAGCATCAGTCGCGACGGCAGCTGCTCGGATCGTTCGAAGTACTGCTCGAGGCAGGCGGCGAGCCGACCTTCCTGGAGCGGCACGACGCCCTGGTAACGGTCACCGCCCTGTGCCTGCTCGATCGTCACGGCGAGCTGGCCGCCGCCGAACAGTCCGCCGGGCCCGGCGCCACCGGCCGGCAGTTCGCCATGGCGCGCGACGCCGCGGATGGCGTGGCGATGCGTGCATTGCGCCAGCATCAGCCGCACCGGCCCCGGCCCCTCGAACTGCAGCGACAGGCGGCCTTCGAATTTCAGGGATCCCGCCATCAGCACGCTGGCTGCCATCGCCTCTCCCAGCGCGTCGCTGACCGCGCGGGGATACGCGTGGTGCTCGATCGCCGCGCGCCAGCTGGCGTCGAGGCGCACGAGATGGCCGCGGATCGGGAGTCGCTCGAACAGGAACCGGTGCAGCAGGTCGCCGCCCGCCATCACTTGCCTGCGAGCATCCGGCGCAGCAATTCGTTGACCTGGCCGGGGTTCGCCTTGCCGCCGCTCGCCTTCATGACCTGGCCGACGAAGAAGCCGAACAGCTTGTCCTTGCCCGAACGGTAGTCCGCGAGCTGGGCGGGATTCGCGGCCATCACCCCGGCGATCATCTTCTCGATCGCGGACGAGTCCGTGATTTGCCGCAGTCCCTTCGCCTCGATGATCGCGTCGGCATCCTTTCCACTTTCCCACATGTCCGTAAATACAATCTTTGCTGTCGTGCTTGAGATCGTGCTGTCTTCGATACGCTTGAGCAGGCCCGCAAATCGCTTGACGTCGACCTTTGATTCGCTCGGGTCGAGGTTTTCACGATTGAGCGCAGCCGATAGTTCTCCCATGAACCAGTTCGCGGCAAGTTTCGGAGCAACGCCGAATTTCACGGCCGCCTCAAAATCATCAGCCATCCTGCGGGTTGCCGTAAGCACGCCCGCGTCGTAGGCGGTCAAACCGTACTCGCTCACGAAGCGCACCGCCTTGGCATCCGGCAGTTCCGGCAGCGTGCCGCGGATCTCGCCGATGAAGGCTTCGTCGAGCGCGACCGGCAGCAGGTCCGGATCCGGGAAATAGCGGTAGTCGTTCGCCTCCTCCTTGCTGCGCATCGAGCGGGTCTCGTGCCGGTCCGGGTCGTACAGGCGCGTCTCCTGCACCACGCTGCCGCCGCCCTCGATCAGTTCGATCTGCCGTTCCACCTCGAAATTGATCGCGCGCTCGATGAAGCGGAAGGAATTGAGGTTCTTGATCTCGCAGCGCGTGCCGAACTCGTGCCGCCCCTGGCGGCGCACCGAGACGTTGGCATCGCAGCGAAACGAGCCCTCCTGCATGTTGCCGTCGCAGATCTCGAGGTAACGCACCAGCGTGTGCACCTTCTTCAGGTACGCGACCGCCTCGCGCGCCGAGCGGAGATCCGGCTCGGAGACGATCTCGAGCAGCGGCGTGCCGGCGCGATTGAGGTCGATGCCTGACGAGTTGCCAAAGCCTTCGTGGAATGACTTGCCCGCATCCTCCTCGAGGTGCGCGCGGGTGACGCCGATGCTCTTCTGCGCTCCGTCCTCGAGCACGATCCCGACCCGGCCGTCCTGCACGATCGGCAGCTCGTACTGGCTGATCTGGTAGCCCTTCGGCAGGTCCGGGTAGAAGTAATTCTTGCGCGCGAAGACCGAGCGCCGCGCGATGGTCGCGCCGATCGCGAGGCCGAACTTCACGGCCATGCGCACGGCCTCGCGGTTCAGCACCGGCAGCACGCCCGGGTAGCCGAGGTCCACGAGGTTGGCCTGTACGTTCGGCAGCGCGCCGTAGGCGGTGGGCGAGCCGGAGAAGATCTTCGAGCGCGTCGCGAGCTGCGCGTGGATCTCGAGGCCGATGACGGTTTCCCAGCCGGTGCTCATGGCGTGCTCACGCGTACAGCGGCGGCAGCTTGCGGTGCCACTCGGTTTCGAGTTGCCAGGCGTGCGCCGCCGACAGCAGGCGCTCCTCCGAGAAATGCGGCCCGATGATCTGCAGGCCGACCGGCAGGCCGTCGACCAGGCCGCAGGGCACGGACACGGCCGGCAGGCCGGCGAGGTTCGCGCCGATCGTGTAGATATCGTTCAGGTACATCGTGATCGGGTCATCGGTCTTGGCGCCGATCGCGAACGCGGGCGTCGGCGTGGTCGGGCCCATCAGCACGTCGACGGTCGCGAAAGCGCGCTTGAAGTCCTCGTTGATCAGGCTGCGGACTTTCTGCGCCTTCAGGTAGTAGGCGTCGTAGTAGCCGGCCGAGAGCACGTAGGTGCCGGTCATGATGCGGCGCTTCACTTCGGCGCCAAAGCCCTCGCCGCGCGAGCGGCGGTAGAGGTCCATCAGGTCGCGCGGCTCGGCGCAGCGGTGGCCGAAGCGCACGCCGTCGAAGCGCGACAGGTTCGACGAGCATTCCGCCGGCGCGACCACGTAATAGGTCGGCACGGACAGCGGCAGGTTCCGCAGGCTGACGTCGACGAGCGTCGCGCCGGCGGCCTGGTAGCCGTCGAGCGCCGCGCGCACTGCGGCGCCGACACCGGCATCGAGGCCCTGGCCGAAGAACTCGCGGATGATGCCGATGCGCAGGCCCTTGACCGGGCGCAAGAGGCCCGCCGCGTAATCCGGCACGGAAGTGTTGACGCTCGTTGAATCGCGCGCGTCGAAACCGGCCATCGCCGCGAGCAGGAGCGCCGCGTCCTCCGCCGACTGCGCCAGCACGCCGGCCTGGTCGAGGCTCGAGGCGAACGCGATCATTCCGTAGCGCGAAACGCGGCCATAGGTCGGCTTCAGGCCGGTCAGCCCGGTCAGCGCCGCGGGCTGGCGGATCGAGCCGCCGGTGTCGGTGCCGGTCGCGACCGGCACCAGCCGCGCCGCAACCGCGGCCGCGGAGCCGCCCGAGGAACCGCCAGGCACCCTGGTTCCGTCCCAGGGATTGCGCACCGGGCCGTACCAGCTCGTCTCGTTCGACGAGCCCATCGCGAACTCGTCCATGTTGGTCTTGCCGACCTGCACCATGCCCGCGGCAGACAGGCGCTCGACCACGGTCGCGTCGTAGGGCGCGACGAAATTCGAAAGCATCCGTGAACCGCAGCTGGTCAGCACGCCGTCGGTGCAGAAGATGTCCTTGTGCGCGAGCGGCACACCGGTGAGCGGCCCGGCCCCGCCATTCGCGATCCGCTGGTCGGCGCGCCGGGCGTCGGCCATCGCCCGCTCCGGCGTCACCGTGATGAAGGCGTTGAGCGACGCGTTGGCCTGGTCGATGCGCCCGAGGAAGTGCTGCGTGATCTCGACGCTCGAGTACTCGCGGGCCCGCAGGCCGCGCCCGATCTCGGCGACCGTCGCATGATGCGGATTCACTCGATCACCTTGGGCACCAGGTACAGGCCCGCCTCGACCGCCGGGGCATTCGCCTGGTAGCGGTCGCGGTGGTCGGATTCCGTGACCTGGTCCTCACGGAGTGGCTGGACCTGGCCCTCGAGCGGGTGCGCCATCGGCGCCACCCCGTCGGTGGCGGCGGTCGAAAGCTGTTCCACGAATGCCAGGATCGCGGACAGGCTGCCCACGTAGACGGGCAGCTCCTGCTCGGTGACCTGCAGGCGGGCCAGCAGCGCGATGTTCTCGACGTCGCGGCGTGTCAGCGTCACGAGCGCTCCGGTGCGGAAAAACAGGGGAAAACCTTGACGGAAATCATACACGTCGCCTTGTGGAATGTCGCGCCCGCAGGCTACACTCCCGGCCCTCGTTCGTTCGACTTTTCGGGTACTTAGCCGCACATGTTCAAGAGCCTCCGGGGTTATTTCTCCAGCGACGTCTCGATCGACCTCGGCACGGCGAACACGCTCATCTACGTGCGCGGCCGCGGCATCGTGCTGAACGAGCCCTCGGTGGTCGCGGTCCAGGACGAGCCGGGACGCGGCGGCAAGACCATCGTCGCGGTCGGCGCGGAAGCCAAGGGGATGCTCGGCCGCACGCCGGGCCACATCACCGCCGTGCGCCCGATGAAGGACGGCGTTATCGCCGACTTCACCTACACCGAGAAGATGCTGCAGTACTTCATCAGCAAGGTGCACGGCAACCGCTGGCTGCGCCCCTCCCCGCGCGTGCTGATCTGCGTGCCGTTCGGTTCGACCCAGGTCGAGCGCCGCGCGATCCAGGAATCCGCCGAAGGCGCCGGCGCGCGCCGCGTGGACGTGATCCCGGAACCGATGGCGGCCGCCGTCGGCGCCGGCCTGCCGGTCAACGAGGCGCGCGGCTCGATGGTGCTCGACGTCGGCGGCGGCACTTCCGAAGTCGCCGTGATCTCGCTGAATGGCATCGTTTATGCCGAGTCCGTGCGCATCGGCGGCGATCGCTTCGACGAGGCGATCACCAACTACGTCCGGCGCAACTACGGCATCCTGATCGGCGAAGCGACGGCCGAACGCATCAAGATCGAGATCGGCTCCGCCTACCCCGGCCAGCAGGTGCGCGAGTTGTCGGTCAAGGGCCGCAACCTGTCCGAGGGCGTGCCGCGCAGCTTCACGCTCAATTCCAACGAGATCCTCGAAGCGCTGCAGGAACCGCTGCAGGGCATCGTGCAGGCCGTCAAGAAAGCGCTCGAGCAGACGCCGCCCGAGCTCGGCGCCGACGTCGCGGAGCGCGGCATCGTGCTGACCGGCGGCGGCGCGCTCCTGAAAGACATCGACAAGCTCCTGATGGAGGAGACCGGGCTGCCGGTCGTGATCGCCGAGGACCCGCTGACCTGCGTCGCCCGCGGCGGCGGCCGAATCCTCGAATTGTCCGAGGAGCATCCGGGGCTGTTCGGCCTCGGCTAGAGGCCCCATTGGCCACACACGAGCCCGATTCTCGGCCATTGCTGCTCGGCGGCCCCGCCCTCGGCCTGCGCCTGATCGTGCTCGCAATCCTGTCGGCAGGCCTCATGGTCGCCGACCATCGCCAGCACCAACTCGCCGTGATCCGCGACTGGATGTCGGCCGCGGTCTATCCGTTCCAGTGGGCCGTACAGGCGCCACTCGCCGCCTGGACCGCGACCCGCGAGTCCTTCGCCTCCCGCTCCCGCATCGAGGCGGACAACGTCCGGCTCGCCTCGGACAACCTGGTGCTGCGCCTCAAGCTGATGCGCTTCGATTCGCTCGAGCAGGAGAACCAGCGCCTGCGCGCGGCCCGCGAAAGCTCGTCGCGCGTCGTGCAGCGCACGCTGGTCGCCGAGATCGTGCGCGTCGACCTCGATCCGTTCCGCCAGCGCGTGCTGGTCAACAAGGGCAGCCGGGACGGCGTCTTCCGCGGCCAGGCGGCGCTCGACGCCAACGGTATCTTCGGCCAGGTCACGCGCGCCGGGCCCGTGTCGGCGGAAGTCATCCTGATCTCGGACCCGGAGCATGCGATCCCGGTGCAGGTCAATCGCACGGGCGCCCGCACCATCGCCCTCGGCACCGGGCGTTCCGGCCTGCTCTCGCTGCCCTACCTGCCGCAGAACGCGGACGTCGTCGACGGCGACCTGCTGGTCAGCTCCGGACTCGGCGGCGTGTATCCACCCGGTTATCCGGTCGCGCGCGTCACCGCGGTCAGCCGCGATCCCGGCCGGCCGCTGCTCGCGGTCGAGGCCGAGCCGCTCGCCGCCCTCGACCGGGATCCCGAGATCCTGCTGGTCTGGTTCGACAACGCCGTAGTCGAGCCGGAGTCCGAAGCGGAACCGGCGGCGCAGGAAAACTGACCGTGGCACGGCACGCGCGCACGAACCTGGGCTGGCCGCGCATCCTCGCGGTGACACTCGCGGCGCTGGTCGCAACCGTCCTGCCCCTGCCCGGCTGGCTCGAGCTGGTGCGGCCGGACTTCGTCGCACTGACCGTGCTGTGGTTCACGCTGCTGTCACCCCGCCTGACCGGGCTCTTCTATGCCTGGGGCGCCGGGCTCGCCCTCGACGCGTTCAAGGGCGTGCTGCTCGGGCAGCATGCGCTCGCGCTGATCGTCATCATCTACGTCGCCTCGAAATTGCGGCTGCAGGTGCGCGCGTTTCCGCCGCTGCAGCAGTCGGCGGTGGTCCTCGCGCTGCTGTTCCTGTACGAGTTCCTGCTGTTCTGGCTGGACGGCGTCGCCGGTCACCCGGTCACCGACTGGCGCCGCTGGCTCGCGGTCCTGGTCGGTGCCGCCTGCTGGCCGCTGGTCACGGGCCTCTATTCGCGCATCACGGCGCGGCGCTAGGCCGGGGGCCGCCGTGCGCCGGGTCCGCATCAAGGACGACGCCCTCGAGCAGCGGATCTTCCTGCAGCGCGCGATGTTCGCCGCCGGCGTCGTCGTGGCGCTCGTGCTGCTGCTGTCCGGGCGCGCTTTCTGGCTGCAGGTGCTGCAGCACCAGCATTACTTCGAGCTGTCGCAGGGCAACCGCGCGCGCATCGAGCCGCTGCCGCCGAACCGCGGCGTGATCTTCGACCGCGCCGGCCGGGTCATCGCCGAGAACACGCCTGCCTACCAGCTGGAACTCGTGCGCGAGCAGGCCGGCAACCTCGACCTCACGCTCGCGCGGCTCGGGCGTTTCGGCCTGCTCGAGGCCGAGGATGCGGGCCGCGTGCGCCGGCTGGTGCTGTCGCGGCGCTCGTTCGAGGCCGTGCCGATCCTGCTGCAGCTCGACGACGAGGAAATCGCGCGCTACGCCGTGCATCGCCACGAGCTGCCGGGCGTGTTCCTCGAGACGCGCATGGCGCGTCACTATCCCTACGGGCCGATCGGCGCGCACGCGCTCGGTTACGTGGGCACGATCAGCGAGGATGACCTCGAGCGCGTGGACCGCGAGCGGTATTTCGGCACCGGCGTGATCGGCAAGACCGGCATCGAGCGCTCGTACGAGGACCAGTTGCTGGGCGTCGGCGGCTACCGCGAGGTGCTGGTGAACGCCGAGGGAAGGCCGGTCAAGCTGCCGGAGGGCACGGACGCGGAACTTCAGAGCCGTGAGCCGCAATCGGGGCGCGAGCTGCGCCTCACGCTCGACATCGAGCTGCAGCGCGTTGCCGAGGAGGCGATGGCCGGGCGCCGCGGCGCCGTGGTCGCCATCGATCCGTGGACCGGCGACGTGCTGGTGTTCGCGAGCCTGCCGTCATTCGACCCGAACGGCTTCGCGCGCGGCATCTCGCGCAGCGACTACGTCGCGCTGACCGAGAACCCGGACCAGCCCCTGTTCAACCGCGTGCTGCGAGGCACCTACCCGCCCGGATCGACGATCAAGCCGGTGATGGCGCTGGCCGGCCTCGAGTACGACGTCGTCAAGCCCGAGGACACGATCTACTGCCCCGGCCATTTCTCGCTGCCGGGCTCGCGCCACCGCTTCCGCGACTGGAAGCGCGAGGGCCACGGCACCGTGGATATGGAAAGCGCGGTGATGCAGTCCTGCGACGTCTATTTCTACCGGCTCGCGAACACGCTCGGCATCGAGCGCATCCACGACGCCATGAACCGGATCGGCTTCGGCGAGCCGACCGGCATCGACATCGGCGGCGAGCGCGGCGGCATCATGCCGTCGCCGCAATGGAAGAAGACCGCGTTCGCGCGGCGCGAGCAGCAGGTCTGGTTCCCGGGCGAAACCGTCATCATCGGCATCGGCCAGGGCTACTGGACCGCGACCATCCTGCAGCTCGCCAACGCGACGGCGCTGCTCGCCACGCGCGGACAGCACTTCCGGCCGCGGCTGGTGCGCGCGCTGGTCGATCCGGCGACCGGCGCGGTCGAGGAACGCAGGCCCGAGCCGCTGGCGCCGGTCGAACTGAAGAACCGCGCGAACTGGGAAACCATCGTCGACGCGATGGTTGCGGTCACGAGCGGTGCGCGCGGCACGGCGGTGCGCGCCTCGCGCGGCGCGGCCTATTCGATCGCCGGCAAGACCGGGACGGCCCAGGTGTACTCGGTCGGCCAGACCGAGAAGTACGACGAGAAGACCGTCGCCGAGCGGCTGCGCGACCACGCGCTGTTCGTCGCGTTTGCGCCGGCGGACAAGCCCGCGCTCGCGATCGCCGTGCTGGTCGAGAACGGCGGCCACGGCAGCTCGGTGGCGGCGCCGATCGCGCGCGCGATCTTCGACGCCTACCTGGCGGAAAAGCCGCAATGATGTACGGCGAACTCGGCGCTTCGCGCACCCGCCGCACGGTCACGGCGACCGCCCGGCTGCTGCGAGCGCTGCACCTGGACGGCATGCTGCTGTCGGGCCTGGTCGCCGTCAGTGTCTTCGGCCTGTTCATCCTCTACAGCGCGGCCGGCGACAACACGGCGCTCTGGTTCAACCAGCTCGCACGGCTCGGCATCGGGTTCGCGGTCATGATCGCGCTGGCGCAGGTGCCGGATCACTTCTTCCGCATGCTGTCCCCCGCCGCCTATGCGCTCGGCCTGCTGCTGCTGGCCGTGGTCGCGGTCGCGGGCGACGTCGGCAAGGGCGCGCAGCGCTGGCTCGACCTCGGCTTCGTGCGCTTCCAGCCATCCGAGATACTGAAACTCGGCGTGCCGATGATGTGCGCCTGGTACCTGTACCAGCGGCCGCTGCCGCCGTCGCTGCGGGACGTGGCGATCATGCTGCTGGTCGTACTGGTGCCGGCGCTGCTGATCGCCGAACAGCCGGACCTCGGCACGGCGCTCCTGGTCGCCGCCGCCGGCCTGATCGTGCTGGTGATGGGCGGCCTGCCCTGGACCTACCTGCTCGGCGGCGCGGCGGTGGTCGGCGCGGCGGTGCCACTGGTCTGGCGCTTCCTGATGCACGATTACCAGCGCCAGCGCGTGCTGACGCTGCTCGACCCGCAGAGCGACGCGCTCGGCGCCGGCTACCACATCATCCAGTCGCAGATCGCGATCGGCTCGGGTGGCGTGTTCGGCAAGGGCTGGACCAACGGCAGCCAGGCGCAGCTCGAGTTCCTGCCGGAGCGTTCGACCGATTTCATCTACGCCGTGATCGGCGAGGAACTCGGCCTGCTGGGCCTGATCGCGCTCCTGATCGGCTACCTGTTCATCGTCGGGCGCGGCCTTTACATGGCGACCCAGTGCCGCGACGCCTTTGCGCGGCTCCTGTCCGGCAGCATCGCGCTGACGTTCTTCGTCTACGCATTCGTCAACGCGGGGATGGTGACCGGGCTCCTGCCCGTCGTCGGCGTGCCGCTGCCGCTCGTCAGCTACGGCGGCACTTCGTTCGTGACCCTGATGGCCGGCTTCGGTATCCTGATGTCGCTGTACTCCAGCAGAAAGCTCCTAGGGTGACGATGCCGGCCGCGACAGGGACGCTGCGAACGATTCTCCTTGCCCTGGCGCTCGCCGCCCAGGTCCCCGCCGCCGCGGCGCTCGATGCCGCGCGCGCGGACGTGCGCGAGTTCGCCGCGGAGATGCGGCGCAAGCACGATTTCGACGCCGCCTGGCTCGACGCGGTGCTGGCCGATGCCACCAGCCAGCCGCGCATCATCGAGCTGATCAGCAAGCCCGCGGAGTCGGTGCTGCCCTGGCACCGCTACCGCGACCATTTCCTCACGGCGGAGCGGATCGCGGCGGGCGTGGAGTTCTGGATCGAGCATCGGGACCGGCTCGCGGCCATCGGGCAGCAGACCGGCGTCGCGCAGCACGTGATCGTCGGCATCCTCGGCGCCGAAACGTATTTCGGGCGCATCACCGGCCGCTACCGCGTGATCGACGCGCTGGCGACGCTGGCATTCGACTACCCGCCGCGCAGCAGCTATTTCCGCGCCGAACTGGAGCAGTTCCTGCTCCTCGCCCGCGAGGAGCAGGTCGATATCGCGACCGTGCAGGGCTCCTACGCCGGCGCCATGGGATCGGCGCAGTTCATGCCGCGCAGCTACCGCGCCTATGCAGTGGACGGCGACGGCGACGACAAGCGCGACCTCTGGGGCAGCTGGGACGACGTCATCGCCAGCGTGGCGAACTATCTCGAGAAGCACGGCTGGCGCGCCGGCGAGCCTGTGGTCGCGCCTGCGTCGCTGTGGTTTCCCGTTGCCAGCGGCCTGGTGCCGGGGCCGCTCGCGCCCGACACGACGGTCAAAGCGCTGCGCGATCGCGGACTGGCCTTCGACACGACGCTCCCCGACAAGGCGCCGGCACTGTTCATCCGCGTGGACGGCGATACCGGGCCGGAACTTCGCGCCGGCTTCCACAATTTCGGCGTCATTACCCGCTACAACCGCAGCATCCTTTACGGGCTTGCGGTCAACGACCTCGGCCGGCGCATCGAGTCGCTGGTGCCCCCGGCGCCATGAAGCGCGCGCTGGCGCCTGCGGCAATCCTGCTGCTGCTCGCGATCGCGGGCTGCGCGACGACGCCGCGCGACACGCCGCGCGACGAGCCCCGGGCCAGGAACGGCAATCCCCCGTTCTATGAAGTGAATGGCCGGCGCTACGTCGTGCTCGAATCCTCCGCGGGTTACGTCGAACAGGGGGTCGCGTCGTGGTACGGGCCGGACTTCCACGGCAAGCGCACCGCGACCGGCGAGACCTACGACATGCAGGCGATGACCGGCGCCCACCCGACGCTGCCGTTGCCCGCCTGGGTGCGCGTGACCAACCTGCAGAACGGCCGGAGTGTCGAGGTCCGCCTCAACGACCGCGGTCCATTCAGCAAGAACCGGATCATCGACCTGTCCCGGGCCGCGGCCGAACGGCTCGACATGATCCGCACCGGCACGGCCATGGTCGAAGTCCGCAGTCTCTCGTCGGCAGGCGCGGCGCCCGCGCCGCCGTCCGCCGACCGCTTCTATGCGCAGGCCGGCGCATTCGCCGAGGAAGACAACGCGCGGCGTCTCGCTGCCCGGCTGCGCGAGTCAGGCGTGGCGGGAGTCAGCATCAGCGAAGCGCGGGTCGATGGCCGGCGTCTGTTTCGCGTGCGCGCCGGGCCGGTGGCGAGCGTCGCCGAGTTCGACCTGCTGATCGAGCGGCTGCGCGCCGCCGGAGCCGAGTCGCCGCGCCTCGTCGTGGACTAGAATCTGCAAACCGTGAGGTATCCATTGAGAATCCTGCTCGCCGTCCTGCTGCTGAACGCCTCCGCCCTCGCCCGCGCCGATGAACCGCCGCTGCCGCCGCCGCCGACGCTCGAGGCCACATCCTGGATACTGGTCGACCAGTCGAGCGGGACCACGCTCGCAGCCCACCGCGCGGATGCGCGCGTGGAGCCGGCGAGCATCACCAAGCTGATGACCGCTTATGCAGTGTTCCACGCCCTGCAGGACGGCAAGCTGAAGCTCGACACGCTGGTGCCCATCAGCGAGAAGGCCTGGCGTGCGGAGGGCTCGGACACATTTCTGGAGGTCGGCTCGCGCGTGCCGGCCGAGGTGCTGATCCAGGGCATGATCGTCCAGAGCGGCAATGATGCGTCCATTGCGCTCGCCGAGGCGATCGCGGGCACCGAGGAAACTTTCGCGGCCCTCATGAACCAGTACGCCGAACGGCTCGGCATGAAGAACAGCCACTTCCAGAACGCGACCGGCCTGCCGGGCACGAACCACCAGATGTCGGCCGAGGACATCGCCCGCCTCACGCGCGCGCTGATCGACGAATTCCCGGACTACTACCGCTGGTATTCGCAGCGCGAATTCACCTGGAACAACATCCGCCAGCCGAACCGCAACGGGCTCCTGTTCCGGGATCCGAGCGTGGATGGCGTCAAGACCGGCATGACCGAGGCAGCCGGTTACTGCCTGGTGTCTTCCGCAGAGCGCGAGGGCACGCGGATGATCGCCGTCGTCATGGGCACGAAGAACGAGAAAGCGCGCGAGGACGCAAGCCTGGCGCTCCTCAACTACGGCTTCAGCTTCTTCGAGACCCGCGTGCTGCAGCCTGCCGGCAAGGAAATGGCGGTGCACCGCATCTACAAGGCGCGCGGCGGGCGCGCAGCCGTCGGTGTTGCCGGCGATTTCAAGGTCACGCTGCCGCGCGGCCAGGCCGACCGGGTGGAACTGAAGCTCGAGCTGGCGCCCAAGGTGTTCGCCCCGCTCACGGTCGCCGACCAGGTCGGCGTCGTGCGGGCCCTGGTGGACGGCGAGGTCGTCGCCGAGGCGCCGCTGCAACCGCTCGCGGACGTGCCGCGCGGCAACATTTTCCGCAGGATCTGGGACACGATCCTGTCCTGGTTCGCCTGAGGCCCGCCCGATGCCGCTGCCGCTGGTCTGGCTCGACGGTCGGCTGCTGCCGCTTCCGGAAGCGCACATCTCGCCGCTCGATCGCGGCTTCCTGTTCGGCGACGGCGTCTATGAGGTGTTGCCGGTCTACGGCAGCCGCGCCTACCGGCTCGACGAGCACCTCGAACGGCTCAACCGCAGCCTGCTCGAGATCCGCATGGCGCCGGTACTCGACCGCAACGGCTGGCTCGCGGCGTTCGGCAGCCTCGTGCACGGCAACGGCGGCGGCGACCTGCTGCTGTACGTACAGGTGACGCGCGGGGTCGAGCCGGAGCGCAACCACGTGCCAAAGCACGGCGTGCGCCCGACCGTGTTCGCCTGCGTCTCGCCACTCGCCGCGATGTCCGCAACGGTCATCGAACGCGGCACCTCGGCGATCACGGCCGAGGACCTGCGCTGGTCGCGTTGCGACATCAAGACCACCTCGCTGCTCGGCAATGTCCTGCATCGCTGGCAGGCCGCGGACGCCGGGGCCACGGAATCGATCCTGCTGCGCAATGGCTGGGTGACCGAGGGCAGCACCAGCAGCACGCACGTGGTGAAGGAAGGTGGCCTGCTGACGCCGCCGCAGACGAATGCCATCCTGCCGGGCACGACCCGCGGCGTCCTGTTCGAGCTTGCCGCGCGCGCCGGCGTCGCGTCCGAGCGGCGGCCGGTTGCCGAGGCACAGTTGCGTAACGCGGACGAGATCCTCATCGCCTCCGCCGGCGGCGGCATCCGCGCTGTGACGATGCTCGACGGCCGGGCGGTCGCCGACGGCAAGCCGGGACCGGTATTCCGCGCCATCCAAGCCGGTTTTCGCGCGACGCTGGAGGAATTCTCGACTTTGCTGCCCGCATGAGCGACGCCGACGAGCTGTTCCAGTTTCCCTGCGATTTCCCGATCAAGGTCATGGGCCGCGATTCGGAGTCGTTCCGGACCCTGACGCTCGCGATCGTCGAGCGCCATGCGGGCCGGCTCGCAGCCTCGCAGATCAGCGAACGCATGAGCCGCGAAGGGCGTTTCCTCGCGCTGACCTACACGATCCGCGCCGAGAGCCGCGCGCAGCTCGACAGCATTTATCAGGACCTGACCGACAGCGGCGTCGTCCTGGTCGCGCTCTGAGACCAGTCGCCGTCCCATTCGAGTCCAAGCGCCTCGCAGACGAGCGGCGCGAGTTCCTGCGCGACGCCCCGCACGTCCATCGACACGCCCTCCGCCGCCAGCTGCGTCATCGCGAGCCCGGCCATCCCGCAGGGATTGATGCGTCCGAACGGCTCGAGATCCATGTCCACGTTGAGCGCGAGCCCGTGGTAGCTGCAGCCTCGCCGGACCCGCAGGCCCAGGCTCGCGAGCTTCCGGTCGCCGACGTAGACGCCGGGCGCGTCGCGCCGCCCGGCGGCCGCGATCCCGTGCCGGGCCGCGAGCGCGACGACGGCGTTCTCGAGCGCGACGACCAGCTCGCGCACGCCGATGCCGCGGCGGCGCAGGTCGATCATCGCGTAGACGACGAGCTGGCCGGGGCCGTGGTAGGTCACCTGCCCGCCGCGGTCGATGCCGACCACCGGGATGTCGCCGGTCGCGAGCAGGTGCTCGGGCCGGCCATTCAGGCCCTGCGTGAACACCGGCGCATGCTCGAGGAACCAGGCTTCGTCCGGCGTGCCGGCGTCGCGCGTGTCCGTGAAAGACTGCATCGCGCGCCAGGTCGGCGCGTACTCGGCGCGGCCGAGCCAGCGCAGGATGGCGTTCATGCCGCCTCGACGATCTCGCACTCCAGATGGCGCGAGGCCGTCAGCGAGTTGGAGATCAGGCAGCCCTTCTCCGCCTTCTCCATGAGCGCGCGCGCGCGCGCGACGTCGGTGCCGGGCGGAACGACCAGCCGGGCACGGGTGTGGAACTGCGTGAACCGGCTGTTGCCGTCGGCACGCTCGAGCAGCCCATCGGTCTCGGCCGCCAGTTCGCGCCATTCGAGGCGCGATCCGCGCGCGATCGCCCGGAAAGTCAGCACGAAACAGTCGGCGACGGCCGCGAGCAGCAGGGTCTCCGGCGACCAGTAGCCGCCGGGGCCGTCGAATTCCGGCGGCGGCATGGATGCGAGTTCCGGCAGCCCCTCGCCCGAGAGGCGGATCACGCCCTCGGGCGTCGCGCCGACCCGCACGTGATAATGATGCGGAAACGGATGCATCAGGTGATCCCGCAATTGTTGCCGGCAAGCGCGCGCTCGGCACGATAGCTCGATCGCACCATCGGACCGGAGACGCACTCGAGGAATCCGCGCGCGAGCGCGGCTTCGCGCAGCCTCGCGAATTCCTCCGGCGGCACGAACCGCGCCACCGGCAGGTGCTGGGCGGTCGGGCGCAGGTACTGTCCGAGCGTCAGCAGGTCGCAGCCGATCGCGCGCAGGTCGTCCATCGTCGCGAGCAGCTCATCCGCGGTCTCGCCGAGGCCCAGCATCAGGCTGGTCTTGGTCAGCACCGCCGGGCGATGCCGCTTGGCGTGCGCCAGCACGTCGAGCGTCTGGCGGTACCCCGCGCGCGGATCGCGCACCGGATGCGTCAGCCGCTCGACCGTCTCGACATTCTGCGCGAACACCTGGACACCGGAGTCGACCACCGTTTCGACGTCGGCCCGCACGCCCTGGAAATCGGGCGTCAGCGCCTCGACCGCGGTGCGCGGACTCGCGGCCCTGATCGCACGCACGCAGGCTGCAAAATGGCCCGCTCCTCCATCCTCAAGATCGTCGCGGTCGACGGAGGTCAGCACCACGTATCCGAGATTCATCAGCGCGACCGTGCGCGCCGCATTCGCGGGCTCGTCCGGATCGAGCCAGCCGCGCGGGTTGCCGGTGTCGACGGCGCAGAAGCGGCAGGCGCGCGTGCACACGGCGCCCATCAGCATCAGCGTCGCGGTCCCGGCGTTCCAGCACTCGCCGATGTTCGGGCAGTGCGCTTCCTCGCAGACCGTGCTGAGGCGGTGTTCGCGCACGGTGCCTCGCAATGCATCGAAGCGCGCGCCCGCTGGCATCGGCGCGCGCAGCCAGCGCGGCTTCGGGCCGGGCGCCGGCGCCCCGTCCGCCGCCTGGCGCTTGATGCCGTCGCGGATCGCCGTGAACCCCTGCGGTGTCACGTACTTCTCGCCGCTGCGCGCGGAACGCAACTCGACCTGGACTGGAATTCCTTTTAAATCAGTCACTTGCATTCAGACGGGCACCGGGCACGCCGTCATTCTAGCCGACCGGGGACGCGAGGACCGGATGGCGCAGCTGGCCGAGACGAAGCTGGGCGTCGAGGGCCGCCAGGCGCTCGGGCGTGCCGACGTCGGTCCAGGCGCCAGCATGGCGCTGGCTCGTGAGTCGCCCCGCCTGTTGCGCGCGCTCGAGCAGCGGCTTGAGCGGAAACGCGCCCGGACTGCAGCCCTCGAACAGACGCGGGTCGAGCACCGAAACGCCGGAATAGGTCAGGCCGAAGCCGAGGTCGCCCTCCGGGTGATGGGCGGGATTGGGAACCAGCACGAGATGCGCGAGCGAGCCGGCCGGCCGCTGCAGCGCCTCGAGCGGGAGGTCGGTCCAGACATCGCCGTTGATGACCAGGAACGGATCCGCGCCGAGCAGCGGCAGCGCCGCGAACAATCCGCCGCCGGTGCCAAAGGGCTCGGAACCCTCCGCGCTGTAATGGACCGAAACGCCATAGCGGCTGCCGTCGCCGAGCGCCTCGCGGATCCGCTCGCCGAGCCAGGACAGGTTGACGACGATCTCGGAGATGCCGTGCTGCGCGAGCGCGGCCAGGTGATATTCGATCAGCCGGTGGCCGCCCGCTTCCAGCAGCGGCTTGGGCAGCCGGTCGGTCAGCGGGCGCATGCGCTCGCCGCGGCCGGCGGCGAGTATCATGGCCCTCACCGCGGAATTCCCGTGCGGCGCGCGGCGCTCGCAAAGGCCGGCACGATGCGCTTGCGCAGGAATGCGTCGAACTCCGCCAGCGCCGGCTCCGCGGCGCTCGCTTCCAGCGTGTATTCCAGCACGCGCGGCAGGTCGCCGAGATAGCCGGGCTTGCCGTCGCGGTGCCACAGGCGCGCGAAGATGCCGAGCACCTTCAGGTGGCGCTGCAGTCCCATGCGGTCGAACCACTGCAGGAACTCGTTGCGATCCACGCCGACGTCGAGTCCCGCGTCCGCCGCCTTCGTGCGATAGAGGTCGAGCCAGGCGAGCAGCTGCTTGCGCGGCCAGACGATGTAGCAATCCTTGAGCAGTGATACGAGGTCGTAGCTGACCGGTCCGCGCACCGCGTCCTGGAAATCCACGATGCCGGGATTGCCCTCGGGCCGGACCATCAGGTTGCGCGAGTGATAGTCGCGGTGCACGAGCACTTCGGGCTGGGCGAGCGCCTGGTCGCAGAGCCAGTCGAAGGCCGCCGCCATCGCGCGCCTTTCGGCCGCATCGGGCGAGAGCCCGAGATGGCGCGCGACGAACCACTCCGGGAACAGCGCCAGCTCCCGCATCAGCAGCTCGCGGTCATAGGGCGGAAGCTCGGTCGCAGAGGCCGCGCCGCCCGACTGCATGCGCACCAGGGCATCGATCGCGTCCGCGTACAGCGCCTCCGGGTCGGCGCCGCCAGCGAGCGCCTCAAGATAGTGCTGCCGGCCGAGGTCCCCGATCAGCACGAAACCCTGCTCGGCATCCACGGCCAGCACCGGCGGCACCTGCACCCCGGTCGCCGCGAGGATCCGCGCGACCCGGAGCCACGCGTCGAGGCTCTCCCGCGCGGGCGGTGCGTCCATCGCGATCTGCGTGCCGCCCGCGCGGTGGATGCGGAAATAGCGGCGAAAGCTCGCGTCCGCGGAGGCGGGCGCGATGCGCTCGACCGGCGGGCCGGGCAGGCCCGCAATCCAGCGTTCGAGGCTTTGCAGCCGCGGATCGGCGTTGTCGTTCGATGTCATGCGCAGGCGACGGCCGGGGGGCTCGCATTATAGACTTCGAAGCTCAAGTGCTACCGCGCAGCCTCATTGCATTGTTCGCCGTTGCGTTAACGCTGCCGCAGGCGGCGGCCGAGCAGTGCCCGTGGCCACCGCCGGATGCAGCAGCGGAAGCGGTGCCCCCCGCTGCCGGCGACCTCGACGCCGACACCGGCGATTCGAAGGACCTGCCGGTGACGGTCACGAGCGGCGGCGCCGAACTCACGCGCGAAGGCGACGCAAAGCTGACCAACGGGGTCGTCATCCGCCAGGGCCGGCGCGAGGTGAGCGCCGAGTCCGCCACCTATGACGCGTCGGAGCGGCACTTCACGGTCGAAGGCAACGTCGAGTACCGCTCGCCGGACCTGCGCGTCAAGGGTGGCAACGGTTCCTGGGATGCGGACGGCACCGGCAAATTCATCGGCGCCGAGTTCGAGATGCCAGCGCGGCCCGCGCGCGGTTCCGCGGCATCGGTCGACATGAACGAGGCGGGCGAGATCAAGCTGCGCAAGGTGAGCTTCACGACCTGCCCGGCCGGCAACGAGGACTGGTTCCTGTACGCCTCCGCGATCGACATCGACCAGCAGCGGCAGCAGGGCAAGGGCCGCAACGTCCGCATCGAGCTGAAGGGCGTGCCGATCCTCTACGCGCCCGTGATTTCCTTCCCCGTCGGCAATGCGCGCAAGTCCGGCTTCCTGTTCCCCTCGTTCGGCAACACGGACAAGAGCGGCTTCGAACTCGGCATTCCGTATTACCGCAACCTGGCACCGAACTACGACATGACGCTGACCCCGTTCTTCCTGTCGCGGCGCGGCGCCGGCATCCATACGGAGTTTCGTTACCTGACCGAACGCAGCCGGGGGCACGTCGACACGCGATTCCTGCCGGGCGACGACCTCGAGGGCAGCGACCGCCGCCTCAGCGAACTCTGGCACCGGACCAGCTTCGGCGAGCGGCTGCGCATCGACGCGAGCCTCGCGGATGCGAGCGACGGCCAGTACTTCGAGGACTTCAGCCAGGGGCCGGACGGCACCAGCGTCACCTACCTCGATCGCTACGTGCACCTCGCGTGGCTCGGCGGCGGCTGGCGCTTCGACGGGCGCCTGCAGGATTTCCAGACGATCGACCAGACGGTCGACCCGGGCTCGCGGCCGTATTCGCGGCTGCCGCAGCTCTCGTTCACCGGTCTGTGGACCGCGGCGGGCGACCGGCTCGCGGCATCGCTCGACGCCGAGACGACCTGGTTCGACCGCGACGTGGGGGTGACGGGCCTGCGCATGGACCTGACCCCGCGCGTCGCGCTCTCGCTGCGCCGGCCCGGTTATTACATCGAGCCGAGCGCGGCGTGGAATTTCACCGCCTACCGCCTCTCCGACCTGCCGCCCGGCGAGGACGATACGCTCGATCGCGAAGCGCCGATCGTCTCGCTCGACGCCGGGCTCGTGTTCGAGCGCCAGGCGGGTTCGCGCAAGCAGCTGATGCAGACCCTTGAGCCGCGGCTGCGCTACACCTGGATCCCGTTCCGGGACCAGGACGAGTTGCCGGTGTTCGACACCGCGCTGCCGGACCTCAACCTCGTGCAGCTGTTCCGCACCAACCGCTATGTCGGCGCGGACCGGCTCGGCGACGCCAACGAACTCGCGGCCGGCGTGACGACGCGCCTGACGAACGCCGAATCCGGCCGCCAGTACCTGGCCGCGACCATCGGCCAGCGATTCTATTTCGAGAGCCCGGAGGTCACGCTGCCCGGCGAACTGCCGGAATCCCGCAACACCTCGAACCTGGTCGGCGAGATCGAGATGACGGCCTGGCGCGACTGGAGCGCGCGGATCGCGATGGAATGGGATCGCAGTGAATCGAACACGCTGCTCGGGCAGGCGCGGGTGCAGTACCAGCCGCGCCCCGACACGGTCGTGAACCTCGGCTATCGCTATCGCGAAGCGCTGCTCGAGCAGTGGGACGCGTCGGTGGCGTGGCGGCTGTCGCGTTCCTGGCAGGTGTTCGCGCGCCAGGTCTATTCGACCAAGGAGAGCCAGTCGATCGACCGCTTCGCCGGTTTCGAGTACAGCGGCTGCTGCTGGGGCATCCGTCTGATCGGGCGGCGCTATGTGTCGAACCGCACGGGAGAAAGCGACAACGCCATCCTGCTGCAGGTGGAACTCAAGGGGCTTTCCTCGGTCGGATCCCGCAACGATACTTTCCTGCGGCAGGGCATTCGTGGATACTCCCCCGGCTCCGCCGTCCCCACACCCTGACCCGGGCACACCATGATCCGATTCCTGACCACCGCCATCGTCGCGTTCACGCTGTCCGGCGCCGCCCTCGCCCAGACACGCGAGCTCTCGACCAGCGGCGTCGCGCTCGACCGCGTGATTGCGATCGTCAACGAGGGCATCGTCCTGCAGAGCCAGCTGGACAGCCAGATGGCGATGATCACGGACCGCCTGCAGAGCCAGGGCACGCAGATGCCGCCCGCGGACGTCCTGCGCCAGCAGGTGCTCGAGCGCCTCGTGCTGCAGGAGATCCAGGTGCAGCGCGCGGGGCGCCTCGGCGTCCAGGTGCCGGACGAACTGCTGAACGAATCGCTGCGCGACGTTGCCGAGCGCAATGGCATCCCGTTCGAGCAGATGCCGGTCGTGCTTGCCGGGCAGGGCATCGATTACGCGAGCTACCGCGACGAGATGCGGCGCGAGATCACGATGTCGCTGCTGCGCCAGCGCGACGTGTACCCGCGCATCTACGTGTCGCCGCGCGAGCTCGAGCAGGCGCTCGAACGCCAGGCCGGCCAGGCCGACGAGAGCACGGAGTTCGACGTCTCCCACATCCTGCTGTCGCTGCCGGAGTCGGCAACCTCCGAGCAGGTCGCGAAGGTCGAGGACCTGGCGCGCGAGATTCACGCGCGCGCGCGCGGCGGCGAGGACTTCGGCCAGCTCGCGCTCGCCTATTCCCAGGCGCAGTCAGCGCTCGAGCGCGGCAAGCTCGGCTGGCGGCAGCTCGGCCAGCTGCCGCAGTTCATCGCCGAGCTGGTGGTCGGGATGAAAACCGGCGACGTCAGCGAGCCGGTGCGGACGCCGACCGGCTTCCACATCGTGCGGCTCGACGAGACGCGCGGCGGTGACACCGGCCCGATGCTGGTCGAGCAGCTGCACTCGCGCCATATCCTGATGCGCCCGAACGAGGTGCAGGACGATGCCACCACCCGCCAGCGGCTCGCAGCAGTGCGCGAGCGCATCCTGGCCGGCGAGGACTTCGCGGCGCTCGCGAGCGTAACCTCGGAGGACCCCGGTTCCGCCAGCCGCGGCGGCGACCTCGGCTGGAACTCGCCCGGTGTCTTCGACCCGGAGTTCGAGTCGGTGCTGGCGGCGCTCGGGCAGGACCAGATCAGCGAACCGTTCCGCAGCCAGTTCGGCTGGCATATCGTGCAGATGCTGGGACGGCGCACGCACGACCAGAGCGACGAAGTGCGCCGGCAGCGCGTGCTGACCGCGTTGCGCGAGAGCAAGGTCGACGAGGAAACCGAGCTGTGGCTGCGACGACTCCGCGACGAGGCCTACGTCGAGATCCGCAATCCCTGAATACCCCGCGCATCGTCGTCACAACCGGTGAGCCAGCCGGCATCGGCCCGGACCTGGCACTCGCAGCGGCGCTGCGCGACTGGCCGTGCGAACTCGTTTTTGCCGGCGACCCGGGGCTCCTGGCCGCCCGTGCCGCCGCGCTCAGCCTGAAGATCACCATCACCGCGTGGGGCGGCGACAGCGCGCCCGCGCCGCACCGCGCCGGCACGATGCCGGTGCTGTCGCTGCCGCTCGCGCGTCCCGCGCAACCGGGCCGCCTGGACCCGGCGAATGCCCGCTACGTGCTCGATCTGCTCGATGCCGCAATGTTCGGCTGCATCGAAGGCCACTTCGCCGCGATGGTGACCGCGCCGGTGCAGAAATCGACGATCAACGAGGCCGGCATCGCATTCACCGGCCACACCGAGTACCTCGCGGCCAGGAGCGGCGCCGCATGGCCCGTGATGCTGCTGGTCGCCGGCAACCTGCGGGTGGCGCTCGCGACCACGCACCTGCCGCTCGCGGAAGTCGCGCGGCACATCACCCGCGAGTCGCTCGAACGGACCCTCGACGTGCTCGACCAGGGGCTCCGCACCCGCTTCCGCCTGCCGGCTCCCCGCATCCTGGTCTGCGGCCTCAACCCGCACGCCGGCGAGGCCGGTCACCTCGGGCGCGAGGAGATCGAGGTGATCGGACCGGCCATCGCCGCTGCGCGCGCGCGCGGACTGGCGGCGAGCGGCCCGGTGCCCGCCGACACGGCATTCACGCAGGCCACGCTCGCGGGCTGCGATGCCGTGCTCGCGATGTATCACGACCAGGGCCTGCCGGTGCTCAAGCACGCGGGATTCGGCCGCGCGGTCAACGTGACGCTCGGACTGCCGTTTTGCCGCACCTCGGTGGATCACGGTACGGCGCTCGACATCGCGGGCACCGGGCGCGCCGACCCCGGCAGCCTGTTTGCGGCGATCGAGCTCGCGCTGCAGCTCGGATGATCCGCGCCCGCAAGCGCTTCGGCCAGCATTTCCTGCACGACCCGGGCGTCCTGGCGCGCATCGTCGCCGCCATCGATCCGAAGCCCGGGGAACGCATCGTCGAGATCGGCCCGGGACGCGGCGCCCTCACGCGCCCGCTGCTCGAGCGCTGCCGGCGCATCGACGTCATCGAGATCGACCGCGACGTGATCCCGGTACTGCAGAGGCACTGCGCCGGCGCCGGTGAACTCGTCGTGCACCAGGGCGACGTGCTCGAGTTCGATATCCGGGCACTGGCGGACGCCGGCGCGAAGCTCCGCATCTGCGGCAATCTGCCCTACAACATCTCGACGCCGCTGCTGTTCCACCTGCTCGAGGCGCACGCCGTCATCGCGGACATGCACTTCATGCTGCAGAAGGAAGTGGTCGACCGCATCGTCGCGAAGCCCGGCAACAAGGTCTACGGCCGCCTGACCGTGATGCTCGCCGCAGCCTGCAGCGCCGAGGCGCTGTTCCGCGTCGGCCGCGGGGCCTTCCAGCCGGCGCCCGCGGTCGATTCCGCCGTCGTGCGGCTCATCCCGCATGCCGCGGATCCCTTCCCGCTGCCGGATCGCGCGCGATTCGCGCGTCTGGTCGCGGCAGCCTTCTCGATGCGCCGCAAGACGCTCCGGAATTCGCTGCGCGGCCTGGCCGGCCCTGACGCGTTCGACGCCACCGGCATCGCCCCCGACCGGCGGCCCGAGACGCTCTCGCCCGCCGAGTTCGCGAAACTCGCCGCCCAACCGGCCCCCGGCCCGGCCGGCCTATAATGTGCGCACCATGAGCATTTACCGCAGGATCCTGCTGGTCGTGGACCTCGGCGAGCATTGCGAGCTGATCGGCGCGCGCGCGCGCGACCTCGCGGCGACGCTCGGCGCCGAGCTCACGGTGCTGCACGTCGTCGAGTACGTGCCCGTGGAGCCGATGGGCGAGACGCTGCTGCCGGCGGTGCAGATCGAGGAAGAGCTGGTCCAGCGCGCCAGGCTGCGGCTCGCGGAACTGACGGCGAAGCTCGGGATCGGCTCGGCCCGCCGGGAGGTCGCGGCCGGCAACGTCAAGGCCGAGATCGTGCGCGCAGCGCAGGAACAGCGCGCGGACCTGATCGTGCTCGGCTGCCGCGAGCGCCGCGGCCCCTCGATCCTGGTCAATTTCACCGAAGACACGGTGTTGCACGCCGCGCCCTGCGACGTGCTCGCCGTCCGGCTGCCCTAGGCGCGCCGCATGGACGAAACGGGCGAAAACCTGATCACGGTCGACGTCGACACGCGCTATCTCGAGGACCAGTCGGACCCCGACGAGCGGCGTTACGTGTTCGCTTACACGATCACGATCCGCAACCGCGGCGCCGTTCCGGCGAAACTGCTGACCCGCCACTGGGTCATCACCGACGCCAACGGCAAGGTGCAGGAGGTGCGGGGCGAAGGCGTGGTCGGAGAGCAACCGCACCTGATGCCCGGACAGGGATTCCGCTACACGAGCGGCGCCGTGCTGGAGACGCCGGTCGGCGCGATGCAGGGTTCCTACCAGATGCTGGCCGACAACGGCGTGCGCTTCGATGCGCCGATCCCGCCCTTCACGCTCGCGATTCCCGGCACGATTCACTAAGGAACCTCTGGGCTATCCGCGCATGGGCGCGACCGTGCGCGATTTTCGTTCCTGGCAAGAAACGAGGAGCGATGTGTATCAAGCGATACATGAGCGACGAGTGACGCCGCCAGGGACGAAAATCGCCCGGTCCCGCAGGGTTATGCGCGTGCCTTGGCACGACCGCGTTGCTCGCCTCGTCCATAGGCCCCGCTATGGGACTTCGGCGTGCGCCTTGTCGCGCCAAGGCGCGCGCATAACGCGCCTCATGCGCGGATAGCTCAGAGGTTCCTGCGATGGCCCACTACGCGATCGGCGACCTGCAGGGCTGCCATGCGGAGTTCATGGCCCTGCTCGAGCGACTGCGCTTCGACGCCGCGCGCGACCGGCTCTGGCTGACCGGCGACTTGGTCAATCGCGGGCCGGCATCCCTCGAGGTGCTGCGCGAGGTGCGCGCACTCGGGAATTGCGTGACGGTCGTGCTCGGCAACCACGACCTCCATCTCCTGGCCCTGGCCTGGGCGCCGGCCACCGTGCGCCGCCGCGAGCCGGAACTGGTCGCGGTGCTCGACGCGCCGGATGCCGCGGACCTGCTGTCGTGGCTGGCGTCGCGGCCGCTGTTGCACCGCGATGCGGCGCTCGGCTGGACGCTGATCCACGCCGGCCTGCCACCGCAATGGACGCTCACGGTGGCCGAGGCCTGCGCGCGGGAGGTCGAGGCGGCGCTCCGCACCGATCCCGTTGCGCTGCTTGCGGGGATGTACGGCGATCAGCCCGACCGCTGGTCGCCGGGGCTTGCAGGCCTCGAGCGCCTGCGGTTCACGGTCAATTGCCTGACGCGACTGCGATTCGTGGATGCCGACGGGCGCCTGCTGCTCGGACTCAAGGGACCCATCGCCACGGCGCCGGCGGGCGCCATCCCCTGGTTCCGGCACCCGGCGCGGGCCACCGGCCACGACGCGGTCGTCTTCGGCCACTGGTCGGCGCTCGGCTACCTGTCGGAGCCGGGCCTGCGCTGCCTGGACACCGGATGTGTCTGGGGCGGCACCTTGTGCGCACTGCGGCTCGACCGGGAAGAGGAGCCGCTGATGCTTCCCTGCCGGGGAAGCCTGCGGCCATCGGGATGATCAGCGGCCCTGGTTCTGGGCCTGGACCGTGTCCACCGGCACCACGCCGGTCAGCACCTCGAAACGCAGGTCGATGCGGTTGCCGACCAGCTGGTGCGGTATGCAGTTGACGTCGCCCTGGACATTGCGCGTCAGGAACTTCGGCATCACGCGATCGCGGAAGATCTCGACCAGTTCGCAGTCGCCCATCTCGAGGCCGCGCGGCGAATTCTTCTTGATGACGATCGGTTTCCAGACGCCGAGCACAGGTTCGCCCACGTCGCGCGTGCCGGGTTCGGGCAGTTCCGGCGCGTAGAACTCGAGCTTGAGCCGCGGGAAGTCGGCGACGAACTGGTAGCCGTACTCGCAGCCGCGCTCGCGGATCTTGATGTCCTCGCGCGCACCCATGTGCTTGAGCAGCAATTTGACCTTGCTCTTGAGCCCGCTGCAGGTGTAGCGCGTCGTGAAGCCCATGTAGGGCAGGTCCACTTCGTGCTTCTTCCAGGCGGCCGCTGCCTCTTCCAGCCCGGAATCGCTTGCGAGGGCCGGCACGGCTGAAAGCAGTGCGCAAACCACGATTCCGGCGCGAAACGACATGTCCAAGACTCCTCCGGGCAATCCGGTACTTCAGACCGGCGGCGGCCTGCCGGGTTCCTTCGGGCGTCTATAATGACACGATGATAATGGCGCGATTCGAGATCGGGGGCCGGCGGCTCAGCGCCGACTTTGCGAGGCCCCTTTCGATCGCGATTCCGCTGGAATTCGGCGGTCCGCAACCCTCCTGTTTCGACGCCCCCCCCGCCACCGCCCGGCCATTCGAGTCGGGTCGCTTCGTGGGCGATACGCGCGCGGGGGGAAGTTGCAATTGCGAGCTCGTGACGCTGGCGCCGCATTGCAACGGCACGCACACGGAGTGCGTCGGCCACGTGACCGACGAGCGCGTTGCCGTCACCGATTGCGTCAAGGGCGGCGTGGTGTTCGCGCTCGTCGTTTCGATCGCGCCGGTCGCGGCCGCCACCACCGAAGAAGGCAGCGATCCGGTTCCTGCGGAGGATGATCGGCTCATTACCGCTGCAGCACTGCAGGTGGCTTCCGCACGCCATCAGGGCCCGGCACCGCGCGCGCTGGTCATTCGCACGCTGCCAGGCGGCGCAGACGGGCCGCTGCGATCCTATCGCGGGGCGGCGCCGGCGCCGTACCTTTCGCGGCAGGCCGCCGCCTGGCTGGTCGATCGCGGAATCGAGCACGTCGTGCTGGACCTGCCATCGGCGGACCGCGCCGACGACGGCGGGCGCCTGACAGCGCACCGTATTTTCTTCGGCCTGCCCGCCGGATCGCGCCGGGTGGCCGAAGCCCTGCGTCCGCAGTCCAGCATCACGGAACTCGCCTGGGTCCCGGCCGTGATTCCGGACGGCTACTACCTGCTCGACCTGCAGATCCCGGCCTTCCAGGCCGATGCCGCGCCGTCGCGGCCGCTGCTGTACCCCGTGCAATTCGAATGAGCGCGAAATTGTCGCTCGAGACGGCGCTCGCAGCGGACGCCGCCGACCCGCACACGAGGCGCCGCGAGGAATTTCATTTTCCGCGGACCGCGGGCGGAGAGCCCGCGATCTACCTGTGCGGCAACTCGCTCGGCCTGCAGCCACGCCGCGCCGCCGACGAGGTCGCCCGGTTCATGGCCGAATGGCAGCGGCTCGGCGTGCTCGGTTACCACGACCCCGGCGCCGACTGGCTGAACCTGCACGAACGCCTCGCGCCGGCGCTCGCGGCGCTGGTCGGCGCGCGGCTCCCCGAAGTCGTGGTGATGAACTCGCTGACCATCAACCTGCACTTGCTGATGGCGAGCTTCTATCGCCCGACGCGCGAGCGTCACGTGATCCTGATCGAGCAAGGCGCGTTCCCGTCGGACCGCTACGCCGTCGTCTCGCAGCTCGGCTGGCATGGGCGCGAGCGCGCGGCATCGTTGGTCCAGGTCGGGCCGCGCCCGGGCGAGCAGTTGCTGCGGCACGAGGACCTGGTCGCCGAGATCGAGCGCCAGGGCCCGCGCCTCGCGCTGGTGCTGCTGCCGGGCATCCAGTACCTGACGGGCCAGCTGCTCGATCTCGGCGCGCTGGCCGCGGTCGCGCACCGCGCAGGTGCCGTCGTCGGATTCGACCTCGCCCATGCGGTCGGCAATGTGCCGCTGTCGCTGCACGACTGGGGCGCCGATTTCGCGGTCTGGTGTTCCTACAAGTACCTGAACGGCGGGCCCGGCGCGACCGCGGGCGCGTTCGTGCACGAGCGGCATTTCGACGCAGCCATGCCGCGGCTCGCCGGCTGGTGGGGCAACGAGCTCGGCACGCGCTTTGACTTCGCCCCGGAATTTCAGCCCTACCGGGGCGCCGGCGGCTGGCAGGTCAGCAACCATCCGCTGCTCGGCATGGTGCCGCTGCAGGCCTCGCTCGCGCAGTTCGCCACCGCCGGGCTGCCGGCGCTGCGCGCGCGCTCGCTGCAACTGACCGGCTGGCTCGAACGCCTGCTCGACGAGCGCCTCGGCGACCGCATCGAGATCTTGACGCCGCGCGAGCCGCAATGGCGCGGCGCGCAGCTTTCCGTGCGCCTGTGCGGCTCTCGCGGCGGCGGCCGCGCGCTGTTCGAGCGCCTGCTCGCGCGCGGGCTGATCTGTGACTGGCGTGAGCCCGACGTCATCCGGCTCGCGCCCGCGCCGCTCTACAACTCCTACGAAGACTGCTGGCGCGCGGTCGCGCTGGTCGAAGAAGGGCTCAACGCCTTGTCAGCGTGACGAAGCTGAAGGGATGTTCGTGCCGGGCGTCCGCGGCGTGGTCCTCGCGGAACACCTCGCGCCAGCCGGCGCGGTCGAATCCCGCCAGGCGCGTGTCGCCCGCGATCGTCGCGTGCACTTCCGTCAGCTCGACACGCGCAACGAGCCCCCAGCAGGCGAGATAGACCGATGCGCCGCCGATCACGAACAGGCGGCTATCCCCGCCGGCTGCGGCCAGCGCCGCGGCGGGCGTCGGCACGGCCTCGCAGCCCGGTGCCCGCCAGCCGGGATCGCGCGTCAGCACGAGGTTGCGCCGCCCCGGCAGCGGCCGGCCGATCGACTCGAACGTGCGCCGGCCCATCAGCAGCGCATGACCCATCGTCAGGGACCTGAACCGCTTCAGGTCATCCGGCAGGTGCCAGGGCAGGCGGTTGTCGCGGCCGATCACGCCGTTGTCGGACATCGCGACCACCGCGACCGGCGGGTGGCTCACTTTTTCCGCCGCGGCGGGCGGCCCACGAGCATGGTTCCGCGGCAGCGCGGCGCGCCGCAGCGGCATCGAAAGATGTCGTCGACGTCCGGCGGATCATCGGCATCGCGGCCGATGCAGTAATCGTAGGACAGCTCTTCGCCCGCCAGGATCCTGCGCCGGGCCCGCACCCAGATGCGGCCGCGCGTGACCTCCGTCTCGCAGTTCGGCTTGCAGGAGTGATTGATGAAGCGCGCCTCGCTGCCGCCGACGCCGGCGTCGACGACCGTCCGGTCGTCGACGATGAACAGGAAGGTGTGCGCGTCGTTCACCGGCCGGCCCTCGTAACGGCGGTCCGCTTCCGCGTGCGACACGCGCTCGCCGACGTACTCGACGATGCGCGTGCCGCGCGGGATCGCGCAGAGCGCGAACACGCCGCTGCCGTGGATTTTCGAGCGCCGGACCCGGATCAGCGGGCCGGCGGCCTCAGACCGCGACGGGAGCGCGGATCGCGGCATGCGGCTCGTAGCCGATGATCTGGAAGTCACGATACTCGTAGCCGGCCACGTCCGGCGGGCGGCGGAGCATCGCCAGCGTCGGCAGCGGTTGCGGCGTGCGCGCCAGCTGCAGGTCGGCCTGCGCCAGGTGATTCAGGTAGAGGTGGCAGTCGCCGCCGGTCCAGACCAGCTCGCCGACCGCGAGATCCGCCTGCTGCGCCAGGATGTGGGTGAGGAGCGCGTAGGATGCGATGTTGAACGGCACGCCGAGGAAGATGTCGCAGCTGCGCTGGTACACCTGGCAGGACAGGCGCCCGTCCGCAACGTAGAACTGGAAGAACGCGTGGCAGGGCGCCAGCGCCATCTTCTCGAGCTCGCCGACGTTCCAGGCGCTGACGATGATCCGCCGCGAATCCGGCTCGTGCCGCAGCTGCTCGATCACCCGCGCGATCTGGTCCACCGTGCGCCCGTCGGCCGCGGGCCAGGCGCGCCATTGCCGCCCGTACACCGGGCCGAGCTCGCCGTCCGCATCCGCCCATTCGTCCCAGATGGTCACGCCCTGCTCGCGCAGCCACCGGACGTTGGTCTCGCCGCGCAGGAACCACAGCAGCTCGACGAACACGGACTTCACGTGCACGCGCTTGGTCGTCACCAGCGGGAAGCCGGCGGCCAGATCGAAGCGCAGCTGATGGCCGAACACCGACAGCGTGCCGGTGCCGGTGCGGTCGGGCTTTTGCACGCCGCGCTCGCGCACCAGGCGCATCAGGTCGAGATAGGGCTGCATGTCAGGCGAAGTTACCGGAAGGCGCGCGACGCTTCCACGCCCAGGCCAGCATCCCGAGGCCCGCCGCCAGCATCGGCAGCGACAGCAGCTGTCCCATCGTCAGCCAGCCGAATGCGAGGTAATCGATGTGATCGTCCGGCAGGCGCACGAACTCGACCAGGATGCGGAACATTGCATAGACCGCGAGGAACAGGCCCGACGGCGCGAGCCGGGCGCGCGGCTTCGACGTGAACCACCAGACGATTGCGAATAGCACGATGCCCTCGAGCGCTGCTTCGTAGAGCTGCGACGGATGGCGCACCTCGCCGTTGACCAGCATGCCCCAGGGCAGGTCGGTGGTCTTGCCCCACAGCTCGCCATTGATGAAGTTGCCGATGCGGCCCGAGAACAGGCCGATCGCCGGCAACGGCGCGGTGAAATCGAAGACGTCGGCGATGTTCCGGGCGCGCCGGTAGGCGAACAGCGCAATGGCCAGCATCACGCCGATCAACCCTCCGTGGAACGACATGCCGCCTTCCCAGATGCGGAAGATCGACAGCGGGTTCTCCCGCAACGCGTCGAATCCGTAGAACAGCGCCCAGCCCAGGCGGCCGCCGGCGATCACGCCGATCGCGGCGAAGAAGATCAGGTCGTCCACGTCGATCGGTTTCCAGGTCGAGTCGGGCGCCCGCGCGCGCAGCCGCGCGAGCCACCAGGCGGCGATGAAGCCGACCACGTACATGAGGCCGTACCAGTGGATCCGGACGGGTCCGATCGCGAGTGCGATCGGGTCGATCTCGGGATAGGTCAGCATGAATCGGTCACCCTGAACAGGAAGGCGCGCAGGTAGCGGGTCTCATCGATGGCCGGGTGGACAGGGTGGTCCGGCGCCTGCGCGCCGACCCCGATCAGCTGCGCAAACCGGCCGAGGTGCCGCGCCGCGCGCTGCACCGCATCGGTCAGTTCGCCCGGCCCGAGGTGGTAGGAGCAGGAGCAGGACAGCAGCAGGCCGTCGCGATCGAGCGCCTGCAGCGCGAGCTGGTTCAGCCGCCGGTATGCGGCCAGCCCCTTCGGGTGGTCCTTGCGCCGCTTGATGAACGCGGGCGGATCGATCACGACCGCGTCGAACCGCCGGCGGTCCGCGTGCAGCGACTCCAGCACGTCGAAGCCGTCGCCCTGCAGCAGTTCCGCCTCGAGCCCATTGGCGGCGGCGGTTACGGCCGCGTGCTCGAGCGCCGCCGCCGACGAATCGACGCAGGTCACCGCGGCGGCGCCGGCGCGCGCCGCCTGCAGGCCGAAGCTGCCGGCGTAGCTGAAGACGTCCAGCACCC
The DNA here is from genome assembly GCA_050179155.1 of Steroidobacteraceae bacterium. GTDB lineage: Bacteria > Pseudomonadota > Gammaproteobacteria > Steroidobacterales > Steroidobacteraceae > SCUD01. The sequence continues at coordinate 67,894 of JBFXFJ010000003.1, forward strand.
GGGCATTGCGCACCAGGCGCATCAGCATCGCGCGGTTGCCGGCCTGGTCGAAATACCAGCCGGTCTTCTGTCCGGACGCCAGCGGCACGCGGAACGTGACCCCGCCTTCCGGCACCTCCACGAAGTCCGGGACTTCGCCGAACGCGGTCTCCACATAGCGCTCGAGGCCCTCGAGCTCGCGGATCGCGGAATCGTTCTTCCACAGGATCGCGCGCGGCGCCACGACCTTGACCAGCGCGTCCAGGATCTCCTGCTTCATCGCCTCCATGCCGGCCGTGCCAACTTGCGCGACCAGCACGTCGCCGTAACGGTCGACCACGAGGCCCGGCAGCAGGTCGGACTCGCCGAAGGCGAGGCGGTAGAAAGGCGCGGCGTACAGGCGCTCGCGCAGCGCCAGCGCCACCCGCAGGCGGTGCACCAGCAACGAGCGGCCGGGCGGGTAATCCGGATCGCGCCCGAGCAGGCGCGCGCTGATCAGCGTGCGCGGATTGACGTAGGCGTAGCCGAGGAAGCGGTTGTGGCTCGACCGGACCTGCACGTGAGCGCCCGGGGCGAAGGCGGTCAGGGGCGTCGCGCCGACATTGACCTCGTTCGAGAAGATCCACAGGTGCCCGGCCTGCAGCCGGCGCTCTTCCTGCGGCTTCAGCAACAGCGGCGGCAGGTCGCCGCCGGCAACTGCGGCAGATTCGGGGACGGAAGACATTCGCGGGAACCGAGCGCGGTGGCTATAGTGGCCGCAATTCTACCCGACCCCGGCGGCGCCGCCATGCATGCCGAGCAGTCCGCCGGGCCGCAGAACCAGCTGGCGAACGAAACCAGCCCGTACCTGCTGCAACACGCGGCAAATCCGGTCGACTGGTACCCGTGGGGTGCGGCGGCCACCGCAAAAGCGAAGGAATTGGACCGGCCCATCCTGCTGTCGATCGGCTATTCGGCCTGCCATTGGTGCCACGTGATGGCGCACGAATCCTTCGAGGACGAGGCGACCGCCGCCGTCATGAACCGGCTGTTCGTCAACGTCAAGGTGGACCGCGAGGAGCGGCCGGACCTCGACAAGGTTTACCAGCTCGCGCACCAGATGCTGACGCAGCGTGGCGGCGGCTGGCCCCTGACAATGTTCCTGGCGCCCGACGACCTGACGCCGTTCTTCGGCGGCACCTACTTTCCCTCGGTACCGCGCCACGGCATGCCGGCCTTCACCGGGCTGCTCGAGCGTGTCGCCGCGTTCTATCACGAGCAGCGCGACACGGTCCGCACGCAGAATGCGGCGCTGCGCAGAGTATTCGACGACCTGGTGCCGCCGGCGGCCGCCGGCGATCAGCCGCTGACGCGCGCACCGATCGTCGCGGCGCGCCGCGACCTGGAGGCCGCCTTCGATGAGCGCCACGGCGGGTTCGGCCGCGCGCCGAAGTTTCCGCACCCATCCGGCATCGAGCGCCTGCTGCGCGACTGGCACGCGTCGTCATCGAGCCACGAGCCCGACCTGAAGGCGCTCTACATGGCGACGCTGACGCTGAAGCGCATGGCCGAGGGCGGCATCAACGACCAGCTCGGCGGCGGCTTCTGCCGCTATGCGGTGGACTCCGGGTGGATGATCCCGCACTTCGAGAAGATGCTCTACGACAACGGGCCGCTGCTCGCGCTGTACGCCCAGGCGGCGGTCGCGACCGGCGATGGATTCTTCCGCCAGGTCGCCCTCGAAACGGCTGCCTGGGCCCTGCGCGAGATGCGCTCGCCGGAAGGCGGCTTCTACGCTGCGCTCGATGCCGACTCCGAAGGTCACGAGGGCCGCTATTACGCCTGGCAGCGCGACGACATCGCGGCGCTGACCACGCCGGACGAGTATCGCGTGCTCACGCTGCGCTACGGGCTCGACCGGGAGCCGAATTTCGAGGGCGCCTGGCACCTGCACTGCGTCGCCGAGCTCCAGGATCCGGCCGAACAGGGACTGCTGGACTCGGGACGCGCGAAACTCCTCGCCGCGCGCGGGCGCCGGGTACGCCCCGGACTCGACGACAAGGTCCTGACCGGCTGGAACGGACTGATGATCCGCGGGCTCGCGATCAGCGGCCGACTGCTCGGCACGCCGGGCCATGTCGAGGCCGCAATGCAGGCGGCCGACTGCCTGCGGCGCCACTGCTGGCGCGACGGTGGCCTGCTCGCGGTCTGGAAGCAGGGCGCGGCGCCGCTCCCTGCCTATCTCGACGACCACGCTTTCCTGCTCGACGGGCTGCTCGAACTGCTGCAGGCGCGGTTTCGCGGCGCCGATCTCGCCTTCGCCCGCGACCTCGCCGAGGCGCTGCTCGAGCGGTTCGCCGATCGCGAACGCGGCGGCTTCTGGTTCACGGCCGAAGGGCAGGACCCGCCGATGCACCGCCCGAAAGGATTCGCGGACGAGGCCCTGCCTGCCGGCAATGGCGTCGCGGCGCGGGCGCTCGCGCGCCTCGGGTGGCTGCTCGGCGAAACGCGCTACCTCGATGCGGCCGAGGCCACGCTGCGGGGCGGCTTCGCCTCGCTCTCGCGCGTGCCGCAGGCGCACACGGCCATGTTGAATGCGCTCGAGGAACACCTGGACCCGGTCGAAATCGTCGTGATACGGGGACCCGGCGATGCCGCGGCGGAATGGTCCGCGGCGCTCGCCCCGCTCTACGCGCCGCGACGCATGGTCATCGCCCTGCCGGCCGATGCCGCAGGGCTGCCGGAAGCGCTGGCCTCCAAGCGCGCGCGCGACGGGACGGTCGCCTACCTCTGTCGCGGGCCGCAGTGCTCGGCGCCGGTCGACGACCTGCCGCGCCTGATCAGTTACCTGCGCACGGCCTTGAACTTGGCAAGCCCCGGCTCCTCGCTCGAATAGCGCGGCAGGGCGTCGCCGACCTCGATCCAGTCCGCGTGCTGGTCGTAGAACACATGGCACTGCGCCTCGCGGTCGATCGGGCCCGGGATCGCCGGCCGCGCGACGTGGATCTCGCCCGGGCACAGCGTCGACGCGAAGAACAGCGTCGTGCCGCAATGGCCGCAGAATCCGCGCCGGCTCTGCTGCGAGGACTGGTACCAGCGCGGCTCGGCCGATCCCGGCAGGAATCGGAACCCGTCTTCGCGGGCGCCGACCCAGCTGACGAAAGCCGCGCCGTGCGCCTCGCGGCAGTAATGGCAGTGGCAGTGCGCGAAGAACAGCGTCGGCGGCGTGATCGCAAAGCGCACGGCGCCGCACAGGCAATGGCCCTCGAAATCGCTCATGCCAGCAGCCCGCGCACGAATACGGCCCACATGCCGAACACCAGCAGCGTGCTCGCGACATAGACCAGGAACCGGTGTGTCACGCGGTTGTAGGTCACGTGGATCAGGCTGTGCAGGGCGCGCAGGCCCACGTAGGCCCAGGCCGCCGTCACCAGGCCGGGCGTCGATCCGCCGCTCGCGGCGATGGCGACGCAAAGCACGTAGAACAGCACCGGCACTTCGAACAGGTTGCGGAAGTTGTCCGCGGCCGCGGTCTTCTCGAGGCGGCCCGCGGCATCGCGCGCGGTCGCAAGCGATTGCGGCGAAACGCCCCGCCTGCGCATCTCCCCCAGCCGGTCGGCGTAGAGCTTGACCCAGACCAGCGCGGTCACCAGCACCAGGGCCGCACAGGGAAGCCAGATAGAGTTCATGCGCGTAACATAGCATTGGATGAACGCCGAACTCGAACCCGCGCGATTGCCCGGCTTCGCGGACATCCAGGCTGCCGCCCTGCGTCTCGCGGGCGTCGCGCTCTGCACTCCGCTCCTGTCCGGCACGCCGCTCGACGAACTCACGGGCGGCCGCGTGCTCCTGAAACTGGAATCGCTGCAGCGTTACGGTTCATTCAAGATCCGCGGCGCCTACAACCGGCTGGTGCAGCTCGACGCGAATGAGCGCAGGGCCGGCGTGGTCGCGTTCTCGTCCGGCAATCATGCCCAGGGCGTGGCGGGAGCCGCCAGGATGCTCGGCATCCGCGCGACCATCGTCATGCCCACCGATGCGCCCCGCCTCAAGCTCGAGAACACGAAGGCGCTCGGCGCCGAGGTCGTGCTCTACGACCGCTACCGCGAGAACCGCGAGGGCGTCGCCGCGCGCATCCTTGCCGGGCGCGGCGGCACGCTGGTCCCGGCATTCGATGACCCGCACATCGTCGCGGGCCAGGGCACGGCCGGGCTCGAACTGATGCAGCAGTCGCAGGACCTCGGACTCACGCCCGACCAGGTGCTGATCGGCGCGAGCGGCGGCGGCCTGCTCGCCGGTTCCGCGCTTGCGATCCGCTCGCTGTCGCAGTCGACCGCGGTCTGGGCCGTCGAGCCGAAGGCGTTCGACGACATCGGCCGCTCGCTCGCCGCCGGCCGCCGTCTCGAGAACCCGCCGGAGGCACGCACGATCTGCGACGCCTTGATGTCGTCGCCGTGCGGCGCGATCCCCTTCGCGCTGATGCGGCAGCACGTCGCCGGCGGCCTCGCGGTGAGCGACGACGAGGTGCTCGCGGCCATGGCCTATGCCTTCCGGGCGCTCAAGCTCGTGATCGAGCCCGGCGGCGCGGTCGCGCTGGCCGCGGTCCTGGCGGGAAAGCTCCCGCTCGCGGGCCGCACGACCGCGATACTGGTCACGGGTGGCAATGTCGACCAGGAGACCTTCTGCCGCGCGCTAGGCCGGTAGCGTCTCGCCGAGGAATTCCACGACGCCGGTGTCGAGCGAATACCAGGCGCCGACCACGACCAGTCCGCTCGAATCGACCAGCCCCTCGATGATGGCGGAGCCGTGCCGGAGCTGGCTGACCGAGGCCAGGATATTGGCGCGCATCGCCTTCGACTCATCGTCGCCAATGCTCACGGCCGGACGGATGCGGTCGACGATGTCCTTCAGGTTGGGCGACTGGTTGGTCGTCGGCCGGCGCAGTTCCTCGAGGGTGGCCTGGATCGCGCCGCAGGACGAGTGACCGAGCACTACGACCAGGCGCGTGCCGAACCGCTCCGCCGCAAACTCGACGCTGCCGATCAGCGACGGCGCGACGATGTTGCCGGCCACGCGGATCACGAACAGGTCGCCGGGACCCTGGTCGAACACGATCTCGACCGGCACGCGCGAATCCGAGCACCCGAGCACGATCGCGAACGGCTCCTGCGCGATCGCGAGTTCCGCGCGGCGCGCCGCGCTCATCAGGGATCCGCTGCCGCGCGCATTGGCGGTGAAGCGCGCATTGCCGGCGCGCAGCCTCTGCAGCGCGTCGGCTGCCGTCACGCCCCGGCTCATGATTCGATCTCCGAGCGCAGTTGCGCGATGAACGCGCGGATGAATTCCGTGCGGCGCGCAGCTTCGCGCCGGCCGGCCGCCGTCTGTATCGTGCCCGCGAGCTTCAGCAGCTTTGTATAGAAGTGATCCACGGAAGCGCCGCGATCATCCGGCTCGCGATTCTCACAGAACGGATCATCGGGCTCGTACAGCGGCCGCCCGAGCGCCGCCCCGACCGCAATACAACGCGCGACGCCGATGGCGCCGAGCGCGTCGAGCCGGTCCGCGTCCTGCACGACCTTCGCCTCGACGGTTTCCGGCGCGATGCCGGCGGAATAGCTGTGCGCCTCGATTGCGTGCGCGACCGCCGCCAGGGCTTGTGCCGGGTAACCGGCCTGCCGCAGGAACGCGACCGCCTGCGCCGCCGCCAGGCGCGATGCGCGCGGGCGGTCAGGCGAGTCCTTGGCGACGTGCACGCAGTCGTGCAGCCAGGCCGCCGGCAGGACCACGTCGATGCGCGCTCCCTCCTCCGCGGCGAGGCGGACGGCGGTCGCCACGACCCGCCGCAGATGCACCAGGCCGTGGCCCGGATCGCCGCCGGGCTGGTCCGCGACGAACTGGATGAAGCGCGGCTCCCAGTCGCGCCGCAGTTGCGCGGGCGTCACCGGGGCAATCCGCGGCGGCGCGGCGGCGCGCGGCGCCGGGCAGGCCGCTTCGTGCGCGCCGCCAGCGCGACGGTCATCGCCTCGCGCGCCCACACCGCGAGTTCCTCCGCATCCTCCAGCACTTCCGCCGGTACCTGCCAGTAGCCCATCGCCTGGTCCGGCCGGTCCGGAAACGGGCAGAACGGCCGCGAACCGGCCTGCTCGAAGCGCGCGCGATTCGATTCGTCGGCCTTGAAGTAGACCGTGTCGTCGTCGATCAGCGCAAAGAACAGCCCGTCGAGATAAAGGCCGACGCCGCCGAACATCGGCCGCGCCGTGACCCGCCCGGCCGGCTGCAGCTGATCGAGCACGAAGGTCCGGTAGTCGTCGCTGACCGCCATCGTCAGAGTGTACGGTCAGCGAATGCCGCGAGCACGCCCGCCACGTTGGCGCCGATCTCGGCGACCGCATAGCCGCCTTCCTGGACCAGCACCGTGGGCAGGCGGGCCGCCGCCAGGTGGTCACCGAGTCGCGAATAATCGCCGCAGGTGAGCTGGAAGCCACTGATCGGATCCGCTTCGAAGGTATCGACGCCGAGCGACACGACCAGCGCCTCCGGGGCATGGCGCGCAATCGCGGCCAGGGCGACGTCGAGCGCGGCACGGTATTCCTGCCAGCGCGTGCCGAGCGGCAGCGGCAGATTCAGCGTGCAGCCCTCGCCGCAGCCCGCGCCGCGCTCGTCCGCGTAGCCGAGGAAATACGGGTACTCCGACTCGGGCGTGGCGTGCAGGGAAACGAACAGCACGTCGTCGCGCTCCCAGAAGATTTCCTGCGTGCCATTGCCGTGGTGGTAGTCGACGTCGAGCACCGCCACCCGCGCGCAGCCGTGGTCGCGCAGGTACTGCGCGGCGAGCGCCGCATTGTTCAGGTAGCAGTAACCGCCGTAGAAAGCGCGCCCGGCGTGGTGGCCCGGCGGGCGGCACAGGGCATAGGCGGCGGAATCACCCTCCGCGACCAGCGCTGCCGCAGTCATGGCCGAGCGCGCGGCAGCGAGCGCGGCGTCCCAGGTGCCGGCGACGATCGGCGTGCTGGCATCGAACGTGTACCAGCCCATCGCCCCGTTGACGCCCGACGGGCAATGGTCCCGCCGCAATCCACGCGCCGGAAAGCCGCTCGGCAGCATCGAGCCGTCGCGGCCAGCGGCGCTCCAGCGCGCCCAGGCGCCACGCAGGAATTCGACGAACCCGCTGTCGTGCACGCCCTGCAGGCGGTCCTCCGGGATGTCGCGCGGCGGCACGATCGGAAACCGGCGTTCCTGCAGCGCCTCGAGGATGAACTGCGCGCGCGCGGGCGATTCGAAGCTCGGTACCAGGGCGCCGCGGTGGAGTTCGACACCGCCATCGTGGCGGGCGTGCAGCGGGGAATGGACGACTCGCACGGGTCAGGTCTTCCTTCCAAGCTCTGCGTGGATGCGGTCGCGCAGTTCCCGGTGCTGCTCGACATCGAAGGCCGGCGCCCTGCTCCAGTCGTAGGCCCAGGGCTGCGCCGTCGCGTACGGCAGAGGCTCGTCGTGGTAGCGCGGGATCACGTGCGCATGCAGCGCCGGATCCTGGTTGCCGAAGATCGCGTAGTTGATCCGCACCGCGTGCGTCGCCATGAGGATGGCGTCGCCGAGCGCCGCCATGTCGGCCAGGAAAGCGGCGCGCCCGGCGCCGGCGAGCGCATTGAGCGTCGGCACCACCGGGTCCGGCAGCAGCAGGCAGTAGCCCGGCAGCACCTGCCGCTCGCCGAGCACGGCCCAGCCGGAGGCGAGCCGCGCCACGAAGGTCGGGTCATTGCCCGCGCGCAGGGCGTCGACGCGGCGGTGGATCGCGGTGGTCATGACTCGCGGAACACGAAATAGACCGCGCCGACGATGCAGAGCGCGGCCCACAGGTAGTCGAGCTTGAGTCCCTGGCGCATGTACAGGACGACGAAGGGCACGAACACCAGCAGCGTGATCACTTCCTGGAGGATCTTGAGCTGCGGCAGCGTCATCACCGTGTAGCCGATGCGGTTGCCGGGTACCTGGAACAGGTATTCGACCAGCGCGATGCCCCAGGAAACGAACGCGGCGAGGTACCAGGGCCGGTGGTTCAGCTCCTTGAGGTGCGCGTACCACGCGAAGGTCATGAAGATGTTCGAGAGGACCAGGAGGCCCGCGGCCTGCCAGAATGCGCCGGGCATGCAATGACTCCCTTTACCGGCCCGCTCAGGTACCGGATCCGCCGACATTGACGAAGCGCACGCGCGCCCGCGGGAAAAAATTGAAGTCCGTCGCGGTCGCGCTCGTATAGGCACCGACCTGCCGCGCGATCATCAGTTCACCGATCGCGAGTTCCGGCATCGGCAGGTCTTCGGCGATCACGTCGCCGCTGTCGCAGGTGGGGCCCGAGAGGACGCAGGGCATCCGCGGCCGCCGCTGCCCGCGCACCGGTTCGATCGGGAAGCGCGAGTGATCATAGAGCTGCCCGCTGAACGTGCCGTAGATGCCGTCGTCGAGGTAGTACCACCAGCGCCCGCCGCGCCTCGAGCGACCCATCACGGTCGACAGCGCGATGCCCGCGGGGCCGCAGATGTAGCGTCCGGGCTCGGCGATCACGCGCACGCCCTTCGGCAGCCGCTCGAGCGCCGCGCGGATCGGCCGGCAGAACTCGTCGATGGCGGGCGCGGGTTCCAGGTAGTCGATCGCAAATCCGCCGCCGATGTCGAGCGTGTCGAGCGGGCCGAGCCCGCGGCCGGCCGCCTCTGCGATGAATTCGCCGCAGGTCGCGATCGCCTCCACGTACATGTCGGGCCGCGCGACCTGCGAGCCCACGTGGAACGACAGGCCCGTGATGCGGATGCCGGATTTCGCGGCGAGCGCCACGAGTTCGAGCGCCGCCGCCGGCTCGCAGCCGAACTTCCGGGACAGATCGACGATCGCCTCGCGGCTGCTGAACGCCACGCGCAACAGCAGCCGCACGCGCTCGCGACAAGGCGTGAACTTGGCGATCTCGTCCGGATTGTCGACGACGAAGGTCGTGACGCCGTACTCGAGCGCGTGGCGGATGTCGGAGTCGCGCTTGATCGGGTGCGTGTGGACGCAGCGCGACGCCGGGATGCCGGCGTCGCGGACCAGATCCACTTCGCCGTTGGTCGCGAGGTCGAACCAGGAGCCCTCGCGCGCGAGCACCTGCACGACCGTCCTCTCGGGCAGCGGCTTCAGCGCAAAATGCAGGTCGACGCCCGGCAGCGCGCCCGCCAGCGCGTGGTACTGGCGGCGGATGACGTTACAGTCGATCACGAGCAGCGGCGAGCCGAAGCGCGCGACCAGCGCTTCCAGCGCTTCGGCGCGATACGGGGCCTGCAACCGCACGTCCTCGTTCAATGCCGGGCCTCCATCATTCGAGCAGCGGTTCCACCAGGCGCAACAGGCGGTCGAGCGCGCCGCGGTTCGAGTCGAGCACCGCCCTGCCGGCGGCGCCCATGGATTCGCGGAGCCCGGCGCTGCCGAGCAGCTCGGCCACCGCCTGCGCCAGCATCGCGCGGTCTTTCACGATGCGCGCGGCGCCCGCGTCCAGCAACAGCCGGGCGATCTCCTCGCTGTTGAAGTTGTGCGGCCCGGTCACTACCGGGCGGCCGAGCGACGCCGGCTCCAGCAGGTTGTGGCCACCGATCGGCACCAGGCTGCCGGCGACCAGCGCGACGTCCGCCGCAGCATAGAACATCATCAGCTCGCCCATGGTGTCGCCGAGCATCACGGTCGTGGCAGGCTGGATGGCGGTGCCGGCCGAACGGCTGACGAAACACTCGCCGCGCTTCGCCAGCAGCTCGCGTACCGCGTCGAATCGCTGCGGATGGCGCGGTACCAGCAGCAGCAGCGCGTCCGGAAACTGCTCGAGCACGCGCCGGTGCGCATCGAGGACCATGGCCTCCTCGCCGTCGTGGGTGCTGCCGGCCACCCAGACCGGGCGGCCCGCCGCATTCTGCCCGCGCCACTGCCGGCCGCGCGATTCGACGTCCGCTGGCGGCTGGAAGTCGAACTTGATGTTGCCGGTGACCTGGGTGCGCGGGCCCGCCGCGCCGATCGAGCGGAACCGTTGCGCATCGGCCTCGCTTTGCGCAGCGATCACGATGCCGTAGGACAACGCGCGGCGGAACACCGGCACGAGCAGCCGGTAGCGCCCGACCGAGCGCGGCGACATGCGGGCGCTCGCCAGCACCAGCGGCACGCGGCGCCGGCCGCATTCGGCGTAGAGGTTCGGCCACAGCTCGGTCTCGAGGATCAGCGCAAGCTTCGGCTGCACCCGGTCGAAGAACCGCCGCACCGATCCCGGGAGGTCGAACGGCACGTAGCGCAGCTCTACACGGTCGCGCAGCAGCTGGCGTGCGCGCGCGGCGCCGGTCGGCGTGACGGTGGTCAGCACTACCTGGTACTGCGGGTGGCGGGCCAGCAGTATCCGCACCAGCGGTTCCGCCGCCTGCACCTCGCCGACCGACACTGCGTGGATCCAGATCGTCGGGCCGGCAAGCACCGGCCCGAAGCCGAAGCGTTCGCTGAGCCCCTCGCGGTAGCTCGGATCCCGCAGTCCGCGCCACAGTTGCAGCAGCAAGGCGAACGGCGCGGCAAGGTAAACCAGCAGGTTGTAGAAGAGGCGCATCGCGACTCAGCCGTCGTGCGCGGCAGAGAGCAGCGCGAATCCGGCCCGCCAGTCGTCGTTCCCGGCGCGGAGCTTCGCGAGGCTCCGCGCGAGGCGGTCGAGCACCCGCCCACGCCAGGCGCCCGGCGTGCGCAGGCGGCCACGGTCGAAGTCGAGCACCCAGACCTGGTCCGTTTCGTCCAGCAGGATATTGTTGGCGGTCAGGTCCGCGTGCTGCACGCCGGCGTCGTGGAACCGCCGCAGGCAGCGGCCAATCGCCGACCAGCGGGCCTCGTTCATGCCGCCGGCGCGCAGCGTCTCGATCAGGGTCGCCGCGCCCACCAGGCGCTCGGTGAGCAGTTCCGCCACGTAGGTGCACGCGCTGCGCCGGTAGCCGGCCGCGACCGGCGCCGGCACCGGCAAGCCCATGTCGCAAAGCTTCGCCAGCAGGCGCAGTTCCAGGAAGGAGCGGGTCCGCTCTTCGCCGGCATAAAGGAACCGTTCATGTGCGATGCGGGCGGCCATGCCGCCGCGCAGGTAGCGGCGCAGCGCCCAGTGATGCCTGCCGTCCTCGATGAAATGGATGGAACCGCGCCCGCCGCTGTGTGCGACCAGCGCGCCGCACGCGCGCCAGCGATCGCGGTCGAAGAGCTCCCAGCCGGGGCGGTCGACACGCTCGGGATCAAACAGGATCGCGCCGCGGTCGATTGCTTGCCGCTGAAACATCGGCGACGATTATACGGGCGTTTGCTGTTCCTCGAAGCGTGCCGTGAAGTGCCGCAGGACCGGAGGCTCGTGCACGATGCGAAGCCCCCGCAGCTGATCGCGACGGTCGCAGAGGCCCGTGCAGACCTCGACGACGTAATCCATGTGGCTCTGCGTGTAGACGCGACGGGGCATGGCGAGCCGGACGAGCTCCAGGTGCGCATCCTTGCCGAACATGACCGAGCCGATTTCCACGGTGCGGACGCCGCCCTCGCGATAGAGGCCGCAGACGACCGCCTGTCCCGGGAACTGCTCGCGCGGGATGTGCGGGCACAGCGCCGCTGCGTCGATGTAGATCGCGTGGCCGCCCGGCGGCTGCATGATCGGGATCCCCGCTGCAGTCAGGCGCTCCCCCACGTACTCCACGCTGCGGATGCGATAGCTGAGGTAGTCCTCCTCGACGACTTCCTCGAACCCCCGGGCAATCGCCTCGAGATCGCGACCCGCCAGCCCGCCGTAGGTGACGAAGCCCTCGGTGAGGATCAGCAGGTTGCTGGCGCGGTACAGCAGCGCCTCGTCCCGCAGCAGCAGCAATCCGCCGTTGTTGGACAGGCCATCTTTCTTGGCGCTGATCGTCGCGCCGTCCGCCAGGCTGAACATCTCGCGCACGATCTCGCGGACCGGGCGCGCCGCCTGGCCCGGCTCGCGGCGCTTGATGAGGAAGGCGTTCTCCGCGAAGCGGCAGGCGTCCAGGAAGAATGGCAGCCGGTGGCGGTCGCACACGGCGCGCACCGCACGGAGGTTCTCGAGGCTGACGGGCTGGCCGCCGCCGCTGTTGTTCGTGACCGTCACCATGACCAGCGGAATGCGCTCGCGGCCGACCTCGGCGATCAGCCGCTCGAGCGCCGCGACATCCATGTTTCCCTTGAATGGATGGCGACCGGCCGGGTCGGACGCCTCGGCGACCGGCAGGTCCACGGCCTTCGCACCCGAGTGCTCGATGTTCGCGCGGGTCGTGTCGAAGTGCGTGTTGTTCGGTATGACCTTGCCCGGCCCGCCGGTGAGCTCGAACAGGATGCGTTCGCTGGCGCGGCCCTGGTGAGTCGGCAGGATGTGCGTGAAGCCGGTCAGCTCCTGGATCCGGTCCTGGAACCGGTAGAAGCTGACGGCGCCGGCATACGACTCGTCACCGCGCATGATGCCGGCCCATTGCTCGGACGACATCGCGCCCGTGCCGCTGTCGGTCAGCAGGTCGATGATGACGTCGTCGGCATGGACCAGGAACAGGTTGAATCCCGCCTCCTGCAGGATCGCCTCGCGCTGCGCGCGCGTCGTCATCCGGATCGGCTCGACCGACTTGATCCGGAACGGCTCGATGATCGTCTTCACGCCGGCTCCTGGTCACGCAGCACCTTGCTGCCCTCCACCGGCTCGAAGCGCGCCTGGAAGAAGCGCAGGTGCTTCGGTTCGTAGGTGAACCGCAGCCCGGTGATCCGGTCGCGGCGCTCATGCAGGCCGACGACCGACTCGGCGGTCACGTCCATGTGCGCCTGCGTGTAGACGCGCCGCGGAATCGTCAGGCGCACCAGTTCGAGCCTCGGGAAATGGCTCTCGCCGGTTCCGGAGTCGCGCCCTGCTGACACCGCCCCGCGCTCCATCGCCCGCACGCCGGAATCGACGTACAGCGCCGCGGACAGGGCCTGTGCCGGATACTGGTCGCGCGGGATGTGCGGCAGGAAGCGCAGCGCGTCAAGGAAGATCCCGTGGCCGCCGACCGGTCGCACGATCGGCACGCCCTCGCGCTCGATCAGTTCGCCGAGGTACTGCACCTGGCCGATGCGCGCGTGCATGTGCTCGTATTGCACCGACTCCTGGATGCCGATCGCCATCGCCTCCATGTCGCGCCCCGCGAGCCCGCCGTAGGTGTGCAGCCCCTCGAAGACCACGACCATGTTCCGGGCGGCGTCGGCCAGCTCGTCATCATTGAGCGCCAGGAAGCCGCCGATGTTGACCAGGCAGTCCTTCTTGCCGGACATCGTGCAGCCGTCCGTGTACGAGCACAGTTCGCGCAGGATTTCGGCAAGGGACCGTTGCCCGTAGCCGGGCTCGCGCTGCCTGATGAAATAGCAGTTCTCGACGGCCCGCGTCGCATCCAGGAACACGCGGATCCCGTGCTTGTGGCAGAGCGCCGACACCTCGCGCGCGTTCGCCATGCTGATCGGCTGCCCGCCGGCCATGTTCACGGTCGCGTGCAGCGAGATGTAGGGAATCCTGTCCGGCCCGACCTGCCCGATCAGCCGCGCGAGCTTGTCGAGGTCCACGTTGCCCTTGAAGGGGTGATCGGCGCCCGGATCGTGCGCCACGTCCGCGATCACGTCGGCGAACTGCCCTCCGGTGAGCTCCTGGTGGGCGCGCGTCGTCGTGAAGTACATGTTGCCCGGCACGATGTCGCCGGCCTTGATGCACAGGCGGCTCAGGATGTGTTCCGCGCCGCGGCCCTGGTGCGTCGGGATGACGTGCCGGTAGCCGTAGAACTCGCGCACCGCGCTCTCGAGGTGGTAGAAGTTCGCCGAGCCGGCATAGGCCTCGTCGCCCAGCATCATGCCGGCCCACTGGCGGTCGCTCATGGCCGAGGTGCCCGAGTCCGTGAGCAGGTCGATGTAGACATCCTCGCTACGCAGCAGGAACGTGTTGAAGCCCGCGCCGGCGATCGCCCGCTCGCGTTCCGCGCGGGTCGTCATGCGCAGGTGCTCTACCACCTTGATCTTGAAGGGCTCAGCCCATGAACGACGCTGCATGGCGGCGCGATACTGCGTCCGCGTTGCGGCGTCTGCCCTGACCTGGGTCAATTAGCGCGTTTTCAGCGCTTCAGCGTGAACTCGGCGCTGCAATACGGGCACTTGGCGAAACCGGTCGGCTCGATCGGCAGGTAGACCCGCGGATGGCTGTTCCACAGCGACATCGACGGCATCGGGCAGGAAAGCGGCAGGTCGGCCGCCGTCACTTCGTAGCGGCTCTCGGCATTCGGCGCCTGAACCCCGGGGCTTGCGGTCTGCATGGCCTGATTATACCGGCGCCGGCTCCTGGCCCGCGACCATCACCTGCTCCCAGACCGCCGATACCCGGGCCCGCAGCCCGGCGAACGGCGCCTCCTCGACGACCGCTGGCCGCTGTTCCAGCGAGAGGTGATGCGCCGCCTCGCGATAGCGGCGGTAGGCATCGACCAGCAGGTCGATCACGCGGTGATCCACGAGCGCCGCCGACCCCACCGACTCGAGGTGGCGGATCGTGTCCGCGAACTCGGCGAGCGGCGGCTGCTCGCGCACGTGGCGGAGCACCCAGTACTGGGCGAGGAACTCGATGTCGGCGATGCCACCACGGTCCTGCTTCAGGTCGAATTGCCCTTCCCGCGGCTTCACGTGTTCGGCCCGCATCCGCTCGCGCATCGCGGTGATGTCCGCGCAGAGCGTTTCCCGCCTCACGGCCTGCATCAGCACCTCGCGGCGGATGCGCCCGAAGGCCGCGCCGAGGCCGGCGTCACCTGCAATCCAGCGCGAGTGCAGCAGGGCCTGGTGTTCCCAGGTCCAGGCCTCGGTGCGCTGGTAGGCCTCGAAGGCGTCGATCTGCGTGAACGCGAGACCGCCCTTGCCCGAAGGTCGGAGCCGCACGTCCACTTCATAGAGCCGGCCAGCGGCCGTATGCACGGTCAGCAGGTGCACCAGGCGCTGCGCGAGCCGCAGGAAGAAAGTCTCGTTGTCCACGACCTTCGGTCCCGTGGTCTGCTGGCCCGCACCCGCCGAGTCGTGCAGGAACACCAGGTCGAGGTCGGAGCCGTAGCCGAGCTCCATGCCGCCGAGCTTGCCGTAGCCGACGATCGCCACGCGTGCAGTCCGCGGCGCCGCGCCGTCCTGGCAGCGCGGCTCGCCATAGACGCCGGTGGTCTGGCGCCAGGCAAGCGCGAGCGCCTGCCCGAGGATCAGCTCCGCGACGTCGGTGAGCCGGTCGCTGACCTGCATCAGCGGCAGGCGGCCGGTCAGGTCCTGCATCGCCACACGGAACATGGCGGCGCGGCGGAAGTGCCGGAGCGCATCGACCTGGCGTTCCTCGTCGTCTGCCGCGTGCTCGAGGCGCGCGGCCAGTTCGCGTGCGAACTGCGCGCGGTCCGGCAGCGATTCGAACACGCGCGAGTCCAGCAGCTCGTCCAGCAGCAGCGGGTGCGCGGCGACCTGGCGCGCGAGGTAGTCACCCATCCCGCAGATGCGGACCAGGCGCGCGAGCGCCTGCGTGTTCTCGTTCAGCAGCGCAAGGTAGGCGGTGCGCCCGCCGATCGCCTCGATGATCCGCAACAGGCGTGCCAGCACCGTCTGGCCGTCGACGCGCCGGCCGCCCGTGGTCTTTGCGATCTCCGTCAGCATCCGCGGCAGGAGCGTCGCGAGCCGCCTGCGGCCGTACTCGTCGAGGCGGCGGAAATACGACGACTGGCGCAGCTCCAGCAGCACCCGCGCCGCGCCGGCGGCGTCCTGGATGCCTAGCTGCGCGACGTCCTGCGCGATGCGCTCGAGTGCCGGCTCCGCCGTCCACAGCGGCTCGAGCAGCGCGGCGGGCGACGGTTCGCCGCGTCCGCCCGGGCCGAGCACGACGTCGTTGAAATGCGCGGTGACCACGCGACGCATGGCGTTGAGCCGGCCCGCGAAGTCATCCCAGCCGGAGCACCCCATCGCGGCGGCAAGGCCCTCGCGCGCCAGGGCCTCCGCCGGCAGCGCGTGGGTCTGCTGGTCCGCCACCATCTGCAGGCGGTTCTCGACGCGGCGCAGGAAATCGTAGGATTCCTGGAGCTCGGCGACGGCCCGCGCGGACAGTAGCTTGGCGCCTTCCAGTCGCGGCAGCGCCGCCAGCAGCGAGGGAGTCTGCAGGCGCGGTTCCGCGCCGCCGCGGATCAGCTGCTGGGCCTGCACGATGAACTCGATCTCGCGGATGCCGCCGGGACCGAGCTTGACGTTGTCCTGCAGGTCGCGACGCGCGACCTCGCGCGCGATCATCGCCTTCATCTCCCGCAGGCTCTCGTAGACGCCGAAATCCAGGTACCGGCGATAGACGAACGGGCGCACCACCTCGTCGTACAGCTCGCGGTATTTCGCGCCGCCGGTGACGGCGCGCGCCTTGACCCAGGCATAGCGCTCCCAGTCGCGGCCCTGGTTCTGCAGGTAATCCTCGAGCGCGCCGAAATTGATGACCAGCGGCCCCGGCTCGCCGAGCGGCCGCAGGCGCATGTCCACGCGGAACACGAAGCCCTCCGCCGTGCGGGTGTCGAGCAGGCGGATCAGCGCCTGGCCGAGGCGCGTGAAATACTCCTCGTTGGCGATCGCGCGCGGCCCATCGGTCTCGCCGCCCTCGGGAAAAAGGAAGATGAGGTCGATGTCGGACGAGAAATTGAGCTCGCCGCCGCCGAGCTTGCCCATACCGAGCACGACCAGTTCCTGGCGCTCGCCGGCAGGCCCGCGCGCCACGCCATAGCGCCCCTCGAGCGAGCGCGTGGCAAAGGCCAGTGCCGTCGCGATCGCCGCATCCGCCAGTTCTGACAGGTCGCGCAGGACCTCCGCGAGTGGCGCAGCGCCCGCCAGGTCGCGCCACGCAATGCGCACCAGCTCCCGTCTGCGCAGGCGCCGCAGCGCGTCCATGAAACGCGCTTCGTCGGCGTCGCCCGTGAGCAGCGCCTCTGCCTCTGTGCGCACCGCGCCCGCTTCGCGCGGCCGGCCGAATTCCCCCGTCGCGAGCGCCGTCGCAAGCCCGGCATCGCGGCCGCAGGCCTCGGCGACGAACCCGCTGTAGCGAAAAACGTCCAGGCCGATGGGAGTCCCCTTGCGCCCGACGCGGCGCGAATCAGGATGCGATTCTAGTAGGATCTGCGTTGATCACGGAGGCCCGATGACACAGGCATGGCGGATACTCACGGCACTCGCTGCGGGCCTCGCGCTCGGCGCGGTCTGGCACTGGGCCGCCTGGCCTGCCCTGGGCCCGGTCACCGGGGCTGCGGAGGCGATCGGCGGCCTGTGGCTGGACGCGCTCAAGATGACGATCGTGCCACTGGTCTTTGCGCTGATCGTGAGCGGCATCATCTCGACGACGAATGCCGCGGCAGCAGGCCGGATCACCGGCCGCTCGATCCTGCTGTTCGCGATCCTGCTGCCGGCGGGCGCCGCCATCGGCGTGCTCGTCGCGCTGCCGCTGCTCGCCTTGTGGCCGATCCCGCAGGACGCGGCCGCGGCCCTCGTGGCCGCCGCGCCGGCGGCCGACGCGGTTCCGGTCGCGGCGGCCGGCCCGTTCGAGTTCGTGCGCGCCTTCGTCGCGCCGAACATCATTTCTGCGGCGGCCGACGGCGCCATGCTGGCGCTCGCGGTCTTTGCCCTGATCTTCGGTTTCGCCGTGACCCGCATCGAGGCGGCGCGGCAGGCGGCGCTACGGACGTTCTTCGAGGCGATCGCCGAGGCGATGCTCGTGATCGTGCACTGGGTGCTGGTGGCCGCGCCGATCGGCGTGTTTGCGCTCGCCTTCGTCGTCGGCGCACGCACCGGCTTCGATTCCCTCGGCGCGTTCGCGCACTACGTCGCGATCGTCTCGCTGGTGCTGGTCGTGATCACGCTGGCCGCCTACCCGCTGGCGGTGCTGGCCGGGCGAAAAGGGCTCGGCGCCTTCGCGCGCGCGATGATCCCGGCGCAGAGCGTCGCGATCAGCACGCAGTCCTCGCTCGCATCGCTGCCGGCGATGATCGAGGCAGCGCGCGGCCCGCTCGGCCTGCCGCCGCAGGTCGTCGGCATCACGCTGCCGCTGGCCGTGTCGCTGTTCCGCTTCACCAGCGCGCCCGGCAACCTCGCGGTCGCGATCTACCTCGCTGGCCTCTACGGAATCGACCTGTCGTTCTGGCAGCTGGCTTCGGGTGTCATCGTCGCGGCCATCGTCTCGGTCGCGGCCGTCGGAATCGCGAGCGCCGTGACATTCTTCGCGCTGCTCGCGCCCATCTGCCTCGCCATGGGTGTGCCGATCGAACTGCTGGCGCTGCTGATCGCGGTCGAGACGATCCCGGACATCTTCCGCACCGTCGGCAACGTCACCGCGGACGTCGCCGTCACGACGGTCGTTGCCCGGAGTTCCTCCGCGGACTAGCGGGCGGGCCGCGCCGTCGCGAGGGCCTCGACGGCGTGCTTGCTCATGCCGTACGCGCCGAAATCGGGCGCCGACAGGATTCCGGATATCGAGCCGATCGTCGTGATCCGGCCCTTGCCGGCGATGATCAGCGGCGCAAAGGCCTTGGTCACGCGGAAAGGCCCGTAGGCGTTGACGTCCATGACGAAATCGAAATCCTCTTCCTTCGTGGTCGCGAAGGAACCGATGACCGCGACGCCCGCGTTGTTGACGAGGCCATAGAGCCCGCGGCCGGCCTGCGTCACGGTCGCGACCGCCGCCGCGATCTCCTCCGGCTTCGTGACGTCGAGCCGGATCGCCTGCACGTTCTCGATCGCGTTCAGTTCCTCGAAGTCCTTCTCCTTGCGCGCGCCGGCATAGACAAAGTGTCCGTCGGTGGCGAGCCGCTCGGCGATCTTGCGGCCGATGCCGGTGCTGGCGCCGCTTGCGCGAGCGCGATCGGGCCACACAACAGCAATGAAAGGCCGACACAGGATGCAAGTTTCATCAGCATTCTCCAGCGCCCGCGCGGGGCATGTGAATTCTCTCGAGCCGCTCGAGCGGCTCCCGCGCAAAGGCGTCAATCGCGTGGCGCAGCGCCGCGGACGCGGTGGCCTGCTTGGTCGCCGAATCGCGCACGAAGTCGCCCGCCTTTCCGATCGGCGCCTTGGCGTCGAACCGGGCCGCATCCGCCATCCGTTGCCGCTGCGCGTCATCGACCGGACACCCGAAATGCGGCGCCACGACCTCCCACGCCGCTGCCGGCAGCGTCTCGTAGCGCACGAGCCTGCCGCGGGCCGGATCGAGGCGGCATGCCGCGTCGCAGAAGGCTCCGTACAGCCGCGCGACATACTCCTCGCGCGAAGCGGACGCCCTTCCGGGATCAATGACGGCGGGGAACGGCGTCGCCGACCCGGCGTGGTCACCAAGCCAGCCGGGCGGTTCGCGCAGCAGCGAGACGCCGACCTCCACCGGGTCGCGGATGCTGAGGATCCAGGGCGTGTCCGGAAAGGCCTCCGCCACGATGTCGCAGAAAAGCGTGTTCCAGCTGCTCAGCTTCAGCACGTAGGGCCTGGCTGCATGGCGTCCAAAGGCATCGGCCAGCGATCGCAGCGCGCCGGTGAGCTCGCTGCGCGATCGCCGGTGGGGCGGCACCAGCAGCTCGTTGACGGGCAGTGGCTCGGCGTAGACGACCAACCGGCCCGGCTGCTTCAGCAGCTGCGAGATCAGCGTCGAGCCGCAGCGCGCGACATGGAAGATGAGTCCCGCCGGCGCGGCGCCGGCGGCGGCCTTGCCGATGTCGCCGGTGGCGACCTGCACGACCTTCTCGGCCGCGGGAATGCGCGCGACCGTCTCCTGCATGAAGGCGTCCCGCAGCTCCTCCACGCGAACCTGTCGCAGCGCGAGGTACAGGCCGTCCGGGTGCAGGGCCGCGCGCACCGGCAGCCAGTTTTCGTCGGATTCACGCATGTGGCGTCGCCCGCGCTTCCTCGACAGGAGCGGATGGCCAATGCTAACGTCTATTCGTCATGGAATTCGCTGATTTCATTGCGCCCTTCGATGCACGCACGTTTCGCAGCGAATACTTCGGCAAGCGTCCGGTCCACATCCAGGGCGGCGCCGCCCGGTCAGGCCTGCTGCCGTGGCCGCGGCTCAACCAGGTGCTCGCGATCACGCCGTACTGGAACGAAGAGACGCTAAAGGTCTACTTCAGGAGCCGTGCGGCGCTCCGTGAAAACTACTGCGACACGGCCGACCTGCGCGCGGGCATGTATGCGCCGGTCAATCCCGCCAAGGTCAAGGCGCTGATGGGCCTCGGCGCGAGCCTGGTCGCCAATCACCTGCACCGCGTCTGCCCGGAAGTGGGCGCGGTCGCGAACATGCTGGAGCGCGAGTTCGCGGCCCGTGTGTTCGCGAACGTCTACTGCTCGTTCAAGGGCGTGCAGGCATTCCAGACGCATTTCGACCTGCACGACGTCTTCGCCATCCAGGCGGAGGGCGAGAAGACGTGGCATGTCTACGAGTCGCGGGCGGACGCACCGGTCACGCCGCTGCCGCCGGGCGACGAGGTCGAGAAATGGCTGACCGAATCGCGCGGCAAGCTCCTGTTCGAGGCGCACATGAAGCCGGGCGACGTGCTCTACCTGCCGCGTGGCCAATACCACGACGCACTGACCGGCTCGCACGCGTCGCTGCACGTGACCCTCGGCGTGGCGCCGGCCACCGGCCTCGCGCTCTTCAAGCTGCTGGAAACCGCGCTGACGCGGGAGAGCGAGTTCCGCGGCTACCTGCCGGATGCGCGCTCCGGGGACGAGTTGCGCGAGCGGCTTGCCCGGCTCGGCGAGCGCATCAAGGCCGTCATGAATTCTCCGGCTTTCGCGATCGACGTCCTCAACCACCAGCGTGACCTGGCACGGCCGGCGGCTGATTACCAGTTGCCGGCGCAGGCGAAGACAACCTGGTACTCCGTGGCGCGGCGGGCGCAGGTGCTGCGCCGCGACCGCGGCTACGTAGTCGCCTTCGAGGGCGGCGAGATCGCTCTCGGCGCCAGCTATCCGACCGTCGAATGGATGCTGAAACAGCGCGTGTTCTCGCTGGAGGACGCGATCGCGCGGCAGACCGGCGTGGACCGCGCTGAACTTCGCGCCGACCTCGAGAAGCTGCTCGACGCCGGCGTGCTCGTTGAAACGGAGATGCGCTAGCGCGCGATGCTCCGGCCAGGCCTCCTCGCGAGCATCCTGCTGGCGCTGCCTGCGTCAGCTGCGCAGGTGGATATCCTGCCGACGACCTCGGCCGTGCCCGGCGGCGTCGTGACGCTGCCGCTCAATGAACTGGCCGGCGGCGAGCCGCGGGTCACGTTCAATGGCACGCGCGCCATGGTCTTGCCTCTCGCCGGGCGATGGCTTGCCGTTATCGGCATTCCGCTTGGCACGGCGCCGGGGGGCAGCGAGATCGTCGTCCGGAAAGGCGGCACGACGACCCGCGTCGGCTTCGAGGTCGCCGCCAGGGAATACGCGGTGCAGAAGCTCACGGTACCGCCGGGTCAGGTGAATCTTTCCAAGGCCGATCTGGCACGCGTCGAGAAGGAGCGCCTCAGGATTCGCGGCGCGCTCGAGACTTTCTCGGATAGCCGCCCCGAGACCATGCGGATGTTGCAACCGGCGGCGGGTCCCCGCTCGAGCTCCTACGGGCTGCGCCGCTTCTTCAACGGCGAGTCGCGCAGCCCGCACAGCGGCATGGATATCGCTGCCGCGTCGGGCGCCCCGGTGCAGGCCGCAGCGGCCGGCATCGTCATCGACACTGGCAACTACTTCTTCAACGGCAACACGGTCATCCTCGACCACGGTGCCGGGCTCGTGACGATGTACTGCCACCTGAACCGCATCGACGTGGCATCAGGACAGCGGGTGGATGCGGGGGCACGGATCGGCGAGGTCGGTGCCACGGGCCGGGTGACCGGTCCGCACCTGCATTTCGGCGTCACGCTCAATGGCACAATGGTCGATCCGGCGCTGTTCCTGCCGGCGGAATGAAATGACGTTTATCCAGGAGAACCGAATGTTCCGCATCCTCGCGACCCCGCTGATGGCATGTGCCACCCTTCTTGTGCATCCCTGCGCACAAGCCGAAACCACGCAGGCGCAAAAAGCCGTGCTGGTCACCGGCGCCAGTTCCGGACTTGGCCGTGTGATGGCGGAAACACTGGCCGCCAGGGGTTATTTCGTCTATGCCGGCGCCCGGAAAGACGCGGACCCGGCGGAACTCGGCGCCATTGAAAACATCCAGGCCGTCAGGTTCGACGTCAACCAGCAGGATCAGATCGATGCGGCCGTGAAAACGATCAGGGTGGCCGGTCGTGGATTGTACGGACTGGTCAACAATGCCGGCGTGGCGGTGTTGTCTCCATTGATAGAAATCGACGAACCGGACTTTCACTACCAGATGAATGCCAACATCTACGGTGTGTACCGCATCACCAGGGCCTTTGCGCCGCTGATCATCGAATCTAGGGGTCGCATCAGCGTCATCGGCTCGATTTCCGGCACCCTCTCGGATGCGACCTGGGGGCCCTACTCCATGACCAAGCACGCCATGGAGGCTTATGCCGATGCGTTGAAGGATGAAATGAAGCAATTCGGCTTGAGCGTCAGCCTGATCCAGCCGGGAGCTTACCGGTCCAGCATTGGCAGGAACGCCCTCGATCGCATGGAGCAAAAAAATCAGTCCGCCGCTGATTCCCAATTCGAGAAGCAGATGAATGAAGGTATCAGCTGACTGAACCACTTCGAGAAAGATGCCGGCGATCCCACCGAAGTGGCGGAGGTAGTAGTGAAGTCCTTGTTCGATGACCACCCCAAGCCCCGCTACCTGGTTGTTCCCACCCAGGAACAGGCTTACTGGACCATCAACCGTGCCATTGAGCGCATGGTCGAGCAAAACAGCGATCAGAAATTCAGCTATGACCGCGCGAAGTTGATTGAAATGCTCGATGCCGCCTTGGCGAAACAGGCTGGAAACAGTCCGTAAAAGCCTGGCTCGTCATCAGAAGAAAGGCCCTGGAGTCGCCTCCCGGGCCTTCGTTTCGAACGGTAAAGCCTGGCGGCTTTACATGTCCATTCCGCCCATGCCGCCCATGCCGCCACCACCCATCGGCGGATGGTCGTGCTCCTCCTTCGGAGCCTCGGCCACCATCACCTCGGTGGTCAGCAACAGGCCGGCGACGGACGCCGCATTCTGGAGCGCCAGGCGCGTGACCTTGGTCGGGTCCAGGATGCCCATGTCGATCAGGTCGCCGTACTCGCCGGTCGCGGCGTTGTAGCCGAAGCTGCCCTTGCCGTCGCGGACCTTGGCGAGCACCACCGAACCGTCTTCGCCGGCGTTCTGCACGATCTGGCGCAACGGCTCCTCGATGGAGCGCGACAGGATGCGGATGCCGACGTTCTGGTCCTCGTTGATGCCCACGAGCTTGTCCAGCGCCTTCTGCGCGCGGACCAGCGCAACGCCACCACCCGGCACCACGCCCTCTTCGACCGCGGCGCGGGTCGCGTGCAGCGCGTCTTCGAGGCGGGCCTTCTTCTCCTTCATCTCGATCTCGGTGGCCGCACCGACCTTGATCACGGCAACGCCGCCGGAGAGCTTGGCGACGCGCTCCTGCAGCTTTTCCTTGTCGTAGTCGGAAGTGGCTTCCTCGATCTGGCGGCGGATCTGCTCGATCCGGCCCTTGATCTCGGAGGGCTTGCCGGCGCCGTCGATGATCGTCGTGTTTTCCTTGTCGGCGACGATCTTCTTCGCGCGGCCGAGGTCGTTCAGCGTCGCCTTTTCGAGCGACAGGCCGACTTCCTCGGCGATCACGGTGCCGCCGGTCAGGATCGCGATGTCCTTCAGCATTTCCTTGCGACGGTCGCCGAAGCCCGGCGCCTTGACGGCGCAGACCTTGACGATGCCACGGATCGTGTTGACCACGAGCGTCGCGAGCGCCTCGCCCTCGACGTCCTCGGCGATCACGAGCAGCGGCTTACCGGCCTTGGCGATGCCCTCGAGCAGCGGCAGCATCTCGCGGATGTTCGAGATCTTCTTGTCGTACAGCAGCACGTACGGCTGCTCGAGCTCGCTGGTCTGGTTCTGCGCGCTGTTGATGAAGTAGGGCGACAGGTAACCGCGGTCGAACTGCATGCCCTCGACCACTTCGAGCTCGTTCTCGAGGCCCGAGCCTTCCTCGACCGTGATCACGCCTTCCTTGCCGACCTTTTCCATTGCCTCGGCAATCTTCTTGCCGATGGCCTCGTCGCTGTTCGCCGAGATCGTGCCGACCTGGGCGATCGCCTTCGAGTCCTTGCAGGGCTTGGAGAGCTTCTTCAGCTCCTCGACCGCCGCAATGACGGCGAGGTCCACGCCGCGCTTGACGTCCATCGGGTTGATGCCCGAGGCGACGGCCTTCATGCCCTCGCGGATGATCGCCTGTGCGAGCACGGTCGCGGTCGTCGTGCCGTCACCGGCCTCGTCGGAAGTCGAGGATGCGACTTCCTTGACCATCTGCGCGCCCATGTTCTCGAACTTGTCCTTCAGTTCGATTTCCTTGGCGACGGAAACGCCGTCCTTGGTGACGGTCGGGGCGCCGAAGCTCTTTTCGAGCACGGCATTGCGCCCCTTGGGGCCCAGCGTCGCCTTGACGGCGTTCGCGAGCAGGTTGACGCCGCGGACCATGCGGGTGCGCGCGTCGTCTGAAAATCTGACTTCCTTGGCTGCCATTGGTGCTTGTCCTCTTACTTTTCGATCACGGCCATGACGTCTTCCTCGCGCATCACGAGGAGCTCTTCGCCGTCGACCTTGACTTCGGTTCCGCCGTACTTGCCGAACAGGATCTTGTCGCCGACCTTGAGGTCGAGCGGACGCACGTTCCCGTTCTCGAGAATCTTGCCCTTGCCCACTGCGACGATCTTGCCGCGGATCGGCTTCTCGGCAGCGGTGTCGGGGATGACGATCCCGCCGGGGGATTTGCGCTCTTCGTCTTCGCGCTTGACGATCACACGATCATGAAGCGGACGGATCTTCATGGTTCAACACTCCTTGGAAAGTCGCTGAAATGGGTCCAGGGAGACGCTGGTTTGCGATTAGCACTCTCCCCGGTCGGGTGCTAATCATAGGGATCGTGACCCCAAATTCAAGCACTGTCTGTCCTGGGCAGAGGACTCCAGTCAAGTACTTGAAAACCATGCCTTTATTACGATCGAGGGTCCTGCGATCCCGGCCCGGCTTGATGAAACCGGGCAAGCGGTCGCGACAAGCGTGCGGCAGGCCGCTAACCTCTCGGCGCATGAAAGAACTCAGAACCGTCTTCTGCGCGCTGATGCTCGCGCTGTCAGCCGCCGCGTCCGCGCAGGGCCTGCTCGGACCCAGTTCCAACCAGGACCAGTTCCTGCCGGTGGACGAGGCCTTCGTATTCACGGCCACCGCCGACGGCGGCGACCAGGTCGCGCTCGACTGGCAGATCGCGCCCGGCTACTACCTCTATCGCCACCGGATCTCGGTGAAGACGGCAACCACGGGTTTCGCGCTCGGCGAGCTGGCGATACCGGACGGCAAGAAGAAGACGGACGAGTTCTTCGGCGATGTCGAGGTGTACTACGACGGCCTGAGCGCGACCGTGCCGGTCACGCGTCCGGTCGACGGCTCCACGTTCGAGATCGCGGTCAGTTACCAGGGCTGCGCCGACGCCGGCCTGTGCTATCCGCCGCTCACGAAGACAGTGACGATCGAGATGCCGCCGCCCGGCACGCCGGCGCGTTCCGATGCGGCGCCGATGGTTGCAGAGCAGGATCGCCTCGCCGGACTGATCGCCGACGGCAGCCTGCTGGTCGTGATGGCGACTTTCTTCGGCTTCGGCCTGCTGCTCGCATTCACGCCCTGCGTGCTGCCGATGATCCCGATCCTGTCCGGCATCATCGCCGGCCAGGGCGCCGCGGCAACTCCGAGCCGTTCCTTCCTGCTGTCCGTGGTCTACGTGCTCGGCATGGCATTGACCTATACCATTGCCGGCGCCGCATTCGCCGCGGCGGGCCAGCAGGCGCAGGCTTTCTTCCAGCAGCCCTGGATCATCATCCTGTTCGCGGCATTGTTCGTCGTGCTCGCGCTCGCGATGTTCGGGCTCTTCGACCTCAAGATCCCGGCCGCGCTCGAGACACGGCTCGCCGCCGCCTCCGGCCGCCAGAAAGCCGGCAGCCTGGTCGGCACGGCGATCATGGGCGCCCTGTCGGCGCTGGTCGTCACCGCCTGCGTCGCACCGCCAATGGTGGCGGCGCTCGCCGTCATCGGCCAGACCGGAGACATCCTGCGCGGTGCCCTGGCGCTGTTCGCGATGGCGATCGGCATGGGATCGCCGCTGCTCCTGGTCGGCGTCGCCGGCGGACGATTCCTCCCGCACGCGGGCCCGTGGATGGCGGCGATCAAGACGCTGTTCGGCGTGCTGTTCCTCGGAGTCGCAGTCTGGATGCTGGAACGGATCCTGCCCGGATCGCTGACGCTCGCGCTCTGGGCGCTGCTCGTGATCGTCGGCGGGTATTACTTCGGCGGCTTCGGCCGCACGCAGGCCGGCACCGAAGCCTTTCGCCTGATCGCCCGCGGCGCGGGCCTCGCGGCGATCGTCTGGGGCATCATCATGCTGGTGGGCGCCGCGGCAGGCGGTCACGACCCGCTGCAGCCGCTGCGTGGCGCGGCCCTGCCCGGGATCGGGAGCGGCACGCCGGGGCCTGGCGCCGAAGCCCTGCCTTTCCGGAAGGTGGCGACGATCGAGGAGCTCGATCGCGAACTCGCCGCCGCGCATGCCGCCGGCCAGCCGGCCATGCTGGATTTCTATGCCGACTGGTGCGTTTCCTGCAAGGAAATGGAGAAGTACACGTTCTCCGTGCCCGCGGTCCAGCAGGACCTCGCCGGTTACGCGCTGCTGAAGGCCGACGTCACGGCCAACAACGAGGCCGACCAGGCCCTGCTGCGGCGCTTCGGCGTCTACGGCCCGCCGACCACCGCTTTCTTCGGGGCCCACGGTCGCGAATGCCGCGCATTCCGGCTGGTCGGTTTCGTCGCGGCCGATGACTTCCGCGCGCATCTCTCCCGGTTCACGCGCGAATGCTGATGATGCGCCGGCACCCGCGCTGGGCACTCGCCGCCCTGCTCGCGCTGTTCGCCGGCGTCGCCGCTTTCTTCGTCAGTCGCGTCTTCTTCACCCCCGAGGCGCCACTACCGGAGCCGGTCCGGCCCGCCGTCATTCCGGAGCGGCTGCCCGACGTGACGCTCGCCGACCGCGATGGCCGGCCGCGCGCCTTGTCGGAGTGGGCCGGGCGCCCGCTCATCGTCAATTTCTGGGCGACCTGGTGCGCGCCCTGCCGGCGCGAGATCCCGATGCTCAATGCACTCGCCGCCGACCCGCAGTACGCCGGGTTCGAGGTCATCGGCATCGCGATCGATTTCCGCGAGGACGTGCTGGGCTACCTGGAGAAGATGCCGATCGACTACCCGGTGCTGATTGGCGAGCAGGATGGCATGGAAGCCGCGCGCGCCTTCGGGATGGAATCGATCGGGCTGCCGTTTACCGCATTCAGCGACCTGCAAGGCCGCATTGTCACAGTCCATGTGGGCGAGTTGCACCTGCCACAGGCACAGGTCATCCTTGCCGCCGTCCGGGCGCTCGATGCCGGCGAGATCGGGATGCCCGCCGCCCGCGACCGGATCCGGGACTCTCTGGCCCAAATTAACTGAATAGGCGTCATTTCGACGCCGTTCGACTCATTATCGGTCCCTAATCTGGACAAATCGGGGCATGTCCGGTTCAATGCATCGGCCATGCGCAAGATCCTGCTCATCAATGGGCCGAACCTCAATCTGCTGGGCCGCCGCGAGCCGGGTTTCTACGGCGAGGTGACGCTGGCGGCGATCGAAGAGCGCCTCAAGACCCAGGCAGCCGCGCGCAAGGCGCGGCTGGAAAGCTTCCAGAGCAACGCCGAGCACGAACTCGTGGGGCGGGTGCAGGCGCTGGCGGCCGATCCGGTCGATTTCGCCATCGTGAACCCGGGTGCCTTCACCCATACGAGCATCGCGCTGCGCGACGCCCTGCTGGCGGTGTCGGTGCCGTTCATCGAGGTGCATCTTTCCAACGTGCATGCGCGGGAACCGTTCCGCCGGCACTCCTATTTTTCCGACATCGCGGCGGGCAGCATCGTCGGCCTCGGGGCGCAGGGCTATGAGCTCGCGCTTGCGGCTGCGCTCGACCGCCTCGACCGGCCGTCCGGGGGGGACTGATGGATATCCGCAAGATCAAGAAGCTCATCGAGCTGCTCGAGGAGTCAGGGCTCGCAGAGCTCGAGATTTCCGAGGGCGAGGAATCCGTGCGCATCGCGCGCTTCACGCAGGGCGCGCCGCAGGCGCCGCAGGCGCTGCAGATCTCGATGCCTGCCGCGCCCGCCAGCACCCCGATGCCCGCAGCCCCGGCGCCCGCGGCCCCGGTGCCCGCCGCGCGCGATGAAAATCTCGTCACCGCGCCGATGGTCGGCACCTTCTATGCCTCCCCTGCCCCCGGCGCCAAGTCGTTCGTCGAAGTCGGCCAGGAAATCCGGGTCGGGCAGGTGCTCTGCATCATCGAGGCCATGAAGATGATGAACCAGATCGAAAGCGAGCGGGCCGGCAAGGTGGTCGCCGTGCTCGCGAAGAATGGCGAACCGGTCGAGTTCGGCCAGCCCCTGTTCGCGATCGAGTGAAGGCGGGCTGATGCTGGACAAGATCGTCATCGCCAACCGGGGCGAGATTGCACTGCGCATCCTGCGCGCCTGCCGCGAGCTCGGCATCAAGACGGTCGCCGTGCATTCGACCGCCGACCAGAACCTGAAGCACGTGCTGCTCGCCGACGAGACCGTCTGCATCGGCCCGGCGGCCTCCAAGGACAGCTACCTCAACATGCCCGCGATCATCAGCGCGGCCGAGGTCACCGACGCGGTCGGCATCCACCCGGGCTATGGCTTCCTGTCGGAGAACGCCGACTTCGCCGAGCGGGTCGAGAACAGCGGCTTCGTGTTCATCGGCCCGAAGAGCGAGACGATCCGCCAGATGGGCGACAAGGTGTCCGCGATCCGCGTGATGAAGGAGCACGGCGTGCCCTGCGTGCCGGGCTCCGACGGCCCGTTGCCGGCCGATACCGACGAATGCTTCCGGATGGCCCGCCACATCGGCTACCCGGTGATCATCAAGGCCTCCGGCGGCGGCGGCGGCCGCGGCATGCGGGTCGTGCACAGCGACGCGACCCTCGTCAATGCGATCAACGTCGCGAAAACCGAGGCGCAGGCCGCATTCGGCAACGACATGGTCTATATGGAGAAATTCCTCGAGAAGCCGCGCCACATCGAGTTCCAGGTGCTCGGCGACAACTACGGCAGCGTGGTGTCGCTCGGCGAGCGCGACTGCTCGCTGCAGCGCCGGCGCCAGAAGATCATCGAGGAATCGCCCGCCCCCGGCATCACGGACAAGCAGCGCAACGACATGAGCGAGAAGCTCGTGGCCGCCTGCACCGCCGTCGGCTACCGCAGTGCCGGCACGCTCGAGTTCCTGTACGAGGACGGCAACTTCTATTTCATCGAGATGAACACGCGGGTGCAGGTCGAGCACCCGGTCACCGAGCTGGTCTCAGGCATCGACATCGTCAAGATGCAGCTGCGCATCGCGGCCGGCGAGCCGCTGCCATTCAAGCAAGCCGACATCGTGCTGCGCGGCTGGGCGATGGAATGCCGGATCAACGCCGAGGACCCGAAGACCTTCGCGCCGTCGCCAGGCACAGTCCGGCTCTTTCACGCGCCGGGCGGCCCCGGCGTGCGCGTGGACAGCCACCTGTATTCGGGCTACGCCGTGCCGCCGTTCTACGATTCGCTGGTCGCCAAGCTGATCTCCTATGGCGAGAACCGCGACACCGCGATCGCGCGCATGCGCAATGCCCTCTCCGAGATGGTCGTCGAGGGCATCAAGACCAATGCGCCGCTGCACCAGGAGATCTTCGGTCATTCCGCATTCCGGCAGGGCGGGCTCGACATCCACTATCTCGAGCGTCGCCTCGGCCTGAAATGAGCTTCCATCAGCTGGTGATCGAGCTCGGGCGCGCGGACCCGGTCGATGCCGAGCGCGCCTGCAATGCGCTCGGCGCGATCGCGCTGTCGCTGGCCGATGCCGGCGACCAGGCGCTGCTCGAGCCCGCGCCGGGAGAAACGCCGTTGTGGCGCGAGACGCGCCTCTGCGCGCTGTTCGCGGATTCGGCGGAGCCCGCCGTGCTTGCGGCCACGCTGACCGCAGTGCTCGGCCTGCCAGGCGACGCGATCCGCTGCGAGCGCGTCGCGGACCGTGTCTGGGAGCGGGAATGGCTCAAGGACTTCCGGCCGATGCGATTCGGGCGGCGCCTTTGGGTCTGCCCGGGCGGGCAGTCGCCGCCGGATCCCGCGGCGATCGTGCTCGAACTCGATCCCGGCCTCGCCTTCGGCACTGGTACGCATGCGACGACTGCGCTCTGCCTCGAATGGCTCGATGCCCACGTCACCGCCGGCATGACCGTGCTCGACTACGGCTGCGGCTCGGGCATCCTGGCGCTTGCGGCACTGAAACTCGGCGCCCCCCGTGCGACGGCATGCGACATCGATCCGCAGGCGCTGATTGCGACGCGCGATAATGCCGCCCGGAACGCACTGGCCGGCCGGCTGACGATCGCGGAACGAACCGGCGCGGTCGCCGGTCCTTTCGACCTGGTGGTCGCCAACATCCTGGCGGGACCGCTCCGGCAGCTTGCGCCGGAACTTGCGGGGCACTGCCGCCCGGGCGGCGCCGCGCTGCTGGCCGGCCTGCTGGACGCACAGGCGGCCGAAGTGGCGGAGGCTTATGGACCGTGGTTTGATATCGAAACGGCGGCGCGGCGCGATGGCTGGACGGCGCTCGCGGGCCGCCGTCGCGCGGAGTAGGCGTGTACACCCAATGTCCTGATTGTGCGACGGTCTTTCGCGTCACGGCAGACGCGCTGCGCGCGGCTCACGGCGACGTGCGTTGCGGCATCTGCTCGACCACCTTCAACGCGCTCGAGAACCTGAGCGAGCAGTCTTTCGAGCCGGCGCCGCTGGAAGCCGAAGCCCCGTCGCCCGATGACTCGATGACCGTCGAAGAGCTGCCAGGCAACGAGAACATCGAGCTGTCGGAAGACCAGGCGATGGAGTTCCACGGCGATGCCGCGGATCTCGACCGCCTGTTCGTCGTCGAATCGCCGGAACGGGTCGATTTCGATCCGGCCGAAGTGGCGGCGACGCTCTCCGTCGGCGGGCCGTCGGCGAACGACAGCGATCTCGACCGTACCGACGAATTTCCCGTGCTAATCCTCGACGAAACGGACGAGCCGGTGGAGTCGGTCGAGCCGGTGGAGCCGGTCGAGTCACCGCGGGTCGTGGTTCCGGCCGCGAGCGCGCCGGTCGAGTCCATCGTGCTTGCGGCGGAAGAACCCGCGACACCCTACGGCGCGCCGCGCATCCTGATACCCGAGGAAATGCGCAGGCGCCTGGCCGAGGAAGCCGCCGCGCGGTCCGCCTTCCTGTCGGATTTCGGTGAGGACGAGGCCGCTGCACCGCACCGGCGCTGGCACTGGGCGGTCGGGGTCGGGGTCCTGCTGCTGCTGTTCGCCGCACAGGTCGTGCACAGCCAGCGTGAGCGGCTGATCCAGAAGCCCGGACTCGGGCCGCTGATCGCGCAGACCTACGCCCTGCTCGGCCAGGCGTTGACCGTACCGACGGACCTTTCGGCCTACGAGCTGCGCCAGTGGGGCGCGGCCAACGACCCGAACGAGACCGAGCGGCTGCTGTTGCGCGCGAGCATCGTCAACCGGGCGTCCTATGCCCAGCCCTATCCCTTGCTGCGGCTCGCCCTGCAGGACCGCTTCGGAGCCACTCTCGGCGTTCGCGACATCGAGCCGAAGGACTACCTGCCCGGTTCCGGCGCGCCCGGCTTGCTGGGGCCAGGGCAGCGGGCGGACGCCGAGATACGGATCGTCGATCCGGGCCGCGAAGCGGTTGGCTTCGAGATGGACATCTGCGTGCCGGCCGGCAACGGCGTGCGCTGCGCCAACCAGATCACGACCGCCGCGCAATGAAAATCGGTCCCTACGCCCTCGCGGCGCCGCTGGCGCTCGCGCCGATGGCTGGCGTCACCGACCGGCCGTTCCGGGTGCTTTGCCGGCGCATGGGCGCGGGTCTTGCGGCCTCGGAAATGGTGACCTCCGACATCCGGCTCTGGAATACGTCCAAGTCGCGGCTGCGGCTCGACCATCGCGGCGAACCGGAGCCCCGCGTCGTGCAGATCGCCGGCTACGATCCCGCGATGATGGCCGACGCCGCGCGCCTGAACGTCGAGATGGGCGCGCAGGTCATCGACATCAACTTCGGTTGCCCCGCGAAGAAAGTCTGCAGCCGCGCCGCCGGCTCGGCGCTGATGCGCGACGAGCCGCTGGTGCGGCAGATACTCGGGGCAGTGGTCGCCGCGGCTGGCGTCCCGGTCACGCTCAAGATGCGCACCGGCTGGGACCGGCAGAATCGCAACGCCGTAGCGGTCGCGCGCATCGCGGAAGGCGAAGGGGTCGCGGCCCTCGCCGTGCACGGGCGCACGCGCGCGGATTTTTTCACCGGCGATGCCGAATACGAAACGGTCGCGGCCGTCAAGCGGGCCGTGCAGCTGCCGGTTTTCGTCAATGGCGACATCGATTGTGTCGCCAAGGCCTTGAAGGCGCTGGAACAAAGCGGCGCCGATGGCGTGATGATCGGGCGCGCCGCGCAGGGACGCCCGTGGATCTTCCGCGAGCTTCGCGCCGGCCTCGCCGGCGCGCGCGCCGAGCCGCCTGTACTCGCCGAGGTCCGTGATATCATGCTTTCGCACCTCGAGGCCCTTTACTCGTTCTATGGCGAGTCGCAAGGTGTCCGCGTGGCGCGCAAGCATCTCGGTTGGTATTGCCGCCTTCATCCTGAAGTCGGTCACTTGCCAGACGGGCTGTTGAAGACGGAATGCGCGAAGGAGCAGTTGTTGCTCGCAAGCGGAATCCTGAAAGACGACGACGACAGGCGGGGACCAGTTGGCAATGACCGCGAAGACCAGGGCGCTGACGTCGCGCCGTCCGCAGCTTTCCCGTCCCATCAACGGGCATTCGCGCGATATTCCGCTGCGTGACCACACCGAGCACGCGCTCACCGCCTATTTCGACAGCCTGAACGGCCACCGGCCGGGGCGCCTGTACGACCTGGTGATGCGCGAGGTCGAATTGCCGCTGTTCCAGGCCGTCATGGACTACGCGGACGGCAACCAGAGCCGCGCGGCGACGATCCTGGGCATCAATCGCGGCACCCTGCGCAAGAAATTGCGCGAATACGGCCTGTCCTCCTGAGCAGATGACGCAGCAGAACGCCCGGCGGGCGCTGCTCAGCGTTTCCGACAAGACCGGCGTCGTCGAACTCGCCCGCGAGCTGGCCGAGCTCGGGTTCGAGCTGCTCTCGACCGGCGGCACGGCGCGCGCGCTCGTGAACGCGGGCCTCGCCGTGATCGAGGTCGCTGACGTCACCGGCTTTCCCGAGATCATGGATGGGCGGGTCAAGACCCTGCACCCGAAGGTGCACGGCGCCCTGCTCGGCCGCGCCGGAATCGACGACGCCGTGATGCGGGAACTCGGCATCCGGCCAATCGATCTCCTGGTCGTCAACCTCTACCCGTTTGCCGAGACCGTGACGCGCGGGCCGTGCAGCTACGAGGAGGCCATCGAGAACATCGACATCGGCGGCCCCGCCATGCTCCGCGCCGCCGCCAAGAACCACGCGCGCGTGACCGTGCTGGTGGATCCCGCCGACTATCGCGGCGTGCTCGACGAACTCCGCGCCGGGCCGGTCGCCGAGGCGACGCGCCGGCGGCTCGCCGCAAAGACCTATGCGCACACGGCGCACTACGACGCGATGGTCTCGACCTGGCTGCGTCGCCAGCAGTCCGACAGCGCGTGGCCCGAGGCCCTGACGCCGCCGTTTCGCAAGAAGCAGGACCTCCGTTACGGCGAGAACCCGCACCAGACCGCGGCGTTCTATGCGGATCCGCTGGCCGGCGGCGCCTCGATCGCCACCGCCACCCAGCTGCAGGGCAAGGAGCTGTCCTACAACAACATCGCGGACGCGGACACCGCGCTCGAGTGCGTGCGGCAGTTCGACCAGACTGCCTGCGTGATCGTCAAGCACGCCAATCCCTGCGGCGCGGCACTGGCCACCGGCACGCTCGAGGCCTACCTGCGCGCGTATGAGCCGGACCCGGTCTCCGCGTTCGGAGGCATCATCGCCTTCAATCGCCCGCTCGATGCGGCAACCGCAACCGCGATCATCGAGCGCCAGTTCGTCGAGGTCATCGTCGCGCCCGCCGTCGCGCCCGAAGCTGCGACCTTGCTCGCGGCAAAGCAGAACATCCGCGTGCTGCAGACCGGCGACCTCGGCGGGGCCATGCCCGCCGGCTTCGAACTGCGCTCGGTCGCGGGCGGCCTGCTGGTGCAGAACCGCGACGACGGCCGGCTCGGGCCCGGCGAACTGAAGTCCGTCACGAAACGCCAACCCGATGCCGGCGAGGTCCGGGACCTGCTGTTCGCCTGGCGGATCTGCAAGTTCGTGAAGTCGAATGCCATCGTGTTTGCGCGCGACGGCAGGACCGTGGGCGTCGGCGCCGGCCAGACCAGCCGCGTGGTCTCGACGCGTATCGCCGCGATCAAGGCCGCCGATGCGGGACTCGAGGTGAAAGGCTGCGTGATGGCCTCGGATGCGTTCTTCCCGTTCCGCGACGGCCTCGACGCGGCCGCGGAACTCGGCGTGCGCGCCGTGATCCAGCCCGGCGGATCGCTGCGCGATGCGGAGGTCATTGCCGCGGCCGACGAGCGCGGCATCGCGATGGTCTTCACTGGCATGCGGCACTTCCGGCATTGAGGCGCGCGTGAAAGTCCTGGTCATCGGCGGCGGCGGCCGCGAGCACGCGCTGGCCTGGAAATTCGCGCAGTCGCCGCGGGTCGCCGAGGTGATCGTCGCGCCGGGCAATGCCGGCACGGCGACCGAGCCGAAGTGCCGCAACGCCGCGGTCGCGACGATGGACATCCCGGGCCTGGTCGCACTCGCGCGCGCGGAGCGTGCGGATCTCACCGTGGTCGGCCCCGAGGGACCGCTGGTCTTCGGCGTGGTCGATGCCTTCGAGGCGGCGGGCCTGCCCTGCTTCGGCCCGAAGCGCCTGGCGGCGCGGCTGGAGGGCAGCAAGCAGTTCACCAAGGAATTCCTCACGCGCCATCGCATTCCGACGGCGCGCTACGCGGCGTTCACGCTCGAGACTTTCGATCCGGCAGCGATCCGCGCGCAACGGCCGCCGATCGTGGTCAAGGCCGACGGCCTCGCCGCCGGCAAGGGCGTCGTCATCGCCGCGACCGCCGACGAGGCGATCCGCGCCGCGCAGCAGATGTTCGCCGGCGCCTTCGGCGAAGCCGGGCGCACCGTGGTGGTCGAGGAGTTCCTGCAGGGCGAGGAAGCGAGTTTCATCGTGATGGCGGATGGCAGGCACGTGCTGCCGCTCGCGACCTCGCAGGACCACAAGCGCCTGCGTGACGGCGACCAGGGCCCCAACACCGGCGGGATGGGCGCGTACTCGCCGGCGCCCGTCGTGACGCCGACGATGCACGAACGCATCATGCGCGAGGTCATTACGCCGACGCTCACGGGCCTTGCTGCCGAGGGCATGCTCTACAGCGGATTCCTGTACGCCGGGCTGATGATCGCGCCCGATGGCACGCCGAACGTGCTCGAGTTCAACTGCCGTTTCGGCGACCCTGAGACCCAGCCGGTGATGGCGCGCCTCACGAGCGACCTGGCGGATCTTTGCCAGGCGGCGCTCGCGGGCCGCCTGCATGAGGTGCGCGCCGAGTGGGATCCGCGCGCCGCGCTCGGCGTGGTCATCGCCGCCGAAGGCTACCCCGACGAGCCGCGGCTCGGCGATGCGATCGCCGGCCTCGAACAGGCGGCGGCGCTGCCGGGCAAGGTGTTCCACGCCGGCACGCGGCTCGAGGGCGACCGGATCGTGACCTGTGGCGGGCGCGTCCTTTGCGCCGTGGGCCTCGGCGATGATGTCGCGCTCGCGCAGCGCGCGGCTTACGCCCTGGTCGACCGGCTGTGCTGGAAAGGCATGCAGTTCCGCCGTGATATAGGCTGGCGGGCACTATGAGCAGGATCCATCTGCGCCGCACGCACGACCTGACGCCGAAAGCCGCGCGCCAGCGCGTCGACCGGATGGCCGAAGCGCTCGGCAAACGATTCGACGCCGAATGCGAGTGGGACGGCAACGTTCTGTCGATCACGCACCCGAACGTGAACGGCACGGTCACCGTCGGCAAGAACGAGATCGTCGTCGAGGCGACGCTCGGCTTCCTGCTGGCGATGTTCCGCGACCGCGTGGACGAGGAACTGGTGCGCATCCTCGACGCGGAGTTTCCGGAAGAAGACGCCTAGCCCGGCGGGCGCACCAGGATCGGCCAGTTCAGCGTCGATTCGACCGAGCGGAGATTGCGGCGCGCCGCGGTGAATGCCAGGTTCCTGAGGATGCAGATGCCGGCCTCGTCGAGCGCCGGGTCGCCGCTCGATTCCAGCAGTTCCACCCGATAGGCCCTGCCGCCTTTGGATACGGTGATCCGGTAATTGATCCGCGCCTCGCCGGTGTGCCCGGCCGGATAGCACTTGCGGTACGCCGCCAGGATCTCCGCCTCGTCCGATCGCAGACCGGGCGGGACCACTTCGCTGTCCAGGTGCGGATCGCGCGTCAGGTTGAAATTGAGCGGAACGACGGTCCAGGACTCGACCAGCGTCGTGCGCAGCACCGCCGGATAGAACTCGAGCTGCCCCGCGACGCAACGCGCCGCCTCGGACATCCACGGCAGGATGCCGCCGGGCAGCAGGAATTCGTGCACCTTGCCGTCACGCCCCACGCGCACGGGCAGGTCCAGTTCGCCTTCCTTGAGGTCTTCGAGAGTCCAGGGCGCATGGCAGTAATCGATCGCGCTGCGGATTGGAAGCCGCGGCGTTGGCAGCGTCGGGAACGTGACCCGCAGCACCAGCCGGTCTTCCACCGCCACGCCGTCACGCTTCGCCGGCACGTAGGTGAGCATGACGCCGGCGCACTGCGCGGCCGCGGCGAGGCCCTCCTCCGTGCCGGGCGGTGTCGTCACGGCGGTTGCCTTGCCTTCGGCATTGACAGTCACCGTGATCTCGGCCGTTCCGGTGACCGGGCCAGTGCGGTTGTGGATCGCAAAGCAGTGCAGGACGGCGGAATCGACCTCCCCCGCCGGCCGGGCCGGGCGGAAACCCGCATCGTCCGCCGCGGCGGCGCTCATCAGGAGAAGGCTGGCCAGGATCATCACGGGCTGCACGATCCAAAGGTAGCACGACACTCTGCATTCGGCGCCCAGCTCCAGCTGCCGGTCGGCTATATTCCGGCCGCGAGGTCCATATGAAGAAGATCCTGAAATTCCTCGGCTGGTCGGTGGCCGCGATCGCGGCCGCCGCGATCGTCGCGTTTGCGCTGGCATCCTGGGTCACCAGCAGTCGTTACGGCCGGCAGTGGACCACGCACGAAGCCACTTTCCCGATCCCGTTCCCGCTCACCGACGCGGAAATCGCCACGATTCATGACGAGCGGATCGCGGGTATTGACCTCCAGGCCGTCGCGCTCGAGCGTGCCATGGCGCGAATTTCGGCGGTCATGCCCTGATCGACGAGCCGATGGTCGGGCGCTGGATCGCGCCGAACATCACGACCGGCCCGGGCAGCGTCACCATCGGCTACACGGCTTCCAACTGGAATCGCGCCGTGCGCCATGGCCTGCGTCGCGACGGGCGGACTTCCTCGATGCCGTCGGTGGATTTCCTGAACCTGTCGGATCGCGAGCTCTCGGACATCGTCGCCTACATCCGCAGCATGCCCGCGGTGGACGGGGACCCCGGCAAGGTCGAATTCGGGCCGTTGCTCAATGTCATGCTGGCGCTCGGCAAGGTCAAGGTCATGGCGGCATTCGACATCGACCACATGGCGCCGCATGCCCTGGAACCGCCGGATGCCTCGGCGACCGTGGAGTTCGGTGCGCACCTCGTGCAGGCCTGCCGCGGTTGCCATGCGCTCAATCTCTCCGGCGGCAAGCTCGCGGGCGACCCGGCCATGCCGATCGTCGCCAACCTGACGCCGCACGAGTCGGGGCTCGAGGACTGGACCGAGGCGGATTTCATACGCGCGCTGCGTGAAGGGAAGCGCCCGGATGGCAGCGCCATCTCGGAGTACATGCCCTGGAGGGACTACGGCAACATGAACGACACCGAGCTCAAGGCCATCTGGGCCTATCTGCGCACGCTCGAACCAGTCGAGAAAGGCCAGCGCTAGCGCTTCTCGCGCGCGATGTCGACGGCCCGCCAGAGATACCACGATGCCGTGGTGCGGTACGGCGCCCACACCTCTCCGTACCGGTTGAGCGCTTTCGGCTTCGGCAGGGTCCGCTTGCCGTAGGCGATCTTGTAGCCGAGGCGGATGCCATAGTCGTCGACCGGCAGGACGTCCGGCCGGCCGAGCGTGAACATCAGGAACATCTCGACCGTCCAGCGACCGACGCCACGCGCCTCGACGAGGCGCTCGATGATCGCCTCGTTGCTCATGCGCGCGAGCGACCGCCGCGGCGGAATCGTGCCGTCGAGCGTCCTGGCCGCGATGTCCTTGAGTGACGCCGACTTGGCTCGCGAAAAGCCGCAACTGCGCAGCGCCTCGTCCGGGGTCTCGATGAGCCGTGCAGGCTCCGGGCAGCCGTCGCCGCCGTAGAGCGCGTAGAACCGGCCGAGGATCGTCTTGGCCGCCTTGCCCGTCAGCTGCTGGTGTGCAACTGCCTCAATCAACGCTTCGTAGGGCCCGACTCCGCGCTCGGGCCTGATCGCGCAGGGGCCGGCGCGGCGGATCAGCTGCGCCATCACCGGGTCGACCCGGCGCAGGTGGCGCAGCGCGTCCGTCATCCGCGCTTCATCGAGTCGAAGAACTCCGCGTTGGTCTTGGTGTCCTTCATCTTGTCGAGCAGGAACTCGACCGCGGCGAGTTCGTCCATCGGGTGCAGGAGCTTGCGCAGGATCCAGATCTTGGCCAGCTCGTCCTGGGACGTGATGAGTTCCTCGCGCCGGGTGCCGGAACGGTTGATATTGAACGCCGGGAACACGCGCTTCTCGGAGATGCGCCGGTCCAGGTGGATTTCGCTGTTGCCGGTGCCCTTGAACTCCTCGTAGATCACGTCGTCCATGCGCGAGCCGGTGTCGATCAGCGCGGTCGCGATGATGGTCAGCGAGCCGCCCTCCTCGACGTTGCGCGCGGCGCCGAAGAACCGCTTCGGCCGCTGC
The DNA here is from genome assembly GCA_050179155.1 of Steroidobacteraceae bacterium. Taxonomy (GTDB): domain Bacteria; phylum Pseudomonadota; class Gammaproteobacteria; order Steroidobacterales; family Steroidobacteraceae; genus SCUD01. Next base: position 107,280 of record JBFXFJ010000003.1, read on the forward strand.
AGCGCGTTTGCGTCCACGCCGCCGGTCAGCACCTTGCCGGAACTCGGCACCACGGTGTTGTAGGCGCGCGCCAGGCGCGTGATGGAGTCGAGCAGGATCACGACGTCGCGCTTGTGCTCGACCAGGCGCTTGGCCTTCTCGATCACCATTTCCGCGACCTGCACGTGCCGGCTCGCCGGCTCGTCGAAGGTGGAGGCGACGACCTCGCCCTTCACCGTGCGCGACATCTCGGTCACTTCCTCGGGCCGCTCGTCGATGAGCAGCACGATCAGGTAGACGTCGGGGTGGTTCCAGGTGATGGAGGTCGCGATATTCTGCAGCAGCATCGTCTTGCCGGCTTTCGGCGGCGAGATGATGAGTCCGCGCTGGCCTTTGCCGAGCGGCGCCATCAGGTCGATCATGCGCGCCGTCAGGTCCTCGGTCGAGCCGTTGCCGCGCTCGAGCTTGAGCCGCTTGGTCGGATGCAGCGGCGTCAGGTTCTCGAACAGGAGCTTGTGGCGCGCGCTCTCGGGCGTGTCGTAGTTGATCTCGCCGACCTTCAACAGCGCGAAGTAGCGCTCGCCGTCCTTCGGCGGGCGGATCAGCCCGGAGATCGAATCGCCGGTGCGCAGGTTGAAGCGGCGGATCTGGCTCGGGCTGACGTAGATGTCGTCCGGCCCGGCGAGGTAGGAACTGTCGGCGGAACGCAGGAAGCCGAAGCCGTCCTGCAGGATCTCGAGGACCCCATCGCCGTAGATGTCCTCGCCGCCCCGCGCATGCGCCTTCAGGATCGAGAAGATCACGTCCTGCTTGCGCTGCCGGGCCATGTTCTCGAGGCCCATGGACTCGGCCATCGTGACGAGCTCGTGGACCGGCTTGGTCTTGAGCACCGTCAGGCTCATTGCGCTCCGGGACGCTGCGAGCTCCTCCGGCGAGATGATGTCGCCGTCGCCGCCTTCCATCGGATGATCGTCGACCGGCAGCCCCTCGTTGCCGTGACGCGGTCCACCGCCCCCGCGATTGCGGTGGCCCTTCTGGCGATTGCGCGCCTGGTTTCCGAGATAGCCCCTCATGCGTCACCCGCCTTCGGCAGATGGTGGTCCAGCAGGGCCGCCAGCTTCGACTTGCCGACGAGACCGACCTGTTGCGCCTCGGGAGCGCCGTTCTTGAACAGGATCAGGGTCGGGATGCCGCGCACGCCGTACTTCACGGGGGTCTGGCGGTTGTCATCGATGTTGAGCTTGGCGATCTTGACCCGGCCCGCGTAATCCTTCGCGATGTCGTCGAGTATCGGGGCGATGGCCTTGCAGGGGCCGCACCATTCGGCCCAGAAATCGAGCAGAACGGGTGTTTCGGACTTGAGGACGTCGGCGTCGAACGTCGCGTCGGAGGTATGGACGATATTGCCGCTCACGCGGGGTATGCTCCTGGTTTGAGGTTTATCAGTGACGAGCGAATGCCCGATACGGCACAATATCCGGCGCAGTGGGGGGCGGGTAAGTGCGGGAATCCGCAAAGCTCAGGTCCTTTTGTAGCGCGTCGGAGATCAATTTTCAAGTGCAACAATATTCAGACCTTTCCTTCACCGGCCTGCATTTACCCGAACCCGTCGCCCGCGGCATCGCCGATGCGGGCTTCGAGCGCTGCACGCCGATCCAGGCACAGGCGCTGCCGAGGGCGCTCGCGGGCTTCGACGTTGCGGGACAAGCTCAGACCGGCACGGGAAAAACGGCTGCATTCCTCGTGGCGCTCTTCACGCACCTGCTGCGCTACCCGCCCTCTCCCGGCAGGCAGGTCACCTCGCCACGCGCGCTGATCCTGGCGCCGACGCGCGAACTCGCGATCCAGATCCACCACGACGCCGAGATCCTGGTGCAGTACACGGGCCTGACGCTCGGGCTCGCCTTTGGCGGCGTGGACTATGACAAACAGCGCCGCACGCTGGCCGCCGGCGTGGACGTGCTGATCGGCACGCCGGGCCGGATCATCGATTTCTTCCGGCAGCATGTGTTCGACCTGCGCCACGTGCAGGTCATGGTGCTCGACGAGGCCGACCGCATGTTCGACCTCGGCTTCATCAAGGACATCCGGTTCCTGCTCCGGCGCCTGCCATCCCCCGAGTTGCGCCTCAACATGCTGTTTTCGGCGACGCTTTCGCATCGCGTGCTCGAGCTCGCGTACGAGCACATGAACGACCCGGAGCTGATCCGCATCGAGCCCGAGCGGATCACCGCTGAACGGGTGCGCCAGATCATCTACTACCCGGCGATGGAAGAGAAAGCCGCGCTGCTGGTGCACCTGATGCGCACGGGAGCCGCCACGCGCTCGCTGGTGTTCGTCAACACCAAGCGCCTGGCCGAGCGCCTCGAGCGATTGCTGCGGGCCAACGGCATCGTCGCCTCGGCGATGTCGGGCGACGTGCCCCAGCGCAAGCGCATGCGCATGCTGCGCGAGTTCCACGAAGGCAAGCTCGCGGCGCTGGTGGCGACCGACGTAGCGGCGCGCGGCCTGCATATCCCCGACGTCAGCCATGTCTTCAACTACGACCTGCCGCAGGACCCGGAGGACTACGTCCACCGCATCGGGCGCACGGCGCGCGCCGGTGCGGCCGGCGATGCGGTCAGCTTCGGCTGCGAGCAGTACGTCGAGTCCCTGCCCGACATCGAGCGCTTCATGGGACAGCGGATCCCGGTCGGCAGCTACGAGCCGGCGGAATTGCCGGTATTGAGGCCGGCACATTACGCGCCTCGTTCATTCGGGGATGAAGAGGAAGACGGCCCGCCGCCGAACCAGATCCACCGGCCGGAGCACGGCCGCCAGGACCACCGCCGCGCCCAGGGCAGCGGCCAGGCTCCCGCGACCGCGCCGACGCCGACGACGGCGGCGGCGGCGCCTGGCAAGCGGCGCCGGCGCCGGCGCCATGGCGGCGGCCGCCCCGCGGGCGGCCCTCAGGGACCTGCGGGCTGATCGCCGTCCGTGCGCGGCGCGAGGCCCGCTGCCAGTTCATGCACGGAATCCACCCCGGGAAATTCGGTCGCCGCGCGTGCAGGGCCGCTGCGCACCGGCCGGCGCACGGCGTAGATCCAGCCGATGCCGTGGGCCTTTGCAGCGCGCAGCACCGACGGGCTGTCGTCGACGAACAGCGTGCGCCGCGTGTCGAAGGGCTCCGCCTTTGCGAGGCGCGGCCAGAATTCCGCCGACTCCTTGGGCGCGCCCATCATGAACGAGGTGTACACGGCATCGAAGTGGCGCCGGATGCCGAGCTGCGCGTCCTTGATCGCGAAGATCTCCGGATGCGCATTGGTCACGAGCACGGTGCGGCGCCCGGAGGCGCGGAGCCTGGCGAGAAAGCCGCGGGACTCCGGCAGCCAGGCGATGTGATGGCGCATGGCGCGCTTCAGCGAGGCGATGTCGAACGCGAGCGCCCGGCTCCAGAAATCGAGGCAGTACCAGTCGAGCGTGCCGTGCGTCTTCTCGAAGATCGGCCGCATCACGCGCCGCGCCTCGTCAAGCGAAACGCCGCGGCTCTCGGCGAAGCGGCGCGGCAGGATCTCCTCCCAGAAGAGGTTGTCAAAGCCGAGATCGAGCAGCGTGCCGTCCATGTCGAGCAGCACGGTGTCGATCGACTGCCAGTCCGGGGAATGGGCGTGGCCCTGCACCCGCCTATGATATAACGCGCCACTTCCCGGAGCCGACATGACTTCCGACCTGAACCGGCTGCTGCTCGACGTGACGGAACTCGCGCGCGAGGCAGGCCGCACGATCCTCGAGGTCTACGCATCCTCCTTCACGGTTGCCGAGAAGGAAGACCATTCGCCGTTGACCGAGGCGGACCTGCGCTCCGAGCAGCTGATCCTCGCGGGCCTCAGGTGCCTGGCACCGGAAATCCCCGTGCTGTCGGAGGAAACCAGCCAGGCTCCCTGGTCGAAACGCCGCAGCTGGAGCAGGCTCTGGGTCGTCGATCCGCTGGACGGCACCAAGGAGTTCGTGCAGCGCAACGGCGAGTTCACGGTGAACATCGCGCTTGTCGACCACCATCGCGCGGTGCTCGGCGTGGTGCATGCGCCGGTGCTCGAGCGCACCTACTACGCCTGCGAGGGCATCGGCGCGTTCCGCTCCGACGCCCGTGCTGCGGGCCGCCCGATCCGGGTCGCGAAGCGCGGGACCGGGGCCGTGCGGGTGGTCGGCAGCCGTTCGCATCGCGGCAGCTCGCTGGACGGCTTCCTCGCCAAGGTTGGCCCGCACGAATTCGTCGAGGTCGGAAGCTCATTGAAGCTCTGCCTGGTGGCCGAGGGCAACGCCGACGTCTATCCCCGGCTCGGCCCGACCTGTGAATGGGACACCGCCGCCGGGCAGTGCGTGCTGGAGCAGGCCGGCGGCCAGGTCCTGATGCTCGACGGCGAGCCGCTCTCCTACAACGCGCGCGAGGCGGTGCTCAATCCGCATTTCGTCGGCCTGGCCGACCCGGACACCGACTGGCTCGCGATGCTCAGATGACCTGGGGAATGCTCTTTGCCGTCACCCTGCTCGCCCTGCTGGCGCTCTTCTGGCACTCGAGCCTCGCGGCGCGCGAACTCGCCAATCGCGTCGCCATGGAGACCTGCACGAGCGCCAGTGTCCAGATGCTGGATGGCACGGTTTCAATCCATCGCCTCAGGCTGGTGCGCAGCGGCGATGCGCCGCTTTCATGGCAGCGCATCTACGTTTTCGACTACACCGAGGACGGTTTCGCCCGCAAACGCGGCTTCGTCGTGCTGACCGGCGATGCGGTCGACAGCGTCGGCCTGGGGCCGCGGGCCGCATGAACCACCAATCGATCGTGGACCTGCACCTGCATTCGACCGCCTCCGACGGTGTGCTCGACCCGGCAGCGCTGGTCGCGCACGTCGCGTCTTGCGGCGTGCGCCTGATGGCGCTGACCGACCACGACACCGTCGCGGGTGTCGGCGCCGCGGCGGCGGCCGCGCGCGATCGCGGCATCGGCTTCGTTGCCGGCGTGGAGCTCTCGGTGACCTGGCGCGGGCGGGAACTGCACGTGCTCGGCCTCGCGATCGATCCCGCGGCGCCGGTCCTGATGCGCGGACTCGCCTCGCAGCAGGAATTGCGCGAGACGCGCGCGCTTCGCATTGCCGAGCGCCTGCAGAAAGCCGGCGCGCCCGGCAACGAGGCCATGGCGACCATTCGCGCTGCCGGCAGCCTGCCGACCCGGACGCATTTCGCGCGCGCGCTGGTCGCGCTCGGCGCCGCAGGCGACATCCAGGCCGCCTTCGACCGCTGGCTCGGTCGTGGCCGCCCCGGTTATGTCGCCAGCGCCTGGCCGGCACTGGCCGAAGCGACCGACTGGATCACGGCCGCTGGCGGCAAGGCGGTCATCGCGCACCCGATGCGCTACCCGCTCTCGGCCGGCGCGCGCCGCGAGCTGTGCGCTGAGTTCAAGGGTGCGGGCGGCGCCGGCATCGAGGTCGTCACGGGTGGCGGGAGCGTTCGCGACCGGGAACAGGCCATTTCGCTCGCCGTTCGTAGTGGCCTGGAGGGATCCGCAGGTTCGGACTTCCACGATCCGGCAATTCCGTGGAATCCTCCGGGTCGATTGGCTAAGCTTCCGGAATCAATACGACCCGTATGGGCCGGGTTTCCACCGGCATGACGGACGAAGACAAGGTCAACACCCAGTTGTTTGCGCGCATGCAACGCCTGCGCGAGTTGCGCATCGAGCACCGCGATCTCGACGACGTTATCTGCCGCCTGTCGATGGACCTCTACGTCGACGAACTGCAGCTGCGGCGGCTCAAGAAGCGCAAGTTGCTGCTCAAGGACCAGATCCTGCGGCTCGAGAGCGAGCTGATACCGGACCTCAACGCCTGATGGACGAACCGATCTCGCTGTTCACCCGACTGTATGCCGAGGCCGGCATAACCCAGCTCGCGGTACTGGCCGTGACGGCCATCGTGGTCGTGGCGGGCGTCATCGTCGGCCGGCGCTGGTATCTCAATCGCCCCGGGAACGGCGGCAGCACCCGTCACATCGTGACGGATGCGATTGCCGTCATCGCACCGTATCTCGCGGGCCTGGTGATCGTCGGCGCCGCCCAGGCGTGGCTTACCGCAAAAGGCAGGCACGGGGACTGGCTGGACATGGCCTGGACCCTGCTCGCGCTGCTGGCGCTGATCCGCCTGCTCGCCTTCCTGCTGCGCCTGTCGCTGGGGCGCGGCACGCGCATCATGGCCTGGGAACTGCGCGTCACGCTGATCGTCTGGGCGCTGATCGCGACCCAGCTGCTCGGCTGGTGGGATGCCATCGTCGGCGGCCTCGATTCCATCGGGCTCTCGAAGGGCACAACGCGCATCACGATCTGGTCGGTCATGAAGGCGCTCGCGACGGTGACGGTGTTCGTTGTGGTCAGCGTCTGGGTCGCGCGCTGGATCGACCGGCGCGTCAATTCCATCCAGGAACTGGCCCCCTCCACCCGCATCGGCATCGGCAAGTTCGCGTACGCGTTCCTGATCGCGCTTGGCGTGCTGCTTGGCCTGCAGGCCTCCGGCGTCGACCTGACTGCACTGACCGTTTTCTCCGGCGCGATCGGCCTCGGCCTGGGCTTCGGCCTGCAGGCGATCGCGGCGAACTTCGTCAGCGGCTTCGTGCTCCTGATCGACCGCTCCATCAAGCCGGGCGACGTGATCAGCTTCACCGGGACCACGGGCACGAGCACCACGGGCTTCGGCTGGGTCGAGGAACTGCGCGGACGGCACATCGTGATCCGCGACCGCGACGGCGTCGCGACCCTGGTGCCGAACCAGAACGTGATCACGAACCCTCTGATCAACTGGAGCTACGGCCACCCGCGCGTACGCCTGCGCCTTCCCGTTCGCATTGGCTACCAGGACGACGTCGAACTGGCGCTGAAGCTCCTGCTCGTCGCAGCGGAACATCCGCGCATCCTGCGCGATCCGCCGGCGGTGTCGCGCCTGCTGGAGTTCGCCGACTACGGCATGGAAATCGAACTGCGGTTCTGGATCGGCGATCCGGCCGAGGGCGTCAACAACGTGCGCTCCGACGTCAACCGGCGCATCTGGGCCCTGTTCCGCGAGCACGGCATCACGATCCCGCCGGCGCAGCGCGAGATCCGCATCCTCGAGGGCGGCAAGTCGGCCTCCGCACTCGCGCCGCCATCCACGGGTCCGATCACGCCTTCCGCGGACAGCCAGGATTGATTGTCATCCCCGAGGGCGAGTATACGCTCGCCTACGTACGAAGCCCCGGCCCCGGCGGCCAGAACGTCAATAAGGTCTCGAGCGCCTGTGAGCTGCGGTTTTACGTATCCGCGACTTCGCTGTTGGACGAGGACGGCAAGCAGAGGCTGCGCGCGCTGGCGGGACGGCGGCTGACGCAGGCAGATGAGATCGTGATTGAGGCACATCGCCACCGCGGCCAGGAAGCGAACCGGCGCGATGCGATCGCGCGACTCGGGGAACTGATCGTCGCGGCGCGGCACGTGCCGAAGGCGAGAAAGAAGACGCGGCCGGGGCGCGCGGCGAAGGCGCGCAGGCTCGAAGGGAAGAAATTGCGGAAGGACACGAAGCGGCTACGCGCGCGGCCGGCGATTGACTGAGTTTAGGAGTCAGTCGATTGCGCTGAACCGGACGATGCACGGGAGAATCCGTCGTGGGCTCTGTGCTTGACGGACGAGCTTGCGAACGATATTAGCCAGTACTATCTATGGCCGCAATTTGGGCACGTTCGAGGTGCCAGCGGCGTATAGACCCAAGTCCGGAGTCCCAGCAAGCGAATCTCTTGCCGAGCGAGACTTGCACCGCACGATGGACACGTTTGAAAAAGGCGAAATATCCCATAACCGAGTGAAGCCAGAGCCGTAACGACGCCGCCCCAGAGTACCGGTAGTATAATAATAGAAGCGGCGATGAGTCCGACAGCCGCTAGCAACAGTATCCAGCTTCGGCCTCGTGCAGACAATCGATCGCTAACAATCTTTGGCACTCGCGGATCTCTTACTTCAATTGCTCGATTTTCAGTTCCCGCCAACCCATCGCCAGGTCCTAGTTGTCGTGAAGGTCGCGCCGCCTTCCACCGGGTAGGGACCAACCGAAAAACTACCGCCAAATCCATTCGGCGCACCTGAATAAACAGACGGATTCTCGCGGTCGAGATTCATTTGAAAAGTTACTGGTCCTGTCGTTTCAAAAATGTTTATCGTTTTGGAATGATTCAGTGTATCTAGGCCAGTTACAAAATCAAAGCCAAGAAAATCTAGTGAAGTGGCGAAACCTGGCCCATGGCCGCTTTCTACGTAACCGCCAACCTCAAGGTTGCCTGATAAATCCCGCCCGAAGTACATTCCGACGTCGCCTTCCAAGCCATACAGCGGCATCAAGTCAACTCCAACCAGGAGGATCTTGACCCAGTTGCCTGGATTCGGACCAAACGGATCTGCTGCCAGCCGTACATTTCCGAAAGCAGCAGCGCCAGCATTGGCGCGCTCCCTGAAAAATCCGGTGCCAGCTAGGCCAGGCCCGTAAAATCCGAGACGACCTGGAGTCCACGTGTAGGTAGCGGGCCCGCCGATGCGACGTGCCGTTACGGTTACTTGGGAAAGACAATTTTCGCAATTTGCGCTTGACCCGAAGCCACCAAATACACCCCCATTGTCACTGCCTCCATGGCCCGCCGCTCCGCTGGCGCCGCCGCTACCCGTTGGCCAAGCAACTCGATTCTGTAGACTGCGAACTTGTTGCGATTCGTGTGTGCCAATCAACAAGTGCGCGAACATTGCCAGAAATTCGTTATCGCCTACCGTCTGATTGATTTGATTCATGATCTCGCCCGGACTCATCGCGAGCTTGGGCAAGTACAGCGTAAATCCCTGCTTCGGCGCCCACCCACTCGGATCAGTCCATGTCAACGTGCGACTTTCGACATATGCGTAGCCGCTCCACGACTGGCTCGTCCCGACATCACGAATGACTTGATCCGCCGAGAAGAACCTCCCCAACGCCGGATCGAACACCCGCCCGTTCATGTGCACGATGTTGATGTTGTCCAGATGCTCATGCCCGGTATAGCCCTGGCGGGTGGCATTGTTGATCTGGGTCCAGTCGCCAGCTGAGGGGGTCCCGCTCCAGGCGGCCCCACGCCGCGCCCCAAAGGACGCAAAACTCAGGTTCACCAGGCTCGCGCCGGCGCTGTCCATCACCACCGTGCTGCTGTTCAGGTGGTCCGTGGTGACGTACTTGGTGGACTCAGAGCCGGTACTCCAGCGGGTGTAAACAACCTTGGCGCTACCCGCGCCGACGTAATGCCGGTAAGCGGTGCCCGTGGGCACCGTGACCTTCTCCAGGATCCCGCCCACGTAGATCGTGGTCTCGCTGCCGCTCGGGTAGGTGGCGACCTGCTTCCAGCGATTGCGATTGGGTCCGTACCAGAACTGGCTGGACTGGCCGGCGCCGTTGATCGTGGCGGGTAGGTTGTACGAATACCAGGCGATCGAATTCCCCTTGTAGGAATTCATGTTGCCGTTGGCGTCGTAGCCGAAGCTCCAGCCGTTGCTGGTGCTGATCACCGCGTGCTTCTTGGTCGCGTGATAGGTATAGGTGCCGATGTTCTCGGCCGGATCCGTGGCGCTGGTTTTCGCGGTGATGTTGCCGATCGCATCGAGCGCGAGGTCGAGGTTCTGGGCGCCATTGAGCGTCGAGTAGTCGAACCGGTTCAGGGCGTCGTAGAAGAACTCTTCGGTCAGATTCGCCTGATTGCCGTCGATGCGCTTCTTGAGATTGCCGTTCAGATCCCACTCGAACGAGAGATTCTGGCGGTTGGTATAAGGCGCGCTGGTGCCGGTCTGGCGATACAGCATCTTGCCAGTCAGGGAATCGAAGCCGCTGATGATGCGCGCGCCATTGCCGAGTTGCTCGTCGATCGGCTGGCCGCGCTCATCGTGCGCGTTCAGCTCCCAGAACACCGTGTACGGAGAATTGAAATTGCTGATCTTCTTGAGAATCCCATACCCATACTCGAACTTGGTCTTGAAGCGATACCCGGAAGTGCTGATCGGGTAAGTCAAACTGTCCGGCTGGCCGGTCGAGGCATCGTAAGCGACATCGATCGAATACGAAGTATCCGCTGTGATCGTCGTGCTCGATGGCCGGCCGTAGGCGTCAAAAATGTAGGACTCGGCATAGCCCCCGGGGCCGGAAAGCGATGCAAGCTTGCCGATATTTTTCGCTGCTGCGGAAGTTCCCCAGATCCAGTTGCTGGTGCCCTCGGCTTCCGTGCGAGACGTCGGACGCCCGAGCAGATCGTAAATGACCGACGTGACCTGGCTCTTGGCGTCGGTCTGGGACACCAGTTCACCGAGTGAATTCAGCGAATAAGTCCAGCTGCCGAGGTCCGGATCCAACGTGCTGGTGCGGAATCCGCGAATGTTGTAGATCGCGCTCGTGACGTTGCTTGCCGCATCGGTGACCGATTTCAGATTGCCGAAGTGATCGATGGAAAGCAGGACATCACGGTGCCCGTATCTGCCCTGCGCTTGCTGGTGGATATCCTGGCCCAGATGGCCGAAGGCAATGCGGTGACGATCATGCCGATTCACGCGGAGCTTACGACTCAGCAGGCAGCGGACTTTCTGAACGTATCGCGGCCATACCTGGTTGGCCTGCTCGAACGCAACGCACTACCGTATCGCAAGGTCGGGAGCCACCGGCGCATCCTGGCCAAGGATCTTCTCGAGTATCGAGCAAGCACCTTGATTCGAAGCAAGCAGACCTTGGACGAACTCGCGCGTCAGGCCCAGGATCTGAAAATGGGATACTGAGGCTTGGCCAATCTTGTTGCGATCTATGACGCGTGCGTACTGTATCCGGCGCCGCTACGCGATCTGTTGCTCCGCCTTGCATTGACCAATCTGATTCGCGCTCGCTGGACGGAACTCATCCATCAGGAGTGGATGCGATCAGTACAGCGTGATCGGCCGGACCTTGCTCCCGAAAAACTTCAGCGCACACGCGAACTGATGGACTCTGCGGTGCCTGACTGCCTGGTGACCGGACACGAGAGTCTCATCGAGCAGCTTCATCTGCCCGATCCCGATGACCGGCATGTGCTCGCCGCCGCCATTCGTTGCCAGGCGGGAGTCATCGTGACCTACAACCTCGACGACTTTCCCGTGGAAACCATTGCGACTCACGGCATCGAGGTGCAGCACCCTGATGAATTCATCATGCATCTGCATGATCTCGCATCGGGCGCCGTTTGCGCGGCCGTGCGGGATCAGCGGCAGGCGCTCACACATCCGCCGCGCACGGTACGCGAATTGCTGGATACATTTCTCGCGAGTGGCCTCGTGGGTACCGTCGCGCGGCTGGAAAGCATGCAGGACCTGCTGTGACTCCGCTGCCACGGAGTGACGGTTACGTCTTGCCCCTTCGCAGCAGCCACGCCCCCAGCGCCGGCAGCAGCAGCATCGCGCCCAGCATGTTCACCAGGAACATGAAGGTCAGCATCAGGCCGACGTCGGCCTGGAACTTGAGCGGCGAGAACACCCAGGTGCCGACGCCGATCGCGAGGGTGATGCCGGTGAAGAAAATCGCGGCGCCGGTTACGCGCAGCGCGCCGAAATAGGCCTTCTGCACGCTCTCGCCGCGGCCCAGGAATTCCTGCATGCGGCTGAACAGATAGATGCCGTAGTCCACGCCGATGCCGGCGCCGAGCGCCACCATCGGCAGCGTGTTGACCTTGAGGCCGATGCCGACGAAGGCCATGACGGCATAGACCAGGATCGACACCAGCGCGAGCGGGATGATGACCATGACGGTGCCGATCACGGAGCGGAAGTTCACCAGGCACATGATGGTGACCGCCGCAAACACCCAGCCGAGGATCACGAACTCCTTCGCCATCACTTCTTCGTTCTGCGCGGCCATCACGCCGACGTTGCCAGTCGCGAGCCGGTAAGTCACTCCTTCCGTCGGGTTCTTCGCGCGGTATTCTTTGACCGCCGCGACCACGCCCTCGATCGTCTCGGCCCGGTGGTCGGACAGGAACAGCATCACCGGCATCACGCTGCAGTCGCGGTTCAGGAGCCCGGTGCTGGTCTCGATGTAGTTCTGCGCCTGCACCAGCTGGCGCTCGTCGCGCGGCAGGTTGCGCCACTTCAGGCTGCCCTCGCTCCAGCCGGCGCTGACCACCTTGGAGACGCCGGCGAGCGTCATCACGTCGCGCACGCCGGGGACGTTCGCCATGTGCCAGGCAAAGCGGTCGATCGCGTCGATGATCCGGAAATCGATGCAGCCGTCGGGCTTGGTCTCGACGATCACGTTGACGATGTCGGTGCCGATCGAGAAGCGCTGGCTGATCAGGTTGCTGTCCTGGTTGTAGCGCGAGTCCGGCCGCAGTTCCGGCACGCCGGCCTGGGTATCGCCGATCGGCGTTTCCTTGCCCTTCATGACGCCGAGCACGCCGAGCACCAGCGCGATGACAATGATCACGGCCGCCGGTCCCCGGTTCGTGATTCGCGCGAGGTGGTTCCAGACTGTCTGCAGCGCCTTCTGCCGCGCCGCGACGCGCTCGCGGAAGCGCGGCGTGATCGGCACGAACGACACGAGCACCGGCAGCAGGATCAGGTCGGTCAGGATGATCACGCCGATGCCGAGGCTCGCCGTGACCGCCATTTCCTGGATCACCTGCACCGGGATCAGCAGGATGGTGATGAAGCCGACCAGGTTCGCGAGCAGCGCCACGATGGCCGGCATGAACAGCAGCCGGAAGGTGCGGCGCGCGGCGTCGTTGCAGTCGCAACCCGACATCGCGGAATCGCTGACAGCGCTGATCTTCTGCACGCCGTGGCTCGTGCCGATCGCGAAGATGATGAATGGCACGAGGATGCCGAGCGGGTCCACGCCGTAGCCCAGGATCACCAACAGCCCGAGCATCCAGACCATCGCGACCAGCGAGGAGATGACGGGCACCAGCGCGATGCGCAGCGACTGGATGTAGATCCACACGAACAGCAGCGTCAGCCCGACCGTCACGATCGCAAAGGTGACCACCGACAGCGCGCCGTCCGCGACGTCGCCGACCACCTTGGCGAAGCCGATCATGTGCACCGACACCGGCACGTTCACGGCGACGTCGAGGTTGGCGCCCTCGATCTTGGCGCGCACCTTGTCCTCGAGCTCGCGCGAAATCGCGATGTAATTGACCGGTTCCCCGGTCTCCGGATCGGCATCCAGGAGCTGCGCGCTGATCAGCGCGCCGGAGAAGTCGTTGGCGACCAGCCGGCCGACGATGCCGGCCTTCAGGATGTTCTCCTTGACGCGCGCGAGGCCTTCCGCGTCCGGCTGGAAGTCCGACGGGATCACGTCGCCGGCCTCGATGCCGCCCTCGACCACTTCCGTGTAGCGCGTGTTCGGCGTCCACAGCGACTGCACGCGCGCGCGATCGACGCCCTCGATGAAGAACACCTCGTCGGTCGCGATCTTGAGCGCCTGGAAGAACTCCGGCGTGAACATGTTGCCGTCGCGCGCCACGAGCGCGATCAAGAGCCGGTTTGCGCCGCCGAATTCTTCCTTGTGGTCGAGGTAGGTCTGTATGTACTCGTGCTGCAGCGGCAATTGCTTGTTGAAATTGGTATCGAGCTTGAGCCCGGTCACCGCGATCCAGCCGAGCACCACGGTGACGATCGCGAAGACCGCGAGGATCAGCGTGCGGTGTCCGAAGACATGGGGCTCGAGCCAGGCTGCGATGCGGTCGTCGCCGGAGCCCTTCATGGCGTCGCTCCGCCGGGCAGCGGCAGCCTGCGCACGCCGCCCTCGCCCGCCACGACCAGCGCGCCGTCGCCGGAAGGCAGCATCGCCGAGATTGCCTTGCGGTCGTCCTGCTGCGTGAGCGTGAAGGTCACGCCGCGGTCGCGGCTCACGAGCATCACACCCGCCATGCCGCCGATCACGACAGTATCGGCATCGAGGCGCGCACCCGAGTTCAGCAGCGCGGTCGTGCCGGTCTCGATCGCGGTCCAGTTGCGGCCGCCGTCGTCGGAGCGGAACAGGTTCCCGCGCAGGCCAAAAGCGAGCAGTGCCTCGCCGTCGAGCGGCAACAGGCCATGAAACGAGCCGTCGTAGGGCGACGGCAGCTCGCGCCAGGCCGTGCCCTCATCGTCCGAGCGGAACAGGCGGCCCGCCTCGGCGCCGAGGTACAGACCACCCGCGGGCCCGCGCGCGATCGCGTTCAGGTGGAACTCGAAGCCGAGATCCACCTCGGCTTCCATGTCGTCCTCCGAGACCTCGACCTTGGGCGCATCCGGCAGCGGCGCCGGCTCGAACGGCACCTGGCTCCAGACCTTGCCGCCATCGCCGGTCGAATAGATCACGCCATAGGCGCCGACCGCGAGGCCGCGCGATCCATCGGCGAACCACACGTCGAGCAGCGGCTGCGTGTTCTCGGGCGAGAAGTGGGACAGCGTCCAGCTCGCGCCGCCGTCGAAGGTGCAGAGGATCATCTCGACGTGGCCGACCGCACAGCCGTGCTGGTCGTTGGAAAAATAGACCGCCGTGAGGTTGGCGCTGCCAGGCACCTGAACCTGAGTCCAGCTCGCGCCGGCATCGTCCGAGTACAGCACGTGGCCCCGTTCGCCCACCGCGAACACGCGCTTGCCGGCCCAGGCCAGGTCGATCAGGAGCGACCTGACCGCGAGCGGCGCGACGATCGACGGACGTGCGGCCGCATCGGCTGCGGCGGCATCCTGGGCCAGCGCTGGCGGCGCCGCGGCCAGCGCGAGCCAGACCAGCGCGCGCAACACGTCAGCGCGTGCCGCGCCTGGCGATCGCGGCCGGCGTGAAGTCGGCCGCCGTCCGCTTCGCGTTGAAGTTGACGGTGTACGGTTCCTCGTTGTCGAGACCGAGCGCGAGATAGCGGCCTGCCTGCAGGTCGTAGGTCAGCTCAAGGGTGGTCCAGAAGGTCGGGATCTCGTAATAGTTGATCGAGTGCGCTTCCTGGATCCGCCACAGCTGGTCGCGATTGTCGTAGCAGTCGACCATGAGGATCTGCCACGAGTCCTCGTCCACGTAGAACGTGCGGCGTTTGTAGATGTGCCGCTGGCCGGGCTTCAGAATTGCGTCCACGACCCAGACGCGGTGCAGTTCGTAGCGCGCGTGCTCCTGGCTGATGTGCAACGGCTTGAGGATGTCGCTGTTCTTCAACTTGTTGCTGTGCAGCGGGTAGGCGTTGTACGGGACGATGATTTCCTGCTTGCCGACCAGCTTCCAGTCATAGCGCTCGGGGCTGCCGTTGAAGACGTCGAGCTGGTCCGAAGTGCGCAATCCGTCCGAGGCGGTTCCGGGATTGTCGAAGGCGACGTTCGGGGCCCGACGCACGCGCCGCTGGCCCGTGTTGTAGAGCCAGGCGCGGCGCTGTTCCTTGGTCTGGTCCAGCGTCTCGTGCACCAGCAGAATCTCGCCCGCGAGCCGCGCCGGCGCGGTCGTCTCCTGGATGAAATAGAGCACGGTGTTGTCGAGACCCGCCTCGGTCGCGCCCGGCAGGCTGTATCCGACCATAGTCTCGTCGTGCAACTTGACCAGGTTGTAGCTGCCAGTGCGGCTCACCGCCGCCTGGCCAATGATGCGTTCGGCGATCTCCGCACGGAAGCGCAGGATGTGGTTCCAGATCACCTCGACGCCCGCGCCGGGGATCGGGAATGGCACGCCGCCGATCGCGCCGGTCACGCCGTTGCCGCTGCCGGTCAGCCTGGCGGAGGTCGCATTGGCCTTGGTCGCGTCATAGATGCGCTTCGGAAACGCTGCGCTGCGGTGCGACGGGTAGACGTTGATGAAATAGGTGCCTTTGTAGGCGTTCAACAGTGCCTTGTGGCCTGCCGTGAGGTTGGCTGCGTAGCGCGACATGTTGCTGGCGTCGACCTTGTACAGCGGCTTGTCGCTCGCGTACGGATCGGGATGGTGGCCGCCGGTCTTGAAGTCCGGAAAGCCGGCCTGTGCCGCAGACGTGATGCCCCCGGTCCACGCCGGGATCGTCCCGGTCGTGTTGCCCGCTTTCTCCGCACCCATCGGCGTCAGGTCTGCGCCTAGCCGCGCCGCCTGCTCCGCAGTGACGCCCGCCGACGCAATCGTCGCTGCGCTGGCGGCGGCCAGCATGCCGAGACCCAGTATGTGCTTGAGCTTCATCATGAAATGCCTCCGGCCCGTTTCAGAACGAGTACTTGACCGTCGCCGCGAAGAAATCACGGTCGGTCAGCTCGTTGTAGCGGCCCGCGCCGCCGAAAACCGTGTAACTGACGTCGACTTCCATCCTGGACTGGTAGCTCGCGAGGACGCCAAGCGTCGCGCCATAGCGGTCCTCGACGAAGTTGCCGCCGGGTCCCGGCGTCGTGCCGGACACGTCGTGCGACCAGACGAAGCGCGGCGAGAAGTTCCACGCGCCAATCAGGCCGAGGTAATCGAGCCTGAGCGCCGCGCGATATCCCCAGGAGTCCTGGTCGGCGAACCGGTTGAGCGGTTCGACTTCGCCGAAGTGCCGGCCCGCGAGCGGCACGTTGCCGGAAACCGAGGTACCCGGGCCATTGAGGCGCAGGCCGAGGCCGGCCGGCCCGCCGCTCTCCTTGTCCGGCATGCCGTTCACGTGCGTCATGCCGGCCTCGAGCACCGCCACGAGCTGCGAGGCGCCGAGCATCGGCGGAAACGCCTTGGTTGCCGTCACCTGGCCCTGCCAGACGTCGAACAGTCCCCAGCCCGGCACTTCCTGGTCCACGCCAAAGGCGCCGAGCTGGCCGCAGCGGGTCAGCGTCGGTAGCGTCGTGTTGCAGGTGGCGGGCATCGGCACGCCCTGCGCGCCCAGTGCCACGGCTTCGAACGGCGTCAGCGCAGCGAACAACAACTCGACGTCGTCGTACTGCAGCGGCACGTCGTGCCGGTAGGAAACCTCGCCCTGCAGCGCGATGCCGGTCTGGCCGAGCTGCGTGTTGAACGAGACGCCGAACATCTGGATGTCTTCCGGGTACTCGGTGAAATAGCTCGCGGTCTTCGCATACTCGTGCGTCGCGAGATTCGACGCCTGGGTGCTGGCGCTGCCGCCGCCGAGCACGGTGTTGCCGGCGATCGTCGCGTATTCCGTCGCGGTCGCGAGCGACAGGTTGCCGCCGTTCGCCGCGGCTGCGCTCGCGCCCGCACCCGCGCCGATGGCAATTGCACCAGGCAGCGGCTGGCCGCCCGCCAGCGCCTGCGCGGTCGCGATGACCGTGGTCAGCGTGCCGACCGAATTGCCGATTCCGACCTGCGTGCCGGTACGGCCGCTGATCAACGGCAGCTTGCTGTGGTAGTTGACGAAATAGAAGCCGAATTCGGTGCCCTGGTTGAAGTTTGGAAGAAACCACTTCAGCGCCGCGCCGTACTGGCCCTGGCTGTCTGCATCGATCGTCGGGCCACGTGGCACAGCCTGGAAGTCTTCGATCAGCGAGCCGCCGAGCGGCCGGTAGTCGACCCCCTGGTCGGAGAACGCGCCGAAGCCGAGGATCACTTTCTCGCCGCCCCGCGACACGAAGTCGTTCGCGGAAAAATAGGTGCCGACCGGCTCCGGCTGTGTCCTGTTCCAGTCGAAGATCCCGATCGCTTCCGCCGTCACGTTTTCCGACAGTGCATACGAAATCTTGAGCATTTCCTGTGGCAGGTAGGCTTCGCGCAGTTCCGAACCCGGGACGCGCAATGCCGAGACGTCGAAGTGGTTGATGGCGTTATTGATGCCGCTCTGGATGAAAGTGCTCTCGCCCCAGTTGACGACCTGCCGTCCCGCACGCACCTCGAGTTCATGCCCGCCGAGGTCCCAGCGGCCATAAGCGAATGCATCCAGCAGGCGCACATAGGCGCCGGCCAATTCCTCCCCGGCGTCCGAAATTTCCGTGCGCTCGGTATCGGCGTCCATGATCAAGTCGTCATAGAGAGCGGACCCGCGCACGAATATCCCGAAGTTCTCGCGGTCGAGCGAGAGTTCGCTCACCAGCTTGTAGGCGCTTGACACCCGGCCCTGGCGGTAATTGATGTTGCCGTCATCAATATTGGGTGACCGTCCGGTGCCGCCATCGGCCGTGCCAATCAACCTGGGATCGCGATCCTCATCGCGCCATAGCTGGCCGAAACTCACGGTCGTGTTGAGGCTGCCGGTCCAGTCGCCGGCCGTGAAGTCGACCGCGCCAGCAGTGGCCGGCGCACCCAGCGCAGCGATCAATGTCGCGCGCACGGCGAAACGCAACGGGAGCGGCATTGGACGCTGAATCATCTTGTTCATTGGGTTCCCCAGGGCGGACCGGTCGGTGTTTTCGGCAAGGATACATCAGCGGTCCCGCTTTGCAGTGCAAAACGCGGCGCCGGGTCAGCTATGGGTGACCTGCAGGATGCTGTTGCGGATCTGCTCGGACAGCACGATACGGGCGTCCTCGGCGACCGCGAGCAGCGCATCGTCGAAAGTCAGGCGCCCTTCCCCGTCCTGGCGGATCACGCCGCGCTGGCGCAGCAGTTCGATGAAGTCGCGGAACATCGCGCGGTCGAAGAACTCGGGCGCGGCGAGCCCGTAGAGCATGGACATGCGCTGTGCCATGGCCACGCAGCGCTGTTCCAGCGCATCCGTCGTCAAGGCCGAGCGGCCGGCGCGCAGCAGCAGCGCGATGGCCAGGTAATAGCGCTCGATGGTCTGGATCGTCGCCTGCGCCAGCACCGACAGTCGCACCGCCTCGGCACTGCCGGTGGTCGGCCGGCTCCAGATCGCGCCGTCCGCGTCGCGTTCCAGCAGCCCCTTCCTGGCCAGCGCAGCCAGCACGCCGTCGACCACGCCCGGCAGCTCTTCCTCGCGCCAGCGCAGGAACAGCTCCGCGCGGATGTACGGATAGACGCGCCAGACCAGGCGCTGGATGTCCTCGTGGCGCATCGCCGGGTTGTTCAGGAACGCGCAGGCGACCAGCGACGGCAACGCGAACAGGTGCAGCACGTTGTTGCGGTAATAGGTCGCGAGCACCGCGTTCTGCTCCGCCATTCTGAGCACGTCGCCGAGCGGGTGCTTGCGGCGCTCGAGCATGCCCATCTGCTCGCCGCGCTGGATGATGGCCGCGCCGTCGTCGGCGGCCACCGACACGTCCGGCGAATAGGGGAACTCGCGCAGCAGGTCGATGTAGAGCTGCAGTTGCCGCTCGAGATCGTTCTCGAGCATCGCCTGGCGCGGCGCCGCGAGCAGCGCGACCGACAGCAGGTTGATCGGCGTGACCGCCGCGGCCGCGTTGATACGGCGCATGAGCTCGCCCGCCACCGCATCCACCGCATCGCCGAACCAGGCGGGCCGCGTGCTTTCGTCGCCGACGTCGCCGCGCCAGTCCGGCTTCACCCGGTCGAGCACCCCGTCGAGCAGCAGCGGTTCGCCGAAGGCTACGTGCACACGGCCGAGTTCCTGGCGCAGCTGCGGGATGACCCGCATCAGCCCGCCGACCGATTCCTTGGCTTTCGGCCGGCCAAGCAGCTCGTCGATGTAGGTCTCGCCCTCCAGCAGGCGGTCATAGCCGAAGTAGACCGGCACGTACGCGACCGGACGGCGGGTGTCGCGCAGGTAGCTGCGCACGGTCATCGTCAGCATGCCGGTCCGCGGACGCAGCAGCCGGCCGGTGCGGCTGCGGCCGCCCTCGATGAAGAACTCGATCGGGTGGCCGCGATTCATCATCACGTCCACGTACTTCATGAACACGATCGGGTAAAGGCCGCTGCCGCGGAAGCTGCGGCGGATGAAGAACGCGCCGCCCTTGCGCAGGAACCGCCCGATGACCGGCAGGTTCAGGTTGATGCCGGCGGCGACATAGGGCACGGCGTAGCCGCGCTGGTAGATCACGTAGGACAGCAGCAGGTAGTCGACGTGGCTGCGATGGCAGGGAACGTAGACGATCTCGCAGGCCGGCGGCAATCTGTCGAGATATTCCGCATTCCGCACCTCGACGCCGTCGTAGATCCGGTTCAGCAGGCGCTGCAGGACGCGCTCGGCAAAGCGCACGAACACGTGCGAATAATTGGCGGCGATCTCGAGCGCGTGGCGCCGCGCCATGCGCAGGCCGTCGCGGCGCGTGCGCCGGGTGTCGCGGATCTCCTGGCGCACCGCCTGGCGTACGGCACGGGTGCGCATCACCTGCGCGATGATCGCGCGCCGGCGCGACAGGTCCGGGCCGATCGTGTCGGTGCGCATGTGCCGGAACTCGGCGCGCATGTCCTTCAGCAGCCGGCGCGCGCCGCGCGCGCCGTCCGGGCCGCCCGCGCAATAGCCGCGCAGCGCCCGCGGTTCCCCGAAGCGGATCAGCGTGCTGCGGCCGTTGAAGACGATCGACAGCATGCGGCGGAACGGGCCGACCAGCGCCCAGTTCTCCGACAGGATCAGCCGCAGCCAGGATTTCTCGCGCTGCGGGGCGCGGCCCCAGTAGACCGCGACCGGCACGATGTCGAGCTCGAGCGCCTCGTCCTCGCCGAGTGCGGCGACGGCGCGCGCGAGTTCCGGCGGGGTGCGCCGGTCGGCGCGGCGGCGCAGGACGCCGGCGCGGCGCTCGAGCGCGACCGCGGAATGCGGCAGGTTGAGGTTGCGCAGCCGGAGGCGCTTGCCGGGGCGGCGCAGGCCGCCCTTCATGCAGGCGAGCTCGAGCGCCGCCAGGTCGGAGATGCTGCGTTCCTCGAGCACGTACAGGAGCGGGCGGGCGCGCCCGCGCAGGCGCTGCAGCGCATCCTCCGGCACGACCGCCGCGCGCACGAACACGCGCATGACGCCGCGCAACGCCCACATCAGCGTGCGATTCACCGCGAGTAGCCGCTATTCCTCGGGCGGCTCGGGCGCGTCTTCATCCGCCTCGATCCGGGAATCCAGCGTGTCGCGGTGCAGGTCCACCGCCGCATTGGTGCGGTCGCGCACCTTGTCCTGCGTGCCGACCAGCTCGCCAAAGGCCGTGTCCTCGACCTTCATCGGCGGTTCCTCGGGCTCGTCTTCGCCGCTGCCGCAGCCGTAGAGCGGCAATGCGATCGCCAGCAGCCCGATCGTCAAGAATGCGCGCATCTCGGTGCCTCCCGGGGTCGACAAGGCGGCAAGTTTAGCGCGATCCTCAAAAAGGGGACGCATCCCTTTTTCTCCGGTAAAAGGGATGCGTCCCCTCTTGAGGAGGCGGCATGGATTCGTTCGCGGGAAAAGTCGTCGTGCTGACCGGCGCATCGGAGGGCATCGGCCGCGCCCTGGCGCTGGAACTCGCGCGCGCACGGGCGCGCCTCGTGCTGTCGGCGCGAAACGCGCCGCGCCTGGCGTCGCTCGCAGACGAATGCCGGGCGCTCGGCGCCAGCGCCCTGGTCGTGCCGGCGGACGCGTCGCGCCGCGAGGACTGCGAAGCGCTCGCCGACGCGGCGCTCTCGCATTTCGGCGCTATCGACATGGTGGTGCTCAACGCGGGATCAACGATGTGGTCGCGCCTCGACGAGCTCGAGGACGTGGATCTCCTCGAGCGCCTGATGCGGACCAACTACCTGGGCGCAGCCTGGCTGACACGCCGCGCGCTGCCCGCGCTCGCCGCAGCGCGGGGCCGCATCGTCGCCATCTCGAGCCTTGCCGGCATCACCGGCGTGCCGACCCGCACCGGCTATGCCGCGTCAAAGCACGCGATGTCCGGATTCTTCGATTCGCTGCGGATCGAACTCGCCGACCGCGGCGTGAGCGTCACGATCATCGCACCCGATTTCGTGCGCTCGGAGATCCACCGGCGCGCGATCGGGCCGGACGGCAAGCCGCTCGGCGCGAGCCCGATGATCGAGGCGAAGATCATGTCCGCCGAAACCTGCGCCCGCATCATCGTCGCGGCTGCGCTCAGGCGGCGGCGCCTGGTCATCACGTCCCTGCGCGGCCGCGCCATGCGGTGGCTCAAGCTCATCGCCCCGTCATTCGTGGACGCACTCGCGGCGCGGGCAATACGTCGACGGAGCTGATCCGGGCGCGAGCCACGGGTCGGGCGGGTGGCGAGCGAGTGCGTAAGTTCCGGCGGCACGAGCGAGCCAGCCCGCCCGGCGCGCCGGCAGCGGGCGCACCGCGCCGTTCCGCAACGGGAAGGACGCGGCGCTCAGCGCCGCTTCGGGAGGTCGAGCGCGACCAGGAAGTACTCGAAGAGGTAGTTGACCAGCGACAGCTCGCTGTGGAGCCGGTGGTCCGAATCGAGGATGTGCAGCGTCGCCGAGTGCTCGCGCGCGAAGCGGATGCTGTTCTCGACCGGCACGACGTCGTCGCGCCAGCCGTGCACGAGGGTCTTCGGGCAGGGCGCCGGCTTGGCGGTCAGCTGCTCGGTGCCCGGCATGTAGAACGCGGGCGCCATCAGGAACAGCCCGCGCGCGTGCAAGAGCGCCGATGCCGAGGTCGCGACATAGCCGCCGAGGCTCGAACCGACGAGGACCAGGTCGCCGCGGATGTCGCGGCAGAAACTCAGGAGTCGCGTGACGCGGTCGCGCGGGTCATTGACGCCGCGATAGTCCACGGAGTCGACGTTCCAGCCCTCGCTCTTCGCGACCTCGGACATCGCGGAGATCTTGGTTCCCCACGGGCCGCTCTCGAGGCCGTGCGAGAAAACCACGTGACGACTCGCCATGCTCTGCCCTGCCTCCTGTTGCCGCCGATGGTATCAGTCCGCGCGCGGCCGCCACAGCAGCGCGTCGAGATCCTGCTCTTCGCCCAGCGTCTTGAGGTTTACCCGGCCGCCGCGAAAAAGCACGCCCTCTTCCTCGAGCAACCGGCGCTGCATGCGATGCGCCTTCGATCCCGCGGGCAGGCTGATCTTGCCCTGCGCATTGAGCACACGATGCCACGGAAGCCGCAGGCTCGCGGGCGCGACCTTGAGCGCATGCCCGACGAGGCGGGCACGGCGCGGCAGGCCCGCGCGCCGCGCGATACTGCCGTAGCTCGCGACCTGGCCGCGGGGGATGGCCGCGACCGCCTTCCAGATCCGCTCCAGCAGCTTGCGGTCGGTCACAGTCATGTGCGGCAATTCTAGCCGCCGGCGCCGTGCGTGATATCGTCGGTCTGCCGTGGAATCCCAGGACGAGCGGACCCAGATCGATCCAAGGGCCAATCCCTGGGCGATGCTTGCGGCGTTGCCGCTGTTCTCCGGGCTGCCCAAGAAGGTCGTGGACGACGCGGTCGCCGAACTCGAGTGGCTGTCCCTGCCTGGCGGCCGGCTCCTGTTCGAGGCCGGCTCCACCTCGGACGCCGTCTACTTCGTGATCAGTGGTTGTCTTGGCGCCTTTTCACCCGATGGCGAACTGGTCGGTCGCATTACCGCCGGCGAGAGCGTCGGCGAGATGGGCCTGATCGTGTCGCGGCCGCGCGCCGCGACGGTGCGGGCACTGCGCGATTCGGAACTCGCGATGCTGTCGTCCGGGACCTTCGAGCGCGTGCTGCTCGGTCATCCGGAGGCGATCCTGCGCCTCGCGCGGCTCACGGTCGAACGCATCGAGGACGCCGGCAACAGGGAACGGCACCGGATGCCGCGCACCATCGCGCTGCTGCCGCGTCACGAAGACATCGACGTCGCCGCGCTCTCGGCAGACCTGGCTCGGGCGCTATCGGACATCGGCCGCGTGGAGCCCGTCAGCAGCCAGCGCGCGGGCAGTCACAGTCCGCAGTGGTTCCACGAACTGGAGTCGCGCAACGACTTCGTCATCTACCTCGCCGATTCCGCGGATACGCCTTGGACCCGGCTGTGCCTGCGCCAGGCCGACGTCGTGCTGCTCGCGACGCTCGCATCCGATCCCCCCGGCCTGTGGCACGGGTTCGACGGGCAGGATGCCGCCGTGCGTCGCGCGGAACTGCTGCTGATCCACCGCGGCAATTTTACGAATGGTGCGGCGGGCGCCTGGCGGGCGATCCTGCCCAATACGCCGATACACCACCTGCGCGGCCCAGAGGACTGCCCGCGGCTTGCGCGCCTGCTGACCGGCCGTGCCGTCGGTCTCGTGATGTCGGGCGGCGGCGCGCGCGGGTTCGCGCACCTCGGCGTGGTCAAGGCGCTGCGCGAGCACGGCGTTCCGATCGACCTGGTCGGGGGCACCAGCATGGGCGGCATCCTCGCGGCGGGCGTGGCCGCCGACTGGAGCGACGCGGAGCTGGCCGAGCGCTTCCGGCGCAGTTTCGTCGACACCAATCCGCTCAGCGACTTCACGCTGCCGCTGGTGTCGCTGGTCTCCGGCCGCAAGGTCGGGCTGCTGCTGCGCCGCGAACTCGGCGATATCGACATCGAGGACCTGCCGCTGCCTTTCTTCTGCGTCTCGTCGAACCTGACGACCGGCCGCGTCGCCGTGCACCAGGAGGGCCCGCTGTGGCGCTGGCTGCGCGCCTCGGTCGCAATCCCGGGCGTATTGCCGCCCGTGTTCCACGGCGGCGAGGTCTACGTGGACGGCGGTACGATGAACAACCTGCCCGTGGACGTGATGCGCGCCAAGGGGCGCGGACCGGTAATCGGCGTGGACGTCGGCATGGACCGCGCCTTCACGACCGACATCGAGGCAACCGAGATGCCGTCGATCTGGAATCTGTTCCGCAGGAAGCACGGCGGCCGCAAACGCCCGAACATCCTGCAGATCCTGTGGCGCTCGGGCATGGTCAACAGCACGGCGGCGACGCAATTGCGCCGCTCGCAGAGCGACCTGCTGCTCACGCCCGCGCTCGAGTCGCTCGACCTGCTCGACTGGAAATCGATGGACCGTGCGATCGAGATCGGCTACCGCAATGCCTGCGAGCGGCTCGCCGACGGGGAACTCGAACGCTTGCGCTGCGCCATGCGCTAGTCTAGCGGTGCATGATCGCGAAGCGCGGCTGGCAGTTCTGGATCGACCGTGGCGGCACTTTTACGGACATCATCGGGCGCGCGCCGGATGGGCGGCTGATCGTCGACAAGCGCCTGTCGGAATCCGCGCAGGGTTCCGTCGACCCGGGCATTGCCGGAATCCTGGCCATGCTCGCGCGCCACGACGGGCCGGACGCCGCAATCGAGGTGATCCGGATCGGCACGACGGTCGCGACCAATGCCCTGCTCGAGCGCCAGGGCGTGCCGACCGCTCTCGTCACGACCGCCGGCCTCGGCGATGCGCTGGCCATCGGTTACCAGAACCGGCCGCACCTCTTCCGCCTGAAGATCGAACTCCCCGCCCCGCTCTACCGCGAGGTCGTCGAGGCGGATGAGCGCGTCACGGCCGAAGGCGAGGTCGTGCGCGCGCTCGACGAGCGCCGGCTCGCGGCCGACCTCGAACGGCTGCGCCAGGCCGGCATCGCGAGCATTGCGATCGTGTTCCTGCACGGCTATCGCCATGTGCAGCACGAGCGGACGGCGGCCGCCCTCGCGCGGCGCATGGGTTTCGACGAAGTGGTCGCCTCGCACGAAGCCTCGCCGCTGATCCGCTTCATCAGCCGCGGCGACACGACGGTGGTCGATGCCTACCTGACGCCGCTGCTCGGGCGCTACGTCGGCGCATTGCGCGAGAGCCTCGGCCGGCGTCACCGGGAAGTGCGCCTGGAATTCATGCAGAGCAACGGCGGGCTGGTCGCGCCCGAGGCGTTCCGGGCCTGCAATGCCGTGTTGTCCGGTCCCGCCGGCGGCCTGGTCGCAACCGCGCGCATCGCGGAAGGCCTCGGCCGCCCGAAACTGATTGCCTTCGACATGGGCGGCACCTCGACCGACGTCGCGCTCTACGACGGCGCGCTCCCGCAGCGTTTCGAAACCCTGGTCGCCGGCGTACGGTTGCAGGCGCCAATGATGAACATCCATACCGTCGCCGCCGGCGGCGGTTCGGTGCTGGCCTTCGCGAGCGGCCGCCTCTGCGTGGGCCCGCAGTCGGCCGGCTCGTTTCCGGGCCCCGCCTGCTACCGCAACGGCGGGCCGCTGACGGTCACCGACGTGCAGGTGCTCCTCGGCCGCATCCGGCCCGCGGATTTCCCGGCGATCTTCGGCGCGCGCGGCGACGAGGTGCTCGATGCCGCGATCGTGCAGCGGCGATTTGACGAACTGGCGAGTGAAGTGTCCGCCGCGACCGGCGCCCGGACCGACACCGAGCGGCTGGCCTCCGGGTTCCTGGATGTCGCGATCGAGTCGATGGCCCGCGCGATCCGGCACGTGTCCGTGCGCCTGGGCCACGATCCGGCCGATTTCGCGCTCTGCTGCTACGGCGGCGCCGCGCCGCAGCACGCCTGCCGCGTGGCGGACGCGCTCGGCATCGCGGAGATCCTGATCCACCCGCTCGCTGGCGTGCTGTCGGCCTGGGGCATCGGCCTCGCCGACCGGCGCCTGATGCGCAGGAAATCGGTCGAGCGGCCGCTCGGTGAATGGACGGCGACGCAGCTCGAGGAGGAATTCGCCGCGTTGACCGGACCGCTCGCCGACTCGCTCGCCGCGCAGGGCGAAGCCGCTCCGCGCCTGCGCCGCGTGCTGGAACTGCGCGCACCCGGCACCGAGACGGCGCTCGAGGTCGAGTACGGGCCGCTGTCCTCGATCGCCCGGAGTTTTCGTGACCAGTTCGAGCGGCGCTTCGGTTTCGCGCCGCCGCAGGGCGAACCGGTGGTCGCGACGCTGCAGGCGGAAGCGATCGTCGCCGGCGACCGCTCCGGCGCCGCCGATTCCAGGATCGGGCTCAGCACGCCGCCACGAACGGCGCGCGCCTGGTTCGAGGAGTGGCGGCAGGTCCCGTTGCATGCGCGCGCTGCGCTCGCCCCGGACATGGCCGTCGCGGGACCGGCGCTGATCATCGAAGCCAATACGACCACGGTGGTCGAGCCCGGCTGGGCCGTACAGGCCCTGCACGACGGCAGCCTGCGCCTGACACGTCGCGACCGGGTGGCGGCCGCGGCAGCCGATGCCGGGCATCCGGATCCGGCCCGGCTCGAGCTCTTCAATCACCGTTTCATGCAGGTGGCGGAACAGATGGGGGCCGTGCTGCAGGCGACGGCGGTCTCGGTCAACATCCGCGAACGCCTGGATTTCTCCTGCGCGCTGTTCGACGCCGAGGGCGCGCTGATCGCCAACGCGCCGCACATGCCGGTGCATCTCGGCTCGATGGGCGCGAGCGTGCGCTCCGTCATCGCCGCCAACCGCGACGGACTCCGTCGCGGCCGCGCCTGGATGCTCAATGCGCCCTATGCCGGAGGCACGCACCTGCCCGACATCACGGTCGTCACTCCCGTATTCATTGCAGAGGACCCCGCACCCGCCTTCTTCGTCGCCTCGCGCGCGCACCACGCCGACATCGGCGGCATCACGCCCGGCTCGATGCCGCCCGCGAGCCGCAGCATCGACGAGGAAGGCGTGCTGTTCGACAACTTCCTGCTGACGGACGACGGGGGCCTGCGCGAGCGCGAGCTGCGTGCGCTGCTCGGCGCCGGGAGCTGGCCCGCGCGCAATCCCGACCAGAACGTCGCGGACCTGAAGGCGCAGCTGGCCGCGAACACCCGCGGCATCGCCGAGCTCGAGGCACTGGTCGCGCGCTGCGGTCGCGCGATGGTGACGAGCTACATGGCGCACGTGCAGGACAACGCCGAGGGCTGCGTGCGCGCGGTGATCGGGCGTCTCGGCGACGGCCACCGGCGCTACGAGATGGACGACGGCAGCGTGATCGAGGTCGCCGTGCGGGTGGACCACGCAGCGCGGAGCGCCGTGATCGACTTCGCCGGCACCTCGCCGCAGCGCCCCGGCAATTTCAACGCGCCGCTCGCAGTCTGCACCGCGGCCGTGCTGTACGTGTTCCGCACGCTGGTGGATTCCGACCTGCCGCTCAATGAAGGCTGCCTGCGGCCGCTCGCGATCCGCGTCGAGCGCGGGTCGATGCTGAACCCGGTCCCGCCGGCCGCAGTGGTTGCCGGCAATGTCGAGACTTCCCAGTGCATCGTCGACGCGCTCTACGGCGCACTCGGCGTGCTGGCGGCCTCGCAGGGCACGATGAACAACCTTACGTTCGGCGATGCGAGCCACCAGTACTATGAAACGATCGCGGGCGGCGCCGGCGCCGGTCCCGGCTTCGACGGCGCCTCCGGCGTGCAGACGCACATGACCAACTCGCGCCTGACGGATCCGGAAGTGCTCGAGTCGCGCCACCCGGTGCTGCTGCGCGAATTCCGTTACCGGCGCGGCTCCGGCGGCGCGGGCACGCACCGCGGTGGCGACGGTCTGGTGCGGCGCATCGCGTTCCGCGCGCCGATGACGGTGGCGATCCTCTCGAACCACCGGCGGGTCGCGCCGTTCGGGCTCGCGGGCGGCAACGATGGCGCCACCGGCATCAACCGCCTGCTGCGCGCCAGCGGCGAGTCCATCGAATTGCCCGCCTGCGCGAGCAGCGAGGTCGGTGCGGGTGACGAGATCGTGATCGAAACGCCCGGAGGCGGCGGGTTTGGCTAGGGGGAGGTGTGCCGGCCAGCCTGGAGCGCTAGGATTGTGTACTGGGGGCCGGTTCTGGCCAGCGCGCGGTGGCGCAGCTCGGACCCGGAAACGTCATGAGCATGCCGGAAAGAATCACCAAGCCGACTTCGCGCGAGATTGCGGAGCGCGCACAGGTATCGCAGGCGACCGTGTCGCGCGCACTGCGCGACAGCCCGTTGGTCAAGCCCGAGACCCGCGAACGCATTCGTGAGATCGCCCAGGAGCTGCATTACCGGACCGACCGCAGCGCGGCGGGCCTGCGCTCCCGCCGCAGCCAGACGATTGCGCTCCTGTTTTTCGAGGAATCGCCGGATCAGGCGCTGATCAATCCTTTTTTCCTGTCGATGCTCGGTCACATCACGCGCGCGGCGGCGCGCCGCGATTTCGACCTGCTGGTCTCCTTCCAGCAGCTGAGCGAGGACTGGTTCACGGACTACGAGCTGTGCAACCGTGCCGACGGCCTGATACTGCTAGGCTACGGCGATTACCTGACCTACGAGGAGCGGCTGCGAAAGCTCGCCGAAATCGACGCGCACTTCGTCATCTGGGGGCCGGTGATCGAGAATCAGCCGAGCCATTGCCTTTGCAGCGACAACATCCTCGGCGGGCGCCTGGTCGCCGAACACCTGCTGCTCCTCGGTCGGCGTCAGATCGCCTTTGCCGGCAGCATTTCCGCGCGTTCACCGGAGTTCCAGCGCCGCCATCGCGGCTACCTGGATGCCCTGCGCGAGGCCGGCTTCGAGCCGGACCCGAGGCTGCAGGCGGATGCCAACAGCCTCGAACTGGAAGGCTACCGTGCCGGTCTGGAACTGCTGGACTCGGGTGTGCACTTCGACGCGGTGTTTTCTGCGAGCGACCTGATCGCAATGGGCGTCATCCGCGCATTGCAGGATCGCGGCCTGCATGTGCCGCGGGACGTCGCGGTGGTCGGATTCGACGACATCGCGGCCGCCGCCCATTTCAGCCCCCCGCTTACGACCGCGCGGCAGGATACCCACGTTGCGGGTGAACTGCTGGTCGGCAACCTGTTGAAGCTGATCCAAGGCAAGGCGGTCGAACCGACGCTGATCGCACCCGAACTCGTCGTCCGCACATCCTGCGGCGCACGGATTTAGCGCCGCAATTCCTCGCGGTCGTCGACCCTGAGGGTCGCCACTCCCGCCAGCATCATGAGCACGCCGCCGGTCGCCAGCGCGTAGATGCTTTCACCGTCGAACGAGACGCGCACGAGCAGGCCGAGCACGCTCGCGGCCAGAATCTGCGGAATCACGATGAAGAAATTGAATATGCCCATGTACACGCCCATCTTCGCGGACGGAACCGCGCCGGAAAGGATGGCGTAGGGCAGTGACAGGATCGAGGCCCAGGCGATGCCGACGCCGACCATCGGCAGCAGAAGCCAGTGCGGATCGTCGATTACGAGGAATGACACGAGTCCGGCCCCTCCCAACCACAGGTTGACGAGATGGGCCCGTCTGCGGCCGATCCGGGCACTGACCCAGGGAATCAGCAGGGCCGCCAGTGCGGCGAATCCGTTATAGGCCGCAAACAACACCCCCACCCAGTTGGCACCCTCGTTGAAGAGCGCGGAGTCCACGTCCGAGGTCCCGTAGTGGCGGTTCGTCACGGCCGATGTCGTGTAGATCCACATCGCGAACAGGCCGAACCACGAGAGAAACTGCACGATCGCGAGCTGCCGCATCGCGCGGGGCATTTCGAACAGGTCGTTCATGATGCCGACCAGCGCACCGCTCATGCGGCCCCCGGACTGCAGAAGTGCGACGATTATCTGCAGCAGTCCGAAGACGGCACCGCCGATGCCGAGAACGTGCAGCTGCGGGCTCCAGTGGAGCGCCGCGATAGCGACGCTGAAGACGAGGCCGGCCCCGACGCAGGCAATGCCCTGGCTCAGATACCTCCTGGCCGGCCGCGCCGGGGCCGGTGAAGCGGTTGCATGCGCCTCGTCGCCGTCGCGGAATGCGGCAAGTTCCTGCGGCGGATATTCCTTCGTCGAGAGGACGGTCCAGAGCACCGCGCCAAGGAACACGGCCGCACCGAGATAGAAGGCCCAGTGCACGGAATCCGGGATCCCGCCATCCGCCGCCACGTTGCTGACGCCGCCCCAGTTCGTCAGCATCCACGGCAATGCCGACGCGATCACCGCGCCCAGGCCGATGAACAGGCTCTGCAGTGCGAACCCGAACGACCGTTGCCGGTTCGGCAGCATGTCGCCGACCAGCGCGCGAAACGGCTCCATGGTGATGTTGATGGACGCGTCGAGGATCCAGAGCGTTCCGGCCGCCACCCACAACCAGGGGCTGTTCGGCATGACGACCAGCGCCAGCGTCGAGAGGATGGCGCCGATCAGGAAATAAGGCCGCCGGCGGCCGAGCCGCCCCCAGGTGCGGTCGCTCATGTAGCCGACGACCGGCTGCACGAGGAGCCCCGTGACCGGAGCGGCCAGCCACAGGATCGGCAGGTCGTCGACCGATGCGCCGAGAGACTGCAGGATCCGGCTGACGTTCGCGTTCTGCAGTGCAAAGCCGAACTGGATTCCGAGGAATCCGAAACACATGTTCCAGATGCGCCAGAACTCCAGCTCCGGTTTTTCCCGCATGTCCGGCCCCCTCCGGGACGGGATCATGGCACCCCGGCCGGCGATGACGTGATGCAATCGTATTCAGTGTCCGGCCCGGCCGCGTTTCAGCCAACAATTGGGTTGCGCAAATGCTCAACTACGACAACAAACAGACCGTGTCGCACCACCCCGTCGAAAGAGCTAGAACGCTGGCGGAACGCGACTGGTGGCACGGCGCAGTGATCTACGAGATTTACCTGCGCAGTTTCTACGACAGCAACGGCGACGGCACCGGCGACCTGCCGGGCATCATCTCGAAACTGGACTATCTTGCGGATCTCGGCGTCGACGCCCTGTGGATCTCGCCGTTCTTCAGGTCGCCGATGAAGGATTTCGGCTACGACGTCAGCGACTACCGGCAAGTCGACCCGTTGTTCGGCACGCTCGCTGACTTCGACCGGTTGGTCGAAGAGGCGCACGGCCGCGGCATCCGGATCATGATCGACCAGGTGCTGAGTCACACCTCCGACGAGCATGCCTGGTTCCAGGCGAGTCGCCAGGACCGGGACAACGACAAGGCGGACTGGTACGTGTGGGCCGACCCGAAGCCCGACGGCACGCCGCCCAACAACTGGCTCGCGATCTTCGGCGGCTCCGCATGGCAGTGGGAGCCACGGCGCATGCAGTACTACCT
The DNA here is from genome assembly GCA_050179155.1 of Steroidobacteraceae bacterium. GTDB lineage: Bacteria > Pseudomonadota > Gammaproteobacteria > Steroidobacterales > Steroidobacteraceae > SCUD01. Next base: position 138,981 of record JBFXFJ010000003.1, read on the forward strand.
GCACAACTTCCTGGTCAGCCAGCCGGACCTGAATTACCACTGCCCGGCGGTGGCCGCGCGGATGCTCGAGGAAGTGGAGTTCTGGCTCAAACGCGGGGTGGACGGCCTGCGGCTTGATGCCATCAATTTCTGCTTCCACGATCCGCTCCTGCGAGACAATCCTCCCAAGCCCCCCGAGCGCCGCAAGGGACGCGGTTTCGCAACCGATAATCCGTATGCCTGGCAGTTCCACGTCTACGACAACACGCGCCCGGAGAACCTGGCCTTCCTCGAGAAGCTGCGGCGGCTGACCGACCGCTATCCGGCGGCGGTGACGCTCGGCGAAGTGTCGTCGGAGGACTCGCTGGCGACGACCGCCGAATACACGGGCGGGAGTGACCGGCTGCACATGGCCTACAACTTCGAGTTGCTGGTCGACGAATTTTCCACGGCGCATATTCGCGGCGTGATCGAGAGTTTCAGGAACCAGTCGGCGGACGCCTGGCCATGCTGGGCCCTCGGCAACCACGATATCGCACGCGTCGTCAGCCGTTGGCGCGGCAACGGGCCGGCAAGCGCGTGGGCGAGGCTGCTCAATGCATTCCTCTTCTCGCTGCGAGGCAGCGTCTGCAGCTATCAGGGTGAGGAACTCGGTCTGGAAGAAGCCGAATTGCCGCGCGACGACTTGCGCGACCCGTATGGCATCGCCTTCTGGCCCGCCTTCAAGGGCCGCGATGGATGCCGGACGCCGATGCCGTGGGTCGGAGACGGGCCCGCCTGCGGCTTCTCGTCCGCGAAGCCCTGGCTTCCGATTCCCGCGCAGCACCGGGCGAGCCCAGTCAGCCGCCAGCTGGCGGATGGCGATTCCGTGCTCAATGCCTACCGCACGTTCCTGCGCTGGCGCCGCGGGCATCCGGCGCTCCGCTACGGCGACATCCGCTTCGTCGACTCGCCGCCGGACACGCTGTGCTTTGTCCGTGACCACGCGAACGAGTCGCTGCTCGCCTGCTTCAACTTCTCGTCGAGCGTGCGGACCGTGCCATTGTCCGGCCTGGCACGGGTGGAAGAACTGGGCGGCCACGGCTTCGGCAAATGCGCGCTGGTGCCGGGACAGGTTGCAATTCCGGCGCACAGCGCGTTCTTTGCGTACGTGAAATGCTGACAACGCTCGACTGGGCGGTGATTGTCGCCTACTTCGTGGTGGTCTTCGTCGTCGCGTTCGGAGTCACGCGCCGCAGCTCGTCCCGCGAGTCCGCCGAGGGCTATTTCCTCGGCGGCCGCAATTCCGGCTGGTTCATCATTGGCGGCTCGCTGTTTGCCTCCAATATCGGTTCCGAACACCTCGTCGGTCTCGCCGGCACCGGAGCCGCCAGCGGGCTGGCGGTCGGCCAGTTCGAAGTCCTGGCTTCGCTGATCCTGCTGTTGCTCGGCTGGTTCTTCGTGCCCTTCTACCTGGGAAGCGGCGTCTTCACGATGCCGGAATTTCTCGAGCGGCGGTATTCCGCGGCGGCACGCTGGTACCTGGCGGTCGTCTCGATCGTCGGTTACGTGCTGACCAAGATCTCCGTGACAATCTTTGCCGGGGGCATCGTCTTCGAGGCCCTGATGGGCATCGACTTCTGGACCGGCGCGTTGATCGTCGTGGTGGCGACGGGCGTCTACACGGTGTTCGGCGGGCTGCGAGCCGTGCTCTACACCGACCTGATGCAGATGTTCGTCATGATCGGCGGCGCCGTTGCGGTCACGCTCATCGGTCTCGATGCGGTCGGCGGCTGGTCTCGGCTCGTGCAACAGGCCGGTCCAGGCTTCCTGTCCATGTGGAAACCGCTGTCGGACCCGAACTTTCCCTGGACCGGAATCCTGTTCGGCGCGCCGATCCTCGGCGTCTGGTACTGGTGCACCGACCAGTTCATCGTCCAGCGCGTGCTCTCCGCACGCAATGTCGACGACGCTCGCCGAGGTGCGATTTTCGCGGGCTTCCTCAAGTTGCTGCCGCTCTTCATCTTCGTGGTGCCCGGTGTGATCGCATACGTGCTTGCCCGGCGCGGCGAGCTGGTGCTCGGCTCGCCCGACCAGGCGCTGCCGGTGCTGATCGGCACGCTGCTGCCGGCGGGCGTCAAGGGCCTGGTGGTCGCCGGCCTCCTCGCGGCCCTGATGAGTTCGCTGTCATCCGTGTTCAACTCCTGCTCGACGCTGATCACGTGGGACATCTACCGCAAGCTGCGGCCGCAGGCGCACGAGCGCACCCTCGTGCTCGTGGGCCAGGGCGCAACCGCGGTCATGGTGCTCGTCGGCTTGCTGTGGATCCCGATGATGAAACTGATCTCGGGGCAGCTGTACCAGTACCTGCAGAGCGTGCAGGCCTACATCTCGCCGCCCATCGCCGCCGTCTTCCTGCTCGGCATCTTCTGGCGGCGGGTCAACGCGAGCGGCGCGATTGCGGCGCTGCTCGCGGGCTTTGCACTCGGTATGGCACGGCTGGTGCTCGAGCTGAACCGGGACCTGCTGGGCGGCGGCTTCCTCGGCTGGTATGCCGGCATCAATTTCCTGCACTTCGCCATCTTCCTGTTCGTGATCTGCTCGGCCGTGCTGATCGCGGTCAGTCTCGTGACTCCGCCGCCGTCCGCGGGGCAGGTGGGCGGGCTCACGCTGCAGACGCGCGCCGCAGCCGCGGAGCGCATGCCGCAGGTCCGGAGCGATCCTGCATGGCGCCGGGCGGACCTGTGGTTCAGCATCCTGCTCGGCGCGGTCGTGGGTATCGTCTGGTTCGCCTTCCGCTAGGCGATGTTTCCGCGCCGGCTGCCAATCGTTCTCGCACTCGCTGGTCTGGTCGCCGCCGCGCCGACCGGCGAAGAGCCCGGCTTCGGCGTCACCGGCACTGTCGTCCGGCACGAGGCTTTCGCGTCGCGCGAAGTCGAGGCGCGAAATGTCGACGTCTGGCTTCCCCCCGGCTATGACCGCGACGGCAGCAAGCGTTATGCGGTCATCTACATGCATGACGGACAGAACCTGTTCGATCCGGCGACCTCCTACGGCGGCGTGGACTGGGCGATCGATGAGATCCTGACCGGCCTCATCGCCTCGGGCAGGGCGCGGCCGGCCATTGTCGTCGGCATCTGGAACGCCGGCCAGGCGCGCTACGCCGAGTACATGCCGCAGCGGGCCGTTGCCGCCGCCGCGAACCAACGAGACCGGCTGATTTCGGACCGCTACCTCAAGTTCATCGTCGCCGAGCTGAAGCCTTTCATCGACGCGCACTACCGCACGCGTCCGGGCCGCGACGACACGTTCATCATGGGCTCGAGCATGGGCGGGCTGATCTCCGCCTATGCGGTCAGCGAGTATCCGGAGGTCTTCGGCGGCGCCGCCTGCGTTTCCACCCACTGGCCCGCGGAAGGCGGCGTGGCGATCGATTACCTTGCCGCCAACCTGCCGGCGCCGGGCGTCCACCGGCTCTACTTCGATTTCGGCACGGCGACGCTCGACGCCGGCTACGAGCCCTACCAGCAGCGCATGGACTGGATCCTGCGACGGCGTGGCTATGTTGCCGGCGAGGACTGGATCACCCGCAAGTTCGAGAGCGCCGAGCATTCGGAAAAAGCCTGGCGGCTGCGCGCAGGCGTGCCGCTGCAGTTCCTGCTGCGGCCCCGATGATCGACCCCCCGGCCGGGGCGATCAGAACTTGTAGTTGACGCCGAGCAGATACTGCGTGCCGTAATCCTGGTAGTCCAGTAGCCGCGACTTGCTCTCCGAATAGGCGACGTACGGTTCGTTGGTCACGTTGTTGACCTGGAACAGCAGCTGCAGCCCGTCCATCATGCCCTGGCTGAACAGGTAACTGACCTGCAGGTCCGTGATCATGTCGGAGTCCACGTAACGCAGCGCGCGGTCGTTGGCGAAGTTCGTCACCTCGCCGATGTACTCGGAACGATAGCGCGTCGCGACGCGGGCGCCGAAACCGTGCTTTTCGTAGTACAGCGTCGCGTTCCAGACGTCCTGTGAAAGACCGGGCAGCGGGATGCTGGTTGACGCCACCGAACTGATCGAACCCGCGATCTCGATGTCGCTCTTGGTGTACGAATAACTGACGATTGCACCAAGGCCATCGAGTCCTTCGGCGAACAGGTCGAAGGGTACGGAGGCCGCCAATTCGAATCCATACAGGTAGCCACCACTGCCGTTGACCGGCAGGGAGAAGCTGCCCGTGGCCTGCGGAACGACGCCCGGCGCGAAGTACGACGGCGGCGTCGCCGCCAGCAGTTCCGAGAAATCATGGTCAGGGTCAACCTGGGTGTAGATGTAGCTGTCCAGGTCCTTGTAGAAACCCGCGACCGACACATAACCCTTGTTGTCCCCGAAGTAACGCTCGTATGACAAGTCGAATGCCCATGCGCGCCAGGGGTCGAGGTTGGGATTGCCGCCGCTGCCACCCGGAATGCCGGTGGCCGAGTTGTATCCGCTCTCTTCGGTGGCCTTGAGCTGGTCCATGCGCGCGCGGGCCATCTCCTTGGCGATGCCGACGCGGATCGCCTGGGAGTCCTCCAGCACGAATGCGAGGTTGACCTGTGGCAGGACGTCGGTATAGGTCTTGCCATCCGATACTCGCAGGACGACCTGATCCGGCGTGAACGCGTACGCGGCCAGGAACGACGAGGAACTCTGGTCGGTGTGGATGACCTGCGTGCCGAAGTTGCCGCGCAGGGTCACGGTGTCCGAAATCTCGTGATAGAGCTCATTGCGCAGCATGCCGGTCCAGACTTTCTCCTCCACGTCCCAGTACTTGGGCGCGAGGTAGGGCAGCGTGTTCGGATCGCCGTAGACGACCGGGTTGTAGTAGGCGTCCAGCACGTCCATCACATCCCACGCGAGCGCTTCGCCGGCATCCGCATAGCCGAGGTCCATGGGATCCAGCAGGTACTGGCTCTCGACCTGGTAGTAGCCGCCGCCGATGGTGCCGAGGCCGGCCTCGGGCGAGATCTTGTCCTTGGTGCGCTTGCCATAGTTGACGCCGAACGTCGTGCGGCCGATCCAGCCGAAGCCGGCGGACCGCGTCAGGTCGAAGCGGTAGGAGGTCAGTTCGTCCTCCACTTCCGGCGCCTTGGTGTAGCCGGCGCCGTAGATGGTCGGTCCGACCTGGACCTGCGTCGGATCTGAATAGTCGAGATCGAACGTCAGCGACGACATGTCGCCACTGCGCAGTTCGAACGTGCCGCTGTCGTATATGTTGCGCGGCGCAGGCGACGTCGACGGCAGCGGTTCATACTGCGAATTGATCTCGAACTGGTCCTGCTTGCGCGTCGCCTTCGAGTAGCTGACGTCCGCCATCAGCGACCACGTATCACTGAGAGCGAAATCGTTGCGCCAGCCCGCCGCAAAGATTTCGTCCTCCGTCTCGAACAGGAAATTGCGCGCCAGCGGCACGACGCTGTTGAGCGTGCCGGCCACAACCGTGTTGTCCTCGATGGTCGTGCCCGAGTAGCCGAACACGGTGCCGGGCGCGAAATCACCCGCATTTCCGGCGCCGTCACAGCAGGGACCCGGGTAGCCGCCGAGGTTGACCTCGAGGCTGCGTGCGTTGTTGGTCTGGTCCATCGTCGAGTAGTACAGATCCAGGATGGTGCTGTAGCCGTCGCTCGCCTCGACCTGCAGTACCGCCATCACGCCGTCACGGACCGTCGAACCCATGTCCGCACGGACCTTCATGCCGTTGGTCGTGTAGTTGCCGGGTGCGACGCCGGGATTGTTCTGGCAGCCGCCCGTTACGCCGCCGCAGTCGATCGCACCGCCGCCGCCGGAGGGGTTCCATGGCTCATAGGTGCCGAAACCACGGGTGGCGAGCGGTGAGTCGAGGTGCGCGTACCCGATCGCGAGGCCGACCGTGCCGCCCCTGAACTGGTCAATGTAGCTGAAACTCGCGCGATATCCCTGGTCATCGGAATCCGCGCCAATGTCGTCATTCGAGTTCATTTCACCGCGCATGTTCAGCACGACGGCGCGGCGTCCGTAGTCGAGCGGACGGACCGTGCGCAGGTCGATCGTGCCGGCGAGGCCCTGGCCTATGATTTGCGCGTCCGGTGTCTTGTAGACGAGCACGGAATTCAGCAGTTCGGACGGGTACTGGTCGAACTCGACGCTGCGGTTGTCGCCGGTGCTGACCTGTTCGCGGCCATTCATCAGCGCAGTCGTGAACCCCGGGTCGGTCCCGCGCAGGCTGATGGCCGATGCGCGGCCTTCGGCGCGCTGCGAGGTCAGGCCCGGCAGGCGGGAAATCGACTCCGCGATGCTGGTGTCCGGCAGCTTGCCGATGTCTTCCGCCGAGACCGCCTCGACGATGCTTCCAGACTCGCGCTTGGTCTCGATCGCTTCCTCGATGCCGGCGCGAATGCCGCTGACGATGACTTCCTCGAGATTGGTGGATGCCTGCTGCGCCCAGGCCGCTGTGGGCGCCGCCAGTGCAGTGGTGATTGCAATCGCCAGCGCCGTCCGGTGAACTTCGTATGTGCTGCTTTCGAACCTGCGCATCGCCATTTTCGAGTCCCTCTGGTTCGGTGAGTGGAACGCCCTCAATCATTCATGCTAGGCGTGACCGCGCGCTGCGTGCAATGCGTGCATACGATTGCAGGCCATGCAATCGTATGCATGAAGCGCCGGGCGGTTCACTGCGGTTACCTTGGCCGGCGCCAATTGCAGGAGAAGCCATGCGCCCTGCCGCTTTTTGCCTGCTGCCTTTGCTGCTGTCCGCGTCCGCGGCAGCCGGTGACTTTCGCTCGCGCCCGCCGGAGAGCGAGATCGTCTATTTCCTGCTGCCGGACCGATTCGAGAACGGCGATCCGGCGAATGATCGTGGTGGCCTCGCCGGGGACCGATTGACAACCGGATTCGACGCGACGGCGAAAGGTTTCTATCACGGCGGCGATCTCAGGGGCCTGGCGGCCCGGCTCGACTACATCGAGTCGCTCGGCGCGACGGCGATCTGGCTTGGACCGGTATACCGGAACAAGCCGGTGCAGGGCGCGCCCGGCGAGGAATCGGCCGGCTATCACGGCTACTGGATCACTGATTTCACCGCCGTCGATCCGCACTTCGGCAGCGATGCCGACCTGCACGCCCTGGTCGAGGCCGTGCATGCGCGCGGCATGAAACTGTACCTCGACATCATCACCAACCACACCGCCGACGTGATCGCCTACCGCGAGTGCCCGAAGTCGGCCTGTCCCTACCGCTCGCGGGCCGATTTCCCGTACTCGACCCGCGGCGATGCATCCGGCGAGCGCATCAACATTGGATTCCTGGGTGACGGGCCGCGTTACCAGTACGACGGGAATTTCGCGAAACTTGTGCGGGCGGATTTCGCCTATACGCCCCACGTACCGGCCGCCGAAGCCGGCATCAAGGTGCCGGCCTGGCTCAACGACCCGATCTGGTACCACAACCGCGGCAATTCCACGTTTGCCGGCGAAAGTTCGGAGTTGGGCGACTTTGCGGGTCTCGACGACCTGATGACCGAGAACCCGCGCGTGGTGAGGGGTTTCGTCGGGATTTACGGCGACTGGATCGACCGGTTCGGGCCCGATGGTTTCCGCATCGACACGGCCAAGCACGTGAACCCGGAGTTCTGGCAGGCATTCGTGCCCGCCATGCGCGATCGCGCGCGCGCACGCGGTGTCCCGAACTTCCACATCTTCGGCGAGGTATTCACCGACAACGCCGAGGACGTCTCCCTGCTCGCCCGCTACACGCGCAGTGCCGGCCTGCCGAGCGTGCTCGATTTCGCATTCGCCGCTGCCGTGCGCGATACCGTGGCCGGCTATGCGGGCACGGACCTGCTCACGCGACTGTTCGCCGACGACGGGCTCTATGAAGGCGGGGCCGCGGCCGCGCTGCTGCTGCCTACCTTCATCAGCAACCACGACTTCGGGCGCTTTGCGCACCTGGTGTTCCGGCTGCGGCCGGAAATCGGCGACGACGAGGCGCTGCGTCGCGTCGCCCTGGCCCACGCGATGCTGCTGACGCTGCGAGGCGTCCCGACCATCTATTACGGCGATGAACAGGGCTTCGTCGGACAGGGTGGCGACCAGGCGGCGCGCCAGGACATGTTTCCAAGCAGGGTGACGGAGTACAACGAAGCAAGACTGCTCGGCACGAGCGCAACGACGGCCGACAGCAACTTCGACGAAACCCATCCGTTGTATCGCCTGATCGCGGAACTCGCGGCGCTGCGCAGGCAGCACCCCGCACTCCGCCGCGGTCTGCAGCGCGTACGCCGCGATTCGCCGGAGCCCGGGCTGTTTGCGGTTTCGCGCTTCGACCCGGAAAATGGCGGGGAAGTGCTCATCGCATTCAACACCGCGACGAGCCCCGTCGCCGGCCAGGTTGAAGTCGAGGTGAACACGCAGGGCTTCGTCTCGCTGCACGGTTCATGCGAACGGAGGCCGACGGCACCCGGCAGCCTGCGTGTGTCGCTCGCACCGCTGGACTTCGTCATCTGCGCTGCAGAGCCGGCGCCGTGAGGCGCGGAACACTCAGGGCGGGCATTCTGCCACTGCTGTCGCTGCTCGCAGGCGCCGCGCTGGCGGACCCGGTTGCCAGCGTGTCCTCGCCCGGGGGCACTCTCAGGATCAGCATCACGCTTAACGGCGAAGGCCGGCCCGGCTACTCCATCGACCGGCTGGGCGTGCCGGTCATCGCGGAATCCCGCCTCGGATTCATACTCGCCGATGCGCCCAAGCTCGAACGCAATTTCGCGCTGGACAGTACGGCCACGAGAAGCGTCGACGAAATCTGGGAGCAGCCCTGGGGCGAGCGGCGATTCGTGCGCAATCACTTCAACGAACTGCGCGTGCGATTGAAGGAGAGGAAGGCGCCCTCACGGATGCTCGAGGTCGTGTTCCGCGTCTATGACGATGGCGTCGGCTTTCGCTACGAATTCCCTGACCAGGCATCGCTGCGGCACGTCAACATCGTCGATGAGTTGACCGAGTTCGCGGTGGCCGGACCCGCGACGGCCTGGTGGATCCCGGCCGGCGAATGGAACCGCTACGAGTATCTGTACCGGCGCACCCCGCTCGCCGAGGTCGCCCAGGCGCACACGCCGCTGACCCTGCGCCTGGATCGGGGATTGCACGTTGCGCTTCACGAGGCCGCGCTCGTCGACTATGCCGGCATGTGGCTGCGCCGGGTCGACGGCCAGCGGATGAAAGCGACGCTGTCGCCCGCCGCGGAGGGCGCGCGGGTCAAGCGCACTGCGCCCTTCACAACACCCTGGCGCACGCTGCAGATCTCAGATTCCGCCGCCGGCCTGTACATGTCCGACCTGATCCTCAACTTGAACGAGCCGAACGCGCTCGGCGATGTCAGCTGGGTCGAGCCGTTCAAGTACGTCGGCATCTGGTGGAGCCTGCACCTGGATACCGAGACCTGGGCCTCGGGCCCGCGGCATGGCGCGAACACGGCGAATGCCAGGCGCTATATCGACTTCGCGGCCGAAAACGGCTTCCGCGGCGTGCTGGTCGAGGGCTGGAACCGCGGCTGGGACGGCGACTGGTTCGCAGACGGCAGCGGGTTCAGCTTCACCGAACCTAATCCGGATTTCGATCTGGCCGCGGTCGCCGCCTATGCCCGCGAACGCGGGGTGCACCTGGTCGGCCATCACGAAACGTCCGGTTTCATCGCGCACTACGGGGATCAGCTGCAAGATGCGCTCGATCTGTACGCAAGCCTCGGCGTCGACGCCGTCAAGACCGGTTACGTCGCGGACGCCGGCGGCATCAAGGCCCGGGGCGCCGACGGCTCCATCCGCTTCGAATGGCACGACGGTCAGGTCATGTCGCGGCATCACCTGAAAGTGGTGACCGAGGCGGCGAATCGGCGCATCGCCGTCAACCCGCACGAGCCGATCAAGGATACGGGCCTCAGGCGCACGTATCCCAACTGGGTATCGCGCGAAGGCGCGCGCGGCATGGAGTACAACGCCTGGGGCGACCCGCCGAACCCGCCCGAGCACGAAGCGAACCTCGTATTCACGCGCATGCTCGCAGGCCCGATGGACTTCACGCCCGGTGTCCTGAGCCTGATCGGCCGCGGCGGACGGGCGATCCAATCAACGCTCGCCAAGCAGCTGGCGCTTTACGTCGTCATCTATAGCCCGATCCAGATGGCAGCCGATCTGCCGGAGAACTACGCGAGATTCCCGCGGCCATTCAAGTTCATCCGCGACGTGCCGGTGGATTGGGCGGACACGCGCGTGCTGAACGGCGAGGTCGGGGATTACGCGACGATCGCGCGCAAGGACCGCAATAGCGACGACTGGTACCTCGGCAGCGTTACCGACGAGAACGGCCGCCGCTTGCAGGTGACGCTCGACTTCCTCGATCCCGGCCGCAGCTACACGGCCGAAATCTACCGCGATGGCGCAACGGCCGACTGGAAGACCAACCCGCACTCGATCGCGATCGAGACCCGGACGCTGCGGCGCGGCGACACCTGGGAGATCGGGCTCGCACCCGGCGGCGGTCAGGCGATCCGCTTCGTTGCGGGCGCAGCGTCCGGCGCGGTGCGCCCGTGACCGCTGCGCCGGTATCGCTGATCGTGATTTTCGGCGCGACCGGCGACCTCGCCCAGCGGATGCTGCTGCCGTCGCTGTACCGCCTCGGCCGCGACGGCTTGCTGCCGCCAGGCATCCGGATATTGTGCACGGCGCGCAACGAAATCGGTGTTGCTGCATTCCGGCAGCAGGTCGCCGCATCCATCGAACGCAATGGGGCCGCCGGCGAACGCGACGAGGCCGTGTTGCAGGCACTGCTTGCCACCATCGACTACCAGCCGGCCTCTTTCAGCGAGGCGGCCGCGACCGCAGCCCTGACCGACCGCATTGCCGGGCTACGCACCGGCAGCATCCTCTACCACTTGTCGACCGCGCCGCAGCTCTATGCGCCGATCTGCGTGGCACTCGCCGCCGCCGGCCTGGCCGGACCGGGCACGCGTGTGATGCTCGAGAAGCCGATCGGCTACGACCGGGCGAGCGCGATCGCGATCAGCGACGGCGTCGCCGCGGCATTCGACGAATCGCGCGTCTTTCGCGTCGACCACTACCTCGGAAAGGAGGGTGTGCAGAACCTGATCGCGCTGCGTTTCGGCAATGCGCTGTTCGAGCCGCTCTGGAATGCGCGGCATGTCGAGCAGGTTCAGATTACGGTCGCCGAGACGATCGGCGTGGAGGGACGCGGCGAGTACTACGATCCGTACGGCGCCGCCCGGGACATGCTGCAGAGCCACCTGCTGCAGCTCCTGTGCCTGACGGCGATGGAGCCTCCGTCCCGATTCGCACCCGAGCCGGTCCGCAACGAGAAGCTCAAGGTGCTGCACGCGTTGCGCCCGATCGGCGCCGCACAGATCGCCACGCATTGCGTCGCCGGCCAGTACACCGCGGGCGCGATCGGCGGCGTTGCCGTGCCCGGGTACCGCGATGAACTGGGGCGCGCGAGCGACACGGAGACGTTTATCGCGTTGCGTGCCCACGTCGACAACTGGCGCTGGTCCGGCGTTCCTTTCTACCTGCGCACCGGAAAGCGCATGGCGCGGCGCTCGACGGAAATCTGCCTGCAATTCCGTGGTGTGCCGCACTCGATTTTCGCCGGCAGCAATGCGCGCATCGAACCGAATGCGCTGGTCATCCGGTTGCAGCCCGAAGAGCGTATCGAGCTGATGATGATGCACAAGCGGCCGGGCCTCGATCGCAATGGCCTGCAACTCGTGCAGGTCGCGCTCAACCTGGACCTGCACGACGCCTTTGCCCAGGAACGCCGCCGTCCGGCCTATGAACGGCTTTACCTCGATGCGCTCGAGGGCAATGGCACGCTGTTCGTGCGACGCGACGAGACGGAGACGGCCTGGCAGTGGATCGACGGCATTCTCGAAGCCCGGACCCGGCAGGACGCGCTGCCCAGGCCCTACCCGGCGGGCACCTGGGGCCCCGGCAGCGCGGTGTCGCTCGCCGATCGTCACGGCCATGCCTGGCGTGAATGATTCGGACGGCCTGACCTTGACCTGGGACGAATTGCATTACGGGGACCCCGATGCGCTCGCCGACGCGTGCGCGGTCGGCATCGGCGAGGCGGTCGACGAGGCGATCGCGTTGCGCCGCGAGGCCGTGCTCGCGCTGGCGGGCGGGTCAACTTCCATGCCGATACTGCGCAAGGTTGCCGCGCAGCGGCGCGACTGGCGCGCGGTCACGATCCTGCCGACCGACGAACGCTGGGTCCCGGCAGGACACGCCGATTCCAACTTGCGCGCACTGCGTTCAGTGCTCGCCGCCGCCGACGGCATCCGCTGGTGCGCGCTGGTGCCCGATGAACCCGCAGGCACGCCCGATGCAACCTATGCAAGGACAGCCCTGGCGGCGGTGCCGGGGCCGCTCGATCTTTGCGTGCTCGGCATGGGTGGCGACGGCCACTTCGCCTCACTGTTTCCCGGCGCACCCGGACTTTGCGCCGCACTCGATCCCGCGGGCAGCGTGGCGGCAGTGGCCATCGTTCCGCATCCGCTGCCGGCGGCCGGCCCGCATCCGCGGATCAGCCTCACGCTCGCGCGCCTGTTGAACTGCCGCCGGTTGATGCTCGTCATCCGCGGCGCCGAAAAACTCGTGGCACTGCGCCGCGCAGGACGGCACGACGGGCAGGATATGCCGATCGCCGCCCTGCTCGGCGCATCGCATCCGGCCGCCGCGATACACTGGAGTCCGTGATGAGCCTGCACCCGGTCTTCGCGCGCGTCACCGCCCGCATCGTCACGCGCAGTAAGCCGACACGCGATGCCTATCTCGCGCGCATCGATGCCGCGCGCGGCGACGGACCGGCACGCGCCAGGGTGAGCTGCGGCAACCTCGCGCACGGATTCGCCGCGGCCGGCGAGGACAAACCCTCGCTGCGGCAGCGTCGCGGCGCCAACATCGGCATCGTCACGGCCTACAACGACATGTTGAGCGCCCACCAGCCGCTCGAGCACTACCCCGCGCTGATCAAGATGACGGCGCGCAGCTTCGGCTGCACGGCGCAGGTCGCGGGAGGCGTGCCCGCCATGTGCGATGGCGTCACGCAGGGCCGCACCGGCATGGAGCTCTCGCTGTTTTCGCGCGACACCATCGCGCTCGCGACGGCGGTCGCCCTGTCGCACGACATTTTTGACGGTGCCCTGCTGCTCGGAGTTTGCGACAAGATCGTGCCGGGCCTGCTGATCGGCGCCCTCAGTTTCGGTCACTTGCCAGTCATCCTCGTGCCGGCCGGGCCGATGCCGTCCGGCCTGGCCAACGCCGAGAAGGCGCGCGTGCGCGAGGCGCATGCAGAGGGCACGGCGACGCGCGAGCAATTGCTCGATGCCGAGGCTGCCTCGTATCACAGCGCCGGAACCTGCACGTTTTACGGCACGGCAAACTCGAACCAGATGCTGATGGAAGTCATGGGCCTGCACCTGCCGGGTACCGCATTCGTCAATCCCGGCACGCAGCTTCGCGACGCACTCACGGTCGCTTCCGCGGCGCGCGCCTGCGCGATCACGGCGCTCGGCGGCGAGTACACGCCGATTGGCCGCACCATCGACGAGAAGGCGATTGCCAATGCGCTCGTCGCGCTCGCCGCCACCGGCGGCTCGACGAACCATGCGATCCATCTTGTCGCGATCGCGCGCGCGGCAGGAATCCTGATCGATTGGGACGACCTCGACGAACTCAGCCGCGCGACGCCGCTGCTTGCACGCATCTATCCGAACGGGTCCGCGGACGTCAACGGGTTCCAGTCGGCGGGCGGTCCCGGATTTGTGATCCGGGAACTGCTCGAAGCCGGCCTGCTGCACGCGGACATCCGTTGCGTGCACGGCGACGGTCTGCCATGCCAGGCGCGCGAACCGTACCTCGAAGGACTCGAATTGCGCTGGCGCGATCCGCCTCCTCGCTCCCGTGACACAAGCGTCCTGCGCCCGGCCGCTGAGCCGTTCGCATCCGAGGGCGGTTTGCGCCTGCTATGCGGGAACCTCGGGCGCGCAATCGTCAAGATCTCGGCGGTCGATCCCGCCCGGCGCCGGATCGAGGCGCCGGCCCGCCTGTTCGACTCGCAGGAGTCGCTGCTCCAGTCCTTCCGGGCCGGCGCGCTGACCGGCGATTTCGTGGCCGTGATCCGCGGCCAGGGTCCGCGGGCCAATGGCATGCCGGAACTGCACAAGCTGACCCCGACGCTGGCCGTGCTGCAGGATCGCGGCCAGCGCGTCGCGCTCGTCACCGACGGGCGCATGTCCGGGGCATCCGGTAAGGTGCTCGCGGCGATTCACGTGGTACCGGAATCCGCCTGCGGCGGGCCGCTCGGACGGTTGCAGGACGGCGATCCGGTCCGCATTGACGCCGAGGCCGGCACCCTGGACGTCGTGATTGATGCAGCGATCTGGGCCGCACGCGCGCCGCAACCGTTGTCGCTTGCGGGCAATCGCGTCGGCTTCGGGCGCGAATTGTTCGCTGGCATGCGTGCGCTCGCGGGCGGCGCCGAACAGGGCGCCTGCAGCCTGTTCGGGGACGTCTGATGGCGCCGGCATCCGGCGCGCGGCGGCTCGCCATGGTCGCCGACATCGGCGGCACCAACGCGCGCTTCGCGCTGACCGACGACCGCCAGGGGCCGCCGGCGTTGATGCACCTGGCGTCGCTGCCCTGCGGCGAGTTTGCGAGCCTGCAGCATGCAGCGGAACACTACCTTTCGAAGGTCGGCGCCCGGCCGACGCGCGCCGCGATCGCGGTCGCGTCACCGGTCGGCGGCGACGAGATTCGCCTGACCAACCGGGCCTGGTCGTTCAGCCGCGGAGAGCTGCGCCAGCGCCTGGGTTTCGAGTCGCTGGACACGCTGAATGACTTCGGCGCGGTCGCCTGGTCGCTTCCGGCTCTCGCTGCGACGGATACCGAAATGCTCCACGGTGCGCCGGATGCGTCGTTGCGCTGCCCGGTCACGGTATTGGGCCCGGGTACGGGTCTTGGCATTGCGCTCCTGACCGGCAGCGCGGAGCGCAACTGGCAGGTCGTCGAGACGGAGGGCGGACACGTGAGTTTCGCGCCGCAGGGCGACGAGGAACAGTTGATCGCGCGCCGGCTCGGCGCACGCTTCGGGCGCGTTTCAAATGAGCGGCTGCTCTCCGGTACCGGGTTGTCGCATATCGATGCGGTGCTCACAACGCGAGGCGACCTCGAGTCGGCGCTCGATGAGCGTGCGCTGCTGCGCGACCCGGCGACCGTCGTCGAGGCGGCACTCGGCGGCCACGACCTCAGTGCGCGGCGCGCGCTCGCGCGGTTTTGCGCCGTGCTCGGCAGCGTCGCCGGCGACGCGGCGCTCCTGCACGGGGCTCACACGGTGATGATCGCCGGGGGGATCGTGCCACGGTTCATCCCGTTCCTGCGCAGCAGTGCCTTTCGCGAGCGCTTTCTCGCCAAGGGCCGCATGGCGGCACGCCTGGAATCCGTGACGATCCGCGTGATCACGCATTCTGCGCCGGGACTGCTTGGAGCCGCGATGTACCTGCGGTCGGCATCCGGCTAGGCGCTCTCGACTTCGGGCAGTTCGAGTTCCGCCAGCGCCTGCGTGAGTCCGGTGCCCGGCAAGCCGACCAGATTCGGGCTCACGGTCTGCACGCGGCTGCCGCTGGCGCGGTGGCTGACCAGGTAAGCGTGGAATCCGCCGGCGCGCGCCGCCGGGAAACCGAACATCAGGTTGACGATGCCCTGCTCGCGATGCCGCTCGCGGTTGACGCGCTCGTCGCACAGCACGAACCAGCGGTCGCCCGGCTCGCGATGCGCGAAGGCGCCGCGCTCCTCCAGCGAGGCCAGGAAGGCGCGCACCTGCGCCGCCGCGCGCCGCCAGGTCGGCGGTTCGTTCGGCTCGAACAGCATCCAGCGCGTGCCGCGCTCGATGCTGTTGACGATCATGAGCGCGAGGCGCCGCGCGGACAGCGATCGCCAGTCCGCCGAGCCCGCGCCGGGGCCCGCCAGCGTGCAGGCAGGCGGCGACTCGCGGCCCGGCCGGCGCACGGACTGCACGGTATTGACGCCGCAGGCGGCCAACCGTACCCGGCTGTCCTCGTCCACGGCGCAGGCGAGGCGCAGGCCCGGCCGCAGTACGGTCTCCTCGGCCTGTGCGCCGGACCACACCGGCCACAGTTCCGCGGCGCGCGACAGCGCGCCTGCGACCGCGCCGCAGGGCGCGAAAGCCTCGAAGCGCCCGCGCAGCTTGTCGTAGCCGAGCAGTCGCGGGAAGAAGAGGCAGGCGGAATCCGAAGGCAGCTGCCAGTCGCGCATCTCGGCCTGCGCCTTCGCGGCCGTGTCCCAGGTGAGCGGCGGATCGACGAACAGCAGCGCCCGGCGATCGCGGCAGTAGCGATTGGCGACCAGCAGCGTGCTGGCGCCGAGGTCCACGTCGCGCGCGAGTGGCGGGATGCACAGGAAGTTGAACGCATCCGCGGCATTGAGCGCGAACAGCCCCGTGCCCTGCGCCGCGGAACCGATGATGTCGTAATCGGTGAGCGGCGCGCCGTCGTCGGCATCCGGACCGGACAGCACGTAGCCGGCGATGCCGCGGGGATCATCGTGCCGCGTCGGGTCCGGGCGCCAGGCCGGCAGGTCGCCCGCGACCCGCGCGAGTTCCGACTCGGCGAGCACCGCCGTGACGTTGCGGCTGCTGTCCGCGCGCAGCGACACGCGGCGGAAAATCTCCTGGTCCTCGATGTGCTCGGAGCCCGGCGTGCGCACGCGCTGCAGGACGAGGTTGAAGCAGTCGTCCTCGTTGTCGCCGATACCGTCGTAATCCACGGCGGCGCGCAGGAATTCGCGCGTGCCCGGAGCGAGCGCCCGCAGCACCAGCTTCTGCTCGCCGGCCGGCAGCGAGAGCGTGCAGCAGCGCGCGCCGTTGGCGACCCGCACGACGATCGCCACGCGTCCACCGTTTTCGAAATACTGCTCGATCGCGTAGGAGAGCGTGCTCGGCTGCCAGAGGCCGCCGAAGATGCGCTGGTAGTCGGCGAAACTGCCGAGCGGGACGGCACGATTGACGGGGCCGCGGAGACACCTGCCGACGAATGCAGTGATCGCCGTCGGCGCTTCCGCGATGGATTGTCCAGAGCCGGCTTCTTCGTGAACCTGTATGCCGGCGAGTCGTTCCGCCACCGGTTACTCCCCCGGGTTTGGCAAAGACTAACATACGCGGACCCATGCAAGCCGGTCCCGGAAACTGGAAAATCGGATTCTCGATGGCGCTGACCACGGCCGTGCTGTGGGGCAT
This sequence comes from Steroidobacteraceae bacterium, assembly GCA_050179155.1. Taxonomy (GTDB): domain Bacteria; phylum Pseudomonadota; class Gammaproteobacteria; order Steroidobacterales; family Steroidobacteraceae; genus SCUD01. The sequence continues at coordinate 156,257 of JBFXFJ010000003.1, forward strand.
GTTGCCGATCGCGCTGAAGGTCGTGCTGGCCGGCATGGATGCCTGGACGATTTCGTGGTGGCGGCTGGCAGTCTCGATGCTCGGGCTCGGCGCATTCCTCGCCTGGCGCGGCCAGCTGCCGCGGCTTCGCGACGCCGGGCGCGCGGGACTGATGCTCCTCGGCGTCGCCCTGGTGACGCTGGTCGCCAATTACGTCCTCTACCTGCTTGCGCTCGACCACACGACGCCGTCGGTTGCGCAGGTCGTGATCCAGCTTGCGCCGATCCTGCTGCTGCTCGGCGGCGTGTTCGTGTTCCACGAGCGCTTCGCGGCGCGGCAGTGGTTCGGATTCGTCGTGCTGGGCGCAGGCCTGTTGCTGTTCTTCAACCACCGCCTGCCGGAGCTGGCGCGGCCGACCGAAGGCCTCGGCCTCGGCGTGATCCTGATGGTCGCGGCCGCCGTCGCATGGGCGGTCTACGGACTGGCCCAGAAGCAGCTCCTGCTCCACTTCACGGCGCGGCAGGTGCTGTGGATGCTCTATGTCGGGGCTACGATCGCCCTGCTGCCGGCGGCGACGCCGGCCGCCATCATCGACCTCGACGGACTGCAGCTCGGGATGCTGGCGTTCTGCTGCGCCAACACCCTCATTGCTTATGGCGCCTTCGGCGAGGCGCTGCACAACTGGGACGTGTCACGCGTAAGCGCCGTGCTCTCGACGGCGCCGCTGGTAACCATCGGTTCCATGTGGCTGGTTGAGCGCGCGGGGTTCGGCCTGGTGGCTCCGGAAGGCCTGAATGCGCTCTCGATCGTGGGTGCGCTCGCCGTCGTCGCGGGCTCGATGACCTCGGCGCTCGCGGCGCGGTCCTCCTGACCGGATCAGGGGCTGGTGCTCGCCCTCGCGTCCTCGCTTTCCGCGGGCTTCGCGAACTGCGGATCGCCGGCGTACTGGTCCTCGACGCCGTTCCAGTTCGCGCCCTCCGGGATCGCATTGCGCACTCGTGGCGCCTGCGCGATCGTCGCCGCCAGGTCGGGCATGGCTCCCGGCCCGACCGGGATGGCGATGCCGCGCGGCTCGGCGGCCGCCGCCCGGATGTGCTCCCAGTCGATCGCGGCAGCGTGCTCCGCAACCTTCTTCCAGCGCGGCCCGACCGGCTTCTTCGCGTTCTGGCGCAGGCTCTTCGGCACGTCGGACCAGTCGCGCTGGTCGTCGACGAGCGGTTCATAGGCCTGCAGCAGCAGGCGGTCGCCGTGCCAGCCGAGCAGGTAGGGCTGGTTCACGACCGTGACCTTCGTGCCATCCGGCACCAGGTCGTAGATGCGCGCGATGTCCTCGGGATACAGGCGGATGCAGCCGGCGCTCGCGCGCATGCCGACCGCGGGCGGCTTGTTGGTGCCGTGGATCAGGTAGCTCGGCCAGCCGAGCCGCATCATGTGGCGGCCGAGCGGATTCTCGGGACCTGGCGGCACCTTGTCCGGCAGGATGTCGCCGTCCTTTTCATGGTCCTTGCGCACCGACAGGGGCGGCGTCCACACCGGATCCTTCACGTGCGATACGACCTTGGTCGTGCCCTCCGGCGTCGCCCAGCCGACCTTGCCGATGCCGATGGGGTGGGTGTACACCTCCGCAGGCGCGTCTTTCGGCGCGTCCTTCGGGCGCTTCGGATAATAGTAGAGCCGCATCGCCGCGAGGTTCAGCACCAGGCCCTCGCGCGGGGCGTCGGGCAATATGAACTCGGTCGGCAGCACGATCGGCGTGCCCTCGCCCGGCAGCCAGGGATCGACGCCGGGATTGGCGCGCACCAGTTCCGCGTAACCGACGTTGAAGCGCCGCGCGATGTCGGCGAACGTGTCTTTGTGATACGCCTTCGTGACCTGCAGTTGTCCGACGACGTCCTGGTCCGGGCTGACCAGGAAACGATGGGTCGCCTGCGCGAGCGGCAGCACAGGCTCCGCCGGCACCTCGGCTGCGGGCTTGTCCTTGTCCGCGGGCCTCGGGATCTTGCGCCACAGGGACTCGAAAGGCGTGCAGGCCGCCAGCGCAGCCGGCAGCAACAGGAACGCAATGCGGGGGGCCAGTCGGGTCATGGCCCGGCATTATCCACGGAAATGGCGCCCCCTCACCAGATCTTCACGCGCTCCGCCGCAGGCCGCCAGAGCTTGTCGCCCTCGCGCACCCCGAAAGCCGCGTAAAACTCGTCCATGTTGGAAACCACGCCGTTCGCGCGGAATTCGGAGGGCGAATGCGGATCCGTCAGCACGACCTCGCGCATCAGGCCCTCGCGCCATTTCGTTCGCCAGGACTGCCCGTAACCCAGGAAGAACCGCTGCCGGCCGCTGTAGCCGTCGATGACCGGCGGCTCGGCGCCGTCCAGCGAGGCGATGTACGCCGCATACGCGACGGCCGCGCCCGACAGGTCGCCGATGTTCTCGCCGAGCGTCAGCTCGCCATTGACGTTGAGACCCGGCAGCGCCTCGAAGGACGAGTACTGCTTCACCAGGCCGGCCGCCTTCTGCCTGAACTTGTCGTTGTCCTCGGCCGTCCACCAGTCGCGCAGGTTGCCGTCGCCATCGTACTGGCGGCCGCGGTCGTCGAAGCCGTGGCTGATCTCGTGGCCGATCACCGAGCCGATCGCGCCGTAGTTCACGGCATCGTCGGCCGCCATGTTGAACAGCGGCGGCTGCAGGAAGGCCGCCGGGAACACGATCTCGTTGTTGGTCGGCAGGTAGTAGGCGTTGACCGTCTGCGGCGTCATGAACCACTCGGTCGGGTCCTTCGGCTGGCCCGCGCGCGCTGCCTGCCAGTTCCATTCGAACTGGTTCGAGCGCAGCACGTTGCCGAGCAGGTCGTCACGACGGACCTCGAGGCCCGAGTAGTCGCGCCACTTGTCCGGATAGGCGATCTTGACGTTGATCTTTGCGAGCTTGGCGTGGGCTTCCTTCTGCGTCGCTTCGCTCATCCACTCGAGCGAATCGATGCCGCGGTCGAAGGCCGCCAGCAGGTTCCGGACCAGCTGATCCATGCGCACCTTGGCCTCCGGCGGGAAGTGACGGCGCACGTACTCGGCGCCGATCGCCTCGCCCATCGCGCTGTCGGTCTCCTGCACCGCGCGCTTCCAGCGCGGGCGCAGCGTCTCGGTGCCGCGCAGCGTGCGTGAATTGAAGTCGAACGACGCCTCGACGAAAGCCGCCGGCAGCAGGCGCGCATAGGCGCCGAACGCGCGCACTGTCAGGTAGTCCTTCCATGCCGCGAGGTCCGCCCCATGCAGCTTTTCGCCGAGCGCGGTCGCGTAAGTCGGCTGGCGCACGATGAAGTCGCCGCCCGGCAGTCCGCTCGCGGTCAGGTAACCCTTCCACTCGAATTTCGGCGCAAGCGCGTAGGCGGACTCGAGCCCGTGGCGGTTGTAGGTCTTGACGGGATCCCGGTTCTCGACCGGGGTCCACTGGATGCGCGCGATCTCGGTCTCGAGCTCGAGGATCTTCGCCGCGCGCGCGGCGCCATCCGCCTCGCCGGCCAGCGTGAAGAGCTTCGCGAGGTAGTCCACGTACTTGCGGCGGAACTCGACGTACTCCGCGTCCTCGCGCAGGTAGTAGTCGCGGTTCGGCATGCCGAGGCCGTCCTGGGTCAGGTAGGCGACGTTGTGCGTGGAATTGCGCGCATCCGGGTAGACGTAGACGCCGATCGGCACGCTGATCCCGAGTCCCTGGGCCCGGCCGAAGAACTGCGCGAGCGCCCCCGGGCCGTCGATCGCGGCGATCTCGGCAAATACCGGCGCGAGCGGCGCGATGCCGCGCTGCTCGACCAGCTGCTCGTTCATGAAGCTCGCATACATGTCGCCGAGCTTCCCGCGGTCCTCGAGCAGGATCGCGTGCACGTCTTCCTGCGCCTTCTCGAACAGCATGATGCCGATGCCAGCGCTCGCATATTCCGCCGGGAACGGCGTGTTCGCGAGCCAGGTGCCGTTGACGTGACGGAACAGGTCGTCCTGCGGCCGCACGCTCGGGTCCATCGCGCTCATATCGATGCCGGACTCCCGCGTCGCGCCCGTGTCGTCGGCCAGGGCCGAGCCGGCCATTGACGCAAAAAAGAGGGCGGTCAGCAGCTTGCGCAAGGACATTCCGGGTCTCCAGGATCGCGAGGGCGCGCAGTATAAGGCAGCCGCGCGGAACCCTGGTTCCGTGACGCGACCAGACGTTCAGCGAACGCGGTGGACCCTGAACACCAGCGGCCAGCGGACGCGACGCGCACCCGCGCCCCAGGCCGATCGGAGCGGCGCCTCCAGCAGGCCGAGCGGGTTGCGGCCCGTGCGGGCCACGGCGCGGCGGACCGCGGACCAGGTGCCGAGGTAGCCGAGCACCGCGTCGAAATCCCAGTGTGCCTGCATCTCGAAGCAGGGTGCATCGAGCGCAGGAAACGGTGGCACCAATTCGCGATAGCCCTCTTCGACCTGGCGGCGTTCGCGCGGCCACCAGGGCCCGACGACATCGCGGCTGAAATCGGCCACCAGCCGGTCAACGGCGGGATCGCACTCGAACAGGCCGTAGCACCAGAGTGCGAGGATACCGCCGGGTCCAAGGACGCGTCCCACACCGGTGATGAACACCGGCCAGTCGAACCAGTGCGCCGCCTGCGCGGCGACGACCAGGTCGGCTGAGTCCACCGCCAGTGACATCGCCTCCGCGGATTCCTGGCGGTATTCGACGCGCGGATGGGCGCGCGCCTGCCGCAACTGCTCCGCGCTGGGCTCGAGGGCGACGACGGCATCGAAATGTTCCGCGAGCCCGACGGCGGCCTGGCCATTGCCGGTTGCCACGTCCACTGCCAGCCGCCGCGCGGGTGCATGCTCCGCGAGCCAGGCATAAAGTGCCGGCGGATAATGCGGACGGTACCTTTCATAGGCGCCGGAATGGCCCGAAAAATGGTCCTTGAACGCAGCGGGGGTCGCCATCGCCCGATTGTAGCGAGGCAAAAAAAGACCCCGGGATTTTGAGTCCCGGGGTGGAAGTGCGGACTTTCGGTGAAGGGAAGGAAGTCCGCTAGGGGATACAGACGTAGACAAAAATAACGGTTGAAAGACTAGCGCCGGGGACGGCCGGCGGGCGTGAACCGCGCCACAGTTTCCGGCAGCTTGACCCGGCCTCCAGAAAATATCTTATTATTCATATGGTTAAACACACGGGTTCCCAGTACGCGACTCCCGAAGGCGCCCGCCGGCTGCGGGAAGAGCTCGATACCTTATGGAGCGTCGAGCGCCCGGCGGTCACCCGCGCGGTCGCCGAAGCGGCGGCCCAGGGCGATCGTTCCGAGAACGCCGAATACATTTATGGGAAGCGGCGGCTGCGGGAGATCGACCGGCGCGTCCGGTACCTGCGCGGACGCCTCGACGGGATGAAGATCGTCTCGGAGCCGCCCAGCGACCGCGGCCGCGTGTTCTTCGGCGCCTGGGTGACCATCGAGGAGACCGACGGCGCGCGTCGGCGGCATCGAATCGTCGGCCCGGACGAATTCGACCGCGAGCCTGGCTACATCAGCATGGATTCGCCGCTCGGGCGTGCCCTGCTCGGCAAGCGCCTCGGCGATGCGGTCGAGGTCGAGTTGCCGGCGGGGCAGCTCGCGGCGACGATCGCTTCAATCGAATACTAGATCACCCGGATGTTTTTGAACTGCCAGGGATCGCTCTCGTCGAGGTCTTCCGGGAACAGCCGGCCACGGTCGTAGAGCGGCGTCCAGTCCGTGTACTTGCCGACCACCGGCCCGAGGTACGGCCGGCAGATCTCGAGATTGCGGCGGAAGTCGATTTCGTCCGGCTCGACGATGCCCATCGCCGGGTTCTCGATCGCCCAGATCATGCCGGAGAGCGCGGCGACCGTGACCTGTAGCGAAGTCGCGCTGTTGTAGGGCGCGAGCTTGCGGGCCTCGTCGATCGACAGCTGCGAGCCAAACCAGTAGGCGTTCTTCGGATGGCCCGCGAGCAGCACGCCGAGCTCGTCGATGCCGCTCGTGATGTCGCCCATCATGATGCGCTTGCGTTCCTGCAACTGGAAATTGCGGCCGCAGAACTCGTGCACCGACAGCACGGCGTTGTCCGACGGGTGATAGGCGTAGTGCACCGTCGGGCGGTACAGCACGCGGTCGTTCTGCCGCACCGTCAGGTAATCGGAGATCGAGATCGACTCGCCGTGCGTGATCAGGAAGCCGTGGAAGTGCTTCGCTTCCGGCGTCCAGGTGCGCACGCGCGTGGCGCAGCCCGGCTGCGCCAGGAAGATTGCGCTCTTGCGCCCGAAATCGTGCTGGCGCCCGTCGCGCGGGAAGTGCCGCTCGTGCGTGCCCCAGCCGAGCTCCGCGGGCTGGCTGCCTTCGCTGACGAAGCCGTCGACCGACCAGGTGTTGACGAACTCGCCAGGCATCTTCGGGCGGTTCGAGACCTGGGTGTCGCGCTCGGCGATGTGGATCACCCTGACGCCCAGGTCCTTCGCGAGCGTCGCCCAGTCCTCGCGGCTCTTCGGGTCGCCCGGATCGCGGCCGCAGCCGGCGGCGATGTCGAGAAGCGCCTGCTTGACGAAGTGCGAGACGAGCCCGGGATTGGCGCCATGCGTGATGACCGCGGTCGGGCCGTTGGTCCAGGTCTTGCGCAGCTCGAGCACTTCCTCGCGCAACGCATAATTCGTGCGCCGGCTGGCCGGGATATTCGGGTCGGTGTAGCCGCCGGGCCAGGGCTCGATGCAGGTGTCTAGGTACAGCGCGCCTTTCTCGTGGCACAGCTTGATCAGGGCGATGCTCGACACGTCCACCGAGAGGTTCAGCACGAAATCACCGCGTCCGACCAGCGGATCGAGCACGTGCCGGAAGTTCTCGCGCGTCAGCGGGTGGTTGATGAACTTGATGCCGAAGGTGCCGGCTTCCTCGCGGCCGGCGTCGTCCGCCGTCACGATCGTGATGCGGTCCGCCGACAGTCCCCCGACGTGGCGCATGATCAGCGGCAGGACGCCCTGGCCGATGCTGCCGAAACCGATGAAGATCAGCCGCCCCGGGAAATGCGTGTGTGCGATATTCTGCGTCATAAGGGCGCAGAATGTACCGTAAATTCATGCCGATGTGGCGCTATCCGCTGACCCTCCTCGCCGTCTACGGCGCGTTCTGGCTGGCGCTCGCCATCGACCCGGTGTTCCGCCAGGACTGGCTGCTGGAGAACGCGATCGTGCTGGTCGCGATTCCGATCCTGGTGCTGACCGCGAAGCGCCTGCGGTTTGGCAACTTCACCTACGCCTGCCTGTTCGTCTTCTTCATGTTCCATGCGATTGGCGCGCACTACACCTATTCGCTCGTGCCCTACGACGAGTGGTTGCGCATGCTGACCGGAATCACGCTCGAGGGCCGCAATCATTACGACCGCGTCGTGCACTTTCTCTACGGCCTGCTGGTGACGCCAGCCGCGGTCGAGATCTTCGCGCACTACGGGCGCTATCCGAGAAGCTGGGCCGTGCTGTTTCCGTGGCTCTTCATGGCATCGCATTCGGTCATCTACGAGCTGATCGAATGGGCCGCCGCGAGCGTGTTCGGCGGCGACCTGGGCCAGGCCTACCTTGGAACGCAGGGCGATATCTGGGACGGACAGAAGGACATGGCACTCGCGCTCGGGGGCGCGGCCATCATGATGGTGGTGCTCGCAATGGCCGGCCGGTTGCCGATCCGCCGCGCTCCGGGGTAAGTCAGGCGGGCTGGAACGGGAATGGCGCGGGCCGGGGGCAGCGTTGCCGCGCGCGCTCGAGTTCGACGGCGCGCCGCCAGAAAGCGCGCTCGGTGTTGGTGAGCGGCGCTGCCACGGCGCCGGATCGCGATTCCTGCGGGTCGCGCGCCGGCCGCCGGGCCGTTTCCAGCGTATCGTCCATGGCAGGTAAGATGCCGCTCGCGGAGAAAAGGTTGCGTACGCCCCTCATCCCGGCCGCGTTGCTCGCAGGCCGCCTGTCCGACCCGGACTGGCTGGTTGCAGACTGCCGCTTCGAACTTGGCAAGCCCGATGCCGGCAGGGAGGCCTGGCAGGCGGGTCACATTCCCGGCGCGATCTACGTCGACCTCGAGCGCGATCTCTCGGGGCCGGTGACCGCGGCGACCGGGCGTCACCCGCTGCCGGCCATCGAGGACTTCGTGGCGACCCTCTCCCGCATGGGCGTGACGGACCGGACGCAGGTCGTCTGCTACGACGGCGGCAGCGGCGCCTACGCCGCGCGGCTCTGGTGGATGCTCCGATACCTCGGCCATGACGCGGTTGCGGTGCTCGATGGCGGGTTCGCCGCCTGGATCGAGGAAGGCCGCCCGGTATCGAACGCCACGGTCGCGCGGGCGCCGTCGCGATTCGTCGCGCGGCCGCGCCCCGGAATGCTGGTCGACGCCGCCGGGGTCGCCGCGGCCCTGGCCCGCGGGGAACGGCTCGTGGACGTGCGCGGCGCCGAGCGCTTTGCCGGCACGGTCGAGCCGCTCGATGCGGTCGCGGGTCACGTGCCGGGCGCCATCAACCTGCCGTACCTGGAAAACCTCGATGCACGCGGTCGATTCCGGCCGCCCGCGGCGCTCGCCGAGCGATGGCGCCTCGCCACCGGCAGTGCCGCCGGCAGTGATGCGATCTGCATGTGCGGATCCGGCGTCACCGCCTGCCAGCAGCTGCTGGCGCTCGAGGCGGCCGGCCTCGCCGGCGCCCGGCTCTATGCCGGGTCCTGGAGCGAGTGGATCCGCGATCCCGCGCGGCCGGTTGTCCGCGGGCCAGCCTGATCTGGTATCGTCCGCGCCCTGTCGCCGTCGAACAGGAATGCTGAATTGGACAGCGTGACGCGTGGAGCGGTGACGCCGCGGCCACCCTGGAGCATCGAAGACTCCAACGAACTGTACGCGGTGCGCTCCTGGGGCACCGGCTACTTCGGCATCAACGGCGCCGGCCACGTGGTCTGCCGCCCGGGCCGCGACGAACAGCGCGAGATCGACGTCTACGAAGTCGTCCAGCAGCTCGGCGCCCGCGACCTGACGGCGCCCGTGGTGCTGCGCTTTTCCGACATCCTGCGCGACCGCCTGCGCTCGCTGCACGACGCCTTCGCCGCCGCCATTACCGAGAACGACTACAAGAACCGCTATGCGGCGGTGTTCCCGATCAAGGTGAACCAGCAGCGCCTGGTGGTCGAGGAGGTCTACCGCGGCAGCGCCGACCTCGGCTTCGGCCTCGAGTGCGGCTCGAAGCCGGAACTCCTCGCGGTGATGGCAATGACCGAGGACGCGCCGGACCGGCTGATCATCTGCAACGGCTTCAAGGACGACAGCTACATCGAAGCCGTCATCCTCGCCACCAAGCTCGGCCGCTCGATCATCCCCGTGGTCGAAAATTTCTCCGAGCTCGGCTACATCCTGCGCCACGCCGAGAAGTACCAGGTGCGGCCGCAGATCGGCGTGCGCGTGAAGCTCGCCGCCGAGGGCGCGGGCCGCTGGCGCGAGTCGGCCGGCGACCGCTCCAAGTTCGGGCTGTTCACCACCGAGATCCTGGAGCTGGTCGAGGTGCTGCGCTCGCACGGCATGCTCGACTGCCTCAAGCTCGTGCACTGCCACCCGGGCTCGCAACTGCACGACATCCGCCGCGTCAAGGACGCGGTCAACGAGCTCGCGCAGGTCTACGCCGAGCTCGCGCGGCTCGGCGCCGGGCTCGAGTACATCGACGTCGGCGGCGGCCTCGGCATCGACTACGACGGCTCGCGCACCAACTTCGAGTCGTCCACGAATTACTCCCTGCGCGAATACGCGAGCGACGTCGTCTACCGCGTCGCGAGCGTCTGCAACGCGCGCGGGCTGCCGCACCCGGTCATCATCAGCGAATCCGGCCGCGCGATCGCGGCGCACCACAGCGTGCTCGTGTTCAACGTGCTGGGCGCGGCGCGCCTCGACCTGTTCAGCGTGCCGGACCGCGCCACCATCGACGACGGCCACCTGCCGCAGCCGATCGCCGACCTGTACGAGGCCCACGCGACGGTCGGCGAGCGCCGCCTGGTCGAGTGCTGGCATGACGCGCAGCAGGCGCGCGAGCAGGCACAGCAGATGTTCAGCCTCGGCTACCTCAACATCGAGATGCGCAGCCTCGCGGAGCGGCTTTACTGGGCGACCACCGCGCGAGTGCGCGACACGACGCGCAGGCTCGGCCGCGTGCCGGAGGAGCTGGAGGGCCTCGAGGCGGTGCTGTCGGACACCTATTTCTGCAACATGTCGGTGTTCCAGTCGCTGCCCGACAGCTGGGCGATCGACCAGCTGTTCCCGATCATGCCGCTGCACCGGCTCGACGAGCGCCCGACGCGCAGCGCCGTGCTCGCCGACATCACCTGCGACTCCGACGGCAAGATCGACCGCTTCGTGTCGCTGCGCGACATCAAGCGCTCGCTCGAGGTGCACGAGCTGAAGCACGGCGAGGATTATTTCCTCGCCGCCTTCCTGGTCGGCGCCTACCAGGAGACGCTCGGCGACCTGCACAACCTGTTCGGCGACACGCACGTCGTGCACATCCGCCTCGACGACGCGCACGGCTGGTGGATCGAGGAGATCGTGAAGGGCGACACCGCGAACACGGTGCTCGGCTACATGCAGTACGACACCGACGAGCTGTACCCGCGCTTCGCGCGGGACTGCGAGCGCGCGATGCGCGACGGCCGCCTGTCGGTCGCCGAGGGCCAGGCCCTGAAGCGCTTCTACGAATCGGAGCTCGCGGGCTACACTTACCTGGAACCGGACGGCGCCGCCTGACCGCGGCAGCAAGGAGCACAATCATGCGAATCCACGGAATCCTGCCCGCCACCCTCGCCGCCGCCGCGCTCGTCGCCGCCTGCGGCACCCAGCCGGTCGCGCCCGCCACCGCCGCCGCCCCGGCGGCTGACGCCGCGACGCTCGCGGCCATCGACCGCACGCTCGCGGGCGATCATCGCGCCGCGTCGAACCGCGCGCGCGATGCCTGGCGGCATCCGAAGGAGACGCTCGCCTTCTTCGGGCTGCGGCAGGACATGACCGTCATGGAGGTCTGGCCCGGCGGCGGCGGCTGGTACACCGAGATCCTCGCGCCGGTGCTGCGCGAACGCGGCCGCTACATCGCGGCGAGCTGGGATCCGAAGTCCACGAGCAAGTACGTGCAGGACAACATGAAGGCGTTTGTGGCCAAGCTGGCGGCGCGCCCGGATCTCTATGACCGGGTGACGATCGTCGCGCTGCAGGATCCGAACGAGCTGCAGCCGGTTCCGCCCGGCACCGTGGACATGGTCCTGACCTTCCGCAACCTGCACAACTGGATGTCGCGCGAGGCGGCGGACAAGATGCTCGCCGCCATGTACGCCGCGCTGAAGCCGGGCGGCATCCTCGGCATGGTCGAGCACCGCGGCGCCCCGGGACTGCCCCAGGATCCGCTCGCCAAGTCCGGTTACGTCCGCACCGATTACGCGATCGCGCTGGCCCGGAAAGCGGGCTTCGAGCTGGCCGGTGAGAGCGAGGTCAACGCGAATCCGAAAGACACCAGGGACCACCCGGACGGGGTCTGGTCGCTGCCGCCCACATTCCGCGGCGGCGACGCGGATCGCGCGAAGTACGCGGCCATCGGCGAAAGCGACCGCTTCACGCTGCGGTTCCGCAAGCCGCTCTGACGATTGCGCGCCGGGTCGCGCCATATCAGCCCGGCAGCTCCTTGCCGCTGGTATCCGGCAGCGCGTACATCAGCACCGCCCCGGCCAGGAAGAACGCGGACGTCAGGGCGATCGCAGTGCCGATCCCGAATTGCGGCATCGTCGCGATCGCGCCGATGGTGAAGGGTGCGAGCGCGCCGAGGCCGCGTCCGGCGTTGTAGGCAAGCCCCTGTCCGGTCGCACGCGCCGCGGTCGGGAACAGCTCGCCGAGGAACGAGCCGAACACGCTGAAGAAGCCGTGGCCCGCAAACCCCAGCAGCGGTCCCAGCAACAGCAGCACGGTGGGGCTGCGCGCGAGTTGCCCGTAGACCGGCACGAGCAGCGCCGCCACGCACAGGAAGAGTGCGAACGTGCGCCGCCGCCCCAGGCGGTCCGCGATGAAGCCGAACGAGAAATAACCCAGGTACGCGCCGATCTGCATCGGGATGATCCAGCTCATCGAGCGGAGGATGGTCATGCCGGCGCCGCCCTGGTCGATCGGCGTCGCGAGAAACGAGGGCAGCCAGAAGAACAGTCCCCAGTAGCCGAACTGGACCGAGCCCGCGAGCAGCGTCGCCAGCACCGTGCGCCGCCATAGTGCCGGGCCGAACAGGATTGCGAACGGATTCTCCCGTGGCTTGGCGCTTGCCTGGCGCTCCAGCCAGATGCGCGGCTCGGGTATGCGCCGGCGGATCCACAACGTGAAGAACGCCGGCACGACCCCGACGACGAACAGCCAGCGCCAGGCTTCCGGTCCCAGTTCCAGGACGTCGAGGACGATGGCGGCAGCGATGGCGGCCAGTATGTATCCGAGCGCCCAGCCCGACTGCATGATGCCGATGGCCTTGCTGCGATGCTCCACCGGCCAGGTTTCGCTGACGAGCACCGCGCCGGAAGCCCATTCGCCGCCCATGCCGATTCCGAGCAGCGCGCGCCAGAGCATCAACTGGACCACGGTCTGCGAGGTCGCCGCCCCCAGGGAACAGAGCGAGAAGATCAGGATCGTGACGATCAGCGTCCGCGCCCGGCCGAAGCGGTCCGCGATGAACCCGAAGAACAGTCCGCCGGTGGCGGAAACCAGGAGCGTGATGGTCCCGAGCAGGCCCGCCATCGCGTCGTCGAAGTGGAAATATTCCTTCAGGCGGCCGATCACCATCACGAACAGCAGGAAATCCATCGCGTCCAGCATCCAGCCGAGCTTGGCGGCCGCAAGGACCCGCCATTGCTCCGCGGTGATCGTGCGATACCAGCGGCCCGCGCTCACCATAGGGCGCGAAGCCTTGCACCGGCGTCGATGCGTACCGCCGTGGTGTTCCCCACGGTCGCAGTCGTCTCCGGCAGGTCCGGCCAGCCCGCCTGTTCCAGCGTTGCCAGCACCGGGCCGTCAAGAAACCGGCTCCGGGCACCATAGACATGGCGGTCGCCGGTGCCTGGCTGCTGCGTCACGTAGTAGCGCAGCGGCTCGAGCAGGTGCAATTCGTCGCGCGCGCGGGTCATTGCGACGTAGAGCAGCCGGCGTTCCTCGTCGATGCCCGCGGGGCTGCCGGCTGCGAATTCGTTCGGGAAGTTGCCGTCGGTGACGTTCAGCACGTGCACCGCATCCCATTCCTGCCCCTTGGCGGAATGCACCGTGGACAGCACGAGATAGTCCTCGTCCACCAGCGGCGGGCCCGCGAGTTCGCCGCTCGCGCTCGGCGGGTCGAGCGTCAGCTCGGTCAGGAAGCGTTCGCGGCCTGCGTACTGCCCCGAGAGCTGGTCCAGCATGTCGAGATCAGCCGCGCGCACGCCGGCGGATTCGTAGAGCCGCTCGAGCTCGGGCTCATACCAGGCGCGCACCCGCCCGACCTGGCCCGGCCAGGCAACGCGGTTTCCCGCGAGGTCCGCCATCATCGCCGCAAACGCCGGCCAGGCCTCGGCGGCGGCCGCGGGCGCGCGGAAATCCGCGAGTCCTGCGAGCCGGTAGCCGGCCTCGACCACGCGCTCCCAGCAGCGCGCGGCATTCGCGGGTCCCATGCCGGGCAGCAGCTGCAATACGCGGAATGCCGCCAGGCCGTTTCGCGGATTGTCGGCCCAGCGCAGGATCGCCAGCAGGTCCTTGACGTGCGCGGCCTCGAGGAAACGCAACCCGCCGTACTTGACGTAGGGAATGTTGGCGCGCATCAGCTCGATCTCGAGCCAGTCGCTGTGATCGGAACTGCGAAAGAGCACCGCCTGGCGCGCCAGCGGCGTGCCTTCCTCGCGCCGCCGGAGCACCGAGCGGATCACGTAATCGGCCTGGGCGCGGTCGTCCTGCACCGTGACGAGGCGCGGCCGCGCGCCCTGGCCCCGCGCCGCGACGAGTGTCTTGCGATAGCCGCGCTCCGCGGCCGCGATCAATGCATTGGCGGCATCGAGCACCGGCTGGGTCGAACGGTAATTGCTTTCGAGCGCGATGACGGCAGCCGGCGGACGGCAGCGCGCCGGAAACTCCAGGATGTTGTCGACCGAGGCCGCGCGGAACGAATAGATCGCCTGCGCATCGTCGCCGACCACCGTGATGCCGGCGCCGCCCGGCTTCAGCGCCAGCACGATGTCGGCCTGCAACCGGTTGACGTCCTGGTACTCGTCGACCAGCACGTGGTCGAAGCGGCTGCCGACGGCTGTCGCCAGCCGCGGCTCCTGCATCAGCGCATGCCAGTAGAGCAGCAGGTCGTCGTAATCGAGGACGGCATGGGACTGCTTGCGCTCCGTGTAGGCGCGAAACAGTTCCGTCAGTTCCTGCAACCAATCCTCGCACCAGGGAAAACCCTGGCCCAGCACGTCCTCGAGCGGGCGGCCGCTGTTGACGCGATGGGAGTAGATCGCGAGGCAGGTTTCCTTGCGCGGAAACCGCCGCCGCTGCGTCGACAGGCCGCGCTCGTGCCGCAGGAGATCCATCAGGTCGGCGGAATCGCCGCGGTCCAGCACGCTGAAGTCCGGCGCGAGCCCGAGATTCATGGCGAACTCACGCAGCAGGCGGTTGGCCACCGAGTGGAACGTGCCGGACCAGGGCAGCCGCATGGCCGGCGGCGCCTGGCAGAAATGCGCGCGCATCGCTTCCGCGACGATTCGCTCGGCGCGACGCGTCATCGCCAAAGCGGCGCGGCGCGTGAAGGTCAGCAGCAGGATGCGCGCCGGATCGATCCCGCCCTGCACCAGGCCGGCAACCCGGTGCGCGAGGGTCGCGGTCTTGCCGGTTCCGGCGCCGGCGATGACGAGCAGCGCCGGCGCCGCGGGATCGCCCTGGCCGAAATCCGCCGCGGCGCGCTGCGCATCATTAAGTGTCTGGTGCCCGGCAGCCTGCATCACCCGGCCATCCTAGCGGTCGACTGTATATTCATCCAGTCCGCTCATTATGTGAAGCCCTTCGCGGATTGAGCGGGGCCGCTTCGCTATCGTTTTGCTGGGCGAGGATTATCCGCAGGCAGCCGGGCACCCGATGGGCGACGCCGAAAAATCCAGGAAGATCTCCGACGATGCGAAGGAAATGTCGCATTACGCGGAGGAGCAGCGCCTTGGGCACGGTCGCGTCGAGTTCGACGAGCTCGGCAACGCGATCTGGGTCCCTTTCAGCGGCGCGACCGGCGAAGACGTCATGCGCCGACTGCTCGACGACCCGAGCCTGGCGTTCAGCAACGAGTATTCGCGCGGCACCCAGAAGCGCATCGAGCCCAACCAGCAGGGAATGAAAAAGGGTTACGACCCCTACGACAGCGGCATGCTGGTGAAGAAGGAATGGAAGAAGAAGAAAGACCTGCGGCAGCTGTCCAACTGGATCAAGACCCGCAAGCCGAAGGATGAATAGCGGCGGTTGACCGCATCGGGCGGGACGCGCACGCTGCCGCGCATGAGCGCGCTGACGCTGGTGATCGGCACCTGCAATTACAGTTCCTGGTCCCTGCGCCCCTGGCTGCTGCTCCGCCACCTCGGCCTCCCGTTCACCACGCGCCAGTTCCACTTCGAGACACCCGAGTTCGACAGCGAGGTGCCGAAGCTGTCGCCGACGCGACTCGTGCCGGTGCTGATCCACGGCGATTTGCGCGTTTGGGAATCGCTCGCGATCTGCGAATACCTGTCGGAACTGGCCGGCGGTGGCGGCTGGCCCGCGGACGCGGGGCTGCGCGCCATGGCGCGCTCGGTCGCGACGGAAATGCATTCCGGATTCCCGGCGCTGCGCGCCTCTTGCCCGATGAACGCGCGCGCGACCGGTCGGCGCGTGCCGATGACGCCGCCGCTCGAGCGCGACCTGCGCCGCATCGACGCGATCTGGTCCGGCTGCCGCCGCGACCACGGCGAACGCGGTCCGTTCCTGTTCGGCGGCTTCAGCATCGCCGACGCGATGTTCGCCCCGGTCGTGCTGCGCGTGCGCAGCTACGGGCTGCCCTTGTCCGGCCTCGCCGCGCGCTACCAGGAAACGATGCTCGCCGACGATCACCTGGGTGAGTGGATGCGGTCTTCCGCCGCCGAGACGGTCGTCATTCCACACGAGGAAGTCGGTGCCGGCGCCTGAACCGGCGACCGTAATGTCCTGGTCGAGCGCGATCGGCCTGGCCGCGCGACTCGAGGAAGCGGTCGCAGAGGCGGAGGAACAGGTCCGGCGGCATCGCGCAACCGCGGAACCGGACCTCGTGATCGCGTTCGCCTCGGCGGCCTACGGCGCGGCCATCGAACGCCTGCCCCAGCTCCT
The DNA here is from genome assembly GCA_050179155.1 of Steroidobacteraceae bacterium. Taxonomy (GTDB): domain Bacteria; phylum Pseudomonadota; class Gammaproteobacteria; order Steroidobacterales; family Steroidobacteraceae; genus SCUD01. Next base: position 172,608 of record JBFXFJ010000003.1, read on the forward strand.
GCGCCCGCTGCTCGGCGACGGCCTGCTGTTCGGCTGCAATGCCGGCGGCCTGATCGGCGGCGGAACCGAGGAGGAAGACGAACCCGGGATCGCGCTGCTCTGCGGCCGCCTGCCCGACGCGTCGCTCACGGCGGTGCACCTGGAGCAGGCGACGCTGCCGCCGCTCTCGGCCTCGCGCGAGAACTGGTGGCGCCTGCTGGATCTCGGCGCGGAATCCGGCGCGAGTTTCGTGCTGCTCGCGGATCCCGGCACCATCGATGCCGAGGCCTGCGCCCGCGGCCTCGATCGCGCGTTCCCCGGCTCGGCCGTCATCGGCGGCCTCGCGAGCGGCGCGCTCGAACCGGGCTCCGCGCGGCTGCTGGCCGGGACAGGCATCCAGCGCTCGGGCGCCATGCTGCTGGCGTTGACCGGCAATGTCGTGATCGATCCGGTGGTTGCGCAGGGCTGCCGGCCGATCGGCGATCCGCTGTTCGTGACCGCCTGCGAGGGCAACCTGGTGAACGAGCTCGACGGGCGCCGGCCGAAGGACCTGCTGACTTCCCTGTTCGCGACACTCGACGAGGCCGACCGCGCGCACTTCGGCGACGCGCTGTGCATCGGCATCGCCCTGCCGGGCCCGCGGCAGGTCGTCGGCGCCGGCGACTTCCTGATGCGCAATGTCCTCGGCCTCGACCCGGAGACCGGCGCCCTGTGGATCGGTTCCCGCATCGCGCGCAACACGGTCGTGCAGTTTCACCTGCGCGACGGCCGATCCGCCGCGCAGGAACTCGAGGCCCGGCTTGCCGCATCGTTGCAGAGACCACTGCAGCCGCAGGCCGCGCTGCTCTTTGCCTGCGCCGGCCGCGGGCGCAGCCTGTTCGGCGTCACCGGGCATGATTCCGGCATGCTGCGCCGCATGATCGACATTCCGGTCGCCGGCATGTTCAGCGCCGGCGAAATCGCGCCAATCCAGGGGGCGACATTCGTGCACGGCTACACCAGCGTTTTCGGCCTGATCCGGCCGAGGACGGCCGCCGCCACCTGATAGAATCGCGAAAAAGGGGACGCATCCCTTTTCGTCAGGCGAACCCAAGTTCCGAAAAGGGATGCGTCCCCTTTTTCGCTGGAGATTCCCGCCATGCGACGCTGGTTGCTGGCCGCCCTGGTGGCGGCATTTCCGTTGTCATCGCCGGCCGAGCCGCGCGGCTTCACCGCCACCGACCTGGCGACGCTCGCGCGCATCAGTGAGCCCGGGCTTTCACCCAACGGCCGCCTGGTCGTGTTCACGCTGCGCGAGACGGATCTTGCGGCCGACCGCGGGCGCACCGACCTCTGGCTGCAGGACGTCGACGGCGAATCGGCGCCGCATCGCCTGACCAGCAACGAGGAGAACGACAGCGCCGCCAACTGGGCGCCGGACGGCAAGGGCATCTATTTCCTGTCGTCGCGCTCCGGTTCCCCGCAGGTCTGGCACCTGGCGATCGCCGGCGGCGAGGCGACGCAGGTCACGCAGCTGCCACTCGACGTCGCGGGTTTCCGGGTCTCGCCGCGCGGCGACCGGCTGGTCGTCGCGATCGAGGTATTCCCGGACTGCGCCGATCTCGACTGCACGCGCAAGCGCCTCGATGAGCGCAAGGCGGACAAGCAGCACGGCCAGGCCTACGACCGCCTGTTCGTGCGGCACTGGGACAAGTGGAAGGACGGCCGCATCTCGCAGCTCTTCTCGATCGCCGTCGACCGCGAACACCGGGCGGCGGGCAAGCCGGTTGCGCTGACCGGAGCGCTCGACGCCAACGTTCCGTCGAAGCCATTCGGCGGCCGCGCCGACTACGGCTTCAGCCCGGATGGCGCCGAGGTGGTATTCGCCGCGCGCATCAGCGGGCGCATCGAGCCCACCTCCACGAACTTCGACGTGTGGCGCGTGCCCAGCGACGGCAGCGCGGCACCGGTCAACCTGACGGCCGACAACCCGGCATGGGATGCGCAGCCGGCGTATTCCCCGGACGGCCGCTGGCTCGCGCACCTGATGATGGAGCGGCCCGGCTTCGAGGCGGACCGCTTCCAGCTCGTGGTGCGCGACGCGAAAACCGGCAAGGTCCGCTTCACCACGCGCGACTGGGACCGCTCGATCGGCGCATTCCGCTTCTCCGCGGACGGCAAGCGCGTCTACGCGCTCACCGACCACCTCGGCCAGCATCCGCTGTGGTCAATCGCCCTCGACGACGGCGCGCGCAGGATGCTGACGCAGTCCGGCAATGTCGCGGAATTCGACGTCGCGCGCGATCGCATCGTCTTCACGATGCAGGGCGTCGGCGCGCCGGCCGACCTGCACCTGATCGAAGGCAATGCCGCGCCGCGGCGCCTGACCGACATCAATGCTTCGCGCCTGGCCGGCGTGCGCTTCGGCGAGGCGACGCAGTTCCGCTTCGCCGGCGCCGGCGGCAACGAGGTCTTCGGCTACGCGGTCAAGCCGTGGAACTGGGAGCCCGGGAAGAAATATCCGGTCGCCTTCATCGTTCACGGCGGACCGCAGTCGAGCTTCGCCAATACCTGGAGCTATCGCTGGAATCCGCAGGTCTACTCGGGTGCGGGTTACGGCGTCGTGTTCATCGACTTCCACGGCTCGACCGGCTACGGCCAGGCATTCACCGACTCGATCAGCGGCGACTGGGGCGGCAAGCCGCTCGAGGACCTGCAGAAAGGGCTCGCGGCCGCGCTCGAGCAATACGACTGGCTCGACGGCGACCGCGCCTGCGCGCTCGGCGCGTCCTACGGCGGCTACATGATCAACTGGATTGCCGGCAACTGGCCCGACCGGTTCCGCTGCCTGGTCAATCACGCGGGCCTGTTCGATCACCGCCTGATGTACTACTCGACCGAGGAGCTGTGGTTCCCGGAATGGGACCATGGCGGGCCGTATCACGACAATCCGGCCGCGCACGAGAAATCGAATCCCGTCAACCACGTGCTGGCGTGGAAGACGCCGATGCTCGTGATCCACGGCGCGCTCGATTACCGGGTGCCCGACTCCCAGGGTCTCGCGACCTTCACGGCGCTGCAGCGGCGCGGCATCGAAAGCCGTTTGCTGTACTTCCCGGACGAGAACCACTGGATCTCGAAGCCGGCGAACAGCCTGCAGTGGCACGCCGAGGTGCTCGGCTGGCTGGACCGCCACCTGCAGTAGTCATTTCCACTCGGCGCGGTAGGCGCGCCCCAGCGAGATGATCCGCTTCAGCAGTTCGGGGTAAGGGATGCCGTCGTGCAGCGCGGCATCCGCGAAATCCTCGGCCTGCTCGAGGTTCGGGTTGGCATTGGCCTCGAGCACGAACGGCGTGCCGTCGGCACGCACGCGGAAGTCGATGCGCGCATAGGCGGTCATGTGCAGCGCGCGGTACACGCGCCGCGCGAACCGGTCGAGCCGCTCGGGGAGCCCCGGCGGCAGGTCCGCCGCCTTGTCGCTGGTGATGCCGTGGCGTGCCTGGTAGGCCCGGTCCCACTTGGCCTTGCGCGTCGCGATCGCCGCCCGGCCGGCCTTCAGCTCGCCGAAAATGAACTCCCACGGCGTCAGCGTGCGGATGCGCTCGTTGCCGAGCACGCCGACGTACAGTTCGCGGCCCTCGATGTATTCCTCGACCAGCGCGTCGGTCCCGGTGTGCTCGTGGATGAACGCGATGCGCTCACGCAGCCGCGCGGCGTCCTCGACGACCGATGCCTGCGAGATGCCGAGCGAGGCGTCCTCGGTCGCCGATTTCACGAACAGCGGATAGCGCAGCCGCGCCGGGATGCGGATGGCGGCGCCCTGCCTGAATACCGCGAACTGCGGCGTCGGGATCCGGTGATAGCTCAGGATCTGCTTCGAAAGCACCTTGTCGCGCGACAGCATCATGCCGCGCGGATTGCAGCCGGTATACGACTGCCGCAGCAATTCGAGGTAGGCGACGACGTGCTGGTCATAGGTGACGATGCCGCCGAATTCCTCGAGCAGGTTGAAGCACACCTGCGGCTGCCAGTCCTGGATGGTCGCGCGCAGCTCGGTCAGGCTGTCGCCGATGCCGATCGGCCGCACGTCGTGGCCTGACGCGCGCAGGCAGCTGATCACGTCGTACTCGGTGCGGTATTCGGCAGCATCCTGCTCCCGGACGCCCTCGAGCGAGTCCGGCGGCACCAGCGTCTCGTGGACCAGGACCAGGATGCGCTGCTTCGCCATCGGCCGTCAGCCGCTCCCCAGGCCCGGCGCCGCGTCGCAGAGCGCGTCGGCCATCGCTTCGATCTCGGCGCCGCGCGCCAGGCTGCCGCGCCAGGCGGAAGGCAGCGCGGTGGCGCCATAGTGCGCGCCCGCCAACTGCCCGACGATCGCGGCCACCGTGTTCGGGTCGCTGCCATGGCTCGCCGCCGCCTCCAGGCAATTCGGCAGGTCGCGCCCGCTTTCGAACGCCCACAGCGCCGCTTCCAGCGCGGCCGCTGCCGCATGCTTGCCGGGCACGATGCGCCGCGGCGGCCGGCCGCGCCAGGACCCGGCCGCGACATCCGCGACCCGCGCCCGCAGCGGAGCGGATTCCCAGTAGCCCGGCACCGGGCTGTACATCGGCGCCAGCAATTCGGCCTTGTCCGCCCCGGCGAGCGCGCCGGCCAGCACCGCCGCGAAATAGCGCAGCGCGTCGAGCGTCAGCGGCGCCTGGTGCGTGACACGCGCAGAACTGATAGCCGCATCGATCGCGGCGCGCGGATCGGCAAGGTGCCAGGCGACCGCAGGGCCGGTGCGCGCCAGCGGCTCCGCGTCCGCATGCGCCGGATCGTGCGAGCCGGCGTAGGGCTTGCCCGTCCATTGCGCGGTTGCCAGCGCGCGGCTGGTCGCGGCGCTGATGCCGATGCAGCCACCGGTGCTGGACCAGCGCCCGCTGTGCTGCCAGGCGCGGTAACGCTCGACCTGGTCGGCGGCATCGTGGCCTTTTTTCGCGACCAGGCTCTCCGCGAGGCACAGCGCCATCGCGGTCTTGTCGGCCCAGGCACCGGCGGGCAGGCCGTGCGCAGCGTGGCCGAGGGCGTCGCCGGCGGCGAGCCCGACCAGCAGTCCGCGAAACCGGTCGCGCCGGTCGACCACCTGCTGTGGAGCGCTCACGGGCAACAGGGGCCGCATCGGACGCCAGTCCCGCACGTAGTCGCTCTGCGCCTCGGTCTCGGGCACCGTCGGCCAGGACTGCGAGCGCGGGCTGCTCTGCCAGCGTTCGTTCAGGCGGACGAGTGCCGCGTCGCCGCCCGCGCCCGCGCTCGCAAACCAGCAGCCGGCGACCAGGTTGGTCCGGCCGATGCCGGCGCGGCAATGCAGATAGATGCAACGGCCTTCTGCCAGCGCCGCGTCCAGTTCGTCGAGGATTTCCTGCATCTGTTCCGCGGATTCCGGCAGGCCGTGGTCGCGGATCGGCTTGCGCAGGTAGACCACCGGGTCGCGCGCATAGGGACCCGGCAGGAATTCCTCGTAGGATTCGAGTTCGCCGGGCTCGGTCAGGTCGATGAAGCAGTCGACGCCGGCGGCGAGCAGGCGACGCAGCCGGTCGAGCGTCGCCTCCTCGCTGCCGGCGGCCGGATACTCTCCCGCAAGGATGCGACCGGGCTCGACCCAGTAGCTGTTCGGCAATGGCGGCGGCTGGGAGGACACTTCAGGGGCCGGGAGGCAGGGGCCTGCGCTCGAGTGCAGCGAAATCGAACGCCTCCGGATCGGCCAGGTGCGAGGCGTCGACGTTGCAGAGCGCCGTGAAGATCGAGTCGACGCGTCCCGGACTCTCGCGCTCCCACTCCGCCAGCATCCGCGCGATTGCCACGCGCTGCAGGTTCGGCTGGGAGCCGCACAGCAGGCAGGGGATGATCGGGAATCCGCGCGCGCGCGCATAGCGCTCGATCTCGCGCTCGGGCACGTAGCACAGCGGGCGGATCACGATATTTGCGCCGTCGTCGGACAGGAGCTTCGGCGGCATCGCCTTCAGCCGGCCGCCGTGGAACAGGTTCAGGAACAGCGTCTCGATGAGGTCGTCGCGGTGGTGGCCGAGCGCAATGCGCGTGTAGCCGTGTTCGCGGGCGAACCGGTACAGCGCGCCGCGGCGCAAGCGGCTGCACAGGCCGCACTGTGTGCGGCCCGCGGGAATCACGCGCTTCACGACGCTGTAGGTGTCCTGCTCGATGACGTGGTACGGGACGCCGAGGGACTCGAGGTAGTCCGGCAGCACGCGCTCCGGGAATCCCGGCTGCTTCTGGTCGAGGTTGACGGCGGCGAGCTCGAACCTGACCGGCGCCGAGCGCTGCAGCGACAGCAGCATGTCGAGCAGCGTGTACGAGTCCTTGCCGCCCGACAGGCAGACCATCACGCGGTCGCCCTCGCCGATCATCGCGAAATCGGCGATCGCCTTGCCGACCAGGCCGCGCAGGCGTGCCGACAGGCGGCGGAAATTGGCGGAAGTCTCGCTCGCTGCAGGAATCATGCCGGCATTCTAGATTTCGGGCACGTACTTGCGCTCGAGATAGCGCAGGAACGGCATCGCCGACAGCGGCCGCCCGGTCGCATGCTCGACCAGCTGCGGCAGGCCGAGGCTCGCGCCCATCGCATGCACGCGCTCGCGCAGCCATGCGAACAGGCCGCCGAACTGCCCGCCCGCGATCTCGTCCTCGATGCCAGGCCTCTGCTCGCGGATCGCCTCCCAGAGCTGTCCGGCGATCACGGCGCCGACGCCGTAGGAGGGAAAATGGCCGAACGAGCCGACCGCCCAGTGGATGTCCTGCAGGCAGCCCTCGACGTCGGTCGCGGGCACCAGCCCAAGCCGGTCCGACGACAGCGCGTTCCAGGCATCGCGCAGGTCCTTCACCGCGAGTTCGCCGGAGAGCAGGCGGCGCTCGAGTTCGTAGCGCATCCAGATGTGCGTCTGGTAGGTCAGTTCGTCCGCATCCATGCGGTTGGTGCCGCGCGCCACGCGATTGAGGTGCCGGTACAGGTTCTCCTCGGACCATTCCGGGCCGGCCGCGCCATAGTGCTTCTCGAGCAGCGGCCGCAGGAACGTCACGAACGCGCGGCTGCGGCCCACCATCATCTCGAGCAGCAGCGACTGGCTCTCGTCCATGGCCATGCCGCGGTCCTGGCCGACCGGCTGGTCGACCCAGGCCGCCGGCAGGCCGAGGTCGTAGAGCGCCTGGCCGGTCTCGTGCAGCGCGCCGAGCAGCCCCTGGAACGGAACCTTCAGCTCGAAGCGCGTCGTGACCCGGATGTCGCCCGGCACGCCCTCGGTGAATGGATGATCGCTTTCGTCGAAGCGGCCGCGATCGAACGGGAAGCCGAGCGCCTTCATGACGTCGGTGCACAGGCCGCGCTGCCGGCTGACGGAGAAACGACCCTCGATGCGCAGGGCGGGAGCAGCCGCCTGCAATTCGATGGCCTCCGTCACGAGTCCCGGCAGGCGCTGCGTCAGCGGCGTGAAGATCGCCTCGATGTCGCGCGACAGGAGACCCGGCGTGAATTCGTCGGCGAGCGCGTCCCAGGGATCCAGCGAGAAGCGCTGCGCCAGCAGTTCCGACTTGCTGCGCACCAGCTTGACCGTCTCATCGAGCTGCGGCACCAGCACGTTGAAGTCGTTCGCTTCGCGCGCCTCGCGCCAGCGCGCCTCCGCCTGCGCGAAAGCCTTGGCCATGCGCGCGACCAGCGATGGCGGCGTCGCGATCGCGTGATCGTGCAGCCGGCGCATCTCGCGCAGGTTGGCCGCCTGCCAGTCTTCCAGCGCGCGGGCGTTGGCATCGGCGCGGTCGAGCAGGCGCGAAATGCGGGGCGACACCAAGAGCGTGTGGCACTCGATCTGCAGCGCGGCCAGCTGGTCCCCGCGCACGTCGGCACTTGCGCGCGGCATGGTCACGGCGGCGTCCCAGCGCAGCAAGGCGAGCACGCCGCGGAAGGCATGGAGCCTGCGGAATTCCTGCTCGAGCTGCTGATAGGGGGTCGCCGTCGGCACGCAATGCTCCTTAAATCGCCCCCGGTTTCCACCGGGGACCGCCAGGCAGGGCCCCTTGATTGGCGCCCCGCAGGATCCGCGGGGCCTCTTCTTCGACCGTCGATTCTACCAGCCCGGGGCCCGCAACCCCGGGATACAAAGTAAAATAATATTATTTTTCAAAGACTTGGGTGAATTCGGCTTGGCTTGACACTGGCGGTGGCCGGCCCGACCCCGTCTCAGGCGCGACCGGTGGCCTCGGGCGTCTCCAGTTCGAGCCTCTCGAGTTTCTTCGAGAGCGCATCGGGCGAGCCGGTAAAGGGCGCGAGCAGCGCATAGAAGGAAGGGACGACAAAGAGCGACAGCAGGGTCGAGAAGGCGACGCCGAAGATCACGACCACGCCGATGGTCGACCGGCTTGCCGATCCCGGGCCGCCCGAGAGCACCAGCGGCATCGCGCCCATGATGGTGGCGATCGAGGTCATCAGGATCGGCCGCAGGCGCACGGCCGCGGCTTCCACGATCGCCTGCTGGACCGTCCGCCCCTCGTCACGCAGCTGGTTGGCGAAATCCACGATCAGGATGCCGTTCTTGGCCGCGAGGCCGACAAGCATCACGATGCCGATCTGGCTGAACAGGTTGAGCGTGCCGCCGGAAACCCACAGTCCGATCAATGCCCCGAGCACCGCCAGCGGCACCGTCAACATGATCACGAACGGGTGGATGAAGCTCTCGAACTGCGCGGCCAGCACCAGATAGACGATCAGGAGAGCCATCGCGAACGTGAAAAGCACCGCGCCGCCCGCCTTCTGGTACTCGCGTGATTCGCCCTTGTAGTCGATCTGCGCGATCTCCGGCAGTTCATCCGCCGCGGTGCGCTGCATCCAGACGAGTGCCTCGCCCAGCGTATAGCCCGGCGCCAGGTTGGCCGACAGCGTGATCGCGCGCAGCCGGTTGAAGCGATTGAGGCTGCCGGGCTCGGCCACCTCGGAAAGCGTCACGAGGCTCGACAGCGGCACCAGCTGGCCGCTGCGCTGGGAACGGACGTAGAGATTCTCGAGACTGGACGGCGAGGCGCGATCGTCCGGCTCGGCCTGCAGCACGACGTCATATTCCTCGCCATCCTCGACAAAGGTCGTGACGCGGCGGGAGCCCATCATGGTCTCGAGCGTGGTGCCGATCTCGGCGGTCGACACGCCGAGATCGGCGGCGCGCTCGAAATTGATCTCGATGTGCAGCTGCGGCCGCGTCGCCTTGTAATCGGAGTCCGCTTCACGCAGGCCCGGGTTCTCGCCCATCCGCACCAGCATCCGGTCCCGCCACTCGACCAGCTCGGCATAGTCGGGACCACCCAGCACGACCTGCAAAGGCGAGCCGCCGCTCCGGACGAGGCCGCTGCGCATCCGGGGTATCGCGCGGATCGTCGGGATCGCGGCCAGTTCCGTTCGCAGCTGGCTGACGACCTCCGCGGTCGTCACCTTGCGCTGGTCCCAGTCCTGCAGGAAGACGATCGCCTGCCCCGTATGCATCTCCTCGCTCGCGCCGAAGCCGCCCGGCACGCGCGTGTTGATGCGCTGGATCGGCTGGTCGTCGCCGAGCATCCCGCCCATCAGGCTCTCCACCTTCTGGATCTGGGCCACGGTGTAGTCGAAGCCCGCGCCTTCGGGTCCCTCGAACATGATGAAGAACGCGCCGCGATCCTCGTCCGGTGCCAGTTCCTTCGGCACGACCTGGAACAGCAGGATACTCAGGAGCGCGCTGCCGACGAGCACCGCGCCGAAAACGAGGGGTCTCCCGACCGTGCGTTCGACCTGGCGACGATAGCCGGCGGACAACTTCATCAACCGGCCGTGGATCCAGGCATTCAGGCCGCGCGGCTCGGTGTGCGGACGAATGAGCTTGGACGACATCATCGGCGTCAACGTCAGCGCGACGAAGCAGGAGATTGCGACGGCGCTCGCGAGTGCGACCGAGAGCTCCCGGAACAGGCGGCCTGTGTTGCCTTCCATGAATCCCACCGGCAGGAAGACGGCCACCAGCACGGCCGTGGTCGCGATGACCGCGAAGGCGACCTGCGCCGTGCCGCGCCTGGCCGCGACCAGCGGCGGCTCGCCCTGGTCGGCGCGCCGCTGGATGTTCTCGACGACCACGATGGCGTCGTCCACGACCAGGCCGATGCACAGCACCACCGCGAGCAGCGTGAGCAGGTTGATCGTGAAGCCGAATGCCCACAGGGCGGCGAATGCGGTCACCAGGCAGACGGGAATCGTGACGGCCGGGATCACTGCAGAGCGCGCGCTGCCGAGGAACAGGTAGATCACGACGATCACGAGCAGCATCGCCTCGACCAGCGTCAGGAACACCCGGTCGATGGCCGCGCCGATGAAGACCGTGCTGTCGAAGGCGACGAAGATGCGCGTTCCCTCGGGCAGGCTCGTCTGTATCTCGTCGGCGACCGCGCGGGCCGCGCGCGCCACGTCCAGGCTGTTGGCCGTGGAGGTCTTGACGATGCCGAGGCCGATGTTCGGCTCGCCGTTGCTGCGGTAGTAGGCGCGGCGCTCGTTCGACCCGCGTTCGACGCGGGCGACGTCGCCGAGTCGCACCAGGTAGCCGTCGTCGCCCTTGGCGAGCGTCATGCGCGCGAAATCATCCGGCTCGCGGTAACCGCGCTGCACGCGCAGCGTGAAATCCCGGTCCGCGGACTCGAGCGTGCCGGCCGGCAGCTCGACGTTCTCGCGCTGCAGCGCCGCCTGCACCTCGGCGACGGTGAGGCCGCGCGCGGCCAGCGCCTGGCTATCGAGCCAGACGCGCATCGCATAGCGCTGTTCGCCGCCAACCCGCACCCTGGACACGCCGTCGAGCGCCGAGAGCCGGTCGACGACGTAGCGATGCGCGTAATCGGTCAGCTGCATCGTATCCATGCGCGACGAGCGCATGTTGAGCCACAGCACGACCTCCGCGTCCGATTCGGCTTTCTCGATCTCGGGCGGGTCGGCTTCCGGGGGCATCCGGTCCAGCACGCGGCTGACCGCGTCCCGCACGTCGTTCGCGGCCGCCTCGATGTCGCGGGCGAGCGAGAACTCGATGCTGATGCTGCCTTCGCCGTTCCGGCTTCGCGACTCGATCGTCTCGACGCCCTCGATGCCCGACAGCGAGTCCTCGAGCACCTGCGTGATGCGCGTCTCGACGACGGCGGCGGACGCGCCGGGGTAATTCACGTCCACCGACACGATGGGCGGGTCGATCGCAGGCAGCTCGCGCAGCGTCAGGCGCGTGTAGGCGATCACGCCGAGCACGACCAGCAGCAGGCTCATGACGGTCGCGAAGACCGGCCGCCGGATCGACAGGTCGGAAAGGCTCATGTGGCCCCGGCGAAGCTGACGCGCATGCCATCGCGCAGCTTCACGGTTCCCTCGGTCACGATGCGGTCGCCCGCGGCAAGCCCGCTCACGACCTCCACCTCGCCCTTGCGGCGGGCGCCCAGTTCGACCGGCACGCGCTGGGCGGTCTGCTCCGCAGTGACCCGGTAGACGAACGAATCCATTCCGACCTGGAGGATCGCGATCTCGGGAATGACGAGTGTGTCACGCGGCTCGCGGAACAGCTGCACGGTCATCAGCATCCCCGGGCGCAGCAGGCGCTCGGGATTCGGAATCTCGGCCCGCACCGCGACCGAGCGCGTGACCGGGTCGATGCGCGAATCGACGCTCGTGACGCTGCCCGCGAAGGCGCGGCCCGGATAGGTATCGCTGTGCGCCGCGATCTCCTGCCCGCGCGCCAGCACCGCGAGGAAGCGTTCCGGAACGGAAAAATCGAGCTTGATCACCGAGATGTCGTCCAGCGTCGCGATCGGCGTGCCCGGCGTCACCAGCGAACCGGGGCTTACCTGGCGCAATCCCAGAACGCCATCGAACGGTGCGGTGATCACGCGGTCGGAGAGCGCCGCGCGCACGACATTCATGCGGGCGAGTGCCGCATCGCGCGCGGCGCGCTGCGTGTCGATCTGGCTCGCCGAGATGAGCTGGCGCTCGGCCAGTTCCTGCTGGCGCTTCAGTTGCCGTTCCGCTTCCTGGTAGGCCGCACGCGCTTCCTCGAGCCCGGCGAGCTGGGCCCCGCTCGACAGGTCCACGAGCACGTCGCCGATCGAGACGACATCGCCGCTTTCGAACGCGACCTTGCGCACGATTTCGCTGACCTTCGCGGTGATCGTCACGGACTCGTTCGCGCGCGTGGTTCCGAGCGCCTCGATCGTGTCGCGCCACTGCGCGGGAGTCACGACCGCGGCGACCACCCGTGTGGCCGGCGGCGCGGCGCCCACGTCGGCAACGTCGTTTCCGCAGCCCGCGACCGTGACGAGCACGGCGGCAAAGACGGGCAACGCAAAACGGCAGCGGCGATCGGACTGCAAGGCCATGGCTTCCCGGATCAGGCGACCCACGTTGAGACCGGTTCCAGCCTTGAGAGTTTACCCGCGGTGCCAGGCCCCCGCTCCATCATCGCCCCGCCCGGCTTCAGTGTCTCCCGAGCCACTGGGCGATGGTGCCGGGCAGGAGTTCCTGGGCGCGCCGGCTGACATAGATGCCGATATGGCCGCCGTCGAACCTGAAAGCCGAGTAGTCGCGGCTGCCGGTCAGTCCCACGAGCGGTAGCGTCGCCGAAGGCGGCACCAGGTGGTCCTGGGTCGCGTAGATGTTCAGCAGCGGGCAGGCAATGCGGCGCAGGTCCACCGGCTGGCCGCCGATCACCAGCCCGCCCCGCACCAGGCGGTTCTCCTGGAAGAACCAGCGCATGAATTCCGCAAAGGCCCGGCCCGCCTGGTCCGGGCTGTCGTGGATCCAGCGCTCCATGCGCAGGAAGTTGGCGAGCGCCTCGGGATCATCGGCGATGTCGGCGATGCCCGCGTATTTCTGCACGCTCTGCCTGAGCGGCATCAGCGAGATGAATGCGGCGTTCAGCAACGCGCCGGGAACGTTGCCGAGCACCTCGACCATGTGGTCGACGTCGACCTTGCGCACCCACTTCGACAGCAGGTTGTCATCGGTCTGGAAATCCACCGGCGTGACCATCGTCACGAGGTTCTGCACGCGCTCCGGATGCAGCGCCGTGTGGCACAACGACAGCGTGCCGCCCTGGCAGACGCCGAGCAGGTTGACCGCCGCCACGCCGCGCGCGCGGCACACGTGGTCGATGCAGGCGCCGAGATAGCGGTTCGCATAATCGTCGAGCGCGAGGCCCCGGTCCCCTGCGTCGGGATAGCCCCAATCGACGAGGTACACGTCGAGCCCGCGCGCAAGCAGGCCGCGGATCAACGAGCGATCCGGCTGCAGGTCCATCATGTAGGGCCGGTTCACCAGCGCGTAGCAGATGACGAGCGGCGGCAGGCCGGCGTCTGCTGCCTGCCCGCGGTAGCGCCAGAGCACGGTCTTTTCGATGCGAAACACGGCATCCCGCGCCGAACAGCCCTCCGCGCGCAGGTCGAGGCCGGCCAGGCGCTGCGTTGCCGCGGCCAGGCGCCCGCAGAACTCCGTCATCTCGGCGGCGGCGCGCGCGGGATCGATGGCGAGGCGCGTCATGGTCGTGCGCCGCGCGCGACGGCCTGCAGCTCGACCCACGCTCCCAGCAATTCCGCCTGTGCCTCGGCAAACTCGTCGCCGTGCGCCGCTGCGGCATAGGCCGCCTCGCCGCATTCGATCCACAACTCGTGCAACTGCCGCAGGCTCGTGACCGGCGGCAACCCGGCGTCATCCGACCGCAGCAGGCCGTTCAGGCGCTGCGCTGCGTCGTTGGCGATGGCCGCGATCTGCAGGCCGAAACGCTGCGTGGCGGCCTGCCATCGGGTCATTGCCGCCGCACTGGCACGCATTGGATCCGGCCCGGGGGCGATGCGCGCGAATTCCGGCGTGAACGACTGGCGGTATCGGTCGGCGAAGATCGCGTGCATCGCATCATGGCTGGCGCCAGGCACTCGCGCTGCTGCCTCGACCCACTGGCGCTGCAGGTCGATCCAGGCGGTCATCCACGGCATCGCGGTGCTCGGGTCGGGCATCTGATTTCAGGGCTCTCCCGGCCCAATGCGATGCAAAACAGCCACGGGTTTCGGCAGGCGCAACCCGGGCCTCCGGTTAGTAGTTAACCTATTGTTTCTATACGAGTTTAATTGCATGCGGTGATCGAAGTATTGGATGTCATAATCTCTGTTGCACTGCAACAAGACCTGCGCTACAATGCCGCCATCGCCATGTGGACCCCTGCTTTTTCAAGGATGCCAGAAATGACCAACCCGACTTTCGATTTCAACGCTTTCCTCGACGCCGGCAAGAAGGCTTTTGCCCCGGCCGTCAAGTTCAACGAACTGTCGCTCGCCAGCTTCGAGCGCATCGCGCGCCAGCAGTTCGCGTTCGCCGGTGAAGTGCTCGAGTACTCGCTGCAGCAGCTGCAGCTGGCCAGCCAGGCCCGCGACATCAACGACCTGACCGCGCGTCAGATCGAACTGTCGACGCAGTTTGCCGAGAAGGCGACGCAGCGCTCGCAGGACCTGATCAAGCTGTCATCGGAGCACCAGGCCGAGATGACCAAGTGGTTCGACCAGACCGTTTCCGAGTCCGCCAAGGTCGCCAAGAAGGCCGCCTGACCGGATTCCGACCCTCCCCCCTCGGGACGGCGCACCTTCGGGTCGCCGTCCTTTTTTTCGCCCTGGCGTCGTGAAAATTCGTTATACCGCAGTGCGTTATCGCACTGCGGCATGATCCGGTAGACTGCCGGCATGACCAAGGAACGCCTGATCAAGAAGTACGCCAACCGGCGGCTTTACGACGCTTCGATCAGCAAGCACGTGACCCTCGAGGACATCCGCGACCTGATCGTCCGGGGCGAAAAGATCCGCGTGGTCGAGGACAAGAGCGGCGAGGACATCACGCGGCTCATCCTCCTGCAGGTGATCGCCGAGCAGGAGCAGTTCGGCAAGCCGATCCTGACGACCCAGCTGCTCGAATCGATCATCCGCTACTACGGCGGCCCGATGCAGGACTTCATGGCGGGCTACCTGGAACAGAGCGTCGCGGCGTTCATGCGCCAGCAGGAAAACGTCCAGCAGCAGATTTCCCAGATGCTGAGCAGCGCGCCGCCGCCGATGAATGCGATGGCCGAGCTGACGCGGCAGAACCTCGAGATGTGGAACCGCATGCAGGAAGGCATGCTCGCGATGATGGTCCCGGCGCGCAAGCCGCGCGGCCCCGGCGAGCCCGAGGGGCCGCCGGCTCCCGACGAAACCTCCGCCGCCTGAAAAGGGGACGCAAGAGGGGACGCAAACCTCTTGCGTCCCCTCTTGCGTCCCCTTTTCAGGCGCTGCGGCGCACCGTCGCCGCGTGTTCCCAGGCCAGCATCGCGCGCTTGCGCTCGACACCCCAGCGATAGCCGCCAAGTTCGCCGTCGCGCCGCAGCACGCGATGGCAGGGGATCAGCCACGCGACCGGGTTGGCGCCGACCGCCTGGCCGACGGCGCGGCTCGCGCCTGACTGGCCGATCGCAGCCGCGATCTGCGAATAACTGGTCGGGCCGCGCGTGCCGAGATCGAGCAGCGCCTGCCAGACCTTCACCTGGAAATTGGTGCCCGTGGGCGCGAGCGTGATGCTACCGCTGCGCTCGGTGAAGACCTTCCGCGCGAGCGCCGCGGTCGCCGCATCGTCGCGCTCGAACAGCGCGAGCGGCCAGCGGCGCTTCAGGTCCTGGAATGCCGCGGCATCGCTGCCGTCCACGAAAGCGAGATGGACGATGCCGCGTGGCGAAACGGCCGCGTGGATCCGGCCGAATGGCGACTGCGCAAAACCGTGGCGCAGCTGCATGCCGGCGCCGCTCTCCTTGTATTCGCCCGGCGTCACCGCTTCGAAATTCACGAACAGGTCATGCAGGCGGCCGCCGCCCGACAGGCCCGCGACCCAGGCCGCCGCCAGCACCGAGCCGCGCTCGTCCAGTTCGCGTTTCGCAACCGACAGCGCAACCGTGCGCAGGTAGCGGGTCGGCGACAGGCCGGCCCAGCGGCGGAACTCGCGCGAGAAATGGAACACGCTGAGGCCCGCGACCTCGGCGAGCTCGTCGAGACCGGGCTGATCCGCATGGTGAAGGTCGATGTGCCGGATGACCTTCTCGATGCGGCGAAAGCTGGCGGATTCGTTTGTGTCTGCCTGGATCATGGTGTGTGCGCCCAACGGCTTCCTGGTGGGCGCCAGATTGCGGCCGCAGGCCCCCCGCGGCAACCCGGTTCTTGCTGTTCCCTTACTTGTCCTTGCGCCGCTTGCCAAGCAATTCATTCAGCGGCACCGTGCCGCTCTCGTCGAACGGGATGGAGCGCAACAGGCCGAGACGCGTCGACAGCCGGCCTTTCACCCGGTAGCCGATTTCCTCGCGCGCCTTGCGGTCCGAGCCCGCTATCTTCAGGAGCGCCGTGGCTGCATTGGCGGTCACGATCATGTCGAACTCCGCCTCCCCCTGCGCCGGCACGACGAACTCGCGGGCGGAGACGCCATGTGCGAACGGCTCGTCTGCAAGCTCGACGTCGACGTCGAGTCCCTTGACCGGCAATTCGATGATGTTCGGATTGCGCACGCGCATGCGAACTTCCAGGCGCTGTTCGAACAGGCTGGCTTCCAGCGCGCGCATCCCGACAAAGGAGATCTCGGGCGTCTTGAGATCGCTCGGCAAGCCGGTGCAGCCGGTCAGCGCCGCAGAGAGGACCAGTGTCGGCATCCAGTTCTTCATGGCGGATTCAGACCTTGCGGGACCGCTGCCGTCAATGGCGCCACTGCCTGTTTCCAGCGACCCCCTTTACTAGTGTTGAGTTAGTAGTACTATGCACTTCGTACTGCTGTTAATCAGGTAGGCATTTGTGGAGCAAGATACGGCCTTGCCGGACACCGAAAGCGCCCCTGACGACCAGGAGCGGCTGTCCCAGAAATTCCAGCGCGAGCTCAATGCCGGGCTGGTCGGCCTCGTCCTGCTTGCCGTCCTGGAACAGGCGGAAGAGGACCTCTACGGCTATCAGATCGCCAAGCGCCTGCAGGATCGCGCGAACGGGCATGCACCCGTGAAACAGGGAGCGCTGTACCCGGTGCTGCGCCAGCTTTCGGCCAATGGGCTGCTGGCCAGCCGCATCGTGCCGTCTTACGCTGGCCCGCCGCGCCGCTATTACCGCATCACGGAAGCCGGGCGCGGCACGCTCGCCGAGTGGCGCAGCATCTGGCGCAACACGCGTGATTTCGTCGACGGGTTTACGGAATCGAACGGAGCAATTTCATGAACGAACGGACCGCCCCACGCTCGATCGAGCAATACCTCACCGCACTGCGCGCGGCACTCGCAGGCGAAGACCCGGCGCTGGTGCAGGACGCGCTATATGACGCGGAGGAATACCTGCGCGCGGAAGTCGCCGCCAATCCGGGGCGCAACGAAGCCGACACGCTCGAGCTGATCTCGAGCACCTACGGCGCACCCGACGAAGTCGCCGGGGCCTATCGCACCACCGAGAAGCAGGTGCGCACCGCCCTCGCCCCTCCCCCGCGCAAGGCCCCACGCACGGCACTCGGGCGGTTTTTCGGGGTCTACGGCGACTCACGCACCTGGACTGCGCTCTTCTTCATGCTGCTGTCGCTGGCCACCGGCATTTTCTACTTCACGATGACTGTCGCCGGCCTGTCGATGTCGGCCGGCCTGATGGTCATGATCATCGGTATCCCCTTCTTCCTGCTGTTCGTCGGCTTCACGCGGGTGCTCGCGCTCGCCGAAGGACGCCTGGTCGAGGGCCTGCTCGGCCAGCGCATGCCGCGCCGTCCGCTCTACCCCTCCAAGGGCATGCCGATCATGGAGCGCATCAAGCAGATGCTGGTGGACCGTCGCACCTGGACGACGATGTTCTACTTCCTCTTGATGCTGCCGCTCGGCATCCTGTACTTCGTGATCGCAGTGACGGGCATCAGCGTGAGTCTCGGACTGGTCGGCGGCTCGATCGCAGGCCTGCTCATGGAAGCGGGCGTCGGCTCGGGCGGCATCAGCCTCGACGACCAGGTCTATTTCGCCCCGTCGCCGATGATGGCGCCCGTCGTCATGGTCCTCGGCGTGCTGCTCCTGACCGTCGTCATGCACCTGGTGCGTGGCATCGGCCGCGGCCACGGCACGCTCGCCAAGCACCTGCTGGTTGCGCGCGCGGATTCGGCCTGACGCCATGCGCGGTACATGACGCCCGCCGCCCTCGTCCTGTTGCTGCTCGGGCAGCAGGTGGCGGTCCCGCCGCCGGCCACCGTCGTGAACCGCTGCCTCCCGGACAACGCGGGTTTCCTGACGGTGCGGCTGCGCGGCAGCATCGAGGCGGAGTTGCGCTGGCGCGAGCCGGAACTCCAGTGCACCGGCATGTCGCGCCCGGACGGGCGCGGCCTGCGGATCCGGTTTGCCGGACCGCTCGAGGACGGCGAACTGGCGATCGTGTTTGCTGCGCCGGAACTCGGCATGGGTGCCTCCGGGCGCGGCGTGCCCGTCAATGTCACGCTGCTCGACGGAGCCGGCGAGCGCATCTACGGTACGCGCGGCGACGACCGCTGTGTGTTCGATGAGGTCGAGCAGTGGCCGCTCGAGGGCGCGGGCCTGCCGCCGCTCAGTTTCCGGGTCAGCGCGCGCGGTTTCTGCACCGCGCCCGCGCGGGCGCTCGACGGCGACGGCGCGGTGCTGCTGACGCGCTTCGACTTCGCCGGGCTCGTGACCTTCCGCGAGGACGACGGCGCGCCACCATCCGGCGCGATCACGACGCGATGATGCGCCTGCTGCGGTCACTTGCGATCGTCTGCCTCTCCTTGACTGGCGCAGGTTCAGCAGCGGGCGATTCGGTTTCGACCTTCGCCGGCCTGCCGCGATCCGAAGTCCAGGTGATCACCCAGTCCGGTACACACCGCTTCAAGGTCTGGATCGCGGCGGACGACCGGAGCCGCGAACGCGGGCTGATGTTCGTCCGGAAGCTGCCCCCGGACGAGGGCATGCTGTTCCTGTTCGAGCGTCCCCAGTTCGCGGCCTTCTGGATGAAGGACACCTACCTGTCGCTCGACCTGATCTTCATCCGTGCCGACGGCACGGTCGTCAATGTCGCGGAAAACGCCAAGCCCCGGACCCTCGACCCGATTCCCTCGGCAGCCCCCGTCAAGGCCGTGCTGGAACTGCTGGCCGGCACCTCGGCCCGCATTGGATTGATCGCCGACAGCCAGGTCCTGCACCCCGCCCTCACCGCCAAAGCCGACGCTGTGAATGACCCCAAACCGGGTAACGCCGTATTGAACAGAACGCAGTAACCCGGGTTCCAATAATCCACAGAAACCCTATAAAAGTGGTTTCACAACGTCAGTTTGTCGCTCTTATTTTCTGTCAGGTGGGCCATAAGAATTTCCGAAAACGCCCGCCGTTCAGCCCGCCTGGCGACCGCCAGGGCAGCTGCGCGAACCCTATGTAGCCCAAAAGCAACAGCCCGATCAGCAACGATCCCGGCCACACTCCGGGCGGTCGTTCACCTTGCGGCGCCGCGGCCAAAGCCGGCGAAGCGTTTCCCCGCCAAATCACTCGACTATGTTGCTCATCTGCCACAGTTGTTGCATGCAAGTTCAATGTTGTTATGATGCCGCATCCAAAGAGGCGGGAACCTCGTATGTATTTCGCCACTTCGGTGTTTGTGATTCTTGGTTGACATGGCAACTCAAGCAACTAGAGAACGGCACCGCCGTTCGCGGGAGGACGTAGACAATGGAACGTAACAATCGGGTCGCAGCAGCGGTCCGTCGCGCACTCGTCATGGGTGCGGTGACGGCAGCCGGCGCCGCGGCGCCTGCGCTCGCGCAGGAAAACCTCGGTGAGATCATCGTAACGGGCTCGCGCATCAGATCCGCGAACCTGGAAGCGACGACACCTGTGACGCAAGTCACAGCGGCGGACGTCGTGACGCAAGGCGTCACGCGTATCGAAGACCTCGTGAACCAGCTGCCGCAGGCCTTTGCGGCGCAGAACGTGACCGTTGCGAACGGCGCGTCGGGCGCGGCAACCCTGAACCTTCGCGGTCTCGGCTCGCCACGCACCCTGGTGCTGATCGACGGACGGCGCCTGCCGTATGGCACCGTGACCAACTCGGCGGCGGACATCAACCAGATCCCGACGCAGATGGTGGAACGGGTCGACATCCTGACCGGCGGCGCATCCGCGGTCTACGGCTCGGACGCCGTGGCCGGTGTCGTCAACTTCATCATGAAGAAGGACTTCGAGGGCGTCGAAATCACCAGCCAGTACAACTTCTACTGGCATGACAACGACTACAAGGGTCCGGGCGCCACCAAGCTGCGCGACGTGATCGCGGCTCGTGCGGCCACCAACCCGTCGCAGTTCCAGCTGCCGGACGACACCGTCACCGACGGCGATGGCAAGGAAATCTCGCTGATGGTCGGCGTCAACAGCGGCGACGGCCGCGGCAACATCACGGCCTATGCCTCGGTGTTCGACAGCGACGCCATCCTGCAGTCCGAGCGCGACTACTCGGCATGCTCGCTCGGTGCGAACCCGACCGTGTCGTTCGCCTGCGGCGGTTCCGACACCAGCGCCGGCGGCCGGTTCACGACCTTCGGGCAGCCGTCGTACCCGGATCCGGACGGTGCGGGCCCCCTGACTGCCGGCCCCGCGTACAACCTGACGGTGTTGAACGACACTGACATGCGCAATTTCGATGCGACGACCGACCAGTACAACTTCGGCCCGTTGAACCACTACCAGCGTCCCGAGCGCCGCTACAGTCTCGGCGCGATGGGTCACTACGAGTTCGGCGAGCACGCGGATGTGTACACGCAGCTGATGTTCACGGACTACGAGTCGGTCGCGCAGATCGCCCCGGGCGGCAATTTCGGCGACACCAGCTCGGTCAACTGCGACAACCCGCTGATCCCGGTCAATACGCTGCCGCTCATCGGCTGCGACGCGACCCGGATTGCCAACGGCGACAGCGTCGGGATGTACATCCTGCGCCGCAACGTCGAGGGTGGCGGGCGGCAGCAGTCGTTCGCGAAGGACACCTTCCGCATCGTGGCCGGCGTGCGTGGTGCGATCAACGACGGCTGGGGATACGACGTATCCGCCCAGTACGCCGAGACCAACACCGACACCTCGACGCTGAACTACTTCGTGATCGACCGGCTCGGCCGCGCGCTTGACGTCATTGACGTCGGTGGCACCCCGACCTGCCGTTCGGTCATCGATGGTTCGGATCCGAACTGCGTCCCCTGGAATCCGTTCGTGCCGAATGGCGTGGATGCAGCCCAGCTGAACTACCTGCAGGCCAAGGGTATCCAGACGGGCCAGCTGACGCAGGAGATCTACAACGGCATCATCACCGGCGACCTCGGCGTCTACGGCCTCAAGACCCCGTGGGCCAGCGACGGCGTGCAGGTGGTGTTCGGCGCCGAGTACCGGCGCGACACGCTCGACAACAAGGTCGACGCGTTGCAGGAAGCGGCCCAGCTGTCCGGCTCGGGCGGCGCCACCATCGGCATCGGCGGCGCGACCAAGGTCAATGAGCTGTTTTTCGAAGGCCGGATCCCGCTGGCGCAGGACCAGGCCGGCATGGAGAGCCTGTCGTTCGATACCGCGTACCGGTATTCGGACTACGGCGCGGTCACGACCGACACGTACAAGTTCGGCCTCGAGTGGGCGCCGGTGGCAGATGTCCGCTTCCGCGGCAGCTTCCAGCGTGCCGTTCGCGCCGCCAACATCGTCGAGCTGTTCACCGCACAGGGCTTCAACCTGTTCGACGCAGACGGCGATCCTTGCGGCGTTGCTGCACCGAACCCGAACGCGACGCAGGCAGAATGTATTGCCACCGGCGTCCCGGCCGCGTTCTACGACGGCGTCAATGACGTTGCCGAACGTGGCGGCCTGGACAGCCCGGCTGGCCAGTACCAGTTCCTGCAGGGCGGCAATCTGAACCTGAATCCGGAGAAGTCGGATACGTACTCCTACGGCATTGTGTTCACGCCGCGCTTCGCCCCGGGTCTGGCGATCACGATCGACTACTTCGACATCGACATCCAGGACACGATCTCGACCTTCGGTGCCAACAACACCTGGGACGCCTGCTACACCACCGGCGATGCCGCTGCGTGCTCGCGCATCCTGCGCAACACCAACAACGGCTCGCTGTGGATCGGTTCAGGCAACGTGATCGATACCAACATCAACATCGGTTCCTTGTCGACGAAAGGCTACGACCTGAACGTGACCTACACCGGGCTGGAGATCGGCCGCTTCGGCAGCCTGAACTTCAACATGACCGGCACGTATCTGGACGAGCTGATCACCGAACCGGGTCCGGGCATCGCGTCGTATGACTGCACGGGCTACTTCTCGAACGTCTGCGGCACGCCGAATCCGGAATGGCGCCATCGGTTCCGGACCAGCTGGAACACGCCGTGGGATCTGGACCTCTCGCTGACCTGGCGTTACTACGACGCCGTGATCGGCCTGACGGGTCCGAACACGCCGATGCCGGACAACCGCATTGACCGCAAGTTGAACTCCGAGAACTACTTCGACCTCGCGGCCAACTGGGCAGTCACGGAGAAGGCCCAGGTCACCCTGGGTATCAACAACGTGATGGACAACGAGACCATGTTGAGCGCCAGCGTCGGCACGACCGGCAACGGCAACACTTTCCCGCAGACCTACGACGCCCTCGGTCGCTATGTCTTCCTGCGGGCACGGGTGAGCTTCTAAGACAACAATCGATCGATAGCGATCGAAACTACGGGCGGCGGTCCTTCGGGGCCGCCGCTTTTTTTTGCTTCGATCAACCGACCGGGCGATTCCGGATCCACTGCGAAAGCAGCCATTTGACGCCGCTCGCCGGCGGCAGGCCCGCGTGGACCGTGCGGTAGTCGGGCGCGCCGTCCGGGTCCGCGCTCGTGAAGTGCAGCGCATCGCCGCGGCGGCCCTTGAAACGGAAGGCGATGCGCGGGAAATCCGTCTCGCCGCCAGCGTAATCGTCATTCAGGTAGGCCAGGAAAGTCATCACGCGCTGGCCATGGCGTCCGATCTCCCGCGCCAGCGCCGGCGTTGCCGGCTCCTGGAAATCCCCATGCAGCCCAAAGTGCTGGCCGGGCTCGTAATGCAGCAGCTTCGTGACCTCGAAGTAACGGTCATCGATACCGAGGCTCCGGCCGATCCGGTCGCGGACCAGCCGCAGCACCAGGTCGGCCTGGAAGATCGTGTAGTCGGCTTCGCTGTTGGTGCGGTTGGCGACTTCCGCATGCCCCGGGGCATCGTGCCGGTACACCCTTGCGCGGCGCAGGTTGCGGCGTCCGCGTTCTATCAGCCAGTCGCATTCCTCGGCCGAGGCAAAGCCTTCAATGATCCCGATCCTCGGCGACTCCGAAACGATCCGCGCGGGCGGCGCGTCGCACCAGCGCCGGACGTCCACCTGGCGCCGCAGGCCCGTCCAGTCTTCGCCGGCGCCCCGGGCCAGGAACCGGAGCTCGCGTTGCGATGGTTCGTAGCCCTGCTCAGCCGCCCGCTGCAGCAGATCGAGCGCCTGGTCCATGTTCCGCGCCTGCAGCACGCCCCAGCCGGCCAGCAGCGCGCACAGCGCGGTCGCTTCGCCGGCGCCGCGCCGGGACGCCTGCGCAAGGCAGGTAATGGCTTCCGCCGGCGAGGCCGCGACGCCGTCGCCGGTCAGCAGACGCTTGCCGAGCAGCGTCAGCGCACCGGCATCGCCGGCGCGCGCTCGATCCCGCAATGTGCCGATGTCGCGTGAGGCCACTCGATTCTTCTCCGCGCGCCAGCCACTATAGCGCCTCATGAATGCCGTGAAACCGAACGCCATCGGCGGCGAGCTGCTGGCCCGTTTGCCGCTGACGCCGGATGCGTATCCGCAGGCCGTTGACCTGGTCCGCGGACGCGTGCTGGTCGTGCGCCTCGATGCCAACGGCTACCGGGCCGCCAGTTTTCTCGACGACCGGATACTCGGGCCTGCGACGCAGGGCGCCTGGCTGGTATTCCCGGGCGTCGCGGAGGCTGCACGGCAGGTGACGTCGCCACGGCCGCTGCACTATATCTTCCACACCGGCCATGTCGGC
This sequence comes from Steroidobacteraceae bacterium, assembly GCA_050179155.1. Taxonomy (GTDB): domain Bacteria; phylum Pseudomonadota; class Gammaproteobacteria; order Steroidobacterales; family Steroidobacteraceae; genus SCUD01. The sequence continues at coordinate 196,684 of JBFXFJ010000003.1, forward strand.
TCGACGCTCGTGAGCCGGCTGCTGGATGAAACGGGCGTGCTGCTGTCCCTGCGCGAGCCATTGCCATTGCGCACGATCGCCGATGCGCACGACGCCCTCGGCAAGCCGGAGTCGCTGCAGAGCGAGTCGCAGTTCGTGGCGCTGCTCGACACGATGCTCTGCCTCTGGTCGCGCGGCTATGACTGGACGCGCGCGGTCGTCGTCAAGGCTACGAGCACTGCGGGCCGCGCGGCGGCACCGCTCCTGGCTGCGCGCCCGGAATCGCGGGCGATTTACCTGAACCTGCGCGCCGAGCCGTACCTCGCCACGCTCCTCGGCGGCCCGAACTCGGCGACCGACCTGCGCGGACATGGACCGGGCCGGATCCTGCGATTGCAGGCCCGCTGCCGGAACCCGATCCAGCCGCTGCACCGGCTGTCGCCCGGCGAACTGGCGGCACTCGGCTGGCTGGTCGAGACCATGGCCCTGGCGGACGCGGTGCGGCTCCATCCCGGGCGTGTGCTCGACATCGATTTCGGCGAACTGCTGGACGACATCCCGGCCGGCATGGAGCGCATCGTGTCGCATCTCGGGCTGCCACGAGATCCGCGCTATCTGGCTGGCATCGGCCGCAGTCCCGTGCTGCAACGCTATTCGAAGGCTCCCGAGCTGCCGTTTCCGCCGGGCGAGCGCGCCGCCCGCCTCGAGGAGTCGCGCCGGCTCCATCGCGACGAGATCACTTCCGGCCGCACCTGGCTCGGAGCGCTGGCGCGGACGGAAGAGGCCGTTGCCGACGTCCTGTCGGCAGCAGGCGGACCGTGAACGCCGGCCCCGAGCAGGCCCTGAGGGGGCTGGTCGAAGCAGAGCCGGACCAGCCCGCGCACTGGCTGCAGCTCACGGCACTGCTCGAGCGCCAGGGCGACACCGCCGGCGCCGAGACGTACTACCGCCGGTTAATCGAGCGCCTGCCGGAACTGCCGGTCGCGCGCTTCAACCTGGCGTGCTTCCTGCGGCGCCGCGGCCGTCTCGACGAGGCCCTGCAAGAGCACCAGAAGGCGCTCGACCTCGGCATCGACGGACCCGAGGAAATCCTTTCGAACATGGGCGTCATCTACACGGAATTGCGCCGCGACGAGCCGGCAAAGACTCATTTCGAACGCGCGCTCGCGATCCGCCCCGCCTACATCCCGGCACAGTTCAATCTGGCGCTGCTGCATGAGGAAATGGGCGAGTGGCCGCAGGCACTCGGCCTGTTCGAGAAAATCCTCGAGCAGGATCCCGCGTACACCGAGGCGCTGGTGCGGATCGCCCACGCGCGCAGAGCGAATCCGCCCGACGACCCCATCATTCGCCGCCTGCAGCGGGCTTTGCGCCGTGCGACCATCAGCCCGCCCGCCCGCGAGAACCTGCATTTTGCGCTCGGCAAGGTGCTGGACGACTGCGGGCGATTCGACGAGGCCTTCGATCAGTACCGGCTCGGCAACCAGCTGAGCACGCTGCGTCTGCTGCCTTACGACACGCGCGCCGAGGAGGCCCGGGTCGAAAGGATCCTGACCCTGTTCAACGCGGACTGGCTGGCGCGGGCAACGCCGGTCTCTGACCGGCCGCTGGTGTTCATCACCGGCATGTTCCGGTCCGGATCGACACTGTTCGAGCAGGTCCTGGCCGCGCACCCGCGCGTCACGGCGGGCGGCGAAATCGACTACTTCCACCGCGAACTGCTGCGCCCCGGCACGCGCTTCCCGGATTCCATCGCCACGATCGATCCCGAAGAATGGCAACGTCTGGGCGCGGGCTATCTCGAGCACCTCGACCGCACATTTCCCGGCGCCGGCATCGTCACCGACAAGCGGCCGGATCTGTTCCCCCTGCTCGGCCTCCTGCGGGCGATGTACCCGAACGCGCGCTTCGTCAACACCGTGCGCGACGCGCGCGATACCTGCCTGTCGATCTGGTTCCAGCAGTTCGACGGACGGCTCGGTTACGCAAATGACCTGTCGAAAATCGCCCATCACTATCGCCAGTACCGCCGGCTGCTGGCGCATTGGCGCAAGCTCTTCGGCGAGCGCATTTTCGATGCTGATTACGACAGCTTCGTCGCCGACCCGCGCCCGGTTGCGAGCGCACTGTGCGAATTTCTCGGCCTGGAGTGGCACGAGGATTGCCTCGCGCCCGAGCGCACCGCCAATCGCGTGCGGACGGCGAGCGTCGCGCAGGTGCGCGAGCCGCTGTATCGCCGCTCATCGGGCCGCTGGCGCAATTACGCGCGGCAGATAGCGAAGTTCGAGCGCCAGCTCTGACGGCTCAGGTGGTCGACCACATCCGGAGCAGGTTCTGGCGCACGACGTCGAGGCGCACGCGATTGTCGGGATCCATGCGCAGTCCCTCGAGCGCCGCGATCTCATTGAGTTCGTACAACTGCAGTCGCTGGTGCGCGTCGGCGACATGGCTCTCGATGAACGTGATGGAGACGAGGCGTTGCCCGGAACGCACGGGCACGACCTCGTGCCACAGGGTGGACGGGTAGACGATCGCGTCGCCCGGCGATCCCTTGAAGGCGAGCGACTGGTTGCCGAGGACCATTGCGAGCTCGCCGCCCTCATAGCTCGACGGCTCGGCGATGAAAACCGTGCATGAAAGATCCGACCGGACCTTGGTCTGGGTCAGCTGGATGATCGCCGAGTCCGCATGGGCGCCATACTTCATGCCGGCTTCGTAGCGGCACAGAAGCGGCGGCGCCACGCGTTTCGGCAGCGCGAAGCTGCCGAACTCCTGCGAGCGCGCCAGCGCCGTCGTCACGATCCTTACCGATTCCGTGTAATTCGGGTCGGCAGGATCCGCCTGGAGATTCTGCTTGGCGGTATTGGCCGGGTTCGAGACCCGCCCGTCGACGAAGTGCAGCTGGCCCGCGAGCGCCACGAGGCGTTCGCATTCCTGGCTGGTCAGCAGGTTCTTGATCTTCAGGAACATCGCAGATGCGCACTATATATGAGCGGCAATCGCCTTGCCGCTGCAGTGAGCCGGTCGCGGCGCCGCCCGGCTTTGCCGCCGCCGGTTCCCCACCGCATAATGCCGCCCGTCCGGCATTGCCGGTGCAGTCATTGAAGCATGCATGGGATCTTCGTCCGACATCGCGATCGCAGGGGCCAATGCTTTGCGCCAGGGCGAAATCCAGAAGGCGCAAGAGCTGTTCGCACGGGCGGCCGCCGGCGACGTCGCCGCGGCGCTGGACCGGCTGCTGGCAGCGGATCCGCGCAATGTTCTGGCGCTGATCCGCCGGGCCGACTGCTTCACCGCGGCGGGCGACACGCGCTCCGCGTCGGCTTTCTACCTGATGGCGATCCGTTCCGCCCCGCCAAAGGGGACTTCCCCCGAAACGGCCCGGGAACTCGAACGCGCGCGGCAGGTCTGCGACCGCTTTGCCGCCGAATACGCCGACTACCTCAGACAGAGCCTTGCCGCCAAGGGCTTCGACGAGCGGCACGCGAGCCCGCGCTTCACGCAGTCGGTCGACATCGTGCTCGGCCGGAAGCAGATCTACCTGCAGCAGCCGAAGTACTACTACTTTCCCGGGCTGCCGCAGATCCAGTTCTATGAGCGCGAGCAGTTCCCGTGGCTCGACGACGTCGAGGCCGCGACCGACGACGTCCGCGCGGAACTGATGGGCGTGCTCGGCGATCCCGGCGCGTTCACGCCCTACGTGACGGGACACGCCAACCGGCCGCACAAGGAACAGATGGGGATGCTCAACAACCCCGCCTGGAGCGCCTTCTACCTGTGGCAAAACGGCGAGGTCGTGCCGGAGAACGCCGCGCGCTGCCCGAAGACGATGCATGCACTGCGCAATGCCCCGCTCGCGCGCGTGCGTCACCGTTCGCCATCGATCCTGTTCTCGCTGCTACGTCCCGGTGCGCACATCCCGCCGCACAACGGCCTGATCAATACGCGCCTCATCTGTCACCTGCCGGTTATCGTCCCGCCCGGCTGCCGGTTCCGGGTCGGCAATGACGAGCGAGAATGGGTCGCCGGCAAGGCCTGGGCATTCGACGACACCATCGAGCACGAGGCGCGGAACGCGAGCCAGGAGACGCGGGTCATACTGCTGTTCGACGTCTGGCGTCCCGAGCTGACGGAACAGGAGCGAGCCGCGGTGATCGCGCTGTTCGAGGCGATCGACGCGCACAGCGGCAGGAAACCGGAGTGGGAGATATGAGGACACTGACCAGGCGGATGGTGCTGCCGTGCGTTGTGGCACTGATGGCGATCCCGGCCGCGATGGCGGCGGAAGACCCGGGCGCCTCGCTCAGGGCCTGCCGTTCCGAAGTGGACGACGCGAAGCGGCTCGCCTGTTACGACCGCGAGGTCGATCGTCTCGCCCCGCAGGCGGCGGCCCCCGCGGCGCCGGCGCTGACGCCGGAGGAACGCTTCGGCCGCACCGGCGCGATGAATCGCGAGGAGTCCGACCGCAGGGAACAGGAATCCCGGGACCTGGCCGAGCTGCACGCGACCGTCACCGAGATCTGGACGCGCGGCGACGGCCTGATGGTCCTCACGCTCGACAACGGGCAGATCTGGAAGCAGGTGCGCCCGGATTCGCTGTTCCGCATCAAGGCCGGCGAGCAAGTGAAGATCCAGCCGGCGGCGCTCGGTTCCTTCCTGCTGTCCGGGCCGAACAAGCGCTCGACGCGGGTGGCACGGCTGAAGTAAATGCAGACACACGACCTCGTCTGCTGGAGGTGCGGCGCATCGCTCGCCGCACTCACGCTGCCGCTGTCGCGCACCGACAGCTGCCGCGCCTGCCGGGCCGAGGTCCACGTGTGCCGGATGTGCCGCTTCTATGACATCCGCAAGGCGAAAAGCTGCGCCGAACCGGTCGCCGACGAGGTCGGCGACAAGGAACGGGCGAATTTCTGCGGGTACTTCGAAGCTGCGGCGGACAGGTACGTACCAAGGGCTGCCAGCGCCGATCAGGGGAAAGACGCCCTGGATGCCCTCTTTCGGCAAAAAAAGTGAAGTCGTGTCGCATTTAGTGCCCCGTGGGCGGTCTCATTGGGACACAATGAAGCGGTATTTCCCTCGTCCCGGGTCTCCACCATGACTGCGACCGCCACCGCCGAAAAACCGCGCCTGCTGTGGGCCAATGTGCTGATGTTCGCGCTGACGCTCGCTGCGTCACTCACGATTGTCCCCTGGTACGGATTCACCTTCGGCTACAGCACGGCGGCCTGGGTCTGGTTCGCGGTGCTGCTGTACGCAAACGGGCTCGCGATCACCGGCGGTTATCACCGGCTCTGGTCCCACCGCACCTACGACTCGCACTGGTCGCTGCGCTTCATCTACATGATCCTGGGCGCCATGGCGCTGCAGAACAGCGTGCTGGTCTGGGCCTCGGGCCACCGCATGCATCACCAGTACGTGGATGATGCGGACCGCGATCCCTACTCCGCCAGCCGCGGGCTCTGGTTCTCGCACATCGGCTGGATGCTGCGCCGCTACCCGAGCGGCGAAGTGGATTTCAGCAATGTGCACGACCTGCAGAAGGACCCGCTGGTCGCGTTCCAGCACCGCTACTACTACCCGCTCGCAATCGGGCTCAACGTGCTGGTGCCGCTGGCACTCGGCTGGCTGCACGGCGACCTGTGGGGCGTGTTCCTGCTGGCCGGCGTCCTGCGCCTGGTCGTCAGCCACCACTTCACGTTCCTGATCAACTCCGTCGCCCACGCGTTCGGCCGTCAGCCGTACAGCGACGAGCACAGCGCGCGCGACAACGGATGGCTCGCCTTCCTGACTTATGGCGAGGGCTACCACAATTTTCACCACCAGTTCGCCCACGACTACCGCAATGGCATCCACTGGTGGCAGTGGGATCCGAGCAAGTGGATCATCTGCTCGCTGTCCTGGGTGGGCATCACCCGCCGACTCCGCCGCACGCCGGCCGTCACGATCCAGCGCGCCCGCCTGGCGATGCAGTTCCGCCGGGTGCAGGAACGGCTCGAGCGCCGCAAGGCATCGCTGCCCCATGTCGACCTCGAGCACCTGCGCGCGACGGTTTCGCGGGAATACGAGCAGTTCGTGGCGACGCTCGCCGAGTGGTCGAAGCTGACCGACGCCTGGTACACCAGGACCCGCGAACGCATCGTCCAGCGTTGGGAAGAGGCGAGTTTCCGTGCCGAAACCCGCGCCCTGCTGTTCCAGATGCGCATGCAGCATCGCCGGCTCCAGCTTCTGGGCGCCCAGCTCGCCTGACGCGCATGCGCTCACCGCTGCTGACCACGGCCGCGGCCTGCCTCTCTGCGCTGGTCGCGGCCTGCGGCGGTGATGGTGGCGGCGGCGGCGTGGTGCCGGGCGGCTGCTCGACGGCGAACCAGAAGCAGTTCGTGCTCGATGTCACGCGCGACTGGTACCTGTTCCTGGATCTGCTGCCGGCTACCGTCAATACCGCCGATTACGCCACCGCACAGGAACTGCTGGATGCGCTGACCGCGACGGCGCGTGCCCAGGGCAAGGACCGGTTCTTCAGCTACCTGACGACACCCGACGCCGACAGCTCGTTCCTGCTCGAGGGCCAGTACATCGGCTTCGGGTTCAGGACCAGCATCCAGGCCGACCGCCTGCTGCTGCCGGACGTTTATGAGGGAAGTCCCGCCGACATGGGCGGGCTCGTGCGCGGCGCCGAGATCATCGCCGTGGATTCGGGCAGCGGTTACGTGCCGATGGCGACCATCCTGGCCACCGATCCGAATCTCGAGCAGGCCTTTGGTCCCGCCACCGAGGGCGTGCAGCGCGGCCTGCGTTTCGTGCTGCCGGGCGGCCAGCAGATCGAGGCCGTCTTCACGAAAGAGATCGTCACGATCCCGCCGGTGCCGGCCGGCGGCGCCGCGATCCTGGCTCTTCCGTCGAACCCGTCGGTGCCGGTCGGTTACATCAACCTGCGCACCTTCATCTCGACGGCCGATGCGCCGCTGCGCAGCGCCTACGCGCAGTTCCGCGCGCAGGGCATCCAGAACTTCATCGTCGATTTCCGCTACAACGGTGGTGGCCTGGTCGGCATCGCGGACCTGGTCGGCGACCTCCATGCGCTCGGCCGGGACGACACCGATGTCTTCGAGAACATGCGGTTCAACGCGCGCAAGGCCGCGAATGATTCGACGCACCGGTTCATCGGCCAGCCGCAATCCGTCGAGCCGGTCCGCATCGCGTTCATCACGACGGGGGCCACGGCCTCCGCCAGCGAGCTGGTGGCCAACGGCATGAAGCCGTGGGTCGAGATCGCGATCGTGGGGTCCGACACCTATGGCAAGCCGGTCGGCCAGTCGGCTTTCGACCTCACCGGCTGCGACCTGCGGATGAGGCTGGTCACCTTCAAGATCACGAACGCCGACGAAGAGGGCGAATACTACGACGGCCTCGCTTCGACCCTGCCGTTCGCCTGCGCCGCCGCCGACGACCTGACCCGGGACCCCTGGGACAGCGCCGAAAGCTCGACCGCGGCGGCGCTCGTCTGGCTCGGGACCGGGGCTTGCGGCCAGGTCATGTCGGCGCCCGCCACGCCGTTCCTGAAGGCCCAGGCCGGCTTCCGGCTGCCCCAGGCCCGCATCCCCACCGCGGCACAGGCCTACCTGCCCGGCATTTTCTAGCGATGTCCGCAGCCCGCCGACTGTCGCCAGACAGCGACAGTCCCCCTTCTCGCGAACGGGATCGCATCAAGCGGCTCGCCCGCAGCCTTCCAACTGGCTACTCTTGGCGTCCCTCTACGCGGAGACATCGTCATGGCCATCTGGAAAGACATCGTTACCAAGGATGCCGAGCCTGCCGAGGCTCCAACCCCTACCCCAGCCATTCGCCCACGGCCCGAGGCCGTGCCAATGGCAGCCTCACCGGGCCCGGCCGGCGCGGCCCGCAGGGAGCTGAAAGAATCGGTCCTCGCGGCCGGCCTGACATTCGAGGGCAAGATCGAAGGTTCCGGTCACGTGCGGATCTCCGGCCGCTTCAAGGGCGACGTGCACGTCGACGGCATGCTCACCATTGAGGCCGGCGCGCATCTCGCGGGTTCCGTGCGTGCAGGTTCCGTGATCGTCGCCGGCGAGATCGAGGGCAACATCGAGAGCGCCCAGAAGGTCGAGCTGCACCAGACCGGCGTGGTCAATGGCGACGTCAATGCGGGCTCGCTGTCGGTCGCGGGCGGCGCGCGCATGCGCGGCCGTGCCGAGTTCGGCTGGAGCGAGACGGGAAGCCCCAAGGTCAGCGGCCGGCCCTGAGTCATGGCGCGGCCGATGAACCGGCACACCGCGACGATCGGCAAGACCCGGTCCTGCCCGCATTGCCGGGCAACGATCCTGGAAAGCGCCGCGGTCTGTCCGGCGTGCCGGCATCACCTTCGCTTCGAGACGCGCAAGGACGCGCAGGCAGAGACGGCCGGCCAGGTGGCGCTGAAAGTTGCCGGCAAGGTATCGAGGCAGGCGACGGGCGGGCCGGGGGAGTACGCCGTCGTCGTCGTGATCCGCGATGCCAGGGGCGCCGAGCTCGCGCGCAAGGTGATCGGTGTCGGCGGCCTGGCCGCGGGTGACGAGCGCCAGGTCGAACTCACCGTCGAGATCTTCGATCCGCAAGCGGCGTCATGACGCTCAAGATCGCCGAACTGCACCATCACGCGGTGCGCATGGCCCCGGGACCGGACGCGGCGTCCGCGACGCTGCGCTTCTACCGCGAAATACTGGGCTTCGAGCTCGACCAGGCGCCGCGCGACCGCGCTGAGGACGGCCAGCGGCTCAACGCGGGCCAGGGTGCGCAGATCCACCTGGTCGCCCCGACGGCGCGCGGCACGCCGGCGCCCGGTGAATTCGACCCGCACGCGCCGCATGTCGCGTTCGCGGTCGCCACCATCGACGAAGCGCAGGCGGAACTCGACCGGCTCGCGGTGCCCTACCGGGTCGTGCATGGGCGGCTGGGGCCAGATTCGAGGCAACTGTTCCTGACCGACCCGGCAGGCAACCTGATCGAATTGCACCAGCAGGGCACCTGCCGCTGCACCGCGCGCGCGCGCAGCGGCGTCGGCCAGGCGCGCGTGTCCGGTACGGTGCTGTTTGCAGACATGCGCGGCTTCACGGCGGTCGCCGAGCGGCTCAGTCCCGCCGAGGTCGTGCCACTGCTCAACGACTATTTCTCGATGCTGTCCACCGTGACCGCGGAGCATGGCGGCACCGTGTTCCACATCGCGGGCGACGGCCTGATGGCGGGATTCGGCCTGCCGCTGCCTTCGGACGACGCAAGCGGCAGGGCCGTGTGCGCGGCGCGTGCGATGATCGCCGGGTTCGGCCGGCTCGCGACCGACTGGAAAGCACGGCTCGGGCTCGAGACCGGCATCGGCATCGGCATCAATTCCGGCGACGTGATCGTCGGCGACGTCGGCGCGCCCGAGCGCCCGAGCTACACGCTGATCGGCGATACCGTCAACGTCGCGGCCCGCCTGGTGCAGCGCGCGCGCGCGGGCGAGGCGCTGTTCTCGCGCTCGGTGCGCCAGTCACTCGATCCCGCGCCCGGCGGCATCGTCGAATTGCCGCCGCTGGTGCTGCGCGGCCGCTCGCGCCCGGTCGAGATCTACTGCATGGCGTCGGACGTGCGGCTCGACCTGCGGCCCGCCGCCGCCTGATCCCCGGCAATCCCGTCAGGAATCCCCGGTCGCGTTCACGATCGCGCCATACCACAGCGAGGTCGTAAAGCCCGCGACGACCACCGCTACCACGGCATGCGTGAAGTGATCCACCGGGTTGACGACACCGAGCAGCAGCCAGTTGATCCCGCGCGCGACGACAATCGCGAGCGCGAGCCAAAGCAGGTTCGGCAGAAATCCGGTCACGGTCGTAACCAGGCCGCCGAACATGCCAGCGCCCGCCGCCTTCGAGCTTCGCGCCAGGACCGCGAGGCTGATCAGCGTGAACAGCAGGTAGACCGATCCCCACTCGTTGCCCTTGACGTTGATGTATTGCCAGCGGTGGCCCGCATACCACCACAGCAGCGCGAATGCGCCGACCAATGCCCATGAGACTGCTTTCTTGACCATCTGGACTCCCCTCCCTTGGTCAGGTGCCCGGCAGCCCGGACCGGCCGCCGGTCCGCGGTATAATGCAGCAAACCCGGGCAGGCCGTCGGTAGCCGACGGAACTGTCCCGTACCGTGGCCGTCTATCGGTCGCGGACCCTCAACTGGAACGGGATCTCGAATCAATGGCATCGGCAGCAGCGACCGCCAACCGGGCGGCAAGCGGAGTTTTCGCCCTGGTGGCCGCGCTGACCCTCGCAGGCTGCGAAGGCGTGTTCGGCGAGAGCCCGCCGCACGCCGCACCCCAGTTCCCGCAGGCCGAAGGCGGCGACGGCCTGGTCGAGCTGTCCTGGGGCCCCGTTACCGATGCCGACAGCTACGTGATCAAGTGGTCGGACGGAACCGAGCCCGGCGTCTCTTTCAACAATGAAATCAGTGGCTTGACTGAGACGGAATATACCCATACCGGACTGGTCAATCTGCGTACCTACCACTACCGGATCGTCGCCGAGACCAAGGGCGGGAAGGGGCCGGAAAGCGTCGCGATCAGCGCGGTACCGGGCCCCTTGCCGGGGTCCGTCGAATGGGTCGCCGTCACCAACCAGGATCCCGACCACACGGTCTATTTCGCGACGGCGCCGGGCGCGACCCATTATCGCGTCTACCGGGGCAGCAGCGAAGACCAGCTGGCAGGCCGGCGTCCGCTGGCCCTGTTCGATGAGACTGACAGCTCCCCGCTGGTGCGGGATGGCATCACGGTCACGACCAGCATCTTCTACCGCGTCATCGCAATGAACGACTCCCGCATCGGGTTCGGCGGCCCGGTTGCCGTGTCCCCGACGCATCGCCTGTCCGAACACGACCTGCCGGTCGCGGGGGCCGCCTTCGGCGATGCGAACAACGACAACTGCCCGGACCTGCCGACCGCCCTGGGCGCGGTCAGTTCGACTTTCTGCCAGTCGAGCTTTACCGCGCGGGTGCTGGCGGACGTGGGTCTCGGGGACCTGCTGGCCGCGGGCCGCACGACCGGTGATTCACGCTATGCGGATTTCACCGGTGACCTGATCGACGACCTGTTCAGCAACACGCTCTCGGCGGCCGGCGACCCGGCCTCGATCGCGCTCCTGCACGTCAACCAGGGCACCGGCAACTTCCAGGCATCCGCCGGCATCTCCGCGCTCAGCATCGGAGGCTTCGGCGGCACGCTGCTCGCCTCCGACTTCGACAACGACGGCGACCTCGACCTGTTCGCACCGAACGACCACACGCGAGGCGACGGTGCCCGCAACTGGCTGCTCGAGAACGACGGCGGCGGCTCGTTCACGGATGTCGCCGCAGCCGCAGGCGTCGATGGCAATCCGGCCGGCGCCGCCTATGTGCCGCGCGGCGGCCAGGCCGTGGATTTCGACGAGGACGGTTTCATCGACCTGCTGTTCGGGTCGCGTCTGCTCCTCAACAACGGCGACGGGACGTTCAGCGACGCCAGCGCAGCGGCCAACGTTCCCGTGCGCGCCGACCAGGGCCTCAAGCTGCTCGACGTCGATCTCGACGGCGACCTGGACCTGGTCCACCACGACGGCGCCGTGACGCGCCTGTACCGCAATGCGGCCGGGGTGTTCGACGACGGCACGATCGTCAGCGAGGACATCGTGCCGACTTATGGTTACGGCCTGAACGTCTGCGACATCAATGGCGACGGTTTCGAGGACGTGCTCATCGCGAACAACGTCACCGAAACCAGCGCCGGCGTGCCGAAGATGCTGGTCAACGTCGTGGGCACGCTGACACCCTCGGCCGTGCAGCGCGAGCAGACGGTCGACACGGACGACCTGGTCGATCCCAACGACCTGATCGCCTGCGCGGACCTGAATGAGGACGGCATGATCGACTGGGTGGCGCGCTGGGGCACCACCTACCGGCTGATGCAGGGCGTGAGCGAACTGTCCACCGTCGTCCGGATCCGCGTGCTCGGCGCCGGCGGCGAGCGCAACCAGCAGGGCCGGATCGTGCGCGTCACGCCGCAGGGCGCGCCGAATCGCATCCTGACCCGCGTGATCGACTCGGGCTCCGGCCTGCATTCGCAGAACCAGTACGACCTGATCTTCGGCACGCCGTGGCCCGGCACGTACGACGTCTCGGTGCAGTTTGCCGACGGCGTCGTGACCGCAACTGCCGAGTCGGGCGACGACCTGACGATCTTCGCCGATGGGCGAGTCGAGGACGGCCTGCAGTAGGCTTCAGCCGAGCGCTGCGTCGAGGTCCGCGACCAGATCGGCGACGTCTTCGATCCCGACCGACAGCCGCACCAGTGAATCGCTGATGCCGAGCTTGGCGCGCGCCTCGGACGGCACCGATGCGTGCGTCATGATGGCCGGGTGATCCACCAGGCTCTCGACGCCTCCCAGGCTCTCGGCGAGCGTGAATATCTCCAGTTTCTCGAGGAAACGCCGCGCTTCCGGCAAGCCGCCCTTGAGAAAGAACGTGACGATGCCGCTGCCGCCGTTTGGCATCTGCCGGAGCGCCAGCGCCTGCTGCGGATGCGACTTCAGGTGCGGGTAGATCACACGCTCGACCCGCAGGTGCCGTTCGAGGTGAGTCGCGATCGCGAGCGCGCTCTCGCTCGACTGGCGCATCCGCAGCGGCAGCGTCTTCAGGCCGCGCAGCGCCAGGAAGCTGTCGAACGGGCCGCCGATCGCGCCGATCGCGTTCTGCAGGAAGGCAATGCGCTCGGCCAGCGCCGCATCGCGCACCACCGCGACGCCGCCCACCATGTCCGAGTGCCCGTTGAGGAACTTGGTTGCGGAGTGCATGACGATGTCGGCGCCGAGTTCCAGCGGCCGCTGGATCCACGGCGTGGCAAAGGTGTTGTCGACGACCACCAGGATGCCGCGCGCGCGCGCGATCGCCGCGACTGCTGCGATGTCGACCAGGCGCAGCATCGGGTTGCTCGGCGACTCGATCCAGATCATTTTCGTCCGCGGCCGGATCGACGCGGCCGCCGCCTGCGGGTCGGTCAGGTCGGCGAACGTGAAGTCGAGCGCCGCGGAACGCCGCCGCACCCGCTCGAACAGCCGAAACGTGCCGCCGTAGAGGTCGTCCATCGCGACCAGGTGATCGCCGCTGTCCAGCAGCTCGAGCAGCGTCGCGGTCGCCGCCATGCCGGAGGCGAAGGCAAAGCCCCGGCTGCCGCCCTCGAGATCCGCGATGCAGCGCTCGAAGGCCATGCGCGTGGGATTCTGCGTGCGCGAGTACTCGTAGCCCTTGTGCACGCCCGGGCTCTGCTGGGCATAGGTCGAGGTCGCGTAGATCGGCGGCATCACGGCGCCGGTCGTCGGGTCCGGCGACTGTCCGCCGTGAATCGCGCGCGTCTGGAATCCCATCGGTTTCTTCGTGTCCTTCATGGCCTGCCTCAGTGCGTCGCGGTCGCAGTCATTTGCCGGCGCAGGTAATTGAGCACGTCGGCGCGGGTGATCAGCCCGTGGAACTGCCCCTGGTCCATCACCGCCGCATACGGCTGGACGTCCAGCATCGCCACCAGGTTGCGCAAGGCCAGCGTCGGTTCGACCACCAGGAAGTTCGTGTGCATCGCCTCGCGCACCGCGTCGTTGAATCGCTCCGGGTCGCCGAATGCGTGGCGCATGATGTCGTCCTCGTCGATGAAGCCGACCAGCCGGTCGCCTTCCATCACCGGGAGCTGGCTGAACCCGGCGTTGCGCAGGCGGTTGTGCGCGGTGGTCAGCACGTCGCCCGGGCCGACCGTGATCGTCGCCCGCTCGCCGTGCGGCCGCCCGACCAGGTCGCGCAGGTTGCCGTGCTGCGGGCGCTGCGTGAAGCCCTGGTCCTCCATCCAGAAATCGTTGAACAGCTTCGACAGGTACTTGTTGCCGGTGTCGCAGGCGAAGGTCACGACGCGTTTCGGCTGCTTCTGCTCGTGGCAGTAACGCAGCGCCGCGGAGACCAGGGTGCCCGTGGACGAGCCGACCAGCAGGCCCTCCTTGCGCAGGATCTCGCGCGCGGTCGCGAACGACTCGCCGTCCGGGATGCTGTAGGCCTTGCGGCACATCGAGAGATCGCAGATCGTCGGGATGAAATCCTCGCCGATGCCCTCGACCAGCCACGAGCCCGCCTTGCCGAGCCGGCCCTTGTTCACCTGGTCGGCGAGCACCGATCCTTCCGGATCGGCCAGCACCATTTCGACGGCGGGCGCATGTTCGCGGAAGCACTGGGTCAGGCCCGCGATCGTGCCGCTCGAGCCGATGCCGACGACGACGGCATCCACGCGACCCTCCATCTGCTCGAGGATCTCCGGCCCCGTGGTCATCGCGTGCGCCTTCGGATTGTCGGGATTCGCGAACTGGTTGATGTAATACCAGCCGTTCTCGCGCGCGATCCGCGCGCCGACGTCCTGGTAATACTCGGGGTGGCCCTTCTCGACGTCCGAGCGCGTCAGCACGACCTCCGCGCCCATCGCCCGCAGGTTGAAGATCTTCTCCTGGCTCATCTTGTCCGGGAGCACGAGGACCACGCGATAGCCCTTCTGTGCGGCCGCCAGCGCGAGCCCGAGTCCGGTGTTGCCGGCGGTCGCCTCCACGATCGTGCCGCCGGGCTTGAGGTCGCCGCGCCGCTCCGCTTCCTCGATCATGGTCACACCGATCCGGTCCTTGATGGAACCCGCCGGATTCAGGAGTTCCAGCTTCAGGTACAGCTCGCAGGAGCCGGTATCGAGTTTCTGCACTTTCAGCATGGGCGTCCGCCCGACCATGTCGAGAACGTTGCCGAAGACCTTCATGGTTGTCGCTCCGCCTGCGGGACGCTACTGTGACTGCGGATTGTAGCGGGAGACGAAGAGTGCAACCGCGTTCGTTGGCAATAGCCGGGCCGGCCGCCGTCGCCTTCGGCCTGCTGGTCGCCATCTGGCCTGCCGCGGCCGAGCCCGCCGCATTGCCGGTGCGCAATGACGCGGCGCTGCAGCGGGCGGTCGAGGACGCGCGCGCACGATTCCTCGCGGGTCAGAAGTTCGACCGCCTCGACGTGACCGTGCTGCTGGCCGCGGCCGACGGAACCTGGCGGCGCGGCAGCGTCGGCGGTGACCGGCCCTGGTACCCGGCGAGCTGCGTCAAGCTCGGTTTCGGCATCGCCGCCACGCACTGGTGCGAAGCCGCCGGCCGCGCGCCGGATTGCCTCGATGAAGCCATACTGCCGATGCTGCGGGACTCCGACAACGTCGCAACCGGCGTGGTCGTCGATTCAATCACCGGTGTTGCCAACGGGCCGCCGGACGGCGCCGACTTCGATGCCTGGCAAGCGCGCCGCTTCTACACCGAAGAACTTCTGCAGCGGCACGGCCTGCTGGACGGCCAGCGATTCGGCAACAAGACCTACCCGACCAATTCGGGCGAGATGCCCGAGGGCCTCGAACGGCTGCTGCTGGAGCGGCACGGGCGCAACTCGATGCACGCCGACGGCTCGGCCCGCCTGATGCTGGCGCTCGTGCTGGGCGAATTCGGCGCGCAGGCCCGCGACTATCTGCGCTCGCGGCTGCGCCGCCCGCTCGTCTCGGAAAACAGCGCCATGGGCGGCGCTTTTCCCGAAGGCACGGTCTTCGAGAGCAAGATCGGCGAGGCCTACGACACGCTCGCCGAGATCGTGCATGCCGAGTTGCCGGATGGCCGGCGGCTGATAGTCGCCGCCTACTCCAACGGCCGCGATCCGGAGGGACCGGACGACCAGGACCAGACAGTGCTCGCGGGCTTCGCCACGCTGTTGCTGGAGCGGCTGCCTCTTGACTGAGCGGGCAGACCGCCTGCGCGGCGTCCTGCTGATGCTCGCGGCCGTCGGGGTATTCTCGATCATGGACGCCCTGATGAAGCAGCTGACGCTGCGCTACCCGCCGCTGCAGGTCGCCTGCCTGCGGGGCGCCAGCTCGCTCCCGTTCGTTTTCCTCACCTATCTCGTCGCCCGCCGCCTGCGGCTCCTGCGGCCGGTCCGCTGGGGACTGCATGTCGTGCGGGCGCTGCTCGCCGTGCTGATGATGTGGGGATTCCTGTGGGCGCTCGCGCGCGCGAGCCTTGCCGACACCTATGCGATCTTCATGAGCGCGCCGCTGCTGGTCGTGCTCGCCGCTTCCATGCTGCTCGGCGAGAAAGTGGACCGGCACGTCTGGCTCGCGATCGTCGTGGGACTGGTCGGCGTCATCGTGATGTTGCGGCCAAGCACCGAGAGCATCGTCAGCCTGGCCGGCCTTGCGGCACTGGGTTCGGCGGTGGCTTATGCCCTGGTCGTCGTGATGGTGCGGTTCCTGTCGCGCACCGAGACGACCGCCTCGATGGTTTTCTGGTATCTCGTGATGCTGTCGCTCGGCGCCGGGGCGCTCGCGGCGCCGGACTGGGTGCCGATCGCCTCATCCGACGGGTACTGGATCCTGGCGATCGGGCTCGCTGGCTGGGCCGGCCAGCACCTGATCACCGAGGCCTTCCGGCTTGCGCCCGCCGGCCTGGTCGCGCCCTACGAATACACGGCCCTGCTGTGGGGCATCGGCATCGACTGGGTCGTGTGGCAGGCGCTGCCGGGCGCGCGGATGCTGGCAGGCTCGGCAATCGTCGTCGCGGCGGGGCTCTACCTGCTGCATCGCGAGTACCGGACCGGTCAGCGAGACCGTGGTAAATTAACGGGCGGCTTTGAGCCGTAAATCGAGGGGATCTCGGAACAAGCTGGAGGCATGAATATGGACATCGACACCCGGCGCAACAAGCGCCTTCTGGCAGGAAGCATCGCATTGATACTGGCCGCCCACGGCGCAGACGCCCAGGAGCCCGCCGGCGAGTTGCTCGAAGTGGTTGTGACCGGCACGCGGGTCGCGAATCGTTCATCGCTCGAAACCGCAGTCGCAGTCGATGTCGTCTCCGGCGAGACGCTTCAGCGCGGCGGGGTCACGGAACTCAACCAGGCCCTTTCCGTCGCGTTACCCTCTTTCAATTTCCCGCGCCCGGGCCTTGCGGACGGCACGGATACGATCCGGCCCGCGACGTTGCGCGGCCTCGCGCCTGACCAGACGCTGGTACTGCTCAATTCCAAGCGCCGCCATGCCGCGTCGCTGGTCAACGTCAACGGCACGATCGGTCGCGGCGCCGCAGCCGTCGATCTGAACACGATTCCGACCGCCATCGTGCGGTCGATCGAAGTGCTGCGTGACGGAGCCTCGGCGCAGTACGGATCGGATGCGATCGCCGGCGTGATCAACGTTCGCTTGCGCGAGGATCGCGATGGTGGCGGACTGACCGGAACCTTCGGCGTCCGGGAGTCCGATTACACGACGCCGACCGGCACGCCCCCCGTGGGCGCAACCTGGTCCGCGCCCGCGACGCTCAGCAACGACGGGTCCGACGGCGAGACCACGACCATCTCCGGGTGGAAAGGCCTGCCGCTTGGCAACGACGGATTTCTCACGCTCGCAATGGAATACAAGGACCAGGAACGCACCGAGCGCGGCGGCTGGGATTTTCGCCAGCAGTATCCGCTGGTCAGCGGCGCATTTGATCCGCGGGAAGCGGATTTCGACCGCTTCAACGCCTGGTACGGAGAACCGGAGCTCGAACAGATCAGCTTTTTCGCGAATGCCGGCGCCGAGTTGGGGAATGGCGTGGGAATCTACGGCTGGGCCAGCTACCAGGACCGGCAGGCGCGCTCCGCCGGCTTCTTCCGCCGGGCGCTCGACGATCGCAACGTCATCGAGATTTATCCCGACGGGTTCCTGCCGATCATCGCACCCGACGTGTCCGATTTCAGCGTGGCCGGCGGCATCACCTGGGCCCTGGGCGAATGGGACATGGACAGCTCGCTGGTCTATGGCAAGAACAAGATGGAGTTCACGATCGAGAATACCCTGAACCGTTCACTCGGCACCGCAAGTCCGACCGAGTTCGATGCCGGCGGTTTCGACTACGACCAGCTCGTCTTCAACTTCACCGGCGTGCGCCAGGTGACGGTCGGCAACCTCGCTTCGCCCCTCAATATCGCGGCAGGCATCGAGGCCCGGCTGGAGAGTTATTCGATATTCGCCGGCGAGCCGGACTCCTACATCAATGGCGGGGTATTGCTGCCGAACGGATCGCCGACTGCGTCTGGAGCGCAGGTTTTCCCCGGCTTCCGTCCAGCGAATGAAGTCGACGAGGACCGCACGGCGGTCGGCGCTTATCTCGACCTCGAGGCGAACCTGACCGAGAAGCTGCTCGGCTCCGCAGCCGTCCGGTTCGAGGATTACTCGGACTTCGGCAACAACGTGTCCGGCAAGATTGCGGTGCGTTATGACTTCACGGAAGCGTTCGCGTTGCGTGGTTCGGTGCAGAACGGTTTCCGGGCGCCCTCGTTGCCGCAGCAGTACTTTGCGACCACATCGACCAACTTCATCAACGGCGTGCCATTCGACATCACGACCTTTCCGGTGAGCGACCCGGTCGCGATCGCGCTCGGCGCGCAGCCACTCGATGCGGAGGAATCGGTCAACTTCTCGGTTGGAGCGGTGATGCGCTTCGGCGAGGTGACGGTCACGATCGACGCCTACCGGATCGACATCGACGACCGCATCGTACTATCGGAGAACCTGACCCAGACCAATGTCCGCGAGTATCTCGAGGACCAGGGCTTCATCGGCATCGGCGGCGGCCGATTCTTCATCAATGGGGTCGACACCGAGACCGAGGGCCTGGATGTCGTCGTCAACTGGCCCGTGGAGGCCGCGGGCGCGGGCAAATTCGACTTCACGCTGGTCGCCAATTTCAACTCGACGGACGTGACCCGGGTTCCCGAGACGGCGCCGCTTTCCGCCCTGGATCCGCCGCCGCCCCTGTTCGACCGCATCAACATCCTCACTTTCGAGGAAGGCAACCCGGACGACAAGTACGCGGCTATCGTCGGCTGGAGTCTCGGTCGATTCGGAGCCACGCTGCGCGCAACGCGGTATGGCGAGGCGCTCGACCCTGGCACCAGCGAAGCCCTGGACTTCCGCCTTGATGCCGCGACCTTGGTCGATCTGGAGGGCCGCTTCGACCTGACCGATCGAATCCGGTTTGCAGTCGGTGCCGAGAACCTGACCGACGAGTATCCGGAGCCGTTCCCGGTTACGCGCAATACGACTGGGAATACGCCGTATTCGAACTACTCGCCGTTCGGGCGATCCGGTCGTTTCGTATACGGACGGTTGTCGGTCGAATTCTGACAGCCGTAGCGGGGCCTGCTAGCGGCTGAGCTCCCGCAACAGGCTCCGCCACTGCATCAGCGCTCCGTCGAACGTTGCGAGCGGCACACGCTCGTTGAGGCCGTGGGCATAGCTGTCCTGGGCGCGCATGAAGATGCCGCCGACTCCGTAGCTCGGCACGCCGACATTGCGGAAATACAGGCCGTCCGTCGCGCCGGCGGACATCGACGGAACGATTGGCAGGCCCGGTGCGCGCAGGTCGATGGCTTTGCGCATCGCCTTCAAGACGTCCTCGCGCAGCGGCGAGGCATCGCTCGGCACCGGCGTGCCGACAACCTTGACGACAGCGGTCGGCTCGTCAATGACGCCCACCAGCGTTGACCGGACGCTCTCGACGGATTCGCCCGGAAACACGCGGCAGTTGATGTTGACCATCGCGTTCTGCGGCAACGCATTGGGCGCGTGCCCGGCCTTGGCCATGGTCGCGACGCAGGTCGTGCCGAGCTGGCCGACATGCTCCGGCTGCGACGCCAGCAGTTCGTAGGCTTCGCGGTCCGACGGATCCGCCACATAACGCAGCATCGCCTCGCCGACCTCGCCCGGCGTCAGCGGGCCCGCCGCCCGGAAGTAGGCCATTGTCAGTTCGCTGTTGCGGGCCGGGAACCGGAAGGCCGCGACCCGGGATATGGCCTGCGCGAGGTCATAGATGGCGTTCTTCGAGCTCGGCCGGCTGCTGTGGCCGCCCGGATTCGTGAAGACGACCTCGAAGTCCATGTAGGTTTTCTCGGCCGCCTGCAGACCGTAGAAGACCGGCCGGCCCTCGTCATCGAGCAGCGCGCCGCCGCCGTCGCTGTTGAGGTACATCTCCGCATGCCTTAATTCTTGCGCAAGCACCGCCGTCGTGGCCTGGCTGGTTTCCTCGTCGCCGGTCAGCGCAAGGATGATGTCGCGCCGCGGGCGGAATCCCTCCTGCTTGAGCCACAGGAGCGTCGTCACCATCGATGCAATGCCGAACTTGTTGTCGGACGACCCGCGGCCGAAGACGAATCCCTCCTCGACCACGGCCGTGAAAGGATCCCGCTCCCAGTCCTCGCGGAACGCCGAGACGACGTCCATGTGGCCGCCGATCAGGATCGGCTTCGCCGCCGGATCCTTGCCCCGGTAGCGCGCTACCAGCGTCGCGGTCTCGCCGTGGGGCGTGATAGTGATGTCTTCCGCCGCGAACCCGCCTTCCCTCAGGACACCGGCCAGGTAAGCCGCATAGGCCGGAACCTGGCCCTCGCCGATGACCGTCTTGAAGCCGACGGAGCGCGTCAGGATCTCGAGCGCCCTGGCCGAGACTTCTGCCGGCACGCCGGATTCGCCCGCGGAAGCTGCCGGCGCGAGCAAAAGGGAAACAAGAATGGCGCCCAGGCGGCGCCCGGATCGGGTCAATTGCATGCTGGCATTCCTTTGCGGGGGATGCGCATTGTCGCAATGCGGATTGCCGTTTCGCAAGCGCCGCCCGGGTCCGGACTGCGCTAGAGTACCGGCCGGGCCGGGGGATCACGCCGAATGACGATTACAGTCCTGCTCGCAGCGCTTGCGATCCTCGGCCTCGTGTTCATCCCCGTCCTGCTCGCACAGGCCAGCAAGCGCGGCGAACTGCGCCCGGATCCGGAATCGATCGCGCTCGGCGCGGTCACGAATTTCTTCGACACCCTCGGCATCGGCTCATTTGCGACGACCACCGCGTGGGTGAAGTTCCGCAGGCTGGTCCCCGACAGCTTCATCCCGGCCACGCTGAATGTCGGCCACGCGCTGCCGACGATCGCGCAGTCGGCGATCTTCCTGGTGATCCTCGGCGTCCACGTGGATCCGGTCCTGCTGGCGTCCTGCATCGTCGCGGCGGTCGCGGGGTCGCTGGTCGGCGTGCCGCTCGTGGTCCGGGCGCCGGTGCAGGTGGTCCGCGGCGTCGTCGGCATCGCGCTCCTGATCGCGGCCTGCCTCTATGCGATGAGCAACCTGGACCTGATGCCGATCGGCGGCGATGCAACCGCGCTGCCGGCGGCACAGTTGTATGTCGCCATCGCCGTGCATTTCATCCTCGGCACGCTGATGGCGTTCGGCATCGGCTTGTACGCGCCGTCGCTCATCCTGCTGAGCCTGCTCGGGCTGGATCCGCGCCTCGCGTTCCCGATCATGGCGAGCGCCTGCGCGTTCCTGATGCCGACGACCGGCTTCAAGTTCATGAGGACTGACCGCATCAACCTCCGGATCGTCCTCGGCATCGCGCTCGGCGGCATCCCGGCGGTGCTGCTTGCGGCGTTCGTCGTCAAGGAGATGCCGATCGTCTGGCTGCGCTGGGGCGTGGTCGTCGTCGTGCTTTACGCCGCGGTGCTGCTGCTGCGCGCCGCATTCCTGCACGAAAAAAGCCCGCTTGGAGAGACAACGTGAACCGAAGGCACTTCTTCCAGACTTCCGTGGCCGCGGCGGTCGCCTGCGCGCTGCCCTACAGCCGCGTGTTCGCGGTGGACCAGGCAGCGACCCAGGCCGCGGGCGGCATCGCGGCCGTGACCGGGCGCGGCGCCGCGACCGTCATCGAGCAGGCCGCCATCAAGGAGCTGAAAGCGAGCCTTCGCGGCGCGTTGCTCCTGTCGGGCGATGCGGGCTACGACGAGGCCCGGCGGGTACTGAACGAATCGATCAACAGGCACCCCGCGCTGATCGTGCAGCCGACCGGCGTCGCCGACGTCCGCACCGCGGTGAACTTCGCACGCGAGCACGACCTGCTGCTGGCCGTGAAATGCGGCGGCCACAGCCCCGGCGGCAAGTCCACCTGCGATCGCGGCATGCAGATCGACCTGTCGCGCTTCCGCGGAGTCACCGTCGACCCCGCCGCGCGCCGCGCCTTCGTGGACGGCGGCAGCCTGCTCGGCGAACTCGACCACGAGGCGATGGCGCTCGGCCTCGTCACGACCGCCGGCACCGTCTCGCACACCGGCGTCGGCGGGCTGACTCTCGGCGGGGGATTCGGCCGGCTGGCGCGGCGATTCGGGCTCTCGCTCGACAACGTGCGCTCGGTGGACATCGTGACCGCCGACGGCAGCTATCGCCACGCCTGCCCCGACGAGAACCCGGACCTCTACTGGGGCGTGCGCGGCGGCGGCGGCAACTTCGGCATCGTCACGACCTTCGAGTTCGAGCTGCACCCGATGCAGCGCCAGATCGTCGCCGGCAACCTGATTTTCCCGTTCGACCGGGCCCGCGAGATCGTCGATTTCTATGGTGATTACAGCTCCACGGCGCCGGATGACCTCTACGCGGACTTCTTCATGCAGCTGCCGCCGGGCGGCAGGCCGGGCGCGTGCGGCATCCACGTCTGTTATTCGGGACCCGCCGACCGCGCCGAGGCGCTGCTCGCGCCACTGCGCAAGCTCGGCACGCCCATCGCCGACACGATCAAGGCGCAGGACTACGTCGCCGTGCAGCGCAGCACCGACCGCAGCGATCCGCGCAACGAGGGCAGCTACCTGAAATCGGGATTCATCAGCGACTTCAAGGGCAGCATGATCGACGCGCTGATCGGCAGCTTTCGGCCCGATCCGCTGCGCGGAACGGTCGTGTTCTTCCAGCACTCCGGCGGCGCGATCGGGCGCGTCGCCAGGGACGAGACGGCGTTCCCGCACCGGCATTCGAAGCACAACATGTTCGCGGTGGTTTCGTGGCGCCTCGACAACGACGCGGCACCGCACGTGCGCTACGTGAAGGACTACTGGTCCGGACTGGAGCCGTACACCGACGGCTATTACACGAACGAGGTCGGCGACGAGGCGCAAACGGTCGTCGATGCCAACTACCAGGGCAACCTGCCGCGCATGCGCGCCGTCAAGAAGATCTACGACCCGGGCAACCTGTTCCGGCTGAACGCGAATGTCGAACCCGCCTGACACCCGTGAAAAAAGGGCCGGGAAACAATCCCCGGCCCTTGATCACTCGCAGCCGGTCGCGGCTCAGAACTCCTTCGTGAACCGCACGCCGAACTCGCTGGCGTCGTTGCTGAGGATGACCAGCACGTAGTCGCCCGTGTTCAGCCGCGCGTTGTCGTAACGCTCGTCCGTCACGTTCCTGCCGTATGCCGACACGCTCCAGTCGCCGTCGGTCGGCCGATAGGTGATGTCGAAGTTGATCAGGTCGCGGCTGTCGATCGCCGTGAACCGGCCCGGGTCGGCGCTCGGCTCGCCGTACATCTCGTCGCGGTATGACCAGTCCGCGCGGATCGTGACCTCGCCGCTGCCGGTCGGAATCATGAGTTCCGGGCTCACGGAGGCCGTGAGTTCGGGCGTCAGCGGTGCAACCGCGGCCGGCGGTGGATTGGTGGGATCGGTGATCTGCTCGTCCACGTTGGTGTCGATGTAGCCGACCGTCGTCTGCAGCCGGAAGTAGTCCGTGACCTGCCAGATGCTTTCCCACTCGATGCCCTTCGAGGTCTGGTCGACGATGATGTTGCGAGTGTCAAAGCCACTCCCGGTCGTCTCGCTCACCTGGTAGGGCAGGTCCGAGTAGTCCGTGTAGAAAACGGAGATGCTCATCTGGAGGTTGTTCAGCGGCTGTCCCTTCAGGCCCACCTCGTAGTTCAAAGCCGTAACGTTGTCGTTGGCCTTGAAACAATAGTTTGGATCCTCCGAGAGTGGATCGAAGGGGGCGCCGGGCGTGCCTGGGGGCGGGAAGAGGGAATTGAACAGGCAGTACGGCCGCGCCGGGAACTGACCGGACTGGTAGCCGCTCTGGACCGTGCCGTAGAGCGTCATCTGGTCATTGAATTCGTATGACGCCGAGACATCCCAGCTGAACTCCGACCAGTCGCGACTCTGGGTCTCGTCGATGAATCCATTGTTGATGCTCACTCTCGCGGTCTTGTCGTCCTCGGTGTAACGGACGCCAGCCGCCAGCCGCAGCTGCTCTGAAACCGCATAGCCGACGTTGGCGTAGGCCGCCTGGCTGTCCATTTCCTGCGCCAGCAGGAAGGCGCCTGCGCCGCCGAGGAAAACGGTCGGATCCTGGACGTTGTTGCCATCCTCCTCAAAGTAATACAGGCCGGCCACGTAGTCCCAGGCACCCGACTGGCCGGTAAACTGCAGTTCGACCGAGGTCTGGTCGGCTTCACCGTCTTCCGGAAACGACAGGAAGTCGTCGTCGAAGCCGTCGTCATCCAGGCCTGCGGAATACTCCGAGTGCCGGTCGCTGGCCAGCAGCCTCACATTGAGCGCATCCGAAACCTTGTAGTCCATCGTCAGCGAAACGCCATAGGCCTCGTTGGTCACGGCCACCTGGTCCGCCTGGCCCATGTTGTTGTCGTACGGATTGCTGGCCGTGTCGGAATTCCGGTAGCCCGCGTTGTAGACGCCGCCGTTCGGACAGTCATCCGGATCCTCCGCAGTGGCTCGGCAGGAGGCGCCCAGTTCGTCGAACAGGCTGCGGTAAGGCCGCAGCCCGTTATCGCCCTCGTTGCCGTCCGCGGTCAGCAGGAAGGACAGACGGTCATTGGGCGTCCACAGCATCGCAATCCGCGCCGAAACGTCCTGCAACTCGCCGACTTCCTTCCTGGCATTCGGCAGGTTCTCGAAATCTCCGAGTCCATCGCGGCGTTGGAAGGCGCCGGTCAGCGACATCGCGAACTGGTCGGACATCCGCATGTTCGTGTAGAGCTCGCCATTCAGCCGCCCGCGGCTGCCGGCCGTCAACGAGACCTTGCCGCCTTCCTCATCGCCCGGCTTGCGCGTGATGATGTTGATGGCGCCGCCGATCGAGTTGCGTCCATACAGGGTGCCCTGCGGTCCGCGCAGTACTTCCATGCGCTCGATGTTGGCAAGGCTCCAGTTCTGGCCGACCTGGCGGCCCAGGTACACGCCGTCCACATAGACGCCGACGCCCGGGTCGGTCGTGATCAGGTGGTCCTGCAAGCCGATGCCGCGGATAAACGGGTTGGCCGAGGAGGTATGGCCCGCGGAAAACCCGGTGACGTTCAGGTTCGGCACGAACTTGCCAAGATCCGTCAAATCGGTGATGCCCTGCCTTTCGATCGTATCCGCGCTGAACGCGCTGATCGCGACCGGCACGTCGTAGATGCTCTGCTCTCGCTTCTGCGCCGTGACGATGACTTCCTCGAATACGGGCTTTTCGGTGCCCTGTGCCAGCACGGCCTGGCTGACGCCGAGACCCGCGACCGGCATGGCGCCCAGTACCAGCGCCAGGTTCTTCTTGTTCATTGCGACCCCCCTAAAGGCCATGGTTTGAGTGGTGCGATCATAATCCACTTGGCAACCGCGGAGGCTATGCCTCCCCGATATCCTCGTTCCAGATGTCCGGGTTGGCGCGGATGTACGTCCCCAGCATGGCGACGCAGTCGGCCGAGTTCAGGTCGATGACCCGTACCCCGCAGTCGCGCAGCCACCGGACCCCGCCCTCGAAATTGACCGACTCGCCGACCACGACGGTGCCGATGTTGAACTGGCGCACGAGACCGCTGCAGTACCAGCAGGGTGCGAGCGTCGTCACCATGATCTTGTCGCGGTAGGAGCGCTGGCGGCCGGCCTTGCGGAAGGCGTCAGTTTCGCCGTGTACCGAAGGGTCGTTCTCCTGCACGCGCCGGTTGTGGCCGCGCCCAATTACCTTGCCATTGGCGTCGAACAGCGCCGCGCCAATCGGGATGCCGCCCTCCGCGAGGCCCTGCCGCGCTTCCTCGATCGCGACCTGGAGCATCGCCTGGTAATCAGGCGTCATGGGGGCTGGCGCCGCATCGGATTGTTCGGATGCGTCGTCCAGTCCATTTTTTCGCTGGTGATCGCCCGTCCCGTGCGGCTGTCCACGCCGGACGTCAGCTGTTCCATGGTGATGCAGTCCACGACCGGGCAGACGCTGACGCAGAGATTGCAGCCGACGCATTCCTGGTCGATGACCTCGAAGCGGCGCTTGCCATTCACCGTGTGGGTGATCGCCTGGTGCGAGGCGTCCTCGCAGACGATGTGGCAGCGGCCGCACTGGATGCAGAGGTCCTGGTTGATGCGCGCCTTCACCACGTAGTTCAGGTTCAGGAACTTCCAGTCCGTCACGGACGGAACGGCCCGCCCGACGAGGTCCGCGACCCGGGTCATGCCCTTGTCGCGCAGGAAATGCGAAAGGCCGCTGGTCAGGTCGTCAATGATCTTGAACCCATACACCATCGCGGCAGTGCACACCTGCACATTGCTGGCGCCGAGCGCCAGGAAATCGACCGCATCGCGCCAGTCGGTGACGCCGCCGATGCCGGAGATCGGCAGGCCGCGGGTCGCTTCGTTGCGCGCAATCTCGGCGACCATGTGCAGCGCCACCGGCTTGACCGCAGGTCCGCAGTAGCCGCCGTGCGAGCCCATGCCATCGGTTGCCGGATACATCGTCAGCGTGTCGTAGTCGACGCGCATGATCGAGTTCATCGTGTTGATCAGCGATACCGCGTCGGCGCCGCCTTCCTTCGCCGCCCGGGCGGGGCCCATGATGTTGGTCACGTTCGGCGTCAGCTTGACGATGACCGGGATGCGGGCAACTGCCTTGCACCACTCGGCCGCCTGCTGGATGTACTCCGGCACCTGGCCGACCGCCGAGCCCATGCCGCGTTCGGACATGCCGTGCGGGCAGCCGAAATTGAGCTCGAGCGCGTCCGCGCCCGTGTCCTCGATCATCGGCACGTATTTCGCCCAGGCCTCGCGGTTCATCGGCAGCATCACCGACACGACCAGCGCCCGGTCCGGCCAGTCGCGCTTGACCTGGCGGATTTCCGCGAGGTTGGTCGCGAGCGGGCGGTCGGTGATCAGTTCGACGTTGTTGAAACCGATCACGCGGCGGTCGTTCGCGTGGATCGCGCCGTAACGCGGGCCGCTGACGTTGACGATCGGCGGGTCCTCGCCGAGCGTCTTCCAGACCACCCCGCCCCACCCCGCCTCGAAGGCGCGGTTGACGTTGTAGGCCTTGTCGGTCGGCGGCGCGGAAGCGAGCCAGAAGGGATTCGGCGACCGGATGCCGAGGAACTCCGAGGCCAGGTCGACGCCACCCGTTGCGTACATGTTCATGGCATTCAACCCCCGGACCGCAGGTAGCGATCGATCGCCTGCGCGGCGATCTTGCCGTCCTGCACCGCCGTGACCGTCAGGTCCTGGCCGCCGGCGACGCAGTCGCCGCCCGCCCAGACGTTGTCGAGCGACGTCTTGCGATGGGCATCCACCCCGATGCGGCCGTTGCTCACGCGCAGCACGCGGGACGTGGCGCCCAGCTCGTCCCAGTCGATCTCCTGGCCGATGGCCTTGAAGACGATATCCGCCTGCAATGCAAAGGTCTCGCCCGTTCCCTCGAGCCTGCCGTCGGCGCCGATGCGCGTGTACTCGCACTCGACCCGCGTGACATGTTCCTTGCCGACCAGGCGCACGGGCCGCGCCCAGTGCCGGATGCGCACGCCGCTGCCCTGCGCCAGTTCCTGCTCGAAGCGGCTGGCGCCCATGTGCTCCTGCCCGCGGCGGTAGACGATCGTGACGTCCTCGGCACCGAGCCGCCTGCTCTGCACGGCGATGTCGATCGCCGTCATGCCGCCGCCAATCACGACCACGCGCCGGCCGACCGGCAACTGCGACTTGTCGCGCGCCTGCCGGAGTCCGGCGATGTACTCGACCGCATCGATGACGCCCGGGAGGTTCTCCGACTCGAGGCCGAGCGCATTGACGCCGGCCAGGCCGACCGCGAGGAATACGGCGTCGTGGCCGCGGCACAGCTGCGCGAGTGACAGTTCGCCCCCGAGAGCGACGCCGGTGCGCACATCGATGCCACCGATCGACAGGATCCAGGCGACCTCGCGCTGCGCGAAGTCATCGACCGTCTTGTAGGCCGCGATCCCGAACTCGTTGAGGCCGCCGAGCTTCGCATCGCGGCAATAGACCGTGACCTCGTGGCCAAAGCAGGCGAGCCGGTGAGCGCAGGACAGGGCCGCTGGGCCCCCGCCGACGACGGCGACGCGCTTGCCGGTGGGCTGTGCGCGTTCGAACAACTGCTGGCCGGACTCGAACACCGGGTCGGTCGCGTAGCGCTGCAGCAGGCCGATGTCGACTGGCTTCTCTTCGTGCGCATTCCGGACGCAGGCCTGCTCGCACAGCACCTCGGTCGGGCAGACCCGCGCGCACATCCCGCCCATGACGTTCTCGGACAGGATGGTCCTCGCGGCGCCCTCGATGTCTCCGCTCCGGATCGACTGGATGAAGCGCGGGATGTCGATGCCGGTCGGACAGGCGGTCGTGCACGGCGCCGCGTAACAGAAGTAGCAGCGATCGGCGGCGATCAGCGCCTCGGACTTCGACAGCGGCGGATGCAGGTCCCGGAAATTCCGCTCGATCTCGGCGGCGGTGAGGCGGCCCGGGGCGACGTCGGGTTGCGGGCGATCCATCGGCTCAGCGCCGGGGGCGGGAGACGGCGCTCGGCTTCGCGAGCTCGGACTGCTTCTTCACGGCGTCGTAGTACGGCGCGAATGGCGGCCGGTTCACGTAGCGGCCCGCGCCCCGCTCGACCCGCAGGTCGCCGTTCGCGTAGACGACCTTGCCCGCGCTGACGGTGTGCGAGGCCGAGCCCTGGACCGTCATGCCCTCGAAGATGTTGAAGTCGATGTTCTGCCGGTGTGTCTTCGCCGAGATCGTCTTGCTGGCTCTCGGGTCCCAGACCACGAGGTCCGCGTCGGCGCCCACCGAGAAACTGCCTTTGCGCGGGTAGACGTTGAAGATCTGGGCGGCGTTCGTCGAGGTGACGCGCACGAACTCATTCATCGTCAGCCGGCCGGTGCCCACGCCGTGGTGCCACAGCACTTCCATGCGGTTCTCGACCCCGGCCGTGCCGTTCGGGATCTTGCGGAAGTCGTCCCTGCCCGCCGCCTTCTGCGGCGCGCAGAAGCAGCAGTGGTCCGTCGCCGTCGTCTGCAGGTTGCCGGACTGCAGGCCGCGCCACAGCGCCGCCTGGTGCTCGGTGGAGCGGAACGGCGGGCTCATCACGTGCGCCGCGGCGCGCGTGAAGTCCGGGTCGCGGTACACCGAGTCATCGACCAGCAGGTGGCCCGCCAGCACCTCGCCGAAGACCCGCTGGCCTTCATTGCGCGCGCGCGTGATGGCTTCCAGCGCCTGCCGGCAGGACACGTGCACGATGTACACCGGCACGCGCAGCACTTCGGCAATGCGTATGGCGCGATTCGCCGCCTCGCCCTCGACTTCCGGCGGCCGCGACAGCGGATGGCCCTCGGGGCCGGTGATGCCCTGCCGGTAGATCTGGTCCTGCAGGCGGTAGACGAGCTCGCCGTTCTCCGCGTGCACGGTGACGATGGCGCCGAGCGTGATCGCCTTCGAGAAGCTGTTCACCAGCGTCTCGTCGTCCGCCATGATGGCGCCCTTGTACGCCATGAAATGCTTGAAGCTGTTGACGCCGTGGTCGCGCACCAGCGTCTCCATGTCGGCGGCGACGGTTTCGTCCCACCACGTGATGGCGACATGGAACGAGTAATCCGCGACCGCCTTTTCGGCCCAGCCGCGCCATTCGCGATATGCCTCGAGCAGGTTCTGCTTCGGGTTCGGGATGACGAAGTCGATGATCATCGTCGTCCCGCCGGCGAGGCCCGCGGCCGTGCCGGTGTAGAAGTCGTCGCTCGCGACCGTGCCCATGAAGGGCAGCTGCATGTGCGTGTGCGGATCGATGCCGCCCGGCATCACGTAGCGGGAACCGGCATCGAGGACCTCGCAGCGGGCGGGCGCCGGCAGGTCCGCGCCCACCTGCACGATGCGACCCTCGTCGCACAGCACGTCGGCGCGAACCGTCTGTTCCGCCGTCACGACCGTTCCGCCGCGGATCAGGAGTGCCAAGGTACCTGCCTCTTCCGTCCCAGCAGATAATAGATCATCCCGCCGAGCAGCGACCCGGTGAACCAGCCGTAGTCGTAGAACCAGCCCAGCCAGCCGGTCGCGATGGCGACCAGCGTCAACCCGACCGGGACCAGGAAGGCCGTGAATCCCGCCCGGTTCCACGCCGGGTACGGCCCGTCGTCGCGGTACAGGCCGACGAGGTCGTAGCGCTGCCGCCGGATCACGAAATAGTCGACGATCATGATCCCGGCGATCGGGCCCAGCAGGCTCGAATAGCCGATCAGCCAGTTCGAGTAGAGGCTCTCGACGCTGACGTCCGACTCGAGCCAGCCGAGCTTCTTCATCAGTTCCCAGCTCATCAGCAGGATGCCGATCACACCGGTCAGCAGGACGCCCCGCGTCTGGTTGATCAGGCGCGGCGCCACGTTCTGGAAGTCGTTGGTCGGCGAGACGATGTTCGCGGCGGTATTGGTCGAGATCGTCGCGAGGATGATCACGAGCATCGAGACCACGGTCCAGAACGGGCTGTCGATGCGGCCGATCAGCGTGATCGGGTCCGACACGGTTTCGCCGACCAGCGCCGGCGACGCTGCCGTCATCAGCACGCCGAGGCCCGCGAACAGGAACATCGTCAGCGGCAGCCCGATCAGCTGCCCCACGATCTGGCTCTTCTGCGAATCCGCGAATCGGCTGAAGTCCGGGATGTTGAGCGACAGCGTCGCCCAGAAACCGACCATCGCCGTGAGGCCGCCGAAGAAGTATCCGGCGAGCGGCGCGCCCTCCGGGCGAGCGGGCGCTTGCGCGAGCAACTCGGTCACCGAGGCCTGCGGCCAGGCCCAGGCGACCAGCCCGATGCCGACCGCAAGCAGCATGGGCGCCGCGAACATCTCCATGTGCCTGATGGACTCGGAGCCGCGGATCACGACCCAGACGTTGGCGAGCCAGAAGATGAAGAAGCCGAGCACTTCACCGGTGCCGCCGAGCGCGGCCCAGGAGTCCGACACCGCCGAGAACAGCAGGTGCACGGCGATGCCGCCGAACATCGTCTGGATGCCGAACCAGCCGCAGGCGACCAGCGCCCGGATCAGCGCCGGCACGTTGGAACCGATGATGCCGAAGGACGAGCGCAGCATCACCGGAAACGGGATGCCGTACTTGGTGCCGGGAAACGCGTTGAGCGTCAGCGGGACCAGGATCACGACGTTCGCGATCAGGATCGTCCACAGCGCCTCGGCGATCGACAGCCCGAAATAGGCCGTCAGCACGCCGCCGAGCGTGTAGGTCGGCACGCAGATCGCCATGCCGACCCAGAGCGCGGCGATGTGCCAGTGATTCCAGGTGCGCTGGCGGATCCGCGTCGGCGCGATGTCCGCATTGTAGCGCGGGCTGGTCGTCACGTCGGTGCCGGCGTCCAGTTCGAAGAAACCGCCGACCGCCACCGCCTGACTGACGGTTTTCAGTTCGGGCATCGCCTCAGACCAGCGATCCGTAGGTCTCCGGGCGGCGGTCGCGGAAGAACTGCCAGGTGTTGCGCACCTCGCGGATCAGGTCGAGGTCTACGGTGTGCACCAGCAATTCATCCTTGTCGTAGCTCGCCTGCGCCTCGATCTTGCCGCGCGGGTTGACGATGTAGCTCGAGCCGTAGAACTCGCCCATCTTCGCGGCCCATGGTTCTTCCTTGCCGACGCGGTTGATCGCGCCGATGAACACCCCGTTGGCAGCGGCCGAAGCCGGCTGCTCGAGTTCCCACAGGTACTTGCTGAGGCCGGCGACGGTCGCCGAGGGATTGACGATGTACTCCGCGCCGCCGAGCGCGAGCGCGCGCCAGCCCTCGGGGAAATGCCGGTCATAGCAGATGTAGACGCCGAGCTTGACGTAGGCCGTCTCGAACACCGGATAGCCGAGGTCACCCGGCTTGAAGAAGAATTTCTCGTAGAAGCCCGGGTCGACCTGCGGGATGTGGTTCTTGCGGTACTTGCCGAGGAACGTGCCGTCCGCGTCGATCACACCCGCGGTGTTGTAGTACACCCCCGTCATCGCCTCCTCGTACAGCGGCACGACGATCACCATGCGGTGCTTCTTCGCGTACTCCTGCATGAGGCGCGTCGTGTGGCCGTCCGGCATCCGTTCCGCCGCCGCATACCACTTGCGGTCCTGTCCCGGGCAGAAATAGGGCTGCGTGAAGACTTCCTGAAAGCACAGGACCTGGACGCCCCTGGCGGCCGCCTGTTCGATATACGGGATGTGGGCTTCGATCATCAGATCGCGGATGCGATCGGGCGGCATCGCGGTGTCGCCCTTGAGGCCCATCTGGATCAGGCCGCAGGTCAGCTTGCTCATGCCCGGCTCCTGGCGCTGATTGCGCTCGGCCGGAGTCTAAATCAACCGTGTATGGAGCGTCAGCCCGCGGCCCGGACGATCGACTGGTGCTGCGCGCTGACCCAGTAGTCGGCGCGGAGCTTGCAGGGCTGGCGCGTCATGCCGGCGGCCGTGCGCGTGCCAGAGCACAGCATCGTGCCTTCGGCCCGTGCGCCGTTGTCGGCCAGGAGCGGCAGGACGACGCTGTTGAGGTCGAAGCTGCCGTCGCAGTCACCGTAAGGGCAGGCAAACTCGAAGTACGCCGGTGCGGACGGATACAGGGCGTGGATCTGCGCGGCGGGAACGGAGCCCGCCGTCGGCAGGAACCGCAGCTGCAGCCGGATCTGTTCCACGCGCGGAAACGCCTTGGCAATCGTCCCCGCCGCTACGCGCCTGCGCAGCGACTTCTCGCGCTTCTGCTCGAGGAGCGAACGGGTGGTGCGGGACACAATGCGCATCGGCGTACCCTCCTGCGTAACCGGACCGGACTAGCGCGCGCTCCTGGCGATGCGTCGCCTGAGAAGAGCGTTCTGCGCCTGGAGTTCAAGAACCTCGGACCTGGCGCCATGCCAGCGTTTGCCGAGGTAGATCGCGATCGCCGACAGGCCGAAGATGATTGCCGTCAACACGGGAAACCGTCCCGGCCTGCCGCCGACCCTGGGCGAAAATCAGTAACGATTTCCGCCGCCGCGGTTGCCGCCGCCGCCGCCGCCACTGCGCTCGCGCGCCTGGGCTTCGTTCACCTTGAGGTCGCGTCCCTCGAAGTTCTTGCCGTTCAGCGCCTGCATGGCATTCGCTGCATCGGCATTCGACATCTCGATGAAGCCGAAACCGCGGGGGCGGCCGGTTTCACGGTCGTTGATCAGGGCAAGGGACTCGATCTTGCCGTGCGGCGCAAACAGCGCGCGGACGGACTCTTCAGTTGCGGAGAAGGGCAGATTACCGACAAATAACTTGGTCACTATGGATTACTCTTTGAAAGGATTACGGCAGGCGGATATCCACCTGCTGGTTAGGCAATGCTTCGATATTGACTGGACCTGGTCGGATAGCGCGCCGAAGCGGCAGAACGGGCCAAGCAAGGCAGAACGAGGGATTACCAGACCCGTGCATTCTAGCCGATAACGACCCTGGCCGCTTGCCTTTAGCGGCCGGAGGGTCGGCATGTTCCATCAATCTCATGGTCTGACATATTAGTTCTGATGTATATTGCATCAGACAGACCAATACCCGCTTTATGATCACGTCAGCCCAGTTACGTGCCGCCCGCGGGCTGCTCGGCATCGATCAGCGCGAACTCGCTGATCTCGCCGGGTTGTCGGTGCCCACCATCCAGCGCATGGAAGCGAGCGACGGTGTGATCCGCGGCAACGTCGACTCGATGATGAAGCTGATCACCGCGCTCGACGGCGCCGGTGTCGAGTTGATCGCGGAAGGCGCCGCGAGCCGTGTCACGGGCCGCGGCGTCCGGCTCAAGTGAACCCGGAGATCGTGCTGCTGCTGGCCGGTGTTGCCGCGCTGCTGGCGACCGCGCTCCTCGGCATCGCACTCGGCGGGCGCGCCGCGGGACGGCGCCTCGTCTACGGCATCGCGCTTGTCGTATGCGCCGCGATGGCGGCGGTCGCGCTTTCACACCTGCTCGATCCCGCTGCCACGCCCTCCACGGCCTGGTTGCCGCTCGGCCTGCCGTGGCAGGGCGCGCATTTCCGCCTCGATGCGCTCTCCGCGTTCTTCGCCTTCGTGGTCGGGCTCGGCGGCGCCGCAGCGTCCCTGTTCGCGCTCGGCTACGGACGGCACGAGCAGTCGCCGCAGCGCGTGCTGCCTTTCTACCCGCTGTTCCTCGCCGGCATGAACCTGGTGGTGCTCGCGGACGACGCCTTCAGCTTCCTGCTCTCGTGGGAATTCATGTCGCTCTCTTCCTGGGCGCTCGTGATGGCACAT
Source organism: Steroidobacteraceae bacterium (assembly GCA_050179155.1). Classification (GTDB taxonomy): domain Bacteria; phylum Pseudomonadota; class Gammaproteobacteria; order Steroidobacterales; family Steroidobacteraceae; genus SCUD01. Next base: position 231,088 of record JBFXFJ010000003.1, read on the forward strand.
CATCAGGTGAGCGACAACGCGCGCGCGGGCTATGTCTACCTGATCATGGCGAGCTTCGGCACGCTCGCGCTACTGCTCGCATTCGGCCTGCTCGCCACCGGCGGCGACTACACCTTCGATGCGATGCGCGGCTCCGTGCACGCGCCGGGAGCGGCGTTCCTGGTCCTCGCGCTGGTGCTGCTCGGCGCCGGCTCCAAGGCGGGCGTGGTGCCGCTGCATGCCTGGCTGCCGCTCGCGCATCCGGCGGCGCCGAGCCACGTCTCGGCGCTGATGAGCGGCGTCATGACCAAGGTCGCCGTGTACGGATTCATCCGCATCGTGTTTGAACTGCTGGGCCCGCCGCAGTGGTGGTCCGGCTTCCTGGTGCTGGTCGTCGGCGGCGCCACCGCCGTGCTGGGCGTCCTCTACGCGCTGATGCAGCACGACCTCAAGCGCCTCCTCGCCTATCACACGGTCGAGAACATCGGCATCATCTTCATCGGCCTGGGCCTCGCGCTCGCTTTCGGCGCCAACGGCCTGCCGGCGGCCGCGGCGCTGGCGCTGACGGCGGCGTTGTTCCACGTCTTCAACCACTCCGTGTTCAAGAGCCTGCTGTTCTTCGGCGCGGGCGCGGTGCTGGCCGGAACCGGCGAACGGGACATGGAGCGCCTCGGCGGGCTGATCCATCGCATGCCCAGGACCGCCTTCGCTTTCCTCATCGGCTGCATCGCGATCTCGGCGCTGCCGCCGCTGAACGGCTTCGTCTCGGAATGGCTGACCTTCCAGGCCATCCTGCAGAGCCCGGAACTGCCGCAGTGGGCGCTCAAGATCATGGTGCCGGCGGTCGGCGGCATGCTGGCGTTGTCGGCCGCGCTCGCCGCGGCCTGCTTCGTCAAAGCCTTTGGTATCAGTTTCCTCGGCCGTCCGCGCTCCGACGCGGCGCGCGACGCGAAAGAGGCCGACGGGTTCTCGCTGACCGCGATGTTCGCGCTCGCCGCACTCTGCCTCGCCGCCGGCATCCTGCCAGGCCTGGTGATCGACGCGCTCGCGCCGGCGATGCAGTTGCTGCTCGGCGAGCGTATGCCGCTGCAGGCGGGCGTGGACTGGCTTTCCATCGTGCCGGTCGCCGCCGGGCGCAGTTCCTACAACGGCTGGCTGGTATTCGCGTTCATCGCGCTTTCCGCCTCGCTCGCGGTCGTGATCATCCATCGCTTCGCCTCGCGCGCGCGTCGCCGCGCCCCGGCCTGGGACTGCGGCACCCCGGACCCGGATCCGGCGACGCAGTACACGGCCGGCAGTTTTGCGCAGCCGATCCGCCGCGTGTTCGGAACGTGGATATTCGCTGCCCGTGAACAGGTCGAAATGCCGCCGCCCGGCAGCACCGCGCCCGCGCGCCACGTCGCGGTCATCCGCGACCTGCTGTGGGACTGGCTCTACGCCCCGGTCGCGGGCTTCGTCGGGTTCGCCGCCGAGCGGCTGAACGTGCTGCAGTTCCTGACGATCCGGCGCTACCTCAGCCTCGTGTTCCTGGCGCTGGTCACGCTCCTGCTGGTGCTCGCGATATGGCCCTGATACCGGATCTGCTGACCCAGTTCGCGCAGATGACGCTGGTGTTGCTGCTCGCGCCGCTGCTGACCGGGTTCGTGCGCAAGCTGAAGGCGCGCCTGCTGCGCCGGCGCGGGCCATCCGTGTTCCAGCCGTACCGCGACCTGCTGCGCCTGCTGCGCAAGGAGGTGGTGCTGGCCGAGAACGCCTCCTGGCTGTTCCGGGCAGCGCCCTACCTGATCTTCGCGACCACCTGGGTCGCCGCCGCGCTGGTGCCCACGTTCGCGACCGGCCTGCTCTACAGCTGGAGCGCGGACCTGATCGCCATCATCGCGCTCCTCGGCAGCGCGCGCTTCCTGCTCGCGCTCGCGGGCATGGATGTCGGCACCAGTTTCGGCGGCATCGGCTCCAGCCGCGAGGTGATGATCGCCTCGCTCGCCGAACCCGCGATGCTCCTGATCGCCTTCACGCTTGCGCTGGTCGCGGGTTCGACCCAGCTCTCGACCGTCGCAGACTTCATGAACTCCCCCGAGGTCGGCCTGCGCGTTTCCGTGGGCATGGCGCTGATCGCGCTGGTGATGGTGGCGATCGCGGAGAACGCGCGCATCCCGGTGGACAACCCGGCGACGCACCTGGAGCTGACGATGGTGCACGAGGCGATGGTGCTCGAGTACTCCGGGCGTCACCTGGCGATGATCGAGTTCGCCTCGTTCCTCAAGCTGCTGCTCTACGTCTCGCTGATCGCCTGCCTGTTCGCGCCCTGGGGACTCGCGCCGCCGGGCGCCGGGCCGTGGGCGTTCGCGCTGGGCGCCGCGGCCTGGCTCGGCAAGCTCGCCGTCGCCGGCACGCTGCTGGCGCTGTTCGAGACGGCGATCGCGAAGATGCGCGTGTTCCGCGTGCCGGAGTTCCTGGGCGCGGCGCTGATGCTCGGGCTGCTCGCGACGCTATTGATGTTCGTGTCGAGGAGCCTCTGATGGACCGGCTGGCGTTCGACATCGCCCACCTGTTCGCCGGCGGCCTGGTGCTGGTCAGCTTCATGATGCTGTACCAGGACCGCCTGTACGCGCTCCTCAACATCTTCGCGCTGCACGCGCTGGTGCTCGCCGCGTCGGTCGGCTGGCAGGCTCACATGCAGGACGCGCCGCACCTCTACGTGACCGCGGGCATCGCCTTCGTCTTCAAGGGCCTCGTGATACCGGGCGCGCTGCACCGCATGATCCAGAAGCTCGGCATCCATCGCGAGGTCGAGACCGTGATCGGCGTCGGCCCGACGATGCTGGCCGGCATGGGCCTGGTCGCGCTCTCGATCGCGGTGATGCTGCAGGTCACCGAGGGCGCCGACCCGCTCGCACGCGAGGACCTCGCGTTCGCGCTCGCGGTCGTGCTGCTCGGCCTGCTGATGATGGTGACGCGGCGCAACGCCGTCAGCCAGGTGGTCGGCTTCATGTCGCTCGAGAACGGCCTGGTGCTCGCCGCGACCGGCGCCAAGGGCATGCCGCTGGTGGTCGAGATCAGTGTCGCCTTCTCGATCCTGATCGCGTTCATCGTGATCGGCATCTTCCTGTTCCGGATCCGCGAGCGCTTCGACACGGTGGACGTGCAGGCGCTCGACCGTCACCGCGGTGAGCGGCAATGACCGGACTCGGCGACTACGCCATCCGCGCGATCCTGCTGATCCCGCTCGGCGCCGCCCTGCTGCTCGCCGTGCTGCCCGGGTACCGGCTGACCGCGCGGCTCAACGTGCTGGCCACGTCCCTGACATTCGCAGCGGCGCTCGTGCTGCTGCTCGGCGGCCGGCCTGCGCCCGGCGCTTACCTGCTGGTGGACGACCTCAATATTGTCTTCATCGTGCTTGGCACGCTGGTCGGGTTCACGACCAGTATGTTCAGCGCGAGCTACATCCAGCACGAGCTCGACACCGGGCGGCTGACGCCCGGGTACCTGCGCTTCTACCACGCGATGTATCAGGCGCTGATGTTCGGCATGAACCTCGCGCTGCTGGCCAACAGCATCGGCCTGATGTGGGTCGCGATCGAGCTCGCGACGCTGACCACCGTGCTGATGGTCGGCATCTACCGCACGCACGAGGCGCTGGAGGCCGCCTGGAAGTACTTCATCCTCGGCAGCGTCGGCATCGCGCTCGCGCTCTTCGGCACGATCCTCGTGTACATGGCCGCGCATCCGGTCATCGGCCAGGGCCAGGATGCGATGGTGTGGTCCGTGCTCATCCAGCACGCGGCGCAATTCGATCCGTCGCTGCTGAACCTCGCCTTCATCTTCCTGCTGCTCGGCTACGGCACCAAGGTCGGCCTCGCGCCGCTGCACGCCTGGCTGCCCGATGCGCACGCGGAGGGCCCGACGCCGATCTCGGCCGTGCTCTCGGGCCTGCTGCTGAACGTCGCGCTGTACGCGGTGCTGCGCTTCAAGCTGCTGCTCGCGGCCAACCCGGAGGCGCTTGCGCCGGGTCCGCTGATGGTGACGATGGGCCTGGTCTCGCTCGTGTTCGCGGCGTTCATGCTGTACCGGCGCCGCGACATCAAGCGCCTGTTCGCCTATTCCTCGATCGAGCACATGGGCATCATCGCCTTTGCCTTCGGCATGGGCGGGCCGCTCGCGAACTTCGCCGGGTTGCTGCACATGGTGCTCCACAGCCTGACGAAGTCGGCCATATTCTTCGGCGTCGGCCACATCGCGCAGGTCAAGGGCACGCAGAAGATGGCCGACATCGGCGGCCTGACCGTGTCGCATCCGTGGCTGGGCTGGGGGCTCGTGATCGGCGTGGTCGCGATCGCCGGCCTGCCGCCACTCGGCATCTTCATGAGCGAGTTCCTGATCGTCACCTCGACCTTTGCCCGGCAGCCGCTGCTCGCGATCCCGCTGGTGCTCGGGCTGCTGGTCGCGCTCGGCGCCCTGTTCCTGCGGCTCAACAGCGTGGCTTTCGGGCCGGTGCGCGGCAGCGTCGCACCCGCCAAGGCGTCCTATGTGCCGATGTACCTGCACCTCGCCCTGGTGCTCATGGCCGGCATCTACCTGCCGCCGCCGCTGGTCGAGTGGTTCCGTCACGTCGCGGCGATGCTCGGATGAGCGAGACCCGCACACCGACGCCGGTCATCGATGCGCCGTCGCTCGGCGAGTTGCTGCAGGCCGGGCAGGGCGTGGCGGCGCACCGGCCGTGGCCGCGCGCAGTGGTGGATGCCGATACCTGGACCCTGGCCGCCGAGTGCCTGACGCAGGGAAGCGTCACTTTGCTCGGCCTCTGGGGCGAGGCGGATGCCGTGCACATGGCGCTGCTCGACGAGCCGGGCGCCGCGATCGGCGTGCTGAGCCTCGCCTGCCCCGACGGCCAGTTTCCCTCGGTTGCCGAACTGCACGCGCCGGCGATCCGCCTCGAGCGCGCGATCCAGGATTTGTTCGGACTGCAGGCAGCCGGCCTGCCTGACGCGCGGCCGTGGCTCGATCACGGACGCTGGGGATTCCGCCACCCGCTCGGCGATGCCGCGCGTGTGTCCGCGGACGCGCCGCGCTATCCGTTCCTGCCGGTCGAGGGCGAGCACCTGCACCGCATCCCGGTCGGCCCGGTGCATGCCGGCATCATCGAGCCCGGGCATTTCCGCTTCACCGCGAGCGGCGAGACCATCGTGCGGCTTGAAGAGCGGCTCGGCTACGTGCACAAGGGCATCGAGGGGCTGATGGTGGGTGCCGATCCTGCCCGCGGCGCCGAACTCGCAGGCCGCGTCTCGGGCGACAGCACCGTCGCCTATGCCTTTGCCTTCGCCCGCGCGGTCGAGTCGGCGCTGCAGGTCGAGGCGCCACGCCGCTCGCAGTGGCTGCGCGCGCTGATGGCGGAGCTCGAGCGCCTCGCCAATCATTTCGGGGACATCGGCGCGATCTGCAATGACGCCGCCTTCTCGCTGCTGCACGCCCACTGCGGCGTGCTGCGCGAACAGGTGCTGCGTGCGGCGGACCTCGCCTTCGGCCACCGGCTGATGCGCGACGTCATCGTCCCTGGCGGCATCGCCTGCGACATCGACCCACGAGGTGTCGCGGCCATCCGGGCGCTGGTCGCCGAGGCGCGCCACCGCTTCCCGCATCTGGTCGACCTGTACGACAACACGGCCTCGCTGCAGGACCGCACGGTCGGCACCGGCATCCTGAAGCCGCTGCTCGCGCGGCGCTTTGGCGCCGGCGGCTTCGTCGGCCGCGCCTCGGGCCGCGCCTTCGACGCGCGCCGCGCCCCCGGCTATGCGCCGTACGACGAACTCGAGTTCCAGGTGCCGGGCCTCGACGCCGGCGACGTGGATGCGCGGGTCTGGATCCGCGTCCATGAAGTCGAGCAGAGCCTCGCGCTCGTCGAGCAGCTGCTCGCGCACCTGCCAGCCGGGCCGTTCCGCGAGGGCCTCGCAGCCGCGCATTCGGCGCACGAGGGAATCGCGCTCGTGGAGGGTTTTCGTGGCGACGTGCTCGTGTGGCTGCGGCTCGGCGCGGACGGGCGCATCGAGCGCTGCCACCTGCGCGATCCCTCCTGGTTCCAGTGGCCGCTGCTCGAGGTCGCGATCGAGGGCAACATCGTTGCGGACTTCCCGCTCTGCAACAAGTCGTTCAACTGTTCCTATTCCGGCCACGATCTCTGAGGATGGCAGCCAATGCGCAAGCTCCTCTTTGAGATCCTCGTCAAGGCGCCGCTGACCGAAACTGCGCCGGCGGCGGACGATGCCGCGCTCGCGGAACTGGCGCTCGCGCTCGAGCGGGCCTCCCGCAGGCGCCTCGGGCGCAGCCTGGCGATCCGCCAGGTGGATGCCGGCTCCTGCAATGGTTGCGAACTCGAGATCCACGCGCTCAACAACGCGTACTACGACCTCGAACGCTTCGGCATCCGCTTCGTGGCCTCGCCGCGCCACGCCGACGTGCTGCTGGTCACCGGCCCGGTCACGCACAACATGCGCGAAGCGCTCGAGCGCACGTATGCGGCGACGCCCGCGCCGAAGTGGGTGGTCGCGGTCGGCGGTTGCGCGAGGGACGGCGGTTGCTTCGCCGGGAGCTATGCCGTGGCCGGCGGCGTCTCGAAGGTCGTTCCGGTGGATCTGCACATCCCCGGCTGTCCGCCGCGCCCGATCGAGATCCTGAAGGGATTGCTGGCACTGCTATCGTGAATGCCCGATTCACCGACGAACTGATGATCCTGGACGGCGGGCTCGCGACCGAGCTCGAGCGGCGCGGCCACGACGTCTCCGGCAAGCTCTGGTCCGCCGAGGTGCTGCGGACCGATCCCGCGGCGATCGAGCAGCTGCACTACGACTACTTCGCCGCCGGCGCGCGCTGCGCGATCTCGGCCAGCTACCAGGCGAGCTACGAGGGGTTAGCCGCAGCAGGGCTCGAGGCCAGTGAAACGACCGCGCTGCTCACCCGCTCGGTCGAACTGGCCCGCGCCGCCCGCGCGCGGTATCGCCGGGATCACCCCGACGCGCGCCACGCCTTGTACGTCGCCGCCTCGATCGGCCCGTACGGCGCCATCTCGCACGATGGCGCGGAATACCGCGGTGACTACGGCCTTTCGGTCGGGCAGCTCGCCGGGTTTCACGCCAGGCGCTTCGGCGTGCTCGCCGCCGCCGGCGCCGAATTCCTGGCCTGCGAGACGATCCCGCTGCTGGACGAGGCCCGCGCGCTCGCCGCGCTCCTCGCCGATCATCCGGGTACGGCCGCCTGGATGAGTTTCACTTCACCCGACGGTGTCCACACATCCCATGGCGAACCGCTCACCGAATGCGCGCGCCTGCTCGATCGTGTGCCGAACGTCTTCGCCGTCGGCGTGAACTGCGTGAAGCCCGAAGTCGTGGCCACCGCCATCCGCGCGCTCAAGGCCGGCACCGGCAAGGCCCTGGTCGTGTATCCGAACTCGGGCGAACATTGGGACGGACAGACGCGCGACTGGCACGGCAGCTGCGATCACGAGAGCCTGGCAACCCTCGCCCCGCAATGGATCGAGGACGGCGCGCGCCTGGTCGGCGGCTGCTGCCGGATCGGACCGCGGGAAATTGCCGAATTGAACGAGGCACTGCGGTGAGCGCCATGTTCCAGGTCCGCATCCACGGCCGCGGCGGCCAGGGGGTCGTCACCGCCGCCGAACTGCTGTCAGTGGCGGCATTCCGCGAAGGCCGGCACGCGCAGGCGTTCCCGAGCTTCGGCTCCGAGCGCACTGGCGCGCCGGTGGTCGCTTTCTGCCGCATGGATGACCGGCCGATCCGGCTGCGCGAGCCGATCATGGCGCCCGACGCCCTGATCATCCAGGACCCGACCCTGCTGCACCAGGTCGACGTGTTCAGCGGCCTGGCCCCCGACGGCTACGTGCTCATCAACACGACGCGCTCGCTCGATGAACTCGGCCTCAGCGAATTCCTGGGGCAGTTCCGCCGCGAACGGATCCGCACGGTGGCCGCAACGGAACTCGCCCTCAAGCATATCGGCCGGCCCGTGCCGAACGCCGCGCTGCTGGCCGGCTTCGCGGCGGTCACCGGACGCATCTCGCTCGACTCCGTCATCGCCGCGATCCGCGACCGGTTCCCGACAAAGATCGCGGACGCCAACGTCGCCGCGGCGCAGGAGGCGTACGATTCCGTCATGCGGGAAATGCAGGGGGCCGTCCATGCTCAGGCAGATTGAGGGCTCGGCGGCCGTTGCGGAGGCGGTGGCGCTCTGCCGCCCCGAGGTGATCTGCGCCTATCCGATCTCGCCGCAGACCCACATTGTGGAGGCGCTCGGGCGCATGGTGACCGCCGGACGCCTCGCACCCTGCGAATTCATCAATGTCGAATCCGAGTTCGCGGCAATGTCGGTGGCGATCGGCGCCTCCGCTGCGGGCGCACGGGCGTACACCGCCACCGCGAGCCAGGGCCTGCTGTTCATGGCCGAGGCCGTCTACAACGCAGCGGGCCTCGGCCTGCCGATCGTCATGACGGTCGCGAACCGCGCCATCGGCGCGCCGATCAACATCTGGAACGACCACACGGACGCGCTCAGCCAGCGCGACTGCGGCTGGATCCAGCTCTTCGCGGAGGACAACCAGGAGGCGCTCGACCTCCATATCCAGGCTTTCCGCCTGGCGGAAGAACTGTCGCTGCCCGTGATGGTGTGCATGGATGGATTCATCCTGACCCATGCGTACGAGCGCGTGGACCTGCCGACGCAGGAGCAGGTCGACGCCTACCTTCCGCGCTACGAGCCGCGGCAGGTACTCGACCCGGCGGATCCCATATCGATCGGCGCCATGGTGGGTCCCGAGGCCTTCATGGAAGTGCGCTACCTGGCGCACGCCAAGCAGCGCCAGGCGCTCGAGCTGATGCCGTCATGGGCCGACGAGTTCCGGCGCGTCTTCGGCCGCGAGAGCGGCGGGCTCACCCACAGCTACCGCATCGACGACGCCGAAACGGTGGTCGTGGCGCTCGGTTCCGTGCTCGGCACGATCAAGGACACCGTCGACGGGATGCGCGACCAGGGCATCCGGATCGGCGTGCTCGGCATCACCTGCTTCCGCCCCTGGCCGACCGCGGCTGTGCGCGAGGCACTGAAGGCCGCCCGGCGCGTGGTCGTGCTCGAGAAAAGCCTCGCCGTGGGCCTCGGCGGCATCGTCTCGAACAATGTCGCGGCCTCTTATGCCGGCCCGTCCGACCTCGTGCACACCGTGATCGCGGGACTCGGCGGCCGCGCCATCACCCGCGGGTCGCTGCAGAAGTTGTTCGGTGCAGCGGTCGAGGGCCGCCTGGAGCCGGTGACCTTCCTGGATCTCGACCACGCGGTGGTCGAGCGCGTGCTCGCACGCGAACGCGAGCAGCGCCGCTCCGGCCCGATCGCCGAGAGCATCCTGCGCGACCTCGGCGTGGTCGCAGCCAAGGTCGGTTGAGGAGCATGCAATGAGCGACCAGCCGATACGCTTCTACCAGACCGGGACCTTCACGGTCGGCAACCGCCTGCTGGCGGAGGACCAGCGTTCGGTGCAGGCCAACATGCGGCGCACGAACTCGCTCAACTCCGGGCATCGCGCCTGCCAGGGCTGCGGCGAGGCGCTCGGCGCACGCTATGCGATCGACGCGGCGATGGAAGCCACGAACCGCCAGCTGGTCGCCGCGAACGCGACCGGCTGCCTCGAGGTATTCTCGACGCCTTATCCGGAAACGTCCTGGCAGATCCCCTGGATCCATTCGCTGTTCGGCAATGCCGCGGCGGTCGGAACGGGCATCGCTGCGGCCATGCGCGTCAAGGGCCGCCACGACGTGCGCGTGATTGCGCAGGGCGGCGACGGCGGCACCATGGACATCGGCTTCGGCTGCCTGTCCGGGATGTTCGAGCGCAATGACGACGTGCTCTACATCTGCTACGACAACGAAGGCTACATGAACACGGGCGTGCAGCGATCGTCGGCGACGCCGCCGGCTGCGCGCACCAACACGACGATGCCGGTCGGCCAGTCGCCGGGCAACCGCTTCGGTCAGGGCAAATACCTGCCGGCGATCGCGATGGCGCATGACATCCCGTACGTCGCCACCGCCACCGTCGCCGAACTGCGCGACCTCGAGGCGAAGGTCCGCCGCGCGATGGAATTCCGCGGCGCGCGCTACATCCACATCCTGGTGCCCTGCCCGCTCGGCTGGGGCCACGATTCCGCGGCGACGATCCAGATCGCGCGCCTCGCCAAGGAGACGGGCCTGTTCCCGGTGCTCGAGGCGGAAGGCGGCCAGGTGACCCGCGTCTCGAAGATCCGGCGCAAGCTCCCCGTCGAGGAATACCTGCGGCCGCAGCAGCGCTTCGCGCACCTGTTCAAGGACCCGCCGCGCCAGGACATCATCGACCGGATCCAGCAGCACGCCGACCGAAACATCCAGCGCTACCGGCTGCAGGACGACGTGGAACGCCGCGCGTGAAGACCAAGCCCTTCGCCATCACGCTCGATCCGGGCTCGAGCCTCGCCAACCGGACCGGGTCCTGGCGTACGGTCCGACCCGAATACGTCGATCGGCTGCCGCCCTGCAACCACGCCTGTCCCGCGGGTGAAAACATCCAGGGCTGGCTGTTCCATGCCGAATCCGGGCACTACGAGGAAGCCTGGCGCGTGCTCGCACAGGACAACCCGCTGCCCGCCGTCATGGGCCGGGTCTGCTATCACCCCTGCGAGACCGCGTGCAACCGCGCGCAGCTCGACGAGAGCGTCGGCATCAATGCGATCGAGCGCTTCCTCGGCGACGAGGCGCTGCGTTGCGGCTGGAAGTTCGCGGCGCCGGCTGCGGCGACCGGCAAGCGTGTGCTGATCGTCGGGGCCGGACCCTCGGGACTTTCGGCCGGCTATCAACTCGCGCGCCTCGGCCACGCGGTGACCATTCGTGAGGCGGGACCGGTGCCAGGCGGCATGATGCGCTTCGGCATCCCCAAGTACCGCCTGCCGCGCGAGGTACTCGATGCGGAAATCCGCCGAATCCTCGAGCTTGGCATCACGCTCGAGCTCGGTTCGAAGGTGACGGATGTGCGGGAAGCCATGCGCGGGGGCGGCTTCGACGCGGTGTTCCTGGCGGTCGGCGCGCACATTGCCAAGCGGGCCTACATCCCCGCGGGCAGCGCGGCGAGGATGCTCGATGCCATCTCCGTGTTGCGCAGCATGGAGGGCAGCGAGAAGCCCCTGCTCGGCCGGCGGGTCGTGGTCTACGGCGGAGGCAACACGGCCTTCGACGTCGCGCGCACCGCGAAGCGCCTCGGCGCCGAGGAATCGGTCATTGTTTACCGGCGCACGCGGGAGCGAATGCCGGCGCACGAGTCGGAGCTCGAGGAAGCGCTGCAGGAGGGCGTGCTCGTCAAGTGGCTCTCCACCATCAAGCAGGCCGGCGAGTCCTCCATCACGGTCGAGAAGATGCAACTCGATGCCGAGGGCAACCCGCAGCCGACGGGCGAGTTCGAAACGCTGGCGACGGACTGCGTGATCCTCGCGCTCGGGCAGGACGTGGACCTGTCGTTGCTGGACGGCGTGCCGGGCCTCGAGATCCAGGACGGCGTCGCGAAAGTGGGGCCCGACATGATGACCGGCCATCCCGGCATCTTTGCCGGCGGCGACATGGTCCGCGGCGAACGGACGGTCACGGTCGGCATCGGCCACGGCAAGCTCGCGGCGCGCCACATCGATGCCTGGCTGCGGGGCACGACCTGGGTGCACCCGGAGGTCCATGAACTCGCGACCTACGACAAGCTCAACACCTGGTACTACGCGGATGCCCCCAAGTCACGGCAGCCGGTGCTCGACACGATCAGGCGTCAGTCCACTTTCGACGAGGTGGTCGGCGGTTTTGACGAAGTCACGGCGCAATTCGAGGCGCGGCGCTGCCTCTCCTGCGGCAACTGCTTCGAGTGCGACAACTGCTATGGCGTGTGTCCCGACAACGCCGTGATCAAGCTCGGGCCCGGCCAGCGCTACCAGTTCAATTACGACTACTGCAAGGGCTGCGGGCTGTGCGTCTCCGAGTGCCCGTGCGGTGCGATACGCACGGTGCCGGAAGCAATCTGACTGCGCACGCCTGTACTAGGGCGACTTGGCAAACGAGAGGACTTTGGACTTGACACCCTCGCCGGCTTCCGCGACTGCTGGCTCATCGCCCATCCGCACCAGCTTGCCATCCACCGTGGCGCCACAATCGAGTTTCAGCGTCCGGTAGTTGATGTTGCCGGTCACGCGCGCGCCGGCCTGCAACTCGAGGAAGTGTTCGACCTCCAGGTCGCCTTCCACATGGCCATTGATCACTGCATCGTGCACCTTGACCGTGCCGACGACGATGCCCTTCTCGCTCAGGACCAGGAGGCCCTTGCTTTCGGGTTTGCTCTGGACATTGCCTTCGACCCGGCCGTCGATCCGAAGGCCCCCGGCAAAAGTGACGTCACCGCGGACGCACGTGTCGTGAGGCAGCAGGCCTGCGAGGCGGCTGACGTCGATGACCATGTCGTTTTTCCTGCGAAACATGAATCTGTCCTCGATTTTCGTTGGTCGAATCAATCGGCGCTCTTGCCGGGTGCCCTGCGGGCTTTCAGGAACTCCACCTGTCCACTGAGTTCAGCAACCTGCGCATTCAATTCTGCCGCATGCCGCTCGAGTTCGTCGCCCGTTGCACTCTCGAGGGCCAGTTCCGTCCGCAGGCGCTCGACGTCGGCGGCGAGCAGCTCCCGCTCCTGGCGCAAGGCGGCGAGTTCGCGCGCCGACAGGTACAGGTCGCCCGCAAAGCCGCGACCGGCCGCGACCAGCAGCAGCAGCAGCGCAGCGCCGGCAATCAGCCACTGACGCCGGTCCAGTTTCGGGGCGATGACTTCGAATCGCGCGTGTGTCAGCCAGTTGGTGTCGATGACGCAGTTCCTCGGTCAGCGGGCATCAGGGCCCTCGCCCTCGAGGTACAGGTCCGGATGCACCTGTCGGCCCTCGCGCAGGATCTCGAAATGCAGATGCGGCCCGGTGGAACGGCCGGTCGAACCGACGGTTGCGATCGCCTGGCCGGGCAGCACCGTGTCGCCGACCCGGACGAGGATCCGGTAGACATGTCCGTAGCGCGTGACGAGGCCATCGCCGTGGTCAATTTCGATGGTCCGGCCGTAGGCGCCGAACGGACCGGCGCGACGAACGCGCCCGCCGGCGCTTGCCAGGATCGACGTGCCGTGCGGCGCCGAGAAATCGATGCCGGCGTGAAGGGCGGGTCGCCGCGTGAACGGATCGACGCGGCGGCCGAAGCCGGACGAGATCTCGACGCCGGGAATCGGCACACGACTGGGAAATGCCATCTGGTCCAGGTCGCGCCGCGCGAGCATCGATGCGACCTCGTCGAGACGTGTCTCGGCGCCGTAGAGCCCCCGATCGAGCCGCAGCAGCGACGCGCCGGTGCGTGACCCTGCAGCGAACTGCGTGACGAGCAGCGGTCCCCCCGCTGACTGGTTGCTGGCAATGTTGGCCGGAGTACGCGCCGCCGCGGCAACCGCCGGGGGTGCCGCTCCAACACGCTTGGCCAGGCGGCCGGCCACGGCCTCGAGCTGGATCAGGCGGCCGGACAAGCTGGCGATTTCCTGAATGAGGGCCTGGCTCCCGGGTTGCGCCGGATCCAGGTTCGCAAACTCCGGCGCCTGCCTGGAGCCGCCGAGTTGAAAGCCCAAGGCGAAACCACCGAGCAGGCTCCCCAGTGTCAGCGCGCCCGCCGCGACGGCAAGGGTACGCATCTTCACAGAACGCAGCCTGGAACTGGCCAGGCTGTTGGCAGAGAAGATCACAAGCGCCATCGTCCGGGCCTCGCGGCTGGCGACAAGACAAAATATTGGCAGTCCCTTGCCCGGCACAATGTGACGGAAGCCGCAGTGTCGGGAGCGGCTGTCCTGGGCGGCCCCGGAATGACCGCCAGCCCCGGCGCACGGCCTGCCGGGTCCGGTGAATGTGACAGAACACTCACGCTAGACTCACGGCTGTGCTGTGGACAGCTCCGCTGCAACCTGGGCGGCGCTGCTGCGCAACAGCCGGTTCCTGCCGGCGAGGTAGAAATATGGCGACAGACAACTTTTCGATCGCGGGCTTCGCCTGGCGCGTCGCGTTCGCGCTCGTCATGGTCTTTGCGACCTTCAATCCCGCAGGCTACAGCTACTTTCACTGGGTGCGCGGAAATTTCCCGTCGTTCACGCCGGCCCAGGCCGTGCTCGGCATCGTGCTGCTGATCCTGTGGATTTTCCTGTGGCGATCGATGATGCAGGCGATCGGGATGCTGGGCCTCATCCTGATGGCGGCATTCACCGCCGCACTCGTGTGGCTCTTCGCGTCCTGGGGCTGGCTCGACGTGACCAACGCCACGGCGATGACCTGGGTCGTTCAGGGGGCGCTCGGCCTGATCCTGGGCGTCGGCATGTCCTGGGCGATCGTCCGGCAGCGACTGACCGGGCAAGCTTCAGTGGACGACATCGACGACAAGGGAAAGATGGTGGCCAGGGGTGGAATTGAACCACCGACACGCGGATTTTCAGTCACAAGCTGAAATCTGAAACTTCTGCTGCATCAACAGGTTAGCCGGGCGCCCGTTGCGCTGAATGCCCCACGATGCAGGACGGTGCAGGACTGAGTCACGCAAAACTCCCGCATTTATCGGACAGGATTCGCCGCCATTGCCACCTCGGAGGCATCAATCCTAAGCCCTTCGAATTTGCCTCGAGACGGGGCTCGGCGGTGTTCTGAATACCGGGGAAAGTCCATTGCCAGGGGAATCCATCATTCCTTGTGTCCGAGGCGGGGGAGCTTACGAGATCACTAACCGGACTGACGCCCGTACAATGCGCTAAGCATCTGGACATGCGGCCATCGACAATGCCGGCAGACTCCAAATTAATCCGCTACTGAAAGCGGACGGACGTCGGGTTCGCTCAGTCAACTAGCAGGGGCCGAAATGGAAATTTGGTCGAAATGAGGTTGAAAATGTTGCATGAGTTCCAAGGGAGTACGGAGAATTTGCGATAGCTCGCTGCACTAATCTTCGCGCAGTTGCGAGTTCAATTAGCGTTTCAATCGTTTCACTACCCATCGTCGCGTCTCGCACAATGCGGCTCTCAGATTTGAATAACTTGTTCTCAAAATTTCCTTGAAATGGAGCGCCGTTTGAGTAGGCGCACCAAAATACACCTTGCCGCTGGCCTTGCACTATTGCAGGTGGTGGAAACGACTTAAGCCCTTCATCTACGATTCGCCAAAGTGTTGGTCCAGAATTTGGCACGTAGAGCTTAGATTGACTATTGCAACGCGGTGGAATCGAAACATCGGCAGACCCAGCGCCAATTTCACTTGCGTTGACGTCGTGCATCCATTGGTCGATTCCGTACAAGAAAACCAAATACGAGTCTCCAGGCTTGATTGTTCCAAATGTTCTGCCGACAAAAAATTGTAGATCGCCTGGAACACCCTTTAGGATCTCGCTGGCTTTCGCCGTGACATCCCAGCCACAAGTAGTCTCAGGTCCCTTGACCTGGCGTACATCGCTCACTTTGATGATGGCAACTACTTTTGCAATTGCGACTGACTCTTCGAGTGACCTTCTTGAATCCACTATGTCTATTTGAAAGGCTGAAAGTACTGGCGCGTCTGGCGAATCCGACTTCTGGCAGCTCAAGAGTGAGGCTGCAACAATGAAAATGATTACTATTCTGGTCACGTGATAGCTCAAGGGTTGTGTTTCACGCTGCCCCGCAGATAGTTAGTCTCTGCGAAGTTATTGGCGCAACGCTCATCTGCGTAATGGCCAGCGCCATAGCACCCGTTACCGCCAAACTTTTTCGCAATGTGTCCCAGCTCATGCCACAAGATGTATTCCATCTGCATAGACTGCTCGATACCGGGCACCACACCTGGGTATGCCGCGGCGGCGAAGACTTCCATAACGTTAAATTCTGAAATCGCTCTTGCTGCAACGTGATACCAACGCCGTCCTGTACGATATTCCTTCAAGGCAATTAAGTCTTCAGCATCTTTAAGCGAGTTGGCCGAGTCATAGTTTCCATGTTCATCGCCAATCATGTATGTGCCTGACCGGTTAAATACAGTGCCAGTTCCACCCTGCTCTTTGTAGTTTGCAATTCCTTGATCAATTATTGCTTCGCGGTCCTCGGCTGATATCTCATCACCGTCTATCTGAGGTTCATATTCAAAGGCACTGGCTGACCTCGCGCGAAGACTGACTTCCGAGAACAAATTCGCAAACGCGGCTCCGTATGCACCGTTCTTGAATTTGCCTCCACCCAGTTCGGCTGAAACACCGCCAATGACAGCGTCGCGGATTGCGCGCTTAATGAGGTCGCCAAAGTTGCCGCTACCAGGCGTGCCACCAAATCGCGCCGTGGCGCCGCGGAGGAGGCCGTTCGCCAGTGAGCTCAGGAAACCATCCTTGAATTTGCCGCCCATTGCCGCGGTGAGCACACCCTGAATGGTCCCGCTGATGATCTGAGATGCAAAGACGCCCGCCGACGCGAATAACGGTGCTCCAAGTCCCCCCATCAGACCGGCTCGCAAGTCGCCGCCACTCATCAGAAAGCCGTTGATGAAGCCCCGCAAGAACACATTGCCCCAGCCTTGGAAGCCCGGGACGAAATTCAGAGCGAATCCGACCACCTTCAGAAAGCTCTTGAACCCGAAGAATCCGCTCGGGTCCATGTAAGAGAGCGGATTGTTGCCGACGTAGCATACGTTTGGTCGCCGCCTGCGGGCGGCCGGCGTGAGCTTCGAGGATCGCCAGGATTTGCTGGGGCATTGTTCGGGTCGGATCACGACGCATTACTCGGCCGCAGAGCTCACGAGGCTCATCGAGGCGGCCAATCGCGTGTGTGACCGCGGATTGGAGGGGAAACCTGAGTTGGTCGTGCTGAGACGTCTCAGTGCGAGCTAGCGAAGGGTCCCGCAAAATTCCCGCACGGGGAATCGGCAGCTGATATTGAATCGAGATAAGTGTTTGAGAAAATTGGTGGCCAGGGGTGGAATTGAACCACCGACACGCGGATTTTCAGTCCGCTGCTCTACCAACTGAGCTACCTGGCCATATTCGGGGCTGCGTATTAGACAGGGGTGGGTCCGCGGGCGTCAAGAATCCGGCTTGACGTAGCCCTCGGGCGCCTTCGAGCCCGTGCCGAAGAAGAATTTCTCCATCTCCCCGGCCAGGAACGTGCGCGCCTTCGGCTCGAACACCACCAGGCGGTATTCGTTGATCAGCATGGTCTGGTGCGCGAGCCACTTCTGCCAGGCCTCTTTCGACACGTTGTCGAAGATCCGCTGGCCGAGTTCACCCGGATATGGCACGCGCTCGAGACCCTCCGCCTCGCGGCCGAGCAGCACGCACTGGACCATTCTTGCCATCGCCGGACTCCTGGGTCGCGCCGTTGCCGCCGGCGAGGCTGCCGGCCATCAATTTTGCCACGGGTGCCGGCAAACCGATGGACTTCGGCGCCCGCAGGACCTGCCATTTAAGGTCCGACCCGGCCACGCGCGGCGCCCGGCCCCGCAACTCCAGCACCCAGGGCTCGATGTCGAGGTCGAAGTGCGTAAACGAATGCCGCAGGACGTCCAGGCGATGCGCATCCCGCGGGCCTGCGCCGAACGTCCTGCGGCACCAGGTACGGGCTGCGCCCGCATCCGGGAACTCCGGCGGCGACCAGAGTCCACCCCAGATGCCTTTTGCCGGGCGCCGCTGCAGCAGGACCCGGCCGCCCCTTACGACGAACACCATGTGTGTGCGCTCCTGCCTGCGGGGCGCGCGCAGTCGCCGCACGGGCAGTTCATCGACCAGGCCCTGCGCCAGCGCGCCGCAACCGCGTCGCAACGGGCACTGCGTGCAGGCAGGTCGCGCGCGCGTGCAGACCGTCGCGCCGAGATCCATGATCGCCTGCGTGTACTCGGCGACGCGCGCCGCCGGCGTGCATTGCTCCGCAAGCTGCCACAGGCGCGCGGTCGCCTCGGCCGCCGCCGGCGGCTCGCGCACGACGAACACGCGCGCAAGCACGCGCTTGACGTTGCCGTCGAGGATCGCATGGCGCTGCCCGCGCGCGAGCGCGAGGATCGCGCCGGCGGTCGAGCGGCCGATTCCGGGCAACGCCATCATTTCATCGAGCGATTCCGGCAGGCGTCCGCCGTGACACGAAACGACCTGCTGCGCTGCGCGGTGCAGGTTGCGTGCCCGCGCGTAGTAGCCGAGCCCCGACCAGTGCGCCAGCACCTCATCCAGTGACGCCGCTGCAAGCGTCGCAACGTCCGGAAACCGCGCGATGAAGCGAGTGAAATACGGAATGACGGTCTCGACCTGCGTCTGTTGCAGCATCACCTCCGAGATCCAGACCCGGTACGGCGTCGGCTCCTGCTGCCAGGGTAGGTTGCGGCGGCCGTGGATCTCGAACCACGGCAGCAGCCGGCGCGCGAGCTGCGGCGGGGCGATCGTCGTCACTGGGCCGGCGCCGCGTTGCGTTCGACGCGGATCACGGAGTCGCGCAGCTTCGCCCCGGCGACGCGGGCCTCGCCGATGCGGATCTCGGCATCAATGTCGAATTCGCCGAGTTGCTTGATCAGTGCCTCGAGTGTTGCCTTCTTCTCTTTCGCGCGCTCCTGCCCTGGCGGCAGGTAGCGATTCACGTCGATCCGGTCGATCTGCGCGCGGATCAGCCGCTCTGCCGGAACAACCCGCCCATCGAACTGCGAGTCGTCGAGCCGCCCCGCAATTGGGTCCACGTGCAGCACGCCGTTGACCATGTGGCCTTCGAACGAAACCTGCAGCGACTCGTAGACCTTCGGATCCGCGGCCGCCGGCAGCGGGAATCCAAAGGCGATCGCCGGCGCGCGCGGCCCGAAGGAATCGGTCTTCACCGAAAAGGCCAGCGGCGCACCCGGATCGTCCGGCTGCAGCCGCAGCATGAACTCGCCGGGGATGCCGGTGACATTGATCGTGCCGCGAGGAACCGCGGCAATGCCGGTCGCACTGTCGTAGGAAGCGGACTCCGCGGCGCCCAGCATCTCGATGCCGGCGAGCGGCAAGGGTTCGCCGCCCGCCCAGCCGCGGAAGCTCAGCCCGTTCGCGGCGTAACTACCGGCATCCGGGTCCACGATGCCATGCCCATTGAGTGCGAAATGAAAGGTGTTCGGGCCGGCGACTCCCGCCAGGCGCAGCTCCAGCGGAAACGCGACGGCCGGCGCGATGTCCCGGGCCGCGATCGTGATTGCGGTCAGACGCCACTGTGATCTTGACGCGAGGTCGTGGAACTCGAGCGCGCCGCGCTCGAACTCGAGCTTGCCGATGGACCAACCGGATGCGCCCTCGCCGCCCAGCTCCGCCAGGCGGCTCAGCAGGCCGGACCAGTTGTCCGCGCCGTCGGCGGATTTCATCGGACGCGCGACCAGGTCCGCGATCGACAGCGACGCGATGTCCGCTCCGCCGAACAGGCTGCTCCAGGGCACGGCAATGCGGACCTCGCCGGCCTCGATCAGTGGACCGGCGTCGAAGCCAGGAGGTTGCGTGACCGCGAGCCCGCCAACGACGAGGTATGGCCGTGGCAGGAAGCCGGCACGCAGGGACCCGACGGTGGCCGGAAGGCCGGTGGCTTCGCCGATCCGGTCGGCGGCCAGCCCGCGGGCAAAGCCCGTGCGGGCGCCGATCCACAGGACGGCAAAGGCCGCCACCGCGAGAATCGCGATGGCGGCCAGGATACGAACGAGGGGTCTGGTCAGTGGCATGAACCCGGGAGCCCAGTGGGACTCCCGGATTCTATCAACGGTCGCAGATGTTGATCTCGCCGCTCAGGGTATTGATGATCACGCGCGCCCCGCCGCTGCCCTGCGTGAAGCGCAGCTCGCTGCCCGGGACGTACTTGCGCGTGTCGCGGGCCTGCTGGCCAAAGCAGTTCTCGATGTCGCCGCTGAAGGACTCGATGTCGAACTCGGCGTTGACCGGCGGCTTGATCGTCAACTCGACGTCCCCGCTGATCGATTCGAGTTCCAATCGTGCGGTGGCGGCCAGTTCCGCGTTGATGTCGAGGTCGCCGGAGACCGAGCCGGCGCGCAGCCGCTCGGCCGCGGCGATGACGGCCGTGATGTTGCCGCTGACAGCTTCGCCCTCGTAGCTGCCGCGGACGCCGCTCACGACGGTCGAACCGCTCACGCTTTCGGTCGAGACCTGGGCCTTGCCGCCGCTGCCCTTCAGCACGATGTCGCCGGACACCGATTCGAGCGTCACGGGCGCATCGAAGGCCTGCGTGTCGACCGTGCCGCTGACCGATTGGAGCCGCTGCTCCCCGTGGGCGCCGTTGACGGTGATGTCCGCGCTGACCGTATCGACGATCAGCCGCGCGCCTTTCGGGATCTTGAGCGTCAGGATCGCATCGTCGTCGGAATCGTGATACTTGCCGTCCGGCCGGTCCACCTTGATGCGCACCTGCCGCTCGGTCGCCTCGAATTCGAGCTTGTCCTTGTCGCCCTCGAGCAGCGCGGTCAGCTCGACCTCGTTGCGGTCCCAGGCCGTCACGTCAACGCGGCCCTGGACGTTCGAGACATCGACGGTTGCGTCAGGCGCGACCGTCGCACGCTTCGTGATGTCCTGGGCCGCGCTGGCGGGCCCGGTGATGACCGCCAGCGATGCGGCAGTCAGCAATGCCATGCGAATGCTCATCTCAAGATCTCCTCGAATACAACTGCAATTCCTGTTTGTAGGCGCCGAGCAGCAGCTCGTTCAGCAGGCCGCTCGCCGGATCCTGCGCAAGCGCGGCGTCGATCTCGTCCGCCGCGTGCTGGATGATTGCGAGGTTTTTCACGACCGCCTCGCGCGTCTGCGGCGACAGTTCGTCGAGCCGCTGGCGGAACTGGACGAGCAGCTGGTCGCGCGTCGCCAGGTCGTTCGCACCGAGCCCCGAGTGCGGCCCGTAATTGACTGGCATGATCGCAGGCGCCGTGGCCACGCTGCCGGCAAGCTCGCTATCTGCCGCGCGATCCGGCTCCCGCATCAGTCCCCAGGTCAGCAGCGCCGACACGGAGGCGACCAGGAAACCCGCGGCCAGCGCCGCCGGCCAGCCCAGCGCCCGCAATCCGGCACGTTGCGGCGTCGCCGTCAGGCGCGCAGCGATCGCGGGCCACAGGTCGCGCGCAGGCGCAATGTCTTTCGGCAGATCCGCGGCCTTGGCCAGCAAGGGATCCGGCTCGCGGTCGCGCGGCCCGAATGGAAGGGTGGTCATGACGTTGCCTCCGGCTTCATGTGCGCGCGCATCAGGTGGCGCGCGCGATGCAGCTGCGCCTTGCAGGTGCCGACCGCGAGACCGAGCATCGAGGCGGCTTCCTCGTGGCTGTAGCCGTAGATCCCGTAGAGCACGACGATGTCGCGCGCGCCCGGCGGCAATGCCGCGATCGCCTTTTCGAGGTCGATCGGCGTCGCTGCGTCCATCGCCGGCTCCTCCGCAAAATCCATCTGTTCTCCCGTGTCATCCGTCAGGCTGATTTCATTGCGGCCCTGCGGCCGGCGCCGCTGCGCGAGCACCGCATTGACCGCGATCCGGTGCAGCCAGGTCGAGAAACTGCTCCTGCCCTCGTATCCCGGCAGGCTTCGCCAGGCGTTCACAAACGTGTCCTGCGTCAGGTCCTCCGCCGCATCCGGCTGGCCGGTCATCCGCAGGCAGAGCCCGTAGACCCGTCCGACGTGCCCGCGGTAGAGGGCCTCGAAGGCGTCGACGTCGCCGCGGCAGGCCCTGGCCACGAGATCCGCGCTGGATTCCATCGCACTGGCCAGATTCGTCACCCTCTCCCCCGGCATTCATCGTTCAAGTACTTGGACGCGCCTGCCGTCGCAAAGGTTGGAACTCCGCGCCGGCATTCGGGCCGGCCTGGCAGCGTACAATCCGGGCCTGGAAACGGCGGGGGGCGGCAGTGCAGTTTGCGACGATCACCGGCTGGGGCAAGTGCATGCCCCCGTCCATCCTGACCAACGCCGACCTGGCGACGTTTCTCGACACCGACGACGAGTGGATCCGGTCGCGGACCGGCATCAACGAGCGGCGCATCTCGCACGTTTCGCTGGGCGAGATGGGCTACGTGGCGGGCTCGCGCGCGCTGGCCGGCGCGGGCCTCGCCCCCGGCGACATCGACCTGATCGTGTTCGGCACTTGCAGCATGGATGAGCAGGTCCCGAACATGGCGTCCTGGGTGCAGAACCGCCTCGGCGCGCGTGGCGCGGGCGCGATGGACATCAACACCGCCTGCACCAGCTTTTTGTATGGCCTGACGACCGCGAGCTCGATGATCAAGGCGGGCGTGGTGAAGAACGCGCTCGTGATCGGCGGCGAACTGATCTCCCCGCTGATGGACTGGGCCAACCGCAATGTCTCCGTGCTCTTCGGCGACGGCTGCGCCGCCGTCGTGCTGCAGGCAACCGCACGCGAGGAAGGCGTGATGGCCGACCGGCTCGGCTGCTACGGCGACGTGCGCGGAATCCTGCAGGTGCACGGCATGGGCACGCGCTACGCAAACCGCGGCTGGGTGCTCGGCGACACCGACTGGGTGTTCGAGGGCCAGGAGATCTTCAAGCGCGCGACGGTCGGCATGAGCCGCGCCTGCGAAGCCGTTCTCGAGGCCCGCGGCCTCGGCCCTGACGACGTGCACCTGGTCGTGCCGCACCAGGCCAACCTGCGCATCATCGAAGCGGTCGCGAAGCGCGCCGGCATTCCGATGGACCGCTGCTACGTGAACATCCAGCGTTACGGCAACATGTCGTCCGCCACCGTCCCGGTCGCGCTGGTGGAGGCGCTCGAGGACGGCCGCGTCGCGCCCGGCTGCAACCTGCTGCTGACGGGTTTCGGCGCAGGCCTGTCCTGGTCCGCGCACGTACTGCGCTGGGGCGAGCGCACCACGCCGCTCGCTATCAGCGACGTCGAGCTGCCGCCCTGCCCGAAGAGCGCGCTCGAGATGGTCCGCGGCTACATGGCCTTGAAGCAAGGCTCGCGCCTCAGCCAGTCAGACTGACGAGTTCCCGGTACAGGCCGACAAAGGCGTCGGCCGCGCCAGCCACGTTCTCCTTCCAGTGCTCCGCGGCCTCGGCGTCCGCGCCGTCGCTCACGTACTTGGCGCAGGCGAAGTCCACGCCCTGGACGCGGCAGGCCTTGGCGAGCGCGTAGCCCTCCATGTCCACGACGTCGCAGTCGAGGGCATGCGGGCGGGTCGCGAAGGAATCGCCGGTGCCGCAGATCGCGTCCGGCAATGCCGGGAATCGCGGCGCGAACTCGAGCATCGCCGGCAGCTCGTCGAAGGGCGTCACGCCGGGCGCAAAGCCGAGCGCGCCGACGTCCATGTCGCGATCCACGAAGCGGCGGCAGCCGACCAGCGTGCGGGCCGGCACGTTCACGCCGCCGGCAGTCCCGAAATTGACGACGAGCGCGGGCATGCGGCCCGCCTGCCGGTAGTCGGACAGGCGGCGCATCAATGCGATCGTGGCATTGACCTTGCCGATGCCGGTGTAAAGGACGGAAACGCCGCCCTGCTCGAACCGTCCCGCGCCCTCGGCCGGGAGCGCCATCGCGACCAGCAGCGGCGGCAGCTCACCCGCCATAGTGGATCACGCTGCGCGCGGTTTCGCCGCGCCAGCGGAATGTGCCCGCGATGCCGAGGTCGATCAGCACGCCGACATGGTCCACGCGAAATCCGGCGTCCACTGCGAGCGCGGCCGATGCAGCGAGCGTGCCGCCGGTGGCGAGCACGTCGTCCACCACGAGCAGCTGCCCGCTGCCCCGCTGCATCTCGAGCACGCCCGAGCCGTATTCGAGGTCGTACTCGCGATCCACCACCGGCGGCGGCAGCTTGCCCTTCTTGCGGATCAGAACGAAGCCCTTGCCGCGGCGTTCCGCGAGCGCGGCCGCGAGGATGAAGCCGCGCGATTCGACGCCGGCGACCGCATCGGTCGCGGCCCATTCGGCTTCGCTCCAGAGTCCCTCGAGGGCCGTCACGGCCTCGCTGAAATGCGATCGCAGCAGCGGTGTTATGTCGCGGAACAATATGCCCGGCTTCGGGAAATCCGGGACGTCCGTCACATGGCGGGCGAGCGCGTGCATGGGGTCCTCGTCAACGCGGGCCGCGATCGGCCGTTGGTGTCATCGAACGCCACAAATCGTGAGCGATCGGAACGGGAGACTCAACATGTTCAGGAAACTTGCAGTTGCCGCCGTACTCGCCGCCCTGTCCCTGCCCGCGATGGCGGGCACGCCGGGACTCGACGCCCGCGAGCAGAACCAGCGCCAGCGCATCGCCCAGGGCGTCCGCTCGGGTGAACTGACGCGGCCCGAGACGCGCCGGCTGGTGCGCGGCGAGGTCCGGTTGCACCGCCACGAGCGCATCGCCAGGTCGGATGGCGTCGTCACGGGCGCCGAACGGATGCGGTTGCAGCGCAATGCCAGCCGCATGAGCCAGCGCATCTACGTCCAGAAGCACGACGCACAGGCGCGGCCGAGGAGCTGGTAAGCACGGGTCTCACGGACGGGCGCCGGCTCAGCCGGCGCCCGTCGTCGCGGGCGCGGTCCGTTCGCGGATGAAATCCCCGATCTCGCGGATCGCGCGGTCCCCCGCCATCAGGCCCCGTATCGCAGGGAAGACGTGCGGCATGTCATGCCAGACGCTCGCCTTCGCGCCGGCGACCTTCGCCGCAAACCGCAGCGTGTCGTCGAGCAGCAGTTCCGAGCTTCCGACCAGCAGCATCGTCGGTGGCAGCCCGGTCAGGCGGCCGAACAGCGGTGACAGCCGCGGATCGCGCAGGTCCGTGCCGACGCCGTAGTGGGACTGCAACGCGCGCACGGTGGCGGCGCGGAACATCGGGTCGAGCCCGTCGTTGCGATCGACCGAGGCGCCGCTGAACGTCAGGTCGAGCACCGGCGAGAGCAGCACGAGTGCTGCGGGCTGCGGCAGGCCTTCATCCCGAGCGCGCATCGCGGTGACCACCGCCAGGTTGCCGCCCGCCGAGTCGCCGGCGATGACGATGCGCCCCGGGTCGATGCCGGACGACAACAGGAAATTCCAGGCGGCATAGCAATCCTCGACCGCGGCGGGAAAGGGGTGCTCCGGCGCAAGCCGGTAGTCCACCATGAATCCGCGGGCGCCCGCGGCCCGGCCGAGCGCCGCGAGCAGCGGGTCGTGGATCGCCGGCGATTCGGCGATGAACCCGCCGCCATGAAAGTAGAGGATCACGCCGTCGGTCGGGACCCCGCCCGGCTGGACCCAGTGCGCGCGGGCTTCCCCCACCGCGAACGGCACCGACACTTCATAGGATTCCCGCCGCGCGACCAGGGGCGCCGCGCGCGCGGTCGCTGCGCGGATCCTCGCGGGCGTCGGATCGCTGGCGAGGAATGCGCGCGTCACGTTGAGCACGCGTTTGACCGCCCAGCGCTGAACCGCTTCACGCATCCGCGCATCCTACCCGGAGCGCCATGTCCGATGCGATAATGCTTGGATGGGCCGCATATTCGAAGTCCGCAAGCATGCGATGTTCGCGCGCTGGAACCGCATGGCGAAGCAGTTCGCGCGCATCGGCAAGGACATCACGATCGCCGTGAAGGGCGGCGGGGCCGATCCCGACAACAACCCGGCATTGCGGCGCGTGATCCAGAACGCGCGGGCGATCAACATGCCGAAAGACCGGGTCGAGGCGGCGATCAAGCGCGCATCGGGACAGGGCGCCGCCGATTACCAGCTGGTGATGTACGAGGGCTATGCGCCGCATGGCATCGCCGTGCTGGTGGAGACCGCGACCGACAACCCGACCCGTACGGTCGCGGGTGTCCGTAATATCTTCTCCAAGCACGGCGGCAACCTCGCGAGCAATGGCAGCGTCAGCTTCCTGTTCCGCCGCATGGGCGTGTTCCGGCTCGACCCGGCGGGCATCGACCAGGACGAGCTCGAGCTCGACCTGATCGACCACGGTCTCGAGGAGATGGGCGAAAGCACGGGCGACAAGGGCGAGCCGCAACTGGTCGTGCGCTGCGACTTCGAGAACTTCGGGCTGCTGCAGAAGCGGCTCGAGGAGCGGCGCATCGTGCCGCTCTTGGCCGAGCAGGAATACATCTGCACGACGCCGGTCGAGCTGCCGGAGGCACAAGCCAACGAGGCGCTCGAACTGATCGACAAGCTCGAGCAGGACGACGACGTGCAGAAGGTGTATCACTCACTGGCGTAAGGTCACATGGACAAGATCTTCATTACTGCAACCGCCCTGCTGCAGGACTCCTTCCGGCTGGCCGCCAAAATCCACCGCAGCGGTTTCGTTCCGGACTTCATCGTCGGCATCTGGCGCGGCGGCACGCCGGTCGGCATCGCCATCCAGGAATACTTCGAGTTCGTCGGCGTCGAAACCGACCACATCGCGGTGCGGACTTCCGCGTACGTCGGCATCGGCCAGCGCGCAAAGACCATCCGCGTCCACGGCCTGCACTACATCATCGAAGAGGCGAATGCGGACAATTCGCTGCTGGTGGTGGACGACGTGTTCGATTCGGGCCACAGCATCGAAGCGCTGCTCGCGGAGCTGTCGAACAAGATGCGGCTCAACATGCCGCGCAACGTCAGGATTGCCACGCCGTGGTACAAGCCGGGCAACAACCAGACCGGGCTCGTGCCGGACTATTACCTGCACGAGACCGACCAGTGGATCGTCTTTCCGCACGAGATCGTGGGACTCACGCTCGATGAAATCGCAGCCGGCAAGCCGGAACTGCAGCCCATCATGGATGACCTGAAGACTTAGGCGGGCCTCAGCTTCCGACCGGATGCCAGGTGGTCTTCGTTTCCTGGGTGTCGCTGATGGCGTACGGGCCCTGGGCGGCCGCCGAGTTCCAGTCGGTGCCACCGCGCAGGATGACCCGTTTGATGTTGTCGGCCGCCAGTTCCTGGATCCTGCGGGCGGCCTCTGCGTCTGCGTCGCCGTAGACGACCGCATTGACGTCCATGTGCGTGGCGAACGGCTCGATCAGCTCGTCCTTGAAGCCGGTGAGCACGTTGATCACGCCCGCCGGGAAATCCGATGCGTGCAGCACCTCGGCGAAGCTGACCGCACAGAGCGGCAGGGACTGCGAGGCGAGCACGACGCAGGTGTTGCCGCCCGCGACCGCAGGCGCGACATTCGACACGAGCCCGAGCAAGCCGCTCGTTTCCGGCGCGATGATCGCGACCACACCGGTCGGCTCAAGCACCGAGAAATTGAAATGCGAGGTGCTCACCGGATTCACCGTGCTGAACACCTGCTGGTACTTGTCCGCCCAGCCAGCGTAATAGACCAGCCGGTCGATCGCCGCCGTCACCTCGGCTTCGGCCCGGCGCTTCGCGACGCCCTGCAGCACGAGTTCGGCCGCAAACTGCCCGGCGCGGCCCTCGAGCATCTCCGCTGCGCGGTACAGGATCTGGCCCCGCAGATAGGCGCTGCCGCGGGACCAGGCGCCCCAGGCATTGCGCGCCGCGACCACGGCGTCCCGGAAATCCTTGCGGCTGCCACGGCAGACGTTGGCAAGCACCGCCGCGCCGCGCTGCAGCGGGTAGTAACGTCCTGATTCGCTGCGCGGAAACTTGCCGTCGACGTAGAGCTTGTAGGTCTTGGCCACGGCCAGGCGGGAGGTTTTCCGGCGTGCCATCAGCGAAGCTCCACGTAGGCGCCGAGGCCATGCAGGCCGCCTTCCCGCCCCATGCCGCTCTCCTTGTAGCCGCCGAACGGCGCGCTGGGATCGAACTTGTTGAACGTGTTCGCCCAGACGACGCCGGCGCGCAGCGCGCGCGTCATCTTGAATATCTTCGCGCCCTTGTCGGTCCACACGCCGCCGGACAGGCCATACGGCGTGTTGTTGGCCTTGTCGAGCGCCTCCTCGAAGCTGCGAAAGGTCTGGATCGAGAGCACCGGCCCGAAAATCTCTTCCTGCACGACGCGGTTCGACTGCGCCACGCCGCTGAACAGGGTGGGCCGGCACCAGTAGCCCGCCTTGGGGACCGGACATGAACTCTGGTACATCTCGCCGCCCTCCGCCTGGCCGATCCGGATGTATTGCCCGATCTTCTCCAGCTGCGCGGCGGAATTGATCGCGCCGATGTCGGTGTTCTTGTCGAGCGGGTCGCCGACGATCAGCGTCTCCATCCGTTCCTTGAGCTTGGCGATTACTTCGTCGGCTACCGACTCCTGCACCAGCAGCCGGGAGCCGGCGCAGCAGACATGGCCCTGGTTGAAGAAGATGCCGTTGACGATGCCCTCCACGGCCTGGTCGATCGCGGCGTCGGCGAACACGATATTGGCCGCCTTGCCGCCGAGCTCGAGCGTGTAGTGCTTGCCGGTGCCGGCGAGCCGCCGCAGGATCTGCCGGCCCACCTCGGTCGAGCCGGTGAACGCGATCTTGTCGACGCCGGCGTGTTCGACCAGCGCCGCGCCGGTATCGCCGGCGCCGGTGACGATGTTGACCACACCAGGTGGAAGGTCTACGTCGCGCATCAGCTCGGCGAGCTTCAACGCGGTCAGCGGCGTCGTTTCTGCCGGCTTGAGCACGACCGTGTTCCCGCAGGCGAGCGCCGGCGCGATCTTCCACGCGGCCATCAGCAGCGGGAAATTCCAGGGAATGATCTGGCCGGCCACGCCGAGCGGCGCCGTGCGCCTGCCGGGAAACGCGTAGTCGAGCTTGTCCGCCCAGCCCGCGTAGTAGAAGAAGTGCGCTGCAGCCAGCGGCACGTCGACGTCGCGCGACTCGCGGATCGGCTTGCCGCCGTCCAGCGACTCGATGATGGCGAATTCGCGGGCGCGTTCCTGCAGCATGCGCGCTATCCGGTAGAGGTATTTGCCACGCTCCGCAGGCTTGAGCCTCGACCAGCTGCGCTCATGGGCGAGGCGCGCCGCCGCGACGGCGCGGTCGACGTCTTTCGCGCCGGCCCGGGCAACCCGCGCCAGCACCTTTTCATTGGCCGGGTTCACGGTCTCGAAATACTGCCGCGTGCGCGGCGCCACGAACTGGCCGCCGATGAACAACTCGTACTGCGGGTCGATGCGGGCGTGATCGGCGCTCTCCGGCGCCGGCGCGTACTTCCAGGCAGTGTCGAACTGGAGTTTCGATTCGGGGCTCGCCATGTTCAATCCCTGGAGAAGTAGTCGGCCGACTGGTAGGCGCCGGTCGCCTGCTTTTCGAGTTGCATCAGGATGTCGTTTACCAGGCTGCTCGCGCCGAACCGGTAAAGGTCCGGCGTGAGCCAGTCCTGGCCGAGAGTCTCGCGCAGCATGACCAGGTACTGCAGCGCCAGCTTGGCCCTGGAAATTCCGCCCGCCGGCTTCATGCCGACCCGGCGTCCGGTCGCATGATAATGGTCCCGGATCGCCTGCAGCATCACCAGCGTCACGGGCAGCGTCGCGGCCGGCTGCACCTTGCCGGTCGAGGTCTTGATGAAATCTGCGCCGGCATGCATGGCAAGGGCACTCGCGCGACGGACGCGGTCGAGCGTGCCGAGCTCGCCGGTCTCGAGGATCACCTTGAGGTGCGCGCGCCCGCAAGCCTCCTTGATGGCGACGATTTCGTCGAACACGCGCTGGTAATCGCCCTCCAGGAAAGCGCCGCGCGAGATCACCATGTCGATTTCATCGGCGCCTTCCTGCGCCGCCATCCGGGTCTCCTCCAGCTTGACGCTGAGGGGCGCCATGCCGCTCGGGAATGCGGTCGCGACCGATGCGACCTTGATGTCGTGGCCGGACAGCGCCCGGCGCGCCACGGCGACCATCGTCGGGTACACGCACACCGCTGCCACGTGCGGCAGTCCGGGGCGCGAGTCGTGCACGTGGATCGCCTTCTGGCAGAGCTGCGTGACCTTGCCGCGCGTGTCCTGGCCCTCGAGCGTCGTCAGGTCGATCATGCTGAGCGCAAGCTTCAGCCCGTGGACCTTGGATTCCTTCTTGATGCTGCGGCTGCAGAACCTGGCAACGCGCTCCTCGACACCGACCTCGTCGACGCGCGGCACATGGTCGAGCGCTGGCATCCGGGGCGTGAAGGTATTGGCGAGGGCGCTCATCTCGGCGGCATTATCCGGTTTCCTGTATAGTTCGCGCCTCTCCTCTCCCGAACCATCAGAATCACCATGAAATTCAATGACCTAGGGCTTGAGCCCGGGCTGCTTTCCGCCGTGGCCAGCCATGGCTACGACGTGCCGACGCCGATCCAGGCGCAGGCGATACCGCCGGTGCTCGCCGGCCGCGACCTGCTGGCCGGCGCCCAGACCGGCACCGGCAAGACCGCGGCATTCGTGCTGCCGCTGCTGCAGCTGCTCGGCGGCTCTGCCGGCCGCGCGCCACGCGCACTGATCCTCGCGCCCACGCGCGAACTCGCCGCCCAGATCCTGGAGAGCATCCGCGTCTATGGCGCAAACTCGAACCTGCGCGCCCGCGTGATCTTCGGCGGCGTCGGCGAGCAGCCGCAGATCAGCGGCCTGCAGAACGGCTGCGACATCCTCGTGGCGACCCCGGGCCGGCTGCTCGACCTGGCCGAGCGACGCTACGCGGACCTTTCGCAGGTGAAGCATTTCGTGCTCGACGAAGCCGACCGCATGCTGGACATGGGTTTCATCCACGACATCAAGCGGGTCATCAAGCTGCTGCCGGTGGCGCGCCAGAACCTGCTGTTCTCGGCGACCTATACGCCGGACATCCGCGCCCTCGCCGCGCGGATCCTCGTGAAGCCGGTGCAGGTCGAGGTCACGCCGCCGAACAGCACGGTGGAAAAGGTCGTGCAGCTCGCGTTTCGCGTGAACAAGGACGACAAGCGGCACCTGCTGGTGCACCTGTTCGAGAACGGCGCCAACGGCGAAGGCCGCTGGCACCAGGCGCTCGTGTTCACGCGCACCAAGCACGGCGCGAACCGCCTCGCCGAGCAGCTCGGGCGCGCCGGCATCCGTTCCGCGGCGATCCACGGCAACAAGAGCCAGGCCGCGCGGACCCGCGCGCTGGCCGATTTCAAGGCTGGCAAGCTGACGGCGCTGGTCGCGACCGAGGTCGCGTCGCGCGGCCTCGACATCCGCGAATTGCCGCAGGTCGTCAATTACGACATGCCGCATGTGCCCGAGGATTACGTGCATCGCATCGGCCGCACGGCGCGCGCCGGCAACGACGGCCATGCCGTGTCGCTGGTCTCCGCGGACGAAGCATCGCTGCTTCGGGACATCGAGCGGACCATGCGCCAGTCCGTGCCGTTTTCGCCGACGCCGGCATTTGCCCGCGTCGAACACGCGCCCGCGCCGCAGGCGGCGCGCGCTATGCCATCAACGCATCGAGCACCAGCCGGACCATCGCGTCCACGCCGGTCTCACGCTGCTCCGCGCTCATATGGCGGCCGTCGATCAGGTGGTCGCTGACGGTCAACACCGACAGCGCCTCCGCGCCCTGCTCGGCGGCAACGCCGTAGAGGCCGGCGGATTCCATGTCGAGCGCGAGGAAACCGAACCGCTGCAGCATTTCCGGCAGGCGCTGGTCCGGGTGATAGAAGTAGTCGGTGCTGAACACGCGGCCGATGCGGACCGTCGGGCCGCCCGGCAGCGCGTGTCCCGCCACGCGGGACAGCAATGGCCAGCTTGCGGTCGCCGCGAAATCGTAGCCGCCGAAACGCAGGCGGTTGACTGAAGAATCGGTCGCGGCACCCAGCGCCAGCACCACGTCTCCAAGCTGCACGTCGCGGGCGATCCCGCCGCAGGTTCCGACCCGCACGACCCGGCGCACGCCGTACTCCTTGATCAGCTCGGTGGCATAGAGCATCGACGACGGAATGCCGATCCCCGAGCCCATCACCGAGACGCGCATTCCTTTCCATTCGCCCGTGAAGCCCAGCATGTTGCGGACATTCGTGACTTCGACGGCTCCGGTCAGCAGCGTCCGCGCGATGTGCCGGGCCCGCAGCGGATCGCCGGGCAGCAGCACCAGTTCGGCGAAGGCGCCCGGCGCGGCATTGATGTGTGGCGTGCTCATTGAATGCGCTCGATCAGTGGCGGCGGCGTCGGTGCCGCATCGCCAAGACTATAGGCCTGGATCGCGGCCTGCACTGCCTGTTGCGCGTCCTCCTCGGTCGCCGCATGCACGCGCGCGAGCGCATCCCCGCGCGCGGCCCGCGCGCCGCACGGCAGCAGGCGATCGAAGCCGACCGCGGGATCAATCGCCTGGTCGGGCGCGGTGCGCCCGCCGCCCTGCGCCACGACCGCAAGACCCAGCGCGCGCATATCGATCGCCGTGACGAAGCCGGCGCGCGGCGCCGGCACATCGGCGATGACCGGCGCCTTTGCCAGGTGCGTGTCCGGCCGCTCGAGCAGGTCCGGCGGACCGCCGAGGCCCGCGACCATGCGCGAGAATCGCTCGGCAGCCGCGCCCGACGCCAGCGACCGGGTGAGCGCCGCCCGCGCCGCATCGATGTTCGCAGCGAGCCCGCCCAGCACCATGACCTCGGCGCCGAGGGCGAGCGTCACTTCCAGCAACCGTGGTGTACAGGATTCGCCGCGCAGGATGGAGATCGTCTCATGCACTTCCAGTGCGTTGCCGGCGGAACGCGCCAGCGGCTCCGACATGTCGGTCAGGAGCGCCGACACCCGCAGGCCGGCCGTGGCCGCGGTCTCGATCATCGACCGCGCGAGTTCGCGCCCGCGCGCAGCTTCGGGCAGCACGGCGCCGCTGCCCGTCTTGACGTCGAGCACCAGCGCATCGAGGCCGGCGGCGAGCTTCTTGGAGAGGATTGACGCGGCGATCAGCGGCACGCAGTCCACCGTTGCCGTGACATCGCGGATCGCATAGAGCCGGCGGTCGGCCGGCGCGAGGCGTTCGCCCGCGCCGATGATCGCGACATGGCATTCCCGCAGCGTGCGGCGCAGCCGCTCCGGAGACGGCTGCGTCTGGTAGCCGGGTATCGATTCGAGCTTGTCGACCGTGCCGCCGGTGTGGGCCAGCCCGCGCCCGGTGATCATCGGCACCCACGCGCCGCAGGCCGCGAGCATTGGCCCGAGGACCAGCGACACGAGGTCGCCGATGCCGCCGGTCGAGTGCTTGTCGAGCACCGGGCCCGGGAGCGACTCGCCGCTCCAGTCGAAGATCTCGCCGGTGTCGCGCATCGCCAGCGTGAACGCGGCGCACTCCGCGGCGGTCATGCCGCGGAAAAAAACCGCCATGGCAAATGCCGCAACCTGCGCATCCCCGAGGCTGCCGTCCGCGATGCCGCGGGCAAGCCGTTGCAGATCACCCGCGGCGAGGACGCCGCCCTCGCGCTTGATCCGGATCGTTTCCTGCGGCAGCCAGGTCACGGCAGGAAAAAGGCGTATGGCAGCAGCTCTTCGAGCGCGGCCGTGCGCACTTCGCCGCCCTGCCAGGGGAAATGGATTTCCACCCGCCCGTCGACGGCGAGCTCGTGGATCCGCTGCCGGCATCCGCCGCAGGGCGACGCGGCAAGCACGGCGCCTTTGCGGTCCGTCGCCCAGACCGCTATCTCGGCGATGCGGAAGGCCGCGCCTTCCGCCTGGACGCCGGCGGCGATCGCACTGGTCTCGGCGCAGTTGCCGAGCGGATAGGCCGCGTTCTCGACGTTGTTGCCGCGGTAGACCGCGCCGCTCGCGGCGCGGACCGCCGCCCCGACATGGATGCCGGAGTACGGCGCGTGCGCACGGGCGCAGCATTCGCGCGCCGCGTCGATCAGCGTATCGCGGGTATCCGTCATTTGCCGCCGATCTTAGCGCGTTGGCACGGCCGGCAGCGGATGTCCCATGCGCCCGCATTCACCCGCGCCCCGCCGCGGCGCTTGTCTTCGGCCACCGCCGGCTGTATATTAGTAATATCTTATTTAGTAACGGTTGATATTCTGAATGCACGCCCCCGTGAAGACCTTGCTGCCGGACCCTCACGAGATGGGCCGGCATGCCCACGCCGCCGCCGCCCTGCTCAAGGCCCTCGCCAACCCGCACCGGCTGCAGATCCTGTGCGTGCTCGGCGAACGGGAACTCTCGGTCGGCGCGCTCAACGAACGCATTCCCCTGTCGCAATCCGCACTGTCCCAGCACCTGGCGGTCCTGCGCTCGGACGGGCTGGTCCGGACGCGCCGCGAATCACAGGCGATTTACTACTCGGTGTGTCCCGGCCCGGCGCTCGACGTCATCCACGTCCTGCATGGCCATTTCTGCCGCGCCACCCGCCCGAAGAAGAGGAGCCATCCATGACCGCCCGCGCTGCAGCTTCGATTCCGTCCGCCACCAACATCGATCAGTGGGTCTTCCGGATCGCCGGACTGTTCGTGCTGGTGTCGCTGGCCCTGTCGCAACTCCACAGCATTCACTGGCTCTGGTTCACCGCATTCGTCGGCGCCAACCTGCTGCAGGCCTCATTCACGGGCTTTTGCCCGGTGGCGCTGATCCTCGAAAGATTCGGCGTCCGGTCCGGCGCGGCATTCTGCCCAAAATGACGCTGTCCGGCGCCTCCCGGTTGCTGCTTGCGGCGGTTCTGGTTTCCGCGTGCTCGGATGCGCCCCCCTCATCCGGCGCGGATCAGGCCGCCGCGGCGGCAAACCTCGCAAGCCAGGTGGTCGAGGTTTCGCGCGTACCGCGCGAAACCGCCTTTGACGGCGTCGTCGAGGCGATCAACCAGTCCACGGTTTCAGCGCAGACCACGGGCCGCGTGCTGGAACTGCCGTTCGACGTCGGCGACTACGTGGAGAAGGACGCGGTGATCGTGCGCTTCACCACGACCGAGCAGCGCGCGCGCAGCGGCGGTGCCGAGGCAGCGCTCGCGGAGGCAAGGGCCCGCCTTGCCGAGGCGCAGCTTGCCTTCGACCGCGCCAGCGATGTCTATGAGAAGAAGCTCATCGCCAAAGCGCAGCTGGACAAGGCCGCTTCGGACCTGGATGCCGCGCGTGCGCGCGCCGCCGCCGCCCAGGCGGCGCTCACGGAAGCCCGTGAAGGCCTGGGTTACACGGTGATCCGCGCGCCCTATGCCGGTATCGTCGTCGCGCGCCATGTCCAGCTCGGCGAAACCGTGGCGCCCGGCAGGCCGCTGATGACCGGCCTCTCGCTGGAGCACCTGCGCGTGGTGGTCGAGATACCGCAGCAGCACATCGGCCCGCTGCGCAGGCACCGCAAGGCGCGCGTGATCCTGCCGGGCGGCAATTCGGTCGCGGCGGCGGAATTGCGCATCCCGCCGGCCGCCGATCCGTCCACGCACACGTTCCGCGTACTGGTGACGCTGCCGCCCGGCGAGCATGGCGTGTTTCCGGGAACCCTCGTGAAGGTCGCCTTTGTCAGCGGCGAGGAAGAGCGCGTATCGATTCCGCCCGAATCCATCGTGCGCCGGGGAGAAGTGACCGGCGTATACGTCGTTGGCGCCGAGGGGCGGATCGCCTTGCGCTACCTTCGGGTCGGCAGCGCGGCCGCTGACGGCGGGGTGCCCGTGCTGGCCGGCCTCGTCGCCGGCGAGCGCATCGCCGCGGATCCCATCGCCGCGGGAATCGCCTACAAGAAACAATCCATGGAGCCGGCCGGGGATCGCGAATGAGTGGATCCCCCGATCCGCGGCTGGGCATCTCCGGCCGCATCGCGCAGGCATTCCTCGCCACCGAGATAACGCCGCTCCTTGCGCTGGCCGGCCTGCTGATGGGCCTGTTTGCGGTGGCGGTGACTCCACGCGAGGAAGAACCGCAGATCAACGTCACCTTCGCGAATGTCTTCATTCCATACCCCGGCGCTTCGGCGCAGGAGGTGGAATCGCTCGTGACCACGCCCGCAGAACAGATCGTCTCGGAGATCGAAGGCGTCGAGCACGTTTACTCGGCCTCCACCCCGGGAATGGCGTCGCTGACGGTGCGCTTCGAGGTCGGCGAGCCCCGTACCGACGCCATCGTGCGGCTCTACAACGCTTTCTATTCCAACCAGGACTGGCTGCCGCCGAATGCCGGCGTCGGCCAGCCGCTGATCAAGCCGAAAGGGATCGACGACGTGCCGATCGTCGCCGGGACCCTCTGGAGCGAGAACCCGGATGTGACGGCCGCCGACCTGCTGCGGATCGCCCGCACGATTGAGGCCGAACTCCAGCGCGTGCCCGGGACGCGCGACATCGAGACGCTCGGCGGGCCTGAACGCGTCGTGCACGTCGTGTTCGACCCAGAGCGCCTGGCAGGTTATGGACTGGCGCTGGACGACCTGCGCCGCGCCCTCTCCTCGGCCAATGCTTCCGCGGAGGCCGGCCGCAGCGTGGATCGCAATCGCGAGGTGCTGGTGCAGGCTGGCACCTTCCTGATGACGCCGGAGGAAGTCGCCGACCTGGTCGTCGGCGTCAGGAACGGCGCTCCGGTCTTCCTGCGGGACGTGGCCGCGGTCAGCGAAGGCCCCGACCAGCCGGAGCGCTATGTCACTCACGGTGCCGGACCCGCTGCCGCGGGCGGCCGCGCCACGGGGTCCGGCCGGCATCCGGCCGTCACGATCACCGTATCCAAGAAGCCGGGCGAGAACGCCGTGGACGTGGCGGCCGCGGTCATCGAGCGTTTCGAGCAGATGCGCGGAATCCACTTCCCGGACGGCGTACAGGCCACGGTGACGCGGAACTATGGCGCCACCGCAGAGGACAAGGCACGGACGCTGATCAAGAAGCTGCTGTTTGCAACGGCCTCGGTCGTCGTGCTGGTGCTGTTCACGCTGGGGCGGCGCGAGGCGCTGGTGGTCGGCGCGGCTGTGGTCGTCACCCTCGCCGTCACGCTGTTTGCTTCCTGGGCCTGGGGATTCACGCTCAACCGCGTGTCGCTGTTTGCGCTGATCTTTTCGATCGGCATCCTGGTGGACGACGCGATCGTGGTCGTCGAGAACATCCATCGGCACATGCAGATGGGCGGCAGGAAGCTCACCGAGGTGATTCCCGCGGCGGTCGACGAAGTCGGCGGACCGACCATCCTGGCGACCTTCACGGTGATCGCCGCGCTGCTGCCGATGGCGTTCGTCACCGGGCTGATGGGTCCCTACATGCGCCCGATCCCGATCAACGCCTCGACCGGGATGCTCGTTTCCCTGGCGGTCGCCTTCGTGTTCACCCCGTGGCTCTATCGCCGGCTGTTCCTGAAGACAGCGGTGTCGCACGCGCCCGCGGGCCTGAGCGAGGGCGCCCTGCAGCGATTCTTCACGCGGATCATGACGCGCTTCCTGCGCCAGGACGAAGGCCGGCGCAACCGGTGGAAACTGCTCTACGTCCTGCTCGGCCTGATCGTGCTTTCGCTCGCACTGGTCGCCTTCCGCAGCGTGATGCTGAAGATGCTGCCATTCGACAACAAGAGCGAGTTCCAGGTGCTCGTGGACATGCCCGAGGGCACGCCGGTCGAGGAAACACAGCGCGTGCTCCAGGCCCTTGCGGACTCCATCGGGACCGTGCCCGAAGTGACCGACTACCAGACTTACGCGGGCGCGTCCGCTCCGATCAACTTCAACGGCCTGGTGCGCCAGTACTACCTGCGCAGCGCCCCGCACCAGGGCGACATCCAGGTGAACCTGCAGGACAAGCACGTGCGCGAACGCAAGTCGCACGAAATCGCGGCGTCGGTGCGCGGGCCGCTGCAGCAGATCGGCATCCGCTACGGCGCCAATGTGAAGATCGTCGAGGTGCCGCCCGGTCCGCCGGTGCAGTCGCCGCTCGTGGCCGAGATCTACGGGCTCGACCATACGCGCCAGCTGGAAGTCGCGCGGCAGGTGCGGCAGGTCTTCGAGCAAGCCGCCGACGTGGTCGACGTCGACGACACGGTCGAGGCCCCGCAGGAGAAGCTCGTCGTCGTCGTGGATCGGGCGCGCGCAGCGCGCCTCGGCGTGTCGCAGCAATCCGTCACCGCGGCCGTTGCCGCCGCGCTGGGCGGC
Source organism: Steroidobacteraceae bacterium (assembly GCA_050179155.1). Lineage (GTDB taxonomy): Bacteria > Pseudomonadota > Gammaproteobacteria > Steroidobacterales > Steroidobacteraceae > SCUD01. The sequence goes on from JBFXFJ010000003.1 coordinate 268,982, forward strand.
GAAGACATGTCCTACCTGCACGACGAGCACGCGAAACGGCCGGTTCCGGTGCGCGTCGAGCTCTCCCCGGGCGACAAGGCGTCCGTGGAAACGCTGAATGCGCTGCGGCTGCGCTCGGTGAGTGGCGCACTGGTCCCGCTGTCCGAGGTCGCGGACATCCGCAGCAGCACGCGCGAACAGACCATCTACCACAAGGACCTGCTGCCGGTGGTCTATGTCACGGGTGACGTCGCCGGCGCGACCGACAGCCCGATCTACGGCATGCTCGCGATCCGCGGCAAGCTGGCAGAGACGCCCGTCGACAGCGGACCGATCCGCCAGTACCTGACGCAGCAGCCGGACGATCCCTACGAGTGGAGCCTCAAGTGGGACGGCGAGTGGCAGGTGACGTTCGAGACCTTCCGCGACATGGGCGCCGCCTACGCTGTCGGCCTGGTGCTGATCTACCTGCTGGTGGTGGCGCAGTTCCGCTCATACGGCGTGCCGCTGATCATCATGGCGCCGATTCCGCTCACCGTCATCGGCATCATGCCGGGCCACGCGCTGCTGGGACAGCAGTTCACCGCGCCTTCGATGATCGGCATGATTGCGCTGGCTGGCATCATCGTCCGCAACTCGATCCTGCTGGTGGATTTCATCCAGCAGGAGGTCCGCGCCGGCAAGCCGCTCCAGGAGGCGACGATCTCGGCCGCGGCGGTGCGCGCGAGGCCGATCGCGCTGACCGCCATCGCCGCCATGATGGGCGGGTTCTTCATCCTCGATGACCCGATCTTCGGCGGGCTCGCCGTGTCGCTGATCTTCGGACTGTTCGTCTCGACTGCGCTGACGCTGCTGGTCATCCCCGTCGTCTATTACCACTACCACTGGAGGCGCGGCGCGAAAGACTGGAGCGGGTGATGGGAATCGAACCCACGTTAGCAGCTTGGGAAGCTGCAGTTCTACCATTGAACTACACCCGCAGGATCCGCAGGAATTCTAAGCGGCCCGCCGAGCCGCTGCCAACACGTGTACATTCTTCCGCATGACCCCCGACCGGCACGAGGCGGACGTCGTGATAGTTGGCGCCGGCATCGCGGGCATCGCGACCGCGATCGAGGCGCTCTCGCGCGGGCATCGTGTCCTGATGCTGGATCGCGACTCCGGGGAGAACCTGGGCGGCCTGGCGGTGGAGGCGATGGGCGGACTCTGGTTCGCCGGGACGCCTTTGCAACGACGCTACCGGATCCAGGACAGCGTGGAACTCGGGTTCGCGGACTGGATGTCGTTCGGCGAGCTCGCAGAGGAACATCACTGGCCCCGCACCTGGGCGCGACGGTACGTCGAGCGCTGCGTGCCGGACGTCTTCGAATGGCTCACGGGTCTAGGCGTGCGGTTCATGCCGATGCCGATGTGGGTCGAGCGCGGCCTGCACCGGCCCGGCAATTCGGTGCCGCGCTTTCATTTTGTCTGGGGTACGGGCCGCGCGCTCGTTGCGGCACTGGTCTCCCGGCTGCTCGGTCACCCGCGCCGCGACCTGCTCGATCTGCGCTTCGGCCATCGCGTGGATTCGCTCGTGACGGGCAATGGCAGGATCACCGGCCTGCGTGGTGCGACGGAACCCGGCGAGACGCCTTTTGAAGTGGCCGCGGCCGCGGTCGTGATTGCCGCCGGGGGCATCAATGGCGATATCGAGCGCGTGCGCCGTCACTGGCACGCCGACTGGGGCCGGCCGCCGCCGGTGATCCTGAACGGCTCGCACCGGTTTGCCGACGGCAGGCTGCACGACGCGGCCGCCGCGGCCGGCGCCAACGTGACTCACCTCGACTGGCAGTGGAACTACGCCGCGGGAATCCGCCACTGGCGCCCGCGCAAGCCGGGCCACGGCCTGTCGCTGGTGCCGCCGAAATCCGCCCTCTGGCTGAATGCGCGCGGCGAGCGCATCGGCCCCGAGCCGCTGGTGACCGGGTTCGACACCCACGAACTGGTCGCCCGCATCTGCCATGAGCCCGGCGGCTACAGCTGGCAACTGTTGAACCGCAAGATCGCGCTGCGCGAGCTCGCGGTCTCGGGCGCCGAGTTCAATCCCGCGATCCGCGACCAGCGCCGGCTCAGGGTCGCGATGGACCTGTTGTTCGGCAATCGCTGGCTCTACGACGAACTGACGCGCAACAGCGAGGACATCGTGCAGGCCGGCACGCTGCCCGAACTCGTCGAGAGGATGAATGCGCAGAACGGCGACGACGTGGTCGACCTGGCCACGGTCGAGGATGCGGTCGCGCGCTACGACGCCGGGATCGGGCGCGGGCCGCGGTTCCACAACGACGAGCAATTGCACCGCATTGCCGTGACGCGGCGCTGGCCGGGCGACCGGCTGCGAACCTGCGCGTTCCAGCGCATCATGGACCCTGGCGCCGGGCCGCTGATGGCGATCCGCGAGTTCGTGATCAGCCGCAAGAGCCTGGGCGGCATCCAGACCGATCTGCAGTGCCGCGTGCTGGACGGCGGCGGCAATCCGCTCGGCGGGCTGTATGCCGTCGGCGAAGCGGCGGGATTCGGCGGCGGCGGCATGAACGGCAAGCGCGGACTCGAAGGCACATTCCTCGGCGGGTGCCTGCTCACCGGGCGCATCGCCGGCCAGACGATCTAGGGAACCGGCATGCGCTACCAGGACGCGATCAACATCGAGGACCTGCGCACGATCGCGAGGCGCCGCCTGCCGGGCTTCGTCTTCACGTACGTCGATGGCGGCGCCGAGGACGAGGTGACGCTCCGCGGCAACCGGGACGCCTTCGCCCGCCTGCGCTTCCGGCCGCGCACGCTCGTCGACGTGTCAGCGCGCGACCTGTCGACGCAGCTGCTCGGCCGGCCGTCCGCCCTGCCCATCGTCGTCGGCCCGACCGGGCTGAACGGGCTCTCCTGGCGCGACGGCGACATGGAACTCGCGCGCGCCGCCTCCGCCGCGTCGGTGCCGTTTGCAATGTCCACGGTGTCGATGAGCCTGGTCGAGGACATCGTGCGCGAAGCGCCAGGGCGGCTGTGGCTGCAGGCCTACGTGTTCTCCGAGCGGCGAATCACCGAGGCGATCATCCACCGCGCGCGCGACGCGGGATTCGAGTGCGTGATGCTGACGAGCGACTTCCCCGTCGCCGGAAAGCGCGAACGCGACCTGCGCACCGGGCTGCTGCCGCATCAGAAATTCACGCTCGCGACGAAGCTCGACATGCTGGTGCATCCGCGCTGGCTCGCGACCGTCGCGACCCGGCGCCCGCGCTTCGTCAACGTCGAGCGGGAGCTCGGGGGCGGCCGGGACGTCAACTCGTTCGTCGGCCACGGCATGTTCGATCCGTCGTTCTGCTGGGACGACATCCGGCGCTTCCGAGATCTCTGGCCGCGCAAGCTGCTGCTGAAGGGCGTGCTGCGCGCCGACGATGCCGAACGCGCGGTCGCCGCGGGCATCGACGGAATCGTGCTGTCGAACCACGGCGGCCGCCAGCTCGATGGCGCGATCAGCGGCATCGAAGCGCTGCCCGAAGTCGTGCGCGCCATCGGCGGCCGCGCCTCGGTGTTCGTGGACGGCGGCGTGCGCCGCGGCGGCGACATCGCCAAGGCCGTCGCGCTCGGGGCGGAAGGCGCCATCCTCGGCCGCGCGCCGGTCTATGGCCTCGCGGCGGGTGGCGCGCCCGGCGTTTCGCGCGCGATCGCGATCCTCGCGGACGAACTCGACCGCACGCTGGCACTGACGGGGTGCCGCAACATCGCCGCGCTGACCGCAGACCTGATCGCAGAGCGCGGCGAATGACGGAAGACGGTAGCGGCAGCGAGCGCGCATGGGGGCCTGTCCGCAGCTTCGTGCTGCGCGCCGGCCGCATCACGCGCGCCCAGCGGCGCGCGCTCGACGAACTGCTTCCGCGCTGGGGTGTCCCCTGGTCCGCGGAGCCGCTCGATCTCGACCGCGTCTTCGGCAGGCCGGCGCCGCGCGTTCTCGAGATCGGCTTCGGTGACGGCGTCACCCTGGTCGGGCTCGCGGCGCGCTCGCCGGGTACCGATTTCCTCGGCGTCGAGGTGCACCCGCCGGGCATCGGTCGCTGCCTGCTCGGAATCGAGGCGGGCGGACTCACGAACGTGCGTGTCATCGCGCACGACGCCGTGGAAGTGCTGCAGGCGCAGCTCGCGCCCGCCTCGCTCGACGAAGTGCTGCTCTATTTTCCCGACCCCTGGCCGAAGTCGCGTCACCACAAGCGGCGCATCGTGCAGCCGGCGTTTGCGGCGCTGGTGGCCAGCCGCCTGAAGCCGGATGGCGCATTCCGGCTGGCGACCGACTGGGAACCCTACGCCCTGTGGATGCTCGAGGTGCTGAACGCCGAGCCTGCGCTCGCGAATGCCGCACGCGGCATGGGCTTCATCGAGCGGCCCGATCGCGGTCACACGCGGTTCGAGGACCGCGGCCGGCGCCTCGGCCACCGGGTCTTCGACCTGGAGTACCGCCGCCGCTAATGGAATGCGGCGGTCGCGCCGTCGATGATGAACTGCACGGCGAGGGCCGCGAGCACGACGCCCGACAGCCGGTTGACGACGTTCGCCCCGGTCACGCCCATGACCTTCATCACGAGCGGCGTGAGTCGCATCAGCGCGTAGGTGAGCGCGAGCACCAGCGTCACCACGCCGAACAGGCCGAACGACAGCGGGACGTCGGTGCGGGAGGCGCCGAACGTCAGCAGCACGATCGCGAGCGCGCCGGGCCCGGCGATGAACGGGAACGCCAGCGGGAACACGGAGATGTCCGCGCGCTTCCTGCTCTCGTCCTTCTCCTCGGAAGTCGTGCGCGTGCCCGATTCGCGCGCGAACACCATCTCGAGCGCGATCAGGAACAGCATGATGCCGCCGGCGATCCGGAACGCCGCGATGCTGATGCCCATCGTCTGCAGGAACCAGGCGCCCCCGACCGCGAACAATGCGAACACGGTGCCCGCGATCAGCACGGCGCGCAGCGCCATGCGCCGGCGGAATGACTCGTCCGCACCCTCGGTCATCGCAGCAAACAGCGGCACGAGCGAGATCGGCTCGACGATCACGAAGAACAGCACGAAGAATTTCAGCAGTTCCTCGGTCATTCCCCGCTCCGTCCCGCGGTGCCCAGCGCGCGGTCGATCAGGCCCTTTCGGATCATGTACCAGAACAGCAGGATGCCGGGCAGCGCCGCCAGGGTCGTTAGCAGGTAGAAGTTCACGTAGCCGAGCGCCTCGATCAGGCGCCCCGCTGTGGTGCCGGTCAGCACACGTCCGAGCACGCTCGCCGCGGCGGAGATCAGCGCGTACTGGGTCGCGGTGAACTGCAGGTTGCAGAGAGCGGAGAAGAATGCGACCACGACCACGCCGCCGTAGCCGCTGGCGAAATTCTCGAAACCGATCGCGACCGCGAGACCCGCGTTGCTGTGATCCGCTGCCGCCAGTAGCGCGAAGCTCAGGTTCGAGACACCCATCAGCACGAGCGCAAGCAGCACCGAACGCTTGAGGCCGAGCTTCGAATACAGGATGCCGCCGACAAAAATGCCAACGAGGTAAGCGAAGAAGCCGAACAGGACGTCGTAGACCGCAATCTCGTCGTTCGAATAGCCCTGGTCGTTGAAAAGAAGGCGGAACGTCAGGTTCGCCAACGTGTCGCCGACCTTGTGCACGAGAATGAAGGCAAGAACCAGCCATGCGCCGTGACGGCGCAGGAACTCCACGAACGGCCCGACGATCGAGCTCCAGACCGCCTGCAGTCCCGTCCTTTCGATGGTCACGTGCCGAGTGGGTTCGCCGACGATCAGTCCGGTCAGCATGGCGGGCAAGGCGAATGCCGCGCAGGCGATGTACGCCGCGGCCCATCCCATGCGTCCCGCGATCACGAGCGCGAGCGCGCCCGCGGCCGCCGCTCCGATGCGCCAGCCGTACTGCGACATGCCCGAGCCGACACCAAGCTGGTAGGGCTTCAGCGTCTCGATGCGGTACGCATCGATGACGATGTCGTAGGTCGCGCCCGCGATGCCGACGAGGACCGCCGCGACTATCGTCACTTGGATGCTCGCTTTCGGGTCCACGAGCGCGAGGTTCACGACCGCGGCGATGACCGCGGCGCCGGCGAGCAGTAGCCAGGACACGCGCTGCCCGAGGCGGCCGAGTACCGGGATGCGGATGCCGTCCACGACCCAAGCCCACAAGAACTTGAGATTGTAGACCAGGAAGGCGAGCGTGAACTCGGTGACGGTCCGCTTATCGATCCCGTCCTGCGCGAGGCGTGTGGTCAGCGTGGCGCCGATCATCGCGTACGGGAATCCCGAGGAGATGCCGACGAAGAACGCAGCCAGCGACTCGCGCTCGAGATATGGCTTGAGCGACGCCCAAGGGCCGTTCACGGCTCGTAGTCCATGACAAGCGGCGCGTGGTCGGAGAAACGCTGCTCCGTATAGATGGCCGCGGAACGCGCCGCACCCTTAAGTCTCGGGCTCACGATCTGGTAGTCGATGCGCCAGCCGACGTTCCTCGCGCGCGCCTGTCCGCGATTCGACCACCAGGTGTACTGCTCGGGCCTCGGATCGACCTCGCGGAAGGCGTCCACCCAGCCGAGTTCGCCGAATACCCGGTCGAGCCACGCGCGCTCTTCCGGCAGGAACCCCGAGTTCTTCTGGTTCGAGCGCCAGTTCTTCAGGTCGATGGGCTGGTGCGCAATGTTGAAGTCGCCGCACAGGACGTAATCGCGGCTGCGGCGCCCGAGCTTCTTCAGGTACGGCAGGAACGCCTCGAGAAACCGGAACTTCGAAGCCTGGCGCTCGGGCCCGGAGGAGCCGGACGGCAGGTAGAGCGAGACCACCGACAGCCGTCCGAACTGGAACTCGAGATAGCGGCCTTCCTGGTCGAACTCGGCAACGCCCATGCCGCGGATCACGCGATCGGGCTTGTGCTTCGAGAACACGGCGACGCCGCTGTAGCCCTTGCGCTCGGCGTCGAAGTAGCGGCAGTGATAGCCGGCGGGCCTGAAAGTCGCGTCCCCCAGCTGGTGCTCCTGCGCCTTGGTTTCCTGCAGGCAGACGACGTCGGCGCCCTGCGCGGGCAGCCACTGGAAAAGGCCCTTGCCGGCCGCCGACCGGATACCGTTGCAGTTGAGCGTGATGATGCGCATGCTGGACCCGCGGCCGTTGCGCCATGATACGCACTGGCGCGAGAAGTCTGCATGCGGCCCCACCAGAAAGAATTCATCGACCTGATCCTCGATCGCGGGGTGCTGCGCTTCGGCGAATTCACGCTGAAGTCCGGCCGCGCGAGCCCCTACTTCTTCAATGCCGGGCTCATCAATGACGGGGAATCGCTGCGCAGGCTCGGGGCCTGCTATGCCGAGGCGCTGACCGACGCGGGCACCGGCTTCGACATGCTGTTCGGGCCCGCATACAAGGGCATCCCGCTCGCGACCGCGACGGCGATTGCGCTGGCCGAACACCACCGGCGCAACGTGCCGGTCGCGTTCAACCGCAAGGAAGCGAAATCGCATGGCGAGGCGGGAACCCTGATCGGCGCCCCGCTGGCCGGGCGCGTGCTGATCGTGGATGACGTCATCACCGCGGGTACCGCGGTGCGCGAGTCGATCGGGCTCATCCGCGCGGCCGGGGCCAGCCCGGCCGGCGTGCTCGTCGCCCTCGATCGCCAGGAGCGCGGCCAGGGACGGCTGTCGGCGGTGCAGGAGGTTCAGACGGCGTTCAGCATCCCGGTGATCAGAATCATCACCCTCGATGACCTGATCGAGCATCTGGACTCTGCCGGGCCCAGCGACGAGCTGGCTGCCCTGCAGAACCACCGCTCGCGCTTCGGGGTCGACAGCGAAGCGTGATCCAGTTACGGTCGCCACCGCACCCGACGGACGGAAGATACGAGGATTGAGGTGTCCTGGATGAATGCCTGGTCGCTCCGGATCGTGCTGCCCGCCCTGCTGCTGGCGCTGCTCGCCAGCGCGGCCGACGCGCAGACCGACAAGAAGAAGCTGTATCGCTGGGTCGACAAGAACGGCCAGGTTCACTATGGCGACAGCGTTCCCCCCGAGTATGCCGAGCAGGACCGCGACATCCTGAACCGCCAGGGCGTGCCGGTCGGCCGCGAGGAGGGCCTGATAACGCCGGAAGAAGCGGCGGCCATCGCAGCGGCGGAAAAAGCCGAACGCGACGAGAAGAAACGCAGGCTGCGCGATCGCGTGTTGCTGCAGACCTACCAGTCCGTCCAGGAGCTCGAGGTCCTGCGCGACACGCGGCTCGAGCTGGTCGACGCCCAGCTCACGATCCAGGAACAGTCGCTTGCGAACCTGCGGGCGCAGCGCGCGCAGATCGAGCGCATGGCAGCACGGTATGCGCCGATCAACAATAAAGCGGATGCGCTGCCCCTGCCCGAGGAGCTCGCGCTCGACCTCGAGCGCTCGGCAAACGACATCGACACCCAGCAGGCCAACCTGGTGAAGCGTCGCGAGGACCGCGAAAGCATCCGGCTCAACTTCGAGGCTGACATCGCGCGCTACAAGGAATTGCGCGCGATCGGACCGCGCTAGCCGCGGCCGGTGCTGCCGAATCCTCCGCCCCCGCGCGCGCTCTCCTCGAACTGCGCGACCACCTCGAGCTCCACCTGCACGACCGGGACCACGATCATCTGCGCGATCCGCTCGCCGGGCGTGATCGTGAACGGGTGGCTGCCACGGTTCCAGACCGACACCATCACCTGGCCCTGGTAGTCCGAATCGATCAGTCCGACCAGGTTGCCGAGCACGATGCCGTGCTTGTGACCGAGGCCCGAGCGCGGCAGGAGCACCGCGGCCAGGCCCGGGTCGTCGAGGTGGATCGCGATGCCGGTCGGCACGAGATGCGTCTGCCCGGGCTCCAGCACCATCGGCGCGTCGAGACAGGCGCGCAGGTCCAAGCCTGCCGATCCGGCAGTCGCGCGGGTCGGCATGGCGATGTCCCGGCCGATGCGCGGATCGAGGATGCGGACCTGCAGCTTCTTCATGCGCCGATTATCCCTTTACTGACGCGATTTGCGACCGGCAGATCGGCCATCGGGCCTGCGACACTCCGTTGCAGAGGTGACCATGCAGATCCGCGACTGGCCGCCGGCCGAAAGGCCGAGGGAAAAACTCCTGCAACTGGGCTCCGGCGCGCTGTCGGAAGCGGAACTGCTGGCGATCTGGCTGCGCCATGGCACGAGCGGCATGAATGCCCTCGACCTGGCCCGCTCGCTGCTGACGCGCTTCGGCTCGCTGCGCAGCGTCCTGACCGCGGGGTGCCGCGAGCTCTGCGGGCATTCGGGGGTCGGTCCGGCGCGCTGGGCTGAACTGCAGGCCGCGCTCGAGATCGTGCGCCGGCATCACCTCGAACGGCTGCAGTCAGGCCCGGTCCTGGGCAGTCCGCGGGCGGCCCGCGACTACCTGATCGCGCGCCTGCGGGACCTCCAGCACGAGGTCTTCTGCTGCCTGTTCCTGGACAGCCGGCACCGCCTGACCCGTTGCGAGGAGCTGTTCCGGGGCACGATCGACGGCGCCAGCGTCCACCCCCGGGAGGTCGTCAAGCAGGCACTGGCCCGCAACGCGACCGCCGTGATCCTGGCCCACAACCATCCCTCCGGCATTGCCGAGCCGTCGCAGGCCGACGAAATCATCACGACCCGGCTGCGGGATGCTCTCGCGCTGGTCGAAATCCGCCTCCTCGACCACCTGATCATCGGCGATGGCCAGTGCACGTCGCTGGCGGAAAAAGGCCTCATTTGAGGCCCAACACGCTGATTTGACTGCCCGTAGCGCGGCTGGTCTAATACGCGGCTCTTTTGGAGTCCGCACCATGTCACGCGTCTGTCAGGTCACCGGAAAGCGCCCGCGCACCGGCAACAAGGTCTCCCACTCGAACATCAAGAAGCGCCGTCGCTTCCTGCCGAACCTGCACACCCAGCGGTTCTGGCTGGAGAGCGAAGGCCGCTGGGTTTCGCTCCGCCTTTCCACCCGCGGCCTGCGCACCATCGAGAAACGCGGCCTCGAAACCGTCGTGGCCGAACTGCGCGCCGCCGGCACGCACATCTGAGGGAACCGCCATGCGCGACAAGATCAAGCTCGTCTCTACGGCCGGCACGGGCCACTTCTACACCACGACCAAGAACAAGCGCCTGCACCCCGAAAAAATGGAACTGAGCAAGTTCGACCCGGTCGTGCGCAAGCACGTGGCTTACAAGGAATCCAAGATCAAGTAGGCCCCCGGCCCGTCCCTGGGCTAAACTCCCCGGCAAATTGCGCGCCCGGATGACCCGGTCCGCGCCGGCACACAGGGGAGTCTCGAAAAATGCGTAACGCAGACATAAGGGTCCGGTCCTCGCTGGTTCGGCACGCCGTCGCCACCGCAATCGCCATGGCCTTGCCGCTGCCCGCCGCCTGGGCCCAGGAGTCCGGCGCCACCCTCGAAGCCGTGATGGTGACGGCACAGAGGCGCAGCGAAGACATCCAGGAAGTGCCGGTGGCCGTGTCCGCGCTGGACAACGAGAAACTCAATATCCTGGGTTCGGGCGGCGACGACGTCCGCTTCCTGTCCGGACGGGTGCCGAGCCTCCTGATCGAGTCATCGTTCGGACGCGCCTTCCCGCGCTTCTACATCCGCGGGCTCGGCAACACCGATTTCGACCTGAACGCGTCGCAGCCGGTTTCACTCGTGTACGACGACGTCGTGCAGGAGAACCCGATCCTCAAGGGCTTCCCGGTGTTCGACCTGGAGATGGTCGAGGTCTTTCGTGGCCCGCAGGGCACGCTGTTCGGCCGCAACACGCCGGCAGGCGTCGTCAAGTTCAACTCGGTGCGCCCTTCACGCGAGCTGGGTGGCTACGCCCAGGTGAGCTACGCCCAGGACAATTCGGTGAACTTCGAGGGCGCCGTCGGTGGAGCGCTCGGCAAGAACTGGTCGATGCGCTTGTCCGGCATGTACCAGCACCGCGACGACTGGGTCGACAATGTCATGCCGGATGGCAGCGGCACCATCCAGAAGGATGCCTTCGAGGGTTACGAGGAGCTCGCCGGCAGGGCGCAGTTCCTGTTCGAGCCGAGCGATGAATTCAGCGCGCTGTTCAATGTCCACGCGCGCAGCCTCGACGGCACGGCACGGATGTTCCGCGCGAACATCCTTGAGTCGGGCTCGCAGGGGCTTGTCAGCGGCTTCGACGAGGACGTCGTATCCCTCGACGGCAGGAACGACCAGGACCTGGACAGCTCCGGCGGCAGCCTGCGCATCGAATGGGACATGGGCCGCGTGACGCTGCACTCGATCACCGGCTACGAGACGGTCGACGTCTACTCGCGCGGCGACATCGACGGCGGCTATGGCACGGCGTTCACCGCTCCACCCTCGGGCCCGGGCTTCATTCCGTTCACGGCCGAATCCGCGGACGGACTGTCCGACCACAGCCAGTTGACGCAGGAGTTCCGCTTTGAATCGAACGACTGGGGCGCGTTCGACTGGCAGGCCGGTGTCTACTATTTCGACGAAGAAATCGACATCGACAGCTTCAATTACGACACGCTCGCGGGTGGCGTGCAGAACGGCTACGCCGTGCAGTCGCAGGACAACAAGGCCTGGGCGGTGTTCGGTTCGGTTGACTACGAGGCCTCCGACGCACTGACGCTGCGCGCCGGCGTCCGCTACACGGACGACGAAAAGGACTTCACGGCCGAACGGACTCAGTCTCCGGTCGGCGGTGGCGCGATCGGGCCGATCGACGCTACGACCGACGACGAGAATGTGAGCTGGGACGCGAGTGCGACCTGGAGCGTCAACGACGACACCAACGTGTACGCACGCGTCGCCAAGGGCTTCCGCGCGCCGAGCATCCAGGGCCGCCTGCTGTTCGGCAACGTCGTGTCGGTCGCCGATTCGGAAAAGATCCTTTCGTTCGAAGCCGGCGTCAAGACCAGCCTGTTCAATGACCGCGCGAGGCTCGGATTCACCGTGTATTCCTACACGATGGACGACCAGCAGCTGACCGCCGTCGGAGGCGCAACCAACTTCAACACGCTGATCAATGCCGATGAGACCGACGGCAAGGGCTTCGAAGTCGACTTCGAGGCATTCATCACCGACAATTTGCGCGTCTCGCTCGGCGCCAGCTACAACGACACCAAGATCGACGACTCGAACCTCGGCATCCAGGTCTGCGGCGGCGGATGCACGTTCACCGACCCGGTGACTTCGCCGGCGATTCCGCCCTTCGTGCCGGCAACCGTCAGCATCGACGGCAACCGCCTGCCGCAGTCACCAAAGTGGATCTTCAGCATGATGACCCACTTCAGCAAGCCGGTCGGCAGCGGCGAGTTTTTCATCTTCTCGGATGTCGCTTATCGCAGCGAAGTGAATTTCTTCCTTTACAACGCGGTCGAGTTCGAAGGCAAGTCGCTGCTCGAGACCGGGCTCCGCATCGGTTATGCCTGGAACGACGGCAAGCAGCAGTTCGCGGTCTTCGGGCGCAACCTGACCGACGAGATCGAGGCGGTCGGTGCCATCGACTTCAACAACCTGACCGGGTTCGTCAACGAACCGCGCCGCATCGGCGTGGAGTTCACGACGAAGTTCTGAGCGGCAGCCGGCCAGGATGCCGGAACTGCCGGAGGTCGAGACCACGCGCCGGGGCATCGAGCCCTGGCTCGTCGGCAGGCAAGTCGAGCAGCTGATCGTGCGCCAGTGGCGCCTGCGCTGGCGGGTGCCCAGGAACCTGCCTGACAGGATCCGTGGCGCGGCCGTCCGCTCGGTCGGACGGCGCGCCAAGTACCTGCTGATCGACACCGACGCCGGCACGCTGATCTGGCATCTCGGCATGTCCGGGAGCCTGCGCGTGCTCCCCGCGGATTCGCCGCCGCTCGCCCACGATCACGTCGATCTCGTGCTGGATTCGGGCCGCTGCCTGCGCTTCAACGACCCGCGCCGTTTTGGCAGCCTGCTGTTCACAACGGGCCCACCCGAGCACCATCCGCTGCTGGCAAAACTGGCGGCCGAGCCGCTGTCGGACGCATTCGATGCGGACGACCTGTGGCGCCGCGCACGCGGACGGAAGGCCTCGATCAAGGCCTTCATCATGGATTCCCGCAGCGTCGTCGGCGTCGGCAATATCTACGCGAGCGAGGCGCTGTTTCGCGCCCGGATCCGGCCGGGACTCGCTGCCGGCCGTGTCAGCAGGCAACGCATGGCAGCGCTGGTCGCCGCGATCCGCGACGTGCTCGGCGAGGCGATCGTGGTCGGCGGCACGACGCTTCGCGACTACGTGGATCCGGACGGGATGCCGGGTTACTTTGGCCGGAAGCTCTTCGTGTACGAGCGACGCGGCAAACCCTGCCGCCGCTGCGGGACGCCGATACGGCAATTCACCCAGGGAAGCCGCAGCACTTACTGGTGCCCGAACTGCCAGCGCTAGGAAATGGCGATCAGCCCTGCCGGGGAACGACACGGCGCTGTTCGAGCGCCTCGGCCACGATCGGATGCACGAAGCGCGAGACGTCACCGCCGAGCAGCGCGATCTCCCGCACCAGCGTCGAGGAAATGAAGGTGAACTGTTCCTTGGGCGTCAGGAACACGTAGTCCACGTCCGGCGCGAGGTGCCGGCTCATGTTCGCGAGCTGGAACTCGAACTCGAAGTCCGACACCGCGCGCAGGCCGCGGATCACGATGCCGCAACCCTGCTCGCGGGCGAGATCGACGGTGAGTCCGGCATAAGTGATGACTGTGACGTTGGGGAGATCCGCGAGCACGCGGCGTGCGAGATCGACCCTGGCCTCGGGCGAAAACAGCGGCGCTTTGCCGGGATTGGCCGCAATGCCGATGACCACGCGGTCGAATATGCCGGCGGCCCGCTTGACGAGATCCTGATGGCCGTTGGTGATCGGATCGAACGTGCCGGGATAAAACGCGCTGCGTTTCGGATTCACGCCGATCCCCCTGTGCCGCCCGATTGCCGCCGAGCCAGATGATACCCGACGGCACCGGCGCGGCCTGACCTGCGGAGGCTCCAGCCCTGGGGCATTTCTGGCGGGCCGGCCCTGGCCGGGCCTTCGAGATAGATGCTCGCCTCTGGCGCCAGCCAGCCGCCCGGCTCGAGGGCGCGCATTGCGGCTGGCAGCAGGCCGGAATCGAATGGCGGATCGACAAAGACGATGTCGAACGGCTGCGGCTCGCCGCGGAGCCACGCGAGCGCGTCCGCCTGCACGACCATCGCGCGCCCGGGCGCCAGCTCGTTCACGGTTTCCCGGAGCCGGTCCGCGGCTTCGCGCTCGCGCTCGACGAAAGTAACGCTTGCGGCGCCCCGCGACAGCGCCTCGAGGCCCAGCGCGCCGCTGCCGGCGAAAAGGTCCAGGCAACGGCTGCCCGCCACGTCCGGCGCCAGCCAGTTGAACAGTGTTTCCCGTACCCGGTCGGGGGTCGGCCGCAGGCCTGTCAGGCCCGGGAAGCGGATGCGGCGGCTCCGCCACTCGCCGCCGATGATCCGCAGCGTGTTGGGCCTATTTTGCACCGCATTGTTACGGGTCGAACCACGATCACGACGCATCGACTGCCGCCAATCCCTTAGACTTGCGAAACGATTCGGGCAAAGCGTAGGCTGGCCCGAAACAATCGAGCGCGATGATACGCGCCCCGATCGCGGACAACACATTGCCGGAGCCCCCGTCATGAGCATTCGTTTCACCGCCGCTTTGCTGCTTGCTGGCCTGCTGCTCGGAGGCTGCACCGGCTCCACCACCGACAACATCGGTCCGACCGATCCGACCTCCGGCAATGGCGCGCCGCCAGACCCCGCGGCCGGCGTCGGCTCCTTCCGGGCATTGTTCATTGCCGCGAGCGGCGCCTTTCCGTATCCGACCGACCTGTATTTCAACGGCAGCACCGACGGTACGCTCAATATTCCATCGGCGGCGTTGTTCCCAGGCCGCCTCACGATGAACCAGCTGGATGGCTTCTCGACCACTGCGAGCAGCTATTTCCGCTTCAACCAGCCGGTCCGGAACGACGCGGTGATGCTGAACTCGAACGTGCGCATCGTCGAGATGATCATGCTGCGCCAGTCCACCGGCGTATACGCGCCGGTAGCCACCAGCCCGTTGCGCGGCCCCAACCCGATCCTGTCGCCGGGAATCGACTACAGCGTGCGCCTCGCACCCGAGACCGATGCGGGCGGCACCGAAGTGGAGATCGTGTGGCTGAAGCCGCTCAATGCGAGTTCCGGTGTCTTCTGCCCGCCGCCGCTGCCGGGCACTGCGATCTGCGGCATCGGCTACATCGTGCTGGTCACCAACGGCATCCAGAACAACGGCAACACGCCGGCTACGCCCGATACCGATTACCTTGCGGTCCGGACCGAGGCGATCGCCGAGCTGACACGGGCGCAGACGCCGCCGAACAACCCGGCCACGTATTCGCCGACCTGCCCCGGCATCACGAATGCGACCCTGAACGGCATCTGCCGCCTGACGTACGCACATCTCGGCACCGGCGCGCAATTGCCGGCGCCGGCCACGGTCAATCCGTCGTCGGTGATCGTTTCGTACAGCTTCACGACCCAGTCCACGCGTGATTCGGTGGCGGCGCTGGCAGCGGCCAACACGCCCCAGCCGATGACCGCCACATTCACCGGCCTCGACACCAACGACCTGTCGCCTTCGTTGTTCGGACTCGCCGACGTCTACACCGGCTCGATACAGATCCCGTACTTCATGACGCCGCCGAGCGTTGCCGACCCGACGGCCCCGCTCAGCAAGTACTGGACCGCAGCCGGCCCCTCGCCCGTGCCTGGCATCTCGGCCACGAGCCGCGAAATAACCCGCTTCAACCCGATGCCGGCCCACGTCGCGGACCTGCTGATCCCGACCATCATCTTCAAGCCGAACGGGTCGTCGCCCGGCGGCGGCGTGAAGCCGGCCAATGGCTGGCCGGTCGTGATCTTCATCCATGGCCTCGGGAGCGAGCGGACGAGCGCGGCGGCAATCGCCGATTCCTATGCGCAGGCGGGTTTCGTGGTCGTCGCCATCGACCAGGTGATGCACGGCGTCACCAACACCGGCAACCCGCTCTACGCCGGCCCCGCCAACCCCGCGTACGCCGTCCTTTACGGCGCCGGCGTGCGCGAGCGCACCTTCGATGTCGACTACATGAACAATGCCACGGGCGCTTCCGGACCCGACGGCGTCATCGATGCGTCCGGCGCCTGGGCCATCAACATTGCGCACCAGCAGAGTGCCACCGCCACCACCGGCTCGCCGCTCGTGTCGCGCGATGGCCTGCGGCAGATGAGTTCCGACCTGATCACGCTTTCCAAGTCGCTGGCGGCCAACAACCTCGATCTCGACGGGGTGGCGGGTGGCGACGTCGATGCCACGCAGATCCACTACGCCGGCATTTCGCTCGGTGGCATCGCCGGCTCGATCTGCATCTGCAGCGATGTCCGCACCGCCTACCTGAACGTACCGGGGGCACCGCTGCCCACGATCCTGCGCACGTCGCCCGCTTTCATGGGCCGCGTCAACGCGGGCCTGGCGGCCGCCAACCCGCTGCTCGTGCCGACCTCGTCGCTCTATTCACAATACTTCCGCGAGTTGCAGGCGGCCTATGACCCGGGCGATCCGGCCAACTACATCCGCACGATCGTGGCCGCCAAGCCGACGGTGCTGACCAAGGTCATCGGCGACAAGGTCGTGCCGAATGGCACCAACGACTACCTGATCCTCACGTCCGGCGCCGCCAAGGCGTCGACTGCAGGCCTGCAGGCGGTCGCCGCGGGTGCGCCGCGCTACGTGACCTTCCTGTCCACGCAGCCAGCCGGCGCTCCGGACGTGGCGGGCGCGGGTCCGACCCACAGCTCGCTGTTGAGCCCTTTCGGCAGCCTCGCGGCGACCATGGAAATGCAGACCCACGCTGTGTCGCTCGCGGCCACGGGTGGCGCCGCCTTCCAGGTGGTGAACGCCGCGCTGCTGGAGCCTTGAGCGACTGGTCCGATAAGCCTGTCGCGCAACCCGCCGAGGGCAGCTTCCTGGCGCGCCTGCGCGCAAAGGTCAATCGCGGCGCCTCCTGGGTCGCGGATCTCCTGCCCGGCCGGAAAATCGACGATGCGCTGATCGAGGAACTCGAGACGCGGTTGCTCGCGGCGGATGTCGGCTTCGAGGCAACGGAATCGGTGCTGGCGGATCTGCATCGACAGGTCGAGCGCAAGGAACTCGGCGACGCCGCCGCGCTGCTCGAGGCGCTGCGCGCCTCCCTGCTCGCCATGCTGCGGCCGGTGGAAGAGCCGCTGGTCGTCGACCGCGAGCGCAAGCCATTCGTCATCCTGGTGGTCGGCGTCAATGGCTCCGGCAAGACCACGACCATCGGCAAGCTGGCGCGGCGGCTGAAGAACGAAGGCCTCACGGTCATGCTGGGGGCTGGCGACACGTTTCGCGCGGCCGCGGTCGAGCAGCTCGCCGTCTGGGCCGAACGCAACGACGTGCCCCTGATCTCGCAGGCGGCCGGCGCCGATCCGGCCGCGGTCGTCTTCGACGCGCTGCAGGCCGCCAAGGCGCGTGGAATCGATGTCCTGATCGCGGACACCGCGGGCCGGCTGCACACGCAGTCGCACCTGATGGACGAGCTCGCCAAGGTCGCGCGGGTGATGAAGCGTCTCGATGCCGATGCGCCGCACGAGGTCCTGCTGGTGCTCGACGCCGGACTCGGGCAGAACGCGCTGCGCCAGGCGGAGCAGTTCCAGAAGGCAATCGGCGTCACCGGCATTGTGGTCACCAAGCTGGACGGCACCGCGCGGGGCGGGATCGTCGTCGCGATCGCGCGGCGCTTCGGCCTGCCGATCCGGTTCGTAGGCGTTGGCGAACAGGCCGAAGATTTCGGTATCTTCGACGCCCGGGCCTACGTCGACGGCCTGTTGCGGCCCGCCGCAGGGAATCCGCCGTGATCCGGTTCGACCGCGTGTTCAAGCGCTATCCGAATGGCCGCGAGGCGCTCTCGGAACTCTCGTTCGAGCTCGAGACCGGCGAGATGGCGTTCCTGACCGGGCATTCCGGCGCCGGCAAGAGCACGGTCCTCCGCCTGATCGCGCTGCTCGAGCGTCCGACGCGCGGCACGGTCGTCGTCAACGGGCGCAACACGGCGGCGCTGCGCCGTTCCGCGATCCCCGCATTCCGACGCCAGGTCGGCGTGGTGTTCCAGGATCACCGGTTGCTGGACGACCGGCCGGTATTCGACAACGTCGCGTTGCCGCTCGCGATCGCCGGCGTGCCGCGCCGCGAGATGGACAAGCGCGTGCGCGCGGCGCTCGACCAGGTCGGCCTGCTCGGCAAGGAGCGCTCGTTTCCGCTCGAACTCTCGGCCGGCGAGCAGCAGCGCGTCGGTATCGCGCGCGCGGTCATCACCAAGCCGCCGGTGCTGATCGCCGACGAGCCGACCGGCAATCTCGATCCGGACCTCGCCCTCGAAGTGATGAACCTGTTCCAGCGATTCAACGCGGTCGGCGTGACCGTGGTCGTCGCCACCCACGACGTGCACCTGCTCGAGCGCTTCCGCGTCCGCCGGATCCATATCGAGCAGGGGCGGCTCGCAAGCAGTTCCTATGTCGCTGCCTGAGGAACTGAGGGCCGCGCGCCCGGTGGGCTCGCGCACGATCGGCGGGGCCGCCTCGACCTGGCTCGAACGCCATGCGCAGTCGCTGGTCGGCTCGCTCGGGCGTCTCGCCCGGCAGCCTTTCGCGACGCTGCTGACCATCGCGGTGATCGGCATTGCGCTCGCGCTGCCCGCCGCGCTCTATCTCGTGGTCACCAACATGCGGGCGGTGACGGCCGACCTCGGCGACACCGTGCAGTTGTCGGTCTACCTGCGCATCCCGGCGACTGAATCGCAGGCAAAGAAAGCCGCGAGCGCGATACAGGCGCGGGTCGAGGTCGAGCAGGCCGTGCTCGTGAGCCCTGACGAGGGGCTCGCCGAGTTCCGCGCGCTGTCGGGAATCGGTGAGGCGCTGCAGGCGCTCAACGAGAATCCCCTGCCCTGGGTCGTCAAGGTCCGGCCCGCGCCGCCGCACGACTCGGCCGCGGCCGTTGAGGCGCTCGCCGCGGACTTGCGCCAGCTCGAGGCAGTCGAACTGGTCGAGGCGGACACGGCCTGGGTCCGGCGACTGCACGCGATCCTGGACACGTTGCGGCAGCTCGTCTTCCTCGCGGGGGCCGTGCTGGCGGCGGGCGTGCTCGCTATCGTCGGCAACACGATCCGCCTCGAGATCAACGGGCGCCGCGCGGAGATCGAGGTCACCAAGCTGGTCGGCGGCAGCAATGCCTTCGTGCGCAGGCCGTTTCTCTATTCGGGGCTGTGGCAGGGCCTCGGCGGCGGGTTGCTGGCGGTCGGACTCGTGGTCATCGGCCTGGCGGCGATCGAGCCGCCGGTCGCGCGGCTCGCGTCCGCCTATGGCGCAACGTTCACGCTGATCGGGCTCTCGGTGCGCGAATGGCTGACCCTCGTCGGCGGCGGTGCGCTGCTCGGCCTGCTGGGTGCCTGGCTGGTCGCCGCATACCACCTGCAGCGGATCGAGCCTCGCGCATAACTATCTGTTTTTAAAAGTAATTGAACCGGGCGTGTCATGAACTTTCCGCCTGGTTAGCACTCTATTCGCGCGACTGCTAGAGTATTTATAGAGAGGTGAATCAGACAATGACTGGCACTGCGCTGGCGCTCCCGAATCCGTCGCTGGTCCTGTCGGGACCGGTCGGCAGTCTCGAGGCTTACGTCGAACGCGTGTCCGGCATTCCGATGCTGGGCCGCGACGAAGAGTTCGCCCTCGCCCGCCGCTTCCGGGATCACCAGGATCTCGACGCAGCTCGCGACCTGGTGCTGTCGCATCTGCGTTTCGTCGTGCACATCGCGCGTGGTTACACGGGCTATGGCCTGCCGGTCGCCGACCTGATCCAGGAAGGCAATGTCGGCCTGATGAAGGCCGTCAGGCGCTTCGATCCCGGCATGGGCGTGCGGCTCGTCAGCTTCGCCGTGCACTGGATCCGCGCCGAGATCCACGAGTACGTGATCCGCAACTGGCGGCTGGTGCGCATCGCCACGACCAAGGCGCAGAGGAAGCTCTTCTTCAACCTGCGCCGGATGAAGAAGAACCTCGCCTGGCTCTCCGACGAGGAGACCAGGGTCGTCGCCGGCGAACTCGGTGTCGAGCCGCGCGAAGTGCGCGAAATGGAGCAGCGGCTCTCGGCGCGCGACCTCTCATTCGATCCGGCGCCCGATGCGGACGACGACGAAGCCGTCGTTTCGCCGTCGCTCTACCTGCCCTCGCCGGAATCGGATCCGGCGGCGATCATCGAGCAGTATCAGTGGGACGGCGAAGTCGCCGGCTCCCTGGCAACCGCCCTCGAAAGCCTCGACGAGCGCAGCCGCACGGTGATCAGGGCGCGCTGGCTCGCGGAAGACAAGAAGACGCTGCAGGACCTGGCCGACGATTACGGTGTGTCCGCCGAACGCATCCGCCAGATCGAATCCGCCGCGATGCGGAAACTCCGCAGTGCAATGAGCGCCGAATAAAAGGGGTGCGTCCCCTCTTGCGTCCCCTTTATGAGACTGCGGCCTTGACCGCGGCTGCGACGGCCTCGTGCATCCCGCGATCCAGCGGATCCGGCACCAGGTCATGGCCCGGCGCCAGTTCCGCGATCCGCCGCGCGGCGGCCAGAAGCATCGGATCGGTGAAACTCGTCGCGCGCGCGGCCAGCGCGCCCTTGAAGAGCCCCGGGAATCCCAGGATGTTGTTGATGCCCTTGCCGTCCGCGGCGATGGCAGCGCCGTGCTGCATCGCGAGCGCAGGCTCGATTTCGGGATCCGGGTTCGACAGCGCCATGATGATCTGCCCCTCGCGGACCATCGCGGGCTTGATCAGCCCGCGCACGCCGGTGGTGGCGATGACGATGTCACAGCCTTTCATGATCTCCTCGAGCGTGGCCGGCTGACCACCCATCGCGGCGAAGCGCCGGCACGCGCCGGCGTCGAGATCGGCCCCGAGCACGCACTTGACGCCAGCGCACATCAGCAGCCGGACGATGCCGATGCCCGCGGCACCGAGTCCCACCTGGCCGATGACGCAATTGACGAGTTCGCGGCCGGCGCGCCGCGTCGCGTTGAGAGCCGCTGCCAGCACCACGACGGCCGTGCCGTGCTGGTCGTCGTGCAGCACCGGCCGGTTCAGCCGGGCGCGCAGCCCGGACTCGATCTCGAAACAGGCGGGCGCCGCGAAGTCCTCGAGCTGGATCGCGCCGAATCCCGTCGCAATCGCGGCGATGTGGTCGATGCAGCGCTTCGGGTCCGTTTCCTCGAGCAGGATCGGCACCGCATTGATGCCGGCAAGCGTCGCGAACAGCGCTGCCTTGCCTTCCATGACCGGCAGTCCCGCAAGTGCGCCCACGTGGCCAAGTCCGAGCACGGCGGTGCCATTGGTCACGATCGCGACCGTGTTGGCGAGGCCCGTGTATTCCCAGGCCTGGGCAGGATCCTTCTGGATCGCGAGGCAGACGCGCGCGACGCCGGGCGTGTAGATGTCGCGCAGGATCTGCTGCGTGGTGATCGCGATGGCGGAAACCGTGTGGAGCTTGCCGCCGCGATGGCGGTCGAAAACGCGGTCCGACTTGCCGACGAAGTAGGCATTCGGCAATGCGTCGATGCGGGCGTAGAGACTGCGGTCCGTCTCCTCGTCCATCTCCAGCGTGATTTCCCACAGCGTGCGGCCCTGCTCGCGCCGTTTCGCCTGCAGGTGGTCGATCGTAAGACCCGCCTCGCCGATCACCTGCAACACCTTGGCCAGGCTGCCCGGCTGGTGCACGGTCTCGATCATCAGGATTTCAGGAATCTTCACCCGAGCCATGGTAATGAATCGGCCCGGATCAGTGGTACTCTTGTTGACTGGAGGAAACCAAGATGAATACCCGTCTCTCCCGTTTCGCGCTCGCGATGCTCGCCGCCGCCATCCTGGGCCTCGCCGGCTGCGGCAGCCAGAAAGAGCCCGCCGAACTGGCGATGGCCGCGATCGACAAGGCACTCGCGGACTCGGGCGCCCAGGTGCAGAAGTACCTGCCCGAGCGCTACGAGGCGATCGAAGTCCGGATCAAGGCCCTGCGCGACGCGATGGCGCAGGAGCAATTCGGCCAGGTGGTCACCGATGCGGCGGGCGTCACCGACGATCTGCGCCGCGCGGTCGCCGACGCGATGATCGAACGCGCCAAGACCCGCGCCGCCATGGAAACGGAATGGACCGCGCTGCTCGAGTCGATGCCGGCAATGGTCGCGGCCGTCGACAAGAAACTCGCGATCCAGGGCAGCCGGCCACCGCAGGGCATGGACAAGGACGGGTGGAAGGCGCTGGTCGAGTCCTATGACGCGGCCCGCGAATCCTGGGGCAAGGCGGCTGCAGAAATGACCACGGCGAACTTCGAGGCCACGGTGCTGGCAGGCCGCGAAGCAAGGACGAAGATCGCCGGCATCATGGAAACCCTGGGCCTCAAGGCATCCTGAGGAGGACATCGTGAAGAGACTGACACGAATTGCCGCACTCGCAAGCCTGCTGGCGCTCGCGACCGCATGTTCCCAGAAGGACCCGGCGCAGGAGGCCATCACCGCCGCCGAAAACGCGCTCGCCGCCGTCTATGAGGACGCGCAGAAGTACGTGCCATCGCGCTATGACGAGGTCAAGGCCGAACTCGAGGCCGCGCGTGCCGCGTTCAACGAAGAGCGCTATGCGGATGCGATCGCCGCGGTCAAGGACGTGCCCGCCCATGCCGAGGAGCTCGCCAGGGAAGTCGTCACGGCGAAGCAGCAGCGGCTGTCCGAACTCAATGCGGACTGGGCGCGACTGTCGGGAAGCCTGCCGGCGGTCATGACCAGCATCGGCAGCCGCCTCGGCGAACTCGGCAAGATGCGCCGCCTGCCGGCCGGCATGGACAAGCAACTGCTCGACGAGGCGAATGCCGCCTACGGCAGCGCGCAATCGGCGTGGGAAGAAGCGGGCACCGCGTTCACGGCGGGAAACCTCGAGGAAGCGGTTTCCAGCGCGCGGGCGGCCGAGTCGATGGCCCAGGATCTGGTCACCCGGCTCGGCATGCAGGCCGGTTGACCCGCGGAGTCCCGACCATGGCAACCGCCGCTGATCGCGCCTCATTGCGCGAAGCATCGCGCGCAAGGCTGAATGCGCTCGATCTCTACGACGTCCGCGCGTCGCTGACCGACGAGGAGCGGATGGTGCAGGACTCCGTCGCCCGCCTGGTCGACGACCGGGTCCTGCCCGTCATCCAGAAGCACTTCGAGGAGCACACGTTCCCGCGCGATCTCGTGCCAGAAATCGCCGGGCTCGGCCTGCTCGGCAGCTCTCTGACCGGCTACGGCTGCGCCGGCATGAATGCCGTGTCGTACGGGCTGATCTGCCAGGAACTCGAGCGCGGGGACTCCGGGATCCGGAGCTTCGTATCCGTGCAGTCGAGCCTCTGCATGTATCCGATCCATGCCTACGGCAGCGATGCCCAGAAGGACAAGTACCTGCCGCGCATGGCGGCGGGCGAGCTGATCGGCTGTTTCGGGCTTACCGAACCGCACGGCGGCTCGGATCCCTCGAACATGAAGACCCACGCGAAACGCCGCGGCCGCGACTGGGTGCTGAATGGCGCCAAGATGTGGATCACGAACGCGCCGATCGCCGACGTCGCCGTTGTCTGGGCAAAGACCGAGGAAGGCATCCGCGGATTCCTCATCGACAAGGGAACGCGCGGGTTCGCCGCCCCGGAGATCGAGCGGAAGTTCTCGCTGCGCGCCTCCTCGACCGGCGCTCTCTTCCTCGAGGATGTCGTCGTGCCCGAGGAGAACGTCCTCCCGGGCAGCACGATCGGGCTGAAGGCGCCGTTGTCCTGCCTGACGCAGGCGCGCTACGGCATCACCTGGGGCGTGATCGGCGCGGCCCAGGCCTGTCTCGCGCAGCTCCTCGACTACACGCAGACGCGAGTGCTGTTCGGCCGGCCGCTGGCGGCCAACCAGGCCATCCAGATCCGGCTCGCGGCCATGGCGCGCGGCATCACGTCGGCCCAGTTGATGTCGCTGCAACTCGGCCGGCTCAAGGATGCCGGGCGCATGCACCCGACGCAGGTATCGCTCGCCAAGTGGAACAATTGCCGCATGGCGCTCGACGTGGCGCGCGATGCGCGCGACATGCTGGGCGGCTCAGGGATCAGCGCCGAGTACGTGCCGATCCGGCATGCGCTCAATCTCGAGAGCGTCATCACGTACGAGGGCACGGAGACGATTCACCAGCTCACGATCGGGCGTGAGCTAACCGGCATCAACGCGTTCTGACGCGTGCGGCGGGTCACACAATCGGCGTTCACCGGGCGCCTTCAGGCCAGGTTCAGCCACCACGGCAATACACTGTGCCCGAGCCTGCCGCCCCGGAGTCGCAGGCGATGCCATGAGGTGCCCCATGTCACGCAAGTCAACGATCCTGGCGGCCGCGCTGGCCCTGACGGCCTCCTTCACGCTCGCCGCGCCGGTGGCGCTGGCGGATCCGCCATCCCACGCACCGGCGCACGGCTGGCGCAAGAAACACGATCCCTACTATGTCGGCTATACCGGCTATCGCTGGAATGACGACTACGGCATCCGCGACGGCCGCTGCGACCGTGACCGCGTCGGTGCCGTGCTCGGCGCGGTCGTCGGCGGTGCGATCGGCTCGACGGTCGCCGACGGCGACGATCGCCTGATCGCGATCCTGGCCGGAGCAGCAATCGGCGCCGTCATCGGCCGCGAAATCGGCCGCGAGATGGATGACAATGACCGCGCCTGCTTCGGCCACTCGCTCGAGCTGCTGAACGATGGCAGCCAAGTCGACTGGGACGGCGCCCGGCCCGGCATGCGCTACACGTTGACACCAGACCGCCGTTTCGAGCGCGACGGCCGCGTGTGCCGGCACTTCACGCTGGTGCGCTACGTGGACGGGGCGCGCGTCACGAAGCAAGGCAGCGCCTGCCGTTACGGTGACGGCGACTGGCGCATGATCAAGGACTGATCGTCGATCACAGAAGGGGAACGGTGACCTTTCGCGACCGCATGGCCGCCGGCCGCGTGCTGGCGGCGCTTCTCGACGAGTACGCGAATCGTGACGATACGATCGTGCTCGGCCTGCCGCGCGGCGGCGTCCCCGTCGCGAGGGAAATTGCACTGGCCCTGCGGGCGCCGCTCGACGTCCTGGTCGTGCGCAAGCTCGGGATTCCCTGGCAACCGGAATTTGCAGCAGGAGCCATCGCGCCGGGCGGCGTGCTCGTGCTGAATCATGAGGCGGAGGCGGAAATCCCGGGGCTGAACCGCCTGCTCGAACCGGTCGTGGCCCAGGAGCGGCGGGAACTCGCGCGCCGTGAAGCCAGCTATCGCCGGGGCCGGCAGGCGCTGGACGTCGCGGGCCGGACCGTGATCCTGGTCGATGACGGCATTGCGACCGGGGCGACGATCGAAGCGGCAGCAGTCGCGTTGCGCGCCATGCATGCGAGGTCGATCGTCATTGCCGTGCCGGTCGCCCCGCCCGGGGCGATCCGGCGCCTTGCCCGTCATGCCGACCGGATCGTCTGCCCGGAACAGCCGGCGGATTTCATGGCCGTCGGGCAGTATTACGACGATTTTCCGCAGCTGACCGATGCCGAGGTCGTGCGGCTGCTGGTGCCGGGCATCCCGGCCGTGGACTGAACGGGAGACCCCATGCACAGGACAGCGGCGTCACTTGCGCGGCACGCGCTCGAACAGCTCGGCATCCGCCACACGTTCGGCATTCCCGGCGTGCACAACACCGAACTTTACGACCAAATCGCCGCGTCCGGATCGATCACGCCGGTTTTGGTCGCGCACGAAGGCGGCGGCGCTTTCATGGCGGACGCGGTCAGCCGCACCGGCGCCTCCGTCGGCGCGTTGCTGATCGTCCCGGCCGCGGGCGTCACCCACGCCGCCAGCGGCATCGGCGAGGCGTTTCTCGACGGCATCCCGATGCTCGTGATCGCCGGCGGCATCCGGCGCGACCTGGGGCGCGCATACCAGTTGCATGACATGGACCAGCACGCCCTGCTCGCTCCGATCACCAAGGGGCGCTGGCGCGTCGACCGTCATGCCGACGTCGTGCCTGTAATTTATGAGGCGTTCCGGGTGGCGACCGAGGGCGAACCGGGCCCGGTGTTCGTCGAGATCCCGGTCAACCTGCAACTGATGCCAGGCGACGCGGGCGAGCTGGCGGATTACATTGCGCCCGCCACCGCGGGGCACCGCGCAACCGCGGCCGATCTTGCGCGCGCGGCTGCGCTGCTGCACGCGGCCGCCCGACCGGGAATCTTCTGCGGCTGGGGCGCCGTGGATGCCACGCGCGAGTTGCAGTCGCTCGCACAGACGATCGGCGCGCCGGTCGCGACGACGCTGCAGGGGCTCTCCGCGTTCCCGGCCAGACATCCGCTGCACGCCGGGTTCGCGCTCGGCCCCGCGGCGGTGCCAGCCGCCGAAAATGCGTTCAAGGATTGCGACTGCCTGCTGGCGGTCGGCACCCGGTTTGCCGAGATCCCGACCGGCAGCTACGGCTATGAGCCGCCCGCGAACCTGGTCCACATCGACATCAACCCGCGCGTGTTTGGCGCGAATTACCCCGCCGCCGTCGCGCTCGAGGGCGATGCGCGCGCCGTGCTGGGAGACCTGGCCGCATCCCTCGGCGCGGTGCCAGCCGGGGCCGCGCGCGCGCAAAAAGTCGCCGCGCGAATCGCCGCGGACAAACTCGCCTACCGCAACGAGTGGCTCTCCCATGACCCGAAGGGCCGGGTCAATCCCCTGCGGTTCTTCGACGCGCTGCGCCAGCGCCTGCCGGACGACGGCATCGTGGTCGCCGACGACGGCAATCACACGTTCCTGGCCGCCGAACTGATGCCCATACACGCGCCACGCTGCTTCTTCTCGCCGTCGGATTTCAACTCCATGGGCTACTGCATCCCGGCGGTGATTGGCGCCAAGCTCGCGCGGCCCGATCGCATGGTCGTCGGCATCGTCGGCGACGGCGCCGTGCGCATGACCGGGCTCGAGATGGCGACCGCGGTTGCGCAGAAGGCGGGCGTCGTCTGGTTCGTGTTCAACGACGGCGAACTGGCGCAGATCGCGCAGGCGCAGGAAACGCCCTACAACCGCAAGACCTGCACCGTGCTGCCGGAGCTCGACCTCGAAGGGCTGGCGCGCGCGAATCGCGTGGGATTCCGGCTGATGCGGGACGACAGCGACATCGACCGCGTCATCGGCGATGCACTGGCGGGGGCACAGGATGGCCAGCCGGTGCTGGTCGACGTGCGCATCGATTATTCGAAGCGCACCCGCTTTACGGAAGGCGTGATCCGCACCAACCTCAAGCGCTTTGGAATCGCGGACCAGGCGCGCCTGGTCGGGCGCGCGCTATGGCGGCGCGTGACCGGCTGATTCGTCGACGACCGGCACGCAGTCGACGGCACGCTCCCTGAGCTTTCCGCACAGCTCGCGCGCCGCCGCCTCGGCCAGTGGCGTGGTGCGCAGGCGCCAGACGTCGGTCGCGCTGTCGTTCGGCGCCCGGATCACGAGCCGGACCCCCGACAGCTCCCCCGCGCGCTCGCGGGCATGCCGCGCGAGATCTGCACGCGCAGCTGCTTCGCTCGAGTAGGCGCCGAGCTGGACGGACCAGGCGGCGCCGCCGGCCGGCACATCGATCGGCACGAACAAGGCCAGTTGCCTGCGCGCCGCTGGCGCATGCCGCCCATCCGGCCACTCGCCGAGATACCGTTGCCAGGCTTCGGGAGTCTGCAGGCGATTGGCCCGGGACCAGGCTTCCTGTTCCAGCAGCTCGGCGACCCGCGCCCGGGCATCGCTCGCATGGGCCCCGGCAGGGAAATCCTCCAGGTACCGTGCATAGGCGGCAACCGAGTCCTCGGCCGCGGCGCTTCGCCAGCCGGATTCCTGGCGGCTGCAGGCGGCCAGCACGCCGGCGGCAATGATCCAGACGACGATCCACTGGGAACGCAAGGGTCCACCTATAATCGGGCAACACAGCGGAGTGTCTTTGAAGCCACCGCCCGCCAGGCCGGATGTTCCTGAAATCGTCGCACACCGGGGCGACGCCGAACACTTTCCGGAAAACACGCTGCCGGCGCTCGAGTCCGCCTGGCGGCACGGACTGACCTACGCCGAATTCGACGTGCAGCTCGCCGCCGACGGCGTGCCGTACGTGATCCACGATGCGAACCTCGAACGGACGACCAGTGCGACCGGTGACCTGCGGCTGATGACTTCGGGGCAGCTCGACGGCATTGACGCCGCGGAACCGTCGCGATTCGGCAAGCGCCACGGCGGCGTCCACCTGCCGAGGCTCACGGCGGTCGCCTCCCTGATGTCGGACTTCCCCGGCGCGAGGGCCTTCGTCGAAATCAAGCGCGCGAGCCTCGCACATCACGGCCGGGCGCATTGCATTGCCAGGATCCTCGCGGCCCTCGACGGCGCGCTCGATCGCTGTGTCCTGATCTCGTTCGATGCCGAGGCGTGCCGGCTCGCGCGAAAGGCGGGCGCGGTCCCCGTCGGCTGGGTGCTGGATGCCGATCCGGCGTCGCAGCGCACGGCGCTCGACGCGCTGCAGCCGGAGTTCGTCTTCTGCGATCACCGGCGGATGCCCGCCGGCCTGCCGATACCGGTCGGCCCCTGGACCTGGGTGGTCTATGAAGTGACCACGGCGGAACTGGCGCTCGAGTTGCGCGGCC
This sequence comes from Steroidobacteraceae bacterium, assembly GCA_050179155.1. Lineage (GTDB taxonomy): Bacteria > Pseudomonadota > Gammaproteobacteria > Steroidobacterales > Steroidobacteraceae > SCUD01. Next base: position 297,764 of record JBFXFJ010000003.1, read on the forward strand.
GCGGTGTCGCGATGGTCGAGTCGATGGCGCCGCTGCGTCTCATGGGCGAACTGGCCGCCCGCGCAGGACCTCGATAATGAGCAACCCCGTCTACGTTGCGATCGACCAGGGCGGCCACGCGACCCGCGCAATGGCCTACGACGTCACCGGCTCGCTCGCAGGCGCGGCCCTCGTGACGATCGCCACGCAACACAATGCGCTCGGCCACGTCGAGCACGATCCGGAGGAGGTCGTTGCCAGCGTGCAGACGGCGCTCGCCGAACTCGCCCACCACGTGCCGGCGGCGCACTGGGCTGCCGCCGGCTTCGCCGTGCAGCGTTCGAGCCTCGTGTGCTGGGACGCGGACGACGGGCACGCGTTGTCGCCCGTCATCTCCTGGCAGGACCGGCGCAACGCGCAATGGCTCAAGGGACTGGCCCGTCGCGCGGGGGACGTGCACCGGCTCACCGGACTGCCGTTGTCACCCCACTACGGGGCGAGCAAGCTGCGCTGGTGCCTCGACCACCTGCCGGACGTTCGCGCTGCCGCGGCGCAGAGCCGGCTGCGCGCCGGGCCGCTCGCGAGCTACCTGCTGCACCGCCTGCTGGCGGAGCGCCCGTTTCTCGCCGATGCATCGACCGCGGCGCGCACGCTGCTGTGGTCGCCGTTCGAGCGCAACTGGTCCGACGAACTGCTGGCGATGTTCGGGATACCGCGCGCACTGCTGCCGCGGGCGGTCGGCACGTCCGAAGTGTTCGGGACCCTCGTGCACGACGCCAGGGCCATCCCGGTCGTCGTCTGCAATGGCGACCAGTCCGTCGTGCCATTTGCCGCCGGACCGCTCGACCGGCAGGCCGCCTACGTCAATCTCGGCACCGGCGCATTCGTGCTGCGCCCGACGGCGGATGCAATGCGCGCGCCGCCGCTCCTGACCAGCGTCATTCGCGCCGATGCGCGCCATTTCGATTTCGTTCTCGAAGGATCCGTCAACGGTGCCGGCGCGGCGCTCGAATGGCTGGCACATAATCAGGGCGCCGCCGCTGACCGGATGCTGGCGCTGCTCGATGGCAGCCCGCTCGATGACGACGGGGCGCCCTTCTTCCTCAATGGCGTCGCGGGACTTGCTTCGCCGTTCTGGAAGCCGGATTTCGAATCCCGGTTCATCGGTGAAGGGACGGACCTGCAGCAATGCCGCGCCGTGCTCGAGAGCGTGGCCTTCCTGATCAAGGCCAATCTCGACGAGATGGACCGGCACGTGGCTCCGCCCGCGCGGCTGGTGGCAAGCGGCGGGCTGGCCGAGAATCGCCTGCTCTGCCGGATGCTGGCCGCCCTGGCGGAGGCGCCGGTGGACCGTTCGAGCGACCGCGAGGCCACCTCGCGCGGGCTTGCCTTCCTGGTTGCGGGCGAACCCGCGGGCTTCACCGGTCCCGCGGTCGAACGGCTGGAGCCGGAGGCGGACCAGCATCTGCTTGCGCGTTACCTGAAGTGGCTCGACCTGATGCGCGCAGCCACCGGCGACTGAGCGCTCAGTAGCGCTGCAGTTCCTGGACGATCATTCGGTCGATCCAGCTCGGTCCCGAGAACGCGTCGATGAAGCCGCAATGGCCGCCATGCGGCGTCACCGTCAATTGCAGCGATGGCGGCCGCGCCAGCCGTTCGAGATCGTGCGCCAGGATCATCGGATCGTCAGCCGCCGTGATCAGGTGCGCGGGAGCCTCGAGCGTCGCGAGTGCATCGCCGGTAATCGCGTAGCCCCGCAGATAACTCGCCAGGTCCGGATAGTCCGTGTACTTGAGCACCATGTGCTCGGTCATCGCCGTCAGCGACGGATCGGCGAGCAACGCGCCGAAGTCGTAGGCATCCGGCCAGGCCAGCTGCTTGGCGCGCAGCGACCGGCGCCATTTGAACAGGAAATACTGGCGGTACATCGCGGGCCCCCGCTCGAGGGCGGCCAGCGTCGTCGCCGGGTCGATGACCGGGCAGACCGCGACGATGCGCGCGATGCGGATGCCGGCTCGCGGCGCCCGCGCGCCGATCCGCAGGCAGAAATTGCCGCCCAGCGAAAAGCCGGCCAGCGACAGGCTGGCGTCCGGATACAACGCCTGCAGGCTCCCGACCGCGCCGACGACCTCGGCAATGCGGCAGGAATGGAACAGTTCGCGGTTGAGCGCGTGGCTGCCGCCATGGTCGCGAAGGTTCAGGCGCACGACGGTGAAGCCACGCTCATGCAGCATCTGGGCAACCGACAGCAGGTACAACGAGTCGGCACTGCCTTCCCAGCCGTGCAGCAGCACGGCGAGTCGCCGCGGCGACAGGGCGTGTTGCGGGTCCGGCTCGGCCGCCCATGCCAGCAGGCGGACACTGTCGCCGCAATCGAGGATCAGTTCGCGGCTCGCAGCCAGCATCGACCCTGCGCGCCTCTCGACCGAACTGCGCCGCATGGGCAGGCTCGGAAGCACCGATTGCAGGTGTCGATTGACGAGCCAGGCCGGCGGCTGGAACTGGAGGTTCAGGTCACTCAACGGAAATCTGCGACGCCCCCGGCAGCCTCGTGACGAAATCGGCGCCCATCAGCCGCGCCGGAGTCGTGAATCCGGGCGCCGCGGCGGACTCGAGCAGCCGGCGCGCGATGGCGACTGCAGCGTCGGTCGTCACCGTGTAGCCATTCGCAACGCGAACGCGCGCGGTTTTCGTGCCACCGGCGGCGTCGCGTGCCTCGCCCCAGACATGGACAGGCGTCTTCTCGCGTTCGGATGCCGTGGGGCCCGGCGCGCCCTTGCGGATGCGCCATTTCATGAGCGCCTGGACCGAACGCCGCCGCAGCAGCCAGCCCAGGCGGCCGAGGCGGCGCAGGTTCGCGAGTGCGCCCGGTGACACGGGAACGTAGACCTCGATATCCGGGATGCCGGTCGTGCGAAATGCGGTACTGACATCGCCCCAGGGAATCGCAGTCGCAAGCTTCATGCCCGCCCCGAAATCGATCTTCCGCGAACGCGACCCGAGCGGGATGCGGCGGATCTCGCCGCTCTCGCGCACGCGGCTGCCGTGGCCAAGGCCCTCGACGCTTGTGGACGCCGTACCACGGCTCATACCGCTCCTGCTGTCGAAGCCGAGCGCGAGCCGGATCGCCTCCGGCATGGCCTGCTTGAGGGTCAGCGCGATGCAGTCGGTTGGCACGACGTCGAAGCCGACACCCGGGCAGACGACGACTCCGGCTGTGCGCGCCGCGGCATCCTGGCGGAAACCGAGCTCGAAGACGTCGATCTCGCCGGTGATGTCCGTGTAATGAGCGCGCGCGGCGATGCACGCCGCCATCATCGGCGCGGCGGTGGCCGAGAAAGGTCCGGCGCAGTGGACCACGACCCGGCAACCCGCAAGGCCGGCGGCGATCGCCGGCGGATCTGCCAGATCAAAGACGCGGGACTCGCAGCCGAGTTCGCGCGCGAGCGCCGCGATGGCCGGCCCGGACCGGCCCGCGAGTATCGGCGACAGTCCCTGTGCGGTGGCAGCACGCGCGATCATCTCGCCCGTATAGCCGTTTGCGCCGTAGATCAGCAGGCGCGTCGTCATCGCTCGATGACGCTGATCTCGATCCGGTTGTTCGCCTGGGCCGCGGCGTTCCACTGGCCGGCCGTGGCCTGCTCGATGGCCGGATAGGAAACGGCGAGCCGCTCGCGGGGACCGGGCCCGAGCTCGAGTTCGATCGCGCCACCAGTGCGCTGGCGCACGGACGCGGCAAGATTCGCGAAGGCGAGCGGCTGGCGAGCCGCGCCGCCCTGGGTGTCGTCGACCGGATTGCCCACCTGCTCGCACTGCGCAGCCGGCGACGCGGGCGGCGCCAGCGAATAGCCCTGTTCGCCCGCGCTCGCCAGGCAGAAGCTGCCGCTGAAGGTCTCGATCCTCACGACGCCGCTGATCGCCGCCCGCTCGAGCTGGGCCACCAGCGCGCGCACGGATTCGAGCCTTGCCGGCGCCAGCGCCTGCTCGCCGAACGGAATCGCAAGCACCATCGGCCGCAGGCCCTCCTGGTCCACCCCGTTGGTCGAATGCTCGGTGGCGATGCGCCACTTCTCGATCGCCTGCGTCAGCGCCTCATTGGACGCCGTGACCGCATCGAACGCGCGCTCGGCCTGCCTGGTCGCGCTGACCGACTGCCAGTAGAGGACCGCGACGACGATCAGCGCAACCAGTGCCGAGACCGTGGCGGAGATCCAGCCCCAGGGCCTGGTCGCCGGCGGCTCGGTGACGACGGGCTCGTCCTCCGGCTCCGGCGGTCGCGGCCGCAGTTCGGCGACGATCCGGTGCGTGTGCGCATCGAGGGCCGAAATCATGAACCGGCGCAGTTCGACGACCTGCTCCTTCAGCAGCGTCTCGACCAGGCTGCGGATGCGCGGATCAGTGCCCTGCGCCGGCGCCGCGGCTCGCTCGCCCGCACCGGCCGGCTCGCCGTTCATCGATTGCAGAGCCGAGGGCTCGCCGTCACGCCGCTCCGGCAGCATCTGCAGCTGATAGAGCGCCTTGGTCACGTCGATCGGCCGGATCGATTTCGGCAGCACGCCGACCGCGCCCGATGCGCGCGCCTGGCCGCCGTAGATCTCGCCCTCCTGCGACGTGTACATCATGATCGGGATCGAGTTGAGGTCCGGGTTCGCCTTGATCTCGCGCACCGCCTGCAGGCCGTCCATCCCCGGCATCAGATGGTCCATGAAGATCACGTCCGGGTGATGGTCTTTGAGGTATTCGAGCGCCGACTCGGCTGAATCGGCGGAATCCACCTCGATCCCGTATTTCTCGAGCAGACGGCTCAGGACGACCCGCGCCGACTTGGAGTCGTCAACGACCAGAGCGCGCTTGCCCGCCATCATGTCTCTCCCGGTGTGGCGATGCGAAGTTTGGCCGCACAACCATTCATGCCTGCATTAAAGTCTAGCATTCCGGACCACGGGGCCTGAATGACGATTGGACAGCGCTGGCGACTGGAGCTCGAGGACGGCACGATCCTGTGCGGCACGGGCTTTGGCGCCGGGCGCGCGGTCGCCGGCGAAGTCGTCTTCAACACCGGCATGGCCGGATATGTCGAATCCCTGACCGATCCCTCCTATCGCGGGCAGATCCTGGTCCTGACCTATCCGCTGGTCGGGAACTACGGCGTGCCGGCGCCGCGCAAACCCGGAAGCCTCGATGGCCCGTTCGAGTCCGACCACATCCAGGTGCAGGGCCTCATCGTCCAGCATTACGTGGGCGAACCGAGCCATCACGCGTCGCAGCGATCCCTGGGTGACTGGCTCACCGGCGAGGGCGTCCCGGCAGTAACCGGCATCGACACTCGCACGCTGACCCGGCGACTGCGCGAGTTCGGCACGATGCGAGGCTGGTTGTCCCCGGAGACGATGTCGCAGGTGGAGGTCAAGCGCAACGCCGACCAGCGCGACATGCGCCTGGGAATCTTCCGCGAAGTCGCGCCCGCCGCCCCGGTTCGCTACGAGGCTGGCCCGCTCGAGGTGCTGGTCGTCGATGCGGGTGCCAAGGACAACATCGTGCGTTCGCTCCTCGCGCGCGGGGCGAGCGTCACACGCGCGCCCTGGCATTGCGACCTGGGGCCGCTCGCCGGGCGTGCGGACGGCATCCTGATCGGCAACGGGCCCGGCGACCCGAAGGATCTCGGCCCATTGATTGCGCAGGTGCGGACGCTCCTCGGCCGACATCGTCGCCCGATTTTCGGCGTGTGCCTCGGCAACCAGATCCTGTGCCTCGCCGCCGGCGGCGACACCTTCAAACTGCCCTATGGGCATCGCGGTGTGAACCAGCCCGTCCGCGACCTGCGGACCGGGCATTGCTACATCACGAGCCAGAACCACGGTTATGCCGTACGCGAAGATTCCCTGCCCGCGGGATGGCAACCCTGGTTCGTCAACATCAACGACGGATCCAACGAGGGCATCCGTTCGAGCACCGAGCCGTACTTCAGCGTCCAGTTCCATCCGGAGGCTTCGCCCGGACCCCAGGACACGGCGTTCCTGTTCGACGATTTCCTGCGCCTCGCCGGCGAGCTGAAGGCATGAGCGCATGAGCCCCCCGAAAGAACGCGCCGCCAAGCCGCGGCGGACCCTGATCCTCGGATCGGGCGCATTGCAGATCGGCCAGGCCGGCGAATTCGACTATTCGGGCTCGCAGGCGATCAAGGCGCTCAAGGAAGACGGCGTTTTCACCGTCCTCCTGAACCCGAACATCGCGACGATCCAGACCAGCGAAGGCATGGCCGACCGCCTCTACCTGCTGGCGGTGACCCCCGAGATCGCCGCGGACATCATGCGCAGGGAACTGGTCGATTCGATCCTGCTCTCCTTCGGCGGCCAGACAGCGCTCAACTGCGGCATCGCGCTGCACGAGAACGGCGTGCTCGAAAAGCTGGGTGTCCGTGTGCTCGGCACGCCGGTCAGCGCGATCCTCGATACCGAGGATCGCCAGCTGTTCGTCGACCGGCTGAACGAGATCGACGTCAAGACCGCCAGGAGCATTGCCTGCAACTCCGTGGCCGATGCGCGGCGCGCGATCGGCGAGATGGGCTATCCCGTGATGCTGCGCGCCGGGTTCGCGCTCGGCGGCAAGGGCAGCGGCATCGTCCGGCGCGAGGCCGACCTCGCCGCCGCGCTCAGGCGCGCGTTCTCGGGCGGCGTGAAGCAGGTGCTGGTCGAGGAATATCTCGGCGGCTGGAAGGAAATCGAGTACGAAGTGGTCCGCGATGCCAGCGACAACTGCATCACGGTCTGCAACATGGAAAACCTGGACCCGATGGGCATCCACACGGGCGAATCCATCGTGGTCGCCCCGTCGCAGACGCTCAATGACGAGGAATACCAGCTGCTGCGCAGCATCGCGATACGGACCGTGCGGCACCTCGGCATCGTCGGCGAGTGCAACATCCAGTACGCGCTGAACCCGGACTCGGTGGACTACCGCGTCATCGAGGTCAACGCCCGCCTCTCGCGTTCGAGCGCGCTCGCCAGCAAGGCCACCGGCTATCCGCTCGCCTATGTCGCCGCGAAGATCGCGCTCGGCTACGACCTGCCGGAGATCCCGAACGGTATCACCAAGAAGACCACGGCTTTCTTCGAGCCGGCGCTCGATTACCTCGTCTGCAAGGTGCCGCGCTGGGACCTCACCAAGTTCCACGGCGCGGTCAAGCAGATCGGCAGCGAGATGAAGAGCGTGGGCGAAGTGATGGCGATCGGGCGCACGTTCCCGGAAGTCATCCAGAAGGCGCTGCGCATGCTCGACATCGGCGTCCTGGGGCTCGATCCGGACGCATTCGAGTTCGACGATCTCGAGCAGGAACTCGGCAATGCGACGCCGCGGCGGATATTCGGCGTCGCGCAGGCCCTGGCGAGGGGGATGAGCGTCGAGCGGATCCACGAGATCACGAATATCGACCCGTGGTTCCTCCGCGCGATGGCTCCGGTCGTCCGCACCTATGCGCACCTGCGCGCGAAAGGCACGCCGCTCACGCCGGAGCTGCTGCGGGAGGCCAAGCAGCTCGGATTCTCGGACAAGTCAGTTGACGACGGCCTCGGCCTGGCGCAGGGCAGCGCGCGCGCGGCGCGGCAGCAGCACGGCATCCGGCCGCATTTTGCGCAGATCGACACGCTGGCCGCCGAGTTTCCGGCCGACACCAACTACCTCTATTCCACCTACCATGCGACCGCCTCCGACGTCGAGCCGACCGCGCGCCGCAAGGTGATGGTGCTCGGCGCCGGTGTCTATCGCATCGGCTCGAGCGTCGAGTTCGACTGGTGCTGCGTCAACGCGGTGCAGACGCTGTCGGCACTCGGCTACGAGACCATCATGGTCAACTACAACCCGGAGACGGTCAGCACCGACTACGACATCTGCGACCGGCTGATCTTCGACGAGATCAGCCTCGAGTCGGTGCTGGACATCTACGAGCGCGAGAAGCCCGAGGGCCTGATCGTGAGCATGGGCGGCCAGGTCCCGAACAACCTGGCGACGCGGCTGCACCGCGCCGGTGTCCGCATCCTCGGCACCGATCCGGGCAACATCGACCGCGCGGAAAATCGCCAGACGTTCAGCGCGCTGCTGGACGAGCTCGGCATCGACCAGCCCGCGTGGCGGCACGTCACGGAAGCGTCGACGGCGGAGCGCATCGTCGAGGAGCTCGGCGGCTTTCCGGTGCTGGTGCGCCCGAGCTACGTGCTCTCCGGCGCCGCGATGAGCATCGCCCACGAACCGAACGAACTGCGCCGCATCCTCGCGCGCGCCAAGCGCGTGTCGCCGGATCATCCCGTGGTCGTGTCGAAATTCGAGACGCGCGCGCGAGAGATCGAGATCGACGCGGTCGCCGACCGGGGCGAGCTCGTGCTCTGGGCGATCAGCGAGCACATCGAGGATGCCGGCGTGCACAGCGGCGACGCCACGCTCGTGCTGCCGCCCCAGAGCGTCTACATCTCGACGATCCGGCGCGTGCGCCTGATCGCCGCGGAGCTCGCCGCGGCGCTGGCGATCACCGGTCCGTTCAACGTCCAGTTCCTCGCCAAGCACAACCTGGTCAAGGTGATCGAGTGCAACCTGCGCGCGTCGCGCAGCTTTCCGTTCGTGTCCAAGGTCACGGGCGCGAACTTCGCCGCCGAGGCGACGCGCCGCATGCTGGGCGTCGCGGGCGAGAGCGCGGTCGCGAGCCTCGAACTCGATCACGTGGGCGTCAAGGCGCCGATGTTCTCGTTTGGCCGGCTCGCGGGCGTCGATCCGATGCTCGGCGTGGAGATGGCGAGCACCGGCGAAGTCGGCTGCCTTGGAGCGGACCTCCAGGAAGCGCTGCTGCAGGCCCTGCACGCCGCGGGCTTCCGCTTCCCGCGCAAGGGCGTGCTGCTGTCGCTCGGCCCGGTCGAGGACAAGTACTGGTTCGCGGACGAGGCCCGGCTGATCCACGAGCAGCTGAAGCTCCCGATTTATGCGACCGGCGGCACCGCGGAAGCCCTGCGCGCGCTCGGCATCCCCTGCACCACCGTCGCCAAGCAGCCCGGCGACGGCAAGAGCGCGATGGAGCTGATCGACGCTGGCGAAATCGACCTGATCGTGAACGTGCCGCGCGAATACGACGAGTATGGCCGGCCCGACGGCTACCTGATCCGCCGCCAGGCGGTGGAAACCGGCACGCCGCTGTTCACGGACCTGCAACTCGCGCGCGCTCTGATCGAGGCGCTGTGGCGCAAGCGTGACGTGCCGCTCGCCGTGCGCGCGTGGCAGGAATACCTGCCGGTCAGTCGCGGCCGAACCCGCTAGGGCCCGGGCCGGCAATGCGCCGGCCGGTGCTTCGGCTCGACCGTCCCGCCGGTGCAATCCCAGCCGATGCTGCCGTCCTCGTATTCCATTGCGCCCAGGATGATCGTCCTGCCGTTGATCTGCACCTTGTCGCTGCGCAGCGTGAGCTCGAAGCCTTCCTCGACCATGCGGATCCCGCTGACGAGCCCCGCGTCGAAGGTTTCCGGCAGCCCGATCTCCTCGAGCGAGTCCGGATAGCGCCGGTTCTCCTCGATGTAGAGCTGTGCGGCATCCTGCACCTCGTCCGCCACCACCATCGCCTGCATCACCTGCGCGCGGATCGTGTAGTCGTTGTAGGCGGGAATCGCGATTGCGGCCAGGATGCCGATGATCGCGATCATGACGATCATCGATCCGCCGCCGCCGGCGAGGCCGAAGCGCGGCGTCATTGCAGCGAACACCCAGGCCATCGGGTGCCGGCGCGGTGCCGCGTAGCTCGTCGGGTCAGCTCCGGCGGCGACGGCGACGTGCGAAAGGCGCTTGCAGAGCCATGGATAGTCGTTGGTCAGTTCGTGGTAGGACATCCAGAAGCCGCCGGACTGGCCCTGCTGCTCGATGAAAGCCGCCGTGTTCAGCTGCGTCAGTTTCTCGCCGCCGGACGCCAGCACGCCGAGCCCGGCCAGCGCATCGTCGCGCGACGCGGATGCCGCGAGACCGTGCAGGTCGCAGGTGTATTCCTGGGCGCGCCGGTAGCCCGCCCCGAGCAGCGGCAGGATCGACGCCGGCCAGCGCAGCCAGTTCAGCGTGAGGTGGCCGCGCTTGATGTGGGCAAGCTCGTGGCCGAAATAGAATCGCAGGGCCTCGGGCCGCGACTTCAGCGCCTCGACCACGCTGCTGTACAAGACGACGTAGTGCCGCCGCAGGAACCGCGTCGCGAGCGCATTCAGCACGCCGTCGCTCATCATCAGGTAAGCGGTCGGAACCTCGTCCATGCCGAGCTTCTGGCAGGACTCGCGATAATGATTGTAGAGATCCGGGAACTGCCGTTCGCTCAGTTCGACCGTGTTGCCGCGCAGGTAGGAGATGAATCCCGACTGCGCGAACAGGTAAATGAGGAAGAAGATGAGCACATAAATCAGCGCGATCCCGAATGTGCCGATGACCAGCGCCAGCCAGACCATGACGCCGATGACCATCGAGATGACGAACAGCGGCTGCTCGTGCCGGTAGACCAGTTCCATTTCCGTCTCCCCCTAGTTTTTCAGTCTATACCCGGTCCGGAAGATCCAGGCAATCGCGGCAAGGCAGACCAGCATGAAGGCGAGCGTCATCGCCAGGCTGACATCCACGCCGACGTCCGACTTGCCGTAGAAGCTCCAGCGGAAGCCGCTGATCAGGTACACGACCGGGTTGAACAGCGTGACCGTGCGCCACGCGGGCGGCAGCATGTCGATCGAGTAGAAGGCGCCGCCCAGGAATGTCAGCGGTGTCACGATCAGCATCGGTATCAGCTGCATCTGCTCCCAGTTCTTCGCCCAGATGCCGACGATGAACCCGAACAGGCTGAATGTCACGGCCGTCAGCAGCATGAACGCGATCATCCAGAACGGATGCAGGATCTGGATCGGCACGAAGAACGCGGCCGTCGCCAGGATGACGAGTCCCAGCATCACCGACTTGGTCGCCGCCGCCCCCACGTAGCCGAGCACGATCTCGAATGCCGATACCGGCGCCGACAGGATCTCGAAGATCGTCCCGGTGAACTTCGGGAAATGGATGCCGAACGACGCGTTCGAAATGCTCTCGGTGAACAGCGACAGCATGACCAGGCCCGGCACGATGAAGGCGCCATAGCTGACACCGTCCACTTCCGCCATCCGCGACCCGATTGCGGCCCCGAACACGACGACGAACAGCGCCGTCGTGATGACCGGCGTCAGCACGCTCTGCAGTACCGTGCGCAGGAACCGCGCCATCTCGAAGCGGTAGATCGCCCACACGCCATGGCGGTTGAAGCCGGCGCCGCTCACGGCCGCGCGCCCCTGCCGACCAGGCTCACGAAGATCTCCTCGAGCGAACTCTCGCGCGTGTTGAGGTCCCGGTAATTGATGCCGAGCTGCTCCAGGCGGCGGAGCAGCGCCGGCATGCCGGTCTGCTCGAGCGCAGCGTCGAAGGTGAACTGGAGTTCGTGGCCGCCGGCATTGAGCGCCAGCGGCCATTCCACCAGTTCCGGCGGCAACGCGGCGAGCGGCTCCTGCAGCGTCAACGTCAGTTGCCGTTTGCCGAGCTTCTTCATCAGCCGCGCCTTGTCCTCGACCACGATCAGCTCGCCGTGATTGACCACGCCGATGCGGTCGGCCATCTCCTCGGCCTCGTCTATGTAGTGCGTCGTCAGGATGATGGTCACGCCCTGGTCGCGGAGCCCGCGAACGAGCGCCCACATGTCGCGGCGCAACTCGACATCGACGCCCGCCGTCGGCTCGTCCAGGAACAGGATGCGCGGCTCGTGCGCCAGGGCCTTTGCGATCATCACGCGCCGCTTCATGCCGCCGGACAGCGTCATCAGGATGTCGTTGCGCCGGTCCCAGAGCGAGAGATCGCGCAGCACGCGCTCGATGTGCGCCTCGTCCGGCGCGCGGCCGAAGAGCCCGCGGCTGAATCGCGCCGCGGCCCGCACCGTCTCGAACGCCTCGATCGCGAGTTCCTGCGGCACCAGCCCGATCTGCGAGCGCGCCGCGCGGTATTCGCGCGTGATGTCGTGCCCGTCCACCAGCACCGTGCCGGAACTTGCCCGGACGATGCCGCAGACGATGCTGATCAGCGTGGTCTTGCCGGCCCCGTTCGGGCCGAGCAGGGCGAAGATCTCGCCGGGGCGGATGTCGAGTGAGACGTTCTTTAGCGCGTGCTGCCCGCTCGCATAGGTCTTCGTCAGGTTCGAGATCGATATGACGCCCGGCATCCGCGCATTCTACAGGCTACAGCGATGGCAGCCCGGCGAGCCGGCGGCACAGGTCGGCATGCGCCGCATGCGCCGGCTGGTAGCCGGCAAGCTCCCCGCGCGCGAGGATCGCGTCAATCAGCTCGAGGCCGGCAGCGGCCCCGTCACGCATGGCAACGGCGGCCGCGCGGTTGAGTTCGACGACCGGCGACGGATCCGCTTCGAGCAGCAGGTCGTAGATGCCGACGATGCGCCCCCAGTCCGTCGCATCGGCGCTCGCGGCCTCCGCGTGGGTCGCGGCGATCGCCGCCTGCAGCGTATAGGGCCCGAAGCGGCGTGACGCCAGCGCACGCCGCGCGAATGCGAGGCCCTCCGAGATCTGGGCCTGGTCCCACAGCGACCGGTCCTGCTCGTCCAGCAGGATGATGTCGCCGGCCTCCGACGTGCGCGCCGCGCGGCGCGAATCCTGCAGCAGCATCAGCGCCAGCAGTCCGGCTGCTTCGGGCTCCGGAAGCAGCTCGACCAGCAGGCGCCCGAGGCGGATGGCCTCCGCGGACAGATCGGCCCGCGTCAGCGTGTCGCCCGTCGATGCCGAATAGCCTTCGTTGAATACGAGATACACGACCTGCAGCACCGCGTCGAGCCGGCCGGGCAGCTCCTGGCGCGCCGGGATTTCGTATGGAATGCGCGCATCGCGGATCTTGGCCTTGGCGCGCACGATCCGCTGCGCCAGCGTCGGAGGCGGCACCAGGAACGCGCTGGCGATCTCCTCGGTCGTCAGGCCGCAGACCGCGCGCAATGTCATCGCCACCTGCGCATCCGCGGCAAGTGCGGGATGGCAGCAGGTGAAGATCAGGCGCAGGCAGTCGTCCTCGACGCGGTCGCCCGCCTGGCGCGCCGGGTCGGCCGACTCGTGCTCGACCTGGTCGGCGATCGTGTCGTAGGAGGAGTCGAAGCGTGCCTGCCGGCGCATCGCGTCGATCGCCTTGAAGCGGCCGGCGGACACGAGCCAGGCGCGCGGATTCTCCGGCACGCCGTCGCGCGGCCATTGCTCGATCGCGGCCGTGAAGGCCTCGGCCATCGCCTCCTCGGCCCGGTCAAAATCGCCGAGCAGCCGGATCAGCGTGGCGAACACGCGGCGCGATTCGGCACGGTAGACGGCATCGACCTGCGCCCGCGCGATGCCGGCCGGATCGCCGCCACTCAGCTTCAGTACTCCACCATCGCCTTGAACCCGCCCCAGAACATGCGCTTGCCGTCGAACGGCATCTTCTTCGGGTCCATGTACTTCTTGAAGCGCGGCTCGACCATGATCTTCTTCATGATCCGGTCGCGCTGCTTGCGCGACTGGTAGACGATGTACGAGAACACGACGACCTCGCCCTTCTTCAGCTTCACGCTTTGCGGGAAGGAGGTCCACTTGCCGGGCTTCACGTCGTCGGCGACGCACTCGACGTACTGCAGCGCGCCGTATTCCATCCAGATCCTGCCGGCGTACTTCGCCATGCGGCGATAGGCCGCGAGCTTTCGCCGCGGCACCGGCAACACGAAACCATCCACGTAGTGCATGACCTTACTCCTGTAGTACCTTCATGACCGGGTGATGCGCCATGAACGCCTCGTCAACCGGCCGCACCTCGAAACCGCCCATGCGGATCCCGGGGTGGCGCATGATCAGCCGGACCGCCTCCTCTTTGTCCTTTGCTTCAAGGATCAGGATACCGCCCAGAAGTTCCTTGGTCTCCGCAAACGGACCGTCGGTCGCGACCGCCTTGCCGCCTTTCCAGCGCACGGTCGTCGCCGTCGCGGCTCCCTGCAGCGCGGCGCCGCCGGCAAAATGCCCGCCCCGTTGCAGTTCGATGTCGTAGTCGGTACAGGCCGCGATCATCTCCTCCTGCCTGGCCTCGCCGAGCGTGCCCCAGGCCGCCTCATCCAGGTAACCGAGACAGATGAATTTCATGGCTGGCGCTCCGCGCCGCCGACGCCGATCTCCCTGAAGCGCTCGATCGCCTCGCTGGAACCGAAGTCCTCGAGCTCAAACAGGCGGCGCACCTCGATCTCGAAGTCGCCGCCGTCGAGCGTCGGATTCGGGAAGCGGCGGGACCACTCGAGCGCTTCCTCCCGCGATTTCACCTGGATCAGCTTGTATCCGGCGATCAGCTCCTTGGTTTCCGTGAACGGGCCGTCCACGACCGTGCGCTTCCCGCCGGCGTACCGGACCCGCCAGCCGAGCGCGGTGCGCTGCAGCCCGGATGCGTCGACGAGCACGCCGGCCCTCGCGAGTTCCTCGTGGTAGGCCGCCATTTCGGCGAACAGGTGCTCCGGCGGCATGACGCCCGCCTCCGAGTCCTTCGTGGCCTTGACGATGATCATGTATCTCATGGGCCCATCTCCGCGATTGGCCGCACCTCGATGCAACCATATTTTGCGCCCGGAATCCTCGCCGCCAGCTGGATCGCCTCGTTCAGGTCCCTGGCCTCCAGCAGGTAGTAGCCGCCCAGCTGCTCCTTGGTCTCCGCGAACGGGCCGTCAGTCGTCGCGGTCCTGCCATTGCGCACGCGCACCGTCGTCGCCGAACTCGTCGGCTGCAGCCGGTTGCAGCCCAGGTAATGTCCGCACTTCCGGATATCGTCCATGTAGGCCAGGTATTCGCCGAGCACCCGATCGTATTCGGGCTTCGGCAACCCGGGCCACTGGCTTTCGTCACTGTAGATCAGACAGAGGTATTGCAAGGCGGTCTCCTTGTCGCAACTGCGGCGATCACGCCGTGCGGTGGCGAGGGCGGTAGCAACCATATACGCAGGATTCATGACAACCCATAGTCGAACGGCCGCGGCCGGAATCGACACTGGTTTGATGGAAACCGAAGCGCTTGAATTTGCTAGAAGAATCCGCGGCGAAGGTTGATGCCGTGCTCGAGCCAGGCCTTGAGGCAGCAGAGCATCTGCATTCAGCCGGAGCAGTTCAGGTAGGACGCCTTCAGTCCTTCCGGTCCCTGCCGCCAGCCGCTCTCGACGACCCGCACGAGTGTGCCGCCGCTGGCCAGCGCCTCGAACGTCATCACGACCGCCGTCTGGTAGGCGCCCTCCTCGGCGTCCCAGCTGAACTCGATGCGCTGGTCTGGCACGAGCCGCGTGACCCTGACGGGAATCTCGCCCGGGTAGTCGCCAAATTTCCAGGTGACGGTCGCACCCTCGACTAGCGCGGCGCTCGCGCCACCGGTCGTGAAATACGCGGAGAGCTGCTGCGGGTCGGTCACCGCCGCAAATACCTCTGCGACTGGACGCGCGATCTTCGCGTAAACGTCGATTTCAGGTTCCACGACGGCCTACCCGGCTGCAAGGACGCCATGACTTTACGACAGGTCAGGGCGCAGCGAAGCGATCCGCGGCGGGATGCCGACACAAGCTAACATGCGGTCATGAAGGCGATGCGCCTGCATGCGCCGGGCGGACCGTTGTCGTGCGACGAGCTGCCATTGCCGGACCCCGGCCCCGGCGAGCTGCTGCTCCAGGTTGCGGCCTGCGGCGTATGTCGCACCGACCTGCACGTCGTGGACGGTGAACTGCCGGGGATCCGCTGCCCGCTCACGCCGGGCCACGAGATCGTCGGCCGCGTCGTCTCCGCGGGCGGCACCGCGCGTTTCGCGAAGGGCGACCGCGTCGGCGTGCCCTGGCTGGGTGGTACCTGCGGCCGCTGCCGCTGGTGCCGTGAAGGGCGGGAGAACCTCTGCGAACGCGCACAGTTCACGGGCTACACGCGCGACGGCGGCTATGCCGAGTACGCCGTCGCAAGTGCCGGCTACTGCCTGGCGATTCCCGACTGCTACGACGATGCCGAGGCGGCGCCACTGCTCTGCGCCGGCCTCATCGGCTACCGCGCGTTGCGCGCCGCGGGCGAGGCGCAGGCACTCGGACTCTACGGCTTCGGTGCTTCCGCGCACCTGCTCGCGCAAATGGCAACGGCGCAGGGTCGCAGGGTCTTCGCGCTCACGCGCCCTGGCGACACGGAAGCGCAGCGCTTCGCAGCATCGTTGGGCGCGACCTGGGCCGGAGGTTCGGATGAGTTGCCGCCGGAACCGCTGGACGCGGCGATCCTGTTCGCGCCGGTTGGCGCCCTCGTGCCTGCGGCGCTCGCGGCGACCCGCAAAGGCGGACGCGTCGTCTGCGCGGGCATCCACATGAGCGACATTCCGTCGTTTCCGTACCGGCTGCTCTGGGAGGAGCGCTCGCTCGTCTCGGTCGCGAATCTCACGCGCAAGGACGGCGAGGAATTCATGCGCCTCGCCGGCGAGACCCCATTGCATGTATCCATCGAGCGCGTGCCGCTCGCACGCGCCAACGAAGCGCTCGCTTTGCTCCGCCGCGGCGAACTGCGGGGCGCCGCCGTGCTCGTGATAGCGTAGGTATCCGTGATTCGCCCGGCACTCCTGCTCTTTGCAGGCTGGATCTGCGTCGGCGGGCAGGCGCAGGCCGCCGGCAGCGTCCGCCTGACGGTTGGCCATGCGGAATTCGCAGGCCTCAGCGTCGACGGTCTCGAGGTCGGCCTCACGCAGGAAGCGGGCGTTGCCGGAAACGCGTCGCTGCGTGCCGCACGCATCCGCGGCCTCGCCGCCACCGGTCCGCTCGCCGGCTTCGCGCTCGACTGTCCTGCGCTGGAAGTCGCCGGCGATACGATCCGTTGCCCGCGCGGCCGGCTGCGCGGCTCGCTCGGCTCGCTCGGGCGGCAGGACACCGCGTTCAGCGCGCGCACCGGGGACGGCGGGACGCTGCAGATGCGGCTCGAATCCTTCGCATTCGCGGGCGGGCGGGCGCGGGCAGACCTGCAACTCGATGGCTCGCGCTGGCGGCTGGACGCGACTCTCGCCGGCGTGGACATCTCGCAGCTGCCGCCGATCGCGAAACCTTGGGTCGAGCTTCCTGCAGGCTTCTCGGTCGCCGGCGTGGCATCCGGCCAGGTGCGCGCGGGCGGCCGCGGCGATCAACTTCGGGAAGCCGTCGTGGATGCGGCGATCACGCGCCTCGACTTTGCGGATGCCACTGGCATGCAGGCCGGCGAGGCCATCTCGGGACTGCTGCGCGCGCGCCTGGAGTCGAAACGCGACGGCTTCGCCGTGTCCGATGGCCGGCTCGAACTCGCCGGTGGCCAAGCCTACAGCGAGCCGGTCTTCCTCGATTTCGGCGCGCATCGCGCGGATGTCGATTTCGCAGGATTCCTGGACACCGAAGCGGCGCGATTCGACGCCGACCATTTCGCGCTGGTCCACGACGGCGTCCTGCGCGCGAGCGGCACGGCGACGCTCGACATCGCTGGCGCGGACCTCTTGCCGCAGGCGCGAATCAGGATCGAGGCGCTCGACGTCGCCAAGGCGCTCCCGGCCTACCTGCAGCCGTTCCTGATCGACACCTCGCTCAAGGACCTCGAGGGGGCCGGCACCATCCATGGAGATGTCGACATCACCGGGGCGTTGCCGAGCCGCGCGGCGCTCACGTTCGATGACGTCGTGCTCGACAGCCCGGCCGGATCGCTGGCGCTTGCGGGCCTGCGCGGACGACTCAACTGGTACGACGATGCCTCGCGCAGCGCGCTCGCCGGCCAGATTGACGACGCCCTGTTCCAGTCACTGCTGTCCTGGGATGCGGCGAGCCTGTGGGGCATCGAGATCGGCGCGGTCGAGCTGCCGTTCGCGACGACCGGCCGGCACTTCCGCCTGCTGGAGCCCAGGCTGCTGCCGATCTTCGACGGCGGGCTCGCAATCGGCACGCTGCGCGTGCGACACGCGGGGACGGAGCAGATGTATGTCCGCTTCGATGCGGAACTGAAGCCGATCAGCGTCGCGAAGCTGTCGCGCGCACTCGGCTGGCCGGAATTCCAGGGCACGCTGTCGGGCGGCATCCCTGACCTCCAGCTGTCGCAGGGTGTCGTCACGCTCGGCGGCAACATCCATGCCGCGGTCTTCGACGGCAGCGTCGTCATCCGCGACCTGAGCCTGCGTGACCCGGTCGGGAAATTCCCTCGACTGCACGCGAGCATCGACGTCCAGAACCTCGACCTCGCGCAGGTGACCAGCACGTTCTCCTTCGGCATGATCACCGGTCGCCTGTCGGGCGCCGTCGAGAACCTCGAGATGTTCGACTGGATGCCGGAGTCGTTCGACGCGCGTTTCTTCACGCCGCCCGGGGACCGCTCGAAGCACCGGATCAGCCAGCGCGCCGTGACCAACCTGTCGAGCATCGGCGGCGGCAGCGGCGGCGGTGTCGCGGCCGCCTTGCAGGGCGGTTTCCTGAAGTTCTTCGACGACTTCGGCTACGACCGGCTCGGGCTCAGCTGCCGCCTGGCGAACGACGTCTGCACGATGGGCGGCGTCCTCGCGAAGGATGGCGGTTATTACATCGTCAAGGGTGCGGGGCTGCCTCGCATTGACGTGATCGGCAGCCAGAAGCGGGTGGCCTGGACGCGGCTCGTGCACCAGCTCGGCGCCATCATGGAATCGGAGATCGTCGTCGAGTGAGGCCTTGCGCTGCGCTAGAATCGGTTCAGGAAGGGTTCAGCCGCCGGCCGTGAGGATGGTCCACGATCGGCATCGGGAGTCGAAGGAGACATCGTCATGATTCGCTGGATTACCGCTGGCATCGCAACCGGTTGCCTGGCGCTCGCCGCCTGCGTGACGATCAATGTCTATTTCCCGGCGGCGGCAGCCGAGAAGGCAGCCGACCGCATCATCGAGGACATCTGGGGCCCCGAAAAAGCCGCCAAGCCGGAAGGCAACGAACAATCGTCGGTCGTCTCTCCGACGGACGGGATGCTGGCCACGGCGGTCCGCGGCGTCCTCGAATTCGTCGTCCCGGCGGCGCACGCACAGGCGGACATCGACATCTCGAGCCCGGCCATCCGGGCGCTGACGGCCTCGATGAAGGATCGCGCCGCCGATCTGGACCCGTTCTTCGTCTCGGGCGCGATCGGCCTGACGTCGGACGGCCTGATCGAGATCCGCGACGCCAATTCGGTGCCGCTCGCCGACCGCAACCGCCTGCGCAAGCTCGTCAGCGACGACAACGCCGACCGCAATGCGCTTTACCGCGAGATCGCGACCGCCAATGGCCACCCGGAGTGGGAAGCGGACATCCGCGGCACCTTTGCGGACCGCTGGGTCGCGAACGCACGCGCCGGCTGGTACTACAAGTCGAGCGCGGGCGCCTGGAAGCAGAAGTGAAGCGCGGCTCAGGCTTCGGCGACTGAGCGGTCCGCTTCGATCAATTCCGGGCCCTGGTTCTTCGGCGCATTGACCCGCCGGCTGACCGGCCAGGCCTGCAGGGCCTTCGGCTCGAACGGGCGCAGCAGTTCCGACAGCTTGTCGGTGTCCGAGAAAGCCGTGTCGATCCAGCGGTCCCAGTCGGAATCCGCCAGCACCACCGGCATGCGGTCGTGGATCTTGCGGATCGACTGCGAGGCGTCGGTCGTCACGATCGTGCAGGACTCGAGCAGCGCGCCGTCGGCCGGGTCCTTCCAGCGCTCCCAGAGCCCCGCGAATGCCATCGGCCGGGCGTCGCGCAAGCGGATGAACCACGGCTGCTTGCCGCCCGGCGCGACCTGCCACTCGTACCAGCCATCGGCGAGCACCAGGCAGCGACGCCGCTTGAAGGCGTCGCGGAACGAGGGCTTTTCCGCAAGGGTCTCGGCACGGGCATTGATCATGCGGTTGCCGATGGCGCGTTCCTTGGCCCACTTCGGCACCAGCCCCCAGTGCAGCATCACGAACGCGCGCAAACCCTCCTCGCCCGCGCGCACCGCCGGCACGTCCTGCGTCGGCGAGATGTTGTAGCGCGGCTCGAGCCCGGGCACCTCATCGAGCGCAAAGGTCCGCTTGATGGCCTCGGCGGGAGAGAAGAACGCGTAGCGGCCGCACATTCCGGTGCTCCCGGTCTACTCGCGGATGCCCGTGCCGCGATTCATCAGCATTACGACGACCGTAAACATCGCGGCGGCAAACGCCGCCATGATTGCAAACGCCAATCCCAGGTTGACGTCGCTGGTGCCGAGAAACCCGTGCCGGAAGGCATTGACCATGTACAGGATCGGGTTCAGGTATGAGAGCTGCTCGGCCCACCCGGGCAGCAACGACACCGAGTAGAAGACGCCGCCGAAATATATCAGCGGCGTCAGGATGAAGGTCGGGAACCATGAGATCTGGTCGAAGTTCCTCGCGAAGATCGCATTAAAGAACCCGCCGAGCGAAAACACCATCGATGTCAGGAGCACCGAGCCCGCGACCAGGAACGGATGCTCGACCGGAATGCGCGTGAAAAAGAGCGTCACCACGGTGACGACCGCCCCGACCAGCAGTCCGCGCATCACGCCGCCCGAGACGTAACCGAGCACGATCAGCCAGTTCGGCAAGGGCGCCACCAGCAGCTCCTCGATGTGCTTGCCGAACTTGGCGCCGAAGAAGCTGGAGACGACGTTGCCATAGGAGTTGCTGATCACCGCCATCATGATCAGGCCCGGCGCGATGTACTGCATGTAGTCGTAGCCGCCCATCGGGCCGATCCGGCTGCCAATCAGGCTGCCGAAGATGACGAAATAGAGCGTCGCGGTGACCGCCGGCGGCACCAGCGTCTGGCCCCAGATGCGGATGATGCGGCCGTATTCGCGGCGCACGATCGTCTGCAGGCCGATGCGCCGGATACGCGCGAGCGACTGCTGGCTGGGATCGGCAACGCGGGCGATGTTTTCCATGTCAGCCGGCCTTCGCGCCCGCGGCGCCCTTGCTCTCGACGAGGCGCATGAAGAGCTCCTCGAGCCGGTTGACCTTGTTGCGCATGCTGACGACCTCGACGCCCTGCTGCGTCAGGCGCGCAAAGATATCGTTCAGGCTCTGTTCCTTGGAGACCTCGATTTCGAGCGTGTGGTCGTCCGTCAGGCGCGACACGTAGCCCGGCAACGCGGGCGCCATCGCCATCGCCGCGCGGAAATTCAGCACGAATGTTTCCTTGCTCAGCTTGCGTATCACGCCCGCCATCGTGTCGTTCTCGATGATGCGGCCGCCGTCGATGATCGCAATGTGACGGCAGAGGCTCTCGGCTTCCTCGAGATAATGCGTCGTCAGGATGATCGTCGTCCCCTGCTCGTTGATCGCGCGCAGGAACGTCCACATGCTGCGGCGGATCTCGATGTCGACACCCGCGGTCGGCTCGTCGAGGATGAGGAGCCGGGGCTCGTGGACAAGGGCGCGCGCAATCATCAGCCGCCGCTTCATGCCGCCGGAAAGCGAGCGCGCGATCGATTCGCGCCGGTCCCAGAGCTGCAGCTGCCGCAGGTATTTCTCCGCGCGCTCGAGCGCGAGTTTCCTCGGGATGCCGTAGAAACCCGCCTGGTTCACGATGATCGTGAACACCTTCTCGAACTGGTTGAAGTTGATCTCCTGCGGCACGAGGCCGATGCAGGATTTTGCGCGATCGAGCGACTGGTCGATGTCGTGGCCGAAGACGGAGACCGCGCCGCCGCTTTTCGTGACCAGTGACATGATCACGCCGATCGCCGTCGTCTTGCCGGCGCCATTCGGACCCAGCAGCGCGAAGAAGTCCCCCTCTTCCACGTCCAGGTCGATGCCGCGCAGCGCCTGCACGCCATTGCGGTAGGTCTTGGTCAGGCCACGGATGGAAAGCGCCTTCATGGATCCCCGGGAATGCCGCCGAACGCGGGCGGACAGGCGCGCAGCGTAAGCTTCGGCCTGTTTCCGGGCAACCGATGCGCGAGTCAGGCCACCGCGGCCCGCTTCGGCCGGCGCTGCAGCGCCTGCAGCCGCGCGCTGTCGGCGCCCTGGATCTGCAAGCCCAGCTGCTGCAGCAGGTTCACCGCCTGGTCGTCCGGGTGCACGGCGCAACCCTCGAACTGCAGCCAGAATCGCGTGCGCGACCCGAATCGCGCCGTCAGCGCAGGCGCCACGCGACGCGCCAGGCGCTCGACCGTTGCCACGGACATGGATGACAGCGCGGCAATCGCCGCCGGTGTGGTGCCGAACATGAGGCGCGCGCCGGCGGCGCGCGTCTGCGCCAGGTGCCAGGCCAGCATGATCACGGTGCGCACGAAGGCGACGATGCGTTCGTCGGCCGCGGGCAGGTGTCCGGCGTCCTGGACGCCGCCCGCCGCGGCGATCTCGCCCTGCCAGAAACCGCCGTCGCCGAAACGCAGGTCAAACAGCGCATATGGCAGCCGCTCGCACAGCCGCCGCCCGGCCGCAGGATCGATCAGGGCGTCGATCGCGCGCGGCGGCATGCCCGAAATCAGCCGTAGCCGGCCTTCCTCGGCCAGCTCGGCCGCAAGGTTCAGGAAGGCCAGGTTGAGCGAACCGAGCGCCCGCCGCGTGGCGTGATCGAGCAGCGAACGTTCCGACCAGGAGGCAGGGCCGGCGGGCGGCGCCAGCGCCAGTGGTTGTTGACGGCTCATCGAATTTGTCCCCGTTGCCGTGCGATTACCTTCGTCGCCCGCTCTCCGGCAGGCATACGATTGACTGGTGAAAAACTACCAGCCAGACTCCACAACGTCAAGGCGGCAAACATGCGAATAACCGACGACCGCTATACCCGCGACCGGCTCCGGCTCGACCTGGCCCTGCGCCTGATCGGCCACGAGGCCCGCACCCGGACCATTCGCAGCTGGACCGGGCTGACCGACGACCGGATCCGCAAGCTCTACCGGTCCTACGTGGCCGAGGCCGGGCGCCGCGAGGTGCGCCGCCATCGCGGCAAGAGCCCGCGACAAAGCGCCTACTTCATGCGCAATGCCTCGATCCGGCGCGAGGCGGCCGGCCTTGCGACGCTCTTGTGCATCCTCGGCCTGTTGCGCCGCGAGGCCGCGCCCGCGCCGGGCGCGGTAGACCAGCTGCGCTGGGGCGAGAGCTTCTGCGAGGCCTACGAGACGTTTGCCAGCCTGTTCGAACAGCCGCAGATCTCGTTCGAGCACGCCTGTCACCTTCTGCGGTCGCTCGAGAAGCAGAACGAGATCTGCCTCGACGACTGCGAGGGCTGCGGCAGCCTGCTGGTCGTGATGCGCTATGCCGAGCGGCCGAAAGCCTGCGAATTCTGCGCCTCGACCCGGCCGCCGGCGCGTCCGGGGCTGTCGGTGGGCGACTGCTAGAATGACGGGTCTCAAACTCAGGAACGGGATCCGATGCGCCCCGACACCGGGCGGCCCAACGTCTTTGCCGGGCCGCATGTCGATCGACTGAAACTGGCGAATGCCGACGCCGAATTCGTCGCGCGCGCGATCGCGGACGGGTCGGCGCGGCTGATCCCGGTCTGGAAATCGCGTTGCCCGGTATTCCGGACGCCCTCGCCCACCGCCTGCCTGTTGCGGTTCGAATCGGCGCCGGCGGCAGGCATCGCCGTCAGCGAGATGATCCTGCTCGGCGATTACCGCGGCCTCGCGGTGTTCACGACCGAGATCGAGGCGGATGCCCCGCCGCCACTCGTGGACGGCGCGGAGTTTGCGGACCTGCGCCTGGCCGCCGCCCTGCTGCCGCACGACGAAGCCGGCCTGGTCGCCTATGCCCGCGCCATGATCTCGTTCCGCCACCGCCATCGCTTCTGCGGCAGCTGCGGCGCGCCCACCCGGCCGGACCGGAACGGCCGCGTGATGATCTGCACGCACGAGGGCTGCGGCACGGAATTCTTCCCGCGCGTGGATCCCGCCGTCATCGTGCTGGTCACCGATGGCGACCGCGTGCTCCTCGGCAGGCAGCCGGGCTGGCCCGCCGGCCGCTATTCCACGATCGCGGGCTTCGTCGAGCCGGGCGAAAGCCTCGAGGACGCCGTGCGCCGCGAGGTGCTCGAGGAAACGGGCATAGAGACAGGCGCGATGCACTACCAGTCGTCGCAGCCCTGGCCTTTCCCGCGCTCGCTGATGCTCGGCTTCCGCGCCGAGGCGCGCACGACCGAGATCTGCCTCGGCGACCGCGAACTCGAGGACGCGCGCTGGTTCGATCGCGCCGCACTGGCCGGCGGTTCAATGCTGCCATTCCCCCAGTCGATCGCATACCGGCTGATCGAGGACTGGTACGACGCGGGCGGGGGTCGGCCACTCATCAATGAAGCGGCGACGCGGGGCCGGGACCACGGCCGGTGAGCGTCGCGCTCTCGGTCGCGACCGGTATCGCGCTGGCCGCCGCCGCGGGCTTCCGTGCCTTCGTGCCGTTGCTCGCGGCGGGTCTCGCAATTCATTTCGGCTACGTCGAAGCCGCGCCCGGCTTCGCCTGGCTCGGCGAGCCGATCGTGCTGATCGCCCTGGCCATCGCAACCCTGACCGAGATTGCGGCCTACTACATTCCCGGCCTTGACCACGTGCTCGACGTGATCGGTTCGCCGGTCGCCGTCGCCGCCGGCATCGTCGTCGCCGCCAGCGTGATGGTCGGACTCCCGGACTGGCTGCGCTGGTTTGCCGCGATCGGCCTCGGTGGCGCCGTCACGACCACCGGACATGCGCTGACGGCGATCGGCCGCGCGAAAACCGGCGCCGTTTCCGGCGGACTCGGCAATCCCGTGTTTGCGACCGGCGAACTGGCGGGGTCCCTGTTGCTCGCGACTTTCGCCCTGCTGCTGCCGTTCATCGCGCTGGTCCTGGTCATCGCCATCATTGCGATCGTGGTGCAGCGGCGGCGGCGACGCCGGAACTGACCGCCGATGCGCCGCCCGTCGCCCGTCATTGCGCTGTTGCTGGCGAGCCTCGCCTGCCTGCGGATGGCGCACGCGGCGGAATCCATCCAGGTCGAGATCGTGGGCGTCGAAGGCACGCTGCGCGACAACGTACTGGCCCTGTCGAGCCTGCAGCGGCACGCGGAATCGAAACAGCTCGACCAGGATGTGGTCGAGCGCCTTGCGCAGCGGGCGCCCGGCGAGGCGCGCAAGGCGTTGCGTCCTTTCGGCTATTACGAGCCACAGGTCGGGACGGAGTTGACGCGCACCGGCGACGGCTGGAACGCGCGCATCACGATCGATACGGGCAAGCCGGTGCTGCTGGTCGAGCAGCAGGTCGAGATCACAGGCAGCGGACGCGACGAGCGGTTCCTGCAGCAGGTGGTCGCAAAATCGCCGTTACGCACCGGCGCGCGGCTTAGCCACCCGGATTACGACCAGCTCAAGGGAGAACTGCTCCGCACCGCGGCTGGCCACGGCTACCTGGACGCGACCTTTACGCGCGCCGAACTCCTCGTCGACCCCGCGGTCCGCGAGGCGCGCGCGCGCGTGACGCTCGACACCGGCCTGCGCTACCGCTTCGGGCCGACCACGATCGAGCAGGACTTCCTCAAGGAGAGCCTCGTCAGGCGCTACCTGCGCTACCGCGAGGGCGAGTGGTACGACGCCGCCGCGCTGCTGCGCACCCAGTTCGCGCTGGATGATTCCCAGTACTTCGCGGTCGTCGAGGTGCTGCCGGAGGAGCGCGACCGCGAAAACCGCATCGCGCCGGTCCGGATCGTGTCGGAGCGCAACAAGCGCAACCTCTACACGATCGCCGCTGGCTACGCGACCGACACCCGCGCCCGCGGCACGCTGGGCTGGGAGGACCGGCGCCTCAACCGCAGCGGCCACCGGCTGCGCGCCGAGATCCGCGGATCCAGCGTCGAGGAATCGATCGGGCTGACCTACGTCGTCCCGTGGACCGACCCGGCGCTCGAGAAGCTTGCCTTCGAACTTCGGGGCTTTCGCGAGCAGCGCGCCGACGTCGAGACCGAGGGCGGGAGCCTCAGGGCCGGCCTGACCCAGGTGCGCGGAAAATGGCAGCGCGTGCTGTTCGTCACGGCAGACACGACCAGCGACCAGGTCACGACGACCTCGGGAGAATCGACCCTCATCGACCGCACGCAGAGCAAGCTGCTGGTGCCCGGTATCTCCTTTGCCTCGCTGCCGCCGGGATTCCTCGGCGTCAACGCCGTGCCTCGCGGACTCCAGGTCGAGCTGATCGGCTCGACCTCCGCCCTCGGTTCGGACACCGATTTCACGCGCATCCTCATCCGCGACGAGCGACGCTTCCGCCTTACCGATCGCCTGCAACTGCAATTGCGCGCGGAGGTCGGCGCGAGCGTGGTCGGCGAGTTCCAGGAGCTGCCCGCCCAGTATCGCTTCTTCGCGGGCGGCGACCGCAGCGTGCGCGGCTATGGCTACGAGGAGCTTTCGCCGGTGGATGCCGAGGGCAACCGGATCGGCGGCCGCCACCTGATGACCGGCAGCATCGAACTGCAGCGCCGCCTGCCGCGGAATCTGGTCGCGGCAGTGTTCGTGGACGCCGGCAATGCCATCGACAATTTCGGCGATCCTCTCGAGTACTCGGCGGGCGTCGGCCTGCGCTATCGCCTGCCGTTCCTGAGCATCGGGCTCGACGTCGCGCAGTCGCTGTCCGAATCGGACCGCAATCCGCGGCTGCACCTGAACTTCACGCCGGAGTTCTGAGATGCACTGGCCCGCACGCAAGGCGATACGGTGGCTGCTGGCGCTCGTGGCGCTTGCGGTCGTCGTGTCCGGGTTCGGCATCGCCTGGCTCCTGACGACGGAAGCAGGACTCGCGCGCGCAGTCGCGATGCTCGAATCTCTGGACCGGGTGAAGATCCGCGTCACCGGCGCCAGCGGACGCCTGATCGGCCCGCTCGCCGCCGCTTCGATCGACATCGAGCATCCGCGCGCGACCATCCGCATCACCGGCTTTGCGGCCGATTACGAGCCGTCCGAGTTTCTCGCCGGCCGGATAGCCGCCGAAAGCGTCAGCGCGGTGGCGGTGTCCATCCGTGTCCACGAACGGACCGGCCCGCAGAAGCCGCCGGGCTTCCTGCCCGGCTGGCTGACGCTCGTGCTCGACGACGCCACGATCGCGACGCTCGCCATCGTATCGCCCGGCGGCACCGAGACGAACCTGCGGGACGTGCGCGGATCCGCCACGGTCACCCGCTCGCGGATCGAGTTCCAGGACTTGCGCGCCGATGCCGGCAGCTGGGCCATCGCCGGCGCCGGCGGGCGCCTGTATGCGCGCGAGCCGATGGCGCTCGAGGCCAGCGCGGCGTGGTCGCTGATGAGCGGGGGCGAGATCGCGGGTGTCCTGCGCGCCACCGGGGATTTCGATCGGCTGCAGGTCGATGCCCGCATCGCGGCCCCCGGCATCGCCGAAGCCAGGCTCGAACTGACGGACCTGACGGGCGACCTGCGCTGGCATGGCGAGACCGACATGAAGGCTCTCGAACTCGCGCAGTGGATCGACCCGGCGCCGTTCGGCCCGCTGCGCGGGAAGCTCTCGATGCAGGGCGACCGCGCGAGCTACGCGGCCACCGGCGTGCTGCACGGTGATGGCCTGCCGCCCTCCGGCGTGCAAGTGGTTGGCGCCGCGCGTTACGCCGACCAGCTCGTGACATTTGACCAGGTGACGCTGTCGGTACCAGGCGCGACGACCGTGCAGATGCGGGGAACGATGACCGTGGCGGCGCAACCCGCCTGGGACATGGACGCCCGCTGGACCGACTTCCGCTGGCCGCTGACCGGCGCCGCCGTACTGAACTCTGCGCGTGGAACGCTGGAAGCGACCGGTTGGCGTGAATTCGATTACCGGGTGGAAGGCGATTTCACCGCCGCCGGCGCACCGCCGTTCTCCGGTCATGCATCCGGACAGTTCACTGCGACGCAGATGATCGTCGAGGAATCGGCGTGGCAGGCATTCGGCGGTGAAGTCGCGGCAGAGGGCATGCTCTCCCGCGACCTCCACCGCGCGTGGACCCTGACCGGCCGCGCGCGGCAGGTTGATCCCGCGACCTTGCGCGGGGACCTGCCCGGCCGGCTGGCGTTCGAGTTCGCGGCCTCGGGCACAGGACTCGATGAGCAGGCGCGGTGGGCAGCATCAGTCACGAAGCTGTCCGGGCAGTTCCGGGGCATGCCCGCCAGCGGCAGCGGAATCGCCCGCCGTCAGGAAGATCGCCTGCAGTTCGAACGCGTTGCGCTCGCGCTGGGGCCCGCGCGCCTGCGACTCGATGGATCCTGGGGGCGCGAGCCGGATCTCGACGCCCGCCTGATGGCCGACGACCTCTCCAGGTTCCTGCCGGAACTCGACGGCAGCATCGATGCCTTGCTCGAGATGCGCCGGAGCGCCGTCACGTTGGCCTTTGCCGGCCACGACCTCGCCTTCCGTGATCACCGCGCCCTGATCCTGTCGGCCGATGCCCATGTCGACCTCGACAACCGCGAGCATTCCTGGCTGCGCCTGCGCTCCAGCGGGCTCGTGATCGCCGGCCAGGCGCTGACGGACACGCGCCTGTCGTTCGACGGCCTGCTCAAGGATCATGCCGTGGAGTTTCGCGCAGGCCTGGGCGATGACGCAGTGGAGTTGCTGGGCCGCGGCGGCCATGCCGACGGACGCTACCGGATGCAGATGCAGAAGGTCGCCACCACCGGACCGCGCACCGCGCCCTGGTCCCTCGAGGCGCCCGCGGAATTCTCGGTCACGAGGGACGAGGCGCGGCTCGCGCCCGCCTGTTTCGTGCACGGTGCGCGGCGAGCCTGCATCGACGGGCAGTGGCGGCGCGGTGCCGACTGGTCGCTGACCGCCAGCACGCGCGCATTTCCGCTGGAAACGCTCGACCTGCAGGTGCCGGGCAAGCCGCACTATCGCGGCCTGCTGTCGGTGGACGCGCGCGTATCGGGCCGGACCGGCGAACGCTGGCTCGCCGATGTCCGCGCCGAGATCCGGGACGCTGTGCTCGAGTACCAGTCCGCGGGCGGCGCGCCGCGCGCCGTTGCGCTCGGCCGCACGCAACTGACGGTGCAGAGCCAGGCCGACCGGCACCTGCTGGACCTGCGCATCACCGATGCCGACGACATCGAGCTGGCCGCCGACCTGAGGGCCTTGCGCAGCGACGACCTGCCCTTCCGGGAGCTGCCGTTGACCGGCAGCGTGCGCGGCGCGACGCGCCAGCTCAGCCTGCTGCCGCTCCTGGTCGAAGACATCGACCTGGCCGCCGGCCATCTTGCACTCGATCTCGCGGTCGGCGGCCACGTCGGTGCACCGTCATTGCTGGGCGAGGCGCGCCTGACGGAAGGCGCGCTCGATTTCTACCCGGTCAACCTGCGGCTGCGCAACCTGCAGGCAACGATGCGGTTGCAGGAAACCGCGGTCGGGTTGAAGGCGTCCGCGACCGCCGGTACCGGATCGCTCGCCATCGATGGCCGCATCGGCTGGCGGGACCGGCGCCTGGGCGGCGAACTGGCGCTGAAGGGCGAGCGGCTGCTGCTCGCCGACGTGCCCGAGGCGCGCGTGTACGCCTCCCCCGACCTGCGGTTCGTGCTCGACGACCGGCGCATCGACATCAGCGGCAGCGTGACGATCCCGGAAGCGAAGATCGAACCGGCTGAAACGGCCGGCGCCGTACTCACGTCCACTGACGAGCGGATCATCGGTCCCGAAACGGCTGCGGACACGGCCGAATCGTTCGAAGTCATAAGCGACGTGCGCCTGGTGCTCGGCGACAAGGTCTCGCTCGACGCCTATGGGCTGCGCGGTGGCATCACCGGCAACGTGCGTGCGCAGAGCGCGCCGCACGAGGCCGCCGTCGCCAGCGGCGAGCTGCAGGTCCAGGACGGCGAATACCGCGCCTACACGCGCGCGCTCGACGTCGAGCGCGGCCGGCTCCTGTTCACCGGCGGGCCGGTCACGGATCCTGGCGTCGACCTCAGGGCATCACGCAAGCTGCCTGGTTACACGGTCGGCGTAATCGCGCGCGGCCGGTTGCGGCAGCCGCAGCTGACCCTGTTCTCCGAGCCATCCCTGCCGCAGGCGCAGATCGCATCGCTCCTGATAGTCGGGCGCTCGCTCGACAGCTTGCAGAGCGAAGACCGCGCGAACCTCGAATCCGGGAGCGCGAGCCTCGCAACCCAGGGCGGCGCCCTGCTCGCAGGCCAGCTCGGCCGCTACGTCGGCCTCGACGAGGTCGGCCTTTCGGAGGACCAGGACGCTGGCACGGCGCTGGTGCTCGGCAAGTTCCTCTCGCCACGGCTCTACGTCAGCTACGGCATCTCGCTCGTCGACCAGATCAACACGTTCAAGCTGCGCTACACCATCGGCGACCGCTGGGTCATCGCCGCCGAGTCCGGTGCCGAGGCCGCGGCCGACATCGAATACCGCATCGAGCGCTGAGCATCCCGCGGGCTTGACTGCTCGTGCATAATTATGCATAGTGTTTGCACATTTATGCATACCCAGAACCGGCGCGAAGCGCTGCGCAAAATCATCAGCCGCTCGCCCGTGGGCCGGCAGCAGGACCTCGTGCGCCTGCTCGGCAAGGCGGGCCACCCGGCGACGCAGTCGAGCGTCAGCCGCGACTTGCGCGAGCTCGGCGTCGCCAAGCAGGGCGACCGCTACGTGCTGCCCGACGAGTCCGCGCCGGCGCTCGACGATTTCGCCACGGTCGCCGCCTTCGTGCGCGACTGGCGGCCTGCCGGCCCCTGCCTGACGGTCATCCGCACGACCGCGGGCGCGGCGCAGAGCGTCGCCATCGTGCTCGATCGGGCCGACTGGCCCGATGTCGTCGGCACGCTCTCGGGCGACGACACGATCTTCGTCGCGACCACAGGCGGCGCCGCCCAGCGCCGCCTCCTCGCCCGCCTCCACGAAAACCTCCGGGGCTGAGCACCGACATGTCCAGTGCATCACCGGGCGCGGGCGCGCCCATCCTGCTTGCATTCTCCGGCGGCCTCGACACCTCGTTCTGCGTGCCGTGGCTCAAGGAGACCCATGGCCGGCAGGTCGTCACCGTGACGGTCGACACGGGCGGAATCGATGCGGATGCCGCGCGGCAGCTCGCCGAACGCGCGCGGGCGCTCGGCGCGGTTGAGCACCACCTCGTCGACTCGCGCCGCGAGTACTTCGACCACGTGCTGAAGTGGCTGCTGATCGGCAACGTCCGCCGCGGCCAGCTCTATCCGTTGTGCGTCGGCGCCGAGCGCTCGATCCAGGCGCAGACCGTGGCCAGGGTCGCACAGAAGCTCGGGACGACGACGGTCGCGCACGGCTGCACGGCGGCCGGCAACGACCAGGTGCGGTTCGAAGTCGCGTTGCGCACGCTCGCGCCGGGCCTCGAGATCCTGGCGCCGGTGCGGGATGAGGGTTTCAAGCGCCCTGACCAGCTCGCGTTCCTCGAGGAACGCGGGATGCCGGTGCCGCCCCATGGCGCGGCCTATTCGACCAACCGCGGCCTGTGGGGCGTCACGATCGGCGGCCGCGAGACGCTGACATCCACCGGCGGCCTGCCGGAAGCGGCCTGGGTGCTCTCGCGGGACGCGTTCACGCAGCCGCGCGCGCCGCAGGGCATCACGATTGCGTTCGACCGCGGCGTCCCGGTCGCCCTCGACGGCGAGCCGCTCGACCCGGTCGCGCTGATCGAGCGACTCGAAGCGGTGGCCGCGCCATTCGGGATCGGCCGCGGCATCCATCTCGGCGACACCATCATCGGCACCAAGGGTCGCGTCGCCTTCGAGGCGCCGGCCGCCGCCGTGCTGATCGAGGCGCATCGCGAGCTGGAGAAGCTCGTGCTGTCCGCCCGCCAGCAGCGCATCAAGGAGCTGGTGGCGGCAAGCTACGGCGACCTGGTGCACGAGGGCCAGAACCTCGACCCGGTGTGCCGCGACATCGAGGCGCTGTTCGCCGCCTCGCAGGCGCGCGTGACCGGAAGCGTGCGCGTGCTGTTGCGCCCGGGTTCGGCATTCGTCGAGGGCGTCGAGTCGGAGTATTCGCTGATGAAGGCGAGCAAGGGCGTCTATGGCGAGTCGGCCGGGGAATGGACCGCCGCCGACGCGCGCGGATTCTCGAAGATGCTGTCGCTGCCGGGCGCGTTCTGGACGCGCGCCGGCGCAGGGAAACCCTCGAAATGATGAAGTCGATCATCGTCGACAAGATCGCGTCGGTCACGCAGGCCTGCGGCCTCTCGCACGAGCTGCGCATCTCCACGGACATCCCGTGCGAGGAAGGCGTCATGCTCGCGGTCGAGATCCTGACCGACAAGGCGCAGTACAACACGCTCGAGCTGACCAGCGGCCGCATGGCCAAGGTCGCGCGCGGCAACGTCGTGGTCGGCGCGCTCGGCCACCGCAAGGCGCTGTTCGGCTATTCCGGGCACCTGCCCGAGAAGCTCGCCGCCGGCGACGTGATCCAGATGCTGAACATCGGCGGCGTGCTCGGTGTCTGCGATTCCGCGAACCCGGAAAAAGGCCGGCCGTTCGATTGTCGCGTGCTTGGTGTGGTGCTGCACTTCCCGTATCTCGGCGAGCGCATCGGCGTGCCCGCGCGCGCCGGCATGCGCAAGCTCGACTACGACGCGCCGGTCGCGACCAACGGCGTGCCGGTCGTCGCGCTCGCCGGGTCCTGCATGGAGGCCGGCAAGACCGCGGCCGCCTGCGCAATGATCTCGCGCATGCGGCACCGCGGCCTGACGATCGACGCCTTCAAGGCGACCGGCGTCTCGCTGCGCCGTGACATCCTCGCGATGGAGGATTCCGGCGCGCGCCGCACCTCCATCTTCACGGACTTCGGCGTGGTCACGACGACCGCAAAGAACGGGCCCGCGCTGACCCGCACGATGCTGACCGAGATGGCCGCAGGCCGGCCGGACGTCATCGTGTTCGAGCTGGGCGACGGCATCCTCGGCGCCTACGGGGTGGAAGCCATCCTCGACGCGCCGGACATCCGCGCGTCGCTGACCGCCGTCGTGCTCTCGGCCAACGACCCGGTCGCTGCCTGGGGCGGCGTCAAGCTGCTCCGTGAGCGCTTCAAGATCGAGCCAGCGGTGGTCACTGGCCCTGCCACCGACAATTCGGTTGGCGTCGACATCATCCGTGACCAGCTTGGCGTGCCGGCCTTCAACGCGATGACCAGCGGCGCGGCTCTCGGCGACTGCGTGATCTCCGCAGTCGGCCTCGATTCCGTCGCGCATTCCGGGGAGATCGCGGAATGAGCGGGCGCGTCCCCGCCGTCATCCTGGGCGGCACCGGCTACGTCGCCGGCGAACTGCTGCGCCTCGTGCTCGGCCATCCGCGCCTCGAACTGGCGGCGATCGCCTCCGACAGCCAGCCCGGGGAGCCCGTCGCCCGGGCGTTCCCGCACCTGGCCGCCGTTTGCGGCGACCTGCGCTACGACTCGATCGACCGGGTGAAGGACCTGGTCGCCGGCCTGCCGAGGAGCGCCGTGCTCGCGGCGGCGCCGCACGGCGTCTCCCACGCCCTGCTCGACTCGCTGCTCTCGCGCGCCGAGGCCGCGGGCACGCAGCCGGCCGTCGTCGACATCTCCGCGGATTTCCGCTTCGCGGACCTCGCGGAGTACGAGCGCGTCTACAAGCACTCGCACGGCGCGCCGGCGCGCGCAAAGCAGTTCACCTGCGCCGTCCCCGAGCACCTCGACCGGTCGCCGACCCCGCACGTCGCCCACCCCGGCTGCTTCAGCACCGCGACCCTGCTCGCCACCGTGCCATTGCTCGCGCTCGACCTGGTCGAGCCGCAGGTCTTTGTCTCGGCGGTCACGGGCAGCACCGGCGCTGGCCGCAGCCCGATTGCGGGGACCCATCACCCGCAGCGGCACAGCGACCTCTACGCCTACAACGCGCTGATCCACCGGCACGCGGCCGAGATCACGGCGCTCGCCGCTGCCGCGAGTGGCCGCGCGGGCCGCATCGCCTTCGTGCCGCATTCCGGCCCGTTCGCCCGCGGCATCCACGCCACCGTGCAGGCAAGGCTGAAGCAGCCGCTCGACACCGCCGCCGCGATCGCGGCATTGCGCAGGTTTTACGCCGGGCGCCCGTTCGTGCGCGTGCTGGACGAGCCGCCGCGCATGAAGGATGTCGTGACCAGCAACTACGCGCACCTGTCGGCCGTGGCCGACGGCCACACGATCGTCGTGATGTCGGTGGTCGACAACCTGGTCAAGGGCGCCGCCGGCGGGGCCCTGCAGTGGATGAACCGGCTGCTCGGCTTCGACGAGACCGATGGGCTCACGGCGCCTGCGCCGGGCTGGACCTGAATCTTGGATCACCTCGCCCCGGTCTTCGCGCAATACCCGATCGAGATCGTCTCCGCGGACGGCGTCTGGCTTACTACGCGTGACGGCAGGCAGATCCTCGATCTCTACGGCGGCCATGCCGTCGCGGCGCTCGGCTACGGCCACCCGGGCTGGATCGCCGCGCTCGAGCGCCAGGCAAAGAGCGTCGTGTTCCAGAGCAACGCCGTGCCCATGGAAGTGCGCAGCCGCGCGGCACGCCGGCTGGTCGAGTTCTCCGGTTTGCCGCTCACGACCGTGTTCTTCGTCAACACCGGCGCCGAAGCCAACGAGAACGCGATCAAGCTCGCGCTTCGGATCACGGGTCGCAGAGAGATCGTCGCGCTCGAGGGCAGCTTCCACGGCCGCACGGCGGCGGCCGGCGCGGTCACCTGGGGCGCGGCGGCGAAATGGTACGGATTTCCGCGCACGCCCTTCGACGTGCAGTTCGCGCCGCGGCGCGACGCGCAGGCTCTTTCCGACAAGGTCACCGCGCGCACGGCAGCGGTCATCGTCGAGCCGGTCCAGGGAGTCGGTGGCGCGTTCGACATGGGCCGCGATTATCTCGCGGCGCTCCGCGCGCGCTGCGACCAGACCGGCGCGCTGCTGATCTTCGACGAAGTCCAGTGCGGCATGGGCCGCACCGGCCATCCGTTCGCTGCCAACCTCTACGGTGTCGTGCCCGACATGATCACGACGGCCAAGGCGCTCGGCGCCGGATTCCCGGTCGGCGCGCTGCTGATGGGCGAGCGCGTGGCGGCGGCGCTGAAGCCCGACGTGCTCGGCACGACCTTTGGCGGCGGGCCGCTCGCCTGCGCCGTCGTCGAAGCGGTCATTGACGCGATCGAGAACGAGGGCCTGCTGGCAAACGTACGGCGCATCTCCAGGCTGATTCGCGAGACCTGCGTCACCGGCCCTGTGACCGGCACCCAGGGCGAGGGCTTCCTGCTGGGCCTTCGCACCGGCAGGCCGGCAAGCGAGGTGCAGGCGGCGCTGCTCGCGCGCGACATCCTCGCCGGCACCAGCGCGGACCCGCACGTCCTGCGCCTGCTGCCGCCGTTCACGCTCGGCGAATCCCACGTCGCGCGGCTCTGCGCTGCGCTCACCGCCATCGGCGCATGAAGAACTTCCTGGACCTCGCGGACTTCCAGCGCGACGAGATCGTCGACCTGCTCGCGTTCGCCGATCGACTGCGCGAGCGCCCCGAGCCGTCGGCACTGTCGGGCAAGGTGCTGGGCCTGCTGTTCTTCAACCCGTCGCTCCGGACACTGGCCTCGATGCGGGTGGCGATGGCGCGGCTCGGCGGCGAGTCCATCGTCGTCACGCCGGGCGCGGGCAGCTGGAACCTGGAGACGCGCAGCGGCGTGACCATGACCGGGCCGGCCGCCGAGCACATCCGCGAGGCGATCCCGGTCCTCGATTCCTACTGCGATGCCCTCGGCGTGCGCGCCTTTGCGGAGGGCCGCGACCTGGCCGCCGATCTCGCCGAGCGCACCTTCACGGCGATCGCTTCGCTCTGCACGCATCCGCTGATCAACCTGGAGTCGTCCGCCAACCATCCCTGCCAGGCGCTGGCGGACTGGAAGACGCTGGACGACCTGGAGGTGCCGCGCCGCGGCCGCTTCGTGCTCTCCTGGGCGAACCATCCGCGCGCGCTGCCACTTGCCGTGCCGGCCGCGGTCTCGCAGATGGCGGCGCTGCGCGGCATGGACGTCGTGGTGCTGCGCCCTCCGGGCTATGCCCTGCCCCCGGCGATCATGGACAAGGTGCGGCGCGCCGCCGCCGCGGGCGGCGGCAGCGTCAGCGAGACCGACGACCGCGAGGCCGCCGTCGCCGGCGCGCATGTCATCTATGCCAAGGAATGGGGCTCGACCGAGCACTACGGCGACGCCGAGGCCGATGCCCGGGCACGCGCGGGCCTCGGCGACTGGATGCTGCGTGAATCCTGGTTTGCGCGCGCGCGCCCGGACTGCCACCTGATGCACTGCCTGCCGGTGCGCCGGAACGTCGCCGTGGCCGATGCACTGCTGGACGGGCCGCGCAGCCGCGTGCTGCAGCAGGCCCACAACCGCCTGACCGTGCAAATGGCGTTACTCTATCGTCTGCTCGGAGGAGCCCGGAACTAATGGTGACCCACCGCATCGACCAGTCCGCCGTGATTGCGGCGCTGCGCAGCGCCGCGCCGTACATCCGGCTCTACAAGGGCAAGATCTTCGTGATCAAGGCCGGCGGCGCCGTGTTCGGCGACATCACCGGCACCCGCGCGCTGGTCGAGCAGATCGCGATCCTGCACCACCTCGGAATCCGCGTGGTGCTGGTGCACGGCGGCGGGCCGCAGCTCGACGAGATGCAGCGCTCGCTCGGCATCGAGCCGCAAATGGTGCGCGGCCGCCGCGTCACCGACGACCGCTCGATCGACGCGACCACGATGGTGCTGAACGGCCTGATCAACACGCGCATCCTCGCCACCTGCCGCGAGCTCGGCATCGATGCCGTCGGCCTGTCCGGCGTGGACGCGGGACTCGTGAAGGCGAATCGCCGGCCGCCCGTGCGCGTGGACGGCGAATCGGTGGACTACGGCTACGTCGGCGACATCGTCTCGATCGACACGACGGTGCTGCGCAAGCAGCTCGACGCGGGCCTGATGCCGGTGGTGAGCCCGGTCTCGTCGGACGACACCGGCGTCGTGCTCAATATCAATGCCGACACGGTCGCCGCGGCGCTCGGCGCCGCGCTCGGCGCCGAGAAGCTGATCCTCTGCACCGGTGCGCCCGGCATCCTGGAACGTCGCGACGACCCGCGCTCGCTCGTCTCCTATACCGATCTTGCGGGCCTCAAGCGCCTCGAGCAGGCGGGCAGCCTCGAGGGCGGCATGCTGCCGAAGGCCTCGGCGATCGAGTCGGCGATCCGCGGCGGCGTGCGGCGCGTCCATGTCATTTCATTCAATGTGCGCGACAGCGTGCTCGCCGAGGTGTTCACCAACGAGGGCACGGGCACGATGATCGTCGCGGACGTCAAGGCGCTGACACCGGCCGAACAGCACCCCGAGGCAGCCGCCTCGTGAGCCGGCTGTGGGACAAGGGCGCACCGCTCGATGCGCGCGTGCTCGCCTTCACCGCCGGCGAGGACCACGCGCTCGACGAGCGCCTGGTCGCCTACGACGTGCGCGCATCGATCGCGCATGCAGAGATGCTGGCCGAGGTGCGGCTGCTGTCGAAGGAGGACCTGGAACTGATCCGCGACGGCCTGTCGGCACTGGGCGCCGCGCACGCCCGCGGTGAATGGCGCATCCCGCTGGAACAGGAGGACGGCCAGACCGCGCTCGAGGTCCGCCTCACGGAACGGATCGGCGAGGCCGGAGCGCGCATCCACCTGGGCCGATCGCGCAACGACCAGGTGCTGGTGGCGATCCGCCTCTACCTGCGCGACGTGGTTGCGGAGATTTCCGGCGCTGCGGACGCGGTTGCCGATTCGCTGGTGGCGCTGGCCGCGCGCCAGGCGGACGTCGCGCTGCCCGGTTACACGCACATGCAGCAGGCGATGCCCTCGAGCGTGGACTGGTGGGCGCGCGGGTTCGCCGCGGAGATCCGCGACGACGCCCTGGGCATCCGGCAGACGTTGCGGCGCATCGACCGCAATCCGCTCGGCTCCGCGGCCGGGTACGGCACGCCGAACCTGCCGGTCTCGCGCGAGGCGACGCGCGCTCGTCTCGGCTTTGCCGACGTGCAGGAGCCGGTCACCGCCGTCCAGCTCTCGCGTGGCAAGGCGGAATCGCAATTGCTGTTCGAGATCACGCTGCTGATGCAGGACCTCGGCCGGCTCGCCGCCGACGTCCTGCTCTTCTACACGCGCGAGTTCGCCTTCGTGGACCTGCCGGCCTCGATGACCACCGGCTCCTCGATCATGCCGCAGAAGCGCAACCCGGACGTGTTCGAGCTGATCCGCGGCCGGTCGGCGACGGCACTGGCCTGCCTGGTCGAGGCGCTCGGCATCTGTTCGCGGCTGACGTCCGGGTACCATCGCGACCTGCAGCTGCTCAAGGCGCCGCTGTTCCGGGGCATCGACGTCTGCGCGCAGGTGCTGTCGATCCTGCCGCCGGCGCTCGAGGGGCTCAGGTTCCGTCCGGAAAACATCCGGCTCGAGCCGGATATTGCGGCCGCGGCGCGCGCGAATGAGCTGGTCGTCAGGGAACGCCTGCCGTTTCGCGATGCCTACCGGCAGGTCGCGGACGAGATCCAACAGGACAACCAAGGAGGCCGAAAGCCATGAAGAACTGGGTCCTGCCCGCAGCGGGCATCGTGCTGATCGCGGCCGGCGCATTCGGCCTCAGCCGCGGTGAGTTCAGCTACACGAAGGACGAGCACGAGGCCAACATCGGCGGCCTCGAGCTCTCGCTGAAGGAAAAAGAGACGGTCAGCATCCCGAAATGGGCCGCCGGTGGCGCCATCGCGGTCGGCGCGCTGCTGTTGCTGTTCGGCCGCAAGACCTAGTGCCGATGCTGCAGATGCGCCCGCGCGCGCTGCACGTCGTCTTCTACGGCGGCCTGGCCGCAGGCCTGCTCGACATCGTCAACGCCACGACTTTCTGGTACCTGTACAACGGCGCACCGCCCGCGCGGATCCTGCAGGCCATCGCCGCCGGCCTGCTCGGCAAGGAGTCCTTCGCCGGCGGTGCGGCCACGGCTGCCCTCGGCCTGGCCCTGCATTTCCTCATTGCCTGTGGCATGGCCGCCGTCTACTGGCTGGCCTGCCGGCGCTGGCCGGTGATGCTGCGCAAGCCCCTCGCCGCGGGCACGGCTTTTGGCATCGGCGCGTATCTCACGATGACTTACCTGGTCGTACCCCTGTCACGGGCGACGCCCCCGCCATTCATCCTGTCGTGGTTCATCGACAGCGTGCTCGCGCACGTCGTCCTGGTCGGCCTGCTGTTCGCATACTTCGCGCGCAGGTCTGCAAACCGGCGCTGAAGTGTATGCTTGGACGCTCGCACCCCGGGAAATCCACGGAGACCGCCCAATGAACGAGAACACCGGCAAGCTGATCCTGCGCCTGATGCTCGGCATCCTGATCCTGACGCACGGCATCAGCAAATTGACGAACGGCGTCGACTGGATGGACGACATGCTCACCGCGAGCGGATTACCGGTGTTCTTCAAGTACGGCGTATACGTGGGCGAAGTCGTCGCGCCCGCGCTCGTCATCCTCGGCTTCTACACGCGCGCCGGCGCCTGGCTGATCGCGGTCAACATGCTGTTCGCGATCGGCCTCGCGCACTGGGGCGAAGTGTTTGCGGTCACCGAGAACGGCGCGCTCGCCATCGAGAAGCAGTACCTGTTCATGTTCTCGGCCATTGCGCTCGCGCTGATCGGGCCCGGACGCTACGCGATCAACCAGAAATGAGCGTGCGCGTCGTTGCCACTGCCGGTACCGCCTGGCTGCTGGCCGGCTGCGGGCAGCCCGCCGGAGCGCCCGCGGAACCGGCGGATCCGCCGGGACCGGCGCTCCTGTTCGCCGCAGGCCACGGCGACCTCAATGCGGCGGAGCGCGGGCAGGTGTTCGGCGCGACCGGCCTTGCCGTCGCGCCGGACGGCAAGAGCTTCGTCGATGGCATCTGCGGGGAGCCGGCATCCGCCAGCGTCGAGTTCCGCGACATGAATGCCGACGGCAGGCAGGAAGTGCTCGTGATCTTCGGCAACTCGTGCACGTCCGGGCATACGGGGAGCTCCGCGGCGCTCTTCATCCGCGACCCGAACGGCAGTCTGCAGGCAAACCTCGGGTTCCCGGCCGCGAGCGCCGATCCGCTGCCGGAAAAGAATCAGGGTTACCCGGATCTCCTGATCGGCGGCCCGGGCTTCTGCTTCGGCGTCTGGCGCTGGAATGGCTCGGCCTACGATCACCTGCGGAATGACCCGCAGATGCCCGGCGGCTGCGATCACCTGAACGAATGAGGCACGGCGAATGGCATGGCTCGAGCCGGATCGGCTGGCTGCGCGCGGCCGTCCTCGGCGCGAATGACGGCATCGTCTCGACCTCGAGTCTCGTGATCGGCGTCGCGGCGGCCGGCGCCGGCCGGGGCGCGGTGCTGACCGCCGGTCTCGCGGGACTGGTCGCCGGCGCGATGTCCATGGCGGCGGGAGAGTACATTTCCGTCAGTTCGCAGTCGGACACCGAGCGCTCGGACCTCGCGCGCGAAACCAAGGAGCTGGCGGACGACGTCGAAGCCGAACATCGCGAGCTCGCCGCAATCTATGTCGAACGCGGGCTGGACGCGGCGCTCGCCGACCAGGTCGCGACCCAGCTGATGGAAAAGGACGCGCTCGGCGCGCACGCGCGCGACGAACTCGGCATCTCCGACAGGATGCGGGCGCGGCCGATACAGGCGGCATTTGCGTCGGCAGCCTCGTTTGCGGCCGGCGCCGCACTCCCCCTGGTCGCCGCGATCGTCACGCCCGAGCAGCGGATGGTGCCGGTCGTCGCCGGCCTGTCGCTCGTGTTCCTCGCGGTCCTGGGCGCCGTCGCCGCGCGGGTGGGCCGCGCCCGCATGCTGACCGGCGCATTGCGCGTCACTTTCTGGAGCGCGCTCGCGATGGCGCTGACCGCGGCGGTCGGCCGCCTGTTCGGCGTCATCACCTGAGGCGTCACCGGCCGTGAGCGACCATGTGCTCGACAACCCTGTCTGGCATGCACTGACGACCCAGCACGCCGGGCTTGCGATCACGGCGGACGGCGCGGCGAAGTATCCGCCGGCCGTCGCGCCATTCGGCGCAGTCGAGAGCGCGACGACCCGCGCTGCGGACCAGCTCACCAGCCTGGTCACTGCCGCCGACTCGATCTACCTGGTGGGCGTGGCGCCGCCCGAGCCGCGCGGCTGGATCCTCAAGCGGGGCAAGGCCATGCTGCAGATGATCTGCCATGCGCGGGTTCCCGTGTTCGCAGGACCCGAGGTCACTCGCATGACCGCCGCGCACTGCGACGACATGCTGGCGCTGACGGCACGGGTATTCCCCGGCTTCTTCCGGCCGCGCACGCTC
Source organism: Steroidobacteraceae bacterium (assembly GCA_050179155.1). Lineage (GTDB taxonomy): Bacteria > Pseudomonadota > Gammaproteobacteria > Steroidobacterales > Steroidobacteraceae > SCUD01. The sequence goes on from JBFXFJ010000003.1 coordinate 339,031, forward strand.
GAAATGGGCGACTACATCGGTATCTACGACGGCGCCCGGCTGGTCGCGATGGCCGGCGAGCGGATGCGCCTCGACGGTTACCAGGAAATGAGCGCCGTCTGCACCCACCCGGACTACACCGGACGCGGCTACGCGCAACGCCTGCTGGCACTGCTCTGCAACGCGGCGTTCGACCGCGGCTTCACGCCGTTTCTGCACGTCTACTCGGACAACACGCGCGCGATCGAGGCGTACCGCAAGCTCGGCTTCGTCGAGCGCACCTCGCCGCCGCTCTGGTCATTGCAGAAGGCGACGGGCCATTAGCACCGGACAGCTCGACCTGCGCCCGCCGATCGCGCTCGAAACGGAACGGCTCGCACTCACCCAGCTTTCGGATCGTGACGCGGACTTCATCGTCGGCCTCCTCAACGAGCCGTCGTTCCTGCGTTACATCGGCGATCGCGGCGTACGAAATGCCGACGACGCGCGACGCTACATCCGCGAGGGGCCGGTGGCCGGTTATGAGCGCTATGGTTACGGCCTGCTGCGCGTGGCTCTCCGGGGCGACGACACGCCGATCGGGATGTGCGGCGTGCTGAAGCGCGACACCCTGCCGGATCCCGATCTCGGCTTCTCGTTCCTGCCGGCCTGGTGGTCGCAGGGCTACGCGCTCGAGGCCGCGACCGCCGTCATGCGGCATGCGCGCAATATCCTGCACCTCGGCCGCATACTGGCGATTACGACGCACGACAATGGCCCCTCCATGCGACTCCTCGGCAAGCTCGGATTCCGTTTCGACCGCATGGTCCGGCTTGGTGACGACGCAACCGAGCTGCGGCAGTTCATCTCCGATCCATGAAGCGCTGCGCCTGGGCCCGCACTCCGCTCGGCATCGCCTACCACGACCGCGAATGGGGCGTGCCGGTGCACGACGATCGGGTCCTGTTCGAGTTCATCACGCTCGAGGGCGCCCAGGCAGGGCTCAGCTGGGAAACCATCCTGAAGAAGCGCGACGCCTACCGGCGCGCGTTCTCCGGCTTCGACCCGGCGAAGGTCGCGCGCTACACCGCCCTGCGCCGCGCGCGCCTGATGCAGGACGAGGGCATCGTGCGCAATCGCCTCAAGATCGACAGCACCGTGACGAACGCCGCCGCATTCCTGGCCGTGCAACGCGAGTTCGGCAGCTTCGACCGCTTTCTCTGGGACTTCGTCGGCGGCAAGCCGCTGGTCAGCCGTATCCGGTCCGCCCGGCAGGTCCCGGCCCGGACCGAGCTGTCGGACGCCCTGAGCCGGGAGCTGAAGCGGCGCGGCTTCCGTTTCGTCGGTACGACGATCTGTTACGCTTTCATGCAGGCCGTGGGGATCGTCAACGATCACGCGACCGACTGTTTCCGCTACCGGGTCTGCCTCAAGGGCTGAACGCCCATGTTCGACGCGCAATGGCAACAACCGTAAAAAGCGCGGCGCGGCGCGCCATCGAGCGGCTGCACCGCCGCGACATGAAGGCGTCCAGGGAGGGGGACTTCGAGACCCTGCGCTCGCTCGTGGACGATGAAGCCGTCATGTTCCCGCCGGGCGCGGCGCCACAGCGTGGCGCCAAGGATTTCGACGCCGCTTTCCTGCGCATGCGCTCCGCGCCGAAGACGCACGAGGTGCTCGAGTACCGCATGGAATTCGAGGATGTGAAGATCTTCGGGAACTATGCGATCGAATGGGGCGCGATCCGCGGCGCGACCCGCGACCTTGCAACCGGCCGGGTCACGCAGTCCGAGTATCACGTCATGCGCGTGCTGCGCCGGCAGTCGAACGGCCGCTGGAAAGTCTACCGCTCGATCTGGGCACCGGGCGGCGGCACCGGGTCCACGTGAGCGTGTCCGCGCCGCAGGCCCCGGCACGGCGGATCGCCCAGGTCGCCCTCGTCGTCCGCGACTACGACGAGGCCATCCGGTTTTTCACGCAGGCGCTCGGATTCGAACTGCTCGAAGACTCGCCGCGGCCGGACGGCAAGCGCTGGATTCTCGTGGCGCCGCCTGGCGGCGGCGCGGCGCTCCTGCTCGCCCGGGCGGCGACACCCGAGCAGCAGCGCGCGGTCGGCAACCAGACCGGAGGCCGCGTGTTCATGTTCCTGGCCACCGACGATTTCAACCGCGATTACCGGCACATGACCGCCCATGGCGTGCGTTTCACCGAGCAACCGCGGCATGAGCCGTATGGCACGGTCGTCGTGTTCCTCGACCTCTATGGCAACAAATGGGACCTGATCGGACCGGCGTCGCCCGCATGAAGATGCCCGTCGCATTCGTCGGCCACGGTAACCCGATGAACGCGATCGAACGCAACGAGTTCTATCGCGCCTGGGAGGCGCTCGGGCGCCGGCTGCCGAAGCCCGATGCCGTGCTCTGCATCTCGGCGCACTGGGAAACCCAGGGCGCCTGGGTGTCGGCGACCGAGTCGCCGCAGACGATCCACGACTTCTACGGCTTTCCGAAGGCCCTGTTCGACGTGCGCTATCCGGCGCCCGGCGACCCGCGCCTGGCGCGGCGCGTGGCGGAACTCGTCACCACCGAGTACGTGCGCCTCGATCCGGGCCGCGGTCTCGACCACGGCGCGTGGAGCGTGCTCTCTGCCATGTACCCGGCGGCAAAGACCCCGGTCGTGCAGTTGAGCATCGACACGCGCCTGCCCGGGTCGCACCATTTCGCGCTTGCGCGCCAGCTCGCGCCGTTGCGCGATGAGGGCGTGCTGGTCCTCGGCAGCGGCAACCTGGTCCACAACCTGCGGCTCTTCAGCTACGAGGATGCAAGGCCCCAGGCCTGGGCGCTGCAGTTCGACGAGGAGCTGCGCCGGCGCATCGAGGCCCGCGATCACGGGTCACTGGCCGATTACGCATCGCTGGGCGAGCCGGCCCGGATGGCGGTGCCGACGCCGGAGCACTACCTGCCGCTGCTCTATGCGCTGGCGCTGCAGGAACCGGGCGAAACCGCCGAATTCTTCAATACCCGGGTGGTCAGCGCGGTCTCGATGACCTCGGTGCTGATCGGCGGCACCGCATAGGGGTTAATATCGGCGGCCGGGGACCGTTCACTTCAGGGGGAGTCGTTCATGAACAAGAAATTTCTCATTGCCTGGCTCGTGGCATTCGTCGTCGTGTTTCTGGGCGGCTTTGTCATACACGGCATGCTACTGGCGGACGAATACATGGCAACCGGCCTCATGCGCCCGGAAGCCGAGCAGGAAGGGTTCATGGCCTGGATGGCGCTGGCGCACGTCATGATGGCCGGCGCGTTCACGTGGATCTATGCGCGCGGCGTCGAGAACAAGCCGTGGCTCGGCCAGGGCCTGCGCTTCGGACTCGCGCTCGCGCTGTTCGGCACCGTGCCCACCTATCTCATCTACTACTGCGTGCAGCCCGTGCCCGAGATGCTGGTGATCCGCCAGATTGCGTATGTCCTGATCCTGATGCTGGTAGTCGGCGCGGTCGTCGCGTTCCTGTATCGCGGCCAGGGACGCGCCTGACGCCGATCGGGTCGGCACGCGCGATGAGCGAGGAAAAGTGGATTGACGTCGGTTCCAGCGAGGAACTCGCCGCCAGGCCGGTGCAGGAGCTGCGGGTCGGCACCAAGCGCATCGCGCTGACGCACCGGGACGGCCGGTTCGGTGCAATCTCGGGCGTCTGCAATCATGTCGGCGGCCCGCTCGGGCGCGGCTGTCTCGATGGCGACTTCGTCGTCTGTCCCTGGCATTACTACAAGTTCCACTGGCAGACGGGTGAAGGCGAGCCCGGCTACGAGGCGGATCGCGTGCCTTCCCACGGCGTCAAGGTCGAGGGCGGCCGGGTGCTGGTCACGGAATCGCCGCGCACGAAACGCGGGCGCCTGCCGCACGAGCCCCATCCCCTCGCGCGCGACCCGAAGCGCGAGCCCGGGCCGATCCGCGTCCTCGGCCTCTCGACCACGACGATGAGCGCCGCGCATCCGCGCTACAGCACGTCGGAAGACCTGCTGCAGCACGCCCTGGGCGCGGCGCGGGAACGCGACGACCGCGCCTGCGACACGCAGTTGATCCGCGTGCGCGATCTCTCGTTCCGCGCCTGCGAGGGCTTCTATTCCAAGTCCGCGCGGGCCTGCACCTGGCCCTGCTCGATCACCCAGATGGATTCCAGGGACCAGATGGACCGGGTTTACGAAGGCGTCGTGCACTGGGCGGACGTGATCGTCATTGCGACACCGATCCGCTGGGGCGGCGCGAGCAGCCTCTACTACAAGATGGTCGAGCGCATGAATTGCATCCAGAACCAGGCGACGGTCGCGAACCGCCACCTGCTGCGCAACAAGGTGGTGGCACTCATCATTACCGGCGGCCAGGACAACGTGCAGGCGGTCGCTGGCCAGATGCTGACCTTCTTCGCGGAGCTCGGCTGCCAGTTCCCGCAGTACCCCTTCGTGGCGCACTCCCGGGGCTGGAGCGCCGAGGACATGGAGAACAACGAGCAGTACGTGCGGGACTCCGGGGTGCTTCACGAGGGCGCGGCAGCCCTGGTGCGCCGCTCGGTGGCCATGGCCCGGGTCATGATCGAGAGCACGCTCGGCGAGGGCGCCCTGGTGCGCGGCGGGCGCAAGGCCCACGAGCTGGATACCCGAGCCCAGCTTCCGGGGCTATGATCGCAAATTCGAGGGGGATCCCATGACTACGATTGCAGCACTCTGGTTGCCGATCCTGCTTTCCGCAGTGGTCGTCTTCATCGCCAGCTCCATCATCCACATGGCCCCGCTGTGGCACCGGGGTGAATGCCCGGCGGTTCCCGACCAGGATCGCGTCATGGACGCCCTGCGTCCATTCGCCCTCCGGCCCGGCGAGTACATGCTGCCGCGCGCCGCCGATATGAAGGCGTGCAGCTCGCCGGAGTTCATCGAGAAGCTGAAGCGCGGCCCCGTGATACTCATGACCGTCATACCGAACGGCCCGATCTCGATGTCGAAGTCGCTGGTGCAGTGGTTCATCTACGTGCTGATCGTCGGGGTGCTGGCCGCCTACGTCACCGGCCGCGCGCTGACGCCCGGTGCCGACTACCTCACCGTATTCCGCATCGCCTGTACGACGGCGTTCATCGCCTACGCGGTCGGCTTCTGGCAGCAGTCCATCTGGTACAGCCGCCCCTGGTCCACGACGCTCAAGCTGACGCTCGACGGCCTGATCTACGGCCTGCTGACCGGCGGCGTCTTCGGCTGGCTCTGGCCCGCGGCCGCGTAAGCTTCCCAAGCTCCCGGGGTTGTGCGAGACTCAAAAATCGCGGGGGGATTCTGATGAAATGCCTGTATTACGTCGCGCCCGAGCTCGAGAGCACCTCGCGTGTCTCCGATGATCTGCACGATGTGGGCCTCGACGACTTCTTCGTGCACGTGATCGCGAAGGACGAGTCGGGCCTCAAGAAAAGGCACATCCACTCCGCCAACTATCTCGAAACGCTCGACGTGATCCGTGAAGGATTCGTCGGCGCGGCCATCGGCCTGTTTGCCGGCGTCGTCGGCTGCATCCTGCTCGACAATTTCGGCCCGTTCCCGAATATCCCGTGGTTCGTGTACGTCGCACTGTGCGCGGTAGCGACGCTGTTCGGCGCGTGGGAAGGCGGCCTGATCGGCGTCGAGAAGGAAAACAGGAAGCTCGAGCGCTTCCACGACGACATCGAGGCCGGCAAGTACATCATCCTGATCTATGCCCGCAAGGACCAGGAGTCCGTGGTGCGGCACATGATGAGCCGGCGCCACCCGGAAGCGGAGTTCGCGGGCGTCGACAGTCATTTCGTAAACCCATTCACGGCCGTACGGCGTCGCCGGCGGGCCTCGGGCGATCGGGTGCGCGCTTAACAAGGGGGCCGGACGATGGCGATTGCAGTAGTTATTGTCCTCCTCGTCGTCGGCTCCATCATCTTCCACTTCATGAGTCCCTGGTGGTTCACGCCGATCGCGTCGAACTGGACCACGATGGACGACACGGTGATCCTGACTTTCTGGGTCACCGGCATCGTGTTCGTCATCGTCAACCTGTTCCTGGCCTGGGTGGTGATCCGCTACCGGCAGCGCAAGGGGCAGAAAGCGGACTACGAACCCGAGAACAAGAAGCTCGAGTGGTGGCTCACGGCCGTCACGTCGGTCGGCGTCGCTGCAATGCTTGCCCCGGGCCTGTTCGTCTGGGGCAAGTTCGTTTCGGTGCCTGAAGATGCGGCAATCGTCGAGGCGGTCGGCCAGCAATGGCACTGGAGTTTCCGCTTCCCCGGCGCCGACGGCGAACTGGGCGCGAGCGACGCGGCGCTGATCACGCCCGAAAATCCGTTCGGCCTCGATCCGGAGGATCCGCGGGGCCGGGACGACGTGCTGATTGCGAGTCCGGAACTTCGCCTGCCGGTGGACCAGCCGGTCAAGATGCTGCTGCGTTCGAAGGACGTCCTGCACAATTTCACCGTCACGCAGTTCCGGGTGAAGATGGACCTGGTCCCCGGGATGATCACGCATCTCTGGCTGACGCCGACCGTGCCGGGCGAGTACGAAATCCTGTGCGAGGAGCTTTGCGGCGTCGGCCATTTCGCGATGCGCGGACGCGTCGTCGTCACGCCGCGCGAGGAATTCAACAACTGGCTCGCGGCGCAGCCGACTTTCAGCGAGACCCAGGCCCTGGCGGCGGCGGATCCGCTCGCCGGCGCCGCGCAGTACGCCGTGTGCATGGCCTGCCACGGGCCTTCCGGCGAGGGCAATCCGTCACTCAATGCACCGCGCCTCGCCGGCCAGCAAGCCTGGTACCTGCGCCGGCAGCTGTACGCCTTCAGGAATGGCCACCGCGGCGTGCATGCGAACGACACCTACGGCGCGCAGATGCGCGCCTTCGCATCGATGCTTCCGGACGACGCGGCGATCCGCAATCTCGCGGCCTATGTCGAGACGCTGCCCGGCCACGAGCCGGTCGCCACGGTCACCGGCAACACGGATCGCGGCCGCAGGCTGTACACGACCTGCGCCAACTGCCACGGCAGGAACGGCGAGGGCGTGTGGGCGCTCAATGCGCCGCGGCTCGCGGACATGTCGGACTGGTACATGGTCCGGCAGCTGCAGAACTTCCAGCAGCGCGTCCGCGGCGCGCACAGCCAGGACTTCTACGGCTGGCAGATGGCGACGATGGCAGACTCGCTCGCTGATGACCGCGCCATCAACGACATCGTGGCCTACCTCAATACGCTTGAGCCGAGGATGAACTGATGGCATACGTCGCAATCGCCGATCGTGACGCCCCGATTCACGATCCGCATACCTTCTTCCTGAAGTACATCTGGAGCCAGGACCACAAGGTCATCGCGATCCAGTACTCGATCGTCGCCATCTTCGTCGGCCTGGTGGCGCTGGTGCTGTCCGGCCTGATGCGCCTGCAGCTCGGATTCCCCGACCAGTTCCACTTCGTCGACCCGAACCAGTACTACCAGTTCATCACCATGCACGGGATGATCATGGTGATCTACCTGCTGACCGCGCTGTTCCTGGGCGGGTTCGGCAATTACCTCATTCCGCTTATGTGCGGCGCGCGGGACATGGTGTTCCCGTACATGAACATGCTGAGCTTCTGGGTGTACTTTCTCGCGGTGATCGTGCTGCTCGCGAGCTTCTTCGTGCCCGGCGGGCCGACCGGCGCGGGCTGGACGCTCTACCCGCCGCAGGCGGTCCTGCCCGGCACACCGGGTTCGGGCGCGGGCATCATCCTGATGCTGGTCTCGCTCGGCATCTTCATCATCGCCTTCACGATGGGCGGCCTCAACTACGTGACCACGGTGCTCCAGGCCCGCTGCAAGGGCATGACGCTGATGCGCATGCCGCTCTCGGTCTGGGGCATCTTCATGGCGACCATCCTCGGCCTGCTCGCCTTCCCGGCGCTGCTGGTCTCCGCCGTGATGATGACGCTCGACGGCACGCTCGGCACCAGCTTCTTCATGCCGGCGCTCAGCTCGATGGGCGCGGACCCTGGCCATAACGGCGGCAGCCCACTGCTGTTCCAGCACCTGTTCTGGTTCTTCGGGCATCCCGAGGTGTACATCGTCGCCCTGCCCGCCTTTGGCATCGTCTCGGACCTGCTGTCGACCCACGCGCGCAAGAACATCTTCGGCTACCGGATGATGGTCTGGGCGATCCTCGCAATCGGCGGCCTGTCGTTCGTCGTGTGGGCGCACCACATGTACGTCAGCGGCATGAACCCGTACTTCGGGTTCTTCTTCGCGACGACCACGCTGATCATCGCCGTGCCGACCGCGATCAAGGTCTACAACTGGGTACTGACCCTCTGGAAGGGCAACATCCACCTGACCGTGCCGATGCTGTTTGCGATCGGCTTCATTTTCACGTTCATCCACGGCGGACTGACCGGCCTCTTCCTCGGCAACGTCACCGTGGACCTGCCGCTGTCCGACACCTACTTTGTCGTCGGCCACTTCCACATGGTGATGGGCGTGTCGCCGATCCTCGTGGTATTCGGCGCGATCTACCACTGGTACCCGAAGATCACCGGGCGCATGTGGAACGAGAAGCTCGGCAAGGCGCACTTCTGGCTGACGTTCCTCGGCACCTACGCGATTTACCTGCCGATGCATTACCTCGGCATCCTCGGCGTGCCGCGCCGCTACTATGCACTGGGCGACACGGCGTTCATCCCGGACTCGGTGCACTCGATCAATGCGGCGATCACGATCGCGGCGCTGATCGTCGCCGCCGCGCAGATCATCTTCCTCTACAACGTGATCGTGAGCCTGAAGAAGGGCGCGAAGGCGCCGCCGAACCCGTGGAAGGCGACGACGCTCGAGTGGCAGACGCCGGATACGCCGCCGCATCACGGCAACTGGGGGCCGAAACTGCCCGTGGTGCACCGCTGGGCCTACGACTACAGCGTGCCGGGCGCCAAGGATGACTTCATCCCGCAGAACGAGCCGGTCGATCCGAAGCTCGGCGCGGGCCGCGACCACGGTAAGGGCCATTGAGCAACACCGCCATCGTCGTCGCGCTACTCGTCGGCGTCGCCGTCTGGTTCTACGTGGCCAGCCGGCTGACGGCGAAGTCTTGGGAGAGCGGCGAGCAGGAAGGCGACATCGGCGCGATCCGCGCGCCGCCGGCGCGCATCGGGCTGCTGCTTTTCATGGCGGTCGTCACCTCGCTGTTCAGCCTGTTCCTGACCGCCTACTCGATGCGCATGCACCATGGCGTCGGCTGGTGCCACCTGACGATCCCGAACCTGCTGTGGGTCAACACCGGCGTGCTGCTGCTCGCCAGCATCGCGATGCAGCTCGCGAGCCATGCCGTTGGCCGCGGAAAGCGATACGTCGCGCAGTGGGCGCTCATTGCCGGCGGCATCCTGACCGTCGGGTTCCTTGCGGGGCAGGTGATGGCCTGGCAGGCCGTCGGCCCCTCGCTCTACTTCATCCAGGGCAGCCCGGCGATTGCGTTCTTCTACGTGCTGACGACCGTCCACGGCCTGCACCTGATCGGCGGCCTGTACGTGCTTGGCCGCGCAGCGATGCGATTCTCGGCCGGCGCGGAACTGATTGACTTGCGCCAGAGCCTGTCGCTGTGCGCGATCTACTGGCATTTCCTGCTGATCGTCTGGCTCGTCGTTTTCGCCGTCCTGCTGTTCCTGTAAGAGGAATTCCTGCCCATGGCCCATGACGCCCAAGCCGCAGCCCTCCGCCCGCTCCAGCAGGTCGTAAGCGATTTCGCTGCCGACAAGAACGCCTTCCCGGTGCCGTGGGGGAAGGCGATGATGTGGATCTTCCTGCTCTCCGACACGTTCATCTTCACGTGCTTCCTGACCGCCTACATGAACGTCCGGATGTCGACGACCGAGCCGTGGCCGTTCCCGAGCGAGGTGTTCGCGCTGCACCTGTTCGGGAAGGACATTCCGCTGATCCTGATCGCGATCATGACCTTCGTGCTGATCACCTCGAGCGGCACGATGGCGCTCGCCGTCAACTACGGCTACCGCCGCGACAGGCGCAAGACCGTAATGCTCCTGGTCGCGACCGCCGTGCTCGGCGCAACCTTCGTCGGCATGCAAGCCTTCGAATGGACCAAGCTGATCATGGAAGGCGTACGGCCCTGGGAGAACCCGTGGGGCGCGCCGCAGTTCGGATCCGCGTTCTTCATGATTACCGGATTCCACGGCTGCCACGTGACCGCCGGCGTCATCTATCTCCTGGTCACGGCCAGGCGCGTCGGCAATGGCTTCTACGACCGGCGTGGCACATACGAGACGGTCGAGGTCGCGGGCCTGTACTGGCACTTCGTCGATCTCGTCTGGGTCTTCATCTTCGCGTTCTTCTACCTGTGGTGAGGCAGCATGTCTGAAGCAAAAGAAGGCCAGCAACACCCGCTTGCGATCTACCTGTGGATCTGGCTGCTGCTGTTCGTGCTCTCGACCTTCTCCTACATGGTGGACTACTACCACCTGCAGGGTTACCTGCGCTGGTCGCTGATCATCACCTTCATGCTGTTGAAGGCCGGCTTCATCGTCGCGATCTTCATGCACATGGCCTGGGAACGGCTTGCGCTGAAGCTCGCGATCCTGGTGCCACCCCTGGCGCTGCTGGTGCTGATCGGCTTCATGGCGATCGAGGGTGACTACACATTCCTGACCCGCGGGGCGGCATTCCTGCGGTGATATGATTGGGGGCGATGGCCGCCCCCGTGATCCGTGAAGCCGACTTCGTGCAGAGCGTCGCGGACGCCCTGCAGTTCATCTCCTACTATCATCCCGCCGACTACATCGAGCATCTCGGCCGCGCCTACGTGCGCGAGCAGTCGCCGGCGGCGAAGGACGCGATCGCCCAGATCCTGACCAACTCGCGCATGTGCGCGGAGGGCCACCGCCCGATCTGCCAGGACACCGGCATCGTCAACGTCTTCATCAAGGCCGGCATGGACGTGCGCTGGGATACGCGCCGGAGCCTGCAGGAACTGGTGGACGAGGGCGTGCGCCGTGGCTACATGGCGACCGAAAACAAGCTTCGCCCCTCGATCGTCGCCGATCCCCTCTTCACCCGCCGCAACACCGGCGACAACACGCCGGCCGTCGTGCACGTGGAACTCGTTGCCGGCAACACGGTCGAGGTCACGGTCGCCGCCAAGGGCGGCGGCTCCGAGAACAAGTCGATGCTGACGATGCTGAATCCCTCGGATTCCATCGTGGACTGGGTGCTCGAGACCGTGCCGCACATGGGCGCCGGCTGGTGCCCGCCCGGCATGCTCGGCATCGGCGTCGGCGGCACGGCCGACAAGGCCGTGGTGCTCGCGAAAGAATCGCTGATGGACCCGATCGACATGCACGAGCTGCTCGAACGCGGCCCGTCGAACCAGCTCGAGGAGCTTCGCATTGAGCTATATGAGAAGGTGAACGCGCTCGGCATCGGCGCGCAGGGGCTCGGCGGGCTCACGACCGTGCTCGACGTGAAGATCCGCACCTACCCGACGCACGCGGCATCCAAGCCCGTCGCGATGATCCCGAACTGCGCGGCGACGCGGCATGCGCACTTCGTGCTGGATGGCAGCGGACCGGTCGCGCTCGACCCGCCCTCGCTCGACTCGTGGCCCGATGTGCAGTGGAAGCCCGCGGCCGATTCGCGGCGCGTGAATCTCGACACGCTCACGCGCGAGGAAGTGAAGAGCTGGAAGCCCGGCCAGACGCTGCTGTTGTCGGGCCGCATGCTCACGGGCCGCGATGCCGCGCACAAGCGGCTCGCCGAGCTGATCAACTCCGGCAAGGGCCTGCCGGAGGGCGTGAACCTGAAGGGCCGCGTGATCTATTACGTCGGCCCGGTGGATGCGGTGCGAAACGAAGCCGTCGGCCCCGCGGGCCCGACGACCGCGACGCGCATGGACAAGTTCACGGACTTCATGCTGGAGAAGACCGGCCTCTTTGCAATGATCGGCAAGGCCGAGCGCGGGCCGGTCGCGATCGAAGCGATCCGCAAGCACCATTCTGCATACCTGATCGCGGTCGGCGGCGCCGCTTATCTCGTCGCCAAGGCCATCCGCAAGGCCCGCGTGGTCGCGTTCGAGGACCTCGGCATGGAGGCGATCTACGAGTTCGAGGTCAAGGACATGCCGGTCACGGTTGCAGTCGATTCGACCGGGGAATCGGTGCACGAAACGGGACCGAGAATCTGGGCGGAGAAGATCAAAATCGGCGGAATACCGGTTCGGGTGGCGTGAGATGCTCAAGACCAGCAAGGAGTCCAAAGTGAATGAAGCGATTCTAACGAGCAGGGGCCAGGTTACGATCCCACTCGAAATCCGCAAATCGATGAAACTCAAGCCCAGGGATCGGATCGTCTTTACGCGCCTGACGGACGGTACGCTCGTGGTACGCGTGAAGAACAAGTCGGTCGCGGACTTGATGGGAATCCTGCCAAAACCGAAGCGGAAAGTCCGAATCCAGGATATGCGGTTTGGCAGGCGTTGACACGAATGTCCTGGTACGCGTGCTTACGGCGGACGACAGCACCCAATCCGACCAGGCGCGACAGCTGCTGCGTCGTGCCGAGCATCGGGGCGAACGCTTGTATGTCCCGCTGACCGTGACTCTCGAGCTCGAGTGGGTTCTACGATCGTTCTATCGCTACGGGAAAGATCAAGTGCTGGCTGCCCTCTCTTCGCTGCTGGCAACACGTGAACTCGAGTTTCAGAATGAACCCGTGGTCGAGGACGCGCTGGGCACTTACCAGCAGAATCGAGTTGACTTCGCAGAATGCCTGCACCTCGCCTGCGCAGCATCGGCCAATCAATGGCCACTGTTCACGTTCGATCGCTCGGCCGCGCGAATTCAAGGCATGCAGTTCATCGGATCGCCGGCCTGAGCGGTCGTTGCGTAGGGCAACTGTCTTATAAGCGATTGCTTTTCCTATGTTTTCTGGTAAATTTCTGTATATAAACACAGCCTACCGGAGCCCGCCATGGAAGGGCCCATTTCGTCGGTTTCCACCCCCGATCTGACCGATCAGATCACCGAACTCGCGGGTCATCTGAACGCCGCCCAGGCCCGCTGGCTGGCGCTGATCGCCGAGTTCGATCGCCGCAAAGCCTGGGCCGAGTGGGGCGTGAAGTCCTGCGCCTACTGGCTCAACTGGAAGTGCGGCCTGGATCTGGGCGCGGCGCGGGAGAAGCTCCGGGTGGCTCATGCGCTTGCGGGTTTGCCGCGGATCGCGGAATCGATGGCGGCGGGGAAGCTCAGCTACTCCAAGGTCCGGGCCATGACCCGGGTCGCGGATCCATCGAACGAGGAATACTTTCTCAACATCGCCCTGCATGGCACGGCGAGTCATGTCGAGAAGCTGGTCCGGTCCTATCGCCGGGTGAAGGAGTCGCAGGAAATGACGCGCGAGGCGCGCCAGCAGGCGGGCCGCGAGCTCAGGTGGTTCCATGACGACGACGGATCACTCGTGATCCGGGCGCGGCTGACCGCCGAGTCAGGCGCGGTGTTCCTGAAGGCACTGCAGGCCGCTGAAGACAGCTTCCCGCCAAAAGACGTTTCCGCGGACGTGCTTATCCGGTTGGCTTCGGTGACCGCAACATCTTGTGGGCAGTGGGATTGAGAGCGTCGGGCGGCGCGGTCATCAGCATCAGCGCCCGCAGGAATGCCGGACCTCGCCAG
>JBFXFJ010000004.1:0-17356 GCA_050179155.1 Steroidobacteraceae bacterium
CGCCTCGGTGGACGCCGGGTACGATTGCGTGGCCACGCCCGCGCACCCGGCGCAGGCGACCGCCGCCACTGAAATCAGGAGCTGGATTGGACGTCGCATCGAAGCCGCAGGCTAGCATGAATTCCGCATCCGTCGCCGTGGTCGGCGCGGGGCTTGCGGGCATTGCCTGCGCGCGCCGCCTGGCCGGCGCCGGCGTCCAGGTTCGCGTCTTCGAGTCCCAGCGCGCCGCCGGCGGGCGGCTTGCCACGCGCCGTTTCGAGGCGGCGAGTTTCGATCACGGCGCACAATACGTCACGGTCACCGATCTCGGATTCCGTCAAATCGTCGAGGACGCGCACGGGGCGGGCGCCGCTGGCCTCTGGCAGCCCGACTGGCCGGACCGTGACCGGGAAGCCGGCGAACTCTGGGTCGGCACGCCCGGCATGACGGCCTTGCCGCGCTTCCTGGCGCGCGGCCTCGATATCGAATATGGCGCGCGCATCGTCCGGCTCGAACGCGGTCGCCGCGGCTGGGCGCTGCTGGACGATCGCGGCTCGGCGCACGTGGACTTCGGCCTGGTCGTGCTCGCGATGCCGGCGCCGCTCGCGGCCGTGCTCGCCGGGCCGCACACGACGCTGGCCGCACGCGTGCGAAGCATTGCGATGGCGCCCTGCTGGGCCGTGATGGTCGCTTTCGAGGAGCCGCTGGCCGGCGTCCCGGATGCAAGCTTCATGAACGATCCCATCCTGCCGTGGTTCGCCCGCAATGGATCGAAGCCGGGGCGCGATACGCCGCAGTCCTGGGTGCTGCACGCGGGAGCGGAATGGTCGCGGCTCGAGTTCGAGCGGCCGGCCGGGCAGGTGCAGAAGGCCCTGCTCAAGCGCTTTTCGGAGCGCATCGGCCGGACGCTGCCCCGGCCGCGATTGTCCGACAGCCATCGCTGGCGTCATGCGCGCGTGGAGGCGCCGCTCGGCGAGGCGTTCCTGCTCGACCGCGATGCGGGCCTCGGTTTCTGCGGCGACTGGTGTCTCGACGCGCGGGTCGAGGCCGCATTCCTGTCCGGAGATTCCCTCGGCACGGCGCTCGCGGAATCACAGCGCGCCCGCGCGCTCCGGTAAGATGCACGGCAGCCGATGATCCACTACCGCCATTCAGTGGTCCTGACGGTCGTGTCCGCCCTGCTCCTGGGAGCCTGCGCGGGCGGCGCGCCGCAAAGGACGGAGTCCGACAGCATGCCGCAGTCCGCGCCGGTGCCGCCGATCGCCGCCGTCCGCCCCCACCTGGTCGAATCGCCGCACGGCACGCGCGTCGACGAGTACTACTGGCTGCGCGACGACACGCGCACGAACAGGGAAGTGCTCGGCTACCTCGAGGCCGAGAACGCCTACAAGGAAGCGATGACGGCGCACTCGAATGCGCTCGAGGAGCGGCTGTACAACGAGTTCGTCGCGCGCCTCAAGCAGGACGATTCGACCGTGCCGTACCGCAAGCGCGGCTACTGGTACTACACCCGCTTCGAGACCGGCAAGGAATACCCGGTCTACGCCCGCAAGGCGGGCACGCTCGAGGCCCCCGAGCAGGTGATGCTCGACGGCAACGCGCTCTCCACGGGCCACGATTTCTACGAGGTCGGCGTAATGGCGATCGCGCCGAACGACCGCATCCTGGCCTATGTCGACGACACGGTCGGCCGGCGCCAGTACACGCTGCGCTTCAAGGACCTGGAAACCGGCGAAACGCTCGCCGACCATGTCGAGAACGTGGATCCGTACCTCGCCTGGACCGCGGACAGCGCCAGCGTCGTGTACGTCGAAAAGCACCCGGAAACGCTGCTGGGCTATCTCGTGAAGCGGCATGTGCTCGGCACGGACCCGTCGCAGGACGTGCTGATCCACGAGGAGCAGGACGAGAGCTTCTACACCAGCGTGTTCAACACCAAGGACGATCGCTACGTCCTGATCAAGGCCGAGAGCACGGTTTCGAGCGAATGGCGCTATGCCGACGCGACGGACCCGACGCTCGCATTCCGCGTGTTCCTGCCACGCGAGCGCGACCACGAGTACCACGTCGAACACCTGGACGGCCGCTGGATCATCCGCAGCAACTGGCAGGCGCCGAACTTCCGGCTGATGGAAGCGACCGTGGGCGAAGAGGACGATCGTGCGAACTGGCGCGAGCTGATCCCGCACCGGGACGACGCCTTCATCCACGGCTTCGACGTGTTCAAGGACTTCCTCGCGGTCGAGGAACGCTCGGGCGCGATGCGCAAGATCCGCATCCGCCCGTGGAGCGGCGGCGCGGATTTCTTCATTTCCGCCGACGAGGCGACCTACACGACCGCGCTCGGCCGGAACCCGGAGATCGACACCCACATCGTCCGTTACAACTATGTGTCGCTGACGACACCAGAAACGGTCTACGACTACGACATCCAGACGGGCGAGCGGCAGCTGATGAAGCGCCAGCCGGTGCTCGGCGACTTCGACCCGGCGAATTACCGTTCGGAACTGGTCTGGGCGACGGCGCGCGACGGCACGAAGGTGCCGGTGTCGCTGGTCTATCGCACCGGCTTCAAGCGCGACGGCAGCGCGCCGATGCTGCAGTACGGATACGGCTCTTACGGCCTGTCGATGGACCCGTACTTCTCGATCGCGCGGCTCTCGCTGCTCGACCGCGGATTCGTCTATGCGATCGCGCACATCCGCGGCGGCCAGGAGATGGGCCGGCGCTGGTACGACCAGGGCCGCCTGCTCAACAAGAAGAACACGTTCACGGACTTCATCGACGTTACGCGCTTCCTGGTGCAGGAGCGCTACGCCGACCCGGGGCGCGTCTCGGCGATGGGCGGCAGCGCCGGCGGGCTCTTGATGGGCGCGGTCGCCAACATGGCGCCCGCGGACTACCGCGCGATCGTCGCCCAGGTGCCGTTCGTGGACGTCGTCACGACCATGCTCGATGAGGACATCCCGCTCACCACCAACGAGTTCGACGAGTGGGGCAATCCGAAATTGAAGGAATACTACGACTACATGCTGTCGTATTCGCCCTACGACCAGGTCGCCCGCCAGGACTATCCGGCAATGCTGGTGACGACCGGGCTGTGGGACAGCCAGGTGCAGTATTTCGAGCCGGCCAAGTGGGTCGCGCGCCTGCGCGCGCGCAAGACCGGAACCAGCCCGCTGCTGTATCGCACCACGATGGAAGCGGGCCACGGCGGCCGGTCCGGGCGTTTCCAGCGCTACCGTGAGGTCGCCGAGGAATACACTTTCATCCTCGACCAGTCCGGCATCACGGAATAGCGGATGAACCTCGCGCACATCGAGCAGATCGCGATCCCGGTGCGCGAGCTGGCGCGTGCGACCGCGTTCTACCGCGACATCCTCGGCATGAAGCTGCTGTTCGAGGTTCCGCCGACGCTCGCATTCTTCGACTGCGACGGCATCCGGCTCGCGCTGTCGACGTCCTCCGACCCGATGTACGACCCGCCGGGTTCGATCGTGTACTACCGCGTGGCGGACATCGAGGCTGCGCACCTCGATCTCGAAGGCCGCGGTGTCGAGTTCCTGCAGGGCCCGCACAGGATCGCCGAGCTCGGCGACGTGGAGATCTGGATGGCGTTCTTCGAGGACACCGAGGGCAACACGCTCGCGATCACGAGCGAAAAGCCGGTCGAGCGCGCGTGAACGCGCCGCCGCTGGTCGAGCGGGGCCTGGCGCGCGCCGTGGACGTGCGGCCTGCCGAGGTGAGCGGCCTGCTGTCCGCCTTTGCCTACCACTTCCTGCTGTTCACGGCCTATTACATCCTGCGGCCGATCCGCGACAGCATGGGCGTCACCGGCGGCGTCGAGAACCTCGACGACCTGTTCGGCTGGACGCTCGTCGGCATGATCGCGGCCGTGCCGCTGTTCGGCTGGATCAGCGGCCGCTTCCGCCGCGCCCAGTTCCTGCCCTGGATCTACCTGTTCTTCGGCGCGCAGCTGATCGCGTTCTGGGCCCTGTTCACGGCGCAGGAAGACGACGCGGGCACCGCGCGCGTGTTCTTCGTCTGGGTCAGCGTCTTCAACCTGTTCGTGATCTCCGTGTTCTGGAGCTTCATGGCCGACCTGTTCAACAAGGAGCAGGGGAAGCGGCTTTTTGCCTTCATTACGGCGGGCGCGAGCGTTGGCGCGATGTCGGGGTCCGCGATCACGAGTTTCCTCGCCGAATCGGTTGGCGAGGTCAACCTGCTGCTGGTCTCCGCGGCGATGCTGATCTCGACGATTTTCCTGATGCGCCGCCTGCTCGGCTGGAGCGGGCGCCAGTCGGCGGCCGGCGAGCGCTTCGAGGAGCGGGCGATCGGCGGCAATCCCTTCGCGGGCCTGAAGCGCGTGTTGACCTCGCCCTACCTCGGCGGCATCGCGGTCTTCGTGTTCCTGATGGCGGCAGTCAACACCTTCCTGTACCTGCAGCAGGCGCAACTGCTCGGCATCCATTATCCGGACGGCGCGGCGCGCACCGCGTTCCTCGGGCGCATCGAGCTCACGATGAGCATCGTCACGCTGCTGCTGCAGCTCTTTGCCGTGGGGCGCCTGACCCGGCGCGCGGGTGTCGCCACGATGATCGTCGTGGTGCCGCTGTTCGTGGTCGCGGGCTTCCTGCTGATCTCGATGTCGCCGACGCTGGCGACGCTGGTGGCCGTATTCATCGCGCGGCGCGTCGGCCAGTACGCGATCGTGCGGCCCTGCCGCGAGATGCTCTACACGACCGTGGACCGCGAGTCGAAATACAAGGCGAAGAACGTCAACGACACGCTGGTCTACCGCACCAGCGATTTCGTGGTCGCGAAGGGGCACGACGCCATCGTCGCGGCATTCGGGGCCAGCCTGTCGGGCATTGCGCTCGTGGGCGCCGGCGTCGCGGCGCTGTGGGCGGCGGTCGCGTTCGGGCTCGGCCGCGCGCACGAGCGCATGGCCGGGACCGGCA
Source organism: Steroidobacteraceae bacterium (assembly GCA_050179155.1). Taxonomy (GTDB): domain Bacteria; phylum Pseudomonadota; class Gammaproteobacteria; order Steroidobacterales; family Steroidobacteraceae; genus SCUD01. Next base: position 4,941 of record JBFXFJ010000004.1, read on the forward strand.
AGTCCGCCTGATTATTCCTTGAGCTGGAAGCGCACGCGCGCTTCGACACGCTGGTCGACGACGATCCCGTCGATCACGCGCGGCTCGTAGCGCCAGCGCTCGACCGCCTGCAGGGCAGCGCGGTCGAAGACTCCCGCGGGCTCTGCCGCGCGCACGATGGCGTCGCGCGTCGTGCCGTCAGCCGCGACCGTGAACTCGATGTCCACCCAGCCCTGGGTGCCGCGATCGAGGGCGCGCGCCGGGTATTCCGGCGGCACGAACCGCGTGCGACGCAGCGCGTTCTCGGCCAGCACCGCCGGCTGCGGCCGCGACGGCGCGGGCTTCGGCTTGGCCACGCGGGCGGAAACGATCTCGGCGGTGACCGCGGCGATCTCGGAATCCGGGGCGCCGTTGTCGGCTGCGGTCCGCAGCATCTGGTCCGCGCGGTCCGGGTTGCCGGCTCCGAGCTGCTGGCGGGCCTCGGTCAGCGCCCGGGTCGCGAGCAGCGTCGTGGTATCCGCCAGGCCCTCGAAAGTCGGGTCCGAGGCGCGCAGCAGGTCCACGTAATGCTTTGCGGAGTCGCCAGCGGGCTCGATCAGCCGGCCCTGGGCGATGCGCTGGTTGGCGAGCACCAGGAGCCGCGCGCGGTCCGCGCGCACGTTGCCGAGGCGCGCGGCCTCGAGGTCGGCGCGCAACAGGGCGATTTCCTCCTGGTTGACGTCGAGCGCGACCGCATTCAGCAGCCAGTTGCTCGCTTCATCCAGGCGGTTCTCGCGGATCGCCTTGCGGGCGTTGCCCTGCAACTGGGTCGACAGCGAGGCGATGCCCTGCTGCAAGCCAGGGTCTGCCGGGTCGAGCTTGCGCGCAGCGAGCAGGTAGGCGTGCGCGCTGTCCTTGCCGCCGACCAGGCGGTTGCTGCGCATGCGGTCATTGGCCAGCTGCACCAGGCTCTGGACGCGGCCGGCGGCCGACTGCTCGGCAGCGGCATCCAGTTCACGGCCGACGGCAGTGCTGGCAGCGCGCATCTGCGCGGGTGTGGCCTGGCGGTCCAGTTCGCGCTGCAATTGCAGGCTGAAGAACTCCAGGCGCGGGTGATCGGGGCGCGCGGAGCGGGCGGCATCGACCGCGCTCGCGAGGCGGGTGAGGTCTTCTTCCATCAGTGCGCGTTCGGCCTCGACCATCAGGTCGTCGGCGACGCTGTCGATGCCGCGCTGCGCCACGCGGTTGTCCGGGTCGCGCGCGAGCACGGCGCGGTACAGTTCGAGCGCGTTCTCGCCCGGCGGATCGACCAGCCGGCCCTGCGCGAGCGCGAGTCCCGCGGAGTCGAGCAGCTTCAGCACGCGCGGATCGTTGCCGGCGTCGGTCGCCGCGACCGGCGCGGAATCGGTCGACGGCACCCCGTCGGCAGATTTCGTCCAGGGCTGCCACTCGAAGAGCCCCCAGCCGAGCAGCAGCAGCGGGACCAGCAGCAGGCCGCGCCGCGTCCAGCGGCGGATCCCGTCGCGCTCCACCTTGACCTGCGGCAGCGGCAGGGCCGGATGCTCGCCGGTGAGGGAAGCCATCGCGGCCGCGAGCGCAACGGCGGCCTGGCGCGGCGCTGCCGCGGGCAGGTCGGAGGCGGGCTTGGCGCGGCGCTGGGTCGCATCCACGAAGTTGCGGATGCGCTCGGCGGAAGCGGGCTTGTGCAGGAAGCGGAAGATCACGCCGCTCGAGACCAGCGGGGCGAGTTCGGCCTCGTCGTCGCGGCGGCCTGCGACGATGATCGGCAGGTCCGGGAACTGCTTGTGGACTTCGGTGACCAGTCCGCGCGTGTCGTGATCGGCGAGCGAGGAATCGACCAGCAGCACGGCATTGCCGGCGGCGACCAGCAGGTCGGCGGCATGCGTCGCATCGTCGGCGCGCCAGACGCGGTGCGTGCCGGTGAGCGAGTCGCGCAGCAGGTCGATCAGCGTCGGGTCCGCCGCCAGCACGATGACGTTGGCGCATCCGCTCGCGACCGCGCCGGGACCGGCAGGCGTGTTCGCGGGCGCGGCGGCCGGTGTGTTGGCGCGCGCCGGTTTCGGTGCGAGCGGATCCGGTGCCTCGTCGCCTGGCTGGAGGTCCGAATAGTCGATGTTGATGGTGTCTTCGGGATTGAACTTCATGGTTTCGGACGTCTGAAACTCGCGCAAAAACACCTCGTCGCGGGCACAAATGCCGGTGACGGACGGACCGTGACCATCTTTGACAAAATCCGTCGTGGCGAACGAGACACAGATCAAGTTTCGGGCGCAGCCCGTGTGACGCAGTTCGAAAAACCCCACTGCCTCCGGTACTTGCAGGAAAGGTGGGTTTGGGGCCCCCGAAGGGGGTCCCGGGCGTTGTTGGCACGCCACAGTCATTTCCGATTTTTCGACTTTGACCGAATTATGTGAATCTCGACAGGGGCCCGAGGGCCCAAGTATGGTGGCTCGGCCTTGTCGGGGTTCGGGACTCGTTACCGGGGGATACGGGTATTACGCGCCAGATCGCTTTCGTTTCCAGCCTGCCGGCCGAGCATCATCACCAGCTCGAGGCCCTGCTGTTTTTCAATGGACGGCAGCACCGCGTCCGCAAGGGCATCGAGACGGCGATCAACCGTTACGGCCCGCCGGAGATCGTGGTGGACGGGAATGCGTTGCGCGTACGCGTCGCCGGCCCGTCCGAGGCGCAATGCCTGTTCGCCGTCGAGCGCGACGGCAAGGTTTCGCGCCCGGTCGGCCTGATCCTCTACGTCCGCGACAGCTTCGAGCGCATCACCGTGCTGCACCTGGTGGTCGACGAGGCCTATGCGGTCGGCGGCCCGCGCGCGAAGTACAACCTGCTGCTGCGCCTCGTGCAGGCGGTCAAGCGCGTGGCGCGCTGCACCTCCGGCATCCGCCACGTCGAACTCGTCTACTCCCAGAACCGTCCGCGCGCCGCCTACGCCTAGGGGACTGTCCCCTTTTTCGCGCAGCGAAAAAGGCGGACTGTCCCTTCTTCGTTTGTCCAAAAAGGCGGACTGTCCCCTCTTCGTGTGCGTCCCCTTTAGAATATGCAGGCACCCCGCCGCAGGAGAACCACCATGACCCGCCTGATCCGTCCGCTGCTTGCCGCCGCGCTGCTGCTGGTTGCAGCCCTGCCCGCAGGGGCCGCCTCGCGCGAGGAACTCGACGCCTCGGTGCAGGAGGCCATCCAGGAGCTTTACAAGTTTTCGAGCGCTGCCAAGGACCTCGCCGCCAAATCGTCCGGAATGCTGGTATTCCCGAAAGTGGTCAAGGGCGGCATCGGCATCGGCGGCGAATACGGCGAGGGCGCGCTGCTCGTGGGCGGCAAGACCATCGCGTACTACAACATCGTCGCCGGCTCGATCGGCTTCCAGCTCGGCGTGCAGCGCAAGAGTCAGGTGATCCTGTTCATGAACCAGAAGGAACTGGACAAGTTCCAGAAGAGCGATGGCTGGAAAGCAGGCGTTGACGGCAGCGTCGCCCTGGCAACGCTCGGCGCCGGCGGCCAGGTCGACACCGAGACCGCGAAGAAGCCGATCATCGGCTTCATCTATTCGAACAAGGGCCTGATGTACAACCTGACGTTCGAGGGCTCCAAGCTCAACAAGATCGAGAAATAATCGTCAATGGCCGTGGGCGCCGGACAGGCCGCCGGTCAGCACCAGGCGCATCGCGTTCTCGACCGGCAGGTCGAGCGGCACGACACTCGAACGCGGCAGCAGCGCCGTGTAGCCGCCGATCTGGTAGCTCATCGGGAAGTACACCGCCAGCAAGTCGTGCTCCGGCTTGACGATGCCGAGTTCCGACGCGTCGTCACGTGTCACGAAGCCGATGATCTGCGCGTCGCCGAAGCGCGCGAGCACGACGCGTTTCAGGTCGCGGCGCTGGCCGCCGGCCGGCAGCAGCTTCATGAAATCGCGCGTCGCGCCGTAGATCGTCTTGACCACCGGGATGCGGTCGAGGAAGCCCTCCCAGGATTCCAGCGCCTGTCGGACCAGCAGCGCGTTGACCAGCGTGCCGGCGGCGAGCAACAGCACGACCGCCGCGGCGATGCCCATGCCGGGCCGGTAGTGCTCGGCCGGGATCACCAGCAGCATCACCGCGCGCAGCAGCGATTCGGTCGTGCTGCCAAACCACCACAGCAACCACAGGGTCAGGCCGATCGGCAGGACGACGATCAGGCCGCGCAACAAGGCACTGCGTAACTTGCGGAACATGGGGTTTCTCCGGTTGAGAATCGCATCATAACGGTCCCGCGCGCGCCGCCCGTAGCGGTATCATTGGCCGACAGGAAGGAACCGGAACGGATCGCAAGGAGACCGTCATGACAGTCGCGAAAGTCAGTGAAATCACCTCAACCTCGAACAAGAGCTTCGAAGACGCCGTCCAGAAAGGCATCCAGCGGGCGAGCAAGACGCTGCACGGCATCACGGGCGCGTGGGTCGCCGACCAGGAGGTGACCGTGGACAAGGGCAAGGTGACCGGATACCGCGTGCGCATGCGGATCACCTTCGTGCTGGAGAACTGAGCCGTGCGGCTGGCACCGCTGCTTCTGCTGGCCATTGCATTCGCCTCGCCGGCGCAGGCTGACGAACCCGCGACGATCGAGCCGCAGGCGCTCGTCGAGCGCCTCGCCTGGGGTGACCAGGCGCTGGTAGTGCTCGACGTGCGCACCGCGGCCGAGTACGCCGAGGGCCACGTGCCGGGCGCGCAGAATATCCCGCACACGGAACTCGCCGCGCGCATTGCCGAGCTTTCGGCGGCGCAGTCGAGCGACATCGTGGTCTATTGCCGCAGCGGCACCCGCGCGGCGCAGGCGCTCACCGTGCTGGAAGGCGCGGGGTTCAGGCGCCTGTTCCACCTGCAGGGTGATTACCAGCGCTGGGCCGAGGCCGGCCGTCCGGTAGCCACCCGCCCGCAGTAGCGGGCTCCCGGCAATTCCGGCGTGCCGCCCCGCACGGAAGCCCTGATCACCAGGGCGCTGGCGACGCTTCAGGATTTCCTGCGGCTCGAGGCTGCGGGCGGCCTCCTGCTGATGGCCGCCGCCGTGCTGGCGTTGCTGGTGGCAAACTCGCCGCTCGCCGGCATCTATACCGCCTTTCTCGAGCTGCCGGTCGAGGCGCGCGTCGGCGCGCTCGGCATCTCGAAGCCGATGATCCTCTGGATCAACGACGGCCTGATGGCCGTGTTCTTCCTGCTGGTCGGCCTCGAGCTCAAGCGCGAGATACTGGAAGGCCACCTGTCGAGCCTCCGCGACGCTGCGCTGCCGGCATTCGCGGCGATCGGCGGGATGGCAGTGCCCGCCGCCATCTACGCCGGATTCAACTGGGGCGATGCCGCCGCGATGAAAGGCTGGGCGATTCCATCAGCCACCGACATCGCCTTCGCACTCGGCGTGCTGATGCTGCTGGGAGAGCGCGTGCCAGCGGCGCTGAAGGCATTCCTGCTGTCGGTCGCGATCTTCGACGACATCGGCGCAATCATCATCATCGCCGCGTTCTATACGGCCGAACTGTCGCCGATCGCGCTTGCCGCCGCGCTGGGCCTGACGGCGCTGCTGGCCCTGCTCAATCGCGCGGGCATCACGCGCCGCGCGGCGTACGTGCTGGTCGGGCTAGCGCTCTGGTTTGCGCTGCTGAAGTCCGGCGTGCACGCGACGCTTGCCGGCGTCGTGCTCGCACTGTTCATCCCGTTGCGTCCGCCGGACACGCGGCCCGGACAGTCATCGCCGCTGCACGAGTTCGAGCAGGCGCTGCATCCCTGGGTCGCATTCGGCGTGCTGCCGGTGTTCGCATTTGCAAACGCCGGTGTGCCGCTGGCCGGCATCACCGCGAGCCAGGTGCTGCACCCGGTGTCGCTCGGCATCGTTGCCGGCCTCGTCATCGGCAAGCAGGCCGGCATCTTCCTGCTGTCATGGCTCGCGGTTCGCTGCGGCATCGCGTCGTTGCCGCGCGACGTCAGCTGGGGCCTCATTTACGGCGCATCGCTCCTGTGCGGCATCGGTTTCACGATGAGCCTGTTCATCGCTTCGCTCGCATTCGAGCAGGGCGGCGGCGCCTACCTGGGGCTCGAGCGGATCGGCATCCTGGCCGGCTCGGCCATCGCCGGAGCCGCGGGATACCTGGCGCTGCGCCGGCAGCTGCGCGCGCGATGATTCACCGCCTGCTCGCGGACGCGGTCCTGGCCCTGCATCTCGCGTTCATCCTGTTCGTCGCACTGGGCGGGTTCCTGGTGCTGCGCCGGCCACGACTCGCCTGGCTGCACACGCCCGTCTTCCTGTGGGGCGCAGCGATCGAGTTCGGCGGCTGGATCTGCCCGCTGACACCGCTCGAGAAATGGCTGCGCGAACGGGGCGGCGAAGGCGCGTACGCAGGCGGCTTCATCGAGCACTACGTGACCGCCCTGATCTACCCGGCAGGGCTCACCCGCAACCTCCAGCTGCTGATCGGCGCGGGCGTGCTCGCGATCAATGCGGCGATCTACCTGCGACTCTGGCAGCGGCGCCGCGCACGCGGCCAGGCGCGCTAGTCGAGTTCCTGCACGGCGACGACCACGCAGCCGGGGCCGCCGTGCACGCCGAGCGCGGTGCCGAGCGGTATCACCGGCAGGACTTCTGCCTGCGTCAATCCCGCGAGCAATGCCTCGCGCACGAGCTCCGCGCCCTCCGGCACGTTGGCGTGCGCGATGCCGACGCGCCAGCGGTGCGCGGGGTCGAGCCGCCGGCGCAGGTACCGGCCGAATCGCCGGTAGGGATTGGAGCGGCCGAACAGCACGCCGCCGATGCCGACGCTGCCGTCCGCTCGCACGGCGAGGATCGGCGTCAGGCGCAGCAGGTCCGCGACGGTCTTGACCGAGCGCGGCACGCGCCCGCCACGCACAGCGAACTCGAGCGTGACCAGCACTGCCCAGGTGCGGGTGCGGCCACGCGCATCGAGCGCTGCCTGCCGCACGGCATCGGCATCGCCGCCCGCGGCGGCGACTTCCGCGGCACGCATCGCGACCAGCCCCTGGCCGAGCGCCGCCGTGCCGGAATCGACGGTGAGGATCCGCGCGGTGGTGCGCGCGCGACTGGCCGCGGTCTCGCCGCTCTGGTAGGTGCCGCTGACGCGCGCCGTGAGGCCGACGTAGACCACGGCGCGGTAGTGGGATCCGAGGAACTCGAACGCGCGCCGGAAATCGCCGGGCGGCGGCTGCGAGGTCTTCGGATGCTGTGGATTGGTCGCGAGCTCGCGGAAGAACTCCTCCGATGACAATCCGATCTTGTCGAGGTAGCTGTGCGTGCCGAAGTGCACGCGCACCGGCACCACGTGGATGTCGAGTTCCTCGAGCACGGTCTCCGGCAGGTCGGCCGCGGAATCGATGACGACCGCGACCTGGCGGCGCAAAGCGTGGTGCGCCATTTCCTGCTGCCGCTGCATGTCGTCCGCCTTCTCGCTGCCGACCGCGCCGTAGCGCGCGGCGAGCTCGAAGAGCTTCACCGGCTCGTTGAGGTGCAGGTGCAGGCGGACCTTGCGTTGCGAGCCCGCCACCACCAGGCTCGAGCCGAGCAGGGACGCTTCCTCGCGCAGCTTGCGGCGGTCGATGTTTTCGCTCGTGATCGTGCATTCCGTGCAGTAGCGATGCTCGAGGTCCACCTGCGACCCCGCGGCAGATTCCTCGTCGCGCATCATCACGATCGCCGAGTCGTCCCCCGGGACCACGCCGGTGTCGAGATAGTCCGCCATGCCGGCGACCAGCTCGACGAATCCGAGCGCGCCGGCATCGACCACGTTTGCGCGGCGCAGCGTCTCGAGCTGGTTGCGCGTCTCCTCGAGCGAACTGCGCGCCGTGGCGAGCGCCTTCTGGAACAGCGTCCTGAAATCGCGCACGCCCGCGGCATGCACCGCGCTGTGCACGGTCGCGGCGAAGTCCGTCAGCACGGTCAGGATCGTGCCCTCGCGCGGCTCGGTCAGCGACTCTCGCGCGTAGGCGGCACCGCCGCCGACCGCGTCGGCAAAGCCCTCGGCGGTCAGCTCGGCGAGGTGGCCGGAACGGTCGCCGACGCCCATGAGGAATTGCGCGAGGATTGCGCCGGAATTGCCGCGCGCGCCGTCGAGCGCGGCGTCCGCGACACGCGTCAGCGTCTGCCCGGCGTGCGCGTCGGGATTGCCGCGTAGCGCCACCAGCACCGCCTGCAGCGTCAGCGCGAGGTTGGTGCCGGTATCGCCGTCGGGCACCGGGAATACGTTGATCTTGTTGATGAACTCCTCGCGCGAGATCAGCCGGTGGATGCCGGTGCGCAGCGCAGCCGAGAGTTCGGTGCCGCTCAGCGACAGGGCGGGCAGGGCGACGGCGTTCATGCGGCGATGGGGCTGGCGAGCCGCTACATCCGCGGCAGGAGAAAGCGCTGGCCGCGGTAATTGAGCACCGCGCCGTCGCGCGTGATCTCCTCGACCCGCGGGCCTTCGGCGATCGAATCGCCCTGCGTATAGCGGCGGCCGTTGATGAACACGGCGCGCCTGGCCGGATCGTCGGTGAAGATGTGCAAGTCGATCGTGAGCTCGGGCAGCCCGGCGGTGAGCGCGGCCACACTGGCGTTGGAAGGCGCGGGACCCTCGGAGTAGGTGACGCCGCTGCCCGCCGTCGCGACCGGCGTATCCGGCAGCAGCGTCGGGTCGGGCGCCTGCGGCGGCAGTGTGGCGGCCTCGGAAAAATCCGCCGCCGGCGCAGCGTCTTCGTCTGGATTCACGTCCTTCGCCGGCGCCGCGCTTGCCATGACCGGCACGGGCGGCGGCCCCGGCGCGGCAACCGCGGGCGCCGCGATGGCCGCAGCCGGCGGGGCATCGGCTGCGGGCGCGCCGGCATCGCGCACCAGGAAAAAAAGCAGCACGCCGACATTGACCGCGAGCAGGAGCCCGATCGCGAGCAGCGCCACCGGCAGCCGGCGGTCCTCGCGCGCGACCGGCAGTTCCGCGATCGAGGGGCCGCTCTGCCGCTGGCGCTCGATCTCGGACTTGCGCAGCGCGTCGAGTATGAAGCTCATGCGCCCGCCTCGGGCGTCGTGCCCAGCGCGCGTCCCGCGTCCGCCTGCGGGATGGTGCCGGCGAGCGTCGGCGTGCCGGGCGCGCCGAGCGCGGCGTCCAGCACGAGCTGGGTCTGCACGCCGGCGATGCCGTCCACCGCGAGCCGCTTGCTGCGCTGGAAGTCCTCGACCAGGCGCTCGAGGCCGGCGTCGAAGTAATCCTGCGTTGCGTCGGAGGCGGGCAGCCCACCGAGCTGCTCCAGCCCCTGGCGCAGCCAGCGCACGTCCTCGCCACTCATGCCGGCGCGCAGCGGCCGCGAGCCACCGCCCTGTGGCCGCCACAGCACGAGGAATTCGCCGAACCAGTAGTCGGCGAGTTCCGCAACGGGAACCCGCGCCTCACGGCCGCCGATCAGCAGCCGCGCGGCATCGCCCTGCAGGCCGGCGAGCACGACCTGGTGCGGCGCGCCGCTGGCGTCGATCAGCGAGAGGATCGCCGGGCGGTTGATCAGCTTGAGCTGCGCGAGCGAGCCGCGCTGCCACACGCAGGACAGGCCGTTCGCGCCGGCCTGCTCGCAGCCGCGGCCGGTGCCGGAGCTGTAATCCGCGCCCCACAGCCCGAACAGCGAACCGAACGCGGCGTCCATCGTGGTATCGGCGGCGGCATTCGCGAGCTGCGGCCCGAGCGCCTCGAATCGCGGCGCCGGCGCGGGAGCAACGACCGGCGCCTGCTCGACGGCGGCCGTCGCCGCGGGCGCGGTGGCGGTCGGCGTCCCGGCGAGCGGCACCGCGCGCCACAGCACGAATCCGAGCAGCGCGACGCCGGCTGTGACGCCGCCGATCGCGGTATAGCGCAGCCAGGGCGCGAGCACCGGACGCCCGTAGACCTCGGACGCCGCGCGGCGCACCAGCGCGCCGGTGACGCGATGTTCCTCGCGCGTGTAGGCGCCGAGCAGCGCGCGGTCGGCGATCACGTTGATGATGCGCGGCACGCCGTCGGACAGGCGGTGCAGTTCGCGCTGCGCGCCTGCGGTGAACAGGTCGCGCGTCGCGCCGGCGACCCGCAGGCGATGGCGGATGTAAGCGAGCGTTTCCTCGCGGCGCAGCGACTCGAGGTGATAGCGGCCGGTCACGCGCTGCGCGAGCTGGCGAAGTTCCTCCCGCGCCAGCACCGCGCGCAGTTCCGGCTGGCCGATCAGGATGATCTGCAGGAGCTTCTGCGTCGCCGTCTCGAGGTTGGTGAGCAGGCGCACCTGCTCGAGCACGTCGGTGGAAAGGTTCTGCGCCTCGTCCACCATCAGCACAATGCGCCGGCCGCGGCCGTGCGCGTCGAGCAGGAAGTGGGTGAGCAGGTCGACCAGCATCTTGACGCTGTTGGCCGCGGATGCGGCCACCTGCACGTGCAGTTCGTCGCAGATGCAGAGCAGGAACTCGGCGGGCGTCACGCGCGGGTTCAGGATCAGCGCGACGTCGCAATGCGGCGGCAACTGCTGCAGCAGGCTCCGGAGCACGGTGGTCTTGCCGGTGCCGACCTCGCCGGTCAGCTGGATGAAACCGCCGGCTTCGCTGATGCCGTAAGCCAGGTGCGCGAGCGCCTCGGCGTGGCGCTCGCTGAGATACAGGTAGCGCGGGTCCGGCGTGATCGCGAACGGCTTTTCGTTCAGCCCGAAAAAGCTTGTGTACATAATGACTTACGTACGGCGCAGCGAAGCCGCCGGGGGGACATGATAAGCGAAAATGGAAAAAGGGGACGCAAGAGGGGACGCACCCGTTTTTTCACCTGTCGGTACCGCGACGGATCGCTTCGGTGCCGAAGCGGCCGTGAATCCTGTCGAGGGCTTCGTCGAGCCGTTGCGATTCGCCGCTTTCCAGGCTCGTGAACAGGTCGAGCTGCCGCGCGGGCAGCAGGCCGCTGACGCCGACGCCGAGCAGTCGCACGGCGGCGCGCGGCTGCTCCGCCAGCCAGCCATCGAGCAGGTCCGCTGCGACCTGCGCAACCAGGCGCGTTTCCTGGGTCGGGGGATTGAAGCTCTTCTGCCGCGTGAAGGTCTCGAAGTCGCGGCGCCGCACCTTGATGCTGACCATGCCGGCCTTGAGCTGCCGCGCGCGCAGGCGCGCCGTCGCTCGATCCGCCAGCTGCGCAAGCCGCTCCTGCAGTTCCTTGTGGTCGCGGATGTCGATGTCGAAAGTCTCTTCCGCGCTGATCTGCTTCTCCGGCGCGTCCGAGACGACCGGGCGATCGTCGATGCCGGCGGCGCGGTCGCGGAACTTGTGCGTTTCCCGGCGCAGCAGGGGCCAGAGTACGGCATCCGGCGCGCGGCGCAGCTGGCCGAGCGTGAAGATGCCCTGTTCCTCGAGGCGTTCCGCGGTCTTCGGGCCGATCCCGAACAGGCGGCGCACCGGCAGCGGATCGAGCGTGGACGTCACTTCTCCGGGCCGGATGATGGTCAGGCCGTCCGGCTTGTGCATCTCGGAGGAGAGCTTCGCAAGCAGCTTGTTGTGCGACACGCCGACCGAGGCGGTGAGACCGGTGCGCGCGCGGATCCGGCTCTTGATCTCGCGCGCCATGTCTTCCGCGCTGCCGAACAGGCCGATGCTGCCGGTCACGTCGAGGAATGCCTCATCGAGCGAAAGGCCTTCGACCAGGTCGGTGAACTCGCGGAAGATCTCGAACACCTGGTCCGAGACCTCGCGATAGCGTTTCATGCGCGGGCGCACCACGACCAGGTGCGGGCAGCGCTTCAGCGCCTCGCGCATCGGCATCGCGGAGTGCACGCCGAAGCGTCGCGCCTCGTAGCTCGCGGCCGCGACCACGCCGCGCCCGCCGGCGCCGCCCACCACGACCGCCTGCCCGGCCAGGTCCGGCCGGTCGTACTGTTCCACCGACGCGAAAAACGCGTCCATGTCGACGTGCAGTATCGCCCGATGCTCGCTCATGACAGCGAAAGCACGGAATACACCAGACCGACCATCATGGTTATGCCGAGCACGAGGAAATAGATCGAGACCAGCGCGATGAACTTGAAAGTCGTCTTCAGCCGGCCCTCGTCGTAGACGACCCGCATCGAGCGGTAGATGTAATAGAAGAGGTAGAGGAACAGCAGGAAATTGATGAAACCCAGCACGCCGATGAACGGTAGCTTCAGCAGGGCGACGGCGCTGATGACCTGCGTGACCAGGATCAGCAGGAACGTGAACGCATGGTTGTGCAGGAACAGCACGAGGTGCTCGGCATACAGGCGCCGCGGGCGCCGGTAGAACAGCAGCGCGACGGCTGCCATCAGCGGCAGGAACAGGAACATGAGCTTGGGTGCGGTCGCGGCGAAGCGCTCGGCAAGCGCGGCGCCGCCGTCGGCGCGGATCTTCAGGCAGGCGCGCCTCAGCGGATCGTTCCAGTCCACGCCGAATATCGGCGGCAGGTCCACGCTGCA
>JBFXFJ010000004.1:17456-202121 GCA_050179155.1 Steroidobacteraceae bacterium
GCTTGGGTGCGGTCGCGGCGAAGCGCTCGGCAAGCGCGGCGCCGCCGTCGGCGCGGATCTTCAGGCAGGCGCGCCTCAGCGGATCGTTCCAGTCCACGCCGAATATCGGCGGCAGGTCCACGCTGCAGGGCTCACTTCCCGCAGCCGCCTTCTCGATCGCGTTGGCGTCGACGCCAGCGGCGGCGAGTTCCTTGCGCATCTCCGCCGGCAGCTCTTCGCCGCCGCGGTCCAGCTGCACCAGCGAAAAGCCCGGCAGCAGCGCGGACAGCGCGAAGAACAGGATGCTGATGGCGAAGTACAGCCGGAACGGCGGCAGGTAATGCTGGTGGCGGCCGGCGATGAACTCGCGTGTCAGCTCGCCGGGTTTCCGGATGAGCAGCTTCAGCGTGCGCCAGACCCGGCTGTCGAGGTGCAGCAGCGAATGCGTGACGTCGCCCGCGACCTCGCGCATGGACAGGACGTGCACGCCGGCCGACTGGCCGCACTCCGCGCAATGCTTGCCGGTGACCGGCGCGCCGCAGTCCAGGCAGGTGCGTGGCTCGAGCTCGGCGGACAGCAAGTCATGGCGCGGCCGGATGATGCGACGTTCGCAGTGCACGCGGCCGACGAAGCGCTGCGCGGTTTCGGTGCGCAGCCGCGTCGCATTGTTCTCGAGGTAATGGTCGAGCGCGGCGCTGTTCTCGACGCGGTAGCGGATCAGGCGCCGCTGGGGCTCGCCGGCGGCCGTCTGCGGCGCCTCGATCGTCGCGCCGAGGAATCCGGCGCAAGCGAGCACGTCCCGGATATGGCCGGGCAGCCAGGCGTCGTAGTCCGCGACGACATCAGGGTCGAGTTGGCACTCGACTTCGTATATGAGGATGGATGACACGCTGAAGCTCTACCGAGCGACAGCGCGATCTTAGCTCAGGCGCTGGCGTGGCGCTCGATGTGCCGCAGCTTGCCGAAGTCGCTCAGGCGGTAGAAGCGCCGCAAATCCCCGAGCCAGGAGCGGTCCTCCGCGCGGCGCAGGGCCCGCAGCCTCGGTTCGAGCCGGGCGCAGAAGCGCGCGGCATAGCGGCTGGCGCGCCGGTAGAGCGACTCGTGCCCGGCGGCCAGCACGGGATCGATGCGCGTGCGGCGAAACAGCAGCGTGTGCAGCTCCACCGGGAACCGGTGCGGGCTTTGACGGCGCAGCAGCAGGAAGCTCGCCACGTACTTGTCGATCTCCGCCTGCAGCTCGAGCGTGAGGCGCGACACCGGCCGGTCATGGCCGGCGTTGTGCGCGACGCAGAGGAAGTGGCTCACGCCCTCGAGCGCGGTCCAGCAATCGGCGACGTTGTCCTGGTTCAGCTCGTCGGAGGGGTCGTTGCGCTCGAGCCGCTCGAGCACCGCGGGGTCCAGGTACAGCGACATGCACAGCTCATCGTCCACGGCGCTGACGAAGAGCTGCTCGTCGCCGGGGGGAGCAGCGCACTCGCCAGGCAGCGCCTGGCGGTCGGTGACCAGGAAGTCCTCGACACGGCAACCGACCTCGAGATCGTAGATACCCGTCAGCAACGACTCGAGCCGGCCGAGGGTGTCGCCCGGCATGTCAGTTCGCGAACTTGCCCGGGGCGACCGGCTGCACGCCGAGCTGCATCAGCAGGCGGTGCGCGCGCTGGCTGCCGGTGCGGTGCCACATCTCGTAAAGGCGCAGCACATCGCGCTGCGACTGCTTCGCCGCGCCGTCGCCGATTTCGTGCAGCGCATCGACCAGCGGCTGAAACTTGTCCTCGAGTTCCGCAAACACGTTCGCGAGCACGCGCTGCGCGCCGTGGCAGGGCGCCTGCGCGAGCGCCCCGTAGGCGCGCCCGCCCATGGCGATGTGATAGTCGATGTCCACGGGGCGCCGCGCGAAGCTCCCGGCCAGGAAGCCGGCGACGAACAGCGCTACGTCGCCGAGCCGCTGCAGGATCCGGAAGCGCTGGCGCTCGTCCGGCGCATCCACCGCCTCCGCGAGCAGCAGCGCGAGCGGCTTGAGTTGCGAGCGCTGCTCCGGGCCCGGCTCGAACAGCGCGTCGGTGCGCGCGAACATCGCGAGCAGGTTGACGACGTAATGCTCGGTGTGGTCCCTGACGCGCAGATGCTGGTGCTCGAGCGCGGTCTGCAGCGACTCGCGGAAGAATTCGCGCACGTCGGCGACGGCCACGAGCCCAGGGTCCTGCTGATCGTCCCGCATGATGTCCCCTCCGGTCCGCCGGGCGCCCGGGGCGCCGACGTGGCCAGTTCAGACCTTTCCTGATGCGGATTCTGCAAACTGCGTCGCAGCTTGTCGTGGCAGCGGAGTCGGGAGAGTGCTGATGTGAACTGGCGCGCCACTCGGTGGCGAGAGTTTTGGATGGGCGCGATCGGAGTCCTGCGAGCAAGCGCGTAAGTTCCGGCGGCGCGAGCGAGCAGGACTCCGACCGCGCCCCCGTATGTTCCGGCGGCGCGAGCGAACAGGATTCCACCCAGCCGCCCGCGCACAAATCCGCTTACGCGACCTGCCAGCTCCCACCATCCAACTGGATCTCGTAGGTGGACCCCGCCACCAGCTCCCGCGGGTCGAAATCGTCGACGTGGATGATGTCCATCACCTTGCGGTCGTACTCGCGCAACTGCGCAGCCTCGGCATCCGTGACGATGCCGGCGGCCTGCGCCTCGCGGATCTGGCCGGGCAGGTCGAGCGCATTCACGACGCCGGTCTTCACGCCCTCGACGCGGATGCGCTTGAGGACCGGTTCCGCCGCGATCGCGAGCTCCATCGCCTGCTGCACGAGGCCGAGGTGGTTCTTCGGCTCGAGCGTGCGATAGACGTAATGGCACAGCCGCTCGCGCGCCTCGCCCGGGTTCATCACGAGCTCGGCGATCTTCGGGTTGAGGCGGTCGGAGGGCGCGAAATAGGTCTGGCCGCGCGGGAAGATCAGGATCCGCATCAGCGCGGCGAGCCAGCGGATGGGGAAATTCCGCAGGAAACTGTGCAGCTGCTCCTGCGCCTGGTAAAGCAGGTGCCGGCAGGCGTATTCGACCAGCGGCAGGTCGGCTTCCGGCCGCCCCTGGTTTTCGAAGTGCTTCAGCACCATGGACGCCAGGTACATGGACGACAGCACGTCGCCGAGCCGGGCCGAAAGGTTTTCCTTCTTCTTCAGGTAACCGCCGAGCGAAAGCATCGCGACGTCGGTCGCGAACGCGAACGACGCGCTGAAGCGGTTGATGTGCTCGTAGTAGCGCCGCGTCGGGCCACCCATCGGCGCGGTAACGATGCGCGACAGCGTCAGGGCGCCGAAGAACGAGCGCACGGCGTTCGACATCGTGAAGCCGATGTGGTGGAACAACGCGTCGTCGAAGTCGCGGAATCCGCGCGCCCGGTCCGGATCCTGTGCCGCGTTCATTTCCTTCAGCACCCACGGGTGGCAGCGCACTGCGCCCTGGCCGAAGATGATCAGGCTGCGCGTCAGGATGTTCGCGCCCTCGACGGTGATGCTGACCGGCACCATCTGGTAGCCGCGCCCGATGTAGTTCTTCGGGCCGAGCATGATGCCCTTGCCGCCCTGCACGTCCATCGCGTCGTTCGCGATCGTGCGGCTCATCTCGGTCGTGTGGTACTTGAGGATGCCCGCCGGCACGGAGGGCTTCTCGCCGCCGTCGATCGCGCCGGTCGTGACCGAGCGGGCCGCGTCGATGATGTAGGTGCGCGCGGCCATGCGCGCGATCACCGCTTCCACGCCCTCGAACTTGCCGACCGGCATGTTGAACTGGCGGCGGATGCGGGCGTAGGCGCCGGTCGAATAGACTGCGCCCTTGCTGCCGCCGGTCGCGATCGACGGCAGCGAGATGCAGCGGCCGACCGAGAGCTGCTCGACCAGCATGCGCCAGCCCTGGCCCACCATCTTCGGCCCGCCGATGATCGCATCGAGCGGCACGAACACGTCCTTGCCCATGACCGGCCCGTTCTGGAACGGCCCGTTCAGCGGGAAATGGCGCCGCCCGATCGTGATGCCTGGCGTTGCGCGCGGCACGAGGGCGACCGTGATGCCGAGGTCGGTCTGGTCCCCGCCGAGGAGCTTGTCCGGATCGAACAGGCGGAAGGCGAGACCGATCAGTGTCGCGATCGGCGCGAGCGTGATGTAGCGCTTCGAGAAATTGAGCCGGATGCCGGTGACTTCGCGGCCCTGGTACAGGCCCTTGCAGACCACGCCGGTGTCCGGGATCGAGCCGGCGTCCGAGCCTGCGCGCGGGCCGGTGAGGCCGAAGCAGGGGATCTCGTCGCCGCGCGCGAGCCGCGGCAGCAGGTGGTTCTTCTGCTCCTCGGTGCCGTAGTGCATCAGGAGCTCGCCCGGGCCGAGCGAGTTCGGCACGACCACGGTGGAGGCGACGGTGCCCGAGCGGCTCGCGATCTTCACCACGACCGAAGAATGCGCGTAGGCGGAGAACTCCAGGCCGCCGTACTTCTTCGGGATGATCATCGCCCAGAAGCCTTTCTTCTTGATGAAGTCGAAGACTTCCGGCGGGAGATCCGCGCGGCGGTGCGTGATGTCCCAGTCGTCGATCATCCGGCAGAGTTCTTCGCAGGGCCCGTCGATGAACGCCTGCTCTTCGGCCGTCAGTTTCGGCGCCTTCGCCGACAGCAGCTTGTTCCAGTCCGGGCCGCCGGTGAACAGCTCGCCATCCCACCAGACCGTGCCGGCCTCGAGCGCCTCGCGCTCGGTCGTGGACATCGGCGGCAGCATGCGCTTGTAGATCTTCAGGAAGCGGTTCGAGATCAGGTAGCGGCGCAGCGGCCGGATGTTGAGCAGGACGTGCGGCGCGTACAGCGCCCAGAGCGTGATCTTCCACCACAGCGCGCCGTCGCCGAACAGGGTGTAGTAGACGAGCAGCACGCCGAGCGCGAGCGTGGCGGTGGCGAGGCTCGCGCGTTGATAGGCGAGCCACAGTACCAGGCTTGCAAACAGCACGAGCCAGAGCGCTGACAAGACCATCACCCCCATGTTAATCCGCCTTCAGCATGGGATGCGGGATTAGGGCATGCACCCTAGCCGCCGGCCTTGTATGCAGTGCAAAAAGAAAGCCGGCGCAAGGCCGGCTTTCCCGAAAAGGGGTGCGTCCCCTTTTACTTTGCGGGGCGCAGCGTGACCTCACGGTGATAGGTCGTGCCCAGATACTTGCGCATGTCGAGGCGCGGTGCCGCCATCTGGGTCTGCTTGTCTTCGTCGGCAGTCGCCCAGTGCGCGGTCGAGATCGCGTCGAACTTGTCGTCATCGCCCTTGTTGTAGTCGAGGGCCTTGCCGAAGCTCGAATACAGCGTGCAGAACAGCACGTCGTAGTCGCTCTCGTTCTCGCGCGTCTTGAGGAATGTCTTGAAGTCCACGATCAGGCCCTGCTTCTTCGCTTCGGCGTTGATCGGCTCCGAGTGGGCGCGGATCCACTCGATGTACGTGTCGAACATGCCAGGGTTCACCTGGTAGGCGCTGCATTCCCACACCGGGCCTTCGGTCCAGTGTTCCTGGGCAACGGCGGCGCCGCTGGTCCAAAGCAGGCTTGCGGCCGCAAGGCCGATGATCTTCGACTTCATGAATGCCCCCTTATTGAGTATTGCTTATGCACCCGCCACTGGGCGGGAGTGGGGGCATCCTACGCCGATCTACCAGGCGATGCCGTAGTCTTCGCCGTGGTTGCTCGAGCCGCCCCACATCGTGCCGTGCGCGTGGTCGAGCAGGATGGCGTTGATCGGTCCGGACGTGCGCGACTGGTACTCGAGCTTGTAGCCGCGGGCCTTCAGGTCGCGCCGCACCCAGTCCGGCATCGCCGCATTGAGGGTCAGCCGGCCCGGGAAGATCTCGTGCATGCCGAATGAATCATGCATCTGCCAGCTGTTGAAGTTCGGCGCTTCCGCCGCCTGCTGCGGCGTCATGCCGAACTCCACGACGTTGAGGAAGAACTGCAGCAGGTTCTGGTCCTGCGTGTCGCCGCCCTGCACCGCAAAGGCGAGCCAGGGCTTGCCGTCCTTGAAGGCCAGTGACGGCGTCAGCGTCGCGCGCGGGCGCTTGCCGGACTCGATCACGTTGAATGGATTCTCGTTCGGATCCAGCACGAAGGACTGCGCGCGCTGGCTCATGCCGATGCCGGTCTTGCCGGCGATGACCGCGGGCACCCAGCCGCCCGAGGGCGTCATCGAGACCAGCCAGCCGTCCTTGTCAGCGGCCATCACGGTCGTCGTGCCGCGCAGGAACGAGCCGGTGTCGGCGTCCGTCGCCGCGGCGAATCGCGCAGCATCGAATGGAGGCGCGCTCGCCGCGCGCTTCTGCAGGATGTCGAGATACGGATTGGTCTCGCCCTGGTGCGGGTACGGGTCGCCCGGCCCGATCGCGGGATCGTTCATCTGCGGGTTGATGAGCGCGGCGCGCAGCTTTGCGTAATCCTTCGACAGGAGTCCCTTGATCGGCTCCTCCGGCGGGAAGTACGGATCGCCGTAATAGAAATCGCGGTCGGCGAAGGCCAGGCTCATCGCCTGGTAGACCGTGTGAATGTAGCTCGCGCTGTTGTAGCCCATCCCCTTGAGGTCGAAGTTCTCGAGGATGTTGAGCGACTGCAGCATCGCCGGGCCCTGCACCCAGCGATCGAGCTTGTAGACGTCGATGCCGCGGTAGTTCGTGTGCACCGGCTCCTCGAACTCGACGCGCCAGCGGCCGAGGTCGTCTTTGGTGATCAATCCGCCCTGTTCCTGCACGCCGCGCACGAACTCGTCCGCGATGTCGCCGCGGTAGAAACGGTCGTACGCCGCCATCAGCGCATCCTTGCGCGACTTGCCGGCGGCGAGCGCGGCGGCTTCGGCCTCGACCAGCTGGCGCAGCGTTGCCGCAAGGTCGGCCTGGCGGAACATTTCGCCGGCATGCGGCGCCTCGCGGGCCTCGCCCGCGTGCGGCAGCATCACGGCCTTCGCGTAGGGCCACTCCTTGATCTTCTCCTTCTCGGCCTCGATGCGGTTCGCGGTTTCCGCGTCGATCGGATAGCCGTCGGCGAGCGAGATCGCGGGTGCGAGCACCTCCGCGAGCGAGAGCCGGCCGAACTCGGCGAGCATCGTGATCAGCGCTCCGGGCGTGCCCGGCGTGACCGCGGCGAGCGGACCGTGCTCGGGCGGGTACTTCAGGCCCTTGCGGCGGTAGAAATCCACGGTCGCGCCGGCCGGCGCGATGCCGAGGCCGTTGATCGCGATGATGCGCCCGGTCTCGGGGTTGTAGATGAGCGCCTGCGTCTCGCCGCCCCAGGACAGCACGTCCCACATCGTCGAGGTGGCGGCGAGCATCGCGCAGGCGGCGTCCACCGCGTTGCCGCCGCGCTCGAACATGCGCGCGCCGGCGGTCGCGGCCAGCGGCTTGCCGGTGATCGCCATCCAGTGCGACCCGTGCAGCGGCGGCTTCTGGGTCTTTTCCTGCGCAAACGTGGTGCCGGTCACCATGATTGCGATCAGTGAGACTGCGGCGACTGCCGCGGCGCGGTTGCCGAGCAACATGGGAATCCCCCTCAGATCAGTTCCTTGACGCCGTCGCGTTCCTCGAGCAGCTCGCGGTGCGTCGCATCCATGCGTCCGCGGCTGAATTCATCCACCGACAGGCCCTGCACGATCTCGTACCGCCCGCCCTTGCAGGTGACCGGGTACGAGTACACGACCCCTTCGCCGATGCCGTAACTGCCGTCCGCCGG
The DNA here is from genome assembly GCA_050179155.1 of Steroidobacteraceae bacterium. Taxonomy (GTDB): domain Bacteria; phylum Pseudomonadota; class Gammaproteobacteria; order Steroidobacterales; family Steroidobacteraceae; genus SCUD01. The sequence goes on from JBFXFJ010000004.1 coordinate 25,155, forward strand.
CACTGCCATGCTGACCCAGTCGCCGTCCGGCGTGCCGAGCGCCCAGTCGTGCATGTGGTCGATGGCGGCGGAGGCGGCCGAGGCCGCGGAGGAGGAGCCGCGCGCCTTGATGATGGCCGCGCCGCGCTGCTGGATCAGCGGGATGAACTGCTCGCGATACCACTGCGTGTCGATCAGCGAGCGCGCCGGCTTGCCGCCGATCGTGCAGTGCGCGATGTCGGGGTACTGCGTAGCGCTGTGATTGCCCCAGACGATCATGCGGCGGATCGCGGTCGTGTGCTTGCCGGTCTTCTCGGCGAGCTGGCCGAGGGAGCGGTTGTGGTCGAGGCGCATCATGGCGGTGAAATTGCGCCGCTCGATGCCGGGCGCATTCGACGCGGCGATCAGCGAATTCGTGTTCGCGGGATTGCCGACCACCAGCACGCGCACGTCGCGGCTTGCGGCCTCATCGAGCGCCCGGCCCTGCGCCGAGAAGATCTGGGCATTCGCGAGCAGCAGGTCCTTGCGCTCCATGCCGGGGCCGCGCGGGCGCGCGCCGACCAGCAGCGCGTAGTCACAGTCCTTGAACGCGGCCTTCGCGTCGTCGGTCGCGACGATGCGGTTGAGCGTCGGAAAGGCGCAGTCGGACAGCTCCATGACGACGCCGCCGAGCGAGGGCAGTGCCGGCGTGATCTCGAGCAGGTGGAGGTTCACGGGCTGGTCGGGGCCCAGCATCTGGCCCGAGGCGACGCGAAAGGCGAGCGCGTAGCCGATGTGGCCCGCGGCGCCGGTGATGGTGACGGTGACGGGTTTCTTCATTCAGGGATTCCTGGATTCCGGGGGCGCAGGATGGCCGCCGCAGGTCCCGGATTGTAGCAGCGATCGACGGTGCGCCGCGGCGGCGGCGTATTCGCTAGCATGGAACCTGGCGGAAGGGGGCGCGCCCGATGAAACCGGCGGTGGCGTGAACGGCGAGCAGCAGGTCGTCCGGGATGGCGCGGACGGCTTTGCCTGGCACGCGGCGGACAATCCGCTGCCGCCGGCGGTCGACGTCGCGATCATCGGCGGCGGCATCGTGGGATGCTCCGCTGCCTATTACCTCGGCAGGCGCGGCGTCACGGCCGCGCTGTTCGAGAAGGGCCGCATCGCCGGTGAGCAGTCCGGCCGCAACTGGGGCTGGGTGCGCCAGCAGGGCCGCTCGCCGGTCGAACTGCCGCTGATGATCGAGAGCCTGCAACTCTGGAAGCAGCTGTCGGTGGACCTCGGCGAGGACACCGGCTTTCGGCAGGGCGGCTCGCTGTACCTGGCGGAGAGCGCTGCGCACCTCGCGGAACTCGGCGAATGGCTCGCCATCGCCCGCGACCACGGCCTCGACACGCGCCTGCTCGCGCCCCGGGAACTCGGCGCCGTCCTCGAGGGCGGCGAGCGCTGGGCCGGCGCGCTCTACACGGCGAGTGACGGACGCGCGGAGCCGAATCGCGCGGCGCCGGCGATTGCGCGCGGCGCGCAACGCAGCGGCGCGAGAGTCATCAGCCAATGCGCCGTGCGCGGCATCGAGCGCGCGGCAGGAGCCGTATGCTCGGTCGTGACCGAGCACGGCGTGGTCGCCGCGCGCGCGGTCATCTGCGCTGGCGGCGCGTGGACCCATCTCTTCTGCCGTTCGTTCGGCATCACCGTGCCGCAGCTCACCGTGCTCGGCACGGTGGCGAGGACCGCGCCGGCGAAGCGGGTGCTGGAAGGCCAGGCCTGGTCGCCGCGCATCGCGATTCGCCGGCGCGCCGACGGCGGCTACACCGTGGCGCACGGCCACTCGTTCCTGCATCCGCTGACGCCGGCGACCTTCCGTTTCATGCCGAAATTCTTCCGCGCATTCCTGCAGGGGCGCGACTCGGTGCGTCTCGGCTTCGGGCGCGAGTTCTTCCGCGCACTCGCGCTGCCGCGCCGCTGGGACCTCGATGCGCCGTCGCCCTTCGAGCGCGAGCGCGTGCTCGATCCCGCGCCGGAACCGGCGGTGCTCGGGCAGATGCAGGAGGCGCTCCGCCAATGGCATCCGGAGATCGCCGGGGCGCCATTCGTCGAGAGCTGGGGCGGCATGATCGAGACCTCTCCCGATGTGCTGCCGATCATCTCGGCCGTGGACGGGCTGGCGGGGTTCTACGTCGCGACCGGCTTCAGCGGCCACGGCTTCGGCATCGGTCCGGGTGCCGGCAGGCTGGTGGCGGACATGGCGAGCGGCCGGGCGGACCCCGCCGTGTTGCCGGCATTCCGGCTGGGCCGCTACTTCGACGGGTCGCCGATCCGGCCGGGGCCTGCGGTCTGACATGAGCCGCAATCACTACGACGTCGTCGTCATCGGCGGCGGGCACAACGGCCTGACGGCGGCGTTCTACCTGGCGCGCTCCGGACTGTCGACGCTGGTGCTGGAGCGGCGCGAGATCCTCGGCGGCTGCTGCGTCACCGAGGAGATCAATCCGGTTGCGGCGCCCGGCTGCCGCGTCTCCAGCGCTTCCTACATGGCGAGCATGCTGCGCCCCGAGGTCATCCGGGACCTGGAACTCGACCGGCATGGATTGCGGATGGTCGCGGCGAATCCGACGCTGCAGGCCGTGATGCCGGACGGCGTGGTGCTGCCCTGGTGGGGCGATCAAGCGCGGATGCGCGCGTTGCTCGAACGTTTCGCGCCCGCGGACTGCGAGCGCTTCCTGTCGCTCGAAGGCCGTCTCTCGGGGCTCGCGCGCCATCTCGAGCCGCTTTTCATGCAGGCGCCCCCTGACCTCGAGCGCGGCGGGTTGGCAGGCCTCTCTGAACTGCTGCGTTTCGGCTGGCAGTTTCGCCGCGTGCGCGGGCGCGAGATCGCCGACCTGGTCGCTTTCATGACCGGCAGCCTCGGCGAGTTCCTCGACCGCGCGCTCGATTCGCCGCACCTGAAGTCGCTGATCCTCGCCAACAGCCTCTACGGCAAGCACGGCGGTCCCTACGACCCGGGCACGCTGTTCGGACTGCTGTTTCACCTGCTGGGCGGCGGCGAGCAGGCGAAGCAGGGTTACGTCGGCCACGTGATGGGCGGCATGGGCGCGATCACCGAGGCGATGGCCGCGGCCTGCCGTGTGCAGGGCGTGGAGCTTCGCACCGGCGCGGCGGTGCAGGAGATCCGCGTACGGTCGGGCCGCGCGCGCGCCGTGCTGCTCGAGGATGGCACCGAGATCGGGGCCGGCATCGTCGTGTCGAACGCCGACCCGAAGCGCACCTACCTGGGGCTCTTGCCGGCGGGGACGCTCGATCCGGAATTCACGGCCGGCGTGCGCGGCATCAAGATGGACGGGCCCTGCGCGAAGTTCAACCTGGTGCTGTCGGAGGAACCGCGCCTCGACGGCGCCGATCCCGCCGCCGATGCGCTGCAGCGCGCGCAGTTCACGCTCGTGCCCTGGCTCGACGGCGCGCAGCGCATCTACGGCGAAGCGCGCCTCGGACGCATCGCCGACCCGCTGTGGATCGACTGCCTGGTGCCCTCGCTCATCGATCCGTCGCTCGCCCCGCCCGGCCGCCACGTGATGACCTGCTTCGTGCAGTACCTGCCGTACCGGCTCGCGAGCTCGGAATGGGCGCAGCAACGCGAGCGCCTCGAACAGCAGTTGCTGCGGCAGATCGCGCAGTTCGTGCCGGCGGTCGGCCGCGCGCGGGTCGCTTCCCGCCTGTACACTCCGGCGGACCTCGAGACCGTCTTCGGGATTACCGAGGGCAACATCTTTCACGGCGACCTGCGGCCCGATCAGCTCTTCTTCATGCGTCCGCTGCCCGGCCACGCGCGCTACGCGTCGCCGCTCGCCGCGCTCTATCTCTGCGGCGCCGGCACGCACCCGGGCGGCGGCGTGACCGGCGCGCCGGGCTTCAATGCCGCGCACCGGATCCTCGGCGACCTGAAACGCGACCGCGGGCTGCGCAAGGGGCTGCAGGCATGATCACGACATGAGCAGCCTGCGCGCCATGCCGGTGCGATTCCGCATCCTTGCTGTCCTGATTTCGCTTTCGTTCATCAATTACCTGCTGCGGAACAATTTTTCCGTCGCCATCCCGAGCATCCGCGAGGAGTTCGGGTTCACGAGTGCCGAGATCGGCTGGATCCTCGGCAGCTTCAACCTGACCTACACGCTGTTCCAGATCCCGGGTGGCATCTTCGGCGAGACCTTCGGCTATCGCCGGGCGATGACCAGCATCGCGATCACCTGGGGCTTGTTGACCTGGCTGACCGGATTCGCGCCGGGACTGATGGCAGCCTCGGCCACCGGCGCCATGGTGTCGTTGATCGGCGTGCGCTTCCTGATGGGCATCGCCAACGCGCCCATCTTCCCGATGATGACCGGCATCATCGCGCGCTGGTTTCCGAGCGGCAGCTGGGCATTCCCCAACGCCCTGAATTCCACCGGCCTGGCGCTCGGGCAGGCGGCAATCGGGCCGGTCGTGACCTACCTGATCATCCAGTTCGGCTGGCGCAGTTCCTTCTATGCGCTCGCGCCGCTCGGGCTCCTGGTCGCTGCCTGGTGGTACTGGTACGCGCGCGACTGGCCGGCCGAGCATCGCGCGATCACGCCGGAAGAGATAGCGCTGATCGATCGCGACCGCGACCCGGCGTTCACTGAAGCGCCGAAGCCCGGCACCTGGCGCGAGGTGCTGATGCGCCGCGATGTGCTGCTGCTCGCTTCCGCCTACTTCTGCATGAACACCGTGTTCTACATGTTTGCACAGTGGCTATTTACCTATCTCGTCGAGGAGCGCGGCTTCACGCTGCTGGAGAGCGGCTTCCTCTACGTGCTGCCGTTCGCGACCGGTGCGTTGATGTCCGCGGCCGGCGGGCTGACCTGCGATGCGCTGTGCCACCGGCTCGGCGGGCGCTGGGGTTGCCGGATTCCCGCGATGACCGGCCTGATCGCGGTCGCCGTGTTCCTGCTGGCGGGCGTCAATGCGGCGAATCCGTACGTCGCGGTCGGCCTGTTGTCTCTCTGCTTCGGTTTCACGCAGTTTACGGAGGGATCGTTCGCGTCCGGCGCGACCTACGTCGGCGGCCCGCATGCCTCCACCGCCTATGGCGTCGTCAATACCGGCGGCAATGCCGCAGGATTTCTCGCGCCGGCCGTCGGCCTGATGGTTGACCACGCCGGCTGGCTGTGGACGTTTGCCAGCGGCTCCGCGTTTGCGCTGCTCGGCGCCGGGCTGTGGCTGTTCGTCGACGTCGAACGCAGGCTCGGGCACGGCAAGCAGGCGCCCTGAAGTCGCTGTGGACCCGCCGGTCTAGCGCGCGTGCGTGACGGCCTCGTGGTGGCCGCGGCCGGCGGTGCGCCACAGCATCATGGCGAACACGAAGCCCAGCGCGCTCGACACGAAGAAGTAGAGCATCATCGGCTCGTAGCCCGCGGGATTCAGCGGCCCTGCCGCGTAGCGATCGTTCAGCCAGCCGGCCAGGAGATTCGCGCCGGCCATGCCGGCGTTCTGCACCACCCACATCAGGCCGATGGCCGTGCCGAGCCGCGATTGCGGCACGAGCTTTGCGGTCAGGGGCCACATCACCGCGGGCACCAGCGAGAAACTCATGCCGATCAGCACGGTGCCGATCCACAGGGAGCCATTGGAAACCGCCATGAAGGCGATCGAAGCCGGCAGCAGCAATGCGCCGAATGCGAGCCACGGCGCATAGCGGCCGGTGCGGTCGCACAGCCAGCCGAATGCCGGCGTGGCGAACAGCGCCGCGAGGAACACCCAGGCGTTGATCGCGCCGGCGGCCGCGAGGTCGAGCCCGTGCGCGTGCTGGAAATACTTGATCGCAAACGTGCTGCGAAACGCGAAGATCACCGAATACCAGAGCACGCACAGCACCAGCAGGTACCAGTACGCCGGGCCGAAGCCCGTGAGATCGCGCAGCGAGAAACGCCGTGATGCGCCCGGCGCGCGGGGATCCTCGTGGCCCCGGCTGCGATCCAGCCACCAGTAGGCCACGACCGCCGCGGCGGACAATGCCGCGAGCAGGGTCGCGATGACCAGCGGCGGCTGCCAGCCCCCGGCATAGGCGCCGGCAAACCAGGTCGGGGACATGTCGGCGGAGAATGCGCCGGCGCGCCCGACCGCGATGCTGGTCCCGATTGCGAACGCCAGGTCCCGCCCGGAGAAATACTTCACGACGGCCGCGATCGTCGCGATGTTGAAGGTCTCCGCGCCGATGCCGAACAGCAATCGGCCGGTGGCCATCCCGGAGAATGCCGGGCTCCAGGCAGTGAGAGCCGTGCCCGCCAGGCACACGAGGCCGGTCCACACCAGCATGCGTGCGGCGCCGTAGCGATCCACGAGAATGCCGCCGAGGAGAATCAGCACGACATTCGGCAGGCTGTAGATGGCATTCAGCATGCCGAGCTGCGAGTCGCTGAAATCGCGCTGCCGCTGCAGCAGGTCGGCGACCGGTCCGATCGAGTCGTAGACGTAGTAATTGCCGAAATTGGCAAGCGCCATGAGCGCCAGGACAAGCCAGGCGACGGCGCGGCCGGAATTGCCGTTCACGATGCCGCTCCCGGCGCCGGGCGTGCTGCTCATTCGGATGGAACTCCCGGACCGGATCAGCGATTCTGCGGGTGATTCTTCTCGAGCCAGCCTGGCCACGCCGCTTCGAGGCTCGCGAGCTCGGCGTCAGCTTCCTCGCTATGGCCCTGCGCGCGCAAGGCCTCGATCTCTTCGTACCATTCCTCGGGATCGCGCGGCGCTTCCCTGGATTCCTTCAAGCCGCCGAGCTTGCCGAAACTGCGCGACTCCGCGGCTGGAGCCGGCGTGGCCGGCGCCACTGCCTGCGCAGGCGCGCCAGCGGTGATTCCGGTCACCGGCGTTTCGCGCTCGGCCGATGCCGCAGGCGTGGAGTCGTACTTCGGCAATTCCAGCAGCGGGGGAGGGACGGATGGCGGCACAATGGCGGCATCCGTCGCGGGCGCCTGCCGCGCTTCCTGCGCGCGACCGGCGGATTCCGCGGCGTCCATTGCGGCGGGCGCCGCGCTCATCGGCGCGGCGACGTCGGACTCGGTGACGAAGTCGGGCGCGCGATCGTCGCCGTATTGCCATTGCACCAGCATGACCGCGAGCAGCACGCTCGCAGCGAGCGACGCCGGCAGCCACCAGCGCGAGGGGCGGGGCGCGAGCGCGCGCCGCGCCGCCTGGCGGATGCGTGCATCCGTCACCTCCGGCGGCGCGTCATAGCGTTCCCGCAGCAGCCGCTGCCAGGGCTCGCGCGCGATCGGCTGGTCCTGGTCCGGTTCCATATCTTCAGTCCGCCGGCGCATCGGCGCCGAGTGATTCCTTCAGTCTCGCGACTGCATAGCGCAGCCGGCTCTTGGCGGTCTCCGGATTGGCGCCGGTGATCTCGCCGATTTCCGCGACCGACAACCCGCCCTCGACATACAGCAGGAAGACCGCGCGCTGCTCATCCGGCAATTGCGCGAGCGCCGCGGCGAGCCGGTCGCTGTCTTCGTCGTCAACAGCCGCGTCGAGCGGCCCTGCGGAAGTCTCGTCGCTCGCGGCGGCGACGGCATCGTCGTCCGCGGACTCGCGCCGGTGGCGGCGTGTGCTCCGCCGCCAGTAGTCCATGCAGCAGTTGTGCGCGATCCGGTACAGCCAGGTCGCGAAGCGCGCGGTCGGGCGGTAGCGCGCGCGATTCGTGATGACGCGCGACCAGCACTCCTGGAACACGTCGTCGGTGGCCGCCGCATCGCGCACCGAGCGGCGGATGAAGCGCCAGAGACCGCTACGGTGCAGGGCATAGAGCTCATCGAACGCGCGCGCGTCGCCCGCGGCGTAGCGCAGCATCAATTGTGCGTCGGCGTCCCCTGCCTCCATCGCCGGCCACTGTACCGCTGATGGCCCGGCCGGCACCTTCTTGAACGTTCCGGGTACCTGGAAGGTGTTCCATTCCTGCGCAAAATCGGCGCCGCCGGCGGCTCCATCGCGCCGAAAACCACCCGAACCGGATTTTCTCGGACCGCAACCTATTGTTTTTATTGATATATGCAGACCCCTCAAAAAAAGACTCAAAAAGCACTTGCATCGGAGTCGGTGTTATAGTTCACTACAACACCAGAGGAGCACATCAGTACATCGGAGCGGGACCAAGGGCCCCACCGAAACGAAGCAAAGGAAAGGAGAAGGTCATGTTCACAATCGTCGAAAAAAGCACCCGTCGGACAGTCAGCGCCATGGCAGCGGTTGCGATCGTGTCACTGAGCGGACTGGTGATGGACCAGGCCCACCTCACCGCGGCACCCCGCGGGATCGTGGAAGTCGGCGAGCTGACGCTCGTCAGCGAAGCCCAGATGGCGGCCGTGACCCTGCCGGAAGTGACGGTGGTCGCGAAGCGCGTCGCCCAGGGCAATGCGATGTTCGCGGCGACTGTCGAGCTGCCGGAGATCGTCGTGGTTGCCAAGCGGGTGGCGACGCTGGTTGCGCAGTCGGCTGCGGCCACGGAGCCGGGCAAGAGCGTCAACAGTGCTGCCGAAGGTGCTCTGCTAAAGTAGTCTGCTAGCAAGCTAACTCACCAAGTAGCAAAGCATGGACACCAACTGGAACGACAGCCTGCCGATCTACCGCCAGCTGCGCGATCGCGTGGTGGCGATGATCCTGGAGGGCGTACTGAATGACGGCGATCCCTTGCCGTCCGTCAGGAGCGTCGCGGCGGAATACCGGTTGAACCCGCTGACCGTGCTGAAGGGTTACCAGCAGCTCGTTGACGAGCAGCTGGTCGAGAAGCGCCGCGGACGCGGCATGTTCGTGACCGAAGGCGCGCGCCGCGCGCTCCTGAAAGACGAGCGACAGCATTTCCTCGAGGAAGAGTGGCCCAAGATGGCGGGCCGGATCCAGCGCCTCGGCTTCGAGCCGAAAGAGCTGCTGGACGCCCTCGACAAGATTCCACCCGCGCCGGCTTCAAGCCTGAAGTCGACGCCGGACGACGACACAGCCGGGGGAGGCGAGCGTGACTGACCTGATCGTGGCGCGCGGGCTCGGCAAGGCCTTTGGCACGACCCGCGCCCTGAATGACATCTCTTTCCATGTCGGCCCCGGGCGCATCGTCGGCCTGATCGGCCCGAACGGCGCCGGCAAGACCACGGCGCTGAAAGCGCTGCTCGGCCTGACGCGCTACGAGGGCGAGCTCTCCTTGCTCGGCCTCGATCCCTACCGCCAGCGCCACCAGCTGATGCAGGACGTCTGCTTCATCGCCGACGTTGCCGTGCTGCCGCGCTGGATCCGCGTGCGCCAGCTGATCGACTTCGTCGGCGCGACGCACCCGAAATTCCGCCGCGAGGTCTGCGAGAGTTTCCTGTCGCGCAGCGACATCAAGCAGGGAAGCCGGGTCAAGGAGCTGTCCAAGGGCATGGTGACGCAGCTGCACCTGGCGCTGGTGATGGCGATCGACGCCAGGCTGCTGGTGCTCGACGAGCCGACGCTCGGCCTCGACATCCTCATGCGCAAGCAGTTCTACGAGACCCTGCTGAACGAATATTTCGACGAGCAGCGCACCATCCTCGTCACGACACACCAGGTCGAGGAGGTCGAGCACATATTGACCGACCTGTTGTTCATCGACCGCGGGCGCATTGTGCTCGACGCGGCGATGGACGAAGTGCAGGAGCAGTACGCGCAGGTCGCGGTGCGGCCCGAGCACGTCGCCGCCGCCCGCACGCACAAGCCGCTGGCCGAACGCCAGGGCCTCGGCCGCACGCACATGCTGTTCAAGGGCGCGGACCGCGCTGAACTGGAACGCCTCGGCGAGGTGGGCGTGCCCTCGGTTGCCGACCTGTTCGTCGCGACCATTCAGGGAGCACGCGCATGAACCGCTTCATCTGGCTGATCCGCCGCGAGATCTGGGAGCACAAGGCGATCTGGGTCGCGCCGCTGGTCGTGCTCGCGTGCCTTGCGCTCGCTCTGCTGACCGGAAACGTGCATCTCGGGCCGATTGGCACGATGGATGGCAGTTCGACCTTCGGCCAGTTCCCGCAGGAAGTGCAGCTCAAGCTGCTGGTGATCGCCTACGCCGGCCTGGCGCTCGTCGTCCTGGTGGTGATGGGCATCATCTCGTTCTTCTATTCGCTCGACTCGCTGTACTCCGACCGGCGCGACCGCAGCGTGCTGTTCTGGAAGTCGCTGCCGCTGTCGGACGCCGAGACGGTGCTGTCGAAGTTTGCGGTCGCCAGCGTGGTGATCCCGCTGGTTGCGATGGCGGGCGCGGTACTCGCGCAGCTCCTGATCGCCGCCGGCGGCTCGGCCAAGCTCGCCATGAGCGGCATGTCCGCGGCCATCATGTGGCAGCCGGAAGCCATCCTCGGCGGAATCATGGTCGCGTTCATGTGGTGCGTCACCGCGATGCTCTGGTATGCGCCGATCGTGGGCTACCTGATGCTCGCTTCGGCATGGGCGCCCAGGGGCCCGTTCCTGTGGGCGGTGCTGCCGCCGGTCGCCATCTGGGTACTCGAGCGGGTGGTCATGGGCTCGGAGTACATGGGTGATTTCATCACCGGCCGGCTGTTCGGACTCAAGCGCTTGCTGGGCACGACCGGCGGCACCGGCGACATGAGCGATGCCGACGCGGGCGCCGAGGTCATCAAGCTGAGCCAGCTCGACCTGGTCGGCAGCCTGAAGGATTTCTACAGCTCGCCCGACCTGTGGCTCGGTGTGGTCGCCGCGGGTTTGTTGCTGGCCGCCGCCATGTGGGTGCGCCGCTATCGCGACGAGACGTCCTGAGTCGAACCAACCCGAATCCGGAGAAGATGATCATGCAGAAGTTCCTGAGCGGCACCGTCGCATTCGCCCTGTTCCTGGCGTCCCTCCCCGCCATGGCGGCGAGTGCGACGGTGACCCGCGCCTGGCAGTTCAAGCCCGAATCGGTGAAAGGACTGGAAGTCCGCAACCTGATCGGCGACATCCGCGTGGAACGCGGCACCGAGGCGGGCGTGCTCATCACCGCGCGCACCACCATCGACGCCGAATCACAGGCCGAGGCCGAGCGCCTGCTGGGACTGATCGAGTACCGCACCGCGGACGTCGGTGCCGGCTCGCGCTTCGACGTGTTCCTGCCGCGCGCGCATTTCCCGAAGATCTACTGGTCCAGCGGCACGTCGATGTGGTGGGGCGTGTCCTACACCGAGCATCTCGGCGAGCGCATCCGCCTGGTCGGCGACCGCGACGACGCGCCCGCAGTGCGCGTGGACCTCGTGATCCGCGCGCCGGCAGGCAGCAGGCTCACCGTCGACAACCACCTCGGCGAGATCGTCGCGAATGCGTATTCGGGCGAGCTCCGGCTCGACGGGGGCAGCGGGCTGCTGCGCTCCACGAACGGCGAGGGGCGCCTGACCCTGGACAACGGCAGCGGCAAGGTCGAGGTCGTCAGCCACCGCGGCGAAGTCAGCGCCGATACCGGCAGCGGCTCGGTGTCGATCACCGATTGCGAATGCAGGATTTCCGCCGACACGGGTTCCGGTTCGGTCGAGATCCAGAACGGGTCCGGCGAGGCTGCGGCTGACACCGGCTCCGGCCGCGTGACCATCGAGAACTTCAGCGGCTCGATCGAGGCGGACACCGGCTCGGGCTCCGTGCGCGCGCGCGCTGTGTCGAACCTGCGGGAACTGGACGTCGACACCGGCTCCGGCAGCGTCGAGGTCGAAGGCGATCTCTCCGCGCTCGAGCGGTTGCGGATCGACACTGGCTCCGGCAGCGTCAACCTGCGCTCGTCCGGGATGCCGTCGATGGAGATCCGCATCGACACCGGCAGCGGCGGCGTGGACGTGAACGCGCCCGGCGCGACGGTGCGCGAATCGGACGACGTCTGGACCGTACGCATGAAGGACGGCGCCGGCAGCGGCGTCATCGACACCGGTTCCGGCAGCGTCGACCTCACCTTCCCGTAAAAAAAGGGGTCGCATCCCTTTAGCAAGGGGATGCGACCCCTCTTAACCGGCGAGGAGCACCGCCTCGGCGTGTTCCTGGGCTTCGGGCGTGCCGAACAGCACGACCACGTCGCCCTCGCGCAGCTTCATCTCGGGGTCCGGGTCGCGGCCGACGATGCCGTCGCGCCGCACGGCGGTGAATGACACCTCGGCACCGCGGGTGCGGATCTCGTTGATGGTCCTGCCGATCGACCAGGCGCCGGGCGGCAGCACCACCGTGTGCAGTTCCTCCCGCAGCGCACGCGCATCCTCGACCGGGCCGGCGGCGTCGCGCCGGTACACCGAGCGCAGCGTCTTGTAGCGCTGCTCGCGGATGTCGCCGACCGTGCGGATCACGCGCGACATCGGCACGTCGAGCACCAGCAGGGCGTGCGACACCAGGGTGAGCGCGGCCTCGAGCGTCTCCGGCACCACTTCCGTGGCGCCGGCGGCCAGCAGCTGTTCGAGCTGGGTGTCGTCCATGGTGCGCACCAGGATCGGCAGGTAGGGCCGCTTGCGGCGCACGGCCTGGACGATCGCGAGCGAGCGGGTCGGGTCCGAGAACGTCACGACCACAGCGCTCGCGCGCTCGAGGCCGACGGACTGCAGCATGCCCTCGTCGGCGGCATCGCCGTAGACCACGGCATCGCCGGCAGCGCGCGCGACCCGGACGCGCAGCGGGTCGAGGTCCATCGCGATGATCTCGAAGCCCTGGCCCTCGAGCACGCGCGCGACGTTCTGGCCGACGCGGCCGTAGCCGCAGAGGATCACGTGCTCGCGCGCGGCGAGCGCCTTGTTCGCCGCGTCGAGGCGGGCAAGCTCGGTCTGCAGCGGCCCGCTCTCGCGCAACACGACGCGCGCGATGCGTTTGTTGTGCCGGATCAGCATCGGCGCGAGCAGCATGCTGAGCGTGATCGCGGCCAGGAACGGCTGCGTGACCTCGGCGCCGACCAGGCGGTTCTGCAGCAGCAGCGCGAGCAGCGCGAACCCGAACTCGCCGCCCGGCGACAGCACCAGGCCCGTGCGCAGCGCCTTGAACCACTGGCCCGCGTAAGGCCGCGCGGCGACCGTGATGATCGCGGCCTTCAGCAGCAGCAGGCCCGCGAGCAGCGCGATGACTGTCGGCAGCTGGCGCAGCAGGCCCGGAACGTCGAGCTGCATGCCGACCGTCACGAAGAAGAGCCCGAGCAGCGTGTCGCGGAACGGCCGGATCCCGGCCTCGACCTGGTAGCGGTACTCGGTCTCGGCCAGCATCATGCCGGCGAGGAACGCGCCGAGCGCGAACGTGAGGCCGGCGGCGTGCGTCGCCCAGGAGGAGCCGATCGCGACGAACAGCACGGCGAAGGTGAAGAGTTCCGGCGCGCCGCTCGAGGCGATCTCGTGGAACAGCGGGCGCAGCAGCCAGCGGCCGGCGGCCAGCACGATGACCAGCGCGACCGCGGCTTTCAGCACCGCGAAGCCGATCTCGAACGCGGTGTAGGACTCCTGCGGCGACGCCAGCACGCCGGCGAGCGCGAGGAACGGCACGACCGCCAGGTCCTGGAACAGCAGCGTGCCGAATGCGAGCCGGCCGTGCGTGCGGTTGAGCTCGTCCTGCTCGGTCAGTTGTCGCAGCACGATGGCGGTGGACGACATCGCGACCGCGCCGCCGAGGAGAATCGCGACCTCGGGCGCCAGGCCGAAGCTCCAGCCGATCGCGGCGACCGCGGCCGTCGTCACGCCGACCTGGATGCCGCCGAGCCCGAATACCTCGCCGCGCGTCGCGATCATCCGCGGCAGCGAGAACTCGAGCCCGAGCGTGAACAGCAGGAACACGACGCCGAACTCGGCCAGCGTGCCGGTGGTTTCCGTCGGCATCACCCAGCCGAGCGCGTGGGGGCCGACGGCCATGCCGACCAGCAGGAAGGCGAGGATCAGGGGCAGGCGCAGGCGGCGCAGGCCGACCACGACGACGAGGGTCGCCGTCAGCAGCAGCAGGACGTCTTCCAGGACGCTGTGTTCCAGTCGCAATCCCCCGTGGGCGGTTCACGGCCGCTCGTTCGTACAGAGCATAACCCGCCGTCAACCGGCGGACCCCTTGCTGCGTTACCCTTTACCGTGGGGTCCGGTTCCGGGGCCCAAGGAGCGGGTCATGCCGATTCGAAAAAGCTGGATCCTGGCGGTCATCCTCGCGGCGCTGGCGGCGGCGGGCTGTGCCTCGCCGTCGAGCGGACGCCTGTATTCACGGCAGGAGGCGAAGGTCGCCTGGGACGTGCAGTACGGTCGGGTCGTCGCGGTGGACGACGCGGTGATCGAGGGGCAGCGCACCGCGCTCGGGCGCGTTGGCGGCGGCCTGATCGGCTACCAGGCCGGGCGCGCCGTCGGCAGTGGTTCCGGGCAGGACATCGCGGGCGCCGTCGGGGCGGTCGCCGGCGCGGTTGCCGGCCAGGCCGTCGAGGAGAAGGCCACCCGCCAGAACGCCTGGCAGTTCACGGTGGAGCTCGAAGGCGGGCGCACCATCTCGGTCGTGCAGGCGCGCGACGAGTCGTTCACGGTCGGGGAGCGGGTCCGGGTTTACACGCGCCGTGACGGCGCGGCGCGGGTTGCGAAGACCTGACGGCCCGCGGGCTCAGCGGCTGGCGAACATCCGCCCGTAGCCGACCTCGCCGCGGCCCTGCGCCAGCAGGAGCTGCAGGAAATTCGTGGCCGTCATCGGCTCGCCGAACAGCTTGCCCTGGCCGTAGTGGCAGTCGCGGCTGCGCAGGAAATCGAGCTGCTGCTGCGACTCGATGCCCTCGGCGACCACCTCGAGGTCGAGGTTCTTGCCCATCTCGATGATCGTGCGCACGAGCGTCGCGTCCTCGCGCGACACGGTCGCATGACGGACGAAAGACTGGTCGATCTTCAGCGTGCCGACCGGGAACTGCTGCAGCGCCGACAGCGAGGAATAGCCGGTGCCGAAGTCGTCGATCGACAGGTGCAGGCCCATGGCGTGCAGCTCGTCGAGCAGCCGGACCATCCGGCCCGCCTCGGTCATCAGGGTGGTCTCGGTGATCTCGAGCTCGAAATTGGACGGCGCGACGCCCGATTCGTCGAACACCGAGCGGTAGCGCGTCAGGAACTCCGCCTGGCGCAGCTGCTTGAGCGACAGGTTGATCGAGATGCGGCCCGGTTTCGGCACCTCGTCCTGCCAGCTGCGGTAGTCGCGGCAGACGCGCTTCAGCACCCATACGCCGATTTCCTGGATCAGGTTCGATTCCTCGGCGAGCGGTATGAACTGCGCCGGCGAGATGTCGCCGTGGCCGGGCAGGCGCCAGCGGATCAGCGCCTCGCCGCCAACCACGCGGCCGTCGCGCAGGTCCACCTTCGGCTGGTACAGGATCACGAGCTCGTCGCGCTCCACCGCGCGGCGCAGCTTGCTCTTCAGCATCAGCCGCTCGACCGCGACTGCGCTCATTTCCGGCGTGAAGAAACTGTGGCTGTTGCCGCCATTCTGCTTCGAGTAATACATCGCCGCGTCGGCGTCGCGGATCAGGTCGACGACGTTGTCGGCGTCGCGCGGGCACAGCGCGATGCCGACGCTGCCGGTGACGTACAGCTCGTGCTGGCCGAGCTGGAACGGGCGGCCAAGCTCGTCGAGCACCTCGCGCGCGAGCGCCGCGATCACCGGCCGGTTGTCGGTCTCGGCCGGCAGGTTCTCGACGAACAGCGCGAACTCGTCGCCCGCCAGCCTGCCGAGCATGGTGTCCGGCGGCAGCTTGCGGCTCATGCGCTCGGTGAGGATCTCGAGCGCGCGGTCGCCGGCGGCGTGGCCAAAGGTGTCGTTGACTTCCTTGAAGCGGTCGAGGTCCATGTAGATCAGCGCGAGCTCGCACCCCGCGCGGCGGGTGCGCGCGATCGCCTGCTGCAGCGAATGCTGGAACTGCAGCCGGTTCGGGATCTTGGTCAGCGTGTCGTAGCGCGCGAGGTAGCGGATGCGCCGTTCGGCGCGCTTGCGCTCGGTGATGTTGCGCGCGACGAAGATGCAGCCCTGGAAGCGCGGGTCCTCCGCCGCCATGACCGAGCCCGACAGCGACACCGGGATGGTCTGCCCGGCCTTGGTGCGCACCGTCAGCTCGAGCATCTCGTTCGCGGCCTGCTCGATGTTGAAGTTGGTGCGGTCCTGGTCCGAGATCACGTAGGCGAGCTCGCGGCCGAGCAGCTCCATCTGCGACCAGCCGAGCAACTGTGTCGCGGCCAGGTTGACGCGCTTGATCAGCCCGTCGGGCGAGGTCAGGAACACCGCGTCGTTCATGCTGTCCAGCATGTTGTCGAGCGCGCGCCCGGTCGCGGCGTGGTCGGCGAGATTGATGCGCAGCCGCTCGAGCGCGCTGCCGAGCGCACCGCCGATGCGGCCCTGCGGCGTGTCGATGCGCGTATGCCAGTCGCCGCTCGAGAGCCGCTCGACCGAGCGCAGCAGGTCCGCGAGCGGCGCGTCGGTGCGCGCTCCAGAACGCCGGCCGGCCCAGAAGGCCATCACCAGCAGCAGCAGCAGGCCCCCCAGCAGCCAAGGCAGTCCGCCGGAGCCGGCGGCGGGCCCCCAGCCGGCGATGATCATGCCGGCCAGCACGATGCCGGCCACCGCGCCCGCGGCGGCCGCAATGGCGAGCCCCTTGCTGCCGAGAATCCCCTTCATGCGATCGTGGCGACCTTATCGATAAACCCGCATCATACCCGCCTTGAACGGGCTGCAATTGACCGGCCGGGACCGCGGCCACATCGTCACCCTCACCGGACCGCGCTGCCTGCTGCATGCCGCGGCCGTCCGCCCGTTCCTGGCCATGCGCGATGCTGCCATGCGGGATGGATTCGATCTCGCCGCCGTGTCGTCGTTCCGCGACTTCGAGCGCCAGCGCCTGATCTGGAATGCCAAGTACCGCGGCGAGCGCCCGGCGCGGGACCGGCGCGGGCGCCCCGTGCGGATGGGCGCGCTCGATCCGGGCGCGCGGGTGGAGACCATCCTGTTGTGGTCGGCGCTGCCGGGCGCGAGCCGCCACCACTGGGGCAGCGACATCGACGTGGCCGACGGCGGGGTCATCGCCGCGGGTTACGAGCCGCGCCTCGAGGTGGAGGAATTCCGCCGCGGTGGCCCGTTCGCGCCGCTCTCACGATGGCTTGCCGCCAACATGCGGCGCTTCGGTTTCTATCGTCCCTACACGCGCCGCGGATCCGGCGTGCAGCCCGAACCCTGGCACCTGAGCTACGCGCCGGTCGCGCAGCCCGCGCTGCGCCGGATGACCGTGCGCCTGCTGGCCGAGGCGATTACGGGAAACGGCGTGGAAGGGGAGGCGGAAATACTGGCGCGGCTGCCTTCGATCCGCGAGCGATACGTGCTGGGTGTGGATGCGCCGCTGCGCATGCGCTCGCGCTACGCGCGGCTCAGCCGGCGTTGATGCGCGCGGGCGGCGACTTCCAGACTTCCTTGAGGTGCTCGAGCAGCAGCGTGCGCACGCCGTCCATGGCGTTCGGCTCGACCGTGAACACCGGTGGATTGCGGCGCAGCATCGGCCAGCGGCTGCCGCGCATCAGTCCGCGCAGGTACTCGACGTTCTGCCGGATCGCGTTCATGTAGGGATTGTCGCCGCCATACAGCGGCTCGACGTGGCGGTAGGCATGGCCGAACGCCTTGCCGAGGCGGTTCTCGATCGTGGACGAGATGAACTGCGGCGTCTGCCGCAGCAGGTCGAGCCCCGAGCCGTACAGCACCTTGAGCCCGTCGGCGCCGGCGTGCACCGCGACGTTGCCGAGCACGAACTCCGCGTACAGCCGGTCGCGGCATTTCTCGAGATAGCAGCGGTCCGCCATCTGCGCGAGCATGTCGGCGGTGCCGAGCAGGTGACCGACCAGCCGGTCGCGCGGATCGTTGACGCGCACGCTGTCGATCGGCATCTCGTAGCCGGTGAAATGGACGATGCGCGTCGCGACCGGCACCCAGTCGCCGAGTCCCGCCGTCGGCAGGTACTTCGTGAGGTAACGCGCGCTGCGCGTGACGTGATTACGCGTGAACACGGCGCCGTTCGGGATCGCGCTCTCGCCGGTCTCGCGGATGTAGCCCGAATCGTGGAACAGGGCGGTGACCATGCCCATCAGCCCGCGTTCTGCGCCGATGCGCGGCCCGTCCTTGTGGCCGCGCTCATAGCCGGCCATGAGGCGCGCCATCGCCAGCACCACGTCCTGCGAATGCTGCAGGTCGTGATAGACCGTGTCGACGCCGAGGTAGCCGGGCGTCTGGCCGGTGAACAGCCGCTCGAAATCGTGCAGCGCCGTCTCGAGTTGCGTGCGCGGCGCGCCGGGCCAGGTGTCCGAGTAGAGCTGCAGCACCGCTTCGCGCACGGCGGCAGGCGAACTGACCTGCACGGTGTCCGTGACGTCGAAGTCGCTGCGGCGATACGCCCTTGGCACGCGGGTGCGGGGACCCCTCGGGGAGCGGAATTCCAGGCAGTTTACGCTGCCCGTGGCGGGTCCTGCGAAGCGTATTGCCGCGACTATGCGCAGGGTCACATCCTGCGGGTCAGCCTATGTCAAACGCGGCAGTCACCGGGGCATGGTCCGACGGGCGTTCCAGCGCGCGCGTCGAGCGGTCGATGGTGCACGCGGTGCAGCGCCCGGCAAGCGCCGCCGACGCGAGCATCAGGTCGATGCGCAGGCCATGGTTCCTGCGGAATGCGCCCATGCGGTAATCCCACCAGGAATAGGTTTTCGGCGGCTGTTCGAAGCGCCGGAACAGGTCGGCCAGGCCGAGGGACGTGATCTTCGCGAGCGCTGCGCGCTCCGGCGCGCTGACGTGCACCGAACCCTCCCACTGCGCCGGGTCGTGCACGTCCCGGTCCTCGGGAGCGATGTTGAAGTCGCCGACCACGAGCAGTTGCTGGTGCTTCGCAAGCAGCGCTGCGAGATAGGCGCACAGGCGCTCGAGCCAGGCGAGCTTGTAGACGTACTTGTCGGAATCGGGCGCCTGGCCGTTTGGCACATAGACGTTGACCAGCCGGATGCCGCCGACGGTCGCCGCGATCACGCGCCGCTGCGGGTCGTCATCGCCGGGGATGCCGGTGACCACGTCCGCCGGTGCCTGGCGCGCGAGGATCGCGACGCCGTTGTAGGTCTTCTGGCCGTAGTGCACGGCCCTGAACCCGAGCGCCCCGATCTCGTCGTGCGGGAACTGCTCGTCCGTCAGCTTGAGTTCCTGCAGCGCGATGGCGTCGACCGGGTTGGCGGCCAGCCACTGGCGCAGGTGGTCGAGCCGCACGCGCAGCGAGTTGACGTTCCAGGTCGCGATTTGCACCGGACTAGCGGGAGACCGCGTGGCCCGGCGCGCTGTCGCCGAAGCCCAGCAATGCCGCCGGGTGTACCCCGGTGCTCCACGCCACCAGCCGGTGCGGAAACGCGCTGCAGCGCATGTTGAGCATGCTGGCCGCGAGGTTGTACTGCTCGCGCCGCTCGGCGACCCGCCCATCGAGCGTGGCGACGCGCTCGCGCAACGCCTCGAAAGCCGTGCTGCCGGCCAGCTGCGGATAGTTGCCGGTCAGCGCGAACAGCGTCTCGACCGCGGCCTGGTGGGATTTTTCCGCGGCGGCGAGCGCCGGGATGTCCCCGCGCCGCGCGGCGGCCTGCACCGCATCGGCAGCGTGCGTGACCCGCTCGATGGCTTCGTGCTCGTCGTGCAGCAGGCGCGCGCAGAGCCCGACGATCATCGTCATCAGCTCCTGGCGTTTGGCGAGTTGTGTTTCGAGCGCGGCCCAGGCCTGCTGCCGTTCGTCGCTCAGCCGCATGAGTCCGCGTCGGGCGGTGATGGCTGCGGCGGCGATGAGCGCCGCGATGGCGAGCGCGATGATCCAGAGCATGACCGGTTCGAGTATATCATCGGCCTCCACGGCTTCCCGGCAGGACGGTGATGACGCAGCACTGGGACCTGATCGTGATCGGCGGCGGCAGCGGCGGCCTCGCCTGCGCGCAGCGCGCGGCGGATCACGGCGCGCGCGTGGTGCTGGCCGAGCTCGGCGCTATCGGCGGCACCTGCGTCAATGCCGGTTGCGTGCCGAAGAAGATCATGTATCACGCCGCCGACCTCGCGCACGGCATCGCCGATGCCGCCGACTATGGATTCGACGTCAGGCTCGCGGGCCACGACTGGGCCGTGCTGAAGGAGCGCCGCGACGGCTACGTCCGGCGGCTGCACGGCATCTATCTCGAGAACCTGGCGCGGCGCAAGGTCACGCTCCTGCGCGCGGGGGCGCGCCTGCTGAACGCGGGGCGGGTCGCGATCGGAGACGGGACGCACGAGGCGCCGCACATCGTCGTGGCGACCGGCGGCCGGCCGCTCGTCCCGGACCTGCCCGGCGCCTCCGCCGGCATCACGTCCGACGGGTTCTTTGCGCTCCCGCGCATGCCGGCCTCGGTCGCGGTTATCGGCAGCGGCTATGTCGCGGCGGAACTGTCGGGCGTGTTCGCCGCGCTCGGCGCGCGCGTGACGGTCGCGATCCGCCACGACCGTATCCTGCGCTCGTTCGACGAGATGCTGTCGCGGCGGCTGATGGCGGCCATGCAGGCGGACGGCATCGCCATCGTCGATCACGCCGCCGTGTCGGCGATCCGTTCGGACGCAGGCGGGCACCGGGTGCAGCTCGCGGACGGGCGCAGCCTCGATCCGCATGACTGCGTGATCTGGGCCATCGGCCGCACGCCCAACACGGCGGGATTCGGCCTGGCCGAGGCGGGCGTGGCGACCGGCCCGCGCGGCGAAGTGACGACCGACCTGCGCCAGGACACGAACGTTCCCGGCATCCATGCGATCGGCGACGTGACCGGGCGGTCCGAGCTGACGCCGGTCGCGATTGCGGCCGCTCGGCGGCTCGCCGACCGGCTGTTCGGCGGCATGGCGGACCGTCATCTCGACTACCGCAATATCCCGACCGTGATCTTCAGCCACCCGCCGATCGGCACCGTCGGCCTGACGGAGGCCGCGGCGCGCGCCGAGCACGGCGATTCGGTTTCGGTGTTCCAGGGCGACTTCATGCCGCTCTACCACGGCATCACCGCGCGCCGCCGGCGGGCGGAAATCAAGCTCGTTACGACCGGCCCGGAGCGGCGCATCGTTGGCCTGCACGTGTTCGGCATGGGCGCGGACGAGATGCTGCAGGGATTCGCGGTCGCGATCCGCATGGGCGCTACCAAGCGCGATTTCGACGACACGGTCGCGATTCACCCGACCAGCGCCGAAGAGTTCGTGACAATGCGCGGATGAACGTCCGTCCTTACCGTGAATGGAAACCCGCGATCGGCCGGCGCGTCTGGGTCGATCCGACAGCGTCCGTCATCGGCCGCGTCGCGATCGGGGACGATTCCTCGATCTGGCCCGGCGCGGTGCTGCGCGGCGACGTCAATGCGATCACGGTCGGCGCGCGCACCAGCATCCAGGACGGCAGCGTCCTGCACGTCGCGAGCGACCGGCTCGCGGGCGGGGGCGGCATTCCGCTCGTGGTCGGTGACGACTGCACGGTCGGCCATCGCGTGATCCTGCACGCATGCACCATCGGCAACCGCTGCCTGATCGGCATGGGCGCCATCCTGATGGACGGTGCCGTCGTCGGCGACGAGGTGATCGTCGGCGCGGGCGCGCTGGTGCCGGCGGGCAGGCATCTGCCGCCGCGCACGCTGTGGATCGGCAGCCCGGCGCGGCAGGCGCGCGCGCTCACGGAAAAGGAAGTCGCGTATCTCGCGGAATCGGCGGCGCACTACGTGGCGCTGAAGGACAGTTACCTAAGCCGACAGGTTGACCGGTAGGCCGGTTGACGCCAAAGTTTTCCCGACTGCGACCTTACAGCAAGAGATGATCTTGCATCTCAGGCCATGTGAATTGGTCCAGTCGCTCTGTCGTAATTTCCTTTGGGCAGTCTCCGGTAACGTCGACGAAAGAATCTGAGTTCACCAGTCGTTCAGGGAATACCACAAGACAGCGCTTGCCATTTTGAGACGACTTGTAAAGCAGTGCTTCATAGCCGGCATCCTTGACCAAGTTTCCAAAGACCTGCGAGGGCGCCGGAAAATCGAATTGCATTGGCACCGCTCGCCACCGCCTTGAAAGAACTGCGCGCTGCAGGAGTCGAGGGCTCCGGACAAGTTGAGGCTCGTGTATTCGCAAGGCCTTTGCAAGGGTCCTGACCTTGGCAGGCATCGTGAATTTTCCGATCAAACTGCAGAAAGGTCGCAATGAGTCCGCATCGTCGATATCAAGGATGCTGGAAATGTGTCCTTGAATGGGGGCCACCAGAAAGCCAGCTTTGGATTGCAGGGCTAGTTCAATCGGCGTCAAGCCGGCGGTTGCGGAACTTGCTCGACAGTGAAATTTTTCTCGGTATGCGGTTTCAAGATCTTCAGCTAAGTACAGTGCGGGCCAGGATGCAAACCCCGCAAGTCCCAGGTCTTGACCGATGTTGAAGCGACCGCCGACTCCACGGAGACTTCCGGCAGGCGAGAGCGGCGCCAAGCAGTACCGATAGTCGACGATTCGGACCCAATTGCTGAACGTGAATTGTGCGGCTGGCTTGGCTCGAAGTGAGGCCAGCAAGTCGGAACGAGTGGCCATTCTTTGGCTCTCGAGTCCAAAGTAGAGCTCTCTCTGTAGTTCATTGAGTTTCTCCGACGCAGATTGCCATCGGCGCAGATCGCGATGTGTGAACTTTTCGAGTTCGTGAAGATCTGGCGTACCAGTGGGATCCGGTATCGTGTGCCGGACCGGCGGAAGTGGCTTGCGAGTTCTGCTACGGCGCGTTCGATTGGGCATTCGCGGTAGGCTCGGTGTGATTCTCCGAGTTCCGCGTCGAGTCTAGTCGCTGTATTGCACGGCGATCTGCGTCTCGATCCATTTGAGCCCCAACAATGAATCTGCGCAATTTGTCGTAGCGACCAAATCTAATCATGTCCCTCGGAGAAATTTCTCCAAGAATCGGGTTCTTGGTACGAAACCATAGTGCAGTTTTGCCCGCATCCCCTTCAAAATACTGTGCGACTAAATTGCAGATATTTGCAATTTCCTCAAGTCGTTCGCGCAGATCGCGCGGGATCTCGTTGTCATAGCGAACGGAACTCTTCGCGACCCCAGCGATTTTTGCGACTTCAGAGTTCTTCAGTTCAAGAAATTCAGCGACTGAACGAGCTTGAAAAGCATGATTGCTCCAGAATTCAAGATGATCGATCGGGCTGATCGTCCTGAACAGGGCGTTCGCTTCAGTCATTTCGTGGCTCCGTGGGGTTGAAACACGATAACATCAAAATGAAATCGTGCCCAACATTTGGCCAATTTTCGACCAAATCGTTCAACTAATCGCAAATTCCCCAGAGTCAATATAACAATTTGATTTATATAATTTAATTGTCAAAGCCGCTCGAGCGCGTCCATCACCGGGCGGGTTTCCGGCCGCATGCCGTGCCACAGCAGGTACGACTCCGCGGCCTGCTCTACCAGCATGCCCCAGCCCTTGTAGGCGCGGGTCGAGCCACGCTCGGTGGCCCAGCGCATGAACGCCGTATCGCTGCGCCCGTAGGCCATGTCGTAGCAGACGGTATCGGGTCCGACGGCGTCCGGCGGCAGCGCCGGGACCTCGCCGGCCAGGCTCGCGGCGGTCGCATTGATGATGACGTCCCAGGGACGGTCGTCCACTGCGTCGAAGTTCGAGGCGGAAATTTCGCCGAGGTCGGAGAATTCCTCGCGCAGGCGCTCGGCGCGCTCCGGCGTACGGTTGGCGATGCAGATCTCGCGCGGTTCCTGCTCGAGCAGCGGCGCCAGCACGCCGCGCACCGCGCCGCCGGCGCCGAGGATCAACAGCCGCGCGCCGCTCAGGGTGACGCCGAGATTGCGGGTCAGGTCGGTCACCAGACCGATGCCGTCGGTGTTTTCGCCGTAGAGCTCGGTCGCGCTGCGGCGGATGATCGTGTTGACCGCGCGCGCGCGTTCCGCTCGGGCCGAGAGGTCGTTGACGATCTCGGCGGCCGCCGGTTTGTGCGGCAGCGTGACGTTGGCGCCGCCGCCGCCCTCGACGAAGAAGTTGATCACCGCGTGGCGGAATTCCACCGGCTGCACGTCGCGCAGCTTGTAGTCCACGACATGGTCGAACTGGCGCGCGAACATGCCGTGGATGAATGGCGACCAGCTGTGGCTGACGGGATGGCCGAACAGCACGTATCGCCCGGGGCCGGTCTGTACGGACACTGTCAGCCCTCGCGCAGCCAGGCCGCCGCGCGGCCCGCGTAGTAGGTCAGGATGCCGTCCGCGCCCGCGCGCTTGATGCAGCCGAGGCTCTCGAGCACGGTCTTGCGCTCGTCGAGCCAGCCGTTGCCGGCGGCCGCCGCGAGCATCGCGTACTCGCCGCTCACTTGGTAGACGAACGTGGGCACGCCGAACGCGTCCTTCACGCGGCGCACGACGTCGAGGTAGGGCAGTCCGGGCTTGATCATCACGATGTCCGCGCCTTCCTCGATGTCGAGCGCGACTTCGCGCAGGGCCTCGTCGCTGTTGGCGGGATCCATCTGGTAGGTCGCCTTGTCGGCCTTGCCGAGCGATCCGGCGGAACCGACCGCGTCGCGGAACGGTCCGTAGAAGGCTGAAGCATACTTGGCCGAGTACGCGAGGATGCGGGTGTGTTGATGACCGTCCTGCTCGAGCGCCTGGCGGATCGCGCCGATCCGCCCGTCCATCATGTCGGATGGCGCGACCACGTCGGCACCGGCTTCGGCGTGCGAGCGTGCCTGCCTGACCAGCGCCTCGACGGTGACGTCGTTCAGTACGTAGCCGCCGGCGTCGATGATGCCGTCCTGCCCGTGGGTCGTGAACGGGTCGAGCGCGACGTCGGTGATGACGCCGAGCCCGGGCACGGCCTTCTTCAGCGCGCGCACGACGCGCTGGACCAGGCCCTCGGGATTCCAGGCCTCGCGGCCGTCGGTGCTCTTGGTCGCGGGATCCGGCACCGGGAACAGCGCGACGGCGGGGATGCCCAGCCGGAACAGGTCCTCCGCCGCGGCGACCAGCAGGTCGGTGGAAAGGCGCTCGATGCCCGGCATCGAGGCGATCGGCTCGCGCTTTTTCGCGCCTTCGATCACGAACAGGGGCTGGATCAGGTCGTCCGTGGTGAGGCGGGTTTCGCGCGCCAGGCGGCGCGAAAAGACGTCGCGGCGCATGCGCCGCAGGCGTGTACTGGGGAACCGTCCCGTAGCTCGCTGGCCCATGTGGCTCCTGGCCCGGCATTTCCTGCGCTAAAGTCGCCCGTCGGGGGCCCGAAATAACCAGCGACTATGG
Source organism: Steroidobacteraceae bacterium (assembly GCA_050179155.1). GTDB lineage: Bacteria > Pseudomonadota > Gammaproteobacteria > Steroidobacterales > Steroidobacteraceae > SCUD01. The sequence goes on from JBFXFJ010000004.1 coordinate 50,379, forward strand.
CCGGTCTTTATACATGAACCGCGAGGACGGAGAAACGGACCGGCGTCGGCGTTTCGGGGTCTTGTGCGAGAGCCTGCGCCCCGACCTGCTGCGATTCGCCTTCTGGCTGGGCCGCGACCGGCAGCTGGCCGAAGACGTGGTCCAGGAGGCGATGTTGCGGGCCTGGAAGTCATACGACGCGCTGGAGGACGAGGAGCGGGCGAAGCCGTGGTTCCTGACGATCGTGCGCCGTGAGTTCGCGCGCAGTTTCGAGCGCAAGCGGCTGCCGCTCGCCGATCTCGACGAACTGGTGGCGGCCGAGGCGGACGTGCTCGCGGCCGAGGACGATGAACAGCTGGCGGCCATGCGCCAGGCGCTGTTCCGGCTCGACGACGAATACCGCGAACCGCTGGTGCTGCAGGTGATGATGGGCTACTCGACCAAGGAAATTGCCGTGATGATGGGCCTGCAGCAGGGCGCCGTGCTGACGCGGCTGTTTCGCGCCCGCGCGCGGCTGCGCCAGGAACTCGGGCTCGCGCCGGAGCCCGCGCCATGATGAATTGCCTGGAATTCCGCCGTCAGGTCGGCGCCCTGCCTTCTGCGGGCGGCCCCGAGCTCGACGCTCACCGGGGCGAATGCGCGGCCTGCGCCCGCCACCAGGATGAACTCCGCGGCCTCGACGCGCTGATCGCGCGGGCGCTCGCGGTGGATCCCGCGCGTATCCGGAGGCCCGCCGCCGGCGCGGGCGGCGTGCCCGCGACCCGGCGGCGCTTCTTCGCGATTGCGGCTTCCCTCGTCGCCGGCCTGTCGGTCGGTCTGGTGCTGCTGGTCAGCGCGCCGCGCGCATCGATCGCGCGCGAGGTCGTCGACCACGTGGTGCACGAACCGGGGGCGATGAACCTGCTCGCGCCGGTGGCAGCCGGCGCGCTCGCGGGTGTGCTCGACCCGGAAGGCACGCGCCTGCGCCCCGGGATCGGCGACGTGACATTCGCGGCGCGCTGCGTGCACCAGGGCCACGTCGTGCCGCACCTCGTGGTGCGCATGCCGGAGGGCGCGGTCACGGTGCTGCTGCTGCGGCACCGCGAGATCGACGAGCCGGTGCAGATCGCCGAGCAGGGTCTTGAAGGCGTGGTGCTTCCGGCGCCGCGCGGCAGCATTGCCATCGTCGGCCAGGGTCTGAAGGACCCGGCCGGCGTCGCGCAGAAAGTGTTCGAGGCGGTGGACTGGGGCGTGTGAGTCCCGGCACCAGGATATCAACCAAGGAGATCTTTTCATGTCGAATCGAGTTCTGAGAAAGCCCGTCGCTCTCGCCATCGGCGCCGCGCTGATGACATCCCTCGGCGCTGCGGGCGTCGCGCAGGCGAGCTCGTATGCCGTCAGCGCGCTCGGCGCAGGCTACATGCTGGCTGGCGGCGAGGAGGAGAAGGCGAAGGAAGGCAAGTGCGGCGAAGGCAAGTGCGGCGCCGACAAAAAGGCCGAGGGCGAAGGCAAGTGCGGCGAGGGCAAGTGCGGCGCCGACAAGAAGGCCGAGGGCGAAGGCAAGTGTGGTGAAGGCAAGTGCGGCGCCGACAAGAAGGCCGAAGGCAAGTGCGGCGAGGGCAAGTGCGGCGCCGACAAGAAGGAAGAGGAAAAGCCGAAGCAGTAATCCCGACGATGTAAAGCGCGGATTTCCGCGCGGCAGGGCGGCAGCCGTGGAAGCGGTTGCCGCCTTTTTTATTGGTCCGCGAGCATGGCAACACGGATCCGGCCGGCTCCGTCCGCCGACAGCACGGCGTGCAGGAACGGCAGCGCCTCGCGCAGGTCGGCGGCGAGCTGCCAGGGCGGGTTCAGTATCACCAGGCCCGAGCCGTTCAGCCCGGCGCGCGAGTCGTCGGGATGGATGCAGAGCTCGGCCACCAGCAGCTTCGGCACTTCCGCCTCGAGCAGGCGGCGGTGCAGGCGCGCGGCGACCACGCCCTGCTTGATCGGGTACCACGCCATCAGCACGCCCTGCGGCCAGCGGCGCGCGCTGTCGGCGAGCGCATCGGCGACCCGCGTCAGGTCCGCTTCCTGTTCCTCGTAGGGCGGATCGATCAGCGCGAGGCCGCGCTTTTCCGCGGGCGGCAGCAAGGCGCCCAGCGCCTCGAATCCGTCGCGGCTGTGCACGCCGACGCGCGAGTCGTTCCTGAACTCGCGCCGCAGCAGCTCGGCTTCCGTCGGCAGGAGTTCGCAGAATGCCGCGCGGTCCTGGCTTCTCAGCAGTGCCGTTGCGATCAGCGGCGATCCCGGGTACCAGCGGGGCTTCGCATCCGCCGCGGCGTTGAAGGAGCCGATGATCCCGAGGTAGCGCGCGACACAGGCCGGCGGCGTCCCCGGTAGCCTCGCCCCCGCGAGCTTCAGGACACCGCGCGCCGCCTCGGCGGCGCCGTCGCGCGACTCGAGGTCGTAGAGGCCGCGGCCGGCGTGCGTCTCGAGCAGGAACAGCGGCCGCTCCTTCTCCGTCAGGCGCGCGAGTGCCGCGACCAGCGCGACATGCTTCATCACGTCGGCGAAGTTGCCGGCGTGGCAGGCGTGGCGATATCTCAAGGCGCTTCGGCTTCGTTCAGCCAGTCGCGCGGGCGCAGGTAGTCGCGGTAGAGCGTCTCCTCCGGCGAGCCGGGCTCCGGCTTCCAGCCGTACTCCCAGCGCACCAGCGGCGGCAGCGACATCAGGATGGATTCCGTGCGCCCGCCCGATTGCAGCCCGAACAGGGTGCCGCGATCGTGGATCAGGTTGAATTCGACGTAGCGCCCGCGCCGGTAGAGCAGGAAGCGGCGCTCGCGCTCGCCAAAAGGCGTGTGACGCCGACGTTCGGCGATCGGCAGCCAGGCCCGCAGGAAGGCCTCGCCGACCCGCTTCGCAAACGCAAAGCAGTCGTCGAATCCCGGCTCCTGCAGATCGTCGAAAAACAGCCCGCCGACGCCGCGTGTCTCGCCGCGGTGCGGCAGGAAGAAATAGCGGTCGCACCAGGCCTTGTAGCGCTCATAGGTGCCGGGCGGGCTGTCGATGCAGGCGGCGCGCGCGACACGGTGCCAGTGCAGCACGTCCTCGCGCACCGGATAGTAAGGCGTGAGGTCGAAACCGCCGCCGAACCACCAGCTCGGTGCGGCGCCCGCCGGCTCGGCCAGGAAGAAACGCAGGTTCATGTGGGTGGTCGGCACGTGCGGATTGCCCGGGTGCAGGACCAGCGAGACGCCCATGGCGGTGAATGGCGCGCCCGCGAGCGCTGGCCGGTCGTGCGTGGCGGAGGCGGGCAGGCGCGCGCCCTCGACTTCCGAGAAATTGACGCCGCCCTGCTCGATCAGCGCGCCGTCCTTCAGCACGCGCGATTCGCCGCCGCCGCCCTCCGCGCGCGTCCAGCGGTCGCTGCCGAAGCGCGCGGCGCCGTCGGCCTGTTCGATCGCTTCCACGATCCGCTGCTGCAGTCCGGTGAGCCATGCGCGCACGGCAACGCGATCGGACACGGCTCACTCCTTGGCGGCGCGGCCCCTGGCGGCGGCGGCGCGCGGCGCGGATTTCTTCTTCGCGGCTTTCGGCTTCGCCGGTGGCGCGGCGGCGGTGTCGGCTGCGCCCGCGGCGGGCGCTTTGGACCTGGATCGTGGCTTCGATCCGCGCTTGGTGGCAGCCACCGTTGGCGTCGCAGGTGTCTCGGGCGCTGCGGACGCAGCGGATTTCGCCTTGCGCCGCCCGAAGCGCCCGCCGCCGCGTTCCGGCGCGACCGCGAGCAGCGCCTGGCATTCCTCCAGCGTCAGCGAGGCGGGGTCGCGGTCCTTCGGCGCCTTGGCGTTGCGTTTCTTGTCCGTGACATAGGGCCCGTACCGGCCCTTCAGCACCTGGATGCCGTGCTCCGGGAAGTCCTTGATCGTGCGTTCCCGGTCGGCGGCGAGCTTCGACTCGACGATCTCGAGCGCGCGCGGGAGCGTCAGCGTGAAGGGATCGTCCTCCTTGATGGACGCATACTTCGCGCCGAACTTGACGTAGGGGCCGTACTGGCCGCGGCCGACGCTGATCGGCGTGCCGTCGGCCGCCTGGCCGAGATCGCGCGGCAGTGACAGCAACCTCAGCGCATCTTCAAGCTTGACGTCGTCCATGCGCTGGCCCGGCAGCAGGCTCGCAAACCGCGGCTTGTCCGGGTCGGTGCGCGAGCCCTGCTGCACGAACGGCCCGTAGGCACCCATGCGCACGGTGATCGGCTTGCCGCTGACCGGGTCGCGGCCGACCTCGCGCGACTCGGCGACTTCCTCGCGGCTGACCGACTTCGTGATGTGTTCAACGAGCTTGATGAACGGCTTCCAGAACCTGCCCAGCTCGAGGTGCCATTCCTTGTCGCCGTTGGAGATCTCGTCGAGCACGTCTTCCATCTGCGCAGTGAAGCCGTATTCCACGTAGTTGCCGAGATACTTGACCAGGAACTTGCTGACGATCTTGCCGATGTCGGTCGGCACGAAGGCGCGCCCGCTCATCTCGACGTAGCGCCGGTAGCGCAGCGTCTCGATGATGGACGCGTAAGTCGATGGCCGGCCGATGCCGTGGCTCTCGAGCGACTTGACCAGCGAGGCCTCGGTGTAGCGCGGCGGCGGCTGCGTGAAATGCTGCTCGGGGCGGAGCTGATCGAGCGTCACGCGCTCCCCCTCGGCGAGCGGCGGCAGCGCCGCCTCATCCTCGCTCTCGACGTCGGTCTCGTCCTCGTCGTGATCCTCGTGGTAGGCGGCGAGGAAGCCCGGCTCGAGCAGCGTCTGGCCGTTGGCGCGGAACACATGCCGCTCCGAAGGCGCGGGCGACGCCGACTTCGCGCCGGGCCCGGCGACCAGATCGACCGCGACCGTGTCGAACACGGCCGGCGCCATCTGGCAGGCGACCGCGCGCTTCCAGATCAGCGCGTAGAGACGGCGCTGGTCCTCGTCGTGCAGGTCCTGCTCGGCCTTCTGCGGCGTCTCGGCGGCGACGGTGGGGCGGATCGCCTCGTGCGCCTCCTGCGCGTTCTTCGACCTGGTCTTGTACTCGTTGATGCCGTCGGAGAGCGCCTTGTCGCCGAAGGTCGCCTTGATCATGTCGCGGATCTCGGTGACCGCGTCCTTCGACAGCGTCACCGAGTCGGTGCGCATGTAGGTGATGTGGCCGGACTCGTACAGGCGCTGCGCGGTCTGCATGGTGCGCCGCGCGGTGAAGCCGAGCTTGCGCGCGGCCTCCTGCTGCAGCGTGGAGGTCGTGAACGGCGGCGGGGGATTGCGGCGCTTCGGCCGGCGCTCGACGCTCTCGACCGTGAGCACGCCACCGGCCGCGGCGATGATCGTGCGCTCGACCTCGCGCGCCTGCGCCTCGTTGGTGATCGTGAAGCGGCCCTTCTGCGTGTCGGCCTCGACCTTGCCGCCGCGGTACTCCGTGAGCCGCATCGGGAACCGGGACTGCTCCTTCGACCCGTCCGCCTCGACCGTCCAGTATTCCTGGCGGATGAAGCGCGAGATCTCCTCCTCGCGCTCGCAGATGAGTCGCAGCGCCACGCTCTGCACGCGCCCGGCGGACAGGCCCGGCTTGATCTTCTTCCACAGCAGCGGCGACAGGTTGAAGCCGACCAGGTAATCGAGCGCGCGCCGCGCCTTGTAGGCGTTGACCAGGTTGTCGTTAAGGCCGTCCTCGGCCTGCGCGACCGCCTCGCGCACCGCGTTCTTCGTGATCTCGTAGAAGCGCACGCGCCGCAGCGCCTTGCCGTCGAGCGCGCCGTGCTCGCGCAGGATCTCGGACAGGTGCCAGGAAATCGCCTCGCCCTCGCGGTCCGGGTCGGTCGCGAGGTACAGGGCGCCCGCTTTCTTCATCGCGCGCTCGATTGCCTCGAGCTTCGGGCGGCTCTTGTCGATGAGCTGGTATTTCATCTCGAAGTCGCGCTCGGGATTGACCGCGCCTTCCTTCTCGATCAGGTCGCGGACGTGGCCATACGAAGCCAGGACCTCGAACTCGGACCCGAGGTACTTCTTGATGGTCTTCGCCTTGGCCGGCGACTCGACGATGACGAGATTTGCGCTCATTGACCCCGATGAATTCCTGTCGTCCCCAGAGACGCCAAAGCCGCGGGCCCGGCCGCGGCTCTATGGCCGAAGCGGGCGGCTGGCGTTCAGTGCATCGCGTCCCGACGCTCGTCGAACACCAGGTCCTCCATGCGCTGGTAGGCATTTTCCTGGCCGGGCTGGCTGAACAGCACCATCAGGACCACCCACTTCAGCTGCTCGATGTCGATGTCGTCCGCCTCGAGCGCCAGCAGCCGGTCGATCACGACCTCGCGCTGCGCCGCGGACAGGATGCCGAGGTTCTCGAGGTGCAGCAGGTAGCCGCGCACGTCGGTGTCGAGACGGACCTGCTCGGAACCGCTGAACACACGCACCGCGCGCGCCGTGCCTTCGGTGAGCGCACGATCCGGGTCCGTGGCCAGGCTCTCGAGCCACACCAGCGCGCGCTCGATGTCGGCTTCCGGGTAACCGGCCTGCTCGAGCTCCTGCTTGAGCGTGTCGCGGTCCGGCGTGGAGTCATCCTCGGCATCCAGGAAGTTCTCGAACAGGTGTATCAGGATGTCGAGCACGCTGTCCTTCATCTGGCCCGCCTCGGTGAAGTCCGGCTGTAACGCCCGCCGGCCAGCGACTCGACCCGACCTTCGAGCTCGAGCAGTTGCAGCTTCGAGATGACGGACTGGGCCGCGAGGCCCGTCCTTTCAACCAGCCGGTCGAGATCCGTCGGCCCGAAACCGAGCGCATTCAACAGTATTTCCGAGCCGCTGTCCAACCGGCCGCCCGGAATTTCCGCTTGATCATGCGGTTCTGCGCGGGAATTCGCGTGTGTTGCGAGCACCGTCAGGCCGAGCGTCTCGAGCACGTCCTCGACCGTCTCGACCAGCGCCGCGCCGTCCTTGATCAGGCGGTGGCAACCACGCGCGAGGGCATTATGTATGGAGCCTGGAATCGCCATCACCTCGCGGCCCTGCTCGCCCGCAAGCCGCGCGGTGATCAGCGATCCGGAGCGCGCGGCCGCCTCGACCACGAGCACGCCGCGCGCGAGCCCCGACATCAGCCGGTTGCGCCGCGGGAAGTGGTGCGCGAGCGGCCTGGTTCCGGTCGGGAACTCGGACACCAGCGCGCCGCTCGCGGCGATCGCGTCGGCGAGCGCGCCGTGCTCGTCCGGATAGACGCGATCGAGGCCGGTGCCGCAGACGGCGATCGTGGCGCCCTGCGCGTGCAACGCGCCGCGGTGCGCAGCGGCATCGATGCCGACCGCGAGGCCGCTCGTGATCGCGAGGCCGGCGGTGGCGAGCCGGGCAGCGAACTCGAATGCGGTCTCCCGTCCGGAGCAGGTGGCGGACCGGCTGCCGACGATCGCCAGTTGCGGGCGCAAGAGCACGTCCAGGTCGCCCCGCACGAAGAGCGCCGGCGGGCAGCCCGGGATGGCCGCGAGCTGCGGCGGGTAGCGCGGGTCATCGGCGGTCAGCAGATGCCGGCCGGGACCCTCGAGCCAGCGCAGGTCGCGCTCGATGCCGGCGGTATCGCCTTCGCCGCGCAGGCGCCGCAGCCATGCCCCGGGGTCCTGGTGCGCGGCGCTCGTCATCCGCCGATCTTCCGCGATGCCGGAGCGCGGGGACGCGCCAATAAGCGCTCGGAAAGTCGAGATTCAAGAGGCTCGGTGCCTCCGCAGGGTCAGGCCGGCGGCAGCGGGTACTTGAGGCCGCTCGCGCAGTTGAAGAGCACGGCCGTCTCCTCGGCGCCGATCCGCCCGTCGGCGAGCGCGGCGCGCCACGCGGCATGGGTGGCGGCGCCTTCCGGGCACAGCAGCAGGCCTTCGTCGCGCGCGACCTCGGCGAGCGCCTGCGTGATCGCCGCGTCGTCCACCGCAATTGCAAAGCCGCCGCTTTTTCGCACCGCATCGAGGATCAGGAAATCGCCGATCGCCGCGGGCACGCGGATGCCGGCCGCGATGGTCGCCGCGTCCTGCCACGGCTCGGCATGGGTATCGCCCCGTTCCCAGGCACGCACGATCGGCGCGCAGCCGGAGGCCTGCACCGCGACCATGCGCGGGCGGCGCGAGTCGATGAAGCCGATGGCCTCGAGCTCATCGAAGGCCTTCCACATGCCTATCAGGCCGGTGCCGCCGCCGGTCGGGTAGAGGATGACGTCCGGCAGCTTCCAGCCGAGCTGCTCGGCCAGCTCGAAGCCCATGGTCTTCTTGCCCTCGATGCGGTAGGGCTCCTTGAGCGTCGAGACGTCGAACCAGCTCATGCGCTCGCGGCCTTCCGCGACCCGCCTGCCGCAGTCGTTGATCAGGCCGTCGACCAGCGTCACGTGGCTGCCGGCGAGCGCGATCTCGCGCACGTTGATCTCGGGCGTGTCGGCGGGGCAGAACACGAAGGTCTCGATGCCGGCGCGCGCGGCGTAGGCCGCAAGCGCGGCGCCCGCATTGCCGTTGGTCGGCATCGCCATGCGCGTGATGCCGAAGGCCTTGCCCATCGCGACCGCGAGCGCGAGACCACGCGCCTTGAACGAGCCGGTCGGCAGCCGGCCCTCGTCCTTGACCAGGAGCCGCCGCGCGCCGTGCCGCGCCGCGATCGCATCGAGCGGGACCAGCGGCGTCACGACCTCGCCGAGGCTCACGACATCGGCACTCTTGCGCACCGGCAGCAGCTCGCGATAGCGCCAGAAGCCGCCGTCGCGACGCGCGGCGAAGGTCTCGCGCGTCACCGCGCGCGCCGCGCCCTCGAGGTCGTAGCGCACCAGCAGCGGCTTGCCCGCCTCGGACAATCCGTGTGGCACGTCCGCCGGGTAGCGCTTGCCAGTCGCGCTGCATTCCAGGTGCGTCGTGAAGGTGGGAAATTCGCTCACTGCGGCATTATGCCTGCCGCAAAAAAGGAGAACCCCCGCACTGGCAGCGCTGCCAATTGCGGGGGTCCTTGACCCGCTGGCGATGACCGCTATCGTCTCGATGCCGCGCGTGCACATTTTAGTTGCAGCGTCGGCCCTTCCGGCCATCTTCCCCTTGTCGGACGGGTCCGACTCAGGCACCCCCATTGCGGGGTTCCGCCGTGTCCAGCGACCTTACGGCGTGCGCGTCGGGGTCGAATCCCCTTGGCGCTGCCTTCCGGCACTATCGTGCGGGAAAGCCCCGTTCACGAGATACCCGTCTCCTGAACGCAATTAAACGATAGCGCGATTCACGGCGGCGGCAATCGTGGAAACTACGTACCGTTCTGGCGCGCACTGCGCTAACGCGGGATCCCTCGCTCGTTCGCGCCGCCGCAAGAGCCGGCGCGAACTGCGGGCCGGGCGGGGCTCCCTCGCTCGCGCTCCCGGAACTTAGGCGCTCGCTCGGGACCCCGCCAGGCCCTAGTTCCGCGCCGGCATTGCCGCGCCGCACGCCGCGCACGCGATCCGGCGCTGCGCTTGCACGCCGGCCGCACTTCCGCCGACCGCGCGCATCGGGCGGTCCGGGGAAACCTGCGAGCGAGCGCCTAAGTTCCGGGAGCGCAAGCGAGCAGGGTTTCCCCGGCCCGCCATGCGCGCAGCTGCCGGGAAACGCGACCGCACCGCAAACAAAAACGCCGGCCCTTGCGAGCCGGCGTTTTCAGTTGCAGCAAATGAGCGGCGATCAGGGCGACTTCACCATGTCGCCGACGTGGATTTCACGCTCGGTCTCGAGCGCCAGCCCGTAGCTGAGCCGGTCGTAGGTCTTGAACACCATGAACAGACCCAGGCGCTCTTCCGGCGTCGTCATGTTGCGGCTCACCGCGTTGTCGGTGACGTCGCGGACTTGCTCGCCGGCCTGCCAGATCTCGAGCACGTGGCCGGGCTCGAGGCCGTGGCGCGAACCGCGGTTGATGACGATGACGTCGTTCTCCGCGACCACCGTGCGCTCGTCGGTGACCGACATGATCTTGCCGTCGACCTTCGTCTTCGGCGCGCGCGGCAGGAAGTCCATCTTCGGGTCGCCCGCCAGCGGCAGCAGGATGTCGCCCTCGAGCGTCTCGCGCGCGGAATCGATGACGAGCATCGTCGACGGATCGCCGACGCGCTTCACGTCGGCCTCGCCGGTGAAAATGCCCTGGTAACCCAGCACGTCGCCGTCGTCCGGATCCTTCAGCTCGTCCGCCACGTGATAGATGCTGTAGCGATTGCCGACCTTGGAATTGCTGAGGCGGCGCACGTAGATGTCGTTGCCGACTGCAGAGACCAGCCGGTCGTCACGGCCATACGCGACGTAAGGCGCGCCCTTGACCTGCTCGGCCGACAGCACGTTCGGGCGCGACATGAATGCCGCGATGCGGTCATACGGGATTGCGCGGATCGCATCCGTGAGCGGATTGCTGCGCACGCGCGGCGACAGGCGCGTCGGCCCGCCGCTCGCGAGCGTGACGCGCGGCTGGCCCTCGACCCAGGTCAGCGCGAGCGTGTCGCCCGGATAGATCAGGTGCGGGTTCGCGACCTGCGGGTTGATGTGCCAGATCTCCGGCCAGTACCAGGGATCGGTGAGGAATTTCGCGGAGATGTCCCACAGCGTGTCGCCGGGCTGCACGACGTAACTCGAGGGCGCGTCGGGCGCCACCGGGATGACGCCGCGGTCGATGCCCTGCTCCTGGCCACCCGCGATGCCGGCGGGAATGGCCATGGCGACGGCCAGTGCCGCGAGCGCGGCGACCGTCAGGCTGCGAACGGGGTTGCGGGACGGGATCTTCAGGAACGGTGCCATGCGAGGTGCTCCCTGACTGCCGGGTCGGCCCGAACGGCCGTATACTTCCCAACATGCGGATTCCGACGTAAGTCCATGCTTCGACGAACTTTAGCAGCATTCACCGGTCAGTTACACGCATCCACGGCCCCGCACCCATGACGCGCCTCACAATCCTGGAGTATCCGGACCCCCGGCTGCGCACCCGGGCCGTCCCGGTTGACGTCGTGGACGCCCAATTGCGTGAACTGATCGACGACATGCTGGAGACCATGTACGCGGCCAACGGCATCGGCCTGGCCGCCACCCAGGTGGACGTGCACAGGCGCCTGCTGGTTGCCGACGTCAGCGAGTCGCGCAGGGAACCGCGCGTGTTCGTCAATCCGGAGATCCTCTCGCGCGAGGGCATGGAAGTCTCGCAGGAGGGCTGCCTTTCGGTGCCCGGCTACTACGACGAGGTCGAGCGCGCGGAGCGCATCCGCGTGCGGGCGCTCGACCGTGACGGAAAACCCTTCGAGGCCGATCTCGACGGCCTGCTCGCCGTCTGCGTGCAGCACGAGATCGACCACCTCGAAGGCAAGCTGTTCGTGGACTACCTGTCGGAGCTGAAGCGCCAGCGCGTGCGCAAGAAGATCGAGAAGGACCGGCGGCTGCGCGCGGAAGGCCGGGTTGCCGAGCCCGCCGGCGCGCCCGCCATCTGACCGGTATTCCCGCCATGGACCAGAGCCTGGCGATTGCCTTCGCCGGAACCCCCGACTTCGCATTGCCGGCGCTCGACGCGATCGCCGCATCGCGCCACCGCCTCGCAGTCATTTATACGCAGCCGGACCGTCCTGCCGGCCGCGGGCAAAGGCTGACGGCGAGCCCGGTGAAGGAGCGCGGCCTCGCGCTCGGCCTGCCGATCGAGCAGCCGCGGACGCTGCGCGATCCGGCGGCAGCCGCAACGCTTGCGGCCTTTGCGCCGGACGTCATGGTGGTCGTCGCCTACGGCCTGTTGCTGCCGGAGGCAGTCCTCGGGGTGCCGCGCCTTGGCTGCCTCAACATCCACGGATCGCTGCTGCCGCGCTGGCGCGGCGCCGCGCCGGTGGCGCGCGCGATCATGGCGGGCGACGCGGTGACCGGCGTCTGCATCATGCGCATGGAAACGGGGCTTGATACCGGACCGGTGATGCTGCGCTGCGAGGTGCCGATCGGTGCGCGCGAGACCGCGGGCGAACTGCAGCTGCGCCTCGCGGCGGAAGGCGCGCGCCTCATCGTGCCGGCGCTCGACGCGCTGGCCGCAGGCACGGCGCGCTTCGAGCCGCAGGACGCGGCACAGGCGACCTGGGCGCACAAGCTCGAGAAATCCGAGGCGCGCCTCTCGTGGCGCACGCCTGCGCGCGCGCTCGAACGGCGGATCCGCGCGCTGAATCCCTGGCCGATCGCCGAGACCACGCTCGACGGTGCGCAGCTTCGCATCCATGAGGCCGAAGTCGTCGCGGCGCAGTCGGGCAGCGTGCCGGGCACGATCCTGCAGGCCGGCGCCGACGGCATCGTCGTGATGACCGGCGAGGAGGCGCTCGCGATCCGGCGCCTGCAGCTGCCGGGCCGGCGCGTCGTGCCGGCGGCGGACTTCGCCAATGCCCGTCGTCTCGTCGGCCTGGTGCTGACCTGAGCACGCGCGAGGCAGCGGCGATCCGCGCCGCCGCGGCCCGCACCGTGGTCGCGGTCGCAGCCAACGGGCGGCGCCTCGATTCGGCGCTCGCCGAGTTCGCGACCGGCGCCGGGTCGCGCCCCGCGACCCAGTCGATTGCGTTCGGCACGGTGCGCTGGTTCTTCGAGCTGGAGGCGATGCTCGGGCTCCTGCTCGACCGCCCGGTGGCGACGCTCGACCGCGAAGTGCGGGCGCTCGCGCTGGTCGGCCTCTACCAGCTCGCGCACGGCGCAACGCCCGAGCATGCCGCCGTCTCCGAGACCGTCGAGGCGGCGCGCGCGCTCGGCCATCCGCGCGCGGCCGGGTTCGTCAACGCCTTGCTGCGGCGCTTCCTGCGCGAGCGCGAGGCGATCACGGCCACCGCGCATCGCGGCGCCGCGGCGCGCCATGCGCACCCGGAATGGATGCTCGATGCATTCGAGCGCGACTGGCCCGGGCAATGGGAATCGATCGCCGCTGCGGGCAATGCCGAGCCGCCGATGTGGCTGCGAGTCAATGCGGCGCGCGGCACGCGTGACGAATACCGCGGGCGTCTCGATGCCGCCGGCATGGAATCGGAGGCCTGTGCCTTCGCGCCGCAGGCGCTTCGGCTCTCGCAGCCGGTCGATGTCGGCTCGCTGCCGGGATTCGCCGACGGCGACGTGTCGGTGCAGGACGCGGCGGCGCAGCTCGCGCCGTTCTTCCTGGCAGCCGCGGACGGCATGCGCGTGCTGGACGCCTGCGCGGCGCCCGGCGGCAAGGCCTGCCACGTGCTGGAGCTCGCGCCGGGCGTGGCGGAACTGGTCGCGCTCGACATCGACCCGGCCCGCGCCGGCCGCATCGGCGCGAACCTGGCCCGCCTCGGCCTCGCCGCTCGCGTCGTGACCGGGGATGCCGGCGATCCGGCCGCCTGGTGGGACGGACGCACCTTCGACCGCATCCTGCTCGACGTTCCCTGCTCGGGCACGGGCGTCATCCGCCGCCATCCCGACATCAAGCTGCTGCGCCGCCCCGACGACATCCCGCGCTTTGCGTCGCAGCAAATCGCGCTGCTTCGCTCGTGCTTCCCGCTGCTGGCACCGGGCGGCCGGCTCGTTTACTCGAGTTGCTCGGTGCTGCGGGCGGAAAATGCCGCAGTTTTCGGCGCATTCCTGGACGGTGAGCCGCTGGCGGCGGATGCGACCGAATCTGCTAGGCTTTTGCTGCCCGGCCCTCTGCCGGTGCAGGACGCGGGGCCGGGCTGCGCGCTCCCGAGCGGGGCAGCCGACGCCGATGGCTTCTACTACGCCTGTCTCGAGAAACGGGCCTGAGGAACCGGCGTGCAGTCATTGCGGTGGAGGCATCCATGGCTGGTCTGCTGCGCGGCATTGCTTTGTGCAGCCGCGTTCGCGGATGCGCGCGCCCAGGATCAACGCCGCTTCGAGATCCGAAATGCCTTCGTCGAGCTGCAGGGCGAGGCCTGGCTGCTCGACGTGCGCCTCGACCTCGCGCTCGGCAAGGCCGCACAGCAGGCGCTTGACGAGGGCGTGCCGCTGGTCCTCGTGCTCGAAGCCGAGGCCAGCATCGAGCGGCGCTTCATTCCCGACGAAACCGTCGTCTCGCTGACGCGCCGCTGGCAGATCGCGCACGACGCGATCTCGCAGCGCTATGTCGTGACCGATCTCGAGAACGGCGAGCAGGTGAGCCACGCGTCGCAGGCGGAGGCGCTCGAGGCGCTTTCGAGGATCGGCGCAATCGGCGTCGCCGACACCGGCAAGCTGCCGCCCGACGGGCGGTTCGACATGCGCGTGCGCGCGACCGTCGAGATCGGCGAGCTGCCGGCCGCGATCAAGATGCTGGTGTTCTGGAAGAGCTGGTCGCGCAGCACCGACTGGTATGCCTGGAGCGTGCGGCCATGATGCGGCGCTGGCTCCCGGTGGTGGTCGGCATCGGCATCCTGGTGTGGGTGGTGGCGCTCGCGCTGCTCGCCGTCACCGCCGAGGGATCGCAGCGCTACGGCGACCTGTCGGCCTGGATCCTGCTGATCAACATCCTGGGCGTCGTCGTGCTGCTGGTGCTGATCGGCGGCCGGCTCTACGACTTCATCCGCGACTGGCGCCGGCACGTGCCGGGTTCGCGGCTGCGCGGCCGCACCATCCTGATGTTCGGCGGCCTCGCGATCGCGCCGCTGTTGCTGGTGTTCACCTTCTCCGTGCTGTTCCTGACGCGCGGCATCGACAGCTGGTTTCACGCGGAAATCCGCCAGGGACTCTCGGATGCGCTCGGTCTCTCGCGCGCGGCGCTCGACCTGCGGATGCGCGAGTACCTCGACCGCACCGGCCACATTGCGGACCGCCTCGCCGGGCTGTCCGGCGGCTCGCTGTACGCGGTGCTCGACGAGGAAATGCGCAATGCCGGCGCCGACGAGCTGATCGTGACGAGCGCCGGCGGCCAGACCGAGGGCTTCAGCCGGGCCGGCATGCAGCACGGCCTGCCGCAGGCGCCGTCGGAGGAACTGCTGCTGCAGCTGCGCCAGGGCCGGCCATTCGTCAGCCTGCAGCCATCGGCCGGCGGCGGCTACCTGATCAGGGCGGCGACGCAGATCGGCGCCGAGCCCGGCCTGCAATCCGCGCGCCTGCTGATCGCGACCTATCCGGTGCCGCAACGGCTGGCGGACCTCGCGAGCACGGTGCAGGACGCCTACCAGGAGTACGGGCGGCTGTCGGTGCTGCGCGTGCCGCTGAAGCAGGCGTTCGTGCTGACCCTGTCGCTGGTGCTGCTGATGGCGCTGCTCGCGGCCATGTACGGCGCACTGTATTTCTCGGAACGCCTGGTGCGCCCGGTGCAGGACCTCATCGCCGGCACGCGCGCGGTCGCGAAAGGCGACTTCGACACGCGCCTGTCGCGGCCGTCGCACGACGAGATCGGCTTCCTCGTCACTTCGTTCAACGACATGACCAAGAAGCTCGCGCGCGCCCGCGAGGAGACCGAGCGCAGCCGCGCCGCGGTCGAGGCCGAGCGCGCCGCGCTCGAGGTGATCCTGGCGCGCCTCACGAGTGGCGTGATCTCGCTCGAACCGGACCTGCGCGTGCGGGTCGCGAACCAGGCGGCGGGCGACATCCTCGGCGTCGATTTCGCCGGGGCCACCGGCCGGCCGCTGGCGGAGCTGGCGGCGGCGAACCCGTTGCTGCTGCAGCTGCACGAGGTGCTGCAGCAGCACCTGGGCGCCAGCGAGACCGAGTGGCGCGAGCAGGTCACGCTCAAGAGCGACGCCGGGCGCCGCGAGCTCGTGTGCGCCTGCACGACGCTGCCCGGCGACGCGGGCGCGGCCGCGGGCCTGGTGCTGGTGTTCGACGAGGTCACGCAACTCCTGCAGGCGCAGCGCCAGGCGGCCTGGGGCGAGGTCGCGCGCCGGCTCGCCCACGAGATCCGGAACCCGCTGACGCCGATCCAGCTCTCCGCGGAGCGCATGCGGCGCAAGCTGATGCAGGGGCTCAAGCCCGCCGAGGCGGAACTGCTCGACCGCGCCACGCACACGATCGTGCAGCAGGTCGAGTCGATGAAGCAGATGGTCGCGGCCTTCTCCGAGTACGCCAAGGCGCCGGAGATGCATGTCAGCGAGTTCGACCTCACGGCGCTGATCCGCCAGGTGTCGGACCTCTACCACGCGCAGGAGCCGCGCGTTGCCTTCGGGTTGTCACTGGACCCGCGTGCGTCGGCGCTGGAAGCCGACCCGGGACGGATCCGCCAGCTGCTGAACAACCTGCTGACCAATTCGCTGGAAGCGCTCGACGGGCGGGAGAATCCTGTCATCATGATCGAGACGAAGCGCGCGGGTGACCAGATCGTGCTGACCGTCATCGACAACGGTCCCGGCTTCCAGGGCGGCCTGATCGAGCGGGCCTTCGATCCCTACGTCACCACCAAGCCGAAAGGCACCGGCCTCGGGCTCGCGATCGTGCGCCGCATCGTCGAGGAGCACGGCGGCCAGGTCGAGGTGGACAATGCGCCGAAAGGCGGCGCGCGCATCCGCATCACATTGCCGGCGGCGCCGCGCGAGGCGCGGCGCGCCGAGGCCAGGAGAGAGAAAGCATGAGCTCGCCGAGAATTCTGGTCGTTGACGACGAGGCCGACATCCGCGGCCTGCTCTCCGAGATCCTCAGCGAAGAGGGCTACGAGGTCGAAGCCGCCCCCGATGCCGCCTCCGCGCGCCGCGCCTGCGTGCGCCAGGAGCCCGACCTCGTGCTGCTCGACATCTGGATGCCCGACATGGACGGCATCACGCTGCTGCGCGAGTGGTCCGAGAAGCATTCGCTGCGCTGCCCGGTCGTGATGCTGTCGGGCCACGGCACGGTCGAGACCGCGGTCGAGGCGACGCGGCTCGGCGCTTTCGACTTCGTCGAGAAGCCGCTGTCGATCGCCAAGCTCCTGCGCACCGTCGAGCGCGCGCTCGAGGCGGGACGCAAGCGCCGCCAGGCGCAGCGCACGCTGATCCCGCCGCTGGTCACGCCGGTCGGCAAGAGCCGGCTGATGCAGAAGCTGCGCGAGCAGGTGCAGCAGGTCGCGAGCCACGACGCGCCGGTGCTGCTGATCGGCGAGCCCGGCACGGGGCGCGAGGCCTTCGCGCGCTACATGCACTCGCTTGGCCCGCACGCGGCGGGCCCGTTTGTCGCAGTCACCTGCGCGAGCCTGGATGACGCGAACGCCGCGGCAATGCTCCGCGGCACCGTCACGGAGGGCAAGAGCGAGCCCGGGTATTACGAACAGGCCATCGGCGGCGCGCTGTTCCTGAGCGGCATCGAGGACCTGTCGGCGGGGGCGCAGCGCGTGCTGCTGGCGGACCTCGAGCAGGGCGGCTGGCAGCCCGAGGGCGGCGGCGAGCGCCGGCGTTTTGCGATGCGCATCATCGCGGGCGCGGGACCCGGCCACGACGGCCCGGCCGTCGGCCTGCGGCGCGACCTGCTCGCGCACCTCGAGGTGATTTCGATCCGCATCCCGCCGCTGCGCGAATACGCGGAGGACGTGCCGGATCTGCTGCGTCACTACGTGGATCGGCTGGTGGACGAGGAGGGCATGCCGTTCAGGAAGTTCTCGGTCGCAGCGCAGAACCGCCTGCGCAACTACCCGTGGCCGGGCAACGTGGGGGAATTGCGCAACCTGGTGCAGCGTGTGCTGATCATCGGCGGTCCGGAGGAGATCGGCCTGGACGAGATCGAGCAGCAGCTCGTGACCCAGCAGGCGCCGGACGAACCGCTGGTCAAGCAGGACCTGCTGGCGCTGCCGCTGCGCGAGGCGCGCGAGCAGTTCGAGCGCGCCTACCTGCTGCAGCAACTAATGCTGTGCAACGGCAAGGTCGGGCTGCTCGCCAAGCGCGTCGGCATGGAGCGCACCCACCTCTACCGCAAGCTACGCTCCCTCGGCGTCGACTTCCGGCAAATCACGGAAGACTGAAAAGGGGTCGCATCCCTTTTCGGAGCTTGCGGCCCGGCCGGGCTGCGAGCTCCGATAAGGGGAGCGTCCCCTTTCAGTCGCCGACGCGGATGACGAGGACGTCCATATCGGCTTCGCGGAGCCTGTCGCGTACGCGGTTCAGTTCACGAAGGTCGGTGACCGGCCCGACCCGGACGCGGTGCCAGGTGTCGTTGTCCACCGAGACGCGCTGCACCTTCGACTCGATGCCCTGCAGCGCGAGCTGCGCCCGCACCCGGTCCGCCTCCTCGAACTTCCGGTAGGAGCCGACCTGCAGGACATAGGAACCGGTGCGCTCGACCGCGGGCGCGGTCGGTGCGTCGGGCCGCACGGCGGCTTCGCGCTCCGGCACCACGACCTCGAAGTTCGGCAGCATCTCGTAGAAGGAATAGCGGTCCGGCTCCTCGCTGGCGGAATCGCGCGTGGACGCCGGTTCCGCACCCTTTGGCGCGCTGTCCGGCGGCGGCGTGCGCGGATCGAAGAAATACAGCGCGAGGCCGACACCAAGGCCGATGACCAGGCCGATGAACAGGCCGGTCCAGCCGGAGAACGACTCGCGGCGCGCACGGCTGCGCTTGTAGTCGCGCGACACCATTACATGGACTCCGGCGCGGTTACGCCGAGCAGCCCGAAAGCGTTCCGGATCACCTGCTGCGCCGCGGCGATCAGCGCGAGCCGCGCGTTGCGGGTTTCGGCGTCGTCGACGATGAACGGCAGCGACGCATAGCAGGCGTGGAACGAGGCCGCGAGCTCGCGCAGGTAATGCACGACCACATGGGGAGCGCGCAGTTCAGCACCGGTGCGCACGACCTCCGGCCAGCGCGAGATCTCGCGCATCAGCGCCTGCTCGGGCTCGCCGGACAGCGCGCCGAGCGCGGCGAGGCCGGCCGCGCGGTCGAACGGCAGCCCGCGTTCGGCGGACTGCTTGAGCACGCTCGCGATGCGCGCGTGCGCGTACTGCAGGTAGAAGACCGGGTTGTCGTTGCTCTGCTTCTTGGCCAGCTCGAGGTCGAAGTCGAGCGGCTGGTCATTCGAGCGCATCACGTAGATGAGCCGCGCGGCATCGTTGCCGACCTCGGTGCGCAGGTCGCGCAGGGTGACGAACTGCGCCTCGCGCTTGCCCATCGCCACTTTCTCGCCGCCCTTGAACAGGGTGACGAACTGCACCATCGGCACCTGCAGCGATTCCGGCGGCTCGCCCATCGCCGCGAGGCCCGCGCGCACGCGCGCGACGTAGCCGTGATGGTCGGCGCCGAGGATCGTCACCAGCAGGTCGAACCCGCGCTCGCGCTTGTCGAGGTGATAGGCGATGTCGGAGGCGAAGTAGGTTTTCTGCCCGTTGGCGCGCACCACCACGCGGTCCTTCTCGTCGCCGAAGGCGGTGGCGCGGAACCACACCGCGCCGTCCTGCTCGAACACGTGCCCGTGCGCGCGCAGGCGCTGGAGCGCGCGGTCGATCGGCCCGCCGTCGCGGCCGTCGCCGAGGTCGCGCTCGGAATACCAGCGGTCGAAGCGCACGCCGAAGTCCGACAGGTCGGCGCGGATGTCCGCGAGGATGCTGTCGAGCCCCGCGCCGAACACGACGCCGAAACCGGAATCACCGAGCAGCTCCTTTGCGCGCGCGATCACGGCGTCGACGTAGAGGTCCTTGTCGCCGCCCTCGGGCTCATCCGGCGGCAGGCCCGCGAACACCGCGGCGGCAGGCCTGCGGAACGCATCGCCCTGCCGGGCGTGCAGCGCGGCTGCGATCGGCCGGATGTAGTCGCCGCGATAGCCGTTGGCCGGAAACCGGATCGTCTCGCCGCAGGCCTCGAGGTAGCGCAGCCAGACGGAGGCCGCGAGGATGTCCATCTGCCGGCCGGCGTCGTTCACGTAGTACTCGCGATGCACGCGCCAGCCGTCCGCCTCGAGCAGGTTGGCGACCGTCGCGCCGAAGGCCGCGTGCCGGCCGTGGCCGACGTGCAGCGGCCCGGTGGGATTCGCGGAGACGAACTCGACGATCACGCTGCGACCGGCGCCGGCGTCGCCGCGGCCGTAGGCCGCGCCCGCCGCGTGCACGCGCGCGACTTCCGCCTGCCAGGCCGCCGGCGTCATGAAGAAGTTGATGAAGCCGGGACCGGCGATCTCGGTGCGCGCGATCAGCTCGTTGGCCGGCAGCGCGGCGATGATCCTGGTCGCGAGCGCGCGCGGGTTCGCGCGCGCGGGTTTCGCGAGGCGCATCGCGATGCTGCAGGCGAAGTCGCCGTGCGCGAGGTCGCGGCTGCGCTCGATCTCCGGCACCGGCAGCGCGGCGTCGCCGAGCGTGCCCGGCGGCAGCGCCGCGAGCGCCTGCGTCACGAGTTGTTCGATCAGGTTTTTCAACTGCAGGATTCTATCAGTCCACTTCGATGGGATCGACGTCCACGGACCAGCGCAACGAGCGCGGCGCGCGCAGTTTCTCGATCTCCGGCAGCCATGCGGCGAGGAACTGCTGCAGCCCGCCGCGCGCGGGCGACTCGACCAGCAGCTGCGCGCGATGGCGCCCGGCGCGCTTCTCCATCGAGGCCGGGGCAGGCCCGAGCAGCCGCAATCCGGCGCCGCGGGCGGACGGTGCCGCGGCCAGCGCTTCCCGCAGGAACCCGTGCACCTCCGCGCGCGCGGGTCCGTCGGCGCGCAGCAGCGCAAGGTGCGACCAGGGCGGCAGCGAGGCGGCGCGGCGCTCCTTGAGCGCGCGCGCAGCAAATCCCTCGTAGCCCTCCTGGATCAGGCATTGCAGCAGCGGATGCTCCGGGTACGCGGTCTGGATCAGCACCTCGCCGGGGCGGTCGCCGCGCCCGGCGCGGCCCGCGACCTGCACGATCTGCTGGGCGAGCCGCTCGCTCGCGCGGAAGTCCGCCCCGAACAGGCCCTGGTCCGCCGCCAGCACGACCACCAGCGTGACGTCCGGGAAGTCGTGGCCCTTGGTCAGCATCTGCGTGCCGAGCAGGATGCGCGCGCGCCCGTCCGCGACCGAGGCGAGCGCCTCTTCCATGTCGCCGCGCCGGCGGATCACGTCGCGGTCCACGCGCACCAGCGCCGCCTGCTGGAACATCTGGCGCAGCGCGGTCTCCACGCGCTCCGTGCCTTCGCCGACCGGTGCGAGCTCGTTGCCGCAGCGCGGGCAGCCGTAGGGCATCGGCTCGTCCGCGCCGCAGTGGTGGCACAGGAGCCGCGCGCGGCGCAGGTGCACGGTCATGCGCGCGTCGCAGGACTTGCAGGGCGCGATCCAGCCGCAACCGGGGCAGAACATGGTCGGCGCATAGCCGCGCCGGTTCAGGAACACGAGCACCTGGCCGGCGGCGGCCAGGTGCCTTTCGATCGCAGTGGCTGCTTGTGGTGACAGGCCATCCCGCGCCGGGTTGATCCGCAGGTCCACGACTGCGACCCGCGGCTTGCCGGCGCGCCCGGTGCGCGCGGGCAGTGTGAGCTTCGTGTAGCGTCCGGCAGCGGCGTTGGCGAGCGACTCGAGCGAGGGCGTGGCGGAACCGAGCACGACCGGAATGCCGGCGCGCTGCGCGCGGGCGACCGCGAGGTCGCGTGCCGAGTAGCGGAATCCTTCCTGCTGCTTGTAGGACGCGTCGTGTTCCTCGTCGGCGACGATCAGGCCGAGCGCGGGCATCGGCGTGAAGATCGCCGAGCGCGTGCCGATGACGACCGGCGCGCGCCCCGAGGCGGCGGCGCGCCAGGCGGCGGCGCGCGCGCCGTCCGCGAGCGACGAATGCAGCGCGACCACCGGCACCGGCAGGCGCGCGCGGAAGCGCGCGATCAGTTGCGGCGTGAGGGCGATCTCCGGCACCAGCACGAGCGCGCCGCGACCCGCGTCGAGCACGCGCTCGATCAGGCGCATGTACACCTCGGTCTTGCCGCTGCCCGTGATGCCGTGCAGGAGCCAGGCGCCGAAGCGGTCGAGCGCGGCGTCGATCTGCTGGAACGCGACTGCCTGGTCGGCGGTCAGCACCGGTCCGGCGCAGCCCGCGCCCGCGGCGGGCGTCGCTTCCGCGCGCTCGGTGGATTCCAGCCAGCCGCGGCGGTTCAGCGACTTGAGCGCCTCGTGGTGTCCGGCCTCGGCGATTGCATCCATGCCCGCGCCATCCGCGCCGATCAGCTCGATGAGCTGCTTCTGCCGCGGGCCGAGCCGGGGCGCCGTGGCGAGCGCGGCGCGCCCGGTATCCGAAAGTCGCCACACGGTTTCGTCGCGCCGCGCGGCGCCGCCGCCGCGCAGCGCCTTCGGCATCGCCGCAAACAGCACTTCGCCGAGCGGGTGGTGGTAGTAGTCGGCCGCCCACCGCAGCAGTCCGAAGGTGGTCGCATCCCACAGGGGCTCGGTGTCGATCGCGGCGGTGACGCGTTTCAGCTTCGCGTGCGGCAGCGTGCTCGTCGTCGCGACCGCCGCGACCACGCCGACTGCGCGCTGGCGCCCGAACGGCGCCTGCACGCGCTCGCCGGGCCGCGGCGCCGCGCCGCCTCCCGCCGGGGGCAGGTAGTCGAAAGAGCGCCGCAGCGGCGTGTCGAAAACGACTTGCAGTATCGTCGAATCGGAGCCCAAAACTTCTTCTTGATCAAAGGGTTAGATAAAAACGGCCGGCGCCGTCAACGGCCGCGCCGCGGCCCACGTTATATCACCGTGGCCAGGATTCGAGTCGGCGACTCGTGCAGGAGGAGCCATTGACCCGCTCTGCTACGCTCTCCGCGGCCCTGCCGCTCAACGGCAGGCGCGACATGGCGCGGGAGACCACGGTGGACCAGGCGCGGGCCCTCGATCGATTCCTGGCCGGGATTGAACGGCGCGCGCTGCGCATTGCGGAGATTGCGCTGCGCGATCACGCCGAGGCGCAGGACGCCGTGCAGGACGCGATGATCCGCCTGGTGCGCAGTTACGGGCAGCATCCGGAAGACCAGTGGCGCCCGCTGTTCTACCGGATCCTGCAGAACCGCATCACCGACCACCAGCGGCGGCAGAAAGTGCGGAACGCGGTGATGGCCTGGTGGCCCGGGCGCGATGCGGACGAGGAAGCGCCGGATCCGGTCGAGTCGGCCGCCGATCCGGACGGCGGGCCGGACCACGCGCTCGAGGGCGTGGAACTGCTCGAGCGCATCGAAGAGGCGCTCTCCGGATTGAGCGGCCGCCAGCGCGAGGCGTTCCTGCTCAGGAACTTCGAAGGGCTGGACGTTGCGCAGACGGCGGTCGCAATGGGTTGCTCGGAAGGCAGCGTCAAGACGCATTACTTCCGCGCACTGCAGGCGCTGCAACAGGTACTGGGGGAACTGAAATGACGGACGAACGCATGCGGGAACTGGAACGGAAGAGCCGCGCGGCATTCGACGAGAGCGTCGAGTCGCTCGATGCGGCGTCGCGTTCGCGGCTCACGCGCGCCCGCGCCCGCGCGCTCGAGGAGTTGCAGCACCGGCGCGCCGTCTGGTCCTCGACCTGGCTGCCCGCCGGCGCCGCCGCCGCGGCGGCACTCGCGGCCGTGATGCTGTGGCAGGGCGAAGAGGGCGCCGCACCGGCGACCACGCCCGCGTTCGCCGCACTCGAGGACCTCGACATCGTCGCCGGCGGCGAGGATCTCGCGATGTTCGACGAGGACGAGGAGTTCTATGCCTGGGCAGCCGACGAAATATCGGACGAAGTGGGCTGACGCATGCGACGCGCCAGTTTCATGACGATGTGCCTGCTCGCCTGGCCGGTGGCGGCTGCGGACCAGCCGGTTGCGCCGCCGGACCCGGAGTTTCTGGAGTTCCTGGCCGAGTTCACGGACGACGACCAGGATTTCATCAGTTACATCGAATCGAGCAAGGGCGAACGCGAGTTGAAGCGCGCGGAGAAAGAGGCAGCGAAGGAAGACGCAGATGAATAAGCTGGCATGGATTCTTGCAGTCTGGTTCGCGCTGGGTGCCGCGACGGCACAGGCCGAAGAGCCCGCGCCGATGCCCGGCATCGAGTGGGACATGCTCGACGAGGAACAGCAGCAGCTGCTCGAGGGCCAGAAGGAGGACTGGGAGTCGCTGCCGCCCGGCCGCCAGCAGGCCATGGCCGAGGGTTCCGAGCGCTGGTTGTCGATGACGCCCGACCAGCGCAAGGTGGCGCAGGAGCGCTTCGGCAAGTGGCGCGAACTCTCGCCGCAGCAGCGCCAGCGCCTGCGCGAGCGCTGGCAGCGGTTTCGCGAGCTGCCGCCCGAGAAGAAGGAAGCCATGCGCGACAGTTTCCGCCGCTACCAGTCGCTCTCGGAAGAGCAGCGCGCGCGCCTGCGCGAACGCTGGCAGCAGATGACGCCCGAGGAGCGGCAGCGAGCGATCCAGCGCCGCCAGCAATACCCGCGGCCGACGGCGCCGCGCCCGACGACGCAGCCGCCGGCGCGCCGACCCTCGGGCTGAGGCGTCGCTACTCGCATCCGGCGCGGCGCCGTGGGAGGATGATGCGGTGTCATCACTTCCCGTAGCGGGGGTCGCGATGCCGAATACCAAGCTGAAGCGCTCCAGTGACCGGATGATCGCCGGCGTCTGCGGCGGCCTGGCCGAGTGGCTCGGCTGGAAGGCCGACCGGGTGCGAGTCGCCTACGTGATCGTCTCGATCCTCTCCGCCGCGTTCCCCGGCATCATCGTCTACCTGCTGCTCTGGCTGCTGATGCCGGCCGCCGACGAGTAGGGGGACTGTCACTTTTCCTGGCTTTGCACGGGGACTGTCCCCGCAGGGGACTGTCCCCTCTTGGATACCTGAATGAACCGCCAGCTCATCCAGCTCTACGACGAATTCACCCACGGCACCCTGCCGCGCCGCGAATTCCTCGCGCGTCTCGCGCGCATTGCCGGAAGTGTGGCTGCCGCATCCGCATTGCTGCCGCTGCTCGAGAACCGCTATGCCAATGCGGCGATGATCGCGCCTGACGACCCGTCGATCATGGCCGGACGCGAGCGCTTCGACGGCCCGGCCGGCCCGGTGAGCGCCTATGTGGTCTGGCCGGCGAATGCGCAGGCTCAGCAGGGCGCCGTGGTCGTCATCCACGAGAACCGCGGGCTGAATGCGCACATCGAGGACGTCGCGCGCCGCCTGGCGAAGGCCGGTTTCGCGGCGGTCGCGCCGGATGCGCTCTCGGGAACCGGCGGCACGCCCGCGAACGAGGACGAAGCGCGCAAGCGGATCGGCGAACTGGACCGCGAGACCGCGCTCGGCATTTACCTCGCCGCCGTGCGCCTTGCGGCGCAGCATCCGCACGGTGCCGGCAAGGTCGGCTGCGTCGGTTTCTGCTGGGGCGGCGGGATGTCCGGCCGCCTGGCCGCGAATTCGCAGGAACTGGACGCCGCCGTCGTCTTCTACGGCATGCCGCCCGCGGCCGACGAAGCCTCGCGCATACGCGTGCCGATCATGCTGCACTACGCCGGTCGCGACGATCGCATCAATGCGGCCGTCCCGGCCTTCGAGGCAACGCTCAAGTCCACTGGTGCCCGCTACGAACTGCACACCTACCCGGATGTGGACCACGCTTTCCACAACGACACCAACGCGGCCCGCTACAACGCGGACGCGGCTGCACTTGCCTGGAGTCGTACCGTCGAATTTCTCACGCGCGAACTCGCTACCTGATCCGGCCCGTCTTGCGCGCGCTGCTGACGCGCCGGGGTGGCTCGCTCGCGCTCCCGGAACTTAGGCGCTCGCTCGCCACCCGGCCCGCCGCCGCGCGCGCAGGCCGGGCGGGGTCCCGAGTGAGCGCGTAAGTTCCGGCGGCGCGAACGAGGGATGCCCCGCCCGGCCGCAGTGTGCGCGGCGGCGTGCGTTTGACGTGCTAGCCGGCAGCCTTGACCGCGTGGATGAGCTCCGCCGCGACCTTCTGCGCGTCGCCGTAGACCATCCGCGTGTTGTCGAGATAGAAGAGGTGGTTCTCGATGCCGGAGAACCCCGCGCCCTGGCCGCGCTTGATCACCAGCACGTTCTTGGCCTTGTCCGCGTTCAGGATCGGCATGCCGTAGATCGGGCTCGACTTGTCCGTGCGCGCCACCGGATTCACGACGTCATTCGCGCCGATCACCAGCGCGACGTCCGCCGTGTCGAATTCCGCGTTGATCTCGTCGAGGTCGGCGATCAGGTCGTAGGGCACACCGGCCTCGGCCAGCAGCACATTCATATGTCCCGGCATGCGCCCGGCGACCGGGTGGATCGCAAAGCGCACCATCACGCCCTTGTCGATCAGGAGCTGGCACAGCTCCCAGACCTTGTGCTGCGCCTGCGCGACCGCCATGCCGTAGCCCGGGATCACGAGCACCTTCTGCGCGAAGGCCATCATGACGCCGGCGTCCGAGGCCTCGATCGGCTTGAGCGAGCCGGTGACGCCGGAGGCTTCAGCGACCGCGCCTTCCCCGAAGCCGGAGAACAGCACGTTGCCGAGCGAACGGTTCATCGCCTTCGCCATCAACTGCGTCAGCAGGGTGCCGGCCGAGCCGACCACGATGCCCGCGATGATCATCGCCGCGTTCTCGAGCACGAAGCCCTCGAACGCGACCGCAAGCCCGGTGAAAGCGTTGTACAGCGAGATCACGACCGGCATGTCGGCGCCGCCGATCGGCAGGGTCATGGTCACGCCGAGCAGCAGCGCGAGGCCGAAGAACAGGACCACCATTTCCATCGTCGGGTGGCCGGAGACCACCAACCAGCCGCCGAGGCCGAGCGTCGCCGCGGTGATCAGCAGGTTGAAGAACTGCTGGCCCTTGAAGCGGAAGCTGCGCTTGATCAGGCCCTGCAGCTTGCCGAAGGCGATCAGCGAGCCCGAGAAGCTGACCGCGCCGATGAACGCGCCGGCGGCCGCAAGCGCGGTGACCACGGGTCCGTGGTGTGCCGCGGCGTCCGCCGGGGCCGAGGCCATGCGCAGGAGCTCCACAGCCGCGATCGCCGCCGCGGCGCCGCCGCCCATGCCGTTGTAGAGCGCGATCATCTGAGGCATGTCGGTCATCGCGACGATGCGCCCCGACCACCAGGCGAGGCCGCCGCCGACCGCGATCGCCGCGAGCATCAGCGGGAAGTTCCCCATGCCGGGGTACAGGAAGCTCATGATCGTGCCGATCAGCATGCCGACGCCGGCGACGACGATGCCGCGGCGCGCCGTGACCGGCGAGCTCATGGCCTTCAGGCCCATGATGAACAGGAACGCGACCAGCAGGTAGCTGAAGTCGATCGCGAGCGTCGCGACCTTGTCCGGGAGCAGGCCCTGCATCACGCGGACTCCTTCTTCTTCTTCTGGCCGCTCGCCTTGAACATCTGCAGCATCCGCTCGGTGACGACGTAGCCGCCAACCGCGTTGCCGGCGCCCAGCATGACGCCGACGAAGCCGATCACCTGCTCGAGCACGGTGTCGGCCCGGCCGAGCGCGACCATCGCGCCCACCAGCACGATGCCGTGCACGAAGTTGCTGCCCGACATCAGCGGCGTGTGCAGGATCACCGGCACCTTGGCGATGACCTCATAGCCGGCGAATGCCGCCAGCATCACGATATACAGTGCGATCACGCCTTCCATTACGCGGCCTCCACGGTCTTGCGGGTGGGTTCGTGGTGGATGCTGCCGTCGTGCGTGACGCAGGAGGCCGCGAACACCTCGTCGTTCCAGTCGATGGCGAGCGCGCCGTCCTTGAACGCGGGCTTGATGAAGTTCAGCAGGTTGCGCGCGTACATGTCGCTCGCGTGATACGCGACCGATGCCGGCAGGTTGACCGGCCCGATGATGCGCACGCCGCCGTGCACCACGGTCTCGCCGGCGCGCGTGAGTTCGCAGTTGCCGCCATTCTCGGCCAGCAGGTCCACGATCACCGCGCCCTGCTTCATGCGCTCGACCGCCGCGCGGCTGATGATGCGCGGCGCCGGCCGGCCGGGGACGCCGGCGGTCGAGATCACGCAATCGACGGCGGCGATGCGCGCATCCAGCACTTCCTGCTGCTTCGCCTTTTCTTCCGCTGTCAGCTCGCGCGCGTAACCGCCCGTGCCTTCCGCCACGACGCCGGTCTCGACGAACTTCGCGCCGAGCGACTTGATCTGCTCGCGGGTGGCGGAACGGACGTCATACGCCTCGACGACTGCGCCGAGCCGGCGCGCGGTCGCGATCGCCTGCAGGCCGGCGACGCCCGCGCCGATCACCAGCACGGTCGCGGGACGGATCGTGCCGGCCGCGGTCGTCAGCATCGGGAAGAACTTGTCGAGCTCGACGGCGGCCAGCAGTACGGCCTTGTAGCCGGCAACCGCGGCCTGCGAGGACAGCGCGTCCATGGACTGGGCGCGCGAGATGCGCGGCACCAGTTCCATCGCAAAACTGGTGATCTTGCGGTCCTTGAGGGCGCGCACCAGCGCCGGTTGCGCGTGCGGCGCGAGGTAGCCGAGGAGCACGGAACCGGGTTTCAGGCGCGCGGCGACGGCCGGATCGAGGGGCTGGACGGCCAGCAGCAGGTCGCTGGCGGCGATCACGGCATCGGCCGTGTCGGCAAAACCGGCATCCTTGTAGGCGGTGTCCGGAAAGCGGGCGGCGGCACCCGCGCCGCGCTCGATCAGGAGCCTGGCGCCCAGGGCCGCAAGGCGGGTGGCGACCTCCGGAACGACCGCCACGCGGTTCTCGCCCCGCGCGGTTTCCTTCAGCACGCCGATCGTGACTGCCATCCAGATCCTCCCCGGAACGGCCCGCCGGACGGCGGGGCGTTGGAAAATATTATAACCGTGCCTTATTGTTTCAGGGTTTCGGTCATCAGGAACGGGTTTCGAGCATGGGTCCCGGGATCGCGAAGCGGCAGGTGCATTCGGGCGGCATGCCATTCCAGCTGTCGCAGCAGGTGCTGCGCACGGACGCCTCCGGCATGCCGCTGGAATGGATCGATTACAAGGAGGCGGTGCGGCTGCATTGCCTGGGCCAGGTGGCTTACGCCTTCGGCAGCCGGCTGTACGCACTGCATGGCGGCACCAACGCCCGCACCGGCCGCCAGACCGTCATCGAGGTCAATTCGATGATGGCGACCCAGGGCTCCTCCGGGAATCCCGGGAGCCTGCGCGGCGACTACGTGCCGCCGCTCAACAACGAGACGCTGTTCCGGCGCGACGCCAACCTGTGCATGTACTGCGGCAACCGCTTCACGGCGCGCGAGCTCTCTCGCGACCACGTGCGGCCGTTCTGCCAGGGCGGCCGGGACGTCTGGAACAACGTGGTCGCGGCCTGCCGCCGCTGCAATAACCAGAAGGCCTCGCGCACGCCCGAGCAGGCCGGCATGCAGCTGCTCGCGGTGCCGTTCACGCCGACCTATGCCGAGTACATCTACCTGAAGGGCCGGCGCGTGCTGGCCGACCAGATGGAATACCTGCTCGCGCACTTCCCGCGCACCAGCCCGCTGCACGCCCGCATCCAGCGATTCAGGCAGTGACGCGCGCCGGACGCGAGCCCGTCCACCTGGTCGACGCGAGCTACTTCGTCTTCCGTGCCTACTATTCCGTGGGCATCGAGATGACCGACGTCAACGACGAGCCGGTCAACGCGCTGTACGGTTTTGGCCGGTTCCTGGGCGACCTGCTGGAAGAGGCGAAGCCGGCGCACATCGCGGTCGCGTTCGACGAGAGCCTGTCCTCCTCGTTCCGCAACGAGATCTTCCCGGCCTACAAGGCGAACCGCGAACCGGCGCCGCCGGAGCTGAAACGCCAGTTCGCGCTGTGCCGCGAGCTGTGCCGGCTGCTCGGCATCGCCGAGTTCAGCAGCCCGACGCACGAGGCCGACGACATCATCGGCACGATCGCCACGCGTTTTCGCGAGCGCGGCCACTGCTCCGTGCTGGTCACGCGCGACAAGGACCTGGCGCAGCTGATCCGCGACGGCGACGCCTACTGGGATTACGCCGGCGAGCGGCGCTATGGCTACGCCGACATCGAGGGCCAGTTCGGCGTGAAGCCCGAGCGCATGGCCGACTTCCTCGCGCTGACCGGCGACACCGTGGACAACATCCCGGGCATCCCGGGCGTCGGGCCCAAGACCGCGGCGGCGCTGCTGCGCGTGTTCGCCTCGCTCGAGGAGATCTACGAGGGGCTGGAACAGGTGCCGCAGCTTCCGATCCGCGGCGCCGGCAAGCTGCCCTCGAGGCTTCAGGAACACCGGGAGGCGGCATTCTTCGCGCGCCGGCTGACGACCATCGCCTGCGACATGCCGCTCGAGGTGACCGCCGAGAGCATCGCCCGGCGCACGCCCGATCTCGCCGCGCTCGGCGCCTTCTACGACCAGGCCCGCTTCGGCCAGGCGCTGCGCAAGCAGGCCGAGCGCCTCGCCAGACGATAAAAGGGGACGCAAGAGGGGACGCACCCCTTTTGTGGAGAGTGCCCAGATGAAACCGAGACTCATTCCGCTGCCGGGCTACGTGGAATATCCGCCCGACGAAATGCAGGCGCGTGCACGTGGCTTCGCCGACGAGCTGCAGCGCCGCCGCACGGTGCGCGATTTCTCCGGCCGTCCGGTGCCGCGGGCCGTGATCGAGGAATGCCTGCGCGCCGCCGGTTCGGCGCCCTCCGGCGCCAACCAGCAGCCCTGGCATTTCGTCGCGGTGTCCGACCCGGCGGTGAAGCAGCGCATCCGCGTTGCGGCGGAGGCGGAGGAGCGCGAGTTCTACGGGCACCGCGCGCCGCCGGAGTGGCTCGAGGTGCTCGCGCCGCTCGGCACCGACGCGAACAAGCCCTTCCTCGAGACCGCGCCGTGGCTGATCGCGGTCTTCATCCGCCGCTTCGAGCGGCTCCCCGACGGGACCAAGCGCAAGCACTACTACACGGATGAATCGGTGGGCCTCGCGACCGGCCTGCTGCTCGCGGCGATCCACCATGCCGGCCTGGTGTCGCTGACCCACACGCCAAGCCCGATGAAGTTCCTGAACGGGATCCTCGGCCGCCCGAAGGACCTCGAACGGCCTTTCCTGCTGCTGGTCGCCGGTTATCCCGCCGACGATGCGCAGGTGCCCGACATCCATCGCAAGCCGCTCGCAGAGATCGCGACGTTTACGTGACGCCAGACCGGATGAAGGGGATGCTTGCCATTTTCCTTCGGTCCTTCGGGAAAATGGCAAGCGTCCCCTTCATGCGGTCAACGCCACGGCAACGACGCGCCGCATCAGCCGTTCGCGCAGTCCCCGCGGTGCTGCGAGCCCCATGCGCTCGAACAATGGCGCCAGCGCCGGATCGCGCGGCAATGAGCGGAGCAGCCGCGCCGCGATCGAGAGCCGCCCGCCCCAGGTTTCCGCGCGCGCCTTCAGGCGCTTCAGCGCCCGGCCGAGCCGCAGTTCCTCGGCCGTGAGGTCCGTTCCATACGGCAGTTCGCCGAAGTAACCCGCGGCGCGATGCGGCGCCAGCGCGGCATCCAGCGCCTCCGGCAGGTTATCGCGATGTTCATCGCGGATGCGGTAATCGGCCGGCAGCTTGCCGGCGCGCTGCGCCTCGGCGAGCAGCCCCGGCTGGAAGCGCGAGTCGGCGATGTCGAGCATGGCGGCGGCGACTTCCGCGTCGTTGCGGCCGCGCAGGTCCGCGACGCCGTACTCGGTCAGCACGATGTCGCGCAGGTGCCGCGGAATCGTCACATGGCCGTAACCGAAGCGGATGTTGGACTCGATCCTGCCGTGGTTGTCGCGCGTGGCGCGCAGCGCGATCAGCGAGCGCCCGCCCGGCAGCGAATGCGCCTGCGCGACGAAGTTGTACTGGCCGCCGACGCCGCTGACCACCCGCCCGTCCGCAAGCCCGTCGGAGACCACGGCGCCGCCGAGCGTCGCCATCATCGCGGAATTGATGAAACGCGCGTCGCGACGCTGCGCGATCTTCACATCCCACTCCGGCCCCAGCAGGTCGTTGGTGAAACTGACCGGCATCATCCGGAACAGCGCGCGCTCGGCGTCCGGCATGGCGCGCAGCTCCTGGTAGAACGCGCGCGGACCCAGCATGAACGCGCCGTGCAGCAGCGCGCCGTCGGGTTCGACGCGCCGCTTCAGGATGCCCGCGCGGTACAGGTCGAGGAATCCGTCCACGAACATCTCGGTGACGGCGTAGAGACCCTGCTCGAACGGCGCGTTGCCGCCGAGCGCCGCCTGCTGTGCCGCGAAACGCGGCCCGAGCCGGGTATCGGCGAGCACGCGCCGCCACAGCGCATTCTCGCGATGCCGCAGGATCATCGCGTAGACGATCGCGTCGCCCAGCTCGCCGATGCCAATCTGGATCGTGCCGCCATCGCGGATCAGCATGCTGGCGGTGAGCGCGATCGCGTGATCGGCGGTCGAGATCGGCAGGTTCGGCGGGCAGAACAGCTCGTGGTACTCGCGCGCGTCGTCGACGATGAAATCGAAGCGCGACGCCGGCACTTCGGCCCGGCCGAACATGAACGGCATGTGGTCGTTGGCCTGGCCGATGTACGCGAACGGGTGGCCGTCGCGGCGCCGCTCGTCGAGCAGCACCAGCAGGTCGGTCGTGACGTCGGGATTGGTGCCGAGGCTCGCGCGCCCGCCGTCGGCATCGGGGCGCAGCGCAATCTGCTGCACCACGACGTTTGCGCCCATCGCCGCGGCCGAGCGCGCGACATGCGTGTAGTTGATGCTCGCATAGGACTGCTGCGCCAGCGGCGAGCCGAGCCATGCGCCGGGCTCGAAAAAGAACTCGTGTACATGGACGTTGGCCGGCATGGCGCTCGCGTGCAGCGGCTCGAGCCACGCGGGATCCGGCCCGTCGCCGAAGATGCGCGTGGCCATCGGCGCGACCAGGCGCCGTTCCAGTTCGCTCTTGCCGCGCGGCTTCGAGAGCGTGAGGCCGGTCAGGATCGTGAGATCGATGCTGGAGTCCGCGACCGCGCGGCGCCAGAACTCGTTGAGCAGCGCGACCGGCTTGCCGGCGCCGATCGCCGCGCACAGCACGATGCGTTTTCCGACGCGCGCCAGCGTCGCCTCGACGCAGGCGGCAACATCGGCAAAGACGCGCGGGGCACGGTCGTCCATACGCAGGACTCTAGCGTATAGTCGCGCAAATCCGGGGGAATCATGATCGAAAACAACACCGCGATCGTTGCGAGCCTCGTGGCCTACATGGCCGTGTGCCTGCTGCTCGGATTCATCGCGTACCGGCGTACGGCGACGCTCGGCGACTTCATCCTGGGCGGCCGCAAGCTCGGCAGCTGGGTCACGGCGCTGTCCGCGCAGGCCTCCGACATGAGCGGCTGGCTGCTGATGGGGCTGCCGGGCCTTGCCTACCTGTCGGGATTCGACGCCATCTGGCTGCTGATCGGCCTGGTCGCCGGAACCTGGGCCAACTGGCGCTTCATCGCCGCGAGGCTGCGCGCCCGCACCGAGCAGCTGTCGGATTCATTGACGCTGCCGGACTACTTCGAGCGCCGCTTCGGCGACCGCTCGCGGCTGCTGCGCACGATCTCGGCCGCGTTCATCCTGGTGTTCTTCGCGTTCTACACCAGCTCCGGCTTCGTGGCCTCCGGCAAGCTGTTCGCGACGCTGTTCGACATGCCCTATGTCGAGGCGATGTTCTGGGGCTCGATCGTGATGCTCGCCTACACCTTCTTCGGCGGCTTTCTCGCGGTGAGCTGGTCGGACGTGCTGCAGGGCACGCTGATGTTCGTGGCGTTGGTGCTGGTCGCCTGGATGGGCATCAACCTCGCGGGCGGCATCGGCCCCGCGCTCGACCAGATCGCGGCGCGTGATCCGGCGCTGCTGGATCCATGGATCGGCAGCGGCGGTGAGGCGCTCGGCTGGATCGGCATTCTGTCGCTCGTCGGCTGGGGCCTCGGCTACGCCGGCCAGCCGCATATCCTCGCGCGCTTCATGGCGATCCGGCGGGTCGAGGAACTGACCGCCGCGCGCCGCGTCGCGATGGGCTGGGTGATCACGGTGCTGGTCGCGGCCGTCATCGTCGGCCTGACTGGACTGCTGGTGCTGGACCCGCCGCTCGCAGGCGCGGACAGCGAGAAAGTCTTCATCCTGATGTCGACGCAGTTCTTTCACCCGGTGATTGCCGGCGTCTGCCTGGCCGGCATCATGGCGGCGGTCATGAGCACGGCGTCGGCGCAGTTGCTGGTCTCGTCGTCCGCGTTCGCCGAGGATTTCTATCGCGGCCTGTTCCGCCCGGATGCCGGCCGCGGCGAACTGCTGTGGGTCGGCCGCGCCGCGGTGCTCGTAATCGCCGGCATCGCTTTCTGGCTCGGCCTCGATCCCGACAGCAAGGTGCTGTCGCTGGTCGCCTGGGCCTGGGCCGGATTCGGCGCGGCCTTCGGGCCGGCCATCATCCTGTCGCTCTACTGGAAACGCATGACGCGAAACGGCGCGCTCGCCGGCATCGTGGTCGGCGGCCTCACGGTGATTGTCTGGCCGCAGTTCGAGGGTGAGCTGTTCGCGCTTTACGAGCTGGTGCCGGGCTTCGTGCTGTCGTGGCTCGCGATCTGGGTGGTTTCGATCACGGCACGCGGTCAGGAAGGGCCGCCGGCAGCAGCTTGAGGTCGAACACTACGCCGACCTCGTCGCCGACCCATTCCGTGGAAGTCCATTCGCCCTGGCCGACGCCGAACTCGAGCCGGCGCAGGCCTGCCGCGCCCTTCATCACGAGCTGCATCGGGCCCGGCGCCAGTTCGAACCGCACGAAAACCGGCCGGGTCAAGCCGCGGAGCGTGAGTTCGCCGCTCGCGCGCCAGCCGGCGCCATCACGCTCGAATTTCCCGGCATGAAAGACCGCCTCGGGATACTGCTCGCACCAGAAGAAGTCGCGGCTGCGCAGGATCTCGTCGCGATCCACGTCGGCCGTGTCGACGCTTGTCGTCTCGACCGTCACGTCGAGGCGCCCGGCGGCGGGCTTCGCCTCGTCGAAATCGAACCGGACCTGGAAACGCCCGAAGGCGCTGGTGAATTTCGCGCCGGCCTGCGTGGCGGTGAACTGCAGGCTGCCGGTGTGCTCATCGCCGCGCCATTCGGCGGCCTGCGACACGCTGGCGGCGCAGCCGGCGACGACGGCGAGCAGGAAGCGCGGGATCAGCGGCTGCGCCACGGCAGCATCCGCATCAGCAGGCCATCGCGGTCGATGAACTGGTGCTTCAGCGCCGCGACGACGTGCAGGATCGCGAGCGCGACCAGCACTTTCGCGAGTGTCTCGTGAACGTCCTCGAGCCGGTGTTCGAGCCCTTCGTCGGGCCGGACGAAATCGGGCAACTGGAACAGGCCGAACCAGCTGACCGGGTAGTTGGAAGCCGACGACATCAGCCAGCCCGAGACCGGCATGGCGAACAGCAGCACGTAGAACGCCCCATGCGTCAGGCGCGAGGCGGCGTGCTGCCAACGCGGCATCGGCGGCGGCGGCGGCGGGCGATCGATCAGCCGCCAGGCGAGGCGGATGACGGCGAGCGCGAGTATCGTGATGCCGACCGACTTGTGGCGGGCCATCAGGGCGAGCTTGTCGAGCCCGGTCGGCAGCTCGTCGGCGATCTTTCCGAGCGCCACCTGGACGACCAGCATGGCGGCGATGATCCAGTGCAGGCCCTGCGCCACGAAACCGTAACGCAAGGCGTTGTTACGTGCTGGCATGATGTGTTGGAGAATACTCCGATGCGCAAGTTCCTGCCGTTCGTGCTGGTGTTGTCCGCCGGCTGCGCCGCGCCGCCGCAGGTGCCGCCGGCCGCCGCGCCGCCGGCGCGCGCGGCGCAAACCCTGCCGCACGAGGCCTGGGACGTCGTCTCGTCGAGGCTCGAGGTGCGCGTGTACCGCGACGGACCGATGATGCAGCTCGGCCATAACCACGTGATCACCTCCGACGCCCTCGACGGCGTCATCGAACTGCGCGACCCGCGGCTGCAGACCGGCTTCACGCTGGATCTTCCGCTCGCTTCGCTGGTCGTGGACGACCCGGCGGCGCGCGCCGGGGCGGGGACGGAGTTCACCGCGCCGGTGCCGGAGAAGGACCGTGCCGGCACGGTGCACAACATGCTGGGCCCCGCGGTGCTCGATGCCGCGCGCCAGGCCGTGCTGCATTTCACGGCTGACGGCCTCTCGGGCGGACCCGCGGAGTACTCGGCGCGCGTGCGCGTCGGCCTGCGCGGCGAAGAGCGCGTCATCGACGTGCCGCTGACCGTGAGCTTCGAGGGTGACCGCCTGCGCATTCACGCCAGCATGCGCCTGCACCACGCAGACCTCGGCCTCGTGCCGTTCTCGGTCGCGCTCGGCGCGCTGCGCGTGCGCGATGAGATCGAACTCGACTGCCGGCTCGAGGCGAGGCGCGCAACGTGACCGGGATCCGCTTCCACAATCCGGAAGTCCGGATCTCCGCGGCGCTGGCGGCGGCGCAGGCCGCGGTCCGCGATCCCGTGGTGACGCTTCGCGAATTGTTCGCACTCCTCGGCGAGCAGGGCCTGCTGGTCTTCTGTGGCGTGCTGGCGGCGCCGTTTTTGTTGCCGGTGACGCTGCCGGCCATGAGCGCCGTGTTCGGCACGCCGATGCTGCTCATCGGATTCGCCGTGATGATGAGCCGCGTGCCCTGGCTGCCGGCGCGGCTCCTGGATTACCGCATGCCGGCGGGGACCGTGCGTCAGGTGCTGGGGAAGGTCCGCGGCTGGGCACTGCGCTTCGAGCACTTGGTGCGGCCGCGCCTGCTCGGCCTGTCGGGCAGCGCGACGATCAACGTGGTCAATGGCGGGCTGATCATCCTGGACGTGCTGCTGCTGATGGCGCCGCTGCCGCTGGTGCCGTTCGTCAACAGCGTGCCGGCGCTCGCGATCATCCTGCTGTGCTTCGGCATGGCCGAACGCGACGGCGTGGTCATCGCACTCGGGTACTTTGTTTCGCTGGTGTCGCTGGCCTACGTCGGTGGCCTGATGCTGCTGGTCCTGTACGCCGGCATGCACCATGAGGCGGCGCTGGACATGCTCCGCGGCTGGTTTTCGTGACCGGCAACCACGCCGGAATCCGCGAGTTTTGCCCGCCGGCGCCGCATGCTGGCCGGCAAATCATTCAAAACCAGCGGGCCTTTGCGGATATAATGGCCGGCTTATGCATTCGTTGCGCGCCGCCGCGGCGCGCGGTTCCTGACCAACCGGGATGGGGAAAGTGAAAAAAACCGCAATGTTGAACTTTGGCCTGGTGGCGACAGCGCTGCTGTTCGCCGTTTCCTGCGCGAAGAAAGAGGCGGATACCGCCGCCGCGGATGGCGCGCTCGACCGCACGGTCCTGCCGATCCACGAGCCGGCGCCGCAAAGTTTCTCCGAGCTCGATGCGCGCAACGCCACGGCCCCGCCCCGCTTCGAGGTGAAGGCGCCGGAAGGCGCCCCCAACGTCGTGGTCGTGCTGATCGACGACATCGGCTTCGGCGCCTCCGAATCCTTCGGCGGACCGATCAGGACGCCGACACTCGACCGCATGGCTGCCGAGGGACTGCGCTACAACCGGTTCCACACGACTGCGCTGTGCAGCCCGACCCGCGTGGCGCTGCTGACCGGGCGCAATCACCACGTCAACAACGCCGGCGCGATCATGGAACTCGCCACGGCATTCCCGGGCAATACCGGCATCCGCCCGCAGAGCGTGACGCCGCTCGCCGAGATCCTGCGCCAGAACGGCTACAGCACGGCGGCTTTCGGCAAGTACCACGAGACGCCGCCCTGGGAAGTCTCGACTTCCGGCCCCTATGATCGCTGGCCGACCGGCTCTGGCTTCGATCATTTCTACGGCTTCATCGGCGGCGAGACCAACCAGTGGGCGCCGGCGATCTACAACGGCGTCACCCGCGTCGAGCACGACAAGTCGCCCGATTATCACTTCACGACCGACATGACCAACCAGGCAATCGGTTGGGTCAGCGCGCAGCAGTCGCTGACGCCGGACAAGCCTTTCTACCTGTACTTCGCAACCGGCGCGACGCATGCGCCGCACCACGTGCCGAAGGAATGGATCGCCAAGTACAAGGGCAAGTTTGACGGCGGCTGGGACAAGCTCCGCGAGGAGACCTTTGCGCGCCAGAAGGAAATGGGCGTCATTCCGGCCAACGCACAATTGACGCCACGTCCCGCGGAAATCCCGGCCTGGGACGACATGAACGAGGTACAGAAGCGCCTGTTCCGCCGCCAGATGGAGACCTTCGCCGGATTCGCCGAACAGACCGACTACGAAGTCGGACGGCTCGTGGCACAGCTCGAGGCCATCGGCGAACTCGACAACACCATCTTCTTCTACATCTTCGGCGACAACGGCTCGAGCGCCGAGGGCGGGCCGGAGGGCACCTATAACGAGATGATGGCCCTCAATGGAGTCATCGGCCGCGCCGAACAGATGACGGACCACGTCGACAGCTGGGGTGACCCGACGACCTATCCGCATTTCGCGATCGGCTGGGCCTGGGCGACCAACACGCCGTTCCAGTGGGCCAAGCAGGTGGCGAGCCACTTCGGCGGCACGCGCAACGGCATGGTCCTGCACTGGCCGGAGCGCATCAAGGCCGGCGGCGAGATCAGGAGCCAGTTCCACCACGTGATCGACGTCGCGCCGACCGTGCTCGAGGCCGCCAACCTGCTCGAGCCGAAAATGGTCAAGGGCGTCGAGCAGCGGCCGATGGACGGCGTCTCGATGCTGTACTCGGTTGACGACGCGGAGGCCGCCGAGCGCCACAAGACGCAGTACTTCGAGATGTTCGGCAACCGCGCGATCTACCACGAGGGGTGGGTGGCGGCCACGCGTCATTCGCTGCCCTGGGTCATGACGCAGGGGCCGCTCGAGGACGACGTGTGGGAGCTCTACAACGTCGATGAGGACTTCAGCCAGGCGAACAACCTGGCCGCGTCGAATCCGGAAAAGCTCAAGGAGCTTCAGGCTCTCTTCATGAAGGAAGGCGAGCGCAACCACGTGCTGCCGATCGACGATCGTCGCGCCGAGCGCTTCAACCCGGCCATCGCCGGGCGGCCGGATCTGATGGGCGGGCGCAAATCGCTGACGCTCTATCCCGGAATGCAGGGCCTGATGGAAAACGCCTTCATCAACATCAAGAGCGTGGCGCACACCGTAACGGCCGAGATCGTGGTCCCGGATGCGAAGACCCAGGGCGTGATCATTTCGCAGGCCGGGTACTTCGGCGGCTGGACCCTGTACATGAAGGGCGGCAAGGTCCACCACGAGTACAATTTCTTCGGGCTCGAGCGCACCAACGTCGGCTCGAAGTCGGCGCTTGCGCCCGGCAAGCACACCGTCGTGTACGAGTTCATTCCGGACGAGGCGAAGCCGGGCACCGGCGGCAAGTCGATCCTGAGTGTCGATGGCCAGACGGTTGCCGAAGGCCACATCCCGAAGACCCAGCCATTCGTCTTCTCGGGCGACGAGGGTGCGGACGTCGGCCAGGATGGCGAGACGCCCGTATCGACGGACTACAAGCAGGGCGACAACGCCTTCACCGGCGAAATCGTCAAGGTGACCGTCGCGCAGCAATAGCCCGCGGACACAGCGGCCGCCGCCGCCTCACGCGCGCTCGCCCGGCGGGTCCCCGAGCGAGCGCGTAAGTTCCGGCGGCGCGAGCGAGGGTCCCCGCCGGGCGAGCGCGCGTGCGCTGGCTGTCAGCGCTTGTCAATCTCCGCGAGCAGATCCCTGGCGCCATACACCTTCTCGAGCGCGGTCCGGATGTAGGCCGGGTGCACGCCGATCGAGCGGTTCAGGCGGTCGTCGAACCAGTAGCTGCCCGAGATCGAGTGGATGTTGCCGTCGAACGCCAGGCCGACGATTTCACCCTCGGCGTTCAGCATCGGGCTGCCCGAGTTGCCGCCGACGATGTCGTTGTTGGTCGTGAAGTTCGCCGGTGTCGTCATGTCGAGGCGGTCCTTCACCGCCATCCAGCGCGGCGGGATCTTGAACGGCGGCTCGCCGGTCGCGCGCTCGAAGGCGCGCGACAGCTCGGTCCACGGCCGCACGTCCTGGCCCTTCTCGTTCCAGCCCATCATGCCGCCGTAGGAAAGCCTGAGCGTGAAGGTCGCATCCGGATAGATGCTGGTGCCATAGACGGCGAACCGCGCCTTCGCGATCGCCTCCTGTCCGCGCTGCACCGGTCCCTCGACCTGTTCCTCGTAACGCTTGCGCAGCTCGCGCGCGGTCGGGTCGACCGCCGCAGCGAGGCGGATCATCGGATCCCGGCTCGCGTCGATTGCCGCCTGCCCGCCCTCGTAGAGCGCGACGCGCGCAGCCGGGTCCGCCAGCGAACTGTCGCGGATCAGCCGGCCGGCGAGCGCATCGGGTGATTCATTGCCGAACACCTTGCGCACCAGCACATCGTCCGGGCCCAGCCATTCGCGCATCCGCTCGAGGCTGAAAGAGAGCCGCTGGATCTCGAAGTCGGGATAGATCGGCGCGCCGGACTGCAGGTTCTGCAGCACCGCCGGGAGGCGCGCCTCGGTGTACTCGGCGAGCCGCGACTCGTTCGGCTTGCCGCGTTCCGCCGCCGCGCGCACCAGTGCGCGCGCATAGCCGAAGTATGTGGTGTTGAATGCCGCGCCGCCCTCGATGAAGGTGTGCGGAATGAGCATGTCGCTCCAGGCCCGCTGCGAGGCCTCGATATCCTTCCAGGCATTGGCGGATGAAGCGAGCGCGGGATTGGCGGCGACTGCGGCGCTGAGCGCCTGTTCCTTCTGCGCCGCCGCCTCGAGCAGGGCCGGGTCGAGCAGCGCGTCGAACTGCTTGCGCCGCACCTTGATCGAGTTCTCGATCAGGTTCAGGAACGCCTCGGTCGTGCGGCGCGGCTCCTCGCCGGTCTTCGAATACTGGATCATGCGGCCGCGCAGTTCGGCGAAGCGCATCAGCCAGAACGGCATGAACGTGGTGCGCTGGGTCTCGAGCTGCGCCACCGTCAGCAGGCGGTCGGTGTTGCCGGGATGGCCGGAGACGAACACCGCGTCGCCCGGATCGGCGCCGTCCCAGTTGAAGCGCAGGCGGTTCGGCGTCTTCGCCGGCTTGCCGTTTTCGTAGACCCGCAGGATCGACATGTCCAGGCACCAGCGCGGGAACTGGAAATTGTCCGGGTCGCCGCCGAAGGCCGCGATGTCGCGCTCCGGCGCGAACACCAGGCGCACGTCCTCGTAGCGCTTGTACTTGTAGATCCAGTACTGGCCGCCCTGGTAGAGCGATACCCGTTCGCACTTCAACGCTCCGCCCTTCGATTTCGCGGACGCTTCCTCGCAGGCCTGCTCGAGCTTCGTCAGCTCGCGCCGCCGCGCTTCGACGACCGCGTCGGCCGCCAGGCCCGCGGTGGCCGCCGCGACCTTCGCCGTCACGTCTTCGGTGCCGACCAGCACCGAGATCGCCTCTTCCTGGCAGCGCGGTTCTTTCTCCCGCGAGCCGGCGAGGAAGCCGTTGCTGATCAGGTCGTTCTCGGGCGTCGAGTTCTGCGCGATGCACTCCTCGCCGCAATGGTGATTGGTCAGTACCAGGCCGTCGGCGGAAATGAAGGACCCGGTGCAGCCGCCCTCGAGGCGCACGGTCGCCTGGCGGACCCGGTCGAGCCACGCGTCATCCAGGGTGACGCCGTATTTTGCGGCGATGGCCGCGCGCGGCGGATTGTCGAAGGTCCACATGCCCTCGTCGGCCGAGGCCGCAAACGACGCCAGTGCGGCCAGGGCCGCCATCGAGACACGCTTCATCGGGAACTCCCGTGCATACAGAGGGCCGCCACGCGGCGGCGAAGCCCTCATGGTACCGGTTGGGCGGCGGTCCGTGACAGGGTGGGCCACCCCTCGGCGCGGGGGACGGGCCGTTCATCGTGCCGGCCCACCCGCGGCTGCGGGCGGCGAGCCGGCGGCGCGTCGCGTTCCGGTGAATGGACGCCCGGGCAGGTGGCCTGTGCGGGGTCGAAAAACAGGGTCAGCAGGGCAGTCGCGGCCATCGGCTGGCCGTCGCGGTAAGCGGGCGACAGCCGGGAGCCGCGCGCAATCGCGAGCGCCGTCCGGTCGAACATTCCGGCGGGCTCGGCTGCGAGGATGCGCGCCTTCAGGACCCTGCCGTTCGCATCGGTGTCGACCTCGAGCGCGACGCGGCCGGTGATGCGCTGTTCGCAGGCGGCCATCGGGAACGGCGCGCTGCCGAGGGTCGTCGCCGGCACCACCGCGAGCGACGTGTCCGGCAGGCGGAACTCGAAGCGGCGGGTCTCGCGCCGCGCTTCGGCCGCCCCCGGTACCGGCATCCAGCCGCGCACCGCCGCGAGCGCCGCTTGCTCGAACTCGCCGCGCGGCATCGCGTTGATGACGCGCGCCTCGCTGACGCTTCCATCCGGCGCGCGCCCGAACTCGACCTCGGCATAGCCCTCGATGCGATCGCGCAGCAGCGCCGCCGGGTAGGCCGGCACCGGGCGATCTGCGCCCGGCCCGCCGTCGGGCGCATCCACCGTGTCCACCAGCGCAAAGCGCACGCGCGTCAGCATCCGGCATTCGATCGGCTCGCCATCCTGGCGGGCGGGCTCGAAGCGCCAGTGGCGCACGCCCTCGGCGGCCGCCTGCTCGAAATAGCCGCGCGGCTCGGCGCGCAAGGTCCTGACCCAGCCGACGCGGCCATCGCGCAGCACGGTCAGCGCGAGCTCGACCGAGCCCTCGATGCCGACTGCCCGCACCGACTGGGGATAGCCTGGCGCCTCGCGCTGGATCGGCACTGGCGGCGTGATCCCGGCCTGGTCGCAGGGAACCCAGCCGAGGGCGGCCGGCGCGGCCAGTGCCAGTGCGGCGGCAAGTGCGGGGCGGTTCATTCGGCCGTGGTCAGCAGCAGCTGCGTGCCCTCGGGTGCGACCAGCAGTGCATGCTGCGACGGATCGAGGTTGCCCGGGAGCCTGCGCGCGAACTCGATGCCGGTCTCGGCGAGCGCGGCGATGCGCGCGGGCATCGCGGCGTCCGTGAACACCAGCGCCGGCCGTTTCAGGATCCCGGCCTGCAGCAGCGCGACGTTCAGCGAATCGCTGGTGAGGCCCACGTGCGGATACGGCTCGTCGCCTTCCTCGGCCGGCACGAATCCGAGCTGCTCCCAGAAACGCTGCGCCTGCGGCATGTCGGCAACCGGCAGCGCGAATTCCTCGAACCAGCCGAGCCGCGAGACCTCGCCCGGCGCGCGTTGCGAGGGCGAGAAGGTGCGGGCCTCCAGCAGGCGGATCACCTGCCCGTCGGGCATTCCGAGGCTCGCCTCGTTGAAGACGTCGCTGCCGAGGCGCCGGTCGAGGATCTCGATGCCCATGCGCTCGAGCGCGGCGAGCTTGCCGAACAGATCCGGCAGCACGAACGCCGGCAATGGCGACTGCAGCAGCTCGCGCTGGTGCAGGCCGATCGCGAGCCGTCCGTCGGTGACGACGGCATAGGGATAAGCCCAGGCCTCGCCAGTCGTGACCTGCGTGAATCCGAGGCGCTCATAGAAGGCGATCGACGCCAGCACGTCCGGCGCATGCACGCTGAACTCGTGGAAACGCCCGATCATCGCGCCGGTTCCGCCGCCGCTTCAGCTTCCTGCGCGACGAGGCGCGCGAGGCAATAGACGTGGGTCGCGCTGTCGTTCAGCGCCGGGATGTATTCGAAGCTCTCGCCGCCCGCCTGCAGGAACGTGTCGCGGCCGCGGATCGCGATCTCCTCGAGCGTCTCTAGGCAATCAACCGCGAATCCCGGGCAGACGACCGCGAGGCGGCGCACGCCGCGCTTTGCAAGCGCGACCAGCTGCTCCTCGGTGTACGGATCGAGCCAGCGCGCGCCGCCGACGCGCGACTGGAAGGCCAGCGACCATTCCTCCGGTGCCAGGGCCAGGCGTTCGACCACCAGGCGCGCCGTTTCCCGGCAGCGATCGCCGTAGGGATCGCCGGCGTCGGCATAGCGCTGCGGAATCCCGTGAAAGCTGAACAGCAGGTGCTCGAATGGCGCCGGGCCGCTGCGGCGCGCGGCGATACTGGCCGCGACCGCCGCGATGTAGCGCGCGTCCGCGTGGTAGTCGTCGATGAAGCGCAACTCCGGCGGCGATGGCCAGCGGGCGAGCGAGGCCTGCACGCGATCGAGCACGGAGGCGGTGGTGGTCGCCGAGTACTGCGGATAAAGCGGCAGCACGACCAGTCGATTGACGCCGGCGGCCTTTAGCTGCTGCAGTCCCGTGTCGATGGAGGGCTTGCCATACGTCATGCCCGTGGCGACGGCGCAGGCCATCGGCAGCGAATCCCGCAGCCGTTCCTGCAGGCTGGCGGTGAGCGCGAGCGTCCCGATCAGGAGCGGCGAGCCGGCCTCGGTCCAGATCTCACGATAGGCGCGCGCGCTCTTGCGCGGGCGCAGCGGCAGGATCACGCCGTTCAGGATGATCCACCACGGCAGGCGCGGCAGGTCCACGACCCGCGGGTCCCACAGGAATTCGGCGAGGAAGCGGCGCACGGCGGCGGGCGTCGGCGCGTCCGGCGTGCCGAGGTTGGCGACGAGCACGCCGGTGGTGTCTGGCATCCCGCGACGATACCTCAAAAGAAACGGCGGCCGGGAGACAGGCCCCCGGCCGCCGTTTGACCTGCAGAGACGGATCAGAAGCTCAGGCGAATGCCTGCGAACCAGGTGTCTGCATCGTCGCTCAGCTCGTACTCCGCGCCGACCGCGAACATGTCGGTGAAGAAGTAGCGGGCACCGACCGCAACCGCGGTGTCATCGGCGCCGCCACCGAGGTCGCGATAGATCACGTTGCCTTCCAGCTCGAACTGCTGGGCAGGCCGCGCGCGCACGCCGGCGGAGACCAGGTAGCCGCTGTCGTCGGCCG
Organism: Steroidobacteraceae bacterium; assembly: GCA_050179155.1. Taxonomy (GTDB): domain Bacteria; phylum Pseudomonadota; class Gammaproteobacteria; order Steroidobacterales; family Steroidobacteraceae; genus SCUD01. Next base: position 94,935 of record JBFXFJ010000004.1, read on the forward strand.
TAAAGCCGCCGGCTTCGCCGTTGGCCTCCAGGTACCCGACCTTGCCGACCAGGTCCACGCTCTCGGCGATTTCCAGGCGGCCGCCAAGGCCGACCGAGTAGAGGTCGAAATCGATGCCGGCAATGTCCTGGTTCAGGTAGTCGGCAAACACGAAGAAGTTCTCCGCGAAGCCGACGGAACCACGCGCGCCAAAACCGTCGCCGGTCGGGCCATTGTCGATGTCGGTCTCTGCATAGCCGAGGTCCACGAACGAGTAGCTCATTTCTTCGGCCTGGGCTGCGAACGGCGCGGCCGCCAGCAGCAGGGTGCCAACCATGGCATTCATGATCTTCATGATCAGGTTTTCCTTTGTTGAGTGAGGGATCCCAATGCGCGCACAGCCATCCTGGGGTGGTGACCGCCGACCACGGAGAGGGGAATCCGTGAATCACGCGCGCAGTTGTGAGACCGCAATATCATGGGCGAGTTCCGGCTTTCTCGCGGAGCTGCATGGGAAAAAAGACAGGAAAATCATATGCTTGTGGTGGTCGCGGCCATGAAATCCTGCGGTCTGGTCCGCACCAACACGAGGCCGAAAAAAAGCGGCCGGGAACAGTGTCCCCGGACGCTCATTTCGACATATGCGCAGTCTTAGAAGCTCGCGCGTACACCGACGATGTAGCTCGAGAAGTCACCAATGTCCTGGTACTCCCCGGCCAGCGCCCAGCGCTTGTTGAATTTGAAACGGATGAGCACCTCGCCACCCGTGTCGCTGCCAAAGTCGTTGGCACCGCTGCCATAGTCCTGGTGGATTACGTTGCCCTCGAGCTCGAAGTTATCGCCGATCTGGCCGCGCAATCCGGCGGCAGCGATGTAGCCGGTATCGTCGATACTGACAGATTCGCCCAACGCAGAGCCTTTGACTTTGATCTTGGACCAGCCAGCGCGACCGACGAGATCGAGGTTGTCCGACAGCGGGTAATGGCCGCCGAGCCCGATATTGGTTTGGTCGAGATCGAAGTCAACGCTGGTGCTCGTTTCGGTATCCTCGGCATCGAAATCCTGCATGTTCAGTTCGGTAAACACGAAGAAGTTGTTGGCGAAACCGATCGAGCCGCGGGAAGCGAAACCAGTGGCTGAACTGTCGAAGTCGATGAGGGGATCCCCGCTCGAAGGGAGATCGGTCGATATATAGCCCAGCTGGATGTACCGGTAGCTCATGTCTTCCGCGTGAGCCAATGCCGGCGAGGCCGCGAGCAAAATGCCAGCGGTCACTGCTTTGAGTGAATTCATTGTTAAATACCTATATGTATGAATGACTTACGAACAAAATGGACGAACCCAGAAAAAAAGCTCGCCGGCTGGCGGGGAGGGGTGCCCTGCAAGCCGGGCAGGCAGCAAACGGCCGCCTTTCAAGGGTGGAAGTCTAGTCTATTGCACCGCAAAAAGCATCTCGGTGTCGTTCAAATACAACGAACTGCACCGCAGTTCCTGAAGCGGTTTCGAGGCTACTGGATGCCGCCCACGCAGACGTACTTGATCTCGGTGTAGTCGAGCAGGCCGTACTTCGAGCCCTCGCGGCCGGTGCCGGATTCCTTGACGCCGCCGAAGGGCGCCACTTCGGTCGAGATGATGCCGGTGTTGAGCCCGACGATGCCGTATTCGAGCGCTTCCGACACGCGCCAGGAGCGCGCGAGGTCGCGCGTATAGAGATAGGCCGCAAGGCCGAACTCGGTGTCGTTCGCCATTGCGATCGCCTCCTGTTCCGTCCTGAAACGGAACAGCGGTGCCACGGGCCCGAAGGTCTCCTCGCGAGCGACCATCATCGCGGGCGTGACGCCGGTCAGCACGGTTGGCTCGAAGAACGTGCCGCCGAGCGCGTGGCGGTGCCCGCCGGTCGCGATTTTCGCGCCCTTGGACGTAGCGTCCGCGACGTGTTCTTCCACTTTCTTCAATGCGGCCGTGTCGATCAGCGGGCCCTGCTCGGTTTCGCCGGCGAGTCCATCGCCGATCCGCAGTTTCTGCACCGCCGCGACGAGTTTCGCAGTGAAGGCTTCGTAAACCCCGTCCTGCACAAGGAGGCGATTGGCGCAGACGCAGGTCTGGCCGGTGTTTCGGTATTTGGAGGCGATCGCGCCCGCGACCGCGGCGTCGAGGTCCGCGTCATCGAACACGATGAAGGGCGCATTGCCGCCGAGCTCGAGCGACACCTTCTTCATGGTCTTCGAGCACTGCGCCATCAGCAGCTTGCCGATCTCCGTGGAGCCCGTGAACGAGAGTTTGCGCACGCGCGCATCCCCGGTCAGCACGCCGCCGATCTCGCGCGCCGGGCCCGTGATCACGTTCAGCACGCCCGCCGGAATGCCGGCGCGATGGGCAAGTTCCGCGAGCGCGAGCGCGGAGTAGGGGGTCTGCGTCGCCGGCTTGCAGATCACGGTGCAACCGGCCGCCAGTGCGGGCGCGACCTTCCGCGTGATCATCGCCGCCGGGAAGTTCCACGGCGTGATCGCGGCGACCACGCCGACCGGCTGGCGCAGCACGAGGATGCGCTTGTCGGCCTGGTGGCCCGGGATCACGTCGCCGTAGACGCGCTTGGCCTCCTCGCCGAACCACTCGACGAAAGAGGCGGCATAGGCAATCTCGCCCCGCGACTCGGCGAGCGGCTTGCCCTGCTCGGCGGTCATCAGCACGGCGAGGTCCTCCTGGTTCGCCATGATCAGCTCGAACCAGCGGCGCAGCAGGTTCGCGCGCTCTTTCGCGGTTTTTGCGGCCCAGGCGGCGAAAGCCCCGTGTGCGGCGGCGACGGCGGCCTCTGCACCCGCCGCATTGATCGCGGGGATCGTGCCGAGTTGCTCGCCAGTCGCCGGATTCGTGACGGGCAATTTTGCGCCGCCCGCCGCATCGACCCAGGCGCCATTGACGTAGCACTGCTGCCGCAGCAGTGAAGAATCCTTCAGTTTCATCAGGTCGCCTTCACGACGCGCTGGTCGATCGCGCCGAAGATGGAATCGCCATTGTCGTCGAACATCTCGATGCGCACGCGGTCACCGAACGCAAGGAAAGATGTCCTGGGCCGGCCCTGCTCGAGTGTCTCGAGCATGCGCCGCTCGGCCAGGCAGGTCGAGCCGGCCGTGCGGTCGCGGTTCGATACCGTGCCGGAGCCGACGATGCTGCCGGCGCCGAGGCGGCGCGTTTTCGCCGCGTGCGCGATGAGCTGGCCGAAGTCGAAAGTCATGTCCACGCCCGCGTTGGGGCGGCCGAACAGCTCGCCATTCAGGTGCACCGTGAGCGGCAGATGGACCTTGCCGTCCTTCCAGGCCGGGCCGAGCTCGTCCGGCGTCACCGCGACCGGCGAGAACGCGGTCGCCGGCTTCGACTGGTAGAAACCAAAGCCCTTCGCGAGCTCGTTCGGGATCAGGTTCCGGAGCGACCAGTCGTTCACCAGCATGACGAGCTGGATGCGGCCGCGTGCAGCGGCGGCGTCGATTCCCGTCGGCACGTCGTCGGTGACGACCGCGACCTCGCCTTCGAGGTCAATGCCCCAGTCTTCGCTGGCAAACGGCACGTCGGCCGTCGGCGGCAGCAGGTCGTCGGATCCGCCCTGGTAGACCAGCGGGTCGGTCCAGAAGGATTCCGGCATGGTCGCGCCGCGCGCCTTGCGCACCAGCTCGACGTGATTGACGTAGGCGCTGCCGTCCACCCAGTGGTAGGCGCGCGGCAGCGGGGCGAGCGCGCGCGCCGGATCGAAGGCGAACCCGCCCGCGCCGCCCGCTTCCAGTTCGCGCGCGAGCGCCTCGAGCGCCGGTTTCGCGCGCGCCCAGTCGTCGAGTGCGGCCTGCAAGGTCGGCGCGATCGTCGAGGCGGGGGCGGCCCTCGTCAGATCACGGCTCACCACCGCAAGCCGCCCGTCGCGGCTGCCGTCCGCGAGCGTCGCCAGTTTCACTTTACCGGCTTCCAGCTGTCGACGTAGCCGGCCCATTCCACCCTGGCGGCGTCGGCGTCGATCTCGAGCGCGTCGCGCGTGTCCACCATCACCGCGTACTCGTCGGTCGCGGGCTTGGACTGCACCAGCATGCGCGACAGCGCCTTCGGGTGCGGGCCGTGCGTGAAGCCGCCCGGGTGCAGCGTGACCATGCCCGGGTGGATGTTGTCGCGGCTGAAGAAATCGCCGGCGTGATAGAAGATGACCTCGTCGTAGTCGTCGTTGTTGTGGAAGAACGGGATCTTGATCGCGCCCGGGTCGGTCTCGAACGGCCGCGGCACGAAGGTGCAGACCACGAAGCGGTTGCTGAGGAAAGTCGTGTGCACCGACGGCGGCAGGTGATAACGGTGGCTCATCAGGGGGCGAAGGTCGCGCACGTTGATGCGGCAGACGGAGAGATCCCCGTGCCAGCCGACCGCGTCCAGCGGGTTGTACGGAAAAGTCACGGTGGAGACCGCATTGCGGCGCTTGACCGCCACGCGCCAGGTCTTCTCGTCCTGCTGCGCGAGGAAGGCCTCGTCTACGCGCGGCGTGTCGAGCATCGCCGGGTCGAAGATCGCGTGGTTGCCGAGCATTCCCTTGTCGGGCAGCAGGTAGGAGGCGTTGGTCGCCTCGATCATCAGGATCGCCGCGGGCTCCGCGCATTCGAGCCGCCACATGGTGCCGCGCGGCAGCACGATGTAGTCGCCAGCCTCGAAGCCGAGGTGGCCAAAGTCGCAAAACAGCTCGCCGCGGCCTTGGTGGACGAACAGCAGCTCGTCGCCATCCGCGTTGCGGGCGAGGGCTTCCATCTTCCCGGCGACCCGCCAGAAACGGATCCGGCAATGCGCGTTGTGCAGCACGCCCGCGGCCGACCACGGGTGCGCGGTCACCGCGTCGAGCCGGGTGAGATCGAAGGCGTGCGGCGAGAGCGGCCCCTCGAACGAGGACCAGCCGGTCGGCGGGTGGCGGTGATGGAAGAATGCCGCCGGCCCGAAGAAGCCCTCCTTGCTCATCTCGCGCTCGTAGGTGCCGGGCGGCAGGTCGCAGTGCGCCTGCCGCGAGGCCTTGCCCTCGACGCGCGGATAACCGATGTAGCGTTTCATCGCATCACCGTTCCATGATCGCCGTCACGCCCATGCCGCCGGCGGTGCAGACCGAGATCAGCCCGCGGCCGGATCCGCGCGTGGCCAGGAGCTTGCCGAGGCTCGCGACGATGCGCGCGCCGGTGGCCGCAAATGGGTGGCCGACCGCGACCGAGCCGCCCTTGACGTTGAGCTTGGCGCGGTCGATCGAGCCCAGCGGCTTCGGCAGACCGAGCCGCTCGCGGCAGAACTTTTCCGACTCCCAGGCCTTCAGCGTGCACGCAACCTGTGCGGCAAAGGCCTCGTGAATCTCGTAGAAGTCGAAGTCTTGCAGCGTCAGGCCGGCATCGGCCAGCATGCGCGGCACGGCGTAGGCGGGCGCCATCAGCAGCCCTTCGCCGCCGACGAAATCGACTGCGGCGACCTTGCCGTAGGTCAGGTACGCCTGGACCGGCAACCCGCGCGCCTGCGCCCAGTCCTCGCTCGCGAGCAGCACGGCAGCGGCGCCATCGGTCATGGGCGTCGAGTTGCCCGCGGTCAGCGTGCCGTCGGCCGCGAACGACGGCTTGAGCTTTGCGAGCTTCTCGAGGCTCGTGTCGGCGCGCACGTTGTTGTCGATGGCGAGCCCGAGGTAGGGCACGACCAGGTCCGCCATGAATCCTTCCGCCCAGGCGCGCGCGGCACGCTGGTGGCTGGCGAATGCCAGTTCGTCCTGCTCGGCACGCGTGATCTGCCAGGTGCGCGCCATCTGCTCGGCGTGCTGGCCCATCGAAAGTCCCGTGCGCGGCTCGCCGGTGCCGGGGTAGGTGGGCTTGAAATGCCGCGGCCGCAGGCCGAGGAAGGGCTTGATGCGTTCGCCAAAGCTGCGGGCGCGGAAAACGCGGAGCATCAATTGCTGGTACTCGCGGCCGAACACGATCGGCGGATCGCTGACCGTGTCCACGCCGCCGGCAATGCCGGAATCGATCTGGCCGAGCGCGATCTTGTTGGCAATCGCGATCGAGGCCTCGAGGCTGGTTCCGCAGGCGCGCTGCACGTCGAGCCCGGGCGTCTCGGGGGAGAGGCCCGAGTCCTGCATCGCCTCGCGCGCCAGGTTCCACTGGCTCGAGTGCTTCATGACCGCGCCGGCGACCACGTCGCCGAGCCGCTCGCCCTTCAGCGAGAAGCGGTCCACTACGGCCTTGAGGGCGGCGGTCAGCATCTGCTGGTTGCCGACGCTGGCATAGGCGCCATGGGCGCGCGCGAACGGGATGCGTGCGCCGCCGATGACGGCGACGCGCCGGGGCTTTGATCCGACCAGCATGGGTGTTCTCCGGTGGAGGCGTGGTTCGATTGTGTTCCGGTAGAATGCCAGCATCCACACGGGCCCGCCACGGCGCGCCACCCGGTGCCTCATGAGCGAACCCGGCAGCTTCCGTAACGCCTTTCCGCGAGACTCGCGCGCGATCCTGCGCCTCGCGGGTCCGCTCGTCGTCAACAACCTGGTGATCGCCGGCATGATGCTGACCAACACGGTCGTGGCCGGCCGCCTGGGGCCCGGACCGCTGGCCGGGGTGGCGGTCGGCGGCAGCTACTACCAGATGTTCTGGCTGTTCGGGCTCGGCGTGCTGATGTCAATCTCGCCGCTGGTCGCGCACGCCTACGGCGGCGGCCGGGATCGCGAAGTCGGCCGGCGTTTCCGCCAGGGAATCTGGCTGGCGCTGATGCTCGCGGTGCCGCTCGTTGGCCTGCTCGCCTGTGTCGAGCCGGTCCTGCGCTGGTTTGGCACCGATGCACGCGCGATCCCGCACGCCACGGGCTACGTCTATGCGATGTGCTTCGGCATGCCGGCAATGCTCGTGTTCCTTGCGCACCGCTATGCCAGCGAGGGCATCGGCTGGACCCGGCCGGTGATGTACACCGCGCTGGTCGGCCTGACGACCAACATCACCGCCAACTGGCTGTTCACGCTGGGCGGGCTCGGCATCCCTTCGCTGGGCGCGACCGGCTGCGGCATTGCGACCGCGCTCGCCAGCTGGGCCATGCTCGTGACGATGCACGTCTACCAGCGCCGCCACGCGATCTACCGGCGCTTCGGGCTGTTCGAGCGTTTCGACCGGCCGGACCCGGTGGCGCTGCGCGAGATCCTCGCGCTCGGCCTGCCGATCGCCGGCTCCGTGGTCTCGGAAGGCGGGCTGTTCGTGGTCGCGGCGCTATTGATGAGCACGCTCGGCACCACCATCGTCGCGGCGCACCAGGTTGCGCTCAGCTACGCCTCGCTGATGTTCATGCTGCCGCTGTCGCTGCATTCGGCGACCACCATCCACGTCGGCCACCAGGTCGGCCGCGGCGACCTCGCGGCGGGACGCAATGCCGGCTGGAGCGGCATCGCGATGTGCGGCGCCGTGATGGCGCTGTCCTCGCTCGTGATCCTAGCCGCGCGCGACGGCATCGCCGCCGCCTACACCCCGGACCTGGACGTGCGCGAGCTCGCCGCATGGCTGCTGCTGTTCGTCGCGCTGTTCCAGATCCCGGACGGACTGCAGGTCGGCGCGGCGGGGGCGCTGCGCGGCTTCAAGGACGCGAACGTGCCGATGGCGCTCAACTTTGTCGCCTACTGGATGATCGGCTTTCCCGCCGCCTGGTGGTTCGGCATCCACCAGCGCATTGGGCCGTCCGGCATCTGGGCGGGGTTGATCGTCGGGCTCGTGGTCTGCGCCGTGTTCCTGCTCTGGCGTTACCGGCGGGTCTCCGAACTGCGTCCCGCGCTGCCGCTATAATCCGCGCCCGTCAGGGCTTCGAGGGGCCGACATGGGAAGCTGCGCCAGGCTGCTGCTGGTCACGTTCGTGCTTCTGCTCGGCGGCTGCACGGCATTGCGTCCGCCGGCGACGCCCGCACCGGAACTCGATCGCCTGGTCGAGGCCTGGTTCGACGAGTACCTCGAGCTCAATCCGACCACCGCCACCGACATCGGTGATCACCGTTACGACGACCGCATCGAGCTGCCGGCGGCGCCGGCATACGCCGCCACCGCCCTGGACCTCGAGCGCCGCTACCACGACGCGGTCGCCGCGATCGATCCCGGGCTGCTCGACGAATCCGCGCGCCTGACGCGCGAGATGTTCCTCTACAACCGCGGCGTGCAGATCGAGCGCAGCCGCCATCCGCAGCGTCTGCTCCCGCTCAACCAGTTCAACGGCGGGCTGGCGACGGACCTTGCGGTCTACGGCGCCGGCACCGGTTCGCAGCCGTTTGCGACCATCGCCGACTACGACCGGTGGCTCGCGCGCGCCGCGCAGTTCCCGCGATGGGTGGAGCAGGCGATCGCCGCGATGCGCGAAGGCCTGGCCGCGGGCGTGGTGCACCCGCGCGTCGTGATGGCGAAGGTCGTGCCGCAGCTCGATGCGCTCATCGCCGACCAACCCGCGGACAGCATCTTTTATGGCCCGGTCGCGCTGATGCCGCCGGACTGGCCGGAGACGGAACGCGCGCGCCTCGAGTCGGCCATCGCGCGCCTGATCGTGGACGACCTGAACCCGGCTTATCGGCGGCTGCGCGACTTCATCCGCGACGAGTACCTGCCCGGCTGCCGCGAAACCGTCGGCTGGTCGGCGCTGCCGGGCGGCGCCGCCTGGTACGCGAGCGAGGTGCGGCGGCAGACGACGACCTCGCTGACACCCGACGAGATCCACGAGATCGGGCTATCCGAGGTTGCGCGCATCCGCGGTGAGATGGAGGGCGTGATGCGGGATGTCGGCTTCGAGGGCACGCTGGCGGAGTTCTTCCGCTATGTGCAGGAGGAACCGGCGTTCTACTTCCAGCAATCGGCGAACCTGCTCGCAAACTTCCGCCGGGTCAAGAAGCAGATCGATGCGGAGCTGCCGCAGCTTTTCTCGGTGATGCCGAAAGCGGACTACGAAGTGCGCGAGGTCGAGGCCTTCCGCGCGGCTTCCGCCGCTGGCGGTTCTTACCAGGGACCTTCGGCCGACGGCACGCGACCCGGGACTTTCTACGTCAACACCTACAACCTGAAGGCGCAGCCGATCTACGGCATCGAGACGCTGTCGCTGCACGAGGCTGCGCCCGGGCACCACTTCCAGATCTCGATCCAGCAGGAACTGACGGGCCTGCCGCGCTTCCGCCGCTTCGAGCGCAACGTCGCCTACGTGGAGGGCTGGGCACTGTATGCCGAGTCCCTCGGCCGCGAGCTCGGTATGTTCACGGATCCGATGCAGTGGTACGGGCGCCTGTCCGACGAAATGCTGCGCGCGATGCGCCTGGTCGTGGACACCGGCCTGCACGCCAGGGGCTGGAGCCGCGAGCGCGCGATCCGCTACATGCAGGATAACAGTTCGCTGGCCGGCACCGACATCGTGGCCGAGGTCGAGCGCTACATCGTCAACCCGGGCCAGGCGCTCGGCTACAAGATCGGGGATCTGCGCATGCAGGCGATGCGCCGCAAGGCGGCCGAGGCGCTCGGCAGCCGGTTCGACGTGCGCGAATTCCACGCCCAGGTGCTGATGGACGGCTCGCTGCCGCTCGACGTGCTGGAAGCAAAGATCGACCGCTGGATCGAAACACAGCGCTGACTCAGAGCTCGAGCAGGTAGTGGCGGTTGCAGCCGCTGTGGCCGGCCGGACCGAGCGGCCGGTCGAGCTTCGTGAATCCCGTCTTCAGATAGAGCGCCTGCGCGGCATCCATGCCGGAGAGCGTCTCGAGATAGCAGTGCCGGTAGCCGCAGAGGCGCGCGGCCTCGAGGCAATGGTGCAGCATGCGCTTGCCGAGCCCGCGTCCGCGCGCCTCCGGCAGCAGGTACATTTTGCGCAGTTCGCAGACGTCAGGCGTAGCGCCCGCGAGCGGCGCGATGCCGCCGCAGCCCAGCACCCGTCCGTCTTCCTCCAGCACGAAGTACGCAAAGCGCGCGCCGTCGTAGGCGGCGGACATGTAGCCCACCTCGGGATCGCTGCTGGAGTACTCGGGGCCGGTGGCGCCGAAGCTCGCCATGACGTCGCGGATGATGACCGCGACCGCGGCATCATCGGCGGCGCGGATCGGGCGAATCAGCGGCTCACTCACCGGGCGGATTGTAGCCGTGGCTCAGCGTCTCGACGTCCACCAGCAGGCCGTCCTCGAACTTGAGCCGGCGCATCAGCTTGTTGGGACCGAGGTTGTAGATCCAGTATTCGATGGGGATCGGCACCGGTTCGTAGGTGGTGTAGTAGGGGCGGCCGCGGTACCAGCGGACCGGCCGCTGCATCACCTCGCGCCGCTGGATGCTGTCGGGCGCGCCGCAGAGCGCCTCGACCTTGTCGATGCTGTCGCCATCGGTGACCAGGCGCGTGCCGCAGCGGAATGAATCGGCGCCGGCCGGTCCTGCAAGGAGCAGGGCGGCAGCGAGCGTCAGCGTGGCGGCAATCTTCCTGTGCATGAATCCAGCATGCCCCGCGGCAGGTGAATGGCGGCTGAAAGCCGGCAGACGGCCAATTTACGCCGGCCCGAAGCCCGGACCAAGCTCGTCGAACCGGGTTTTGCGACCGGCTCGACTTAGCTTTGCCGGCGGCCGCAGAATGGCACGACCGATGCCCACGCCACGCCTGGACCGCCAGTTCGAACGCCGCCTCGCGGGCCTCGTCAATGCCCGCGAGCGCGGCGTGCTGACCGGCGGGCTGAAGGGCGTCGAGCGCGAGGCGCTGCGCGTCGGCCCGGAGGGGCGCATCTCCCAGGCGCCGCACCCGCGCGCGCTGGGCTCGACGCTGACCCATCCGCACATCACGACCGACTACTCAGAGGCGCTGATCGAACTGGTCACGCCGCCGTTCCGCCAGGCCTGGGAGCTGCAGCAGTACCTGTGCGACATCCACCAGTTCGTTTATCGCCACCTCGGCGACGAACTGCTGTGGGTCACGAGCATGCCCTGCGTGCTCGGCGGCGACGCGGAGATCCCGATCGCGCAGTACGGCAGCTCGAATATCGGCCGCATGAAGCACGTCTATCGCGTGGGCCTCGGCCTGCGCTACGGGCGCGTGATGCAGGCGATCTCGGGCGTGCATTTCAACTACTCGTTCCCGGATGCGTTGTGGCCCGTGCTGCAGGCGATCAACGAGTCGAAGCTCGCGGGCCAGGCCCTGGTGGACGACGCCTATTTCTCGCTGCTGCGGAACTACCGGCGCTTCGGCTGGCTGATCCTGTACCTCTTTGGCATCTCGCCGGCCGTGTGCCGCTCGTTCTTCGCGGGCCGCGACATCCCGGCCGGGCTCGAGCCGTTCGGCAAGCACACGCTGATCGCGCCGCACGCGACGTCGCTGCGCATGAGCGACCTCGGCTACCGCAACAAGAGCCAGGCCGGCGTCCACGTGTCGGTCAACTCGCTGCAGGAATACGTGCGCGACCTGTCGCGCCTGATCTCGACGCCGCACCCGGAGTACGAGGCGCACGGCGTGCAGGTGGATGGCGAGTGGCGGCAGCTCAATGCCAACCTGCTGCAGATCGAGAACGAGTACTACAGCTTCATCCGGCCCAAGCGCGTCGCGTTCTCCGGCGAGCGGCCGACGCAGGCGCTCTTGCGCTCCGGCGTGCAGTACGTCGAGATGCGCTCGCTCGACGTCGGCGCCTACGACCCGGTCGGCGTCAATGAGCGCAAGCTGCATTTCCTGGAGGCGTTCGCGGCGCTGTGCCTGCTGCGGGAGAGTCCGCCGCTCACGCCCTCGCTGTCGGAGCAATACGAGGCCAACCATTTGCTGGTCGCGAGCCGCGGCCGCGAGCCGGGCCTCGTGCTGTGGACGGAGCGGGGGCCGCTCGCGCTCGCCGACTGGGCCGCGGAGATCCTCGACCAGATGCAGGGCCTGTGCGAACTGCTCGATGCCGGCAACGAGGCCAGGCCCTATGCCGCGGCACTCGCGCTGCAGCGCGCGAAGCTCGCGGACGCGGCACTCCTGCCGTCCGCGCGCCTGCTCGCCGAGATGGAACGGGAACAAGTCTCGTTCTTCCAGCTCGCGCTTTCCATGTCGCGGATGCACCGCGACTACTTCAAGGACCTGTACCCGCCGAACGCCGGTCGTCTCGCGGAGCTTCGCACGGAAGCCGATGATTCCCTTGAAGAACAGCGCCGCGTCGAGGCCGCCGACACGCTGTCTTTCGGCGAAGTCGTGGCCCGCTATTTTGCCGGTACGCTCGTTTGACATATTTCAATCCAATCCGGCACTTACGCGAAAGTCGGAGGAAATCCTTTAACGATCCTGCCGGCGCGTACATAATCGGAAAACGCTGCGCGGTAACCCTCATCGCCGCGCCACCAGGGATGCAACGGGGATCATGGAACGAGCGCCGGACGGCTTCGAAACGCATTTGCTGGATGGAAGACCGCTCGATGCGGCCAACGATCCGGTGATCGCAGGCGCGCGCCCCGCCACCGGATGGGATCCGTTCGAGATCTGGCGCACGCGCGTTCGCGGCCTGCGCCGCCATCCTCCCAGGGAAGGGAAGGACAAGACCGACTGATGCCGGCAACGGCGGCCCCCGCTGGCACCGAGGTTGTGGATCGCGCGACTTCGCTGGCACGGCAACTGCAGCGCGGCTTCCCGTGGATGCGCTTCGAGCCCGCGCTCGAGTCCGTGTATCGCGCCGGGCAGTTCGCGGACAACCTGCGCCTGCTGCGCATCAATCTCGCGCTGCTCGCGGTGATCATCTTCTCGATCATCCAGATCGATCGCGTCGTCATACCCGCGCTTTCCGCGAAGGTGCCGGACATCCTGCGCCTCGGCGTGATGGTGCCGGTGCTTGCGATCGCGTTCGCGCTGACCTTCCTGCGCAACGCGAGCACCTGGTATCCGCGCATCATGACCGTGCTGATGGCGCTCGCATTGATGGCGATCGCCTGGGTCGGGCTCTGGGCCTGGGGGGATGGCGAGAACCGCGTGTTCGTGCGGCTCGTCATCGCCATTGTCGCGGTCTACTTCGTGCTCGGCGTGCCCGTGCGCTCGGCGCTGGTCACCAACCTGCTGGCGCTCGTCTTCTACAGCATCGTCGCCACGGTGGCATGGTCCATGCCCGGGGCGGTGCTGACACAATTCATGGCGATGCTCGTGATGACGAGCGTGATTTGCGCGGCTGGCGCTTACAACCTGGAGCACGCGCGCCGAACGGCCTGGCTCGAGGGCCAGCTGCTCGCGGAGACCGCGCTGCAGGATGGGCTGACCGGTATCCATAACCGGCGCCGTCTCGATGAGCACCTGCAGCGCATCTGGCACCAGTGCATCCGCGAGAACAAGCCGCTCGCTCTCCTGTTCGCCGACATCGACCACTTCAAGGCGTACAACGACCGCTATGGCCACCAGGCCGGCGACGAGGCATTGAAGGCCGTCGCCTCGGTGCTCGCGCGCCACGCGCGCAGGTCGATGGACCTCGCCGCCCGTTTCGGCGGCGAGGAATTCGCCGTCGTGCTGTACGACACGACCCGCGAGCACGCGCTGCGGATCGGCGAGGAAATCCTCGAGGAAGTGCGCCGCCTCGCCATCACGCACGACGCTTCGAGCGCGGCATCAGTGCTGACGATCAGCCTGGGCATCGCCTGCGTGGTGCCGGTCGCCAGGCGCAGCTCAGCCGGGCTGCTGCAGCTGGCCGACCAGGCGCTCTATGCAGCCAAGGACGGCGGGCGCAACCAGGCGCGCCTGCTCGAGGCGGAGTACGAGCACATGAAGACCGGGTACTTCCGCCGCCACCTGCCGGGCGGCGGCGCGGATCAGTAGATCGCGACCTCGCGCCGGCCGCGCGAATCGCGCGCGCCCCGGAACATGCCTTCGGTATTGAACTCGAGCGACAGCTCGCCGTTGCTGTCCACCACGATCACGCCGCCGTCGCCGCCGATGTCCTTGAGCTTGCCGTGGATCACGTCGCGGGCTGCTGCGGCTGCGCTGACCTTCGACAGGCGCACGCGCGCGCAGATCTCGTGCGCAACGACCGCGCGGATGAAGAACTCGCCGCTGCCGGTCGCCGAGACCGCGCAGGTCTCGTTGTCGGCATAGGTGCCGGCGCCGATCAACGGCGAATCGCCGATGCGGCCCCAGCGCTTGTTGGTCATGCCGCCGGTCGAGGTCGCGGCGGCCAGGTTTCCGTTCCGGTCGCGCGCCACCGCGCCGACCGTGCCGAAGTAGCCGATGTCCTCCTGCGGGTTGGAGGCCACGCGTTCGTGCTTCTGCGCTTCCTCGAGCTGCTTCCAGCGCCGCTCGGTGTAGAAGTAACTGCCGGGCACCAGCGTCACGCCCTGCTCGAGCGCGAACTCCTCCGCGCCTTCGCCGGAGAGCAGCACGTGCGGCGTGCGCTCCATCACCATGCGCGCGAGCTCGATCGGGTTCCGGATGTGCTTGACGCCCGCGACCGCGCCGGCTTTCTGCGTCGCGCCATCCATGATCGCGGCGTCGAGCTCGTTGATGCCGGCGTGGCTGAACACCGAGCCGCGACCGGCGTTGAAGTAGGGCGAGTCCTCGAGGATCCGCACCGCGGCGATGGTCGCATCCAGGCTGCTGCCGCCCTTCTCGAGCACCGCGTAGCCGGCGTCGAGCGCGCGCCCGAGGTCCGCGCGATAGGCGCGCTCGGCCTCGTCGCTCATCGAGGCGCGGTTGATCACGCCGGCGCCGCCATGTATCGCAATCGAAATCATCGGCTCGTCTCCATCGGCGGCCAGCGCCAGCGGCGCCGCGGCCAGGCAGGCAATCAGGGCCAGAATTCTTGGAATATTCATCGTTCCGCTATTATCGGCGAATCCGCCCCCGGCGGGCGAGCGCCTTGTCGACGGGGTAGAGGGGAGAGCCGGGGTGTTCCAGCGTTTTCGGGCAGTCGCAGTGGCGGTGGCAGCCCTGGCGGCGGCCGCCTGCGGCGGCGACGGCGAGGTGCTGCTCGGGACGCTCGAGCGCGACCGCGTCGAGCTGATCGCCGAGGCCCGGGAACCGATCATCGAAGTCACCGTGCGCGAGGGCGATACCGTAGCCGAGGGCCAGCTGGTGCTGCGGCTCGACACGACCGCCATCGACGCGCGGCTCGCCGAGGCGCGCTCCCATGCGGCCCAGGCCGAGCGTCGCCTTGCCGAGCTCATGGCCGGCGCGCGCAGCGAGCAGGTGCGCCAGGCCCGCGCGAATCTCGCGGGCGCGGTGGCGCGCGCGGACGTGGAATCGAAGGAGTTCGACCGCATCGAGAAGCTGGTGGCGGACGCGATGCTGCCGGCGAACGCGCTCGACCGGCAGCGCGCGCTGAAGGACGGCGCCGCGGCGGATGAGCGCGCAGCGCGCGAACGGCTGCTGGAGCTCGAGCACGGCACGCGCGTGGAAGTGATCGACCAGGCCGCGGCTGCGCTCGCCGCGGCGCGCGCCCAGGTGGCCGGCCTCGAGCTCACGCTCGCGCGGCACATGGTGCGGGCGCCGCGCGCCGGCGTCATCGACGCGCTGCCGTACGAACTCGGTGAGCGGCCGCCGGCGGGCGCGCCGGTCGCCGTGCTGCTCGCGGCGGGGCAGCCTTATGCGCGCGTGTACATCCCCGAGACGCGGCGCGTGGGCGTCGCCCCCGGTGACGCGGCGACGGTGCGCATCGACGGCACGAACCGCGACTGGCGGGCCGAGGTGCGCTATGTCTCCTCCGAGGCCGCCTTCACGCCTTATTACGCGCTCAACGAGCGCGATCGCGGCCGGCTGTCGTTTCTTGCCGAGATCGTGCTGACGGAACCGGAGGCCGCATCCCTGCCGACCGGCATGCCGGTCGAGACGCGGCTGACGGAAGCCCGGACCGGGTCGTGAGCTTCGCGATTTCCGCGCGCGGCCTGGCGCGGCACTTCGGGAAAGTGGTTGCCGTGGCAGGCATCGACCTCGACGTGCCGCGCGCGCAGATCTACGGCTTTCTCGGGCCGAACGGTTCCGGCAAGTCCACGACCATCCGCATGCTCTGCGGGCTGCTGGTGCCGACCCGCGGCACCGTGACCGTGCTCGGCCATTCGGTCCCGCCCGACGCAGAGGTCGTGCGCCGCAAGCTCGGCTACATGACGCAGCGGTTTTCGCTGTGGGACGACCTCACGGTCACCGAGAACCTGGAGTTCATGAGCCGCGTGTACGGCCTCGACCGCGCGTTGCGCCGCGAGCGCATCGCGGACCGCATCGCGAACTACGGCCTTGCGGCGATCGCCAGGCAGCGCGCCGGCACGCTCTCCGGCGGGCAGCGCCAGCGGCTCGCGCTCGCGACCGCGACGCTGCACGACCCGGAACTGCTGCTGCTCGACGAACCGACCAGCGCGGTCGATCCGCAGAGCCGCCGCGACTTCTGGGAGAACCTGTTCGCGCTGGTGGCGCGCGGCACCACGATCCTGGTGTCCACGCATTACATGGACGAGGCCGAGCGCTGCCATCGCCTGGCGATCCTCGACCGCGGCCGCGTGGCCGCCGAGGGCGAGCCGAAGCAGCTCGCCCGCGACATCGACGCCACGGTGCTCGAGATCGAGTGCGCCGACCTGCTGGCCGCCCGGCGCGCGCTCACGGCGATGCCGGCGGTGAGAAGCGTCGCCCAGCTCGGCCACCGGCTGCGCGTGCTGGTGCATCGCGATGCGCCGGAACCGGAGCGCGAGCTTCGCGCCGTGCTCTCGGCGCACTGCCCGGACGCGAGCGTCCAGCGCGTCGGCGCCTCGCTCGAGGACGTGTTCGTGGCGGCGACCCGGCTGCGCGATGGCGCCGCCGGCGCGAACGAGCGTGCCGCATGAAGTGGTTCGAGCGCCTGTTCGCGGTCGCCGCCAAGGAAGTGCGCCAGCTCGCACGCGATCGCATCACGGTCGGCCTGATCGTCGGCATCCCGACCATCCAGCTCCTGCTGTTCGGCTATGCCATCAACTTCGACGTGCGCGGCGTCTCGACCGCCGTGCTCGACCAGGCGCAGACCTCGCTGTCGCGCCAGCTGGTCGGAGACCTGGTAGCAACGCAGGTGCTGGGCGAGCTGCGCCAGGTCGCGAGCGAGCGCGAGTTGCGCGGGATGATCCAGCGCGGCGACGCCAACGTCGGCATCGTGATCGCGCCGGACGTGGAGCGGCGTATCGCCGACGGCAATCGCGCGGCGATGCAGATCGTCGTGGACGGCAGCCAGCCCGCGCTCGAAAACGTGGCGGAGGGGCTCGGGGCGATTCCGCTGCTGCGCCGCGCGGGCGCAGAGCGCGCAGCGCGGCCAGTCGAGATCGTGGTCGCCTACAACCCGGAGAAGCGCACCGCCGTGCAGATCGTGCCGGCGCTGTGCGGCGTGATCCTGACGATGACGATGGTGATCTTCACGGCGAGCGCGATCGTGCGCGAGCGCGAGCGCGGCAACCTCGAGCTCTTGATCACCACGCCGGTGACGCGCGGCCAGTTGATGGCCGGGAAGCTCCTGCCCTACGTCGTGATCGGGCTGATCCAGACGACGCTGATCCTGCTGCTCGGCTACTGGCTGTTCGACGTGCCGGTCGCCGGCAGCGTCGTCGACCTTTACCTCGGGGCGCTGCTGTTCATCGCCGCCTCGCTGTCGCTCGGCCTGTTCCTCTCGACCGTGGCGCAGACCCAGTTCCAGGCCATGCAGATGGCGATCGTGACCATGCTGCCGTCCATCCTGATGTCCGGATTCATGTTCCCGTTCGAGGGCATGCCGGCGGTGGCGCAGGGCATCGCCCAGGTGCTGCCGCTGACCCACTTCAACGAGATCATCCGCGGCATCGTGCTGCGCGGCGCCGCGCTCACCGACATGAAACCGGAGGTCGCGAAGCTCGTCGCCTTCCTGGCCGTGATGCTGACCCTGTCGATGCTGCGGTTCCACAAGCGCCTCGACTAGGGACTGTCCCCTCTTGATCCCAAAATGGAACCTGCGCTGCGACCGTGCTATCCTGCCCGCCGGTCGTTGCGTGTTTTCCTGCGTTATCAAGCGCTTATCGGCGTTTTGAGGGCAGGGAAAAGCAGCGGCCAGGTGACAGGACCCGCTGTTCGATGATTCGCCCTAGCAGAGCTATTGCCCGCCAGACGATCCCGACCGTGTTTCCTGCCGTGTAATGAGTGGCCCGAACGACCATCCGCAGGATGGCCGCGTACGGCCGTGTTCTATTCAAAAGTGAGAGTCTGAGTCATGAAGATCTATGTTGGAAACCTGCCTTTCTCGGCGACCGAAGCCCAGGTGCGCGATCTGTTCGCGCAGCACGGTGCGGTCGAGTCCGTAGCCCTGCCGGCTGATCGCGAGACCGGCCGCCCGCGCGGTTTTGGCTTCGTCGAGATGCCCCAGGCCGAGGCCGCCAAGGCCATCGAAGCGCTGAACGGGTTCACGATGGGTGGACGTCAGCTGCGCGTCAACGAAGCGCAGGATCGCCCGCGTGGCGCCGGCGGCGGTGGCCGTCCCGGTGGCGGCGGTCGTCCGGGCGGCGGCGGCGGCTTCCGTTCGGGTGGCGGTGGCGGTGGCGGCGGCGGTGGTGGCGGCGGCGGTCGCTGGTAAGCGTTCGCTCTGCTAACTGCTGATGAAAGGCCCGCTCCGGCGGGCCTTTCTTTTGGGGACTGTCCCCTTTTTCGCTTCGCGAAAAAGGCGGACTGTCCCCTCTTAGACTGTCCCTGTCTTAAAGGGTAACGTCCCCGCTCAGTGATTCACGGCTTTCCGCCCATCGCGCGCCCGTCGGCGCGGCTGCTGATCCTCGGCAGCATGCCGAGCGCCGCTTCGCTCGCGGCCGGCGAGTACTACGCGCATCCGCGCAACCAGTTCTGGCGGATAACGGGCGACATCTGCGGTTTTGATCCGGGTGCACCCTACGCGCGGCGTAAGGCGGCGCTCATGGCTGCCGGCATCGCCGTGTGGGACGTGGTCGGCAGCTGCGTCAGACCCGGCAGTCTCGATGCGGCGATCGACGACGACACGATCGTCGCCAACGACTTTGCCGGATTCCTCGCACGGCACCGCCGGATCGGGCGCGTCTGCTTCAACGGCCGCAAGGCCGAGTCCGCCTGGCGCCGTCACGTAGAATCGCGGCTGCCGCCCGCGCGCAAATTCGACTACCGGCTGCTGCCCTCCACCAGCCCGGCCCACGCCGGGATGGGTTATCTTCGCAAGCTGCGGATCTGGCGGAGCGCCATCACGTGTTGAATCGCAGGCAATTGCTGCTCGGCATCGGCGCCGGGACGCTGCTCGGCGGCGTCAGCGGGCGCCTCGCGGCCCAGGCCGCCACGCCCGAGGTGCTCGTCATCGGCGCGGGCGGCGCCGGACTCACGGCAGCGAGGGAACTGATGTCCGCCGGCGTCTCCGTGCTGGTGCTCGAGGCGCGCGACCGCATCGGCGGGCGCGCCGTCACCGACACCAGCCTCGGCGTGCCCTGGGACCGCGGCTGTTCGTGGCTGCATTCGCCGAACGTGAATCCCTGGGTCGGCTACGCGCGGGCGAACGATTTCGAGCTGATCACCGACGCCTGGCCGCGCCACACCTACGCGGGATCGCGGCGCATGGGCGGCGCGGAAACCGCCGGCTACCGCGCCATCATCGAGCGCATGGACCGCGAGATGGCAGACGCCGCGCGCCGCGGGCTCGACATACCGGCGGCCGCGGCATTCACGCAGGCGACGCTCGCCGATCCCTGGTATCCGATGGCGGAATCCGACCTGACCGGCTGGGAGGGCATCGAGCCCGCCAATTTCTCGACGCTCGATTCGTACCAGTACATCGAGGATGGCGAGGACATGGTGATCCCGCGCGGCTATGGCGCGTTGCTCGCGCACTATGCGAAGGACGTCGAGGTGCGCCTGCGCACGCCGGTCTCCCGCATCCGCTGGTCGGCGCGCGGCGTGACCGCCGATACCAGCGCCGGCGCCATCACCGCGCGCGTCGCGGTCGTGGCGTTGCCGTCGGCCGTGATCGCCGACGGCGCCGTGATCTTCGCGCCGCACCTGCCGGTCGAGGTGCTGCAGGCCCACCACGACCTGCCGCTCGGCCTGCTGAACAAGGTCGCGCTGAAGTTCAAGCGCAACGTGTTTCCCTCGGAACGCACGGAATTCATCCAGCAGCGCAGGGACGACGGTCGCGGCATGAATTTCCTGACGCGGCACTGGGGCAGCAACGTCTGCATCGGCTTCTCGGGCGGGCGCTTCGGGCACGAACTCGAGGCGGCGGGCGAGCAGGCGACCATTGAGCATGCGCTCACCGAGCTTACGACGATGATGGGCGGCGACGTGCGCAAGCAGTTTGATCGCGGCATCGCAACCGCCTGGGCCTCCGATCCCTGGGCCCGCGGCTCGTATTCGCATTGCCTGCCGGGACGCTACGGCGCGCGCGCGGTCCTCTCGCGCCCGGTCGGCGGCCGGCTGGTGTTTGCGGGCGAGCACGTCGAGCAAGCGGCCTATGGCACGCTGCACGGCGCGCACCGCTCGGGCCAACGCGCGGCCGCGCAGGCGCGGCAACTGCTGTCGGAGTTTCGCGCATGAGCCTGGTGCTGTACGACTACCTGCCCTCGGGCAACGGCTACAAGTGCCGCCTCGTGCTGAAGGCGCTCGGCATGCCATATGAACTGCGGCAGATGGACATCGTCGCGGGCGCGACCCGCACGCCGGAGTTCCTCGCGATCAACCCGAACGGAAAGATTCCGGTGCTGATGGTGCCGGGCCGCGGCCCGATCGCCGAGAGCCACGCGATCATCGGCTATCTCGCCGAGGGATCGCCGCTGGTGCCGGCCGATCCCTACGAGCGCGCGCTGATGTGGCAGTGGATGGGCTTCGAGCAGTACCAGCTCGAGCCGGGCATCGGCACCGTGCGCTTCTGGTTCAAGTCGCTGAAGAAGACGCCGGAGGAACTCGGCGAGCGCCACACCGAGCGCTTCCAGCGCGGCGCAGACGCGCTCGCCGTGCTCGAGCGCGGCCTGGCTGGCCGCGAGTGGCTGGTCGGCGGCACGCCGACGCTCGCCGACATCGCGCTCTTTGCCTACACGCACGTCGCCGGCGAGGCCGGTTACCGGCTCGCGGACTACCCGGCAGTCAGCGCCTGGATCGCGCGCTTCAAGACGCTGCCCTGGTACGCGCCGATCAGCGAGCCCTGAGGGAGATCACGCGATGGAGGCAAACGACACCGCGCGACTGATGGCTGTGCTCGAGCAGATCCGCGACAACCAGGCCGCGGCGCTCTCGATGCAGAAGGAGCAATTCGAGCTCGTGCGCCGCCAGGTGGAGCGCGCCGAGCGTATCCAGGACCGCGCCGAGGAACTGCAGGTGCGCGGCATGGGAATCATGAAGACCGCGCGGCGTTCGCTCGCGATCGTCCTGCCCATCGTGTTCCTGCTGATCCTCTACCTGAGCTGGCTGCTCTTCAGGTAGGCCCGTGCAACCCTCGCGCCGCGAGGCGTTCCGCTTCTGGCTGAAGCTCGGGTTCATTTCGTTCGGCGGGCCCGCCGGGCAGATCGCGATCATGCACCGCGAAGTCGTCGAGCGCCGCCGCTGGATCGACGAGCGCGCCTTCATGCATGCGCTGAACTTCTGCATGCTGCTGCCGGGACCCGAAGCGCTGCAGCTCGCGATCTGGCTCGGGTGGCGCCTGCACGGAATCTCCGGCG
Organism: Steroidobacteraceae bacterium; assembly: GCA_050179155.1. Lineage (GTDB taxonomy): Bacteria > Pseudomonadota > Gammaproteobacteria > Steroidobacterales > Steroidobacteraceae > SCUD01. Next base: position 116,495 of record JBFXFJ010000004.1, read on the forward strand.
GCATCGTCGCAGGCCTGTGCTTCATCGGGCCCGCCATCGTCCTGCTGCTCGGCCTGTCCTTCGTCTACGCCATGCATGGTGACCTGCCGCTGGTCGCGGCCGCGCTCACGGGATTGCAGGCAACGGTGATCGCGCTGATCGCGCAGGCGTTGCTCGGCCTCGCGCGGCGCGCCCTCGTGCATCCGCTGCACTGGCTGCTGGCGACGGCGGCGCTGGTGTTGATGGTCGGGCGCATCCTGCCGTTCCCGTTGCTGCTGGCGGGCGCCGCGCTCGCAGGCCTGCTGGTGAGCCGTGGCGGGGCCGTGCCGGCGCCCGCGCCACCAGCCGCATTCCCCTGGAAGAGCCTTGGCGCCGGGCTCGCGCTGTGGGCGCTGCCGGCGGCGCTGATCCTCGCGCTCGCCGGATACGACTCGCTGTTCGCTGACCTGTACCGCTTCTTCACGACCGCTGCGCTCGTCACTTTCGGCGGCGCCTACGCCGTGCTCGCCTGGGTCAGCCAGCAGGTGGTGGAGGTGCAGGGATGGCTGACGCAGGCCGAGACCGTCGCCGGCCTGGCGCTCGCGGAGACCACGCCGGGACCGCTGATCATCGTGTTGCAGTTCATCGGCTTCATGGCGGGCTGGAATCACGCCGCCGGCATGAATGCGCCCGTCACCGCCACCGTGGCCGCGTTGTTGACGTCCTGGGCGACATTCCTGCCGTCGTTCGTGTTCATCCTGGTCGGCGCGCCGTACGTCGAGCGGCTCGCCGCGAACCAGCGCCTCGCCGGCGCGCTCGCGGGCGTGACCGCGGCCGTGGTCGGCGTCATCGGCAGCCTCGCGATCGCCTTCGGCCGTGGCGTGCTGTTTCCGGACGGCTTCGAGATGCCGGCGTGGGGCCCGATCGCGATCGCGGCAATGGCGCTCATCGTGCTCGAACGCACCCGCGTGGACGTGCTGTGGGTGATCGTGGGCGGGGCGCTCGCGGGACTCGCACTCGGCGTGACATAGGCGATTGGGGACGCTACCCTTTTCCTTCGGTCCCTTTGAAAAGAGTAGCGTCCCCGATTGCCATGAAGTACCTGCACACCATGGTGCGCGTGAGCGACCTCGAGAAATCCCTGCATTTCTATCGCGACCTGCTGGGCCTCCAGGAACTGCAGCGCATGGACAACGAGCGCGGGCGCTTCACGCTGGTGTTCCTCGCTGCACCCGGCAACCCGGAGGCTCAGGTCGAACTGACCCATAACTGGGATCCCGAGACCTACACGATGGGCCGCGCCTTCGGTCATCTCGCCTACGAGGTGGACGACATTTACGCGATGTGCGCGAGACTCCAGGCCGGCGGCGTCACCATCAATCGGCCGCCGCGCGACGGCCACATGGCCTTCGTGCGCTCGCCGGACAACGTCTCGATCGAGCTGCTGCAGAAAGGCGCGTCGCTGCCGCCCGCCGAACCCTGGGCATCAATGCCGAACACCGGCGCCTGGTAAGAATGGGGACTGTCCCCTTTTCCGCGCAGCGGAAAAGGCGGACTGTCCCCTCTTAAGGGGACGCCCTTCGTTTATGCGGATGCGTCGCCGTTGTCAGGCCGCGTGGTCGGCAGCAGGACTCGCGCGAGCAGGCCCCCGCCCGGCGCCTCACCGAGGATGACCTGGCCTCCATGAGCGCGCACGATGGACTGGGCGATCGTCAGCCCGAGTCCCGCGCCGCCGGTATGACGGCTGCGCGAAGGCTCCAGGCGATAGAAGGGCAGGAACACCTTTGCGCGCTCCACCAGCGGGATGCCCGGGCCGTCGTCTTCGACGTCCACCTGGATTTCCCCCGGGTGCAGTTGCACGCTCACGCGCGCGGTTCCGCCATAGAGCACGGCGTTGTTGATCAGGTTCATGAACGCGCGCCGGATGGCGCCCGGCGCGCACCGGTACCGGATCTCCCGTTCGCCCCGCAACTCGAAGCTCGGCGGCTCCACGCCGAGATCGATCGTCAGGCCCGTGAGCAGGGACACGAAATCGACCTCGATGCGGTCCTCGGAGGCCGCCGCGTCGCTGGTCGCCTTCAGCGTGTCGTCGATCATCGACTCCATTTCCGCGACGTCGCGCAACATTTTGTCGCGCTCGGCCTTGTCGTCGGCGAACTCCGCCCGCAGGCGGATGCGCGCCAGCGGCGTCCGCAGGTCATGCGAGATTGCTGCCACCATCCGCGTGCGCTCCTCGACCAGCGCCTGGATCCGGCGCTGCATCCGGTTGAACGCCTCGGAGGCGCGCCGCAGTTCCGTCGGCCCTTTCTCGCGCAGGGGTTTGGTGTGGGCGATGTCGACGCCGAGCGCCTCCGCGCTGCGGGTCAACGCGGACAGTGCCGCGAGCGGGCGGTCCATGACCCAGGCCGCGAGCCCGAGCGCGACGACCACCATCACCGCGAGCGACGACAGGAGCCCCAGGTTGATCAGTTCGCCAAACGGATAACCGGAAACGCGCGCATTGAGCCAGTGCGTGTCGTCGATCTTGAGCGACACGTAAAGGTTCTCGCGGAAGCGCCCGAACTTGCCCACGCGGTTGGCCAGGATCTGGCGCTCGGCGGAGCCGGTATCGTCGTCGAGCGATTCCGCATCGTCGTCACCGATCAGTTCGCGATAGTCCGCCAGCACGGCTTCCTGGAGCGGCGATTCCAGCGCGACGCCGAGGAGATTGCGCAGCGGTCCCGTGTCCGCGTCGAGCGATTCGTCGGGCCGGACCCGCGGCTCGGGGTCGATCGACAGCCGGAAACCCTTGCGCGACAGCTGCTTGATGAGGTCGGCGTGGCGCTCGGCGGGAATGCGCTCGAGGATCCGGGCGATGATCGCGATCTGCTCGGCGGTGCGCTGCTCGCGTGCCTGCGTCAGGCTCGTGGCGTTGTAGGCGAAATAGATCACGAACCCCGCCAGATGGGATACCAGCAGCGTGGTGCAGACCACCAGCGCGGTGCGCGTGCGCAGGCTCTTCGGCCAGATTCGCATCAGGTCGCGGTGACCTTCGGCGTGAAGACGTAGCCTGCGCCGCGCACGGTTTTCAGCAGCCGGGGCGGCCCGTCGCCCGGTTCGATCTTCCGCCGCAGGCGGCTCACCTGGATGTCGATGCTGCGATCGAGCGGAGTAGAGCTGCGTCCACGGGTCAGGTCGAACAACTGGTCGCGATTCAGCACGCGCCCGCTGTTCTGCAGGAACACCATCAGCAGGGCGAACTCGCCGCCGCTCAACTCGACTTCGTTGCCCGCCGTGTCCCGCAGGGTCCGTGTCGCCGCATTGAGTTGCCAGTCGTCGAACCGGTACTGCAGCTTGTGGGCGGCGGCGCCCTCGGGCGCGGCGCCGGCCCGCACGCGCCACATCACGGCGCGGATCCTGGCGACCAGCTCCCTGGGGTTGAAGGGCTTGGTGACGTAGTCGTCCGCGCCCATCTCGAGGCCGACGATGCGATCGACGTCGTCCTTCTTGGCCGTCAGCATGATGATCGGGATCGTCGACGACGCGCGCAGGCGGCGGCAGACCTGGAAGCCGTCCTCGCCCGGCATCATCAGGTCGAGCACGACCAGGTCGATCTCGCGCTCGTCCAGGATCCTGAAAAGCGCGGCGGCATCGGCGGCACCGTAGGCCTCGAACCCGTGCTGTTGCAGGTAGCGCTGCAGCAACCCGCGCACGTCCTCGTCGTCATCCAGGATGGCCAGCCGCAGTGAAGTCATGGAATCCGTTCTTGTTGCCCGCGCCGCGATTATGCCGGTAGCTGGCGGCAGGGCACGGGTCGGGGACAGGGGATGGTTCCTTTTTTCCTTCGGTCCTTCGGGAAAAAAGGGACCATCCCCTGTCCCCATCCCGGTGTCCAGCCGCTACCCGGCGATATACCGCCGCAAGTCCTCGATTTCGTGCTTCTGCTCGTCGATGACCGCCTTGACGCAGTCGCCGATCGAGATCACGCCGATCAGCTTGCCGTCCTCCACCACCGGCAGGTGGCGGATGCGCTTGTCGGTCATCAGCTGCATGCAGTCGTTGACCGTGTTCTGCGGGCCGACGTGGATAACCGGCGCGCTCATGATCATCGCGACGCTGGTTTCGAGCGAGTTGCGCCCCATCAGCACGACCTTGCGCGCGTAGTCGCGCTCGGAAACGATGCCCACGAGGTGGCCGTCCTTCATGACCGGCAATGCGCCGATGTAGCGGTCGGCCATGAGCTGGATTGCGGTGCGCACCGGATCCCCGGCATCGGCCGTGACGAGACCCGGCGCCTTGCCCTCGAGCAGCTGCCTGACGGTGCGCATTGCCTGCCCCCTGAAACGCCTGCTTCAGGGCATCTTACGCCCGCCGCCGAAATATGGGGACTGTCCCCATTTCCGCGTAGCGGAAATGAGGGACTGTCCCCTCTTATCCCATTTCCGCGCAGCGGAAATGAGGGACTGTCCCCTCTTAAAGGGATGCGACCCCTTTATACCTTCCGCGCGTGCCAGGCGGCGAGCAGTTCGGCCTCGCGCTCCGCCGTGAGGCCGGAACGCAGTTTTGCCTTGCGTTCCTCGGGCCGCGTTGCGTGCCAGGCGAGCGTGTCGCGCACGGTCTCGTCGAGCGGGCGCGAGCGCAGGCCCTCGGCGAGCGAGCGCCGGATGCCGGTCAGCGACGCCCCGGCCTCCTCGCCGCGGATCGGGTTCCACGGCGCGAGCTGCTCCTCCGGCTTCAGGAATTCCTTGAGGAAGCCCTCGTCGATCCAGGTGAACTTCGTGTCCGCGCCCGCGACGCGCTTGCAGCTCTCCACCATCTTCGAGGTCGTCAGTTCGCCGGGCGGCGTGACCGCGTTGAAATTTCCCTGCACGCGCCGCTCGACCAGGTCGAGCATGAAGCGCGTGAGGTCGCGCACGTCGATCACCTGCACGGGATCGTCCGGCGTGCCGGGCACGGCCATCTCGCCGCCCCTGGCGACGCGCACCGGGTAGTAGGTGAAACGGTCGGTCGGGTCGAGCGGGCCGACGATGTAGCCCGGGCGCACGATGGAGCAGCGCGCGCCGTAAGCGTCGCGCGTGTACTGCTCGCACAGCGCCTTCATCGGGCCGTAGGTCGTCTCGGTGATCTCCTCCTGGTCCTTGTTCTCGAGCACGCCGGTCGGCGAGTCCTCGTCGTTCGGCTTGGCGAAACTCGCGTAGGCCGAGATGCTCGAGATGTAGAGGCAGTAACCGGTGTTCGGCGCGAGCAGGTCCGCGGACATCTTGACGAACTTCGGGATGTAGCCGGTGTTGTCGATGACCGCGTCCCACTTGCGGCCGTTCAGCGATTCGAGCTGGCCCTTGCGGTCGCCGAGCAGCGTCTCGACGTTCGGGACGCCATCCGCGTCGCGCTTGCCGCGGTTGAAGTGCGTGACCTTCCAGCCGCGCGCGAGCGCCTGCTCGGTCAGGTGCGGGCCGATGAAGCCGGTGCCGCCCAGGATCAGCATCGTGTGCTCACCGGCGTGGGCGGCCATGCGGCCGGCGGCGAGCGCGAGCGCGGTGCCACAGCCTGCCTTGATGACGTTGCGTCGGGTCTGGTTCATTTCATGCTCCGTGGTTTCAGCGTGCGCCGGCGGGCGCGTAACGCGCGAGCCAGTCCTTCACTTCGCGATACCAGAACAGCGAGTTCTGGCGCTTCAGGATCCAGTGGTTTTCATCCGGGAAATAGACGAGGCGGCTCGGCACGCCGCGGTTCTGCAGCGTCTGGAACAGCTCCATGCCGTTGTTGAACGGCACGCGCTGGTCGAGCTGGCCATGCAGCACCAGCGTGGGCGTCTCGAAATTGGCGGCAGCCGAGTGCGGCGAGTAGCGCGCGAACTCCTCCGGCCGTTCCCAGTGCTCGAAGAACCGGCGCTGGCCGGCGCCGTAGTCCGCTCCGTACTGCGCGAAGCCGCTGTAAACCGCGGCGTGCGCGATCAGCGTCTTGAACGGATGGTCCCGGCCGAGCAGCGTCGCGGCGAGGAAGCCGCCGTAGCTGCCGCCGCCGGCGGCCATGCGCTCGCGGTCGATCCACGGCTTTTCCGCGAACCATTCCGCGGCGCGGATCGTGTCCTGGTACGGCTTCGTGATCTGGTCCGGGTTGATCGCGTCGGTGAAGGCCTGGCCGAAGCCGCTCGAACCGTGGAAGTTGTGCCAGCCCGTCACGTAGCCCCACGACGCGAACACCTGCGCGTTCCAGCGGAAGGTCCAGGAATCGGTGATGGCGTTGTGCGGGCCGCCGTGCAGGAGGAGATACAGCGGGTATTTCTTCGACGGATCGAAGCCGGGCGGATACACGACCCACATCTGGATGTCGGCGCCGCCCGCGCCCTTGTAGGTGACGCTCTCGACCTGGCCGAAGGCGGTGCCCGCGAGCTGCGCGTCGTTATGGTCGGAGAGTTTCGTCGCGGCGCCGTCCCGGGTCGCAACGCGCACCAGCGTCGGCGGCTCACTGAAGGACTGGCGGATCGCGACCAGCGTCGCGGGCTTGCCCGCGATCTCGAGGCCCGAGAAGCTCGACGCGCCCGTGACCGCCTGGTGGCGGCCGGTCGCGACGTCCACGCGATAAATGCGCTGGGTGCCGGCGTCATCGATGGGCGCGTACAGCGATTTCGAATCGGGCGCCCAAGTGAAGTCCTCCAGCGAGCGGTCCCAGGCATCCGCGAGCCGCCGGCGCGAATTGTCGCGCCGGTCGATCAGCCAGGCCTGCTGCGAATCGCCGTAGAAGCCCTTGATGACCTGGCGCGTGTAGAGGAGGTAACGTCCGTCCGGGCTGTACGCCGGCTCGCCGTCGTTGGCGGCGTTGTCGGTGGTCAGGTTCTTCGCGGCGCCGCCCGAGGCCGGAACGACAAACACGTCGAAGTTCTGGTCGGTTCCGGTCGGGTCGGTGTCGGCGGCGAAGGCGATCTCGTTGCCGTCCGCGGAAATGTCGTAGGAACTGGCACTGGTCTCGCGGCGCGACAGCTCGTAGCCCGTGCCGAGCGTGATCGCGGTGGGTGTGCCGCCCTCGCGCGGAATCGAGAAAACGTGCGCTTGGCGGTCGTCGACGAAGTGGTCCCACCAGGTCACCGGGGTGCGGTCCCAGGCCTGCGCCTTGGCTTTCGATTTCTCGCGGGACTCGAGCCGCTCGCGCGCCTTCTGCGGGTCCGTCGCGTCGGGCCACACGCGCGAGATGAAGGCGATGCGGGTGGAGTCCGGGAACCACTTTGGCGTCGCGACGCCGGTCGGCACGTCGCTGACGCGCACGGCCTCGCCGCCGTCGGCCGGGATCACGTAGAGCTGCGAGGCCTTGTCCGCGCCGCGCTTGGCGACGAAGGCGATGAATCGCCCGTCCGGGCTCCAGGCCGGCTCGGATTCGTTGCCCGGCGTGCTGGTCAGCCGCTCGGGTTTCCCCCCCGCGGTCGGCACGACATAGAGGTCTGCATCGCCGCTGTCGTACTCGTCGTCGAACTGCGTGACCGCATAGACCGCATGGCGGCCGTCCGGCGCGAGGGCCGGGGCGCCGACGCGCTTCAACTGCCACATCGTCTCGGGCGTGAGCGGCGAGGCGGCCTGCTGTGCGGCGGCGGCACCGGACGCGAGGACGGCGGCGACCGCGATGCAGCGGACGGCAAAATGCATGGCTGGCTCCCGGGTGCGCCGGTTGCGGCGCTTGGTCTGATTCGCGTGATTTTGCAGCCCGCGCACCACGCATGGCAAACCCCTTTCGGCGCAGGAACCGCACGTTGCGCCGCAATCCGGAATGTCGGACAGTGGCGCCATGCGGGATCTGCAGGAACTGAAGGAGCGCGTGCGGGGCTTCGTCGCCGAGCGCGACTGGGACCAGTTCCACAGCCCGAAGAACCTCGCGATGGCTCTGTCGGTCGAGGCGTCCGAACTGGTCGAGCTGTTCCAGTGGCTCACGGAGCAGCAAAGCGCCGCCCCGGATGAAAAGCTGCGCCGCCGCGCTGCGGAGGAGCTCGCCGACGTGCTCTGGTTCCTGGTGCGCATCGCGGACCGCCTCGACATCGACCTGCTCGAGGCGGCCGAATCGAAGTTCGCCAGGAATGCGGAAAAGTATCCCGCCGGGCGCGTGCGTGGCCAGTCGCGCAAGTACGACGAATACTGAGCGCGGCGCGGCGACCGGTCAGGCCGCAGGGACGGGAGCGGGGGCCGCGGGCGCGGGCGGCGCGGCGGGCGCTGCCGGTTTCGGCAGTTCGCGGTCCAGGAACCAGTGCGTCGCACCCTGTTCCTTCGGCCCGACGTAATGGAACCAGCGGTGCTCGATCCGGTCCGTGGAGATGAACCGGATTTCGCCCTGGTGCACATGCCCATCCTGTTCCGGATCGAAGCCCGTGCCGCCGTCGAACTCGAGCAGCACGAGGTCGGCGGTCGAATCCTTGCCGAGCCGGTAGGCCGGCTGGTTGCCGGCGCCGCAGTAATGCGTGGCGCGGAGTTCCCCGCCCGCGAGGTAGTACACCGTGACCATCTCGAAGCTCTGGCCGGGGTTCTGGTACTCGATGACCGCGCGGCCGCCGCTCACGACTTCGTAGCGCACGGTGACCGGCGGGCCGGACAGCGGATCTTCCATATGGCCGGTCCAGCTGCCGGCGAGCGACTTGATGCGGTCATAAGTCGCCTTCGGATCGGGCGCGTCCGCGGCGCCGGCGGTCATGGCCAGCATCCCGAAGGCGCAGGCGGTCGCGATGGAAAGGAATGTGCGCGGGTACTTGGGCATGACCGGCTCCTTGATGCACCATGATAGCCGCAGACATCGGAGCAGTGCAGGCATGACGACCAGGAAACGGCGGGCGGGAAATGACGCGGCGAAGCTGCGGCGGCTGTACATCGACTGCCGCTTCGGCCAGTTGCACCTGACCACGGCCTATCCGTCGAGCGGCGGCTTCAACGAGGCCTCGCCGCTCGTGTTCCTGCACGGCGAGGCCGGCAACGGCGCGGACTTCAACGATTGCGCGGCGCTGCTGGGCTGCGACCGCTCCGTGTACGCGCCCGACCTGCCCGGCAGCGGCGCCTCCGACGCGCCGCCCGGCCGCGTCACGGTGAGCGGCCTGGCGGATGCGATCGGCGACCTGATCGACCAGCTGCGCCTGCGCCAGGTGGACGTGTTCGGCTGCGGGCGCGGCGCGCAGGTAGCCTTCGAGCTCGCCGCCGCGCGGCCCCAGGACGTGCGCCGGCTGATCGTCTGCGGCCCGCAGCCGGCGGCAGCGACCTCGAAGCCCTTGTTGCAGCTCGGTTCCGATCCCGCGAGCGTGCTCGCCGAACCGCCCGAGTCGGTGGTGGCAGCGATCCGCGAGTTCCTCGACGCCGACTGATTCAAAGGGGTCGCATCCCTTTAAACAGAGGGGTCGCATTCCTTTCGACGTAAGGATCAGGGTGACGTGCTCCCTTCGAGTGAAAGGGATGCGACCCCTCTGTTTAAAGGGATGCGACCCCTCTGTCACGTTGCCGCCCGGCGAGGACGACCGAGGCGAGCACCGCGACCAGCAGCGGCAGCGTCACGAGGTTGAGCAGCTTCCAGCCGATGGTCGCGAGCGCGAGACCGGCCATCAGCGATGCCGTCGCCTGCGCCCCGAACACCAGGAAATCGTTCAAGGTCTGCGCCTGGATGCGCTCGTGCGGCCGGTAGGTGGTCGTCAGCAGCGTGGTCGCGGCGATGAACATCAGGTTCCAGCCGACGCCGAGCAGCAGCAGTGCTGCGCCGTAATGCAGCACGGCATGGCCGGCGAACGCGGCGATCACCACGCAGACGATTACCAGCACGGTGCCCGCGGCGATCACCGCGCGGTCGCCGTACCGGGAGATGATCCAGCCGCTGGCGAGCGACGGCAGGTACATTGCCAGCAAATGCCCCTGGATCACGCGGGCGGTCGCGACCTCGCCGTGGCCGTCCATCACGTGCATGCTGATCGGCGTCGCGGTCATGATGAAGCTCATCACCGCGTAGGAAACGAGCGCCGCGAGCACCGCGACGCGAAACAGCGGCTGCGCCGCGATCTCGCGGAGCCGGCGCGGCGGGCGCGTGTCGGCGGCATCCGGCGGCGCGGAATCCGGAATGCGCGCGAGCAGCAGCGCCGACGCCAGGTACAGGACGGTGCCGGCGAAGAACGAGCCGGCGTAGTGCGCACCGGCGACCGCATCTGCCGCGCGCACGGCAATTTCGGGGCCGAGCCACGCCGCCACCAGCGCGCCGCTCATGACGGTCGCGATCGCGCGGCTCGCGCGCACCGGTTCGACATATTCGACCGCGGCGAACCGGTACTGCATCACCACGGCGTTATTGGCGCCGAGCAGGAACGCTGCCGCGCAGAACCACCAGAACTGGCCGGCCGTGATGGCGAGCCCTGCGACCACACAGCCCGCGGCCGCCTGCAGGGCGCTACCGACGAACAGGGGACGCCGCCCGAAGCGCCGGATCAGCCGGCCCGCCGGCAGGACGTTGGCTGCGAGGCCCAGGATCAGCACGGAGACGGGAAGCGTCGCCAGCGAAGGCGAGGGCGCCAACTCCGAGCCGATGATGCCCCCGAGCAACACGAACATGAAACTGCCGGACATGCACAGCGCCTGGGTCGCCGACAGCATCCAGACCGTTTGCATGGGCGCCATCGTACACAAGGCCCCGCAGCGGCACCCACGGGTGTGACGCGGTTCACAGTTCGGCGGGTGCACAGTCCGGGATACTCTGAACTGGCGAAAGAACGCCCTGCGACATAATTGGCCGGATTTCAATGATGTGGCGCGGAAATCACGGTCTGGGATAATGAGCGGCAGGCAGGGGATACCAGGACACATGGACAAGCGGGACCAGGACAACGAGAACGACGACGGCATCGTGGCGGAGGACGTCACGCAGCTGGTCGAGCACATCGAACTCACGGGGCCGCAGCGCCTGATGGACACGCCGGGCTGGGAACTCGCAACGCCTGCCGCCGATCTCGACGATGCGCCGATCATGCTCGACGACCTGGACGACGACAGCGCGGGTCCCGAGAGCCTCGGCGTCTCCGACGACCTCGAATTCTTCACCGAGACCCAGTTCGACCTCGGCCGCCACCTGCCGGACGGCGTACGCATCCCGGCGGATGCCGCGGCGGCGTCGGCGCTCGCCGCCGAGCGCGCGCGCTGGCAGAAGCGCGTCGAGAGCCTGCTGATGAGCCTCGCGGAACGCGACCAGCTGCTGGCCGAGCGCGAGCGCACGATCGAGGAACTCTCGGCCAGGCTCGCGACCCGAACGCTCGAGCGCGAGGGCATTGCGCTCGAACTGCGCGATGCGCGCCGCGACGCCGGGCTGCCCGAGGGCGACGTTTCCATGCCGGATATCGGCAGCCGGGCAGCGGAGCCTGTCGCTGCGGCACAGCCGGCGACGATCGACAGCACGGCCGAACTGCCGCGGCTCGAGCTGCCGAGCGAGGCGCCGGCCGCGGCGCCTGCGCCCGAGGCGAGCCCGCGCATGCGCCGCTACCTGATCGGCGTCGACCTGATGGGCTGCGTGCACGAGGTGACGCGTCATCGCGTCAACATCGGCCGCACGCACGACAACGACCTGCGCATCGTCGACCCGACCGTCAGCCGGCTGCACGCGATGCTGACGGTGCGCAACGGCGAGGCCGTCGTGGTGGACGCGAACAGCCGCAACGGCGTGTTCGTGAATGGCATCCAGGTGCGCTACGCGAAGCTCGAGGACGGCGACCTGCTGACCTTTGGCACCGTGCGCTTCCGCTATCGCGTCGGCACGGGCGCGTCGGACGGAGTCTACGCCGCGGCCTGAGCCGCGATCCTGCCGATCGGCCGCAGCGCGACCAGCGCAACCAGGCACAGCACCAGCAGCACGAGGGTGAGCGGCACCGGCGAATGAGCGGTGAGCGCGGCGACCGTCTGCGTTGCCACGGCCGCCGTCACCAGCTGCAGGAATCCCAGCAGTCCCGACGCAGCGCCGGCGATGGCCGGGTCGCGCGAGATCGCGCCGATCGTCGAGGAAGGCGCGGCGATGGCGTTCGCGAAACCGAGCAGCATGCCGGGCGCGAACAGCGTGAGCGGGTGCCAGATGCCGGCCACCGCGAACGCCGCCATCGCGAGGGTGCCGATGAAAGCGATGACCGCGCCGCCCCGCATCATGCGCAGGCCGCCGACGCGGTTGGTGACCCGCGCGGCGACGATGAAGCCGAGGAACGAGGCGAGCGCCGGGAAGAACAGCAGCAGGCCGAAGCGGGCCGGCGACACGCCGAGCACGTCGATCGCGACGTAGGGCGCGCCGGTCACGAACGTGTAGATCATGCTCACCATGCAGGAGCCGAACACCAGGTACGCCAGGTATTCGCGCGAGGCGAGCAGCCGCCGGTAGTTCCCCCAGAAGCGCAGCGACGGGCCGGCCGACGGGTCGGCGGGGCGCGTCTCGCGCAGGTTGTTCGCGGCGAACCACAGCACGGCGGCGCCGAGCAGGCCCGACAGCGCGAACACCGCGCGCCAGTCGAACCATTCGATCGCAAGCCCGCCGAGCGTCGGTGCCAGCATCGGCGCGACCAGGATGGCCGTGGCGGTGGCGGCAAGGGCGCTGGCCGCCCGCGACGGTCCGAAGTGGTCGAGGATCGTCGCGCGCATTACCGACATCGCCGCGCCGCCGCCGAAGGCCTGCAGCACGCGCGCCACCACCAGCCATTCGAGCGACGGCGCGACGATGCCGGCGAGGCTCGCCACCACGAACAGGCCGAGCGAGGCGAGCACGACGGGGCGGCGGCCGAAGCGGTCCGACAGCGGCGCGATGACCAGGTTGCCGAGCGCGATCGCCAGGATCGACAGGCTGATCAGGAGCTGCGCCGCCGCGGCGGGCACCCGCATCGCGTCTGCGATCGCGGGCAGGGCCGGCAGCAGCACGTGCAGCCCGAAAGTGCCGATCGAGCCGATGATCGCGGAGCCGGCGATCAGCCGGCGGGAAGTGTCGCGTTTCTGCAAGCAGGATTCCGTTGGTTGCCGGCATCTTGCGGCGGGCCACCGCGGCCCGCAACTGCTTGCGTCACCGAACGGCTTGACAAGCGATTAAACGTTTATTTAAATATTTAATCATGAACCGCGACCGCGCCGTGACTTCACTCGCAGCGCTGGCGCAGGCCACGCGCCTCGAGGCCTTCCGCCAGCTGGTGCAGGCCGGGCCCACCGGCCTCGCGGCCGGCGACCTGGCACAGCGCCTCGGCATCTCGCCGCCGGCGCTGTCGTTCCACCTGCGCGGCCTCGCGCAGGCGGGCCTGGTGCGCTCGCGCCAGCAGGGCCGGTTCGTCTATTACTCGGCGGCCTTCGACGCGATGCAGTCGCTGGTCGAGTTCCTCACCGAAAACTGCTGTGGCGGCGCGGCCTGCGCACCGGCCCGGACGCCCGCCCGCAAGACCACGCCCAGGAGAATCGCATGAAACGCTTCCATGTCCATGTCGCTGTCCAGGACCTCGAGGGCAGCAAGGCCTTCTACTCGCGCTTGTTCGGCGCCCTGCCCACGGTCGTCAAGCACGACTACGCCAAGTGGATGATCGAGGATCCGCGCATCAACTTTGCCATCTCGACCGGCCGCGACCGCGCCGGCATCGAGCACCTCGGGCTGCAGGCGGATTCCGCGGAGGAACTGGCCGAGATCCGCGAGCGCCTGGTCGCGGCGGATGCCGCGATCGAGGACGAACCCGGTGCGAACTGCTGCTACGCGCATTCCGACAAGCACTGGACCGTGGACCCGCAGGGCATTCCCTGGGAATCGTTCCACACGCTGGGGGCAGTCGCGCACTACGGCGACGATCACGGCCCGGCGGCGCACAAGGTGGAAAGCGCCTGCGGCACCGGTGCCGCCAGCGGCTGCTGCGCTCGCTGAAGGGACGAGGGCATGTCGCGACCGCAGGCCGGGAAGTCCGTGTTCAACGTCCTGTTCCTGTGCACCGGCAACTCGGCGCGCAGCATCCTCGCCGAGTCGCTGCTGAACCACTGGGGCCGGGGCCGGTTCCGCGCGCACAGCGCGGGCAGCTTCCCCACCGGGCGCGTCAATCCGCTCGCGCTCGAGTTGCTTTCGCACATGAAGATTTCCGCGGATGGCGCGCGCAGCAAGAGCTGGGATGAGTTCGCGGCGCCGGGCGCCGTCGAATTCGACTTCATCATCACCGTCTGTGACAACGCGGCGGGCGAGGTCTGTCCGGTGTGGCCCGGCCGGCCCGTGACCGCGCACTGGGGGGTCGAGGATCCCGCGGCGGCGACCGGTACGGACGCCGAGAAGATGCTCGCATTCCGCGACGCCTTCCGCGCGCTCGAGCACCGCATCCGGATCTTCGTGAACCTGCCGCTCGCCTCGCTCGACCGCCTGCGGATCAAGCAGGAACTCGACCGGATCGGCGCGCAAGAGCGGGTGGCGGGCGATGCAGACCGCGCCCGCTGAACTCGGCTTTTTCGAGCGCTGGCTGACATTGTGGGTGCTGGCCTGCATCGGCGCCGGCATCGGCCTCGGGCAGCTCGCGCCGGGCCTGGCCGCCGCCATCGCCGGCTTCGCGTTCGCGCGGGTCAACCTCGCGGTCGGCCTGCTGATCTGGGTGATGATCATCCCGATGCTGATGAAGGTGGACTTCGGCAGCCTGCACGAAGTGCGCCGCCACGGCCGGGGCATCGGCGTGACGCTGCTCGTCAACTGGGCGATCAAGCCGTTCTCGATGGCGCTGCTCGGATACACCTTCATCCGCCACCTGTTCGCGGACTGGCTGCCGGCCGGGCAGCACGACAGTTACATCGCGGGACTGATCCTGCTGGCCGCCGCGCCCTGCACCGCGATGGTGTTCGTCTGGAGCAACCTGGTGAAGGGCGAGCCGAACTTCACGCTGACGCAGGTCGCGCTCAACGACTTCATCATGGTGTTCGCGTTCGCGCCGATCGTGGCGCTCTTGCTCGGCGTCGCCGCGATCCGCGTGCCCTGGGAGACGCTGCTGCTGTCGGTCGCGCTCTATATCGTCGTGCCCCTCGCGATCGCGCAGGCCTGGCGCCGTCACCTGCTGCGCCGTGGCGGGAACGCCTGGGAAACGGCAATCCGGGGTCTCGCGCCGTGGTCCATCGTCGCGCTGCTCGCGACCATCGTGCTGCTGTTCGCGTTCCAGGGCGACCGGATACTGGCACAGCCGCTGGTGATCGCGCTGCTCGCGGTGCCGATCCTGATCCAGGTCGTGCTGAACTCCTCCGTCGCCTACCTGCTGAACCGGCGCCTCGGCGTCGCGCATTGCGTGGCCGGCCCGTCGGCGCTGATCGGCGCCTCCAATTTCTTTGAGCTTGCCGTCGCGGTCGCGATCAGCCTGTTCGGGCTCGAGTCGAGCGCCGCGCTCGCGACCGTGGTCGGCGTGCTGATCGAGGTGCCGCTGATGCTCGCCGTCGTGCGCGCGGTGAACGCGTCGAAGCGCTGGTACGAGGCCGGAATGCCGGCTCCGGATGCCCGCTCCGGGTAACTGCTAGAATCGTTCCAGCCGGCTCGTCCGGCCCAACGATGCTGGCCTATTTCCTGATCCTGATGGCGCTGATCCTCGTGAACGGGCTGTTCGCGATGGCCGAACTCGCCGTTTTTTCCTCGCGCACCACGCGCCTGCGGCAGCTCGCCCAGGGCGGCAGTGGCGGCGCGCGCGCGGCGCTGCGCCTGCTCGACGACCCGACGCGCTTCCTGTCCACGGTGCAGATCGGCATCACGCTGATCGGCGTGCTGGCGGGGCTGTACAGCGGCCTGCATTTCGCCGAGCCGCTGGCCGCCTGGCTGGTGGGGTTCGAACTGCTCGCCCCGGTTGCGGAGTACCTGGACACGGCCGCCTACGGCATCGTCGTGGTCGCCGTCACCTTCCTGTCGCTGGTGATCGGCGAGCTGGTGCCGAAGCGTTTTGCGCTGGCGCACGCCGAGGCGATTGCCTCGGCGCTGGCGCGGCCGATGCAGGTGGTCGCATTGCTGTTCGCGCCGCTGGTCTGGGTGCTGCAGGGCGCCACCGAACTGGTGGCATCGCTGCTCGGCTTGCGCAAGACCACGACCCGCGCCGTCAGCGAGGAGGAAATCCGCTCGATGATCGCCGAGGCGACCCAGACCGGCGTCTTCCAGGTGGCCGAGCACCAGATGATCGAGGGCGTGCTGCGCCTGCCGGACCGCACCGTGCGCACCATCATGATTCCGCGCGGCGACGTGGTCTGGCTCGATGCCGGCGACACGCGGGAATCCGTCTGGAACACGGTGCGCACCAGCGGGCATTCGCGCTACCCGGTGTGCCGCGGACAGCTCGACGAGCTGCTCGGCATCGTGCTGACCGGGGAACTCGCGGAGTGGCTCGGCGACCCGGCGTCGGGCGAGCTGGCAACACGCGTGCGCGCGCCGCTGGTCGTGCACGAGTCCACGCGCATCCTGCGGCTGCTGGAACTGTTCCGCGAATCCAAGGTGCACTTCGCGGTGATCGTGGACGAGCACGGCTCGATCGAGGGCGTCGTGACCCCGGTGGACATCCTGACCGCGATCACCGGGGAGCTGCCGGAAGCCGCGAGCGAGGAAGCGCCGGAAGCGGTGATGCGCGACGACCAGTCCTGGCTGATGGACGGGCGCATGCCGATCGACGACGTCGAGCGGCTGCTCGGCGCCGGCAACATGCGCTCCGGCGACGACTACACGACGCTCGCGGGCTTCGTGCTGGCGCAGCTCGGGCACCTGCCGACGACCGGCGAAAGCTTCCGCTGGCGCAGCCTGCGCTTCGAGGTCGTGGACATGGACGGGCGCCGCATCGACAAGCTGCTGGTTCACCGCCAGGCGCCCGCCTGACATGGACGGCTACCAGCCACGCCGCCCCCCCCGGCACGAGACGCAAAGGTTCCGCGGCCTCGACCACCACCTCATCCGCTGGGGCCCGGACTCGGACGATCCGGTGCTGGTGCTGCACGGTTACGCGGACTGCGCGGCGAGCTTCCAGTTCGTTGCCGACGAGATTTCCCCGCAACTGCCGCTGTGCGCGATTGACTGGCGCGGCTTCGGCGGCAGCGCGCGCAATGCGGGCGGCTACTGGTTCCCGGACTATTACGCCGACCTCGAGCAGTTCATCGACACCCTGTGCCCGCGGAAACCCGCGCGGCTCGTCGGTCACAGCATGGGTGCGAACGTCGCGATGATCTATGCGGGCGTGCGCCCGGCGCGGGTGCGCCGCCTCGTCAATCTCGAGGGCTTCGGCCTGCCGCGCACCGAACCCTCGCAGGCGCCGGACCGGATCGGGAAATGGCTGGACCAGCAGCGCGAGGCGGCGGATTTCGCCGACTATGCCGACACCGCCGAACTCGCAGGGCGCATCATGAAGCGCAACCCGCGGCTCACGCCCGAGCGCGCCGCGTACGTGGCGGAATGTTGGAGCGGGCCGAAGGAGGGCGGCGGCGTGCGGCTGCTGACGGACCCCGCGCACAAGCTCGTGAATCCCTATCTTTACCGCCGCGAGGAGATGGAAGCCTGCTGGCGGCGCATCGAGGCGCCGGTACTGCTCGTGGTCGGCGCGCAGTCGGACCTGGTCGCGCGGCTCGGCGGCGAGGGCGGCGTGGAAATGTTCCGGCCGCTGGTGGGCGACCTGCAGGTTGAGCAGGTGGCCGGCGCCGGCCACATGCTGCATCATGAAGCGCCACGCGCGATCGCGCGGCTCATCGAATCGTTTCTTGGGGACTCCTGATGCAGGCGACGGCGCCATGGCCACGCACGCTGTTCTGGATCACGCTGGTGATCCTGGCCGCGCTCGCGCTGTCGGGCATCGGCCCGTATGACCGGCTCACCTGGTACCTGGAGATCTTCCCGGTCGCGATCGCGTTACTGGTGCTGTACGCGACGGCGCGCCGCTATCCGCTGACGCCGATGCTGTACTGGCTGATCGGCTTCCACTGCCTGGTGCTGATCCTCGGCGCGCACTATACCTATGCGCGCGTGCCGGTCGGCTTCTGGGTCCAGGACCTGTTCGATTTCTCCCGCAACCACTACGACCGTTTCGGCCACCTCATGCAGGGCTTCGTGCCGGCGATCGCCGTGCGCGAGATCCTGAAGCGCTCGTCGCCGGTGAAGGACGGCGGCTGGCTCGGGTTCATCACCGTGATGATCTGCCTGGCGGTCAGCGCGATGTACGAGTTCCTGGAATGGTGGATCTCGATCGCCGTCGGCGTCGGCGCGGACGAGTTCCTCGCGACCCAGGGCGACGTCTGGGATACGCACTGGGACATGTTCCTCGCCGCCTGCGGCGCGGTTATCGCAGTGCTGCTGTTGTCGCGCGCGCATGACTGCGCGATCTCGCGGATGACCGCATGATGAGATGGCGGTTACGCGGTTTCCTGAGGCGCACGATCACCTACCGCTGGGCCCGGCGCATCGTGGTCGCGATGATCGGCGGCACCATCCTGCTGATCGGCATCGCGATGGTGGTCCTGCCCGGCCCGGCGATCATCGTCGTCCCGCTCGGGCTCGGCGTGCTGGGACTCGAATTCGCCTTCGCGCGGCACTGGCTGCGCAAACTCCGCGCCACCGCGACCGATGTGGTCAACCGCGTGCGCGGCCGGCCGAGTCAGCTTCGCGGGAAGACGACGCCTGCGCAGGCGGAGTCGCCGCCACCGCAAACGGAGCGGGAGCCATGAACGAACTGCCCACGGGCTGGCCCTGGAGCGACCGCGTGGACGAAGCGGACGGCGGGACGGCGCGGCGCTGACACCAGGTTGTGCGTCCGAGCGGCGCGCTTAGCCGCGCTTCGTCGCGCACATGGCGACCACCCGGACCTGCTGGTAACCGTCCGGCACCTTGCCCGTCGTTCAGTTCGTCCGCAGCTGCGCGACCTGCAGCGTCACCATGCGCCCGAGCAGCGATTCGCTGTCGAGCGTATCTGGGTCCGAGGCCGCGAATTCGCCGCTCACCTCGAAGGTGAATGCGCCGTAGGTCACCGGCGGCACGCGGAACGATCCCAGGTCGAGGAACAGGCTCGCCGTGCCGGCGCCGGTCGGCGCCTCGGTGGTCACTCCGAGCAGTTGACCGGCCGCGTCGCGGACAGAGACCGTGTATTCCATCAGGTTCTCGCCAATCGCGGCTCCGGATGGATGCGACAGCGTGATCTTGAGGTGAGTTGCGCTGGACGCGACGGCGGTCGCGTAGCTGCGCCGGTCACTGCCGGCCAATGCGAACCGCGGCGCGTCATAGGTCCAGAAGTCGGAGCGCAGCACGGCGAAGCCGTCGGCATTGCGCACGCGCGCGTCGGCCTGCGACTGCGCCTTGGCGATACGGCCGCCCCAGTTCCTGCCGGTCACGAGCGCGACCGCGGCCTCGAGATCCACGTAGCCGTAGCCGACCTGCCAGAACGGCAGCGGATTGCCGTCGGCGCCGTACACCGGCGTCGCGGTCGCCTGCAGGGCGCGTCGGATCTGGCCCGCGGTGAGCGCCGGATTCGCCTGCAGCAACAGCGCCGCCGCGCCTGCGACGTGCGGCGACGCCATGCTGGTGCCCGAGGCGCTGCGGTTGCCGTAGGGCGGGCAGGCCAGCACCGCCGCGCCCGAGGTGGCGCAGGTCGAGGAGATGCTGACGCCGGGCGCCGAGAAATCAGGGTGATAAATCCCGATGCGGTCGCCCGTGAAAACCGTGTGGCCGCCGGCGCCGGGCTGGACGGCCTCGGCATTGTCGAAGACCAGGCCGTTCGAACTGAAATCGCCGCGCCGGTATTGCAGGTCACCGGCGGCCACCGAAAACGCCCAGGGCGACTGGCTGAATGGATTGAGGCTCATTTCCGCGTTGTCGTAACCGCTGTTGCCGGCCGCGAACACGACCACGACGCCGAGATCCGCCACCGCCCGGGTGACGACGGCGACCGGGTCGCGCGCATCGAACTGCCGGAACGAGTTGCCCCAGGAGTTGTTGACCACGTCCACGCCCCACAGGTCCGGCTGATCCAGCAGGTGATCGTAGGCGGTCACGACCGCGGTCGTGAACAGCACCTCGCCGATCGCCAGGCACACGAGTTCCGCATCCGGCGCGACGCCGAAGCGCCCGCCCAGCGGGTCGGTCGTGCTGTCGGCGGCGACGATGCCCGCCACGTGCGTGCCGTGGCCGCTGCCGAGGTCGCTGTTCTGGTACGGGCCCATCTCGAACGGGATCACGATCGTGTTCGAGCTGTCAGGGTGCAGGTTGGCGTACTCGCCGCTGACCAGCTTGACGTTGTGCGCGACGTGATCGGCGAGATCCGGGTGGCTCGCATCGCAGCCGCTGTCCACGATGCCGACCGTCACGCCGCTCCCGGTCAGCCCGGCGGCATGCAGCGCCATCGCACCCATCGTGCCCGAGGACGCGGTGTCGAACATTTCGAGCCGCTCGTCCGGATAGACGTCATTTGCATGGCCCCTGGCGACCGCGGCCTGCATCGCCGCGACGCCGCCGTAGACGAGCGCGAGCGGGACGTGCCGCATCGGCTGGGTCACGAGACCGAGGTCGCGCAGCAGAGCGACCTGCGCCGGACCCGGGACCGTGTCAAACGTCGCGATGCCGCGGATCTGCGCCGCGCCGTCGTAGGCCGCGAGCAGGCGGGCGAGTCCGGGCTGGGCCGCGGCGGGCAGCGGATCCGCGGCAGGCGCCACGGCGTGAAGGCCGGCTCCGGCCAGGGACAGCAGGACTGCGTAAAGACGTATATGCATGCGGAAGCTCCGGTCGGTCGCCCGGCGTGGCGACGATGCACGCGATCGTCCGGCGACGCCCGCCGTCGATCCATGAGGTGAACCGCCCAGCGCGACCGATGTCGGCTCCCCAGCCGCCCGCCTGACTGATCTCCCGCCGCCCACCGTGGGCAGTTCACCCTATGGCCGCAACGGCAGGAGTCTGCGGAAACTTGCGTCATGTACTTCCGCCCGCCGGCGGACATCTGGGGGCGACATGAACGACTCTCTTCGCAAGCCGGGTTCCCGAGGATTCCGCGTGGCCATCGCCGTCATGACCGCCGCGCTGCTGCTCGGCGCATCGGCCTGGTACTTCCGGGACATGACGACCGCTGGCGAACTTCGGCCGGCCGGCTCCACGCCGGCGGCGGGGAGCGACGCAACCGACCTTCGCGAGCGCGCCGCGGACGCCGCGCAGGAAATCGAGAAAGCACTCGCCGCCAGCGCCGCCGGCGATTTCTCGGTGATCAGCGACCCCGCGACCGGCGGCCTCAGCACGATCCGCGCCGGCGTCGGCGGCGACCTGTATCCGCAGACGCCGGCCGGCCTGCCGCCTGCCGCCAAGTTCGCGGCGTTCCTGGCGGAGCACGGCGCCCTGCTCGGCATCGAGGACCCGGCGCGCCAGCTGAAGCCGCTCGACGACTTCAAGGACCAGTACGGCTTCAGCCACGTGCGCTACCAGCAGCTGCACGGCGGCTTGCCGGTGCTCGGCGCCGTCCTGCAGGGCCACGTGAGTCCGGACGGCCGCCTGACGGCGGTCAAGGGCAAGTTCGTCCCGGACATCGACCTGCCGGCGAGCGCGCAGATCGCGCGCGATGATGCGGTGCGGTCCGCCGTCCTGCGCGTCGGCCAGCAGCAACCCGCCGCGCTCAAGGACGTCAAGCTGACGGCGTCATCGGCCAAGCTCGTCGTGTACCGCACCGGCCTGACCAACGGCACCGCGGGCGCCAACCACCTCGCCTACGAGGTGCAGGTCACCGTCAGCGTCCACAGGCCGGACCTGGCCGGCGCAGAGGCTGCGATCGACGGCCCGAGCAGCGGCAGCGTCTCGGGCGTCGCGCTCGATCCGCTCGGGCTCACCAACGGCACCGCCGTGCCGGCCACGGTCAACGTCCGCCTCAAGACCTGGAAGGTCAACGGCTTCACCGGCCTCTCGGACATCTCCGGGCATCCGGCTCAGGGCATGATCGAGTTCGCCGTGCGTGAGCGGCTCGTGGACGGACTCGCCAGGGGATTGTTCAAGCCCGACGCCGCGCTGACACGCGGCCAGCTCGCGGACTACCTGGTGGCGGGGGCCGGCATCCGCCAGTACCTGCCGCTCGACCGCCCGAAGACCTTCGGCGACGTCGGCGGTGCGCTGGTCCCCTTCGTGGAGGCGGCGACCGCGCGTGGCGCGGCGCTCAAGGACCGCGGCCATCGGTTCGACGGCGTGATCCGGACCACGGGCGGCAAGTTCAGGCCGGGCGCCGCGGTCAACCGCGGCGAACTCGCCTACTCGCTGGTGCAGGGCCTCGGCTTGCAGGAGGCCGCGCGCGCATTCAGCGGCGAACTGACCGTGCGATTCAATGATCAACGCATTCCGCTCGAGGATGCCGGCGAGGTTCCCGCGGAACTGCGCGGCTACGTGCAGCTCGCGCTCGAACTGCCGGTGATGAATGCCTTCTTCACGCTGGAGCAGGGGCCGTTCGACCTGGCGCCGACGATCAAGGCGCGCTTCCGGCCGGCCATGACCGTGACGCGCGCCGCCTACGCCAGTTATGCGAACCACTATTACGACGTCTACCGCCAGACCATGGACGACTGACGCCCGCCCCGCGGCGGCATGATCCGATCGGACCAGTCGCGGGCGCGGCCCGCAGGCGGAAGCGGCGCGATCGCGCCGCCAGTATGTCGGTGCCAGCAAGCCCAGGAGCACAGGGTGATGAGCACCGACGCGGTCCGGGATCTCCGGATCTTCACGACTTGCCCGCCTTCCGCGCTCGCCTACGCGGGCACCAGCCTGCGCCGGCTCCAGCAGATCGCGAGCTGGAGTGAGGCCGCGGGCTGCGAAGGCATGCTCGTGTTCACCGACAACCGGCAGCTCGATCCCTGGCTGGTGTCGCAGGCCATCATCGCCGTCACCAAGCGGCTGTGCCCGCTGGTGGCCGTGCAGCCGGCCTACATGCATCCGTACACGGTCGCCAAGATGATCACGACCATGGCCTCGCTGTACGGGCGGCGCGTGCACCTCAACATGGTGGCCGGTGGATTCAAGAACGATCTCGAGGCGCTGGACGACCGCACGCCCCACGACGATCGCTACGTCCGCTTGGTCGAGTACACGACCGTCATCCAGCGTCTGCTGGAATCGCGCGAGCCGGTGACGTTCGAGGGGCGGTACTACCGCGTCAACAACCTCAAGCTGACGCCGCCGCTGGCGGAAAACCTGATGCCGGGCGTGTTCGTTTCCGGGTCGTCGGAGTCCGGAATGGCGGCCGCACGCGAGCTTGGCGCCGTGGCAGTCGAGTACCCGAAGCCGGCGGGCGAGTACACCGGATCCCCCGGCGATCGGGAGTACAGCGGGCTGCGCATCGGCATCATCGCGCGCGAGAAGGATGCGAAGGCCTGGGCCATGGCACGCGCCCGCTTTCCGGAGGACCGCAAGGGCCAGCTGACGCACCAGCTGGCGATGAAGGTGTCCGATTCGCGCTGGCACCGGCAAATGTCGGAGCTGTCGGCGACGGCCGGGTCCGGCGAGCACCCGTACTGGCTGGTGCCGTTCCAGAATTACAAGGCGATGTGCCCGTACCTCGTCGGCAGCTACGATCGGGTCGCGGACGAACTCATTCGCTACGTGAATTGCGGATTCCGAACTTTCATCCTCGACGAGCCGGCCAGCGCGGAGGAGATCAAGCACACCGGCATCGCCTTCGAGCGCGTGATGGCGCGTTGCGCCGCCGCATGAAAGAGCTGTTGCAGCACGGCGTGACGGCGCGGGCCGATGCGGCGCCGGAGGCGGTTGCGGTTGCTGGCGGCGGTGAGCAGCTGACCTACGGGTCGCTGGAGGCCGACAGTAACCGGCTCGCTCGGCTGCTGGCCGCAGCGGGCTGTGGCCGCGGCGACCGCGTCGCGATCCTGCTGCCGAAACAGCCCATGGCGATCGTCGCGATGCTCGCGGCACTCAAGGCCGACGCCGTTTACGTGCCGTTCGACCCGACGGAGCCGCCGGCCCGGCTCGCGCGGCTTCTCAAGGCGGCAGATTGCCGCTGCGTGCTGGCGGCGGGTCCGGTCGGGGCGGCGCTGCGCGGGGTGCTGGAGCAGGGGCTGCTCGCGCGGCTGCCCGCGATCGGCTGGCTCGACGCCGGCGCGGAGCCGGATGCCGGTCTCGAGGTCGTCTTCCGCCGGCGCGATATCGAATCCTTCGCCGCGACGCCGCCCGTCACGATGAACGATCCGTCGGACGTCGCCCACATCCTGTTCACGTCCGGGTCCACCGGGATGCCGAAAGGCGTGACGATCACGCACGCGGGCGTACTCGCCTTCCTGGAATGGGCGGAACGATACTTTGGCGTCGGCGCCGGCGACCGGATTGCGCAGCACGCGCCGCTGCGCTTCGATCTGTCCACATTCGACGTTTTCGGGACGCTGCGCGCGGGCGCCGAGCTTCGGCTGGTCCCGTCGGAGCTCAATCTGCAGCCCGGGCGGCTCGCACAGTTCCTGCGCGACTCGCGCATCACACGCTGGTTGTCGGTTCCGTCGACGCTAGGCCTGATGGCGCGCTTCGACGCGGTCGCTCCCGGTGACTTCCCGGAGCTGCGCGACCTGATGTTCGCCGGCGAGGTGCTGACGATCCCGACGCTGGCCCACTGGATGCGGCGGCTGCCGCACGTCCGGTTCACCAACCTCTACGGACCGACCGAGACCACCATCGCCAGCACCCATTACACGATCCCTGCCTGCCCGGACGCCGGCGCCGGGCCGATCCCGATCGGGAAGCCCTGCGATGGCGAGGAACTGATGATCCTGGATGCGCGGCGGCGGCCGGTGCCTGACGGCAGGACCGGTGACATTTATATACGCGGCGCCGGGGTCAGCCCGGGCTACTGGCGCGACCCGGAGCGGACACAGAGCGCATTCCTGGACTGGCGCGCCGCCCGCGGCCGGCGCATGCGGATCTACCGGACCGGCGATCGCGGATGGCGGGATGCGGACGGCTTTTATCATTTTGTGGGACGCGCCGACGCGCAGATCAAGTCCCGCGGCTACCGGATCGAACTCGGCGAGGTCGAGCGCGCGCTCCTTTCGCTGCCGGCCGTACAGGACGGCGCGATCGTAGCGATACCGTCGTCGGGTTTCGAGGGTTCGCTGATCTGCTGCGCTTACGTGGCGGCGGACGGCGCGGACCCCGGTCCGCTGGCGCTGCGGGCCGCGTTGGCCGCGAAGCTCCCGGCCTACATGCTGCCGGCGCGCTGGCGACGCTGGCAGTCCCTTCCGGTCAATCCCAATGGCAAGTGCGACCGCCGGCGCCTGCAGGACGAGTTCCGGCTTGCCGAGGCGGAACCGGCGCGCGGCGGGCCCGGCCGGAAAAGCGTACCGGACGCCTATGCGACGGTATGCAGCAACGCAAGCGGAGGAGCGGAAATTGACTGACGCGACACCGATCATCGAACGGCTCAGCACGCTGTTCGCCGACACTTTCCACATCGCCGTGCCGACCGCCCAGACCGACCTGCTGGACTCCGGCATTCTCGATTCGTTCCAGATGGTCGAGCTCATCTTCCAGCTGGAGCAGCATTTCGGGCTGCGCGTGGACATCGACCGGATCGATCTGGACCACCTGCGCACGCTCGAGCGGATTGCCGGTCTCGTTGCCGCCGGCAATGGCGCGGCCCGCCGGATGGCCGGTGCGGCGTCCGGCAACGGGCTCGCCTGACGCCCGCGCGGCCGGGCGCGAAGGCATGCCGTGCGGCTGACTCGCGAGGCGAGGCCTGGGCTGCGGTGGCCGGCGCCGGCGACCGCCCACGTGCTCGCGCTCGCCGCCTGCGCGGGTATCTTTGTCGGCGTGGCCGGAACGGCCGCCGGGCCGCGCGCGATCTATTACTTCGCGATCCTGGGCGCCATTGCGATCGGCGGTTTCGTCGCGGTAACGCGCCGCGAACCGATGCGCTTCGCGTTCCTGGCGCTGTTCGCGGCCCTGCCGCTGGCCGATGTGCCGATCCCGCCCGCCCGGCTCGGTGTTCGCCTGTTCGACGCCGTCATGCTGGCGCTCGCGATTGCCCTGGTCGCGCGGCGGCTGACGGCGCCGCCGCAGGACCGGCGTCCGCTGTTTCCGTCGCCATCGCTGGCCGGCGCGTGGCTGCTTTTTGCGATCTGCGCGGCCTTTTCGCTGTATCCGAAAGACTCGGCGCAGGCATTGCTGGTCGGAGTGGCCGTCTACGCATTCTTTCTGTGCGCGCTCGACGAGCTGCGCCG
Source organism: Steroidobacteraceae bacterium (assembly GCA_050179155.1). Classification (GTDB taxonomy): domain Bacteria; phylum Pseudomonadota; class Gammaproteobacteria; order Steroidobacterales; family Steroidobacteraceae; genus SCUD01. The sequence goes on from JBFXFJ010000004.1 coordinate 142,567, forward strand.
GCCGGGCGGCTTCGAGCGGCTGGCGGCGATCTCGGCCGCCGTCGTGATCGTGCTCTCGCTCGGGCTGTTCATCGACCATTTCCTGCAAGTGAACCTCAGCCTCAGGGGCGGCAACCTGAACCAGCTGAGCTACGTCATGGGCCGCGAGACCTGGCGCGCAGGAGGGTTCTTCCAGGACCCGCAGAAGGCGGGCGCTTTCCTCGCGTCGACGATTGCCTTCCTGCTGGTGCTGGCGGTGCGCGGCCGGTTCGCGGGCCTGGGCATGCGGCTGCTCGCCTGGGTGGCCGTCGCGGCGGGTATCACGGCGCTGTTCACGACCATCGCGCGCGGCGCGATCATCGCCTGTCTCGCGGTGTCGGTGCTTGCGCTGGGCGCGTTCAACCGCTGGCCCGCGGGCGTCAAGCTGCTGACGGCGGCCGCGGTCGCGGCGGCGCTGCTCGTTGCCGCCGTCGTGCCCGCGGGCGCCTGGCTCGACTTGATGCCGGAGGCGGTCGCGGCGCGCTTTGCCCGGATGGGCGAGGAACTGGGCATCCGGATCACGATCTGGTTCGACACCTGGGACATGTTCGCCGGGCACCCGCTCACCGGCGTCGGCCCTGACGCGTTCAGATCCTACCTGCTCGAATCGCGTCCGGGCATGACCGGCTATTACGGCATCGGCGTGGCCGATGGCGCTCAATATGTTCCGGAGCAGCCGGAGAACGGATATCTCACGATCCTCTATGAAGGCGGCCTGGTCGGCTCGGCCGCGGCGCTGCTCGTTGCCGGTGATGCGCTGCGGCGCATTTTCGCGGTGCTGGCGCGAGGCACCGGCGATGCCGACGCGCGCAGCGAGGCAATTGCCGCGCTCGCGGGCCTCGCGACGTTCGGCGTCACTTTCATGACGCTGTTCACGCCGGGAGATGCGCGCATCGCCGCGCTCCTGATGTTCCTGCTGGCCATCGCCTGGCGCCACACACTGCGGACGGGCGCGCCCGACCGGGCATGCATGCGCGGGTGACTGGCAAGGCTGCCACGCTTGCGCCCGGGCCGCAGGCCGTCGGGCTGCGCCGCCTGCTGGGAAACGCTTCGCTGGTCGGCGCCGGCACGCTTTTCCAGCAGGCGCTGTCGTTCGCCTCCGGACTCGTGGTTGCCCGCATGCTGGGCGCCGCCGAGTACGGCATGTTCAACCTGGCGCGCAACCTCGCGGACCTCGCGGGCATTGTTTCGCGCTGCGGCCTCGACATCGGGTTGCAGCGTCACCTGGGTGAGGACTCGAGCCCGGCGGCGCGCGCGGCACAGGCGGCGGTACTCGCCAGGCTGCGGCTGCTCGTGGCCGGATTTGCGTGCCTGCCCGCCATCCTGGTCCTGCTGGGCGCCGGCGCGGCGCTCGAGTCCGGCCTCTATCGCTACGAACGATTCGCCGAGACGCTGCTGTGCCTGCTGCTCGTGCTGCCATTCGCGACCGACCTGGCCGTGCTCGGCGGCGCTTACCGCGGCGCGCTCCGCCTGGCGCCGTCGGTGCTGGCGGAATATTTCCTGCTGCCGGCCTTGCGTCTGATCGCGATCGTCGCGTTATTCCTCGCCGGGTGGCGGCTGCCGGCGGTGATCGCGGGCTCGATGCTCGCGACCGCCGCGGCATCTCTGTGCCTCGCGGCGCGCGCGCGCCGCGATTTTCCGACGGCCGCGGCGGCGTCCGCCGGCAGCTGGCGGGACGCCTGGGGCGTGGTCCGCTACTCGAGTGTGCTGTCGGCGGCGGTGCTCGTGACCACGCTGACCGCCGCCATGGATCTGTTGTTGCTCGGCCATTTCGCCAGTGCGCAGGAGACCGGCCAATATGCCCTGGCGAAAACGCTGCTGCTGCTGGTCGGCGTCTGCGGCGTGGCATTCGGCCAGGGCCTGGGCGCACAGGTTGCCGGACGGCATGCCCGCGGTGATCCGCACGGCGCCGCCGCCGCCGTGAAATTGACCGTGCGCTGGATAGCGCTCGGGACCGCGCCGGTGTTTGCGCTGTTCCTGTTCTGGGGAGTGGCGGCCACGCGCCTGTTCGGCCCGTCATTCGAACTGCCGCAGGCGGTCGTCGCGTGGCTCGCCTGTGCGCAATACCTGGTGGCGGTGCTGGGTCCCGCGGGCTGGGTCCTGTCCATGACCGGACGGCACTGCACCGAACTCGGCATTCTGTCAGCGGGGCTGCTGGTGGCAGTGCTGTGCGGCGGCCTCGCGATTCCGGCCTTCGGCCAGTTGGGCGCTGCCGTGTCCACCGCCGCCGCGATCGCGGTCGCGACCATCGGCCGCGTCTTGTTCGCCCGTCGCGCGCTCGGGCGCCTGACTGTCGGCCGCGACGTGGCCGTGGTCACCGCAACGGCCGTCGGCCTGGCCGCGCTCGTGGCCTGGCTGGCCGCGTCATTGCCCTGGCCCGCCGCGGCGCGCGCGGCCGCAGGTGCGGGCGGTTTCCTGCTCGCCTACGGCGCCTGCGCGTGGCGGTTGTTGCTGGAGCGCGATGAACGGCAGCAGTTGCGGGATGCCGGCCGCGCGCTTGCCGGCCGGCTCGCCGGGGGCGCGCGATGACGATGGCGCCGGCCGCGGCAACCGTCCTCGAAGGCCCCGGCGTGGTTGCGATCGGCCGCAACGAGGGCGAGCGGCTGGCGGCCTGTCTCGTTTCCGTCGCGGGCTCCGCGGGACAGGTCGTGTACGTCGATTCCGGGTCGACCGACGGTTCGACGCGGCGTGCGGAGGCCATGGGCATCGTGGTCGTCGAGCTGGATCCGCGCATTCCGTTCTCGGCGGCGCGCGCGCGCAATGCCGGATTCCAGCGCTGGCGGCGGCTCGCTCCGCACGGGCGCTACGTGCAGTTCGCGGACGGCGATTGCGAGATCGCCGCCGGCTGGCTGGAAATGGCGGCCGCGTTCCTCGACGCCCACCCGGACGTCGCGGTCGTCTACGGCCGGCTGCGCGAGCGCCATCCGGAGCGGTCCATCTACAACCTGCTGCGCGACATGGACTACGACGTTCCGACCGGTCCGGCGCGCGGCTGCGGTGGCAACGCGATGATGCGCGCCGGCGCGTTCGAGGCAGCCGGCGGTTACCGCGACGACCTGATCTGCGGCGAGGAGCCGGAATTGTGCATCCGCCTGCGCGCGGCGGGCTGGCGCGTCTGGCATCTCGACGCGCCGATGGCGACCCACGACGCCGCGATGACGCGCTTCGGGCAGTGGTGGCGCCGCGCAGTGCGCGCCGGTTACGGCTGCGCGCTCGGCGCCGACCTGCACGGCGGTCCGCCCGAGTACCACAGCATGCGTGAATGGTGCCGCGCCTGGCTGTGGGGTCTCGGCATCCCGGTCGTTGCCGCTGCGCTGGCGATCTGGTCGGCGCCCGCGGCGCTGCTGTTGTTGATGGTCTATCCGCTGCAGGTGGTCCGGGTCGCGGTCCGCGGCTCGCGGCGGGCGGCCGCGAACTGGTGGCGGGCGCTGTTCCTCGTGCTGTCGCTGTTTCCGGGCATGCTCGGCCAGGTCAAGTACCTGACGCACCGGTTGCTGCGGCGGCAGCCGCGGCTGATCGAGTACAAGTGATGCAGTCTCCGGCGCAGCCGCGCCCGGTCCGGCTCGGCCTCCTGCTCGACGCGAAGCTCCAGGAACGATGGACCGCCGAGGCCCTGCGGCTCGCGCTCGCGGTGCCGGGCGTGAGCCTGTGCGCGATCGCCTTGTTGCGGGGCGCCGCGCCGCGCCGCGACGGGCGGCTGTTCGCGCTGATGGACCAGGTCGACCGCCGCGTACGCTGCCGCCGCGAGCGATTGTTCTCGCGCGTCGACGCGACGCGCGGGCTTGCCGCGCCGCTGATCGAGGTGCCGGCCGCGATTCGGGGCGGCACCTGGTCCATGGATGAGGCCGCCGCGGAGGGCCTGCGCGGCTGCGGCGCGGACGTCTGGCTCTGTTTCACGCACCGGCCCGCGCACCGGCCGCTGCCCGCGATCGCGCGCCTCGGCGTGTGGGGTCTCGAGATTGGCGCCGGCACACCGGCGGTTCATTCCTGGGCGGGCGCCGCCGAGATCGCTGCGGCCTGCCCGGTCACGATGACCGCGGTCGCGGACTATATGCGGCCAGCGGGAGCCGATCTCTACCGCACGTTCGGCGCGACGGTCGGCAGTTCGGTGCGGCGCAATCGCCTGCGTGCGCTCTGCAAGGGCCTGCGGCTGTTCGCACGTCTGCTCGCCGGTCTCGTGCAGGACGGCGACGGCTGGACGCCGCCGCCGCACGCGTCCGCACCGCCGCCCGCGCGTTATCCGGCCGGTCGTGCACCAACGGTCGCTGCCGTGACACGGCTGTGCGGCCGGATCGCCGCGACCGTGTCGGTCAACCGCTGGGCGCGCCTGCGCTGGCGCGAGCAGTGGCGCATCGCCTACTGCTTCTTCGACCGCGCCGACGGGCAGGCGCGGTGCGCGGCGCCGCGCTGGCGCTACCTCGTGCCGCCGCCGGACCGCCTCTGGGCGGACCCGTTCGTTGCCGAGCACGAGGGCCGCCATTTCATCTACTTCGAGGAGCTCGCCGGCGGTGAGGAGCGGGGCAGGATCATGACGGCCGAGGTGTTCGCGGACGCGGAACCGGGACCGGCCGTGGTGGCGCTGGAACGGCCCTACCACCTTTCCTACCCGTTCGTGTTTCGCTGGAACGGCGCCCACTACATGCTGCCGGAGACCGGCGCGAATCGTTCGGTCGAGTTGTACCGCTGCGAAGGGCTGCCTTCGGCCTGGCGCCTGGATCGCGTGCTGCTCGACGGCATCGCGGCGTTCGACGCGACGCTGTGGCAGGCCGCGGGCCGCTGGTGGATGTTCGTCAACATCGCGGAGCCCGGCGCCGACTGCAACGATGAGTTGCATCTCTACTGGAGCGACGCGCCGGTCGGTCCCTGGACGGCGCATCGCGCGAATCCGGTCGTGAGCGACGTGCGCCGCGCGCGCAGCGCGGGTCCTCTCTTTGCCGGCAATGGCGCGTTGTTCCGCCCGAGCCAGGACTCGTCCCGGGTCTATGGCGAGGCGGTCATCATCAACCGCATCGATGCGCTCGACGAGCGCGAATACCGCGAGACGCCTGTGTTCCGGATCCAGCCGGGCGTGCGCGGCGACGTGCGCTGCGTCCACACGGTCGGCGGCGCGGGCCGCGTCGGGGTCATGGACGTGCTGGTCAGGCGCCGGCGCTGGTGAGGCCGCGGGCGGCGACGGGGACTGCGGCCGGATCGCGGCGGCGCAGCCGCCGCCACGCCGTTCGCGCCGCGACCGTGATTCCGTCGCGCCAGTAATCGGCAGGCGAGGCATAGGCGGTTACGCGCGCGACGTGGCGCACCACGTTCGCAAACCGGAACTTGAACGACTCGGCGCCGACCGTGAAGTCGAACTCCTCGAGATCCCGGTCGATCGCATCCTCCAGCAGGTGCTTGATCAGCACCTCGCCGGGGGAACGCGAGGCGAGCCGGACGTCGAATGCCGGCTTGTACCAGACGAAACGGCGGCGGTACTCGAAGCCGAAGTGGAAGGCAATCGGCTCGCCGTTGAACAACATCGCATCGAAGCGCAGCCAGCCGCGCGGCAGCAGCCGGTGAACGAGACCGCGATAGAACGCGCGCTGCGCGGGATCGTGGAACTGGCTGGGCGTGCCGGTCCCGGCCCAGCGCGCGACGTGCTGCTCGAAGAAGGCGTCGAGATAGCGCAGCACGCCGGCCTCGTCGCTGGGGCGATCGAAGCGCAGGTCGCCGGCGCCGCGGAAATGGCGCGCGTGCCGCCGCAGGCTCTGCTTGTTCGCGGCGCGGCGGTCCGCCTCGGGATTGCCCAGGCGCCGCGCCGGCGCGACCTGCTCGATGCGGTTGCGGAATCTCACGCCGCGCCCGGCAAGGTGTTCGAGCAGCGGCGCGCAGTTCGGCGAGTGCGCGGGAAGGTGCGAGAGGTCGATGCGGCGGAATGGACCCGCGGCGGCAGAGGCGCAGTCGAGCAGTGCGCCGATCGCCCCCGGAAACTCCGGGTCGATGATGAACTCGCAATAGTCGGATGCATGATTGGTGCTGCCGATGAAGTGCAGCCGGCGCCGGCTGGCCATCAGCGGCGCGATGCCGACGAGGCGCGCGCCCGCATAGGCGAGCACGGGTAGCAGCACGTGACCGGCGCCGAATGCGTCCCACCAGGCCTGCTGCCAGCGCAAGGTCTGGAACACGCTGCCGCCGCCGGAGAGCTCCAGCAGCCGGTCCCAGGCCTCTTCCAGCCCGGGCGCCTCGTGCCAGCCCGCGAGCAACCGGGCCCGGACCGGCGTCGGGGAGGGGACCGCGGCGATCGAGTCCATCCGGCATACCTCCACCTCGCAATCGCGAGCGACGACCCGAGCGTAATCGAAGCGGCTTTCGCGACCGCAGCGTGCGTGTGAGCCGAATGGACCATGCCCGCGCGGCCATCTTGCGTTACCGGGGCTGCGCGCGCAGCTAGCCTGCGGGGAGGCATGGTGCCGCGCGGCGGAGGTGGTGGTGACTGCGGTCCGCGAATTCGCCGAAAAGGACATTCCCGCCGCCGCGGACCTGCTCGCGCGCGTCTCGCCGGAGCACGGCTGGGGCCGGCGCGAGGACTGCGAATCGTATTTCCGCGAGATGCTGTTCGCCAATCCCTGGCGCGATCTCGACGTGCCGTCGTGGGTCGCCGTGCAGGGCGGCAGGCTGGCGGGCTTCTATGCGGTGATGCCGCGGCTGATGTCGCTGCACGGCAGGCCGTTGCGGGCCGCGGTCGGCTGCCAGATCTCCGTGGCGCCCGAGTTCCGGCGCAGCCCGGCGATGCTGCAGCTGGTGCAGGCCTGCCTGCGCGGCCCCCAGGAACTGACGCTCGCCGACAATGCCCACGAGCGGTCACGCGGCCTGTGGGTCGGCCTCGGAGGACTGGCGCCTGCGCTGTATGGGCTGAACTGGATCCGTCCGTTGCGCCCGCTGCAATGCCTGGTGTCGCTGCTGGCCGGACGCGGCCGGATCGGCGCGCCGCTCGCGTGGCTATCGCGGCCCTTCACCGCACTCGCGGACCGCTGGCTCGCGGAACCGGAAGCCGGACGCGCCGACGCCGCTGCGGCGCGCTGGCCGGAGCAGGACCTGGACGCCGCGGCGATGCTCGCGGACTTCGACAGCGTCGTCGCCGGCAACGTGCTGCGCCCGCAATACGGGCGCGACGCGCTGGAATGGCTGCTGCGGCAGGTCGGACGGCAGAGCCGGCTCGGCACCCTGCGGGCGCGCGGCCTGCGCGACGGGGCCGGCCGCATGGCGGGCTGGTATCTCTATTACGCGCGGCCCACGGCGATCGGCGAGGTCGTGCAGGTCGCGGCGCGCGCGGAACACTACGGCCGCGTGCTGGACCGGCTGCTGAACGATGCCGCGTGTCAAGGCCTCGCCGGGTTGCGCGGACGGCTTGATCCGCGCCGCATCGAGGAGTACGCGGCCCGCCGCTGCTGGTTCGCCCGCGAGGGCCGGTGCACGCTGCTGCACTCGCGCGAACCCGGCGTGCTCGCCGCGTTCCAGCGCGGCGAGGCGTTCCTGAGCCGCATGGAGGGAGAATGGTGGACGCGCTTCGTCAGCGGATGAAGCAGCGCCGGCGCGGCGGGCGATGCTGAGCGTCGAGGCGTTGCGCGGCGCGGACGCGCTCGCGGCGCTTGCCGGCGACTGGCGCACGCTTGCCGCCACGCAGGCCGGCTGCCGCTTTTACCATTGGTATGGCTGGTGGAAATGCTGCGTCGGCATCCTGGAGCCGGACCCTGACGCGGTGACATTCTTCGTCGTGCGTCGCGGTTCGCGGCCGGTCGCCATCGTGCCGCTCAGGCGTTCGGCCGATGGCGGCGCGGGTCTCGGCGCGCGGGTGTGGCGGTTGCCGCAGCATCCGCACATGCCGCTCTCGGACATCGTGTGCAGCGCCGGACTCGGCGCCGATGAATTGCTGGAGGCGCTGCTGCCGGCGCTCGGGCGGCGCGCCGGACGCGGCTGGGACGCACTCACGTTTGAACCGGTGCCGGCCGGGTCGCCGCTTGCACAACTGCGCGCGGTGCCGGCCGGCAGCATCCGGCGCACGACCGTGAAGATCTGCGAGGAAATCCCCACCTGCGCGCGCGAGGAGGACCATCGCACGCGGCTCTCGCCGAACTTCCGGTCCAATCTCAACAAGGCGCGCAACAAGCTGGCGCGCGAACCGGCGGTCGAATTCCAGACGGCGCTGCGTCCCGCGGAGCAGGGCGCCGCGCTCGCCGCATTCATGGAGCTCGAAGCGTCCGGTTGGAAGGGCCGTGAGGGCACGGCGATCGCGCAGGATCCGCGCCTGCGGGCGTTCTATCGCGGGCTGGTGGAGGAACTCGCCCCGCAGGGGCGCGTCGCGATCCACTCGCTGCGCGTCGCCGGGCGCCTGATCGCGGGGCAGTTCTGCCTGCAGGACGACGACACGCTCTACGTGCTGAAGCTCGCCTACGACGAGGACTGGTCGCGCGTCGCGCCGGGCAACATGTTGCTGGAGCACCTCGTCCTGGGCGGTGCCGGCGCCGGCATCCGGCGCATCAACCTGGTCGGCAACCCGGCCTGGTTCAGGGACTGGCGGCCCGTGGGCAGCGAAGTGCATTGCCACTGGATCTCGAACGCGACGATCCGGGGGCGGGCGCTGTCGGGGCTCCTCGACGTGAAGCGGCGCCTGCGGCCGCTCTATCGTCAGGCGTTCGCGCGACCGGCCGCCGGACGCGGCGGCGGGCGCTGAAGCCGGCGTCCGGCACCCGGGATTTCAGCCCGCCTCGGAGAACCGGTTGCCGGTGGGCGCCGTCGCGCGAGCGCGCGACGGCACGGGCACCGGTTCGGACGCGGCGACGCGCCGTGCCGGCAAGGGCGCGGACTCGAGGTACTTGCGGAGCGCGGCGAGCGTCATCGGCCGGAACCGTGCGCGGCTCTGCGCAGTGATCGCTCTCAGCACGGCGAGGACGTGGTCGCCGCTCGTTTCGAGGATCTCGTCGACCAGGCACTCGAAATGCGCCGGGAATGTTTTGAGCAGCGGTGCCGATGTCACGCCGCTGACGAACGGCTCGCCATTGATCGTGCCGTCGCCGGCCTCGGTCGGGCAGGCAAATCGCCGGGCCAGTTCGAGTTGCCGGTGCCCGGCGACGTGGAGGGCCGCGGCGCGGCTGCGTTCGAGGCAGCGAAACACGTTACCGCCGCGGCCGAGCGCCACCGTGAACAACAGCGGCTTGAACGAGATCTGCATCGCCCAGGCGACCGTCGCTGCGCCGATGCGGTCGCCGTCGCGCGATGTCAGCACGTACACGCCGGCCAGCATGCGGGACAATGCGCGGCGCCTGATGTCGGTGTCCAGGGCGGCTCCTCAGTGCGGCGCGGGGCCGGCCGGGCGGCTGCGGGCCGCCGTTTCCCGTCGTTCGTCGGGCGCGCCGGCCGGCCGCGCGGGCCGCTGATACTCCAGTTCGCGGTGCTCGCTTGCGAGCAGATCGAACATCAGGCGGTCGTACACTTGCCCGTCCATGCAGTGGCATTGGCGCAGCCGCCCGACGAACCGGAAATTCAGGCGCTCGATCAGCCGCACTGACGGGTTGTGTTCCACGGCCCAGGTGTTGACGACCCGCAGACCGAGCTCCTCGAAAGCCAGCGTGAGGAACTTCGAGCCGGCAAAGGTCGCGTAGCCGCGGCTGCGGAAGGACTTGTCGCCGGTCACGCCCCACAGCGTGCCGGTGCCGCAACGGCGGTTGACGTCGTTGAGTCCGACGATCCCGACCGGGTCGTCGCCGGGTCCGGCCGTGTAGATCCGCAGGCAGTGCATTTCGCGCTGGGTCATCACCTTCAGCAGCGCCGGCGTGACGATCTGCCGGCCGCCGCCGAAATCGAGCCACTGGTAATTCTCCTCCTGCGCGAGCCAACCGGCCGCGAGCTGGAGCAGTCCCGGCGATTCAAGTGGCAGCAGTTTCACGGGCAGCGACCCCCGTTTCGTTCCACAGCGCCGAATACGCGGCCAGCAGCTTCGGCGCCTGGTGATTCCAGGCGAGTTCCTCCAGCACGCGCCGGCGGCCGAACGCGCCCATGCGCGCGCGCCGCTTTGGGTCGTCCAGCAGCGCGACCAGCTGTTGCGCGAAGTCGGCCGTGTCATTGCGGCGCGCGTACAGCGACGATTCACCCGCCGACCGGCGGCCCTCGCGCAGGTCGAACTGGACGATCGGCTTGCCGAGCGCCATGTACTCCAGGATCTTGTTCATCGTGGACTTGTCGTTCATTTCGTTGGCCGGGTCCGGATTGACGCAGACATCCGCGGTGTTCAGCACGGCCAGCAGCTCCGCATCCGGGACGCGCCCGGTGAACGTCACGTACTCCGCAACCTGCAACCGGGCGGCCAGGTCCTGCATCGGCGCGAGGTGCGTGCCGCCGCCGACGATCACGAAATGGATGTCTCGCCGTTGCAGGCGCAACACGACATGACGCACGGCCCGCAGCAACAGGTCGATACCCTCCTGCGCGCCGATGACCCCGACATAGCCCACGAGGTAGCGGCGGCCGTGACGCCATCGCGGCTCCGGCGGCCGGATCTGCAGGCGTTCCGCGCTAGGGCCGCTGCGCACGACGAACACGCGCGCCGCCGGCATGCCGCCGCGTGCAATCGCGATATGCCGGTAGGAGTCGTTCGTCGCGATCGCGACGTCCGCGGTCCGGAAACTCAGGCGCTCGAGCGTCACGAGCAGGCGATGCCACGGGCCGCGGCGGCCGAACTTTGCCTCAAAGAGCTCCGGGCAGATGTCGTGGTGGTCGAAGACGAAGCGCTTGCCGAACGTCCGGAACAGCGCGCCTATCAGGAAGAAGAGGTCGGGCGGGTTGCAGGCATGGATCACGTCGAAGCCGCGAGTGAATGCAATGCGCAGGGCCAGCACCAGCGTCGTGAGCAGCGCCGCGGCATATTCGAGCAGGTAGCCCGCCGGGCCGGATGCCTCGAATGGCTGCCGGTAGCGGTACACGTGAATGCCGTCGATGCAGGTGTAACCGCGCGGGCAGCCCGGCCCGGCGGGAGAAATCACGGAGACGGCGTAACCCGCGTCGCGCAACGTTCCCGCCTCCTGCCAGACCCGGCGGTCGAAGGGCACGGGCAGGTTCTCGACCAGCATGAGCACCCGCCGTCCCGCGCCGGCGGCGCCGCGCGCGGCTGCGCCGCCGCTCACCAGCAGATCCCCTCGTAGGCGCCCGCCACGCCGGGCTCCGGGGAAATTCGCACGAGGTCGATGACGGTCTGGTGCTCATTGACCTGCCGCAGCACTTCGTGGAACTCGGGGGCGGCATTGCCGATCACGATCGTATCGGCGTGCGCGACCACCTCGTCGATGTTCTCGACCATCAGGCTGGCGATGTGCGGGATGTGGTCGAGGATGAATTCGCGATTGGTTCCGCCGATGCGCGCGATATTGACGTTCTGGTCATAGACCCGCAGATCGAATCCCTTGCCGATCAGGCGCTCGATCAGCTCGACGACCGGGCTGCCGCGCAGGTCGTCGGTTCCCGCCTTGAAGCTCATGCCCAGTACGCCGACCTTGCGGTTGCCGGCCGCGATCACCGCATCGATCCCGCGCGCGGTCTGCAATTCGTTGCTCGGCAGGATCGAGTCGAGGATCGGCAGCGCCAGGTCGCATGCCCGCGCGCGCACCAGCAGCGCGCGCAGGTCCTTGGGAAGGCACATGCCGCCGAAGGCGAAGCCCGGCTTCAGGTAATTGGCGGAGATGTTCAGCTTCGTGTCCTGACAGAAGATCTCCATGATGCGGTGCCCGTCGATGCCGAATGCCTTGCACAGGTTGCCGATCTCGTTCGCAAACCCCACTTTCAGCGCGTGCCAGGAGTTGTCGACGTACTTGGTCATCTCCGCGGTCTCGATGTCCGTGCGCACCTGCGGCCCCGGGAGCCGCGCGTAGAGATCGGCGAGCAGCATGCCGCTCGCGCGGTTGAGCTCGCCGATGACTGTCTTGGGCGGATGCAGGAAGTCCTGGACCGCGCTGCCCTCGCGCAGGAACTCGGGGTTGTAGCAGACGCCGAAGTCGACACCGGCCCGGCTGGCCGACGTCGACTGCAGCGCGGGTATCACGATATCGCGCGTGGTGCCGGGCAGCAGCGTGCTGCGGACGACGACGACGTGCGCGCTGTCGCCGCCCTGGAGTCCGCCGCCGATGTCTTCGCAGACGCGCCGGACCTGCGCGAGGTCCTGACGGCCCTTCGCGTCGCCGGGCGTGCCGACGCAGATCATGGCGATGTCGGCGTCGGCGACGGCGGCCCGCGCCATGGTCGTTGCCGACAGCCGTCCTGCCGTCACCTGTTCCCGGATGATGGCGCCGATCTCCGGCTCCACGATCGGCGAGCGGCCGGCATTGACCAGCTCGGTCTTGCGCCGGTCGACGTCGACGCCGATCACCTGGTGTCCCCAGCGCGCGAGGCAGCCGGCGACCACCGTACCGACGTAGCCGAGTCCGAAAACGCTGATCTTCATGTGTCATGCGCCCGTGTCATGGCGGTCCCGCGGCGCGGGCCAGTCCGCGATCCGCAACCAGCCTGCCGGAGCCTTGCCGCGCACTCATCGTTCGCGGGGCCGGGGCGCCGTAGTCCGTCCGGGTCAGCAGGCCAGCTCGCACTGCAATCGGCAGTGTCCCGTGATCCGCGCGCGCCATGTGATGGTGTGCGTCGGCGCCTTCACGCCGTAACGCCGCGAGGCCCAGCCGAGGATCGGCGCCGTCCCGCCACGCCGCACGTCGATCCGCCCCGCGGGCGCAACGGGCAGGCGCAGGGCGACGGCGACGCCGTCGCGCAGCAGCAGGAAGCCGTCGGGCAGCCGCTTCAGGCGGCAAGCTTCAGCGCAATGGAAGTGAAGCTCGACGTCATGCGCACCCGACATCTGCAGCAGATCGTCGATGCGGATTCTCCGCGCCTGCTTGTCGAGCCGGATGAGGCGCCGGTGCATGACGGGATCCGCGAGGCGCGCATAGCCGTCATGCGACGCATCGAGCAGGTCCGTGTCGGCATCGGATTGCCAGCGGTGGCAAGTCGTCGTGGCCTTGCGCAGCCACAGGAAATTGCCGCCCTGCTCGGACTGGTCCTGGCCGTCCACGCAAACCGTGTTGTGCGCGGCGGTGCCGCGGAAGTAGCGCCGCCACTCCGGTTCCGTGTGGTAGGTGTAAGTGCCCGGGTCGATCAGGATCTCGCTCCCGCCCACCGACAGCGTGAACGACAGCGCGTCCGCATGCCCGTGCGCCGCAATCGACAGGTAGCCGAGGGGACCGGCGTCGGCGACCAGACGGATTTCGCGCGACGACTCGAAATCGCAGCCCAGCACGTACTGGCCGCCGTCGGGAAAGGCCTGGCGCAGGGGCCGCCGTTCGCCCGCCGGTGGCAGCGGGTCGCGCTCGGCGTCGGCGCCGAACAGCCAGTGCGTCTTGTCGTCCGTCGCCCCGGCCTTGACCCGGAAATCGTCGCGCCCGAGCAGCAGTCCGCCGCCGGCGAGCGCCGAGCGGTAGCGGCAGAAGCCGGCCGCCGGCGCGAGCCGCACGGCGAAGCCGTCGTCGGAGTCGCCGATCATCGGCACGTTGCCGCCGGCGTCCATGATGCTGGCGAGGTACTCGCACATCGCCGCCAGCCGTTCCGCCACCTGCGGCGGGAAGGCGATGCCGCCCGCGCGCCCGGCCAACAGCGCCATCAGCAGCAAGTCCAGTTCGAACTGCTGGTAGGACACCGCCTGCTCGCGGTTGACGCCGTCGGGCGCGTTCTGGCGCAGCGTCTCCCGCGCCAGTATTGCCGCCGCGCGCGTACGCCAGTGCAGCGCCTCGCGCCAGTGCGGCCAGGTGACGCCCGCGATGAACAGGCCCGCCGCCTCGCCGATCAGGTGATTGTTGGCGGAGGAGTGCAGCGACAGGTGGCCGCGCACGAAGCGGGCGTGCTGGTGGATGGATCGCAGCCAGCGCTCGCGGAACGCGGCGCCATCGCCACCGGCGAAGAGCGTCGAGCGCACGCCGCCCGCCAGCTGCCAGGCGATGGCCCAGTTGACCAGCCGGAGCGCCGCTTCCAGTGCGCTGGTCCAGTTGGGGCCCATGCGGTACGGGCAGGCCGTGAACCAGCTCTCCAGGTGCCCTCGCAACACCTGGGCGTGACGCTCGCCGCCGCCGAGCGCAATTGCCTGCGCCAGCGTGACCAGGTGCAGGTGCCGGTTGGGCTCCCACAGGTACTTGATGTCACCTACGAGTTCCGCGTCGCGGTAGTCGATCGCCGTGCCGAACGACAGCGGCGCCTCGATGCCGGTCTTCGGGTCGCGATTCCAGCGCGGAACGGCGCCGATTGCGAAATCCTCGAGTGACAGCACGTCGAGCCGGCCCGCGGCGATGCGGTCGGCCGCCGTGAAGTAGGGCGTCGGGTCCGCGTTGGCCGGCAGATGCACCCAGTGCGCGGCCGGCGTCGCGAGATCCGCGCCCGGCGCGCCCGCGCGGCCGCGCAGGCCGAATCTGCCGGCCTGCGCCGCGAGCGCGCGCCAGGCGCGGTGCGGAATCTCGGCGGGCGACATGCAACGTGCGCGATTCAGCAGCCAGCGCAGGCGCGCCGACTCAGAGGTACTGTCGATGCCAGATCTCCAGGTTGAGCAGCGTCCACAGCAGCTTCTCGTGGTTGTGCCGGCCGGAGCAGTGCTCGTCGAGGTAGCGGTCGAGGACCGCGGCGTCGTAATAGCCGCGCGTGCGCGACCTCGCGCCCTGCAGGTGCTCCAGCAGGTATTCGCGCAGGCTGCCACGGAACCATTCATTGACCGGCGCGCGGAACCCGACCTTGGGCCGGGTGCGCACGCGTTCCGGGATCAGTCCGCGGGCCGCCTCGCGCAGGATCCACTTGCCGCGCAGCCCGCGCACGCGATAGCGGTCCGGCAGGGCGGAGACGAACTCGGCGAGGCGGTGATCGAGAAACGGCACGCGCGCCTCGATCGACGCCGCCATCGTCATGCGGTCCGCGCGCTCGAGCAGGTTGTCCGGCAACCAGCGCGTCTGGTCGAAGTGAAGGATGCGCCGCAACGCGCCGGCGCCGGGGGCTGTCCCGTCCGGCGCCGCGGCGCCGGCGGTGGCGTCGCTCGCGCGAAATGCCGCCAGCCGGTCGCGTTCGGCGAGGCTGAGCGCGCCGAACCAGCGCACGTGCCGCTCGCGGCGGTCCTCGATCTCGAGATTCGCGATCGCGGTCTTGACCCGGCGGAAGCCGTAAGGCAGGGCGCGCGCGAGCGGGACGACCAGGCGGCGCAACGCGGACGGCAGCCGGCGATAGCGCTCGGCGAAACGTTCGACGACGTGCTTCGGGTAGCCGCCGAGGATCTCGTCGCTGCCCTCGCCCGTCAGCACCATCTTGACGGTGCGCGCGGCCTCGCGGGCGAGCAAATGGACTGCGACGTCCGACGGCTCCGACACCGGCGCGTCGCGGTACCGCACGAGGTCCGGCAGGCGCTCGATGACGTCGCGGTGCGAGACGATGATCTCGTGATGGCTCGTGCCGAAGCGGTGCGCCACGTCGGCGGCGAACGGCAGTTCGCTATAGCGGTCTTCTCCGAAGCCGACCGAGAACGTGCTGACCCGCCGCTGGTGGCGGCTCATCAGCGCCACGATCGTGGCCGAGTCGAGTCCGCCCGACAGGAACGCGCCGAATGGCGCGTCGCTCACCATCTGTTGGCGCACCGCGTCGTCGAGCAGCGACAGGAAGGCGCGGACGGGCTGGCCTGCGGGGACCGCATCCGGGCCGGCCTCGCCGTCGGGCGGCGACCAGTAGCACGACTCGGTCAGCCGGCCGTGCTCCCACACCGCGGTCATCCCCGGCTGCAGCTTGCGCACGTCCCGGAACAGCGTGGCGGGACCGGGCACGTAACGGAACAGCAGGTAGTCCCAGATCGCGTCGACGTCGACCGCCGGTTCGAATCCCGGCAATGCGAGCAGCGCCTTGATCTCCGACGCGAAGTACAGGCTGTTGCCGCGGCGGTGCAGAAACAGCGGCTTTTCCCCGAAACGGTCGCGCGCGAGGACCAGCCGGTCCGCGCGCGAGTCCCACAGTGCGAAGGCGAACATGCCGCGCAGCCGGCGAACGACCCCGGGCCCCCAGTGCTGGTAGCCGCGCAGCAGCACCTCGGTATCCGAGTCGGTCGAAAACCGGTGTCCGTTGGCGGCGAGGGCCGTGCGCAGTTCGCGGAAGTTGTAGATCTCGCCGTTGTAGACCAGCGCAAGGCCGGATGCGACGTCGCGCATCGGCTGGTGGCCGCCCAGCGGATCGATGATCGCGAGCCGGCGGTGCCCGAGGTAGGTTTCGCGGCCGTCGCGCGCGTTGCGATGGTGATAGCTGCCCTGGTCGTCGGGGCCGCGATGCGCGATCGCCCCCAGCATGCGTGTGAGCGCGCCCGGCTCCGGCGCCTCCGCCGATTCGGCGACCCAACCCGCAATTCCGCACATGGCGCCCGCCTGCCGCGGCCGTCAGCCGGCCGGCGAGGGCCAGCCGGCCCGCGGATCGCTGAGTCCGCCGTAGACCTCCGCGAGGCGGCCGGCGAGACGATCGATCGAGCAGGTCTCGCGCACGCGCGCGTTCGCCGCACAGCCCATGCGCGCCAGCCGCTCGCGGTCGGCTGCGAGGCTCCCGAGCACGCGTGCGATCGCAGCCGGGTCGCGCGCGGGGATGTAAGCGCCGTGGATGCCCTCGGTGACCAGGTCCGGGATTGCACCGACCGGCGTGACGACCACGGCGGTGCCGGCAGCCATGCTCTCGAGCACCGCGTACGGCAGGCCCTCGGCGTAGCTGGGCAGCACGAAGAGGTCGGATTCCCGCAACAGCCTCGTCTTGTCCGCGCCCGTGACCGGGCCGGCGAACGTGACTGCGCCGTCCAGGCCGAGTTCGGCCGCGAGCCGGCGCAGCCGCGGTTCCTCCGGTCCGCCGCCGGCGATGACCAGTTGCGGCGGACTGGCGTCACGCTTCATTGCCGCGAGCGCCTGCAGCAGGTCCTGCACGCCTTTCTCCCGGACCAGCCGCCCGATGTAGACCAGCCGCAGCGCCAGGGACGTCGCCGGCGTCCGCGGCGTCGGCAACGGCGCGCAGGGAATCGCATTCGGCGCGAGCAGGACCGGCCGGCCGGGCAGGAATCGCCGATACGCCGCCAGCTCCGACCGTGCGAGCACGACAATCTGGTCGGCCAGGCCGAGCGCCGCGCGCAGCACGCTGTCCAGAATGCGGATGCCGGCGAAGAACTGCTGCGGCAGCGCGCCGCCGTGTACCTGGTAGACGACCCGTGCGCCGCAGAACCTGGCGGCCAGCACGTAGGCCAGGTCGCGCCAGAACGCGCCGGCGTTCAGCGAGGTGTTCACGTGGACGACGCGCGCCCGCGTGCGCCGGATGGCGGCCGCGAGCGCGAACGGGCTCGTCGCAAGACGCGCAATGCGGGCGGCAGCCGACTCGCGGCGGTCCTCGCCGCCCACCCGGAAATGGACGAGTTCGAACGACTCCGCCAGCGAGGAGCCGAGCAGCGCGCGCAGGTGGGCGCTAACGCCGCTCAGCGCGTTGAGACCGGGCCCGAGAAGCAGCACGGCGGGCGCGCGCGCAGTGGCGCCATCCACCGGCTGCACGCGCCGCTCGCGCCGGTCCGCGATCCCGAGCAGCAGCGTCTCGTAGCGCCGGATCATCGCGCGCTCCGAGAAGCGCTCCTCGGCCACGCGGCGGGCGTTCGCTCCCATGCGCGCACGCAGGGCGGGGTCGACCAGCGCCGCCAGGTGCAGCACGAGGGCCTGGCGATCGCCCGGCGGGAACAGCTCGCCGTTGACGCCCGGCATGATGATCTCGGCCGCACCGCCGACGGCGGAATGGACGACCGGCTTGCCGAGCGCCAGCGCCTCGAGCGCGGCGAGCGGCAGCGCTTCGGTGTCGCTGCACAGGACCATGGTGTCGCAGGCATGGACGTAAGGCCGCACGTCCTGGCGGAATCCGGTGATTGCGACCGCTGCGGCAATGCCGAGCTCGCGGGCCCGGGCCTCGATCGCCGGGCGCATCTCGCCGTCGCCGATCAGCAGCGCGCAGGCGGGATTGCCGCCCGCGCGCAATTCGGCCACGGCATCCACTAGCAGCAGGTGATTCTTTTCGGGCCGCAGCGCCGCGGTGATGCCAATGACGTAGGCGTCCGCGTCGAAGCCGAGCGACCGGCGCAGTTCATGCGGCCTGCCTGCCGCCGCGCCGGGGGCGAATGCCTCGAGGTCGACGCCGTTGTAGATCACCTCGTTGCGACGCGAGAACACACCCTGCCGGCGCCAGCGGCGCTGCTGCGCCTCGCAGACATACACGGTGCAGGCCGCCGACCAGTACAGCGGCCGATAGGCCGCCATCTGCAACCGCTCCTTCACCCCGAGCAGGCGGTTTGAGTGGAAAGCGGTGACGATTGGCGCGCGCGCGCGCGCGCTGGCGCGCGCCAGCCACGCGTACAGGAGGGCGTACGGATTCTGCGCCAGCACGACGGACGGATTCAGGCGCTTCATCAGCATTGCGAGATCGCTGACCGCGCGACGGTCGAGGTAGCGCGTGGCGCCGAGGCACTGCACGGTGCCGCGGCGCCCGGGCCGCAGCCGCTCGAGTTGCGCCGAAGCATCCTTCACGTACGCGAGATGGCACTCGTGGCCGAGCGCGGCGAGCCCGTTCACCAGCGTTACCGCGTGCCGTTCCGCTCCGCCGTGGGCCAGCGATCCGGTGATGCACAGCAGTCGTAGCGCGGACCCGGCGGCTTCCGTCACGGCTCGTTGTACACGGTGCCGACCGTGCGGATGCCCATGTCGGCCAGCTCGCCGATCACGTGCGCGGTATCGGCGAGGCTCGTGTAGTCCTTGCGCGCGAGCACCAGCGCGTTGCCGGTCCGGTAAGCCACGGTCTGCGCGTCGGCGTAAAGGCAGGCCGCCGGCGTGTCGAGCAGCACGACGTCGAATTCGGCCTGCAGGTCCTCGAGCAGCGCCGCAAACGTGTCGCGGGACAGCAGTTCCTGCGGGTTCGGCGGCCGCGCGCCCGCCGGCAGCAGCCACAGCCGGCCGAGTTCGGCCAGCGGCACGATGGCGGAATGATCGGCGCGGCCGGCGAGCAGGGCGGAAAGCCCGATCCGGTCCGGCACGTCGAAGATATGGTGCTGCCGCGGCCGCCGCAGATCGCAGTCGATCAGCAGCGTGCGGTCGCCGAGCTGCGCGAAGGCGACCGCGAGGTTGGCGGCCAGGTAACTCCTGCCCTCCGCCGGTCCGGGACTCACGATCGCGAGCTGCCTGCGGCGCACTGCCTCGTTCGCCCAGCGGATCAGCAACTGCGTGCGCAGCGCCCGCAACTGCTCCGCGCTCCGGTCGAATGGCTCGTGCGCGACCACCAGCTCGCAGCTGACGCGGCGATTGCCGGGCAGCAGGTGCGGCACGTCATATTGATGCGCGATCGCGCGGCGCAGGTCCTCGCGCGTGATCAGCTTGAGGTGCACTGCGGTCTCGCCGAAGCGCAATCCGTGTTCTCCCTGAGCGCGCAGCACCGCCGCGATGTCGTCGGCCCGCAACTTGCCCTCGGCTGCGAGGATCATGCCGATGCGCCGGTCCGGTCGTGGCGGCCGGATCTCGGTCGCCTGCACGAGTGCGGGGTGTTGCGCCACGTCCATGCCCGCCCTCAGCCCGGCGCCGGCAGCGCGCGGTCGGCGCCGCCCGCGCGGGGCAGCCGCGCGTCCGGCCCCGCGGCGCCGAGGCGTCCGAGCAGCGGGACCTGGGTGCCGCGCGCGTGGTCGAGCAGCGCATCGAGGTCGAATGCGGAGCGCACGCGACGGTCGGTCATTTCCTTGATCGCGACCAGCGCGAGCCCGATCAGGGTTCCGATCGCCACCGCGAGCGCAAGGTTGAGCGCGAGGTCGGGCCGGTGTGGCCGGCGCGGCATGGCGGCGGAACTGAGCAACGCGACATTGGTCCGGCTCGCGCGGCTCTCGACCTGGCTCACGACGAAGCGCTGCATCACCGTGTCGTAGACCTGCTGTGCCGTCTCGACGTTGCGCGTCAGCACGGCGAATTCGTCGCGGCTCTCCTTGCCCTCGAGCAGCTGCGTCCGCTGTCGCGCCAGCTCGGTCTCGAGTTCGCGTTCGCGCAGCTGGCTCTGCCGCCGCAGGTTCTCGGCGCCGGTGGCGATCTCGCGCAGCTCCTTCTGCAGCTCCTGCCGCCGAATCCGGTTCTCCGCGAGCTGGCGCTGGTAGGTCGGGTGCCGCTCGCCATACTGCGTGGCGAGCACCCGAAGTTCGGCTTCCCCATCGCGCAGCTCCGCGCGGAGCTTCTGCACCTGGCCGCTCGATTCGAGGTCGTCGGGCGCGTACAGCGTGCTGCCCGTCGCGAGGATCTGCCGCGCGCGTTGCTCGCGGCTGCGAAGTCCGGACTTCTCATCCTGCAGCCGCACCAGCTGGTCGGTCATGTCCGCGAGTCGTGCGTGATCGACATCGAACCGCTCGTCGGTCGAGACCATTCCGTGGCGGCGCTGGTACTCGGTCAGCCGCGCCTGGGCCTGCTCGAGATCGGCGTGCAGCGTCCGCAATTGCTGGTCGAACCAGGTCGCCGCGTTGCGCGTCGGCTCGACCCGCAGTTCCAGCATCGTGTCGACGTAGGCGCGGGCGAATGCATTGGCGATGCGCGCGGCGAACTCCGGGTCGTCCGCCACGTAACTAACGTCGATGACGTTGCTCTGCGAAGTCTCGACCTCGAGGTCGTGCAACAGGTTGCCGGCCAGCCACCCTTCGATCGATCCCTCGCCGCCCTCCTGTTCCTCGAAACTGGCCCGCGTGGCCTCCTCCTCGGCGAGTGCGGTGTCGGTCACGACCTTGAGCGCGACTTTCGGGCTGGTGATGATGTCGACCTGCGTCTGGATGTAGGCCAGGCTTTCCTGCGGCCGGAACAGCACGTTGATCGGCCCGCTGAGGGTCTGCACGTCGCCTGTGTCCACGACCAGCGACGCGGTCGCGCGGTAGGTGGTGGGGAGGAGCAGGCTGACGCCCATGGCCGCGGCCACGGTGACGGCGAGCGCGGCGACGAACAGCCCGAAGCGCGCGCGCAAGGCGGCGAGGAAAGCGAGCGGGTTCACGTCAGAACAACCCCTCCTGGACCCGGATGACGTCGCCGGCCTGCACCGGGTCGTCGAGTTTCGCGGCGAGCTTCTGGACGCGGCCATCCGGCATCCGCCGGTGGATCGTAATGCCGCGATGCGTGCCGCGCGGTGTCAGGCCGCCGCCGGTCGCGATCGCCCGCATGACCGAGGTGTCCGGCTCGAGCCGGTAAGGACCCGCGCGCTGTACTTCGCCGTAGACGTAGTACACGGGTGCCTCCGGCACGAAGACCGCATCGCCGGCCTGCACCTCGAAGTTGGCGGTCATGTCGCCCGTGCGGTACATCTGTGCGACGTCGATCTCGAGACGGCGCGGGACGTCGTCGCGCGTGACGATCGCGACGACGCGGTGATCGCCGCCTTCGGCGATGCCGCCGGCGAGTGCCAGGATGTCGGTCAGCCGCAACCCGGGATGCTCGATCGGGTACTGCCCGGGGCGCGCGACTTGGCCGAGGACGGAAACCTGCCGGCTACGCACCTCGATGAGCGCGACGCTCACGTGCGGGTCCACCAGGTAGCGGCCGCGGGCGAGTCGCGCGGCGATGGTGGCGCCGGCCTCGATCGGCGATTGGCCGGCGATCGTGATCTCGCCGATCAGCGGCATCACGATGGAGCCGCGCTCGGTCAGCCGCAGCTCGCCGCCGAGTTCGGGATTCTGGAACACGGTGACCCGGACGGTGTCCCCGGGACCGAGCGTTTCGCGCGATTCGCCCGCCGCGGCGGCGCCGGCGAGCGCCAGCGCCAACAGCAGCACGGCCCTGCGCGCCAGGCCGCGCGGCGGGAATCGGACGGGTCGTGGCGTGCGGTTCATGTCTGCGGTTCCCTGCGCCGCGGACGTGCGGCATGGCGGCGCCGGTCCGGCACCGCTTCAGGCAGCAAGGCTAGGCGCGCGCCGTTGCACGAACGGCGCAGCCGGCTGGTCCGATCGGCCCATGCGCGGCCGGTGCGTTCCACCGGCCGCAGATCCGCGCCGCCATCCGGTGTTTACCGGATTCGCACGGCGGCAATCGCGCAGCGGCTTACGGGAGAATCCGTACGTCAATGAGTCATCGCCCGGATCGTGGACCCGGGCCGTCCTGCCTACGATGCGATCGAACCGAAGGCGACGAGAAACGGGAGAAGACGAATGGCGGGCTCGATGTTGATCGTTCACGGTGAAACCGTTGGCCGCGACCTGGTGGCGGGAAATTTTCGCGCAGCCGGATTCGAGGTCAGTTGCGCCGCCGGCATTGCGGCGGCCGAATCGCTGGCCTGCGCGTTTCGTCCGGACCTGGTGCTGCTGGAATGGGTGCCCGGCGCGCCCGCGCTCGCGTACGCGCGCCAGTTGCGCAGCGACCGGCGCACTGCAGCGGCGGGCATCATCGTCGTCAGCGACCGATCGGAGGAGCAGGACCGCGTCGCCGCGCTGGAATGCGGCGCTGACGACTACGTGACGCGGCCGTTCTCGGTGCGGGAACTGCTCGCGCGCGCGCGCGCCGTGCTCCGGCGCCGCTCGCCGCAGCTGGCTGACGAGGTCGTCGAAGTTTCCGGGCTGCGTTTCGATCCGGCCGCGATGCGGGTCACCGTCTCCGGCCGCGAGATCGAGCTGCGCAGGATCGAGTTCCAGTTGCTGCACTTCTTCCTTACGCACCCGCACCGCATCTTCAGTCGCCGCAGGCTGCTCGACGAAGTCTGGGGCGACCACGTCTATGTCGAGGAACGGACGGTGGACGTGCACATCCGGCGCTTGCGGCGAGCACTCGTCGAGACCGGTCACGGTCACCTGATCGAAACAGTGCGCGGCATCGGCTACCGCTTCAGCGCTGATCCCGGGCCCCAGCCCGCGCCGGCGCTGCATGCGGCGGTGGCCGGATTCGTGCACGCGCGTGGTTGGCCGGCGTCGGCGGCCGTTGCGGGCGCTGCGTGAGCGCGCCGCAGGCCGCGACCGTTCCCGGTTCCGGGGTGCTGGCGCTCCCGCAGCCGTGGTTTCGCCAACATCCGCCGGCGCCGGCCGCGCTCGCGCACATGCTGGTGGATCCGGTCGTGGCGGTCGGTTCGCTGCTCGCCTGCCTGGTCGGTTCGGGCATCCCGTTCGACGGCCCTTATCGGATACTCGCGCTGCTGGTGCTGCTCCTGGCATTCGTGGCCAGGGCGGGTGCGCCCGCGGCGACGACCGCCGAGCCGTTGCGCCATGTCGCCGGCCGGTGGCTGGTCATCGTCGCGCTGTTGCTGCTGGTCGGCTGGACCTCGGGGACGCTCGACGCGTTCGACCGGCATGCGATGCTGGTGTGGCTCGCGGCGACGCCATTGGCGCAGCTGGCGGCGCACCGCCTCGCCACGGACGTCCTCGCGCGGGTGTTGTCCGCAGAAGGAGTGCAGCGCCGCGCCGTGATTGCCGGCGCCAACGACATCGGCCGCCGCCTGGCCGACAGGATCCAGTCGAATCCCTGCCTCGGCATCCGCGTGATCGGCTACTTCGACGACCGCGAACCGGGACGGCTTGGCGACATCGGCCGCGCCCAGCTGCTGGGGCCGCTCGCCGGTCTTGCCGAGTTCGCCAAACGCCGGCGCGTGGACGTCATCTACAGCGCGCTGCCGATGTGCCCGCAGCCGCGCATCCGCGAGTTGCTCGAGAGCCTGCGCGACACGACGGCATCCATCTACTTCGTTCCCGACATCTTCCTGTGCGACCTGATCCAGGCGCGCGTGGACACAATCGGCGGAATCCCCGTGCTCGCGGTGCGCGAATCGCCCTGCCACGGCCTCACGGCGCTGTTCAAGCGCGTCGTGGACGTGCTGTTTGCGTCGGTGATCCTGGCAGCGGCCGCGCCGCTGCTGCTCGCCATCGCCGCGGCGGTCTCATGGAGTTCGCCGGGCCCCGTGCTGTTTTGTCAGCGGCGCTACGGCCTCGACGGCCGCGAAATCGTCGTCTACAAGTTCCGCACGATGACCTGCCTCGAGGACGGCGACCGCGTCACGCAGGCGACGGTGGACGACCCGCGTACGACCCGGATCGGCGCATTCCTGCGCAAGTACTCGCTCGACGAATTTCCGCAATTCGTCAACGTGATCCAGGGTCGCATGAGCGTGGTCGGCCCGCGCCCGCATGCAGTAGCGCACAACGAGCTTTACCGCAAGCTGATACCGGACTACATGTTCCGGCACAAGGTCAAGCCGGGCATTACCGGACTCGCGCAGGTGAACGGCCTGCGCGGCGAGACGGACACGCTCGACAAGATGCGCGCGCGCATCGAGTGCGACCTCGACTACCTGCGCAACTGGTCCTTCCTGCTCGACGTGCGCATCATCCTGAGGACCATTGCCGTGATCTGGCGCCGGAAGAATGCGTACTGAAGCGGTAGCCGCGTTCCCGCAGCGGATACCCGCGCCGGCGCCGGAACGCGACAGCGCGCGGCCCGGCGCCGCACCGCGCCCGGTTCCGGAGCAGCACGAAGCGCCGGGAGCCGCGTTGCTCGACGCGCGCCGCCTCGAAGTGCTGATCCTGAACCAGCACGTGTCGCTCGGCGTGCACACGCGCCCGCAGTTCTTCGTCTGGACCCAGGGCCTGCTGCAGGCGCTGCTGCCGCACCGCGCGCTCGTTTGCGCGCTGCGGGGTGGCGAGTCGACGGCATTTCGCGTCGATGCCCTCTCGACGGCGCTGCCGGCCGCCGGCGCGATGGCCGGATTGCTGCTGCGCGATGCGGCCGCGCTGCCGGGCCTGGTCAGGGCCTGGAAGCAGCATCAATACCTGCCGGTGGCCTGCGACGCGGGTGATGCCGCCGGCCTGAGTGGTGGCGGCTTCGCTCGCGAGCTCGTGCGCATCGGGGCGCCGCGGTTGCTGGTGCACGGCTGCCACGATGCGGAGGGCGAGGTCTGCGGCCTGTACGGATTTGCCTGCTCACCGGAGCAGGCGGCCCCGGACCGGTCCTACCTGCTGCAACTTTGCCTGCCGTTCCTGCACGCCGCCTGGGTCCGCGCGCAGCTGATCCCTGGCGGCGGCGGCGCGCGCCCCGCGCCGTCGGGCGCCGCCGTGCTGACGGCGCGCGAACGCGAGATCCTGCGCTGGATCTATCTCGGCAAGAGCAATGCGGAGATCGGGACCATTCTCCGGATCAGCCCGATGACGGTGAAGAACCATGTGCAGAAGATCCTGCGCAAGCTGGATGTCGTAAATCGCGCGCAGGCCGTCGGCAAGGCGCTCGATGCGCAGATCATCGGTCCCTGAGGCGACGGCATGACGCGCCGTCGCGCCGGCGGCGCCGCGCTCGCGGCAGCCGTCCTGATGGCCGCGCGGGTGGCGCCTGCCGCCGCGCTTCCGGATGAGGTCCTGGAACTGTACGTATCGCAGGCGTTCGCCGATGACGACAACGTGTTCCGGCTCGCACCGGAAGCCGATCCGCTGACGGAGCTGGGCGTGTCCTCGCGCGGCGACAGCTACTGGACGACCGCATTCGGCATCAAGGTGGACGCCCCCGTCCGCCGCCAGCGGATCGTCGCGGAGTTGCGTTTCGACCGCCAGCGTTACGAACGCTTCGACGTCCTGGACCTCGACGGGCACCAAGGACAGGTCGTCTGGCACTGGCAGGCGGGTGAGCGGTCGAACGGCCGGGTCGGTTACGGCGAGTCCCTGGCCCAGGCTTCGCTCGCGAACGTGCAGGGCGGCGTGCAGAGCAGCACGCCCAACGTCCTCGAGACGCGGCAGTGGCTGGGCGACGCGGCGCTGGCGCTCACGACGCGCTGGCGCATCGAAGGCGGTGTGCAGCGGCTGCGCCACGAGAACAGCGCGGATGAATTCAGCCCGAGCGACGCGACGGTCGACAGCGTCCGCCTGGGACCCGTGTACGTGACGGGCGCGGGCAATCGCGTCGGCGCGAGCTTGCAGCACATCGAAGGGCGGCTACCTAATCCCCAGATCGTGGCAGGCGCGCCCGTGGACAACGACTATCGCCAGGACGGCGCCGAAGCTTTCGTCGAATGGAGGGTCGGCGGCCGGTCGCGGGTGACGGCGCGCGCGGGCCGCGTGCGGCGCGAGTTCCAGGAAGTGCCGCAGCGCGACTTCGACGGCTGGACCTGGCGGCTCGGGCTGGAATGGCAGCCGGCGGACAAGCTGCTGCTGGGCGCGACCGCCGCGAAGGAAGTGAGCGCGACCGAACAGGTCGACGTGGGCCTCGTGCGGGTCGAGGGCCTCACTTTGACGGCGGCCTGGAAGCCGCGGGACAAGATCGACGTCGCCTGCACGCTGCTGCGGGCCGATCGCGAGTATCTCGGCGACGCCGCGATCGCGTTGGGCGTCGTGCCGGCGCGGTCCGAGCGCTTTAAATCGGCCGGCGTCACCGTTTCGTACCGGCCGAGGCCGTCGGTGACGCTGGAACTCAGCCTGCGGCGCGAACGCCGGGACTCGACGGACCCGCTCGGCGATTTCCAGGCGGACTTGGCCGGCGTCGCAATCCGGTTCGCATTGTAAGCCCGCGGACTCAGGCGGCGGCGCCGGTTCCGCGCGCCCGCGGGTCCGGCTTGATCGCGATCAGCGACTTCGTGAGGCCGAGCCACCGCTCCCGGACCAGCCGCGCGGACGGAAAGTAGCCGCTCATTTCCCGAACGCCCGGCAGGTGGAAATCGGGGATCGTGCGCTTGATCCAGCAGCGGTTGGCGAGGGCGATGATGCGGCATTGCAGCGGCCGCGGGACGATGCCGACGAACGGCAGCCAGCTGTGCGTTTCGACCGGGAATCCGCGGTATGGCACCTGGACGAAGTAGCCGTGCGTGACGCGCGCAAGTTCGATCGCGAAGCGGCGCTGCTCGTCGCACGCCCTTTGCCGGAAGCGGGAATCGGATCGCTCCTGCCAGATTTCCTGCTTGGGAATGGTCACGTGTTCGAGCACCGACGAACACACGACCACGTCGAAATACCGGTCCGGAAACGGCAGGCCGGCGTTCTCGGCGAGGAATACCGGCTGGTAACGGTAGCGGGCGACGGCGCGCTCCACCGCCGCGTGGTCGATGTCGGCGACGTGCACGTTGGCGCTGGATGCGGCGCTGTCCGCGAGCAGGTAGTGGATGTGTGTTCCATCGCTGCCGCCGAGGTCGAGGATCCGGGTATCCGGCCGGATGTCGAAGTAACGGTGGAACAGCGCCGCGCGTTTCCGGCGCGATGTCGTGCGGACTCGCCGGATCGCCCGGTGCAGCCAGCCGTCCTCGTCCGGCTCGATCAGCGGCGAGATCGCGTGTTCAGTGTGGTGCATAGGGCGGGTTGTCGCCGTTGCCGGGCGGGAAGCCGTCCCAGATTTCGAGGTCGTCGACCCACTGGTACACGGGCATGGCGCTGCCGGTGTAGAGCATGGGTGCGATGATGCGGTTGATCGGCAGGTTGCTGGCGCCCATGTTGGGGCCGCGGCGGTCGGCGATGAGCTGGCCGTTGGCGGCCATCCAGACGCGGCCGTCGCTGCCGTCGCTGCGATGCCAGAAGAACTCGAGCTTGAACCACTCACCGACCGGCACCGCGATGGAGCGATTCCGGATGGTCCAGTTGTTGACCAGCGGCGCGCCGCCGCCGGCATTGTTGTCGCCGAGGATGACCCAGTAGGGTGCAACCCCGCCGGAGGTGGAGACATAGGCCTCGACGCGATAGTCGCCATTGTTGGCGGGGCCGCCCCAGTCGGTCTGGCCGCCGGTCTTGAAGGCGAAGATGCCGCGCCAGGTGCCGCCATTGATGACACCCGGGACCGGCGCCAGGTTGCTCATCTTCTGCACCAGGTCCGGCTGCAGCTTGAGCCAGTAGCTGAGGTACAGGTCGCCGGTCTCCTGTTTGGGCAGGAACTGGAACTCGATCTGCTCGGCCGAAGTGCCCATCGGACCGGTGCCGCGGATATTGAATGAAATCTGCTGATACAGCGCCCGGGTCCGATTGCCGTCGTGACCGGTCACGGTCTCGATCCGGTTGAACATGCGGTTGCCGATGTTGAGCGCGGTGGTGATGACCGGCTCGGACAACAGCAGGAACTTGCCGCCGCCGCCCCACAGTTGCGGCGGCCAACTGAAGTCGGTGAGGCTGTCGAGGCCGGTCAGGTCCTGCCAGCAGCCGGTGCCCCAGCAGTCTGCCGGTTCCACCAGCGCAGTCGCACCCTCGAAACCGGAGCGGAACAGCAGTCTGGCCGGGGTCTCCCGCAGCGGACGAATCGTGCGGGACGCCGACTGCAACAGGACGATCAGCGCGATCGAGACCGCGACGAAGGCGATGATCCAGCCGATCCGTCGCGCCGCGTGCGAGCGGGGGCGTTGGGGCGCGACGCGTCGGGCCGGGGGATCCGGGTCGTCGGTCATTCAGGTCCCTCGATCGATTGCGACGTCGGAGGCAGTCTGAACTGGCGATGCCATGACAAATGCGATCGTAGGCGCCCCGACGTCTGCGCCGATCGGCATGGCCCGGCGGGACGGGCATGGCTCGCCCCGCCGGGTTGGCCGTGCGCGGTCAGTGCGGCGCATAGGGCGGATTGTCGCCGTTGGCGGCGGGGAAGCCGTCCCAGATTTCGAGGTCATCGACCCACTGGTACACGGGCATGGCGCCGCCGGTGTAGAGCATGGGTGCGATGATGCGGTTGATGGGCAGGTTCCAGGCGCCCATGTTCGGGCCGCGGCGATCGGCGATGGGCTGGCCGTTGGCGGCCATCCAGATGCGGCCGTCGGCACCGTTGCTGCGATGCCAGAAGAACTCGAGCTTGAACCAGGTGCCGATCGGCACCGGGATGGAGCGGTTCTCGAGATTCCAGTTGTTGACCAGCGGGGCGCCGCCACCGGCGTTGTTGTCGCCGAGGATGGACCAGAACATCTGGCCGCCGGAACTCCTGACGTAGGCCTCGACGCGGTAGTCGCCATTGTTGGCGGGGTCGCCCCAGGCGGTCTGGCCGCCGGTCTTGAAGGCGAAGATGGCGCGCCAGGTGCCGTTGTTGCCCCAGTAGTCAGTGGCCATCTTCTGCACCAGGTCGGGCTGCAGCTTGAGCCAGTAGCTGAGGTACAGGTCGCTGGTCTCCTGCCGCGGCAGGAACTGGAACTCGTTCTGTTCCGAGGAGCTGCCCATCGGCCCGGTGCCGTTGACGTTGTAGGAGATCTGCTGCAACAGGCTGCGGGTCTGGTTGCCGCGCGGACCGGTGACGGTGTCGATGCGGTTGAACATGCGGTTGCCGATGTTGAGCGCGGTAGTGATGACCGGTTCGGACAACAGCAGGAACTTGCCGCCGCCGCCCCACAGTTGCGGCGGCCAGCTGAAGTTGCTGAGGCTGTCGAGGCCGATCAAGTCCTGCCAGCAGCCGGTGCCCCAGCAATTGAGCGGCGGCAGCAGCGCCGTGGTCCCCTCGAACCCGGAACGGAACAGCGCCTGCGCCGAGCCCGACGGCAATGAGGAGCCGGTCGGAGTGACCCGCAGCGAGTTGAGGTTGAAGTACTGCTGGTCGGCGACGACCTTCAGCACATGCGTGCCGGCGCTGAGCGGCACGTCCGCGCGCACCACCCATTGGTAGGCGTCCCAGCTGCCGGTGTTGGGCACCGTCACGCGCCCGCTCACGTCGGCACCGTCGAGCTCGAGGTGGAAGGCGCCACCGGTCATGGCGCTCGCGACCCGCAGCGCCAGGTCATAGCGGCCGCTGGCACCGACATTGATCGAATACGCCAGCCACTCGCCGGTCTCGAAGTGATTGACGACGTAGTCGCCGCCGATGACGTCACTGGAGACGGCGATGTCGACGTCCTCGGCCGGCCGGTACTGGCCGCCGACGTTGCCCGCCGTCAGGTCGCGGTAGGCGACACCCTGGCCGCCACGGTCGAAATCCTCCGCCTCGAAATCGCTCGGCACCGGAATCGGAGTGCCGGAGTAGGGCGTGGATCCTCCGCTCCCCCGGATCCGGATCGTGTTCAGGTTGAAGTACTGCCGCACCGCGACCACGCGCATCACGTGACGCCCGGCGCTCAACTGCACGCCGCGCGGGCCGACCCAGCCGTAACGGTTCCAGCCGCCGGTATTCGGCACCGCTACCGTGCCAGAAACGTTCGCGCCGTCCACGAGGATCCGGAATGTGCTGTTGGAAAGGGTGCTGCTGACACGCAGCTCGAGGTCATAGCGGCTGGCGCTAGGCACGTCGATCGTGTATGCGAGCCATTCGCCCGTCTGGAAATGGAAGATGTCGTAGCCGCCGGACGCATCCGCGGTGCGCGTGATGTCCACGTCCTCGGCCGTGCGGTATAGGCCGCCGATGTTGCCGGCGACGAGGTCGCGATAGCCCTGCTGTGGGCCGCCGCGATCGAAGTCCTCGGCTTCGAAGGAGCCGGGCGCGACGAACGGGTTTCCGTAATAAGGCGTGCCCGCGGCCTGCGCGGCGCCCGTGGCGGCAAGCAGCAGCAAGGCCGCGAGGCCGGCCATCAGCCGGTGAATGATTTTGCTGGTCATCGATGTCCCCTGTCGGTGATGGGGCGCGCGCCATGGCGCTGCCCGGTAATTCGAATGCATGAACCGCCCCTGTCGGCCGCAGTTCGCTTGCGCGAGCGTTGCGGCCGATGCGTGAATCGATCGGCTTGTGGTTGGCACGATCCGCCTGCCTCAGCGGCTGTGCGTCGGCCCCGCGATTAGGGCGGAACTGGCGGCCGGGCGCCGTCCACGTGGGACGGATCGCGGCTGCCCGCGTCGCGGGTGTGGCTGCGATTCGCTTCAGTGCGGCGCATAGGGCGGATTGTCGCCGTTGGCGGCGGGGAAGCCGTCCCAGATTTCGAGGTCATCGACCCACTGGTACACGGGCATGGCGCCGCCGGTGTAGAGCATGGGTGCGATGATGCGGTTGATGGGCAGGTTCCAGGCGCCCATGTTCGGGCCGCGGCGATCGGCGATGGGCTGGCCGTTGGCGGCCATCCAGATGCGGCCGTCGGCACCGTTGCTGCGATGCCAGAAGAACTCGAGCTTGAACCAGGTGCCGATCGGCACCGGGATGGAGCGGTTCTCGAGATTCCAGTTGTTGACCAGCGGGGCGCCGCCACCGGCGTTGTTGTCGCCGAGGATGGACCAGAACATCTGGCCGCCGGAACTCCTGACGTAGGCCTCGACGCGGTAGTCGCCATTGTTGGCGGGGTCGCCCCAGGCGGTCTGGCCGCCGGTCTTGAAGGCGAAGATGGCGCGCCAGGTGCCGTTGTTGCCCCAGTAGTCAGTGGCCATCTTCTGCACCAGGTCGGGCTGCAGCTTGAGCCAGTAGCTGAGGTACAGGTCGCTGGTCTCCTGCCGCGGCAGGAACTGGAACTCGTTCTGTTCCGAGGAGCTGCCCATCGGCCCGGTGCCGTTGACGTTGTAGGAGATCTGCTGCAACAGGCTGCGGGTCTGGTTGCCGCGCGGACCGGTGACGGTGTCGATGCGGTTGAACATGCGGTTGCCGATGTTGAGCGCGGTAGTGATGACCGGTTCGGACAACAGCAGGAACTTGCCGCCGCCGCCCCACAGTTGCGGCGGCCAGCTGAAGTTGCTGAGGCTGTCGAGGCCGATCAAGTCCTGCCAGCAGCCGGTGCCCCAGCAATTGAGCGGCGGCAGCAGCGCCGTGGTCCCCTCGAACCCGGAACGGAACAGCGCCTGCGCCGAGCCCGACGGCAATGAGGAGCCGGTCGGAGTGACCCGCAG
This sequence comes from Steroidobacteraceae bacterium, assembly GCA_050179155.1. Lineage (GTDB taxonomy): Bacteria > Pseudomonadota > Gammaproteobacteria > Steroidobacterales > Steroidobacteraceae > SCUD01. Next base: position 174,308 of record JBFXFJ010000004.1, read on the forward strand.
CGAGTTGAGGTTGAAGTACTGCTGGTCGGCGACGACCTTCAGCACATGCGTGCCGGCGCTGAGCGGCACGTCCGCGCGCACCACCCATTGGTAGGCGTCCCAGCTGCCGGTGTTGGGCACCGTCACGCGCCCGCTCACGTCGGCACCGTCGAGCTCGAGGTGGAAGGCGCCACCGGTCATGGCGCTCGCGACCCGCAGCGCCAGGTCATAGCGGCCGCTGGCACCGACATTGATCGAATACGCCAGCCACTCGCCGGTCTCGAAGCCATTGACCACGAAACCACCGCCCAGCGCATCGCTCGACGCCGCCAGGTCCACGTCTTCCACCGGCCGGTACAAACCGCCGGCATTGCCGGCGCTCAGGTCGCGATAGGCGACACCCTGGCCGCCGCGGTCGAAATCCTCCGCCTCGAAATCACTCGGCACCGGAATCGGCGTGCCGGCGAATGGCCCCGCGGAATCCGGCTGGACCGCGATCCCGAAAACCGGCAGCTCCGCGCGCAGCGTTCCGTCGCTGACACCGATCACGATGTCGGCGTGCGCGCCGACATCGTCGCTCGCCGGCGTGCCGGACAGGCGGCCCGTGGCGGCGTCGAACTCGAGCCAGGACGGTCGGTTGGCGATCGAGAATGCGAGCGCTGCGCCTTCGGGATCGCCTGCTTCCGGACTGAATGTGTAGTTACCGCCGACAGTCGCCGTCGTTGCCGGTCGGCCCGAAATCGTCGGTGCGCGATTTGCCGGCGTCCCGGGTGACGCTGCCTCGCCGGAACTGCCGCCGGAATCCGACTGGCACGCGGCGAGCGACGCCGCCAGCGCGACCGCCATGACCAGACGGCGCAGCGGCGCCGCAATCCATTGTTGCGTGTCCAAGCCAACCTCCTGTCGGCCCCTGTTTATTCGGCGGCGTGCCGATGGCGGCGGCGCCGCGCGGTCGATCGATGCGTCGCAGCAACCACGCAGGGCGGCAGGCGCGCAGGAGAAGGGTTGGCTCGGATTGCGTCGGGCCCGCGGGCCGCGACGCGCTGATGCGCCGAGTGACGATACGGACTCGAAGATGCGCTATCCGCGCGTCGAATCCCGTAACGGCAGCCCCGCTGTCATAGGCTTCGCCCTTAGACCGGTGGCTTTGCGCCCCCGCCTTTCGGCGAGATTGCCCTTCATTCCGGCGCAGAAAATAGCTGACACGCACAGCAACCGGCAAGTGTGGAGAATCGGCGACGTCGGACAAGCCGGCCGGGATTTCCGTGTCAGATCAGGCGGATGACTTCCGCGGGGGGAACTGCGTCACAAAAAAACCCCGCCGGACGGCGGGGTCGAGGTCGGACCCGATGCCCCAGGGGAAGGGCCATGCGGGAATCTGCGGGGGGACTAGACCGTCGCTACGACGTTGCAATTCACCGTGGGTCCGATATCTTTCGGCACCGCGCCGGGGTGCACTTGCCGCGGCGTTCCGTGGCGTGACTTGGCGCGGTACATCATCTGGTCGGCGTGATGGAGCAGGGACGCGGCGTCGTCGCCATCGTCCGGATGGATCGCGACGCCGATGCTGGCATCGACCAGCAGCCGATGCTCGCCGGCGATGAATGGCGTCGCGAGCGCGCTGCGAATGCGGTGCACCACCTGATCCACTTCGTCCGAGTGCTTGAGCTCGGACAGGACGAACACGAACTCGTCGCCGCCGTAGCGGCCGATCGTGTCGCACGCGCGCACGCAAGAGTACATCCGCACCGCGAGTTCAGCCAGCACCCGGTTCCCGACTTCGTGCCCGTGGGTGTCGTTGATGCCCTTGAACCCGTCGACGTCCATCAGCAGGACCGCCGTGAAATGCGCGGTGCGCTGCGCGCCGTGGATCGCCTGCGTCAGCCGGTCCATCAGCAGCGCCCGGTTCGGCAGGCCGGTCAGCGCGTCGTGCGTGGCCTGGTGCCACAGGCTCCGTTCGAGTTCCTTGCGCGAGCTGATGTCCCAGGCGAGCGTGGCCAGCAGGCCGTGCGGCGATCCGGCGTCTCGCTGGCAAACCGTGACCTGCCACAGCGGGATCGTCTGCTCCAGCGCGCCGATTAGCAGGGTCTCGCCGCACCAGATGCCGTTGCGCAGCGCCGCCGGGAACACGCGGTCGCGCAACGCCTGCCGCGACTCGGGTGAGTAGTGGTCGAACAGCGACTCGCCGGCGAGGTTCGCGTTGCGGCCGAGGTCGCACATCGCGCGGCCCGCCAGGTTCATGTAGAGCAACCGGCCGTCGCAATCCGTGATCGCCGCGATTCCCGGCATGCGTTCGAACAGCGCGAGCAGGCCGAACAGGCTGCCGTCTTCGCGTGCAACGACCGGATCAGGTGCGCGCTGCGCCATTAGCTCGATGCTCATGTGAGTTACCGTATCGGCGCGTCGCGGGCCGGGCAATCCGGTAAAGACCGGAAGCGCCGGCAGGATTACCCCCGCCCGGCCCTCAGGCGTCGTCAGGCGCCGATCAGACCGCGGCGGATGGCGTAACGGACGAGCCCCGCGGTATCGTGGATGTCGAGCTTGTTCATGATCCGCCCGCGGTGCGATTCCGCGGTCTTGACGCCGATGGAGAGCAGCGCCGCCACCTGCTTGGTTCGGTGCCCCTCGGCGATCAACTGCAGCACTTCGCGTTCGCGCAGAGTGAGCGGATCGTCCCCGGGCCGGTTGCGCTTGCGATAGGCATCCACGACGATCTGCGAGATGCCGGGGCTCAGGTACACGTTGTTCGACACAACCGCCCGGATCGCCTCGAGGAGATCCTGCGCCGCCTGCGATTTCAGCACGTAGGCATTGACGTCGGCGCGCAGCGCCTCGATCACGTACGGGCTCTCGTCGTGCATCGTCAGGATGACGACCTTGGTCTCCGGCGACCACTTGCGGATCTTTTGTGCCGCGTCGAGCCCGTTCAGGCCCTGCATCGTGATGTCCAGCACCGCGACCTGCGGTTTGAGGCTGCGGCAAAGCCGCACGGCCTCGCGGCCGTCGCAGGCTTCCGCGACGACTTCGTAGCCCTCCCGCTCCAGCAAGGTTCTCATGGCGTGCATCAGCACGCGGTGGTCGTCTGCCAGCAATATGGTTGTTGCCATCAAGGTACCTCTACCACGGAATACGAATTTCGACCATGGTTCCATCCCCGGGTGTCGAACTGATCTTGACGGCCCCGCCGGCTGACTGGATGCGCTCCCGCATCCCGAGCAGCCCGAGGCCTCCGCGCTCGCGGTCCTTCAGGACCGCCTCCACGTCGAAGCCGCCACCGTCGTCCTGGATCATGCAGCGCAGCTCGCCGCGCAGGCGCCGCAGGTGGATCGTGATCGCGGTCAGCCCGTGTCCGTGGCGGACGGCGTTGCTGAGCGCCTCCTGGGCGACTCGATAGATGGCGAGCTCGACGTTGGGCGACGGCCGGCCGCGCATCTCGCCGACCACCGTGGCGCGCACGCCGGATCGCTCCGCCACGCCCTGCGCCAGGAACACGAGCGCCGCGCGCAGGCCGAGATCGTCCAGGATCGTGGGCCGCAGCTCGTGCGAAAGATGGCGCAGGCGCGCGCCGGTGTCGTCCAGCAGCCGCCGCACTTCCGCGAAACGGTCGGTGGTCGCCGCCGCCGGGTCGCGCGCGGCCAGGTCAAGCGCGATCCGCGCCGACGCGAGAATGCCGCCCGCCTCGTCGTGCAGCGCGTGCGCGATCCGGCGCGCTTCCTCCTCGAGCAGTTGATTGAGCCGCCGCAGGATCGAGTTTGCCTCGCTGACGGCCTGCTGGCTGATCTCGTACGGCGACAGCGCCTCGATCAGGAAGACCTCGGCGGCGCAGATCGCCGACTCGCGTCGGTCGGGCGGCAGCCGCGCAAGCGCATGCCGCAGGACATCGTGATGAAGCGCGACCATCTCCAGCAAGCCGATGCCGCTCGCGAGCGCCAGGCGCCCGATCTCGTAGGCGCGCAGCAGCGCATCCTCGCCGGCACCCGCGAGATAGTCGGCGAGCGCCAGCCGGTACTCGCCGCCGCGGTCTTCGGAAGCCGCGTTCATCGGGACATGCGCGCCACCAGGATCAGCGCGTCGTCGGTCGGGATGCGGTAATTGTCCAGCAGCCGCTCGGCCTGCGCCTGCGGCCCCTCGCCGTAGCGGACCGCCTCCGCGAAGCGGTCACGGATGCCGTCCGTGGCGAGGAACAGCAGGTCGCCCGGCTGCGCGTCGAGGCTCGACACCTCCACCGTCGGCACACGTACGCCGACCGTGCCGCTGTAGATCAGCATGTCCCGGCACTCCGTCGCGCCGTCGGCGGTCGCGCGCAGCAGCATCGCGCGCACGTTGCCGGCGCCGAGCCAGCGAATCCGGTGCGTGCCCGAGTCGTACCGTGCCACGGTAATGGCGGCGCCACGTGTACTCCGCAGGCGCTCGTGACAGCGCTGGAACAAAGGCAGGATGCCCTCGTGGGCGTGGGTCTCGATCACATCCGCGGCAATCCGCGACGCCAGTGCGGCCTCGCTGCCGTGCCCGAGCCCGTCGACGACGGCAATCGTCGCCTGGCCGTTGTCTACTTGCACCACGCAGCGGTCCCCGGATTCCGACTGCCCCGGCAGCGGCTGCCCGGCGAAGCCCCATTCGATCGGCGACGACATCATCGCCTCCTCATCGTCAGCGTCACGACCGTGCCGGTCGTGCCCGAGTCGATCTCGAAGCGGTCCGCGATTCGCCGCACACCGGGCAGGCCGAGGCCGAGACCGCCGGAGGTGGAAAAGCCCGGCCGCAGGGCCGCCTGCATGTCGGCGATGCCGGGCCCGCTGTCGCGCGCCGAGATGATCATTCCGGAGTCGCCGTCGGCGCGCAGCACGATCTCGCCGCGGCCCGCGTATTCGACGATGTTGCGCGCCAGTTCCGAGATCACGGCGGCGATCAGCGTCGCCTGCGTGCTCGAGAATCCCAGGTTGCAGGCCAGCTCGCGTCCCTGCTGGCGTGCCTGGACGAGATCCTTGGCGGAGCCGATCGGAACCTGGACTGCGGAGTTAGACGGAGCCATGGCGATCGTGAGTCAGCGCCGCCTGGCGAGGAATGACAGCCCTTCCTCGAGATCCAGCGCGGTGGGGATGTCCTCCAGCGTGAGTCCGAGCTGGACCATGGCGAACGCCACTTCCGGCTGGATGCCGACGATCACGGTGCGCGCTCCGCGCAGCCCGATCATGTGTGCGAGATCCCGCATCGTGCGGGACGCGAACGAGTCCAGCACGTCCAGCGCCGTCAGATCCACGATCACGCCGCGGATGCGCAGCGCCGCCACCTTGTCCACGAGGGCGTCGCGCAAGGCGAGGAGATCGGCATCTGAGAGTGCCGACTGGATGCTCGCGATCAGCGTGTCGCCCTGCTTGAGAATCGGCACGGCCATGTCGGGCGGCCTCCCTCGGTTCAGCCCGCGTTCCGCGAATCCGGCTCCTCGCCGACAGGAATCAGAGCGACGCGATAGCCCAGCAGGCGCTCCGCCTCCTCGATGCCTCCCTGGAGATCGCCGACCGTATTCATCTTGCCGAGGTCCACGCCGATGTTGACCAGGGTCTGCGCGATCGCCGGCGACAGGCCGGTGACGATCACGGTGGCGCCGAGCAGGCGCGAGGCCTCGACGGTCTGCACCAGGTGGTTGGCGATGCTGGAGTCCATGGCCGCGACGCCCGTGAGGTCGATGACGACGACCTTGCCGCGCGTGGCGCGGATGCCGTGCAGCAGCTGCTCGGTGAGCTGCCGCGCGCGCTGCGGGTCGATGACGCCGATGATGGGCAGGATCAGCAGCCGCTCGCGCACCTGCAGCACCGGCGTCGACAGTTCGCGGATCGCCTCCTGCTGTTCGCGGATGATGCGCTCGCGCTCCTGCACAAAGCCGACCGCGACGGTGTTTGCGATGCGGTTCGCGGCCGGCTCGTAGGCATCCAGGATCCGGTTCAGCTTGGCAAAGTCGGTCTGGTACTTGGCGAACAAAGAACGGGCCAGCACGTCGCGCAGCAGCAGCACGATGCCGACCACTTCGTCCGTCTCGACGCCGCGCGGGATGATACGCTCGGAAAGGTTCCTGGCGTATGCCTGCAGCGCCTCGAAGGTGCCGGTCTCGAGCGCCTCGACGTACTGGTCGTAGACCGCGGTCGCCTCGGTGAACACTTCCTCCTCGGTCATCGCCGTCAGCAGGCGCGCTTTCGTGATGCGTTGCGCCCATTCCTGGCGCAGCAATGTCCGGTTCTCCCTCAGATGCGCTGCCAGTTCGCTGAGCAGCGTCGTGACGGTCTCGTCCGCCCTGTGTGGCGGCGGCCGTTTCTCCTGTTCGCGCATGATGCGACTCCTTGTTGGATCGGTTGTGCCCACGATAGCGCCGCCGCGATGCGCGCGACGGCGTACGGTTGAAATTGACTGCAGGCTACGATGTCCCCGTTGTCCCCCGTACCCCTGCTGCCGCCGGTCCCCGGACCCGCGGCTCAAAGCCCCTGTATCAGCGTCCTGTCTGCTCCTCCCATTGCGTTGCCGGCCGGACGGTCAGTGCGTGATCTGCGGGCGGCCGGCGATGATCCGGTCCGGACCCGTACGCACGGCCTCCTGAAGGTATACCTCGGCCGAAGTCATGAGCGTCGCGGTGTCCGGCAGCTCGGCCGCCGAGACCTCGTCCACCGCGCTGACGCCAAAGCTGACATTCAGCTGCGACGGCAGGCCCGCCGCGCGCAGCGCGGACTCGTTCAGGATTGCGCGCAGCCGGTGCGCCGCGCGCACCGCGCCGAGCAGCGTCGTTTCCGGCAGCACCAGTGCGAACGTGCGGTCGGTGTAGCGCGCCACCCAGTCCACATGCACGCGCACATAGCTGTTCAGAAACACGCCGAAATTCCGCAGCAGCCGCTCGTCCGGCCGCGTGCCGACGACCTCCACCAGGATCAGCGCCAGGGCATGCGCGAAGCGCTTGGCGCGATCCATCTCGTTGCCGAGCTGTTCCTGCAGGTACCGGCGGCTGTGCAGCGGCGAGCGGACCGAGATCTCGGAGAGCAGCACGGCCTCTCCGCTCAGCCTGGCACGATAATCCTCGTGCAGCATCACCTGCACCGCACGCGTCATGCGCGCGCGCAACTCGGCCGGGATGACCGGCTTGACCATGACGTCGTCCGCGCCGCTCTCGAACGCGGTCGCAACGTCCTTGTCGCAGTATCGCTCCAGCAGGACGGTGACGTAGCACTGCTTTGCAACCTCGTGCCATTGCTGGCATTGCTCGGCCATCCTGTCGCCGTCGTCCGGCATCGCGGCCAGGATCAGGGCACGGCGATGATGCTGGACAGCCGCGGTCACGTCCTCCGCGTATGGCGCCGCCACGATCTCGAAGCCGAGCGGGTCGAGCAGCCCCTCAATGGCGCTCGATGCCTGGCGATCCGGGTCCGAAACGATTGCCACCCAACGATCGGCGTTGGCTTCTGTCACGCGATTTCCGCATTGCTGCCAAGTTGTACATCACTTCAATGGGCACTTGATAGCACGGCTGCCGCGCCGGACCGATCAGGTAAAACCCTGAAAGAATCTGGGTGAAAACAACCAGCCGGCATGAGTTCCGGACCACCCCGGCACCGGCCGGTCCCCGGGATGGGTCCCGCCCTCCTCAGGTCGCGAACAGCTGCCCCGCAGTGTCGCGGAAAGCCTTGAATTCCAGCGCGTTGCGCCTCCAGTGCCTGCTTGATCAGGAACCGCAGGTACTCCTTGTGGGCGATGCTGGCCGCGTCGTTGCCGCGGGCCTGCAGCATCGCGGCGATCCGCTTCAGCTCGTAGCGTGATCCAGTAGAAACCTTGCGATTGCCCCGGCGATGCGGTCAAGCGCAGCACGTTGTAGCGGATGTCGAGAGCGTGGTCTGGAGTTCGCCTTCGCGCGGCACTGGCTGCGCAAACTCCGCGCCACCGCGACCGATGTGGTCAACCGCGTGCGCGGCCGGCCGAAGGCGCCCGCGGAACCGCCGCCGTAAGGGCGTCAGGGAAGCTCCGCACAGGTGGCGTGGACGCCGCCCGATCGAAAATCCGCCCGGCCCCGGGGGGTTGCGCGCGGGCCGTGCGGCCACGGCGTTGCTCCCTCCTCGTGTGGATTCACCACACTTCGTCGGTCGCGCCTGGTGGCCGCGCGGCGCGGGCGCAACGCGCCTCACGCCACCTGTGCGGAGCTTCCCTAGCCCGTCAGGCTCGCCTCGACGGCCGCGAGCGTCCGCGACAGCGGGCCCACGGATTTTGCCTGCAGTTCGGCGACCTCGGCGAGGGTCGCCGTCTTGAATTGGCCTTCCCGCACGGATGGCAGGTTGATGCGGACGTTCAGGATGGCGGCGTCGAGCCCGGCCTTTGCGAGCAGCGCGCCGACGCCGGCGTCCGAGGCCGAATTCCGGTTTCCGGTGACGGCGGCCTGTTCGGTGAGCTCGAGCGCCTGCAGGCACAGGCGCGCCGTCGCCAGTGGAACGGCGGTCGCTTTCTCGTACGCCGCCGCGATGGCCGTTGCGCGCGCGCCTTTTTCTTCCTCCGTGCCCTTCGGCAGGCGCATGGCGGCCAGCACCCCGTCGAAGGACTTCGTGTCCTCGTCGACCGCGGCAAGCAGCGCCGCTTTCAGGGCCTGCGCGCGCTCGGCGAGCGCCGATGAAGACGCCCATGCGGACTCGTAGCCGGCCTTGCCGACCGTCAGGTTGGCGACCATCGCCGCGAGCGCCGCGCCCATGCTGCCGGCCAGCGCCGCGACCGAGCCGCCGCCCGGGGCCGGGGAGTTGCTCGAGACTTCATCGACGAAGCGCTCGACCGTCATGGATACCAGGGGTGCCGCCACGCGGACAGCGTACTCGATAATCCGCTTGTCGGGATCGAAGGGGGAAAGCTGGGCGAGTCCCAGCGACTGGATGGCAAGCTCCACCAGCTCGCGTTCCGGCAGGCCGGTCGACCGTCCCTGCTGGCGCAGGTAATAACGGCCCGCTTCGACCAGTGGCTCGAGCGGCGTGAGTCCGACCAGCTCGGATCCGGTCACGACCAGACCGAGCTTTGCGGCCTCCTCGCGCGTGGTCTCGAAGACCACGTGCAGCGGCGTCGTGCGGTAGGAGAGCAGGTTGATCGACACTTGCGCCTGGCGGTATTGCTCGATGGTCCAGCCGATCGCTTTCACCGCCTTGAGGCGTCCCGGCACGCGCAGTTCCCGGCCGTCGGCGTCGGTGACCACCTGGCCCTTCGCGTCGCGCTTCAGGCGTCCCGCTTCGCGGATGTTGAGCGCCACTTCGTTCGCCAGCTTCTGCTCGCGCGTGTTGACGTTGACGTTGTAGGCGATGAGGAACTCGCGCGCGCCGACGACCGTCGCGCCGAGCCGGGCGTTGAAGGTGGCGGGACCCGCATCCGGCGCCCAGGCCGGGTCGGCGAGCTTCTTTCGCAGGCCTTCGTATTCACCGGCGCGGATGTCGGCCAGGTTGCGCCGTTCGGGCCGCGTCGCCGCGTATTCGTAGAAATAGACCGGCAGCGCGAATGCCTCGGCCATGCGGCGCCCGAGCGTCCGCGCCACCTCGACGCACTGGTCCATCGTCACGCCGGATACCGGCACGATCGGGCAGACGTCGAGCGCGCCCATGCGCGGATGGGCGCCCTGGTGCTTCGACATGTCGATGAGCTGGCTGGCTGCCACCGCGCCCCGGAAAGCCGCCTCGGCGACGGCGTCGGGCGTGCCCACGAACGTGTAGACCGTCCGGTTCGTATCGGCACCGGCATCCACGTCGAGCAGCCTGACGCCGCTGACGCCGGAGATTGCGCGCGCGATCGCGTCGATCACCGACCGGTCGCGTCCCTCGGAAAAATTCGGGACACATTCGACGAGTGGGGACACCAGGACTCCTTGGGCTATCGGGCGAACAGCTGCCCCGCGATGTCGCGAAACGCCTTGAATTCCAGCGCGTTGCCGCTGGGGTCGGTCAGGAACATCGTCGCCTGCTCGCCAGGCTTGCCGCGAAAGCGCACGTGCGGCTCGATCACGAAGCGCTGTCCCGCCGTCTCGAGGCGCGCCGCGAGCGCTTCCCAGTCCGCCATCTCGAGCACCAGGCCGAAGTGCGGCACCGGCACGTCATGCCCGTCCACCAAAGTGGTGCCGGTGCACACTTTGGTTTCGCTTGTGGCGTCGGCGACGTGGCAGACGAGCTGGTGGCCGAAGAAATCGAAGTCCACCCACTCATCCGAACTGCGGCCCTCGGGGCAACCGAGCAGCCCGCCATAGAAGGAGCGGGCACTGCCCAGATCCCGCACCGGAATCGCGAGGTGAAACGGCGTCATGCGGCGCGTTGCGCCTCCAGTGCCTGCTTGATCAGGAACTGCAGGTACTCCTTGTGGGCGATGCTGGCGGCGTCGTTGCCGCGGCCCTGCAGCATCGCGGCGATCCGCTTCAGTTCGTAGCGCACCGCCGCCTGGTTCATCGGCGACGGGCTCTCGGCATCGGCGGGTTTCGCGAGCGCGAGCGCCGTCATCTGCATCACGTACTGCTGCTGCAGGTTCTGGCGGCGGCTGTTGACGCTTCCCTTCGCATCGGCGGCGAAGATGGCATCGGTCAGGCCTGCCAGCATCTCGTTCAGGCTGTACTCGTTGCCATACAGCGCGGAATCGAGCAGGCGCTTGTGCACGACGGGATTCAGCAGGTGGTCGAGTGCCGCCTTCTGCACGGCCCAGGCCTGGTCGTGCAGCTTCGGGTCCTCGGTCTTGCCGTAGAAATAGAAACTGCGGCGCTGGCTCTGCAGGTGCGTCATCAGGTCGGCGGGCAGCGCGAGCGCGTCCGGCGCAAACACCTGAGTTGCGAGCACGCCCATCGCACGCCGCTGCTGCTCGGCCGGCACCGGCGTGAAGGGCTTGCCGGCGCCCGCCTGGCCGGCGAGCGCGCGATCCACCAGCACGCCGCCGACGTAGCGCGACACCACCGCGGCGCTGCGGCCCGCGTCGGTCATCAGCACGCCGAAGGCGTTGCTGATGCGCTGGTAAGACTGACCGGGCACGGCGAGTTTCTGTACCAGGTTCGTCTCCAGCTGCCGGATCAGCTTCAGGCGCTGCTCGGCGTAGCCGATCGCGTCGCTCGACATGTCGAAGAACATCACGCGCGGGTCGATGCCGGCGCCCGGATCGGCCATCACGTCGCCGTCATTGCCGAAGGCAAGCGCGGGATCGGTGGAGCGCGCCAGGATCGCGTCGAGCCGTGCCGCCTCCGCGGCGGGGTCCGCGAGCGCCTTGCTGTAGCCGTAGTCGATCGCCCAGTCGTCGTAGGGACCGGGCAGCGTGGTCCAGTAAAAACCTTGCGATTGACCTGGTGACGCAACATTGGTTGCCTCGTAGTCCATGACCGAGGCCGAGTTGCCGCCATGGGCTGCCGCACTGCGGTCGTTGACCTGCGCCATCGGCCGGTACTGGCTCGCGCGGAAATTGTGGTTGAGCCCGAGCGCGTGGCCGACCTCGTGCACGACCAGCGAACGCAGCCAGTCGTCCACGATCTCGGCTTGCGCGCCGGCATCCGCACCCATCGCCATCGCCGCGGTCAGGCCGAAGGCGAGTTGTTGGTACAGCGCCCGATGGCCGCGGTCCGCGCCGGCGAACAGCCGGCTCGAGTCGTAGATATTGCCGACTTCCAGGTAACGCCGGAGGCTCGCAAACTCCAGCATGATGTCGGCGCCCAGGATCTGCCCGGTGCGCGGATTGGTGAAGCTCGGCCCGTAACCGCTGAACTGCGGATTCGGCGACGCGGTCCAGCGCAGCACGTTGTAGCGGATGTCGCCGGCGTCCCAGTCGGCGTCGTCCGGCTGGATCTTCACTTCGACGGCATTGCGGAATCCGGCCTTCTCGAACGCGGCATTCCAGGAAAGCGTGGCCTGGCGGATGGCCTCGCGGTGCTCGAGCGGCGTGGTGTTCTCGATCCACCAGGTGATCGGCTCGACGGGTTCGGACACCGCCGCGCCCGGGTTCTTCTTGCGCAGGTTCCAGCGGTTGATCAGGTCGCGCCATGGCGTGACGGCGTCGTCGCTGGTCATGTCCTGGACGACCTGCGTGAAGTAGCCGACGCGCGCGTCGTCACGCCGCGGCTCGAAGTCGTTTTCCGGCACGGCAATGAAGCTGTGCCGCGCGGTGACGCTGATGTTGCGGTCGTCGTTGATCGCAAGCTCGGCGGCGCTGAACGAGCCGTCCTGACTGCGGAATGGCGCCGGGTTCTCGTAGACGTACTCGACCGTGATGTCCGTGTTCGCCGGGTAGTTGTTGACGGCGACGTAGCGGGTCTTGTCGGCGCTGAGTTCGCCAAGCGGGAACTCATCGCCCGGCTTGGCTTCTGGGTTGGGCGTCGGCTTGATCTGGCGCAGCGCCTCCTTCAGGAACAGCTCGTCGGCCTTGATGTAGATGTCGCCGGTCTTCGGGTCCTCGGCCTCGATCGGGGTGCTGACCAGCACCGCGCGGTTGACGTTGGCGAACCGCGCCCGATACAGCGGATGGCGGCTGTCGAAGTACAGGGAGGTGGGCTCGGCGCGTATCTCGATGCGGCTGAAGTAGCGTTCGATCGAATAAATGCGCGTGTCCAGGTGCACGCCGCGGAAGTTGCCAGCTTCGGGCAGGGCGTCGAGCACGTGCACGAAATGAATGTACTCCTTGCCGATCTGTTCCTTCTTCAGTTGCAGGTACAGCGCGCCGGTTTCCTTGTTCTGGTGCAGCCCGAACAGGCCGGGCAGGGCGGTCGTGCCCTTCAGGAGTTCCGCCACGGTCTTCTTTTCTTCCTCCGCAGCCTTGTCGCCGGCCGCGGCGGGTTCGGCCGCATTGGCGGCGGCGAACGGCAGCAGCAGCAATGAGGCAAGGATCCGGGTCAGCCAGGGCGAAAATGAGCGCATCGTGTTTACTCCGTGGGTCGTCGGCCCGCGGACACTGCCGTAACCGTCGTCGGTTGGCAACCGCGGGCTGGTTCTCATGCGGCGAGCCGTGCATCCATCGAGATGTCCGCGCGCAGCACTTTGCTGATCGGGCAGTTGACCTTGGCCTTCACCGCGGCCGCCTCGAACTTTGCGCGGTCCGCGCCGGGCGCGGCGACCGTGACGTCGAGGTGCGCCCGGGTGACCGTGAACCCGCCCTCGAGCTTCTCGAGCGTGACGGTCGCGGTGGTGTCGATGCGCTCGGGCCGGATGCCGGACTCGCCGAGCATCAGCGACAGCGCCATCGTGAAGCAGCCGGCGTGCGAGGCCGCGAGCAGCTCCTCGGGATTGGTGCCGGGCGCGTCCTCGAAGCGCGTGCTGAAGGAATACGGCGTGGCGGAGAGCACCGTGCTCTCGGTCGAGATCGTGCCCTTGCCGTCCCGGATGCCGCCCTGCCAGGCGGCGGAAGCCTTGCGTTGCATCGGGTTACTCCTGGTTGCGTCGTGACCGTCGTGTGTTGAGATAGTAATGCCACAGGAGGCGCGCCGCGACCGAACGGAACGGAGCCCACCGGTCGCTCAGGTCCTGTTGCAGGCGGGCGTCCGGCCGGGCCGGCAGGCCCATGACCTCGTGCAGCGCGACCGCGAGCGCCAGGTCGCCGACCGGCCAGACGTCCGGCCGGCGCAGCGCCATCAGGTAATAGATGTCCGCGCTCCAGGGACCGATGCCGCGCAGCGCCAGCAGCGCCTCGCGCCCGTCGGCATCCGGCGCCCGCGCGATGTCGGCGAGGCACAGGCTGCCGTCCAGCACCGCTTCCGCGAGCCCGTGGCAATAGGAAGCCTTCTGGCGCGTGAGCCCGAGGCGGTGCAGCTTCGTGGTGCCGGTGCACACGATGATCTCCGGCGTCATCCCGCCGATGCGCTCGCGCACGCGCCGGTAGAGGCTTCGCGCCGCGACGATGGACACCTGCTGCTCGAGCACGATGTGAACCAGCGTCGCGAAGCCGGGACGCCGCGCCCACATCGGCGGCAGGCCGTTGCGCCGCACGAGCGCCGCCAGTTCGCGATCGCGGCGCGCGAGCGTGCGCACCGCGGTGGCGAGGGATTCGTGCGTCAGGGCGCGGGCAGGCGCGGCCGGCTGCGGCATGGAGGCTGGCAGTCTGTGCTCAGCGCGGCTTCAGCCGGACGCTGAAGTGAAGGCTGCTCTGTTCCATGCCTTCGCGCAGGTAGAACGCGTGCGCGCGCTTGCGCTGCACGCCGGAGTCGAGGTGGAAGACGTCGCAGTCGTTCTCGACTGCCAGCGCCCGCAGCCACGCGAGCAGCTCCCGGCCGTAGCCCCTGGAACGCTCGGAATCGGCCGTGACCAGATCGTCTACGTACAGGTGGCGGCCGGCAAACAGGTTGGTCCCGAACCGGTAGCCGGCAACCGCGACCACCCGGCCACCGTCGCGGATGCAGGCAAGGCGGTAGCCGTCTGCCTGCATCGAGCGCACCAGCGGCAGGAACTGCTCGCGCGGGATGTGCGGGCGCAGTTCCGCCATCACGTCGTAGCAGTCGGCGATCTCCGCATCGGTGCTGGCGTGCGCGACCATGCGTCAGTCGGCCAGGTAGTACTCGACGGTCGAGACCACGCGCACCTTCTTGATGTGGGGCGTCGTGCTGTCGCGGTTCTCGATCGAGAACTGGCCCTGCTGCGCCGAGCGGATCTTGCCGAGGCTGCTGTCCGAATCGGCCGCGAACTTCTCGGCGACCGCGCGCGCGTTCCTGGTCGCTTCCTCGATCATCTCGGGCTTGAGCGTCGCGAGGCCCGAGAACACGAACTGGGTCTGGCTCTGGTAGTCCTCGCCGGAGAGCGCGACGCCCTTCTTGCCGAGCGCGATGACGTCCTTCATGGCGTTGCGCACGGCTTCCACGTCGTTCGAGTAAACCGTGACTGTCGAGCCCCCGCTGTACCGGTACAGGATGTTGGCGGTGTCGCCGTAGGCCTGGGCGTGGCGGTCCATGACCGCGGGCGGGGAGATCGTGATCGCCTCCCTGGCGATGCCGTGGCCGGCGAGGAACTCGACGATCTGCGCGTTCTTGCGCTGGATAGTCTCGAACAGGCCGTTCAGGTCGTTGCTCGCCTCGCGGAAGGTCAGCGGCCAGATCGCGACGTCGGCCGGGACTTCGCGCTCGGAGAGCCCCTTGACAGCGACCGTGCGTTCGAGCGACTTCACGCGCATGGCGGCGTTGCCGAGGATCAGGCCCAGTGCGACCAGGCCGGCCAGCAGGCAGCCGCCGAGCACCATGACGCTTTTCGAGATCGAGTCGTTCATTGCGGTTTCATCCCTGTGGATTCCAGTCTCTCATGGTTCGATCGGGGCGGCGGGCCGCTCAGGCGCGTAGCGCCGCCAGCTTGGCGAGCAGCGCCTCGCGCCGCGTGAGACTTTCCCTGGGCCAGTGCTGGTTGCGGTCGTAATACTCGGGCACGGCCGGCGCGCCGGGCGCGAGCACCACCCAGGGCTGCTTCGACGCCGTGAAGATGTGGATGTCGGGCGGCAGGTGATCCGGCTGGTCGAGCGTTCCGACCCGCACGAAGCAGACGGACGGCCCGGCGCCGGCGTAATGGCTCCACACCGCGATGCGGCATTTCGGGCAGCGCGCGATCTTCTGCCCGCGGCCGCTCTCGGACGGCGTGTCCACCAGCTCGGGCGCGCCGGCCAGCAGCGTCACGCGGTCGGCCTCGATCATCGCGTTCAGCGCGAACGAGGCGCCGGTCTCGCGCTGGCACCAGCGGCAATGGCAGCAGTGCACGAACAGCGGCCGCGTCTCCATGCGGTAGCGCACGGCACGGCAGGTGCAGCCGCCGGCCAGCGGAAACACGCCGTCGGCCATCAGCCGGCCACCCGCGCGTACATCACGCAGTCGATCAACTGGCCATCCTTGAAGATGCTCTTCCTCATCACGCCCTCGCGCGCGAAACCGCACTTCTCGAGCACGCGCATCGAGGCCGGGTTCCATTCGTACACCGTTGCCTCGACCCGCGCGAACCCCAGTTGCGACAACGCATGTCCGGAAACCGCGCGCACCGCGTCCGTCATGATGCCACGGCCCCACCAGGGTTCGCCGAGCCAGTAACCGATGTTCGCGGATTTCGCGTAGACGTCCTCGCCCGGCTTCAGGCCGATGCCGCCGACCGCGAGTCCGTCCACAGCGATCGCCCAGCCGGTGCGCCCGGGTTGCTCGCGCACGAGCGCGAGCCAGGCATCGGCCTCGGCTTCGCCGTATGGGTGGGGAAAACGGTCCTTGAGATTGCGCCAGACGCGTCGGTTGTTCGCGAAGCGCAGCAGGGCGTCGCGGTCGTCGTCGCGCCAGTCTCGGACGAGGCTGGAGCCGCAGTCGAGGTTCATGCCGGCGCCGCGTGCTTCGCCTTGGCCATCAGCGGACCTTGCTGCTGATCCAGCTCTCCGCCTCGGGAACGGTGGCGAACACCATCATCGGCAGGCCGCGGTTGCTGGCGACGGTTTCTGCGAACTTCATCAGGTCGCCCTCGGCGTTCACGTCCACGTAGGCGATGGCCTCGAACTTGCCGACGTTGCGGGTGCTGCCTTCGGATGCGATCTGGTAGACGTCCCAGGTCTCGAGCCGCCGCCCGACCAGGTGTTCCTCGACCAGGACGCTGAAGCAGTTGCGCTTTACACACTCCCGCGCCAGTTCCTGGAAATAGGCGGTGACGTTTTCCACGGAGTTCTTGCCCGTGACGATGCAGTGCAGGTAACCGGGCTTCCCCGTAATGGTGAGTTGGTACGACATACAGGCCTCACTGCGTGCGGACAGGCTGCGCGGGCCCGTCATTTTTTCCGTGCGCTCCCAGCAGCACCAGCAGCAGTGCGATCGCCCCCGGCAGGGCCTGGGTAAACAGGATCGAGGGCTTGGCGGTGAGTGCGCCGAACACGCCGGCGACGATCACGCAGCCGAGGAAAAACAGCTTGAGGTCGCGGCGCCCGGCCCATAGCCCCCAGGCGAGCCCGGCCGCGAGGAAGCCGTTGTAGAGGCCCTGGTTCGCCGCGAGTACGGCGGATGAAGCGGCCACCTCCGGCGTCATCGCGAAGATCTTCCAGCCGACCGGGTGATTCCAGAAGAACATCTCGAGCACGAGAAAGCCCAGGTGGCAGAGCGCGACGAAGGCGGTGACGAGGTTGGCGGCCAGGTTCATGGGCGGGATTCTCGCACGGCTAGCTCGAGTGGTCGTGCACCGCCCGCCAGCCCGGAGCCGTCCGCAGCCAGAGGAGCGTGAACCAGCCGGTCTGGTCCGGCTCCCCGCCGCCCGCGAGCACGAACCGCCCGGTGGCGAGCGCCTGGTCGGCGCCCAGCGGGCGCACCGCCAGCTGCTCGAACCGCAGCAGTTGCTTCGGCAGGCCGTCGCGGAAGTACGCTTCGCGGAAGACCGCCTCGATCGGGGCGATTCCGGGGCGCGGCCCGTTCTTGGTCATGAACGTGACCGAAGGGTCGTAGATCGAGAGGTGGCCGGGCAGGTCGCCGCGGTTGAACGCTTCGGTCGAGGCCGCGAGCATCGCGCGGATCTCGGCCTCATCTGCGGTCCATGACGCCGCAGCGCCCGGCTGGCTGGCGGGCTGCTTGTAAACCACGCCGCCCTTCATCACGAAGCGCACGTCCTCGAGCAGCGCGATGTCGTCGAGCGGATTGCCGTTGACCGCGATCAGGTCTGCGAGCAGGCCGGCCTCGATCCGGCCGCGGTCCGGCGTGTCGAACAGTTCGGCATTGACCACGGTCGCGGAGCGGATGGCGCCGAGCGGCGTCTGCCCGAGCGCAACCTGCGCCGTGAATTCCCGGGCATTCTCGCCGTGCGGGAACACGCCGGCGTCGGTGCCAAAGGAGATCTTGAGCTGATGCTCGAGCGAGCGGCGGAAACTCTCGATCTGCACCGGCTTCAGTTCGTTCATCTTGGCGGCGATCACCGGCGGTAGCTTGCTGACGTCGATGGCCTTGTTCAGGTACATGTTCGGCACGACGTACGTGCCGTTCTTCTTCAGCAGCCGGGCGGCTTCCTCGGTCATGATCGAGTTGTGTTCGATGCTGTCGATGCCGGCCTGGCTCGAGGCGATGATGCCGTCCGTGCCGTGTGCGTGCGCCGCGATCCGCAGCCCGTGACGATGGGCCTCGTCGGCGGCCGCGCGCAGTTCCTCGATCGTGTACTGCTGGGCGCCGGCCGAGCCCTCGAAGCTCAGCACGCCGGCCGTCGCGCAGATCTTGATCACCTTGGCGCCGTGCTTGATTTGGTAGCGGACCGCCTTCAGCACTTCGTCGACGCCATCCGCGACGCCGGACATGAATTCCGCCGGTTCGATGCCCGGCGCGTACCACGCGAAGTCGCAATGGCCGCCGGTGATCGACAGCGCATGGCCCGCCGGAATCATTCGCGGCCCCGCAACCCAGCCGGCATCGATCGCCTGCTTCAGGGAGACATCGGAGAAGCCGAGGCCCGTGCCGAGATCGCGCACGGTCGTGAAGCCCGCGAGCAGGGTCTTCCCGGCATTCGGGATGCCGCGCATCGCGAAGTCGCTGCCCTTGAAGCGCACGGGCTCGGTCTCCCAGCCGTCCACGATCTCGTAATTGAGGTGGGTGTGCGAATCCATCAGGCCGGGCAGCAACGTGTGCCCGCCGAGATCGATCGTGCGGGCGTTCGCGGGCCTCGTGGCGGGATTGATGGCAGCGATCTTGTCGCCCTCGACCACGATCACGGCAGGACTCACCATCCGGCCCTGCACGACGTCGAGGTATTGCGCCGCCTCGATCACGATCGTCTCTGCGTGGACGAACGTGGTGGCGAGCAAGCCGGCGGCTGCCAGCAGTCCGGTCGAAACGTATTTCCTGGGCATGTGCGTCATTTCGCCTCATTGACCATCTGGAGGGTCTTGTCCTCGACTTCCCGCGCGACCTGCAGCAGGGCCGGATCCTGCGACAGTGCAGAGAGCATCTGCACCGGCTTGATCAGGCCGATCTTCGTCCTGCCCTGGTCGGTGAACACGGAGATGCGGCACGGCAATGCCATGTTCAGGCGCATGTCGGCGGCCAGCACCCTGGCGGCCTGCCCCGGATTGCAGACCTCGAGAACCCTGCATTCGCCGGCGAATGCAACGCCCTTGCCGCGCAGCGTCGCGCCGAGGTCGTGAATGTGCAGCACGCCGAAGCCATGCCGCTTCACGGCCGACTCCAGGTCAGCCGCGGCCTGGTCGAAGGTCTTGCCGGACTCGACGATGTAGTACATGGCGCTGCCGGCGGGGCTCATTGCCCCTCCGGCGGCTGCCAGAGCTCGACCTTGTTGCCTTCCGGGTCGATGACCCAGCCGAACTTGCCGTACTCGGAATCGTCGGTCTTTTCGAGCACGTTGCAGCCCTCGTTCCGCAGCGCCTCCAGCAGGTTCTTCAGGTCGGCGACGCGGTAGTTGATCATGAAGGACGACTGGCTCGGGGCGAACATGTCGCCGTCGGCGCTGCCGACCGACCAGATGGTCGTGCCCGCCTTCGGCTTGCCAGCGTCGTCGGTCCAGCGGAACGCGGCGCCGCCCCATTCCTGCACGTCGATGCCGAGATGACGCTTGTACCAGGCCCAGAGCGCGGCCGGGTCCTTCGCCTTGAAGAAAATGCCGCCGATGCCCGTGACTCGTTTCATCCGGATCTCCCGCGGTTCAAAGGTGACTGAAGAACTCCGGCGCGCTCTGCCAGCGATCGTTGCGGCCATCCACGCAGGTGATCGGCGCGTTCGCCAGTTCCTCGTCCGTGACGTCCTCGAGGCAGCCGAGGTTGACGCCATACATCCTGCCGATCGGCGTGTCGTTACCGACGCCGAAAGGACGCACACCGCAGTGCCGGCAAAAGAAGTGCTGGTTCTTCCTGGTGTTGAAGAGGTACTCGCTCAGGTCCGCTTCGCCCGCCAGCAGGCGAAAACCCTCGGGTCTGGCGATCGCCGGCCAGAAGCGCGTGCGCCGGCAGATGGAACAGTTGCAGCGGTAGGTGCTCTGCGCCAGGTCGAGGTCGGCCTCGAACCGGACCGCGCCGAAATGACAGCTGCCGTGATAAGTCTTCAGCATGCGGGCGCGTTCATGGCGCGGGGATCGTCAACCGCAGCGCCTGGATGGTCGGCGGATTCGTCGGGGCGAGCAGCAGGCCGCCGTCGAGCGTCGCCTTGTCGCAGGTCCACTTGAAGCGGCCCGAGAGCGCGCCGGTCGGCGTGATCGGCGAATCTGTATGGCAGGCGCCGGCCTCGCCCTTGAGGCGCGCAAATTCGCGCGCCCAGTTCTCCGCCGAGCGGTCCATCAGGAAATTCATCGCGAGCAGTCCGTGGCCCGGACCAAGCTCCCCGGCCTCGAACATCGCAGCCGCCGCGCGATACGCCTGTGCCAGTTCATCGCTGACGGGAATCGCGCGCCCCGTGAGCCAGCCGCCCTTGTGCAGTTCCATCGCGGCATTCCACACCGGCACGGCGGGGGCCGAGTAGGTGCGGTTGGCGAAAGCGAAGAGGCCGATGCCGTGGTCGGGGAGCAGCAGCATGAACGAGCCGTAGCCCGGGTAGCCGCCGCTGTGCGCGACCGTGAAGCCGGCGTCGCAGTCCACCGCGACGCGCATGCCCATGCCGTAGGTCGCGGCCTGCGGGCAGGTGTCCTTGTCGCCGCCGGGGCGGCGCCCCACCTGCGGGAAATTGAGCCCCTGTGACAATTCGCGCACGGAAGATCGCCGTACCGGCCCTTGTTCAGGCCCGTCGCGCGCCGGCCAGCCCGAGAGCAGGAAGGCGACCCAGCGCGCGTAGTCGTTCGCGCTCGTCTGCACGCCGCCCATCGCGCCAAAAGTGCCATGCGCCATGTCCGGCTCGCGCGCGTAGGCGTCGTTCTCCCAGCGATTGCCGATCGCGCGGCGCTCCGGCGGCGAGGCGAAGATGTCGTATCCGCTCGAGCTCATGCCGAGCGGCCGCATGATCTCCTGCTCGATGAAGTCCTTGTAGGGGCGGCCGGAGACGTTGGTGACGATGCGCCCGAGCAGCGCGTAGCCGAAGTTCGAATATTCGTAAGCCGTATCGGGCGCGCGCGAGAAGGGCACGCCATCCCGCAGCATCTGCGTGAAATCCGCTTCGGACAGCACCTGCTGGCGGTCACCCCAGGGATCGTCGGTGACGAAGCCGCCGAGATGGCTCAGCAGGTCGCGCACGCGGATGCGTGGGGAGTCGCTGGTCGGGTAGCGCCAGTCCCGCAGCTCCGGCACGTAGGTCTCCGCAAGCGCATCGAGCGTGAGCCGCCCATCATCGCGAAGCTTCAGGATCGCGAGCGCCGTGAATGCCTTTGACATCGAGGCGATGCGGAACAGGCTGTCGGCATCGACCGGTCGTTTCCCCTTCATGTCCTGCACGCCCATCGCGCCGACATGGAGGAGCCGTCCGTCGCGCACGATGCCGTAGACGAGTCCCGGCACGTGCGATTTCTCGATGTAGTCGGCGAAGTGCGCGTTGATGGCGGGAAGCAGCTGCTCGAGGGCGGCCGGGGCGGGCGGCGCCGCTGGTTTTTCCTCGGCGAATGCGAATACCGGCAGGCACAGCAGCAAGGCCAACAGCATTTGGCGTGATCTGTTCATTTGCCGGTTTCCCGCTCTTTGGTTCTGGTTGAGTCGAGGGCCTCGCGCTGCGCGAGCGTATGGCCGGCCTGGCGTTCCTTCTTCCAGAAGGCGCGCCGCCAGTTCACGCGGAAATGTCGTCACGCGGCAACTTCCACGTAGTCGACACGACTGGAGGGTGGAGGGATGGGTGATCCATCCTCCCGCAACCCCTCCAGGTGAAACTCGATTGCCTCGCGAATGGCCGCTTCCGTTTCCGCGAGGGTCGCGCCCGTCGCGACGCACCCGGGAAGATCGGGAACATATGCCGAAAACCTGGCACCCGCCGTCTCGATGACGATGGCGTATCGCATGGCGTGTTACCTCGACTTCTTCAGCCCGGATTGTTTCAGGATACTGTTGAGCGTGCCGGCTGCCAAATCACCGAGGACCTTCATCCGCAAACGCTAGCGTCGGCTCAATTCCCCGCAACAGCCAAAATCGTTGCGATTTGCCAGATTATTGCCGTCCAACCTTGTCGCGATTCGCGGCCGGTTCCTTGTCGGGAATCAGCAAGGAGCAGGCGCCGCCCACGCCGCCGATGATGGCGCCGTTCAGCAGCAGGATCGCGATTCCGAAATCCGGGCCGGGGCCGACGCTGAACAGCACTGCCGCGATACCCGCGCAGAGAAATCCCGTGACCAGCCCGTTCACCGCGTGATGACGGTTCGTCAGCGCGCCGGCGACGAAGCCGGCCACTGCATAGAGAATGTAGGCGGCGGCGTTGAGCCAGGGCATCCAGGCCTCGATCCCGGCCGCGGTCGTGGCAATCGAGTCGGTCAGCGCGGTCAGCGCCAGGTGCAGGATCACGAATGACGCGATGGCGATCGCGTACGCGCGCAACTCGGGCGGTCGGGTCCTGGACATCAACGCAATCTGCTGCGGTGCATCCGGCGCGCCAGCAGGATCAGCGCGGCGACGGACAGGACCCAGGCCGTGAACGCGACGACCGGATGCTTCGAGGCGGCTTCCAGCAACGTGAGGCAGGGCGCCAGGATGGCCGCCGGCAGGCCGCGATCGTAATGCGGGCCTTGCAGGAAAATCGCCATCAGGACGGCGACGATCGCCGGCAGCACGAACGCTCCGGCGACCAGCCGGCCGCGGCGCCAGTCCACGAAGAGCGTCCAGCCATTCGCCAGCATCGTCAGGGGCAGGGTCACGAGCGCCATGAGCAGCAGGAGAATCGGCGCGAACTCCTTGCCCTTGCCGCCGATCAGCGCGAGCAGCACGGTGAATGCCGCGAGGCCAAGGGTCGGCAGGGCCATCCCGAGCCAGAAGCGTGTCGCGATCGAAGTGGTTGTACTCATGCTCATTGCAGCGAGGAGATGCGCCGCGCAAATGCGTCAACGCCCGCCCAGTCCGTGAACTCGACGCAATCGTGCGAGCCGGTGGGGCCGCGCGTCAACCACATGATGAACCGGATGACCTCGCGGTCGAGGAAACCATAGCGCGGGTAGTCGATCTTGCCCGCAAACACGCCGAGCAGCGCGGGCCGCCAGGTGGTCTTGCGCCGGAAGCCCTTGAGGTAGGGATTCGTGTCGGGTGTGTCCTTGCCGGGCTTGCGGGCGACGACGTTGACGGTGAAGAACGCGCTGGGCCGGCTCTCCAGCACGCGTTGATTGATGCGGATGAACTCGTAAACCGCGGGACGGTGCTTGCCGTAGCGGATGCTCGCGCCGATGACCACCTTGTCGCAGGACGCAAGGTCCGCGGGCAGCGGCTCGCCGAGTGCGGCGAGCGTCACTGCATGGCCGTCATCTTGCAGACGCTCGCGCAGGTGCTCGCAGATCTTCAACGTGTGGCCGTCCACGGTGGAGTAGGCGAGGAGGATGCGTGCCATCTAGGTGCGCTTGGCCCCGGACGCCGCGCTCTTCAACAGGCGACGGAACGTCGGGCACTCCAGGTGGCTCGGTGCGGGGCAGGCGGCGGCGTGTCGCAGGCCGTTGCGCATGCCGATCAGCTTGCGAATCGTTGCGTCCAGTTCATCCGCCTTGGCGGCGAGCCTGCGCCGGTCAATTCGCGGGCGCCCGTCGGAGGTAAACATGCGCGCGATGTCGTCGAGCGAAAAGCCGGCGGAGCGCCCCAGCGCAATGAGCGCCAGCCGTTGCAGCACGCCGGGATCGAACAGGCGGCGCAGGCCGTGCCGGCCGATGGAGGTGATCAGGCCCTTTTCCTCATAGAAGCGAAGCGTCGAGGCAGGAACGCCGGACCGCTTTGCCACCTCGGCAATATCCATGCCGCACCCCTTGACTTCAAGTCGACTTGAAGTGGCACTCTGCAGCCTGTGCCGCAGGAAGGCAAGCCATTGGAGACGGTCATGGATTATCTGGTGTGGACACTTTCAGTCGGGGCGGGCGCGACCGTGGTGATCGACCTGTGGGCGATCGCGCGCAAGCACCTGCTCGGCATCCCGGCGCCGGACTACGGCCTGGTCGGCCGCTGGCTCGCCCACATGCCGCGCGGGCGCCTTCACCATGATTCCATTGCGGCCGCGGTGCCGGTGCGTGGCGAACGCGCGATCGGCTGGACTGCCCACTACCTGATCGGCATCTCGTTTGCGGCCATCCTGCCTGCCATCTGGGGCCACGCATGGATTCAGCAGCCGACGATCGCACCCGCCCTGATCGTCGGAATCGGCACCGTGGCAGCGCCCTTCCTGTTGATGCAGCCCGGCATGGGCGCTGGCATTGCCGCCAGCCGCACGCCGCGTCCCGCCGCCGCGCGAACGCAGAGCCTCATCACCCACGGTATTTTCGGCCTTGGACTTTATGCGGCGGGCCGGATTGCCGGTCTCCTGTTCAGTTGACTGCCAAAGGAGAATGAAATGCGTATTCCCGCCCGTCTTGCGCCGATTCTTTTCGGCGCGCTTCTCTCGGCCATCATGGTCGGCATCGTGTCCGCCTTCGTCCTCGCGATCAGCGAGGGAATCGACCCGGGGTTTCCGGCGCAATGGCTCAGGAGTTGTGCAATGACCTGGCCCGTGGCATTTCCGGCGGTGACTCTCGTCGCGCCGTGGGTGCGCAGGATCGTTGGTCGCCTGACAGCTTGAGCCATGTCAGGTGCCTGGCAAAAGGCTATCAACTTGCGCTGCGAGGATCAGGTCGCGTTGCTGGTCCTGCCCGAGCATGAACAGATGCTCACCGACCACGGAAAACCCGCACTTGCGATAGAAGGCAATTGCCCTCGGATTGCGCTCCCACACGCCGAGCCAGATGCAATCACACCCCGCCCGGGCGGCGGCAGCGTAAACAGCGCGCATCAGCTCGCCGGCGACGCCACGGCCATGCCACGCGCTTGCAACATAGATTCGATGCAGCTCGGCCGGTCGGTCGCCTTCGACGCACGGCGCCCCGTGCGACAATCGCAGTTGCGCAAAGCCGACCAGCTCACCGGCAACTTCGGCCAGGAGAGTCGACATTTGCGGATCGGATATTTCTCCACCCTGGACTTCGGCACTGAATTTCCGGGCACCGTGCAGATTGATATTCTCTTCGGAATTGTCCGCGGCAAAAGTCTCGCGAAAAGTTCGCTCCGCGAGTGCCGCCAGGGGTGCTGCGTCGGACAATTTTGCCGGTCGGGTCATTGCCTTCTCGGCTCATATCGCATTACTACCGCCCCCGAGCCGAACTCCAGCCGGTTTACGAGCTTCAGGTCGACATTCGTTGATAGCCCGACGAACAGTGTTGGTCCGTGGCCCGCCAATCGTCATGGCTCGCGCTGAGGACTGCTGAATTGCAAAGTCAGGTCTCGCCGAGTCATTTGTCCCGGGATTTAAGCCTGCCTCGCCGTAGCAGCCGCTCGGCCCGCATCACGTAAAGGATGTAAACGCGGCCCGAGTCCTCGCGATAGAAGACCCGGCAGGGCGGCTCAACAATCTGGCGATATCGCCAGCCACGAAGTTCCTGCGGCTTGGAGCCGCTTTGAGGATGGGTGGCGAGTTGCCCCACGTGGTGAAAGATGCACCGCACGAGTTCACGGGCGGCATCAGGGTTCTCCAGCGCAATGTAATCCGCAATGGCATCGAGATCGCTGAGGGCGGGCTCGGTCCAGACTACTTCAGCCATCGCGACATGCGCCGTTTGGCCTCGGCATGGGAAACGGTACGACCTTCTTCAATGGCCTTCTCGCCGCGGGCAATACCTTCAAGCAAACCCATGCGCCGCTGCAACGACTCATATGTGGCGACATCGACGAGATATGCGCTCGGCACGCCGTGCTGGGTGATCAGGATTGGCTGGCGGTCGCGCTCCAGCTCGGACAGCAGTTCCGTTGCCTGGCGCTTCAGGGTGGTAACCAGTTCGGTACGCATAAAAGTGATACTAAAGTATCACTTCGGCGGATGCAAGTGACAGACGGGACGTGACGCCCGGCATCAGCGGCGGCGCGCAGTCGACACGTCGCTTGCCAATCGAACTTCTGAAGGCTTTCCCTAGCAGCGAGTCCCGATTGCGCGATACAACTCCGCCAGCGTTGCTGTTTTCGATCCGCTCGAAAGCGCGCGTTCGACGATCAGGGAGGTATCAGTCAGGCGATCGACAGCGAGCGCAGCCAGAAAACGCCTTGCCTCCTCGCGGGACAGGCCTCGTGTGCGCACAACCGCAAAGCAGCGGCCCGGACGGATCAAGGCGTCATCGATGTCGCCAATGTTGTGCAGGTTGGTCGTGAAGACGATCTTTCTGCCCAAGGCCTGAACGACCCCGTCTGCAACCGTCAGGAACCGGTGCAAGTCCGGATTGCCGTTCGCGCGAGCACCGAGCAGGTGATCAGCGTCCTCGATCACGAGTGCGTCGTGCGCTCCGGTGAGAAACTCGACGAAGATCTCGTCATTGTCGATCGCGCGGCGATCTGCGGTGTACATTACTATCGCATTGTCCCGCTTGCGTCTGGACATCGCCGCGAGTATCGCGCGCACGAGCCGCGTCTTACCGGTGCCGGGCGGTCCCTGCAGGACCAGGATGGTGTCGCGCGCCTCCAGGTACCGCTCTATGAACGCGGATACGCCTCCTTCGATCGATGGATAGGCTTCGTCGATCAGGGCGGGATCAGCCAACTCTTCGAACGAAACGTTGGTGAGTCCGCTGTGCCCTCCGTGAAAGTACCAGTCGATCGTAAACTGCTCTTCGCGCACCATCTGGTCACCGATCGCGCGCAGAATGTGGGCTTCCACCTCGCGCAGCCGGTCGAAATCGTGCGCCCATACGCAGATGGTTCCACTTGAGTAATACGTCTTACGGCGACCCGTGGCGGACGCAAAGAATCCCTCGCCCTCGAAAATCACGGCGCCCGCCGCGAGGCGCTGCGCCCGGGGCGCGACGCGGAGGGCGAGATCGTCGAATACCTCATCGAGAGGCCGGCGAACTGCAAACCTGATCTCTCGATGGATCGGAAACAGGGACGGATCGCTGTCCAGTGCCAGAATCGTCCGCATGCCCAGCATCGAGTCGGCAAGCGAATCAAGGTCTGCCTGCAGGGTAAGGCGCGGCAGGTTGAGTGCGAGGCGTCTTTCCGCAAGGCGCCAACGGGATCGATGCGATGGGCGATTCATAGGCACAAAAAAAGCCTCGGGTTTCGCACCCAGAGGCCTTGTGTCGGCTAAGCCGAAACGCGATCCCGGGCGAAACGTCAGTGTTTCGTGAACTCCAGTACGTTCTGAATGCTGGTCGGTGACTGCGCCATTGCTACGCTCCAAAATTCGAGCCGCGTAGAATACTCCTGTGAATTCGACTGTCAATGGGGCTCGGCCATCGCTCCTGGCGATTGTGACGGCGCGGGTGCGTCGGCTGGACAGCAAGCATCGACGTCGGCCTTAGCGGTGCGGGCAGCCGGGCCAACAGCACGGCCTGCGCATGCCCCCACGCATTTTATCGAGGCCGACTTCGATGCGGCGTTTCCTGGTCTCTGCTTTCCTGGCCGACGTGACCCAGCAGATCCACTCGTTTCGCGCCAGCGGGGTGATGGCAACCCAGAGGTCTTTCGCAGCGCCGTCGGACTCGATGGCTCGCCGGAAATCCGTCGGCAGCCGATGGATCGTACCGCCTGCAATCGCTCTAGCAGTCATACGACAGTTGCGTCTCTTCTTTTGTCGCCCGACGACCGCTGCATCGCATAGTTAGGTTTCACTCCTTGCCGCGCGGAATCGGGGTTCTGGCGAGGCGATCTGCCATGCGGGTCTGCCAACCGGGACCGGTCGCGCGCCACCGCTTCACGACCTCGGGCGGCAGGCGAAGAGAAATGAGCTGGCGCGGATTCGGAGAGCGCGGCCGGCCGCCCTTGTTGACGACGGCACGGCTCAACATCTCCCCGGTCAGTT